>JALHMJ010000002.1:233835-504866 GCA_022844105.1 Hyphomicrobium sp. | reverse complement strand
CACCATCCACAAACGACGATTGCAGCATCAATCGAAAGCCGCTTAAAATCGAAACCAGATGAACTGAAGCCTCCACTACGTCACGCCGCAAACTGTCTCAAAGCATTCGACGACGGACACCGTTGAGCCAACCCATGTGCCGACGATCGCCGTCGCGACGGCGATCGTCTTGTAACTTTTTTCATCGTGGATCCTCCCGTTATCCCTAGTTATCCCTAGTCATCCCCAGTCTCGCCGGGTTTCCCCCGAATCTCGGCAAGTGAAGATTGTACTAGCACTGACGACGCCCTGAACGTACGCCGTAGCTCTCGTCACGTTGCTTGCTCTCTATGGATCAGGAGCGAGTCAGGTTGGGGGATCACTGAGCCGGAGGGCTATGGCATTTCGTGCATGGGGTCATTCTTCTCGGTATCGAAATGGACCACGTCCGTCGAGATCAGGACTACCGGAGCGCCAGACTTATTTTCCCACCAATGCTTATGACCTTTGCCGAATTCAGGCGTGGAATCACCTGCTTTGTGCAAGATCGGAACGGCGCAAAACGCACTGTGCTCGATGATCTCGCCGGTTTGAACAAGAACGATGGATGGTCGGTCATCGTGGTCGTGCGTTGGGATGATGCCATCCTTGGCGACGGTCAGGCGGCGCATGCGCAGCTTGAAATTGCCCATGTTGCGCCAGCCGGTCAAATCGACTTCATGCAGGATGGGTCGTTCGACGCCGACGTCCGGCGCGTTCTCGATCTGGCGCGGTGTCTTGAGTTCCTGATCCTTTGGGCAGCTTCCCGCAAGCGCGGTGAGGGGATAAGCGGCGAGTGCTGCGGCGAATACAGCAAAGCGCATGGAAACTTGCATTTTTGGACCTTCGAGGTTGCGCAGACGCGGCTGTGCGTCCGCCGGTGGAAAGTGCCAGCAATTTCAAACTTGGTGAAATAGCTAAAGGCTCGGATCTTACTTCTGTTGCGCTATAGACTCGCAAAATAAGCCGATTGAGTAGTCTATAGCTTACATTTCGTTGCTCTTTGGCTTTTTATAAACTCGTCTCTTTACAGAATGTATGCCGCAAGCTACGGGAAAACAATATTGCCTGTACGGCAAAATTAGATATGGTTGGGGTACTTTAGATGTGCAATCGACATCGATATGTCACTATCCACGGATATGTCGCTTGTCATCGTTGTGTCGCGTCGCTGGCGTGGGGGCGTGGGGATTTAGCACAGCATGGTCGAAACACATGAAATTCGCTATTTTTTGGCGGTTTGTAAAGAACAGAACTTCACGCGGGCAGCGCAACGATGCTGCGTCGCGCAGCCTTCATTAACCCGCGCGATCAAAAAGCTTGAAGATAAGTATGGTGGACCTCTTTTCGATCGGACTCGGGGTCGAATAGCGCTTACCGATTTGGGCCGGCGGGTTTACTCGCATCTTGAAAATGCCATGTCGGGCATTGTCAGCGCGGGCGTCGAGGCCAATCAATTCAAGCGCGCGCGAATGACGACTTTGCGTTTGGGAGTAGCCACGGCCATTCAGCCCAGCCTCTTTGAGCCCGCGATCAACAAACTTTTGCAGGCGTCTCCGTCTATTCGCGTTGATGTTCGGGAAGGAACAGGCGACTGGATTGTTCATTCTCTGCTCACTGATGAAATCGATGTGGGGCTTTCGGCCAGCAGTGAACATCCCGAGCTTGTCGAGGCTGCCCCACTGTACGAGCAACGATTCAGCATAGTTCTTCCTGTCGCACATCCCCTCGCACGCAGCTCAGAGGTGAGCCTCTCGGAGCTTACGCACGAGAAGATCATTTCGGTGGCCGGCTATGACGGTCTTGATCATTTGCTGGCGGAAGCTCAAATCAACGGACTGCAGTTCAATACTGTCGTGACGACCAATAGTGAAGCGTGGGCACTTGATCTGACGGCCAACGGATTTGGCGTCACCATCATGCCGCTAAAACCTGTCTATTGTCCGCGTGTCACGGTGCGGCCGCTGACTGGACCGTTGACGCGGGTTCTGTCTCTCATAACGATGCGTGGCCGCCGACGGATGGGAACGGCGGAGCAGTTCATACGAAATGCACGGCGCCTTGCTGTACGGTCAGAAACCGAGACGTGCGCGCCTTGAGCGCAACTTGCCGACCGGATCACTTGCAACAGGCTATCGTGCGGGAAGCCGGCTGTATAATGTTCGGCGGCTATACAATGAAATCCGACCGGCTGGGCCAGCGTTGATCGTCAGCCGGCCTGGCTGCAAATTGAATGACGATCGGTAACACGGATAGTGCAGAATGGGCGAGGATGGACGCTCCACACTGACTGCGGTCCTCACCAACTTGCGCATCGGCGTCTCTGGCCGATCGACAGACCTCCTGCCACAGCGTGTGCGGACGCTGATCGCACAGCAGGATCGGCAAAGCGAAATCCTGATCGGTTATATTCAGGTCGCAATCGCGCTCTGGTTCTGCACGCTTTACGTTGTTGCGCCCAAGCCGATCGACCGGATGTCCGATTTTCTATCGCCCGTGCCGATCGCCATTACCCTGCTCCTGCTGCTTTCAATTGTCCGACTCGTGAAGATCAACAGGGGGCCTGTGTCGGATCAATTTGTAGCGTTCTCGATCTGTCTCGACGTTGCGCTGCTGATCGGTGTTATCTGGTCTTTTCATATTCAGTATGGACAGCCGCCGGCGTTCTCTCTCAAGGCGCCGACGTTCTGCTATCTGTTTGTTTTCGTCGTCGTGCGCGCCTTACGTTTTGATCCCAAGTACGTCATCGCATGTGGTTTGGCGGCGGCGGTTGGATGGCTTATTCTCACTCTGGCCGTCATCCAGACAAGTGAACCGGGCACGGTGACGCGAAGCTTCGTTGCTTATATCAACGGTAATCATGTGCTGATCGGCGCCGAGATCGACAAGATCTTTGCGCTGCTTGTCGTCACCGCTCTGCTGGCACTCGCGGCCGGACAGGCGCAGCGGACACTTGCGATGGCGACCAGCGAGGGTGCGACGGCGCGCGAAATAACGCGGTTTCTTTCGTCCGGGGTCGCGGAAGGCATCCGCCGGGCCGAATCGCTTCCAGAGGCCGGTACGGCCGTCGATCGAACGGCTGCGATCATGATGCTCGATATCCGCGGTTTCACCACCATGGCCGCGAATCATTCGGCTGGCGACGTGGTTCGTATTCTCACGTCTCTGCATGCACGGATTGTTCCGATCGTACGGGCGAACGGCGGTGTCATCGACAAGTTCCTCGGCGATGGGATCATGGCGACCTTCGGCGCTGTCGATGAAAGTCCGACGGCTGCGGCTGACGCGCTGCGCGCGCTCGAACTCATTCTTTCAGAGTGCAGATCCTGGGAGGCTTCGCTGGCGGAACACAATCTTGTCGCGCCGTTGGTCGTCAACGCTGCGGTGACGCACGGGGCTGTCCTGTTCGCAACGATCGGAACGGGTGACCGGCTGGAGGCAACGGTCATCGGGGATGTCGTCAATCTCGCGGCGAAGCTAGAGAAGCACAATAAAGTGACCAAGACCCGCGCGCTGATTTCGAAGGACCTTGCCGACGCTGCGGAAGTGCAGGGGTGCAAGCCCATTCAAGCCGCAGGAGTGCTCCGCGCCAGCGTCGTTGCCGGTGTCAGCCAACCGATTGATCTGGTGTACTGGTCATGACCGAGCCTTTGGGTGTGCTGCGCCGCCACTGTTACATCGTCATCGCAGCCATGGCGTTTCTAACTGTCATAGATCTGTTTGCGGCACAGGCGCTGCTGCCGGCTTTGGCTGAACGTTATGGCGTTTCGCCTCGGGTGATGGGATTGGCCGTCAATTCGACCACGCTCGGAATGGCGATCGCCGGGCTTGCGGTGGCCGTAATCGGCTGGCAGGGGAATCGTCGGCGGGCTGTCAGCTTCAGTCTGGTGTTGCTTGCGGTGCCCACACTCCTGCTTGCCGTTGCGCCAAACATCGAGATATTCGCGGCGCTGCGAGTGATCCAGGGCTTGATCATGGCCACGGCTTTCAGCCTGACACTCGGCTACATGGGCGACAAGTATTCGGCGTCTATCGTCAAGGGGGCGTTCGCGGCCTACATCACAGGTAACGTGGCCAGCAATTTTTTCGGCCGTCTGATCTCAGTGGCAATCTATGACAACGCTGGTCTCGGCTCGGCCTTCGTTTCTCTGGCGGCGCTCAATATTGCAGGAGCGTTTCTTGCGCTTTACCTATTTGGCAAGGAACAGCCGCGCGTCGCTGCCGTACGAGTTGGACCCGCGTGGCGCGAGCAATTGGCCGATCCAACACTGCGGCCCGGATTTCTTGTCGGGTTCTTTGTGCTCTTCGCGTTTCTTGGTGTGTTCACGTACATGAATTTTCACCTCACGCGCGCCGGCTTTGGGCTGACCATGGCTCAGCTCGGATTGATCCATTTCGTGTTCTTGCCGTCCATCGTGACGACGCCTTTGTCGGCCTTGCTGACGGAGCGCTTATCGCATCGGGTGGCGCTGTCGCTCTTTCTTATTCTGGCGATGGCTGGACTCCCGCTTTTGCTTTCCGACCAAGTTTTCTATGTGGCGGCGGGGTTGTGTCTGGTGGCGATTGGAACCTTTGCCGCTCAGGCTGCGGCAACCGGATTCATCGGGGCGGCGGCGCGCGATAACCGCAATGCTGCAAGCGGACTTTATCTTGCGTTCTATTACATCGGCGGTCTGTCGGGGACCGCTACCATCGGCTGGCTGTACGATTTCAGCGGGTGGAGCGCTGCCGTCGGTGGCGTATTTGCAAGCTTGCTGCTCGCTCTATGGTGCGCATCGAAAATGCAGCTTCGGCCAGTTGTTGCAGCCGGTGATACGGTTATGGATTCAGATGGTGGAACGCGCCATAGCCAGCACGCATGATCGCTGGCGGTGGTGGTGGCTTCATGATCGGCGCCCACTTCCGTAGCATGGCGGGCGAGTATCGGTGAGCGAAGGATGGTGCGGCATGACACGTCTGCGAACAGTGGTGGCCAGTTTTATAATTCTCGCGGTTCCCGTTGCCGTGACCGCCAATAGCAAGACCTGCGACAGCGGGTTCAAGCGGCAGCTGGCGCGCCTTACCGTTTACATTGACAAAGTGCCGGGCGCCGAACTTGCCAATGCGTTGCACAATTCGGTTCAGGCTTATGACGTTTGCGGGGCGGGCGATGACTTTTCTTCCACGGGGAAGTGGAATGACATCGTTGATCGGCTGCATCGTATTTCGACAAAGTGAGGAGCTATGCCAACTCTTGAGTGCGCGTCCGGCTTCGAGCGGCCAGCATCATGTCGCAGAAAGCCAATGCTCGTGGCGGCCTGCTTTCTCATTGCCGTGGTGTCGTTCTTTGCTTGCATGAGCGCGCCGCGTGCCGATGCCGACCAGGGCGCGGCAATCGTCGATCTCTATAAGCGCTTCTCGGAGGCGCAGAACGCTCGCGATCTTGCCGCCGTCCGCGAATTGCTATCGGCGCGGCCGGACTTTCTTTGGATCAGCGACGGTAAGCCGTTTTGGGGTCGGGATGCGATGCTGGAACGTATGGCGGGTTTTCAGAAGGCGGAGGTGTGGCTGGTCGAGCCCGATTACGCGAGTTCCCGCACGGTGATGTTGAGTGCAGACAGTGCCTATCTGCACATTCCTTTGGTTCTGGTACTCGGATCGAAAGACAACCCCGCGCGGCTCAAATGGCTCGTCGCGATGCTGTGCGTCCGGGAGGATCAGCAGTGGAAGATTGCGGCTCTTTTCACCACCGAAGATAAGCGGCCGCCGAAGTGACTGAATTCATCTTCTTGTCCGAGCAGCTATAAAATAAGACCGAGGCTTGCTCCGCCGTCGACGAACAAGGTTTGTCCGGTGATGAACGCAGCGGCATCGGACGCAAGAAAGGCGACGGCTGCCGCAATCTCCGGCGGTTTGGCGAACCTCTGCATTGGGATCTGTGCGAGGTAGCGCGCTTCGCCCTTGCTACCCGGCGCATTGTTGGCCCGGAACAGTTCGGTCTCAGTCGGACCGGGGGCGACGGCATTGGCGGTGATACCATCCCTCGCCAATTCGATGGCCATCGTGCGCGTCAGGCTCTCAAGCGCGGCCTTGGCCGCTGCATAACTTGTCCGGTGCGGAAGGCCCCGTGTCACCAAGCTTGTGATGTTGATGATGCGGCCGAACTTGGCGGCCCGCATGGCCGGCAGCAGCGCTTGCGTCAGTTGCAGCACGGGGCGCAGGTTCAAGTCCAACACCAATGCGAACACAGCGGGGTCGACTTCGCCCATGACTTCTGGCCGCGCCAGGCCGACGTTGTTGACGATGCCGCGGATGTCGCCACGGGCGGCCAGTTTCATGGCTAGTCGAGCCGTTTCGTCGCTGTCAGAGAGATCGGCTGCCACGAATTCACCTGGGAAATCCTTCGGGATCTGCCGTGCGATGCCGATGACCGACCACCCTTGCGCGCTCAGCAGATCCGCCGATGCTCGGCCGATGCCTTTCGATGCACCGGTAATGACGATGTTTTTTTGCATAACCGCTCCTCACGCAGCGTTCGGTACGAGTGCATTGACCGCAGCGATGGCGCGTGCCGTCGCAGGGCGGGCCTCGGCGGCGGCGTACCAGCGCGCGACGTTGGGGGTGCCGTCGAAATCGACGCCCGCAAATTCGCGTCGCCAAATCCAGCCAAAAAGTGCGATGTCGGCGATCGAATATTCGGTGCCGGCCGCCCAGGTATGCTTTGCCAGATGCTGGTCGAGGATGCGCATATGGCGCTTGGCTTCGCCGTTATAGCGGTCGATCGCGAACTGCGGTTTTTCGGGAGCGGCGCGCAGAAAATAGCCGGACTGGCCGAACATCGGACCCAGACCCGCGACCTGGAAAAACAACCATTCGAGACAGCGGATGCGGCCGAGCGCGTCCTTGGGGATCAGCGCGCCGTGCTTTTCAGAAAGATAAAGGAGGATCGCTCCCGACTCGGTGATTGTGACCGGTGAGGCGCCGGGGCCCGACTGATCAATAATGACGGGAATTTTGCCGTTGGGATTGATCGCGAGAAACTCGGGCTTTGATTGATCGCCCTTGCGAACATTGACGGCGCGCAGTGAGTAGGGGGCACCAAGCTCCTCCAGCAGCATGGGAACCTTGAGGCTGTTGGGCGTGGCGAACGCATAAACGTCGATCATGGCTGATGTTCCCGTGTTTCATGTTGAGAGAGCCAGGACCGAGTGGGGCTCCACTCGGTCCTAACGTCGAACAAGGTGACCTATTCTCAGTTCGTCTTGGCAGCCGTCATCTGCTGCACAAGCGCGTTGGCGCTGGCGCCTTCAAGGGCAAGTCCGTAGCCAACTTCACGCACGATCCGTTCCTTCAGCGGCTGGATGAAGTGAATGCGCGTGTTGCGGCGCGTGACTTCCGGCTGCTTGAGGTAGATGGCGGCCAGTTCCCGCGCCTTGGCGACGGCTTGACCGTCTTCGACGACGTAATTGACGACGCCCCAATCGGCGGCCGTCTGCGCGGAAATCGACTGCGGGTCGAGCAAGAACGCTTCGACGCGGCCGGGGCCGGCGCGGTAGGACCATGTCGTTGCGATGCCGTCGCCGGGGACAACGCCACCGGCGAAATGCGGCAGATCGTTGAACGTAGCGTTCTTGCCGGCCACGATGACGTTGGCGAGCAGCGCATATTCGGTGTGGACGTGCGCGCGGCCTTCAATGGCGGCGATGACGGGGACGCGGATGTTGGCGATGTTTTCGAGGATCTGCGTGCCTTCGTCATGAACTTTCGACCAGACATTGGCGTCGCCGACATTGCCGAAGCTGCCGAAGTCAATCGAGGCCATATAGTCGCCGACCCCCGTCAGGATGACGATCTTGTTCCCCCGGTCGCGGCCGATCTCGTAGAATGCATCAACGAAGTGTTCGTGGTCGTTGGCGTCGAACATGATCGGACCGCCGTTCGTGTGCAATTCCACCAGCAGAACGCCGCTGGCATCGCGACTCATGCGCATGTGGGCGTACTTGCTGAAGTAGGCGGGCTGAGTTGAGGGTTTCGAGAAGCTGAACATCGGATTTTCTCCTGCGTGGTTGGGTCGGCCGGCTCATCGCCGTGCCATGTCCAAACCATGCCCCATGCGCCGGGATTGCGTAACGCTCCAAGATTTTATATGAACCATACGAAAATTGTATGGATGACCTATGGACCTTTTGGGACCGATGCAGACCTTTGTTCGGGTAGTGGAAGCGGGAAGTTTCACCGCTGTCGCGGCGCAGATGAGCACCACGCAACCCACAATCAGCCGCCAAATTGCGGCGCTCGAAGAGCACCTGGGTGCAAGACTGCTCACACGCACCACTCGCGCATTGACCCTGACCGACGACGGCCGTGCATACTATGAGCATGTGCTGCGTGTGCTTGAGGCGGTCGGAGAAGCCGAGTCCGCGGTTGGACGTCGGCGCAGCAAACCATCCGGTCTCTTGCGGATGGCAACGCCCGTGGTCTTCGGCCGCTTGCACATCGTGCCACGACTGCCGGCTTTCCTCACGCGCCATCCGGAAGTCTCGATCGAATTGTCGATGAGCGATACATTCGCGGATCTTGCGGAACAGGGTATTGATCTCGCAATCCGCGTTGGAAATATCACGGACCCCGGTCTGATCGCCAAGCGCATCGGGGTTGTTCGGCGCGTAACGGTCGCTTCTCCGGCCTACATCAAGTCACACGGTGCGCCGCGTACGCCGCATGATCTGACGGGCCACGAATGTATTTTCTACACGCGTCTGGCGACCGGCAATTGCTGGGAGTTTGAAGGCCCCGATGGCCCGTTGACCGTCGAAATCAAGGGCCGGTTTCGGGCGGACACCTCTGACGCCGTGCGTGAAGGCGTTCTTGCCGGTCTTGGCATTGCCGTTATCCCGGCTTTCGCGTTCAGCGACGAAATTGCAAGCGGCAAGGTCCAGGTGCTGTTAGCGGATCACGAACCCAAGCGTCTGCCGATGAGCGCCGTTTATGCTTCGCGCCGGTTTGTGCCACTGAAGGTGCGCGCGATGATCGATTATCTCGCCCGTGAATTCGAACGCGATCCGCGTTTGGCGGCTGACCCGGTCTAGCCGCGTCTAGCGGAATTGCGCACCCTTTCCTGGATCGGCAAGTCGTGGTGTTGGGCCGTATCTATTCGGCGGACTTTCTCGCTTTCATCGCTTCAGTCAGGCGCTGTTCATCTTCGGCTGTGAGTTTGGGATGATCAATGCTGAGGCTGATCTCGCCGATTTTGCCGGTAAAGGCGAACGGCACCTGATAGTCGGAATCGTCGACAGGAGTTCCCGTGTCGGAGCCGATGTCGAGGTTTTCGTCCCATTGTAAGATGAACGGCAACGTATGTGGCATGGCTAGGGTTGCGACCACATTCCCGTCAACCTTCAAGGTGCCCGTGCCGCCGCGTCCAATGCCGCTCGGATCGCCAAAGGCCAGCGTTGCCATGCCGAGGCCATCGTACTTGAAGTCAAATTCGATGACATGCTTTCCGGCCGTGAGTGAATCGGGTCCCTGCCACTTGATCCGTTTCAGATCGACAAGATTCCAGGTGAAAGTCGGCTTGCCCTTGACGATATAGAACCCATAGCCGCCGAAGCGACCGCCTTGCGTGATCAGTACGCCGTCGCCACCGCCGTCCGGCACTTCGATGTCGGCTTTGAATGTGTAAGACGTATTTAGAACGCTAGGCGCACTGCCGTTCGGGGTTCCGGTGATTGGTCTGGTCCACGAAAACGCGTTACGGCCAGCAGTCGCACTCGGTCGCGGCGTAATAAGTCGGGTGAGCAGCGTCGAATCGAGCGGTCGGACTTGATACTTGTCGGCCTCGCTCCAGAATAGTGTTTTGAGTTCATCAAGCTTAGCAGGGTTTTCAGCGGCGATGTTGGTGGCCTGACTGAAATCCTTGGTCAAGTCATACAATTCCCAGGGATAGTCGAGCACGTTTACCTTTGGCTGCGCCTGGACCCACGGCGGACGCATGACCTTAGTGCTGGCGAGCCACCCCTCGTGGTAGAGGGCGCGGTCGCCAAACATTTCGAAGTATTGCGTCGTGTGCGTCGACGGCGCCGCCGCGTTGGTCTTGTCGAAGGTGTAGAGCATGCTCACGCCTTCGACCGGGCTCTGCTTGATGCCGTCGACGAAGTCGGGCTGCGAGATGCTGGTTGCCTCAAGGAGCGTCGGCACAATGTCAATGACGTGGTGGAATTGACTGCGAAGCCCACCTTTGTCCTTGATCCGGGCCGGCCAGGAAATCGCCATTGGCTGGCGAATGCCGCCGAGGTGAGAAACAATCTGCTTTGTCCACGAGAATGGCGTGTCGAAGGCCCACGCCCACGGCACCGCCATATGGTTATACGTCCTGTCCGAACCCCAGACGTCGTAGAAGTTCTTGAGTTGAACGTCGACCGGTACTTCGACGCCATTGAACATCGCGACTTCGTTCGGGGTGCCGTTCAGCGTGCCCTCTGAACTCGTGCCATTATCGCCGTTGATGTAGATGATCAGGGTGTTATCAAGTTTACCAATATCCTCAACGGTCTGAACCACGCGGCCGATTTCATGATCGGTGTAGGCGACGTAGGCGGCAAACACCTCAGCCTGGCGCTTGAACAGCTTCTTCTCGTCATCCGAGAGTTGCTCCCATTTCTTCAGGAGATCGTCTGGCCAAGGTGTGAGCGTCGTGTTGGCGGGAACGATGCCGAGTTTTTTCTGGTTGGCGAAGATTTTTTCACGCAGGGCATTCCAGCCATCGTCGAAGAGTTTCATGTCTTCGATTTTCTTGATCCACTCCGGCGTGGGATGGTGCGGCGCATGAGTACCGCCCGGAGCGTAATAGACAAAGAACGGCCGGTCGGCCGCCAGCGTATTCATTTTATGCATGTAGTCGATGGCGTCATCGGCCATCGCGGTTGTGAGGTTGAAACTGGGATTGTTCAGGAATGGATAAATGTACGTATTATTTCGCGCAAGGTTCGCCGGCTGCCACTGGTTCGTGTCGCCGCCCATGAAGCCGTAGAAATAATCAAATCCCATGCCCGACGGCCACTGGTTGAAAGGTCCTGCTTGAGATGCCGTATACGACGGAGTGTTATGGTTCTTTCCAAACCACGATGTCAGATAGCCATTCTCCTTCAGAATGCGCCCGACCGTCGCCTTGTCTTTGGTAATGACGCTATCGTAGCCGGGAAAGCCTGTTGCCTGCTCTGAAATCACACCGAAGCCAACCGAATGATGGTTGCGACCCGTAATGAGTGCAGCGCGTGTTGGCGAGCACAGTGCGGTCGAATGGAAGTTGTTGTAACGGAGCCCGTTATTGGCGATCCGATCAAGGGCGGGAGTCGGAATTACACCCCCAAAGGTGCTCGGTACCCCGAACCCTGAATCATCTGTTATGATCAGCAAAATGTTAGGCGCACCCTTCGGTGGAATGATGCGCGGTTGCCAGAAGGGCGTGGATTGCTGCGCTGTGTCCTTGATCACGCCGCCAAAAGGCAGATCGGGGGCAGGCAGTTGTTTCCCGTCGATGGACCTGGTCGCGGCGGGCGAGCCGAGAGGCGGCGTTTGTTGCGCCGCCGCAAATGGCGCCAATGCAATCAATCCGCAGGCAAACAGTAATCCCTTCATCATCGGAATTTTCGGCGACTGCATGATGGGTTGCGCTCCCGTTCGCATTGCAGAATGCTTTTATTATCCTGCCAGAGAGAAAGTTCTATACAGATTTTGAAAGCTCGGATGTTGTCGTGGATCAATTCTAGGTCGACGCTTAAATTGTCAATGCCAGAGGGTCTGCGCCCGGTGGGCACTTGATCGGGTATCACTTCGGACATTTAAATCTGACGGTTGAGGGTCAGTCAATGGGAACTAAGACTCAATGAATGATCGCCTGACGTGGTTTCTTATCGGAGCGGCGGTCGCGTCTGCATTCTGGGTTGTCGTATTAAGGGGAATAGGCAACGAATGGCTCAATGCGCTTTTGCAGGTTTACTGATCGCGACCGGGCGACTTCGGAGCGGTCATCGTCGGCGGCTGTTTGGACCATGCCACGCGTGTATGTGGTCGCGCCTTTGGATTGCGGCCTGGGTCACGCTCGTCCTGTTTGGCTGGAACGGGGCGAATTCGGTCTCGGCACAGGAAACTTCCCCGCAGCCAGAATTGAAATCGACTGTAGAAGCGCTTTTGCAGCCTTCGAAGCGTAAGGTCGGGGGCGTCGAGATCGCAGGTCACACGTTCATACCGAAACTCTATGCAGCCTTAGGGTATCAGCCGGTCTGGACGAATGGCGCCATGGTCGACGTGCTGTCGCGCGCGATCGCTCGCAGTTGGGAAGATGGACTAACGCCCAACGATTTTCATGCCGAGTACGTCAAAGCAGCTGGCTCAGCGCCGCCGCAGAACGCGGCAGAACGCGAGATTGTCCTGAGCGACGCACTCGTCCGGCTGCTCTATCAACTCTATTTTGGAAAAGTGGCACCGAACAGTTTCGACGCGAACTGGAACTTTGCGCGTCCTGTTTTGACGGAGGATCCCGCTCAAACGATAGCAGCTGCGTTGAAGGCGGGAGATGTGCAGGGTCTCATCGACAAGGTGATGCTCACGCACCCTCTCTATATCGAACTGAAGGCGCTGCTCCAGCAATACACGGCCTATGAGGTCTCGGGCGGTTGGCCAACCATCGCTGACGGTGCACCGCTGAAGTTGGGGCAAAGCGATCCTCGTGTCGCCATCTTGCGCGCGCGACTGAAAGTGACAGGCGAATGGACGTCGGACGGCCCCGTTACAGCCCCCGAACTCTACGATCAATCGATTGCCGATGCTGTTGAGACGTTCCAAGCGTCGAACGGGCTGAACCCGGATGGTGTGATTGGTCCCGGCACGATGGCGGCACTCAATGTGACCGCATCGGAACGTGTCGATCAAGTCCGGGCCAACCTAGAACGTGGGCGGTGGCTTCTGCGAACGATGGGGCCGGAGGCGGTCATTGTAAATGTCGCGGGTTTTTATCTGCACGTCTTTTTGAAGAACGAGAAGGTGTGGTCGACGCGCGTTGTCGTAGGGCAGCCGTACACGAAGACCCCCATTTTCACGGAACCCATGAAGACGGTCGTGATCAATCCGGATTGGACTGTGCCGCAGAGCATCGTCAGGAATGAAATCTTTCCGAAAGCGTCGGCAAATCCAGCTTATCTCGCAGCCGGAAACTATTATCTCGCCGATAAGTCCGGGCAGCGCGTAGAAAACGTCGATATCGCGGCCTATACGGCAGCGACTTTCCCTTATCGTGTGGTCCAGCAACCGGGCCCCAAAAACGCGCTGGGACTCGTAAAGTTCTTATTTCCGAATAAATACTCTGTCTATTTGCATGATACCCCAAGCCGTCAGTTGTTCGACAAGGCTGGTCGCACATTCAGCCATGGCTGCATTCGCGTGGAAGATCCGCTGAAGCTCGCTGAGATCGTTCTTGGTGACCGGCTCAGCTGGGATCGACCAAAAATTGATGCGGTGGTGGCTGCTGGAAAAATGAAAGCGATCGCGCTGCCAACGCCGTTGCCGGTGCTCGTTTTGTATTGGACGGTCGATCCCTCGCCGATTGGCGGAGCGTCCTTTTATCAAGATATTTATGGCCGCGACGCCCGACTGATCAAAGCGTTGAACGCCCCGTTCAAGCTGTGAAGCAGAAACGTCTCGACAGTGCTGCCGGCACGCGAGAGTGCCTGTGGCAGCGTCAATGCATGGGAACCTTGAGCTGAATTCTGCTGTTCACCTGCGGCTGGTCGGCTTGCTCGATGCTCTCGACCATCGTGGAAATGCTTAGCGAATAGCCCTGCGGCTTGTCGATGATGACCCCGCCGCCTGCTGATGGCGTAAAATCCTTGGCTCCCTCGGCATACAGTTCGTTGCGGAGCGTTACGTAGGGCTCGATCGAATTGCCCCCATCTAGCGTGAATTTTTGGCTGATGCGCGGAGCGATGGACATTGACGTCTCTGACCCGACGCCGTCTGTTTCGGCACCATCGCCAGCAACAACCCACTGCCCCTTTGCTTCGATGCTGAGCGCGGGCAGCAGTGAAATGTTGGCGTAGGCGCCAACAATATCCTGCGCTGCGTCCACAGGGTCTGGACCATTCGCCACCGGCGTGCCGGCAATCTGCGTCGACACTCCCAGATTGGCCGAGCGGCTCCACTTGTAATCGGCGCCAGCGGCAATCTGAACGTTTTTATCGGCATCGCCGTCGACGCCAACGATCTGGACACGAGTCCAGATATCGAGCGGCATTGAAACTTGCGGCGGCCGGACCTTCGCGAATCCGTTTTGCCCAAGTGACTGCTCCAACTTCTTCGACAGCTGATTGGCATTGTAATCGCGCCAGGTCGAAAAGCTCGTGGAGGCCGCCAAGCCACTTTCCGCAGGCTTTACATTGATCGGAGGTGCAATAGCCATTCCTGCGGGAATGTCGATTTGGAAACCTGGCCAAGTCATCAAGCACGAGCTTAGAGTTGCGGACTCACAATCGCTCGATTCCGCGCGCGCCACCGTCGGCCACGACGCGCCGAAAGCGGTGAACACAAACAAACAATGGGCCAGCTTTTGCGGACGCCTACACATCGTCCGCACCTACACGCAGAATGAGATCATCGTGCGGCAGCCCACACTTCGTTGAGGCCTTTGCGTCTCGTGTGCGGCACGCGTGGCGCCCCGTAGGGGGTTCGAACCCCTGTTGCCCACGTGAGAGGCGGGCGTCCTGGGCCACTAGACGAACGGGGCGTCAGGGCGGAGCGGGGGTTTTAGGGGAACGCCCTTGAGGGATCAAGCGGCATGTTCCTGGGTGGTGGCGCCGCTTGCGTATGCTGCGGTACGGGTGCGGTTCTTGTCGCGCTGGCTCCGAATAGCTGGATCGAGACTGCGTTTCGTGCTCCCCATCACCGCTGACGGTGCGCGATTAACCAGGTAATCCCTGACTCCATGATTTCCAGTGATTTCGACGACGAGCCCGATGACGACGCGGTGCCGGGAGTTCTGACGGCCGAGGCCGGCGGTACGGTTGTGCACGTTGCGGGTGGTGACGCGCGCGGACAGCGGATCGACCGCGTGCTGGCGGCGGCCTGTGCGTCGTTGAGCCGGTCGCGTCTGCAGGCTTTGATCCGTGAGGGCGCGGTGCAGATCGACGGCGCGGTGTGGACCGATCCGGGCGGCAAACTCAAAGGCGGAGAAACGCTGACGGTGCACCTGCCCGCAGCGGTGCCGGCGCAGCCCGCGGGTGAAGCCATTCCGCTCCATGTCGTTTACGAAGATGGGCATCTGATCGTGATCGACAAGCCGGCGGGGCTGGTTGTGCATCCGGCGGCCGGGCACGCGACGGGGACGCTCGTCAATGCGTTGATCGCGCATTGCGGCGAGAGCCTGTCCGGAATTGGCGGCGTCAAGCGGCCGGGGATCGTGCATCGCCTCGATAAGGATACGTCCGGACTGCTGGTCGTGGCGAAGACCGACGCGGCGCATGCCGGGCTGTCGGAGCAGTTTGCGGCGCACGGGCAGGACGGCCGGCTGGAACGGGCTTATCTCGCCGTCTTGTGGGGCGTGCCGCCAAGGCGCAAGGGCAGCGTCGATGCCGCCTTATCGCGATCGGCGCAAAGCCGGGTGAAAATCGCCGTGGTGCCCGAAGGTTCGGGACGGCATGCCGTAACGCACTACGCCGTGCTTGAGACGTTCGCCGACAAAGATGGCGTGCCGGTCGCGGCCCTCGTGCGGCTTATCCTGGAGACCGGGCGCACGCATCAGATCCGCGTGCACATGGCGCATATCGGACATCCGTTGCTCGCCGATCCGGTTTATGGCCGGGGATTTCTGACGCGCGCTTCGCGTTTGCCGGATGCAGCGCGGGAGGCCCTTGAGAAACTGGGCCGGCAGGCGCTGCACGCGGCGGACCTTGGGTTTGAACATCCGGTGACTGGAAAGTCGCTCGCCTTCCATTCCGAGTTGCCTGAGGATTTCGACGCACTTGTCCAAGCCCTGCGCCCGAAGAAAACACCGGCGGCCCTGGCCAAGGCCGCCAAAGGCGCTGGCGCGAAGACCCGAAGCGGCAAACCTCCGGCTCAACGAGTTTAATGCGGTCGGTGGAGTATATTTGCCGCGGCCGGCGACGGAACCTAGGCTCTGTGACCGTATTTCTTATGGATGCAGGAATGGCTGCCATGCCATGAAGCCACACCCGACGTTGCAGAGCACTACACCGATTAATTCGGAGTAATGATTGTTTAAATGCGGAGCTTGATCTCCCATTTAAACGATCGGGTCAAAGGGAGCCGGCCGGGTCCACCGTGGATGCCGACCGTAAAAATAAGATGAGCGCTAAATCTCTTCCAGTACTGGCAAGTGGTTCGCAGGGGCTTTCGCGGTACCTTGATGAAATCCGCAAATTTCCGATGCTGGAGCCGCATCAGGAGTTCATGCTTGCGAAGGCGTGGCAGGAGCATGCTGACCAGGAGTCGGCGGAGAAGCTGATTACATCGCATCTGCGCCTCGTGGCCCGGATTGCAATGGGCTATCGCGGCTACGGTTTGCCGATCGGAGAGGTGATTTCCGAAGGCAACGTCGGATTGATGCAGGCTGTGAAGCGGTTTGATCCAGATCGCGGGTTTCGCCTCGCGACATACGCGATGTGGTGGATCCGGGCGTCGATCCAGGAATACATCCTGCGTTCGTGGAGCCTTGTGAAAGTCGGTACGACGGCGGCGCAGAAGAAGCTCTTTTTCAACTTGCGCCGGGCAAAGAGCCAGTTGCAGGCGTTGGAGGAAGGCGACCTGAAGCCGGAGCACGTCAAGGCGATTTCAAAGAAGCTCGGCGTGACGGAAGATGAAGTCATCTCGATGAACCGGCGGCTTGGCGGCGACGCCTCGCTGAACGCTCCGGTGCGTGCCGATATGGAAGCCGGGGAGTGGCAGGACTGGCTTGTCGATGACACCCCCGATCAGGAAGCGCGTCTGGTCGAAAGTCAGGAGGCGAGCCGGCGGAAGTCGTTTCTGACGACGGCGCTCGATACACTCAATGAGCGCGAACGGCGCATATTTGAGGCGCGCCGGCTGGCGGAAGATCCCGCGACACTTGAGGATCTGTCGACCGAGTTTGGGGTCAGCCGCGAAAGGATTCGTCAGATCGAAGTGCGCGCCTTCGAAAAGGTGCAGAAAGCCGTTCGTGGAGCCGCCCGAAGCGCTGACGCAACGGTTTGACGATCACACAGTTTGATCCGGCCTAGCGGCCTCGACCTCTTGGGCGGGGCCGCTGCGCTTTTGCAACTGGCGCGAGATCAGGCAGCGACGGCAAAAAGATGAGTCACATGAGCTGCGAACGAATCACATAGCATCCGATGTGCGGGGGGAGCCTCGCTTCCAGCACGTCCCGGTTCACCCGGTGTGCTGGGGAGGTGCGTGCGTCAGAGCTCACAAGGCGAAATGCCCTTGAATACTCTGTGCCAGTCTAACAACGCTGGCGAAACAAGCCGGTTCGACGTGGAGCGGTCCTGGACGGGGCTGCTTGAGGGAGCGTCGAAGCGACCCGCACCAAAGTCTCTCCGCAGAGCCGTCCAAGACCGCCGCGCCCCTTCCTGTAGACCAACCGGACAGCACTCGCCGCGATGGGCCCACCCGTCGTCCGGGCGGCGTGCGTGGCTGTCCGACTGCACCGAAGGGGAGCCTGCCGCACAGGCTCCATGGCGTGGTGCCACGACCCTCGAGGGAGTGCCTGATGAAGATGCACTTTCGTCCCAGTCATGCTGTCGTGTTGGCGTCTCGACCACGCCGCTCGTTTGCACGGAGGCTCGATTTCGAATGGATCTTTCTTCTGCTCTGGCGGCTCAAACCCGCACACCCTCCAAGTAGGGCTTGAATGACGTCGGCCGGCGGCGGGTGCGATCCGCGGCGCCGGTACAAATTCGAAGGGCCGGCCCTACGTGGGTCGGCCTTTTATTTTTCAGGCGAGGTTCAGCGTGCAGTATCCGGCGGCGCAGGGGATGCGCATTGCTACATCGGCAGGCGAGCAATCTGGTGGCTGAAATAGTTCTCGACGGCGGTCGTAATGCTATCAGCAACCTTGCCGCGCCAAATGTCGGACTGGAGCAGCTTGGCGTCTTCCTTGTTGGTCACGTAGGCGAGTTCGATCAGCACTGAGGGAAACTGGGCCGTTTTCAAAACACGAAAGGCGGCTTGCTGATCTGGTTCTTCGCGCAGGTTCGTCGTTTCGCCCATGTGTTCGATGACCGAGCGGGAAAAGATGCTGGTGCGTTCCCGCGTGCTGTCCACTTCCCGACCGGCAAAGTCGGCGAGGATGCCGCGGACGGTGGAGACTTCCTTGGAGCTGCCGGCTTCGCGGACGGTGCTAAGTTCGGTGTCGGAGAGAAGATGTTCGGACACGTCGCCCTTCGCCGATCGCTTCAGAGATTTGGCAACGTTCTCGCGCAATGAGTAAATTGTGGCGCCGCGTGCGGCTGTCGTTGCGTAGTCGGCATGGACGGCAATGAAAAGTGCGGCTTGGTGGCGTTCGCCGAACGCGCGGCGCTCATCGAGGGGCACAAAAACATCCGTGTCGCGCGTCATGAGAACGCGATAGCGTCCGGTCTTCTCGATCTTGTCGCGTAGAACCTTGGCGAAGGCCAAGACGACGTCTTTTTCGACAGTGCCGTGCTTTTCTGCGCCGGTGTCGTGGCCGCCGTGGCCAGGATCGATGACGATCGTTGGCTTATAGGCTGCCTTGGCCGTTTCGTCGGGCCGCTTGGCGGGCGTGGGCATCGGCGGCTGGATGCCTGCGGCGCCCAACGCGAAGGGCTGCGTCTTGAACGGCTTTTTACCGGTCTTGACCACGGCGTCGGCTGGGAGGAAATCGACGGCGAGGTGGAAGCCTTTGCCGTCCGGACTGCGCTCAATCCTGGATTGGTCGATGACGACCGGTTGCGTGACTTCGATGATAACTTTCGTCTGACCCGGTGCAGAGCGTCCGCTGCGGAACGATTTAACAAGGCCGACTGGATTGTCACCTGTGTCGCGCGGCAGGCGCAGGGTGACTTCGGGAATATCAATGACGACGCGGTTGGGATTGGCCAGCGCCGACACCGTAAAGGTGACCGATTTGTCGAGACCGATGAGAAAGCGGGTGCGGGCGGTCGGCTTTTCCATCGGTTCGGTGGCTGGCGCGACGAGCGGCGTGGAGGGGTCCGCGGCGGCGAGCGCGGTCTCGCCGGCGATGGCCGTGCTCATCACAAAGATCAGCCCAGTCGTTCCGGCAGCAAGCCGATACGAAGCGCGCAGAATGCGGGTGCTCAATTTGTCCAGGACCATCCCCTTCGACCCCTGACGACGCACTACGGTTCATAAGACGGGTATGTCCGAAGCATCCCAGGAGATGATGGCGGTTTCCGGGTTGCTGTCGGGCGATGTTATGAAGCCGTGACGGTAAACAGCTTGCTAACAGGCTTGTCCGATGGCCGCGTTGCGATCCATCAAGCCCCTGACGTTTGGGTCCAGCGGAGACGCGCTGCGTCATCGCCGTCGCTTGCGTCGACCCAGCGAGAGGTGCCGTCAGCGAACGTTTCCTTTTTCCAGAACGGGGCCTGGGTTTTCAGATAATCCATCAAGAATTCAGCGGCTTGGAAGGCCGCATGGCGGTGTGGGGAGCAGGTGACGACGAGCACGATGTTGGCACCGACGGGCAATTCGCCGACGCGGTGAATGATGCGGCTGGCCTGCAGCGGCCAACGGGCGTGGCTTTCGGCTTCGATCGCCTCGAGTTCGGCATTCGTCATGCCGGGGTAATGCTCCAGCGTCATTGCCACCAGATCGCGACCGCCGTTGTCGCCGCGAACCACGCCGGTAAACGTGACCACGGCCCCGACATCGGTTCTGCCCGCGATCAGGGCGGCGATTTCCGCCGCTGCATTAAAATCCTCGGTTTGAACGCTGACCGTCACCGTCAACCTCCTGTGACGGGAGGGAAAAAGGCGATTTCGCGGGCGTCCGCGATCGCCGTATCGGGCTTGACGTGGCGCTGGTCGATGGCGACGCGAATGACGCCCGGCCGCGCGAATGCGTCGGCGTACTCGGGCCCGCGTGACTTGAGCCAGGCCAAGAGTTCAGCGACGGTTTGCACGCTGGGGGAGAGCGACACGCGCTCCTCGGCGCGGCCGGTTTTTTCACGGACCCAAGCGAAATAACGCAAGGTGATCGTGTTCGTCTCAGCCATTGCGGTGGCTCCATTGCCGGTGCACGGAGAAATTGCCGAGGCGCGGGATGCCTTTAAGATCATCTTCGGACAGGGCGCGTCAATGGGTGGGGACGTGAACCGCATCTTTCAAGGGCTGGCAAGGGCTGGCAAGGTCTGGCGAACTCAGAGACATCATGTTCGTGAAACGGTAAGGGGGGCACGTGCTCATCGTTTTGAACTTTGTGCTCAGCTACGGGGCATGGCTAGCGGTTGCGACACTTGCCGCGCGCGGTGATTTTCTCTGGGCAGTGGTGCCGTCGCTGATTGCCGTGGCGGTGCATCTCATGCTTGTGCCGCCGCACAGACGCCAGCCTGAACTTTTACTCTGCCTTGCCGCCATTCCGCTCGGGGTGGCCGTCGAAAGTTGGAACATGGCGACCGGCGCAACGCGGTACGCGGCGGGAGCGGACGTCGCCGGCGGGCCACCGCTGTTCATGATCGGCCTTTGGATGGCGTTTGCGACCTTACCGAACGTCAGTTTGTCCTGGTTGAAGCAGCGGCCTGTTGTGGCCGTCCTGTTCGGCGCGGTTGCGGCGGCGCCCTCCTACTTTGCGGGGGCCAAAATCGGCGCATTGACGATGGGTGAACCCATTTGGCAAAGCCTCATGCTGATTGGCGCGGCCTGGGCGGTGGCTCTGCCGGCGCTGCTGTATTTGGCGCGGCGGATCGGCTGAGCATCAGCTTCGCTCGTGGAAGAAGTCGTAGACTTTTTGCGCCATTTCCTCGGAAATGCCCTCGACCGCTTTCAAATCCTCGATGCCGGCTTTCGAGACGGATTTTGCCGAGCCGAAGTGATTGAGCAGGGCGCGGCGGCGCGACGGGCCGATACCGTCGATCTCGTCCAAAGGATTAACACCGATAGCCTTCGATCGTTTGGCGCGATGGGTTCCGATGGCGAAGCGGTGGGCTTCGTCGCGCAAACGCTGGATGAAGTAGAGCACAGGGTCGCGCGATTCGAGCATGAACGATTGCAGGTTGCCGGGAACGTGAAAGTGCTCGCGGCCGGCATCGCGGTCGGGGCCTTTGGCGACGCCGACGAGCGGAATATCCTCAAGACCGACCTCGGCGAGCACCTGCTGGGCGACGCTAAGCTGGCCGGCTCCGCCGTCGATAACAACGAGATCGGGACGGTCGGGAAACATCGGTTCTGGGTCGGCACCGGGTTCGGCCGGTGCAGGTGCCGCGGTTGTTTCGGCCAGCCGCTTGAAGCGCCGGGTCAGGACTTCGCGCATCATCGCGTAATCATCGCCGGGCGCGGTGTCGGGCGATTTAATGTTGAACTTGCGGTAGGCGCTTTTGACGAACCCCTCGGGACCGGCGACGATCATCGCGCCGACGGCGTTGCTGCCGGAGATGTGGCTATTGTCATAGACTTCGATGCGGCGTGGGCATTCGGGAAGGCCGAACCGCTCCTGCACCCCTTCGAGCAGCCGCGTTTGTGAAGAGGTTTCAGCCAGTTTTCGGCCAAGCGCTTCCTTCGCATTGGATAGCGCATGTTCCACGAGCCCCGATTTCGTGCCGCGTGTGGGAACACGGATCTCAACCTTGCGGTCGGCTTTGGTCGACAGCGCTTCGGCCATGAGGGCACGGTCTTCGAAATCGTGGCTGATCAAGAGAAGTCGCGGCACGGGCTTGTCGTCGTAGAACTGGGCGATGAACGAGGCGAAGACGTCTTCGACCGGAACCGATTTGTCGGCCTTGGGGTAGTAGGCGCGGTTGCCCCAGTTCTGCCCGGCGCGGAAGAAGAAAACCTGGATGCAGGTCTGGCCGCCCTCCTGATGGGCGGCAAAGACGTCGGCTTCGTCGATGTTATCGGGATTGATCGATTGGTCGGCCTGGACGTGAGCCAGTGCCCATAAACGGTTTCGGAATTTCGCAGCGCGTTCGAATTCAAGCGCGTCGGATGCTTCCTGCATCAGGCGCTGGTACATTTCACGCACGGATTGGCTTTCGCCACGAAGGAAGAGGGCGGCCTGGTCAACAAGCGCCTGATATTCGGTGTCAGGAATTTCGTGCGTGCAGGGACCGGCGCAGCGCTTGATCTGGAACAGCAGGCACGGCCGGGTGCGGCCTTCGAAAACGCTATCGGAGCACGAGCGCAGCAGGAAAGCGCGCTGCAGCATGCTGATGGCGCGGGAGACGGCGCCGGCGGAGGCGAACGGCCCGAAGTAGTCGCCCTTGATGGTGCGGGCGCCGCGGTGCTTGACGATCTGCGGGGCAGGCGTGTCGCGGCGGATCAGAATATATGGAAATGACTTGTCGTCGCGCATCAACACGTTAAAGCGCGGCTTGAATCGTTTGATCAGGTTGGCTTCGAGAAGGAGGGCTTCGGCTTCGGTGCGGACGGTGACGAATTCCATCGACGCCGTGAGCGAAATCATCCGGGCGATGCGATTGCTGTGACCGTTGCCGCGGGCATAATTCGACACGCGGGCCTTCAGGTTGCGCGCCTTGCCAACGTAGATGACGGTGCCTTGCGTATCGAGCATGCGGTAGACGCCCGGCTGCGAGACCAAGGTTCGCAGGTAGCCGGCGATAACTCCGGGGCCCGTCGCCACGCCGTTTGCCGGGCTGGCTACTTCGGGTGTGAGTTCTGTCGGGTTGTCGGACATGGACGCTACATCGTCTTGTCTGGCGGCGAGGTCAAGACGCCGGGTCCGGGTGGACTGACGGGGTTCGCTGTCGTGTTCAGCAGCGCGCGCCACAAAAGCGCCATGGCCTGGGCCGCCTGTCCTTGCACAACTGGCGGAGGGGATCATGCGCGTTGTGGCGCGGATCATGGCTGTGGTTTTGATGTGTGTCCCCGTGCTGGCTGCGGCGGCATCGAAAAAGCCGCGTGCGGTCGAAGCGCCATTTCCGCGGGCGGAAGCCGTCCTCAAGTGGGAAAACGGATACCGAGCCGAACCGGAACCTCATAAGCTTCCGGATGCCGTTCGCGCCATGGGTGAGTTCGGACTGTTGCGGGATCTCGACCAGTCAGGGCTGCACGTCGGCTTTATAGCCGGGGTGCTTGCGACCAATCCAGATGCCGCACCCAAACTCATCGCTGAGATGTTTCCCATGCCGCCTGAGGATCAGGTCATCCTGATCAAGGCAATCGCATTTTCGGGCTTGTCGAACTGGAAGCCGTTGCTGTCGGCCTTTTCGGAGAGAATGCCGGCGCGGCAGTTGCTGATTGAAAAGTATCTCTATGGCGACGGCAAAACGCTATTCGAACTGCCGTTGGACGAGGGGTCTTTCGTGCTCGACAGCCATTGGGGCTATTACTTCGGCAGTGGATCGGAACCCGCGATTGGACGGATCGTGTCGGCGCTGGCGTGGATGAAGGAAGGCGATAGCGTCGAGAAGCTGACGATCGCCGCGATGGCCAAGTGGACGCTGGCGACAAACGCCACCCGCGATAAGGATCTGCTCGACGTTTTGAAGGACCAAATGAACCTGCAGCCGAGCGAAGTGGCGCGGACGCAGCTGCGCGAAGTCATCCTGGCGGCGGAGACGTTCGAGACGGCAAAGATCCGGCGGGATGCCGTGGCCGCCATCGACGAATTGAAGGCGAAGGGTCCGGAAAGCGCGCGCAACTATTCATGGTGGGGACAGGCCGGGCAGACGGTCTTGGCGCTGGGGTGTGTTGCTGCAAGCGCGATGGGGCAGGTGCAACTCGGCATCCCCTGTGTTGTTGGCGGCGCAGTCTCGACCGCAGCGTTGAAATATCTCGCGCCGACGCGGTGAGATCGCTGGCCTGATCGCCGCTCGCGGTTGCTTGACGGGTCTCAGTGCGATAACCCAAAACGCAGCTACTCCCCATCACGATACGAGGCAGGACACGAGCCATGGCGCGCGCGCAGACATCGAAGCTCATTCGCGGTGGAACCGGTGACTGGGAAGTGGTCATTGGCATGGAGGTCCATGCGCAGGTGGCCTCGCGGTCGAAGCTTTTTTCCGGATCGGCGACCGCGTTCGGCGGCGAACCCAACAGCCATGTTTCGCTCGTGGATGCGGCGATGCCCGGCATGCTGCCGGTGATCAACGAGGCATGCGTGGCGCAGGCGGTTCGCACGGGGCTCGGCCTCAAGGCCGAGATCCATCTGCGCAGTATTTTCGACCGGAAAAACTACTTCTACCCCGACCTTCCGCAAGGCTATCAGATTTCGCAATACAAGCATCCGATCGTCGGCGAAGGCGAGGTCGAGATCGAAGTCGAAGGCGAGACGAAGACGGTTGGCATCGAGCGACTGCATCTGGAACAGGATGCGGGCAAGTCGATTCATGACCAACACCCGGATTACTCCTACGTTGATCTCAATCGGTCCGGCGTGGCGCTGATGGAGATTGTGTCGAAGCCGGATCTCAGATCGGCCAAAGAGGCGCAGGCCTACGTGACGAAGCTGCGCACGATCCTGCGCTACCTCGGGACCTCCGACGGCGACATGGAAAAGGGCAACCTGCGCGCCGACGTCAACGTTTCGGTGCGCAAGCCCGGTGAGCCGCTCGGCACGCGCTGCGAGATCAAGAACGTCAACTCGATCCGGTTTATTGGGCAAGCGATCGAAGTGGAGGCGCGACGGCAGATCGACATCCTCGAAGACGGGGGCAAAATCAGCCAGGAGACGCGGCTGTTCGATCCGGGCCGGGGCGAGACACGGTCGATGCGGTCCAAGGAAGAGGCGCATGATTATCGTTATTTCCCCGATCCCGATCTGCTGCCACTCGAATTGGAGCAGGGCTGGGTCGACGATCTCGCCAAAGATTTGCCTGAGCTGCCGGACGAGAAGCGGGCGCGGTTCATGACGGATTATGGCCTGTCGGCTTACGACGCCAGCGTCCTCGTGGCCGAACGCGAGAGCGCTGATTATTTCGAGGCGGTGGCCACCGGGCGGGATGGCAAGACGGCCGCCAACTGGGTGATCAACGAACTTTTCGGGCGCATGAATAAGGAAGGCCGGGACATCGAGCACTCACCGGTTTCGGCCAAGCAGCTCGGTGGGCTGGTCGAACTCATTTCATCGGGCGTCATCTCGGGCAAGATTGCCAAGGATCTGTTCGAGATTTTGTGGACCGAGGGCGGCGATCCGGCGGAAATCGTCGAGACGCGCGGGATGAAGCAGGTAACCGATACCGGCGCCATCGAGAAGGCCGTGGACGAAATCATTGCGGCCAACCCGGACAAGGCCGAACAGGCCAAGTTGAAACCGAACCTGCTCGGCTGGTTTGTCGGTCAGGTCATGAAGTCGTCGGGCGGGAAGGCCAACCCATCGGCGGTCAGCGACATCCTGAAGACCAAGCTCGGCATCGAATAGACCGGAGATAGGTACGCCAGCGCCGGCATCCGCACTTGAGTGCGGATGGACGCGGGCCGCATGACAGCACGCCACACGGTTCTCGACGAACATGTGCGACCAACGCGTTGATGAAGGAGTGTGTCGGCGCGGCTTGATTTAAGCCTTGGCCTTGCCGCGCGCGAGGCCGGCGGCCTTCTTGAGACGCTTGCGGGCGCCGGCGGTGTTGCCCAGAATGCGCGTGGTCTTGGGGCGCGGAATAGCGCGGCGGGCCTTCTTCTTTTGGGTCTCGACGTTGCGGGCGCTGCGGGCGGTCATGGATTTGATCCTTCGGGCGATAGGGATACAGGGGCAGGCGCGATGGCGCTCCCCTTCGAATGGGAAGCGCCTCGTCTAGGCCAGGAGGCTCCGGCTGGCAAGTCTCAACCGCCGATCAGGGCTTTGATGAGGGGGACCGGTGCCAGAAGCAGGACGGTCCAGATGACGCAGGATGTGAGCCCGGCGAGCAAGAAAATGCCGATGGGCATGTTCGTGGCACCGGCCCCAAGTGGGGCGAAGGACCGCAGTGTGGTGTGGAACTTCGACAGGATGAGCCCCAAGGCCCCCCGGTCGGTGATGTAAACCACCGCCTTGTCGGAGCAATTCGGACTCCAGCTGTTGGGCCAGACGTCGTGCAGGTCCTGCCCTGGCAGCAATTTTCCGGAACGATAGGCCAGCACATCGCCGATAAAGGCACCGGACACGCCGGCTGCGACGGCCAGCAGCGGATCGCCATCGGCGTAGAAGTAAACGGCTCCGAGTGCCGTGAAGAGAATCAGGGTTGGGATCGCCATCAGCGACATCGGGATGGAGTTCAGGTAGGCGGTGGCGAACAACAGTCCGGCGATCAGGAGGTGATGCTCGCCGACAAAAGCCATGATTTCTTCGCGGAACGTTACCGCGAAAAAACTGGGCGCGATGACACCTGCTGCCCAGATGAAGGCGCTGCTCGCGTTGGCAATCTGGAACGGAAGCTGGCGCATGCGAAACATGCCGGCGACCACCGGGATGACGGCTCGCACCGGGCCGAAGAAGTGTCCGACGAAAATCCCCCAGCCGCCCCATTTGTCGAAGAATACTTCGCCTTGGCGGATCAGGTCGGGACGGTTCTTGAATGGCCAGATGTGCGGGATGCTGTCTTTGAAATAGAGACCGATCCAGTAAGAGACCGCGTAACCGAGCGTGCCGCCGAGACCGGCGGCGATGATGGAGGGGATCACGATCGACTGGTCGGCGCCACTGGCGGCAAGCAGTGCCGTGATGCCAATTAAAATGGCGGTACCCGGCCACAAAATCGAGAGGAAGCAGAAACTTTCCGCAAACGCGACGAGGAAAGCGACCGTAATAGCCCACTCTTCATGCGTCTTGACGAAGTCCACAATCAGTTCGACGAACCCCTGCACGGTCATGCAATCGCTTTCATTCTATTCACTGGGCACCCCTTCTTTTTCGGCTGCATCGTGCCCGTTTGAAGACGGGATTATAAGGGCGGACATTGGATCAGGTCCATGGAACTTCCCAATGATCGGCTCCGCCTCGGTTCAGGACTGGCCGCAACGCCGGCTCAGTTCGCGACTCAATTCGCGACTGACTTCGTGAGCCAAGATCACGCCGCGCGATACTTGGGAATGCGTTAGGCCATTACCAGGGGCACGCAGAACCGCAGGGCCGGAGTCGGCCTCGCGTTTGCCGGCCTGGAGTTCGGCACAACTCAGCTCTTTCTTTTTGGATTTAAAGGCGAAAAGACGGACACCGGAGGCGTAAGCCGCGGCATCTGGGCGCTGGGCAACCCAGCCACGACTTTGATCGTTGAGCATCGCTTTCATCGTGGCCTGGCGTTCGGCGATGCAATTTGGGCTATCGTCGACGCATTTCAGGCCGGCGCCTGGTGTTGTGACGGTGACGCCGTTGCCGCTGCAGGCCGCCAGGATGGCCGTGCAGCAGACGAGGAGCCCGCCCATGACGAGGACATGGCCATGAGCCGCAAAAGGACGATTGGGCGGCATGGCTGCCTTGGCTCCTGGCGTTTCAGTCAATCTGCGCTTATGGGTCGGTCATGGCGCGGTCAAGGCGGGATGGTGCCGCTGAGATTTTGGCGTTGCCGTAGAGCCGCATAACAACAGCAGCCGAGTGCCAGGCCGCGGTTCTGCAAGGTCCGAGGACGTGAAATGGTAGGCGCGATTCGCGTTCATGCGACAGGGGGACCTGAGGTCCTCGCGTTCGAAGAGATCGATTTGCCGCCACCGGGTGCCGGCGAAGTCCAAATTCGGCAGCGCGCAATCGGGCTCAATTTCATCGATACCTACCAGCGGTCGGGTCTGTACAAACTCGCCGGCCTGCCTGCGGTGCTCGGCATGGAGGGGGCCGGCGATGTCGTTGCCGTCGGCCCGGGCGTGACTTCCGTCTATCCCGGCGACCGGGTCGCGTACGGCACCGAGCTGGGTGGCTACGCGGAGGAGCGAAACATCCGCGCAGATCGTCTCGTCCCGCTGCCCGATGCTATCTCGTATGATAGCGCTGCGGCGATGATGCTCCAGGGCATGACGGTGCGATTTCTGTTCCGTGAGACCTTCGATGTGCGTCCGGGGACTGTGATGCTGTTTCATGCCGCGGCGGGCGGCGTTGGTCTGATTGCCTGCCAATGGGCCAAGGCGCTCGGTGCGACCATGATCGGCACCGTCGGGTCGGCCGAAAAAGCTGAACTTGCGCTGGCGAACGGGTGCGCGCACGTCATCGACTACAAGCGTGAGAATTTCGTCGAGCGGGTGCGGGAGATTACGAACGGTAAGGGCTGCGATGTGGTGTTCGATTCCGTCGGGAGAGATACCTTTCCCGCTTCACTCGACTGTTTGCGGCCGAAGGGACTGTGGGTCAGCTTCGGGAATGCGTCCGGTCCCGTCCCCCCGTTCGAATTGACGATGCTGAAGGGGTCGCTGTATGCGACGCGGCCGTCACTGATGTCCTATACCGCGACGCCGGAGGCCTTGCGCGCCAATGCAGCCGATCTTTTCGCGCAGGTCGCGGCCGGCTCAATCACGATCCACATTAACCGGCGTTACGCGCTGGGCGAAGCCGCGCAAGCCCATCGTGACCTTGAAGCACGTCAGACCAGCGGGTCGTCGATTCTCATCCCCTAGACACATTATGGGTGCGTCATGTCCAAGAAGAACGACAAAAAGACCATCGAGCTCTATTTCTGGCCGACGCCGAATGGGCAGAAAATCTCCATCGCGTTGGAAGAGTTGGAACTGCCATACACGATCCATCCAGTAAACATCACGCGCGGGGATCAGTTCAAGCCGGACTACCTCGCCATCTCGCCGAACAACAAAATGCCGGTCATTGTCGATCCCGATGGCCCGGGCGGCGAACCCGTGTCCATTTTCGAGAGCGGCGCGATCTTGCAATATCTGGCGCGCAAGGCGGGACGGCTCAGGGGCAAGGACAAGCGGGCGCGCATCCTGGTCGACGAATGGCTGTTCTGGCAGGTTTCAGGTTTCGGCCCGATGGCGGGACAGGCGCATCACTTCCGGCATTATGCGCCGGAGAAGATCCAATATGGCATCGATCGCTACACCAATGAGATGAAGCGTCTTTACGGCGTTCTCGACAAGCAGCTCGAAGGCCGCGACTACATCGCCGACAAATTTTCGATCGCCGATATCGCGGTTTATCCGTTTGCCAAGATTGCGGGCCAGCAGGGTCAGGACCTGGAAACGTTTCCGAATGTGAAAGCGTGGATCGAGCGTATGGGCGCGCGGCCAAGTGTCATGCGCGGAATGGCAGTGGGCGCGGACCTTACAGCGCAGCAGATCGATCTGTCGAAAGACGCCGATGCACAGCGCATTTTGTTTGGGAACAAAGCCAAGCCCTGACGCCGCACTACGGCTCGACGAGACGCGCGGGGTCTACTTCGAGGCCTGTGACGCGCTCGAAAACAATGGCCGACAGCACTTTGCTCGAGTTGACGCGAGGTTCGGATTGTAACGGCGAGGGGTCGCGTGCGCCCAGATATGAAGGTTCTGCCAGTCCGATCGAAGCAGGAGCGGCGGAGCATCCTCCGGCCAGGAGCCCTACAGTGACTGCAAAGCCGATGCTTATTTTTCCAGAGACGATGTTGGAAGTTGAACGGCCCATGGCGTCAATGACTACCCCTTCGCCGGTTTGATCGAACGGTTCGAACTAACCTGGCACTCATGGTTACCGACACTGGCGGTTGGCGCCTGAATGGCAGCTGAACAGTTGCATCAATGACGTCATGTGAACATGGTTAGCGCATGGTTTCCCCCGTCTTTAAGTTTCGTTTGCGCCGCGCGCCAAGCTATGACAGTTGCTTCGAAGCGGGGCGTTAGGCATTCAATCTGTTCATCTTTTCAGTCTTGTGGTCGATGCCGCTTTAACCAAATTTCATCCCGACGCTGACAATCATTTGCGACGTGCGGAACTTGCCGATCGGCAGCGTGGCGCCATCGATTTCAAAGCCGGTTTTGCCCGAGACAGAAGCTTGCGAGTTGGAGTTCAGTAATATGGCGCGATTTGAGATCGCCACGAACGAGATGGCAGAGTTTGCAGCCCAGGGTGGCGCCCCGGATGCATTGTTCGAATTGGGCTTGATGTATTGCGCCGGGCGCGAGGTTCCTCTCGATCTCGTGCAAGCGCACAAGTGGTTCAATCTCGCGGCGCAGCGCGGTAACACCGATGCAAAACGCTACCGTGTCGAACTGGCTGGCGAAATGTCCAAGGCGGATATCGCCGAGGCGCAGCGGCAGGCTCGGGCTTGGCTGGCAAAGCATTGACGACAGCAAGACGATCGTGTTGTCGTCTGGCGCGATCAGCAGTCGTTGAACAGTGACGAGACGCAGTTCCAGCTTTTCTTGGCCGCGGTTCCGATTGCAGACCCTACGCCACTGATCTGTTCGCCGGCTTTTTCCGTGCTGGATTTCACCGTGCCGGTCACATCGTCGATCCCGCGCTTGGTGCTCTCGACCGTGCCTTTAGCCATTTCCTCAACTGTGCGCGGCGGCTGGCCGGCTCCGGCTGTCGAAGATGCAGCGGGGTCTTGTGCCCCAGGGGCGGGGCGGGTGCGCGCCTCGGTCGGTGCAGGAGACGCTGCGGCAGGAGCGAGACCCGTTGCATTGTGAATTACGTGCTCTGGGCCGTTGCACCCGCCAGTTGAAAAACGTTCGACGCTGCAGCGGGCGTGGCCACCGGTTTGCGCAAGCTGCTTGATGCACTGCACCTGGTTGCGCGGATCGGGTGAGCCGTCCGCGGGGGCATCGGCGACGATGCAGCGGTAAACCGCGTCCGGGCCGTAGCAGGCGACGCAATAGCTCTCTGCCGACGCCGGACTTTGTGCGGTGATCGCCAGAAGTAGCGGGGCAACAGTTAAACTGCGGTACATGCACCCTCCGGACGCGCTGGCCTGGCGCGCTACCGCGGTTGGCAGTAGCGAGCGGAGTTGATTGGGCCCACTCATAGCGGTCGAACACGTCGTCCGCACTGCGTTTAAGCAAATGGATTGTTTAGATTTTGGCGTTCTGATGGGCGATGTGCCAATCTGTGGTTGCCGGCGGCTTGCTATTGCAGAGTGCGCCGACTATACGAGTGGCGCTTGCCGCTCACGGGGAGACGTGGCCGAGAGGCTGAAGGCGGCGCTTTGCTAAAGCGTTATACGTGCTAAAACGCGTATCGAGGGTTCGAATCCCTCCGTCTCCGCCATTTTATCATGTTGCGTCTAATTGATTTTGGTAGGTCGAGTGCGCCGCTCTCAGGCCGCACTATCGTTGCGAATTGCTTTAGCCACGCTCCCCGGATGGCCTCCTCATAAGCTCAGCATTTTATATTGGTTCTATGCGTCGCCGGCCGTCGGTAGCGTCCTCGACAGGTTCAACACCTGCGACAGAGGACGAAAATGTCACTTTCAAAAATCACACGCCGTACCGCGCTCGCTCTCAGCGCGTCGATCGGCTTGGCCGGATTTGCCGGAGCCGCGCCTGCCACGGAGTTGCTCAACGTGTCATATGATCCGACCCGCGAGCTGTACTCCGAATACAATGCAGCCTTTGCCAAGCATTGGAAGGCCAAGAGCGGCGAAGACATCACGATCAAGCAGTCGCACGGTGGTTCGGGCAAGCAGGCTCGCGCTGTCATCGACGGGCTCGACGCCGACGTCGTGACACTGGCGCTCGCCGGCGACGTTGACCAGCTTTACAAGAATGGCGGTCTGATCCCTGCGGACTGGGCGAAGCGCTTACCGCAGAACTCTGCGCCCTACACGTCGACGATCGTGTTTCTCGTTCGCAAGGGAAACCCGAAGGGCATCAAAGAGTGGTCTGATCTGGGCAAAGATGGCATCGAAATCGTGACGCCTAATCCGAAAACCTCGGGTGGCGCTCGCTGGAATTATCTTGCCGCTTGGGGCGCTGCGCTCAAGACGGACGGTGGCAGCGAGGAGAAGGCAAAGGACCTCGTTACGAGCATCTATAAGAACACCAGGGTACTCGACTCGGGTGCGCGAGGATCGCTGACGACCTTTACGGAACGCGGTATCGGCGACGTTCTAATTTCCTGGGAAAATGAAGCTTATCTCGCCACGAAGGAGCTTGGCCCCGACAAGTTCGACATCGTGACGCCGACCATCTCGATCCTCGCGGAGCCATCTGTTGCCGTTGTCGACAAGAATGTCGACAAGAAGGGCACGCGCAAGGTTGCTGAAGAATACCTCGCATATCTCTACAGCCCCGAAGGTCAGGACATTGCCGGCAAACACTACTATCGCCCGCGCGATGAGAAGGCGGCCGAGAAATACAAGGCGCAGTTCTCGCCAGTGAAGCTATTCACAATCGACGAGGTCTTCGGCGGTTGGTCGGCTGCAACAGAGGTCCATTTCAAGGACGGTGGCATCTTCGATCAGATCTTCGGCAAGAAGAGCTGATCGCTTAGCCGACAAGCGCCGCTCCGCGACCGTCCAGGGTTTGCGGAGCGGCGGTTTATTATTGGCCGGCTGGCGTACCTCGTCGTGCAACCGCAGCGAAACGGCCGTTGACGCGAGATCCGAGCCTTCGTCCGGCGTTAGCGAAAATCACGAAATCGATATCACATATTCTTCGTTGGGGTGGCTGCCGCCTCCGTCATACTTGTCACGTCAGCACAACATCGCAGGTCTCACCGCAATGCCGCGTTCGCACAAATCATTCGACAAGCTGGCCGCCTGGAGTGGATTGACGGCCGCGGCCGTCATGGTCGCCTTTATCGTTCTGACCTGAGCGGAGGCACAGTATGGCCCGGGTCCATAGAGTTCTGCCTGGCTTCGGTTTGTCCCTGGGATACACCCTCGCTTACCTGTCTCTCGTCATTCTCATTCCGCTATCCGCCGTGTTTATTAAAACAGCTACGATGGACTTCGACCGTTTCTGGTCGGTGGTCACGAGCGACCGCGTCGTTGCTTCGTACAAGCTGTCGTTCGGCATGTCGCTGCTCGCAGCGGCCATCAACGTCGTGTTTGGGTTGCTGCTTGCATGGTCCATTGTGCGGTATTCGTTTCCGGGCAAAAAGATCATCGATGCGCTCGTCGATCTTCCGTTCGCGCTACCGACTGCCGTAGCCGGTATTGCTTTGACCGCGCTGTACGCGCCGAACGGATGGCTTGGTCAATTGTTTGAGCCGCTGGGGATCAAGATCGCGTTCGGTCCCTGGGGAGTGCTGGTCGCGCTCGTCTTTATCGGTCTTCCCTTCGTCGTTCGCACTGTTCAGCCAATCCTTGAAGACTTCGAAGTGGAGTTTGAGGAAGCCGCCACATCTCTGGGTGCGTCTCGGTGGCAAACAGTCCGCATGGTGGTGTTTCCGGCGATTCTGCCAGCACTGTTGACAGGCTTCGCCCTCGCATTCGCGCGTGCCGTCGGTGAGTACGGCTCCGTGATTTTCATTGCCGGTAACATTCCCTACGTGTCGGAAATCACCCCGCTCATGATCATAACCCGGCTTGAAGAGTTCGACTATCAAGGTGCGACCGCGATCGCATCGGTGATGCTCATCGTATCGTTCGTTCTTCTTCTGCTCATCAACCTTCTGCAGGGCTGGACGGCTCGCAGCAATCGCAGGAACGCCTGACAATGGCTGGGGCGGCGACATTAGAGGGACGAGTATCGGCCTCGGCAACGCGGTTCGAAGGGCGGGTTGCAACCAGCGACAGCGGGCTCGTCAAGTCCGCGATTCTCTTCGTAAGTCTGACATTTTTTGCAGTGTTTATTCTATTGCCGCTCATCCTCGTGTTCGTCGAAGCCTTTCGCAAGGGCTGGCAGGCCTACTTCGCCGCGCTTGTGGATCCCGATGCCCTGTCGGCGGTCCGGCTGACACTGTTGGCTGCAGCGATTGCGGTGCCCCTCAACTTGATTTTCGGCATTGCTGCCGCTTGGGCGATCGCCCGCTTCGAGTTTCGCGGCAAGCAATTCCTAATAACGCTGATCGATCTGCCGTTCTCGGTGTCTCCTGTGGTCGCCGGTCTTGTCTATGTCCTCGTTTTTGGCGCTCACGGATGGTTCGGTGGCTGGCTGCAGGATCATGATATCCGAATCATATTCGCCGTCCCTGGTATCGTTCTGGCGACGATCTTCGTGACTTTCCCGTTTGTCGCGCGCGAACTCATCCCGCTGATGCAATCGCAGGGACGTGACGAAGAAGAAGCTGCGATTACGTTGGGAGCATCGGGTCTGCAAGCGTTCTGGCGCGTCACGCTGCCGAACATCAAATGGGCTCTGCTTTACGGCGTCATACTCTGCAACGCGCGGGCGATGGGCGAATTCGGAGCCGTGTCGGTCGTCTCCGGACACATTCGGGGTGAAACCAACACAATGCCGCTGCACGTTGAAATTCTCTACAACGAGTACCAGTTCGCTGCTGCCTTCGCGGTGGCATCCCTTTTGGCGTTTCTGGCTCTGGTCACGCTCGTCTTGAAATCCTACGTTGAATGGCAGGCGGCGCGGACCGCGTCTGGGGAGCAGCACTGATGACGATCGAGATTGATCATATCACAAAGAGGTTCGGGACCTTCCGGGCACTCGACGATGTCTCCCTCGATCTACCGCGCGGAGAACTCGTGGCCTTGCTGGGTCCGTCGGGCTGCGGGAAGACGACACTCCTGCGCATCATCGCCGGGCTTGAGAACGCCGACACCGGCCGCATTCTCCTCGACGGGAATGACGCAACCGACAAGCATGTTCGCGAACGCCACGTCGGTTTCGTGTTCCAGCACTATGCATTGTTTCGTCACATGTCGGTGTTTGAGAACGTGGCTTTTGGTCTTCGGGTCAAGCCGCGCAAGGTTCGTCCGGCTGAAGCCGAGATCCGTCGCCGTGTGATGGAGTTGCTCGATCTTGTGCAACTGAGCTGGTTGAAGGACCGGTTTCCCGCCCAGTTGTCCGGCGGTCAGCGGCAGCGCATCGCGCTCGCGCGCGCCCTCGCGGTCGAGCCACAGGTTCTCTTGCTCGATGAGCCATTCGGTGCGCTCGATGCGAAGGTGCGCAAGGAACTGCGCCGCTGGTTGCGCCGCCTGCATGATGAACTGCACATCTCGTCGATCTTCGTCACTCACGATCAGGAAGAGGCCCTGGAGGTCGCCGATCGTATCGTCCTGATGAATAGAGGCCGTATCGAGCAGATCGGCAATCCCCGCCAGATCTATGAGGAACCTTCAACGTCCTTCGCCTACTCGTTCATCGGTAACGTCAATGCGTTCCGCGGGCGCGTCGAGGGCAGCAATGTGCGGATTGGAAGCGATCTGCTGCCGCATGCGCGGACAGACCTTGCCGAGGGCGAGCCGGTTGTGGCGTATGCCCGTCCGCACGATACAGAGATCGTCTCCGACGGACCCGAGGCCGCGGGGGTGGCCGCCCGCGTCAATCGCGTCTTGACGAACGGCAGCGTCTCCCGGGTCGAGTTGATCGCCAACGGTCCCGAACGTGACGGCGCAAAGGACTATTTCGAAGTTGAAGTCGGCGCCGAGGAACTCTCACGCCTCGGCCTAGCCAATGGGCAACGCGTGCGGTTGCAAAGCCGCCGCTTGAGCCTTTTTCCCGATCATCAGCAAGGTCGAAGCTCGTGAACTTCCAGCAACTGCGCATCATTCGCGAGACGGTCCGGCGCAATTTCAATTTAACCGATGTGGCTAATGCACTCCACACCTCGCAGTCGGGTGTCTCTAAGAACATCAAGGATCTCGAGGACGAGCTCGGGGTCGAACTCTTTGTGCGAAAAGGTAAGCGACTGCTCGGCCTGACGGAGCCCGGACAGGAGCTGGTCGGTATCGTCCAGCGCATTCTGCTCGATACGCAGAACATCAAGAAGCTCGGCGAACAATTCTCCAACAAGGATCGCGGGCAACTGACGGTTGCCACCACGCACACACAGGCCCGGTATGCGCTTCCGCATATCGTCACCGCTTTCAAGAAGGAGTTCCCGAAGGTCAACCTGGTCCTGCATGAGGCGTCACCGTCGGAGATCGTCGCCATGTTGCGAGATAGCCGTGCCGATATCGGGATCGCCACCGAAGCGCTGCAGGATACCCAGGATCTTGCGGCGTTCCCGTGGTACTCCTGGCATCACAGCGTCGTCGTGCCGAAGGGGCATCCGTTGACGATGCAGAAGCAGCTGACGCTTGAGGCCATCGCCGAATGGCCGATTGTGACTTACCAGTCCGGATTTACAGGGCGGTCGCGGATCGATGAAGCCTTCGACAAGGCAGAGCTCATTCCAGATATCGTCATGACCGCACTGGATGCCGACGTCATCAAGGCATATGTCGAATTGGAACTGGGCATTGGCATCATTGCCTCGATGGCGTTCAGCCCCGAGCGCGATGTGCAGCTTGAGCTGCTCGACGCCACCTCGTTGTTTTCTGTGAACACCTCGCGCATTGCGCTGCGCAGAGGCAGCTATCTTCGCACGTACGCCTACCGCTTTATCGAGCTCTGCTCTGATCGACTGACGGAAAAGGTTGTGCGCGACGAAGCGAGTGCCGCCCGGTCAGACGATACACCGTAAGTCCTATAGAGACTTCCCAACCAAGTGTCCGATGACTGCCGTCAGGCCCATGGCGAAAGCACCCCAGAAACTGACCCGCAGCGTTGCACGCGTGATGTTCGATCCGCCAACCCAAGCACCGACGGCGCCGAGAAGCGCGAGAAAGACGAGGGCGGCGGCGGACACCCAATACACCAGTTTATCTGCCGGCGAGATGAGGACCATCGCCAACGGTAGCGCCGCGCCGACGGCAAATGTTGCCGCGGACGTCAGCGCAGCCTGGACCGGTCGGGCCGTCGTCACTTCTGAAATGCCGAGTTCGTCACGGGCATGCGCGCCGAGCGCGTCTTTGGCCATCAGCTGATCTGCAACCTGCAGGGCCAAGTCGGCGTCAAGTCCACGCTTGACATAAATGTCAGCAAGTTCTTGTCGTTCTGACTCGGGTTGGGTCGCCAGTTCCGCACGCTCGCGTGTCAGGTCAGCGAGTTCCGTATCCGACTGCGAACTCACCGAAACATACTCGCCGGCTGCCATCGACATGGCCCCGGCAACAAGACCCGCGGCACCAGCCAGCAGAACTTCATTTGTATTGGGCGAGGCTGCCGCAACGCCGACAATCAGGCTCGCTGTTGAAACAATACCGTCATTGGCGCCAAGGACTGCGGCGCGGAGCCAACCGATGCGATCGACGAGATGCGTTTCTGCGTGGCTGTAAATGCGACTCATGACCATCCCAATTTTTTGAATCGATTAGAAGCAGGCGTGCCGGCTTTGGCCGGAACGGCAACGCTTTGTTAGGCTATGTCGCATGATGAGTATGCCATGACGGTCGGCGCGGCTTTTCGTTGATACCGGAAACATGATCACTAAGGATCTCGGCGCCCTCTTGTTTGATAAAAGTCAATCTTTTTGGACGGGCATTGGACTAAAGAACTGACGGAAGGCGAATTATTCATCCCCCCTCAAAGAATAGTTCGCCTGGATGGTCTCTTCCGCATCCCCCCCCCCAAAGAGACTGTCCACCAAAGAAGCCCTCGGTGTCCCCCGGGGGCTTTCTTTTTGCAGCCAATCAACCGGGCCGGCGGCGGCACTTCGAATGTCGTGCTTTTTGACTGCACCGGCGAGCCGCAGGCGGCACTATAGTTGGCGTATTGAACGGAACCCTTTGGACCATTACCTGTTGCGGGGATAGATAAACCCTGCTCAGCCGTCGTCGTTTCAGGGCAATGAAGAGGAGAGAATTGATGCTCGCGTTGGATCGCAGAATGTTCGTCCGGTCGGTTGGGGCCGTCGCCGTTCTGGGCTTGGCGGCAGGCCGGCTGAGCGGTGACGTCGCGGCGCAGGCTGCACCTGTGAAGGGGCCCTTCACTTTGCCGCCGCTGCCATACGATCCGGCCGCTCTTGAGCCGCATATCGATGCGACCACGATGGGGTTGCATCACGGCAAACATCACGCGGCCTACGTAAACAATCTCAACGCCGCGATTGCGGATAAGCCCGAAATTTCCAGCCTGCCGCTCGAAGTTCTGCTCGCCAAACTGAAAGACGTTCCCGAAAGCGTTCGCACGACGGTACGCAACAATGCCGGTGGGCACGCCAACCATTCCATGTTCTGGCAGATCATGGGCAAACCCGGCGGTCCTGGACCTGAGGGTGATCTGAAGGCTGCGCTTGATCGTGATTTCTCAAGCCTTGCCACGTTGCAGGAACAGTTCAATACGATGGGCGGGAAGGTGTTCGGCTCGGGCTGGGTCTTCGTGACCGTGGACAAGGGCGGTAATCTTGCGCTCGAGGCACGGCCGAACCAGGACACCCCCTTGATGGATGGCAAGCGGGTGCTCATTGGCAACGATGTCTGGGAACACGCCTATTATCTGAAATATCAAAACAAGAGGGCCGATTATCTCAAGGCTTGGTGGAGTGTGGTGAACTGGACAGCTGTCGGCGATCGATATGCGGCGGCAACGTCCGGTAAGCTCGCGATTTGACGGTCGCACGATAGGCTGAACCAGCGATGCGGTTGGCGAAAGGCCAGATCGCGCGGGCCTTCGTATGCTGTTACAGATGCCATAGGCTGAGACGATAGCGACGGGCAGTAACCGCAGGGCGGATATGGCGACGATTTACTCCAATGCGCCACGGCATCCGGAAAAGATGCACCGCGCCGCGCAGCCTATTCTGGCGCGGCCGGAATGGATTCGGGTGCGCGCGGCTGATGTCGGTGTGCGCGAGGCGACGCACGCGATTGTGCGCCGGCACGGACTGTCGACGGTGTGCGAAGAGGCTGGCTGTCCCAATCTGGCCGAATGCTGGAGCAAGCGCCACGCTACGTTTCTTGTCATGGGCGATGTGTGCACGCGCGGCTGTGGGTTTTGCAACGTTCGCACAGGACGGCCGGCGCCTCTCGATCGCAGCGAGCCGGAACGAGTCGCGGCTGCCGTAAGTGATCTCAATCTATCGCACGCCGTCATAACATCGGTTGACCGAGACGATCTCGACGACGGCGGCGCAGCTCATTTAGCAGCCGTCCTTCGTGCGGTAAGAGCGGCGGCTCCTGCAACGACAATCGAGATCCTGACGCCTGATTTCCTGGCCAAGCCGGGCGCGCTCGACATCGTCATCGATGCCGGTCCGGATGTCTTCAATCATAACATCGAAACCGTCCCGCGATTTTATCCCTCCGTCCGTCCAGGCGCGCGTTATTTTCATTCGATCCGGCTGCTGCAAGCGGCGAAGGAACTGGCACCGCGAATAGTCACCAAGTCTGGGCTGATGCTGGGCTTTGGCGAAACGCGCGACGAGATCATCCAGGTCATGGACGATCTGCGCTCGGCCGACGTCGATTTCATCACCATCGGTCAATATTTGCAGCCAACGCCGCACCATGTTCCGGTGGCAGAATACATTCAACCGGAGACGTTTGCGGCGTATGCCAGCCTCGCGCGGGGCAAGGGTTTTGCCATGGTCGCCTCATCGCCGCTGACGCGATCCAGTCATCATGCCGGTGAGGATTATGAGCGCCTGCGGGCGCGGTACGCCTAACTTAACGCTTCGCGTCTCCCCTGTGGGACAGCCGGCCGGAAAGCGAAAAAAGCCCTCCGGGTGGGGGAACCCGGAGGGTGATCTGCGCCGGGGTGTCGGGGGGGATACCCGGCGGCGGAAGGCTACATCGGTGGACCGGGGAGGAGGGGGGCGGTGCACCTCTGATGCCAGGACCTTAGGTGTACGTTCGGGTTGGCGCTGTTCCGTCGGTGACTCTGTGCGGAACAGCAAGATGCCCCGCCTGACGGCAGGGCATCTCAATACGTGACGAAATTATAGCGGGGTCAGCCCTTGTCGCCGGCGACGGGTGTTTCGGGCTTGCCGACGATGGTGACGATCATGTTGTTGGTGTCGAGCAGACGCTTTGCGACGCGCTTGGCGTCATCAAGTGTGATTGCATCAATAAGCTGGTTGCGGGTCTTCACGTAATCCGTGCCGTAGCCTTCCTCCATCAAGCCGAGGAGTTGGGTGGCGATCTTGACATTCGTATCAAATCGCAGGGCGTACGAGCCCATGAGATAACTTTTAGCGTTCGCGAACTCTTCTGCGTTGGGGCCGGCAACGGCAACCTTTTCCAGTTCTTGGCGAATGAGATCGATGGACGTTTTCACGGCGTCGTTGCGCGTGGCAACGCCTCCGGAAAATATAGAGGCTGAGCGCATCGGCTGCAGGTAGCTGTAGACGGAGTAGGCAAGGCCGCGCTTCTCGCGCACCTCTTCCATCAGCCGGGAGGCGAAACCGCCGCCACCAATCAGCTGGTTCACGACGAATGCGGTGAGGAAGTCGGGATCCTTGCGCGGCATTGCGCCGAAACCGAAGACGGCGACCGATTGCGGCACATCCATTTCGATGATTTTTGTCTTGCCGCCGGTGACCGGCGTGACGACGGGAACAGCCACAAGATCGGCCTTTGCGGGCAGTTCGCCGAAGACCTTGTCGAGCATCACACCCAATTCGGCGGCGGAAATGTCGCCCACGGCCACGATGCGCAAGTTGGAGCGGGCGAACACACGATTGCGGTAGGCCTTCAGGTCCTCGGTCGCGATCGCGGCAACACTGGCTTCCGTGCCGCTTGATGGACGACCATAGGCGTGGTTGCCGAATGCGAGCGCATACCATTCATTGGAGGCGACACGGTCGGGATCTTTGGCGGCATAGACGAGATTGGCTAGAATCTGGCCGCGAATGCGCTCGGTTGCATCCTTTTCAAAGCGGGGCGAATTGATTGCGAGGCGAAGCAGTTCCGTCGCCTTGTCGCGGTTGGCGGTCAATGTTTCGAGGTTGCCGTAGAATGCGTCCTGCGTATCGGAAAAGCTCAGCCGCACGGCGAGGTTTTCGAGCTGTTCCTGGAACGCGTTCGCATCCAGCTCGCCGGCACCTTCGTCGAGCATGGCTGAAACGAAATTGGCAAGGCCTTCCTTGCCCGTCGGGTCCTGTGCGCTGCCGCCCTCAAACGAGAAGCGCATAGCCATCATCGGATTGGAATGATCTTCAACGAGCCAGGCTTCAATGCCGCCCGGGCTCTTCACGGTCTGAATCTGCATGGCTTCTGCCGGCCTGTTGTAAGTGAAGAAAAGGAGTGCCGCCAGAAGCAGCGGCCACGTGTAAGACAGTCGATGTGACACAAGCTGAGACATTGCGAGGGCGCGTGCGCGGGTCGCGGACGAAGGCGAGACGTTCGGCGGCGTCATATGAGGGTTGCTCCTGGTCACGTCACGAACGATCTTTGCGGGGCGTTTCATCGCGGGTGGCAACCGGGGCTTTCAGCGGCTTCAGGGTCCCAGTGACCGAACGGCGTACGTCCAAGTAGGTGGCGGCGGCCTTCTTCACGTCGTCCAGAGAAACCTTGCTGATATGGTCCGGCCAGCTTTCGATTTGAGCGATCGAGCGGCCAAGGGCGAGCCCCCAGCCATAGCGCCGGGCGAGGGATGCTTGGTTGTCGTTCTCATAGATGTACTCGGCAACGTAGCCGTTCTTGGCGCGGTCGAGTTCGGCTTGGGTGACGCCATTGGCAGCGATCTCAGCGAGAACGTCGTCCATGGTCGCTTCGACCTTGCCAAGATCAACGCCGTCGCCAGCAATCGCATAGACGGAGAATTTTCCGCTATCCAGACCCGAACCCATGTAGCTGCCGCCGGTGGATGAGGCGACCTTGTCTTCCATCACCAGCTTTTTGTAGAGGCGGCTGGTGGCTCCGTCAGCGGCAATCTTGGCTAACAAATCGAGGGCCTCAGCTTCAAGTGGTGCGGCCGTCGAGTAGCTCGGTACGATGTAGTCACGATGGATCGACGCCTTGCCGGCGCGCGGATCTTCCAGCATGACGCGGCGGGCGACGCGCTGCGGCGGATCGGCTGGGCGTTCGGCGCGTGCTGCCGCAGGATTGGCCGGCAGTTTGCCGAATGTGTCGCTGGCGTATTTCTTGACCTCGTCGGGTGCCACATCGCCGGCGACAACAAGGACGGCATTGTTAGGTGCGTAATAGCGCTTGTAATGGTCGATGGCGTTCTGGCGCGAAAGCTTTGCCATCTCGTGCTCCCAGCCAATGACTGGAATGCCGTAGGGGTGGTGCAAGTAGAGTGCGGCGTCCATTTGTTCATCGAGAATGGCCGCGGGGTTGTTCTCGACGCGCGAGCGGCGCTCCTCGAGGATGACGTCGCGCTCGGTCAGGACCTCTTTGTCGGTGAGCTTGAGGTTGACCATTCGATCGGCTTCCATCTCCATCACCTGCGGCAGGCGCTCCTTGGAGATACGCTGGAAATAGGCCGTGATGTCGTGTCCGGTGAACGCGTTATCCTGGCCTCCGAGACGGGAGACAATTTTAGAGAATTCGCCCGACGAAATTTTTTCGGTCGATTTGAACATCAAGTGTTCGAGGAAGTGGGCGATACCGGAGACGCCCTTGGGTTCGTCGGCCGCGCCGACTTTGTACCAGACCATGTGGGTCACGACCGGCGATCGGCTATCGGGGATGACCACTACTTGCAACCCGTTATCGAGCTTGAACTCGGTGACGCGGGGTGCGGCATACGATGCAGTGGGAGATTTGGTGAGAGCGAACATGCTGGCGGACACCATGAAGCAGAAGCTGAGGGCGGTGCGAAGTGAAACAGCCATGAATTCCTCGAAGCTCGGGGGACTGCGCAGGTGGCAATCCCCGCGTGCTCTGAGGATGTCGGCGTCGGGGGGCAGCATGTCAAATGACAAGCCGTTCATGCCCGGCACCCGGGATTGTATACCAGCGCGCGATCGGACGCGGGATCAGAGTGGAATTGGTAAGCGATCAGAAAACGATGCGGTTGCCCGACCGTGCACGCGGCAACGAGAAATGCGGTTATTGTCCACCGATGACGAGCGGGTCCTCGCCGCCGTTCCATTTCTTCATTGAATTCAGGATCGACGGACGGCAGGGACCAAGCGGCCCTTCGATCGAGTCGGCGCTCGCGTCGCCGCCGGCGACGGCGGGACGGTAGTTTTTGTCGCAGTATTCTTGTTGGGCGCGCTCTTTTTCAGCCTGAGACACAACGGCTTTGCGGTCGGGATCGTTGATGGCGGTGGTCACGTCAATGGCGTCCGCCTGGGCGGGAACGCCCGGCTGCGGCAGGCTCGCCGTCGATGGGGGCACGACCAGCGGGGTGCGAGCGGCAAGCTTGGGCTCCGCGCTCTTGGGCTGATTGGCACCTATGCCCACCGCATCGAAAATGCCACCGTCCAGTTCCACGTCGTCCATGGAACAGCCGCCGACGAGGGTGGCGGCCAAAGCGGCCAGTGCCAGCCGTTTCGTGATCATCGACGAGATGCGGCGCATCTATGGTTCTCCGCTCGGTTCCGGTTCTCTGCCGGACTTGCTTGGCGAGACGCAGGTACTCGGCTGGCCAGGACGCTGTGTTGATTGGTCGAACGCAATGCTGGGCGTTACGAAGTCTTTGCGGCGTCTTTGCGACTCGCTACGAAGGAGTCGTACAGGAGGGCAATCACCCCGGCAACAATGGCTACATCTGCGATGTTGAAGACGTACCAGTAGAACCCAAACGCGTGCAGCGAGTAGAAGTCCGCCACCCCTCCGAGCCACAGCCGGTCAATGGCATTGCCCACCGCGCCGCCAATGATAAGGGCAAGGCCGGCGGCCATCAGGCGGCTTTCACCAGCCCGGCAAAGCCAGACCCACATCGCCAGCGAAGCAGAAAACGCAAAGGCTGCCAGACCTAACTGCCAGGAATAGCTGGAGGAATCAAACATCGAGTAACTGACGCCGGTGTTCAGCACATAGACGTAATCAAGGAATGGCGTAACGGCCACCCGGCCCCGGCCTTCGATCTCGTAGATCAACAGCATCCACAACTTATTGGCTTGGTCGAGCAGCAGCGTGACAAGCGCGATGGTAGCGCCGAGCCCGGCGTACGGCCCCCAAAGCCATCCTGCAGGAACCGAATCCCGGTTGCCGGGGCCCGTCGTTTCAGGTGCGATCGTCGGCGCGGTCATAACGCAGCGTTCCCCATTCGGCGCTTGGTGCGCGGCTTCAATCCAGAGACGCATTCGGGTGGCGAAGTCAAATCAGCAAGGCGATATGAACATCGTACGTTGGACGGGCGTGAGGGTTGTCATGGGCGAAGTGATGCCCCATAACCGCGCTGGGCTGGCGGCGGACGCATCCCTCGCCAACCGGGTCAGGTCGGGAACGAAGCAGCCCTAACGATCAGGACGCGGGTCGTCCGCCAGCCTTTTTAAGTGCGCTCGCGGGCGCTGATCGGATCGCAGTGGCGATCCGGCGCCCTCCGCGAGGGCGCGGCTCGCCGCGGGTCGCTTTGCTCCCTGGCCCTGCGGGCCGGTATGGGGTGCTCAATGGCTGAGATGAAAGCCGACTTTGACACGGCGGTGACTGCGCTCGCGGGCGCTGATCGGATCGCAATTGCGATCCGGCACCCTCCGCGGGGGCGCGGCTCGCCGTGGGTCGCCTTGCTCTCGGGCCCTGCGGGCCGCTATGTGTGGCCCAATGGCTAAGAACAAAATCAAGGCAGACGAAATGGACGGCAGCCGACCGGATGCGCCGTACCTTGTGCTCGCGCGCAAGTACCGGCCGCAGACTTTCGATGATCTGATCGGCCAGGAGGCCATGGTCCGGACGCTCCGCAACGCGTTCCAGTCGGGCCGGATCGCGCAGGGGTACATGCTGACCGGCGTGCGCGGCGTCGGCAAAACGACGACGGCGCGAATCCTCGCCCGTGCGCTCAACTATGAAACGGATGCCGTCGATCGTCCCTCGATCGATATGCCGGTTTTTGGACGGCACTGCGCGGATATCATCGAGAGCCGCCACCCCGATGTGATCGAAATGGACGCGGCATCCAATACCGGTGTCGACGACGTGCGCGAGATCATCGAAAGCGCGCGCTACAAGCCGATTCTGGCGCGAACTAAGGTCTTCATCATCGACGAAGTCCACATGTTGACCAAGAATGCGTTCAACGCGCTTCTAAAGACGCTCGAGGAACCGCCTGAGCATGTGAAGTTCATTTTTGCGACGACGGAAATCCGCAAGGTGCCGGTCACGGTACTATCGCGGTGTCAGCGGTTTGATCTGCGCCGTATCGACGTGCCGGAGCTGTCAGCGCATCTCGGACGGATTGTTGAAAAAGAAGGGGCTTCAGCCGAGTCCGATGCGCTGGCCATGATCGCGCGATCCGCAGGCGGAAGCGTCCGCGATGGGTTGTCCATTCTCGATCAGGCGATTGCCATGGGTTCGGGTGCGGTGACGGCCGATGTCGTGCGCGGCATGCTCGGGCTGGCCAATCGCGGGCGCGTGTTCGACCTTCTGGAGAAGCTGCTTGGCGGGACGCCGGCGGACGCCCTGAAAGTGTTTGGCGCAATCCATCATGATGGGGCCGAGCCTGGGCAGTTGCTGGCAGATCTGGCCGATGCGGTGCATCTCGTCACGCGCTGCAAGGCGCTCGGTGGCGAGGCGGGCAACGACGGCGTGCCGGCCGAAGATCAGCGGCGGGCTGCCTGGCTGGCCGAGAGACTGTCGATGCCATTGCTGGCGCGGGCGTGGCAAATGCTGCTGAAAGGGATCGAGGAAGCCGGCAAAGCTCCCGATCCGCTGGCTGCGGCCGAAATGGTATTGATCCGAATCGCCTACGTCGCCGATTTGCCGCCGCCCGACGAAATCATGAAAGCGCTGGGTGGAGCTGGACAGGTGTCGCGTCGCGCGGCGCCCGCAACGCCGCCGCCGGCCGATCGCGAGCCGCGCGCGCCGCTCAACGTAGCCGCGCCCTCGGCGGCATCAACAGGTGATGGTGGATTTGAGACATCGGAGTTGCCGGTTGAGTGGGTGGCCGACGACGCGCTGCCGCTCGAAGCGTATGGCGACTTGATTGAGGGGCTAAGTGAGCACGACGATGCCGCCCCTGCACCACAGGGGCAATCGGCGCGGCCGTTGCGGACCTTTGCCGAGGTTGCCGAACTGGCCGGCGAGAGGCGTGATGCGCGGCTCAGGACACACTTGGAAGAGTATGTTTCACTCGTCAAATTCGACGGCACTGCGGGGTCGATTGATCTTTTTCTTCTGCCTGGCGCGCCGCCAGAGATTGCCAACGATCTGCGCGAAAAGTTAAATCGGTGGACGGACCGGCGTTGGGTCGTCGTTTTGTCAAAGGCGGCTGGGGAGCCAACGCTTGGTCACCAGCGTCGTGATCGCGAGGCGGCGGAACTGGCCCAGTTGAAAAAGCATCCGGCAGTGGCGGCAATCTTCGAGGCGTTTCCCGATGCCAAATTTGCAGCAGTTCGAACCACGGCGGTGCGGGGGGATGACGAGGCTGGAACGGGCTGAGGCATACGAGGTTATTCTAGAAATTAGTTTTGGCGCGCCCGCGCGCCTTGCCAAGAGGACGACGCATGAAGGACATTATGGGCATGATGAAACAGGTGGGCCAGATGCAGGCCCGCATGCAGCAGATGCAGGAAGAATTGGCTGAAGCGGAGATTGAAGGACAGTCCGGGGCAGGGCTCGTCCGCGTCACGCTCAACGGCAAGGGCGATATGAAGAAAATTGCTATCGACCCCAGTCTGATGAAACCAAGCGAAGCGGAAATTCTTGAAGATCTCGTGCTCGCCGCGAACCAGGATGCGCGTGCGAAGGTGGAGAGCCAAATGGCTGCCAAGATGGCTGAGATCACAGGCGGGCTGCCGCTTCCGCCGGGTCTGAAACTGTTCTAGCCTTATCTTTTATCGTATTTGATTCTTGCGCCGCCTGGGGGGCAGCCAAATGACAGCGCAGACGTCACCGGCGATGCGTAGCGGCGTCGCGGATATGACGCCGCTGGGCTGGCTCGCTGCCGCAGGGGTCGTTGCCGTCCTCGCCGTCATTCTGTGGGCCATGGGCCGGACACCGATCTGCACATGCGGCGACATCAAGATCTGGCACGGTGTGGTCAAGAGCGCTGAGAACTCGCAGCACATCACCGACTGGTACACGCCAAGTCATGTGATCCATGGCTTCATCTTTTATGGCGCACTGACGTGGCTGATGCCGCAGTCCTCTTTTCTAACACGGCTTCTACTGGCGCTCGGCATTGAGAGTGCGTGGGAGATCGTGGAGAACACCAACGCCACCATCGAGCGGTATCGTACAGCGACGATCGCACTCGATTACTATGGTGACTCGATCCTCAATTCGATCTCCGACGCGCTGGCCATGGTCGTCGGGTTCACGCTCGCTTCGATCCTTCCAGTTTGGGTGACTGTGGCGCTAGCCATCGCGGCGGAAGTTTTCACCGGCATCATGATCCGGGACAACCTGACCTTGAATGTCATCATGCTGCTTTACCCAATCGACGCCATCAAAGCTTGGCAGTCAGCCGGCGGATAGACATGCGGTGAAACGTGCTAAGCGGCTGTGCACGTCCCGTGCTAACAGTGCGTCTCAATGTCGAAAAAAATAGCAGGTCCCGAAATAGAACGCCTCGTGCAACTCCTGGCGCGGCTGCCGGGACTTGGGCCCCGTTCGGCGCGCAAGGCGGCTCTCGGTCTTCTTAAAAAACGGCAAGAACTGCTGGTGCCGTTGTCGGACGCTCTGAAAATTGCGGTCGAAAAAATTGTCGAGTGTCCCACGTGCGGCAACCTCGATACGGTTTCACCATGCACCATTTGCCAGGATCCGCGCCGGGATCCGACGTTGATCGTCGTCGTGGAAGAGGTGGGTGATCTGTGGGCGTTGGAACGGGCGGGTGTCGTCAATGCCCGCTATCACGTGCTTGGCGGTCATTTGTCACCATTGGACGGAATTGGCCCGGAGAACCTCAATATCGGTTCGCTTCGCCTACGGGCCGCGGCATCGGACGTTGGCGAGATTCTCCTCGCTCTGAATGCAACGGTCGAAGGCCAGTCGACGGCGCATTATGTGATGGACCAGTTGGTCGGCTTGGACGTTACTGTTTCACGATTGGCGCAGGGCGTGCCGATCGGAGGCGAACTGGACTATCTCGACGAAGGGACGCTGGCTGCTGCGATCAAATCGCGCCGGCGGGTGTAGGCAAGCGGAGTAATCTGAGATGGATGGGGCGGAGTTAACCGTGACCGGGCCCGCCCCGGCGGCGCCGCCGCGATTTGTGACCGGGTCACTGCTCACGCATATCCTGATCATGAGTGGAACTGGTGCGGTCGGGCTGATTGCGATCTTCATCGGCGACCTCGCCAATATTCTGTTCCTGTCATGGCTGAGCGACGAAGCCATCGTTGCGGCGGTCGGGTATGCCAGTTCAATCCTATTCTTTACGACATCGATTGGAATTGGCCTGTCGATTGCGGCCACTTCTCTCGTGTCACCGGCGATCGGCTCTGGAGATCGGCCGAAGGCGCGACGGCTGGCGTCGAGCTCACTCGTCGTCACGCTCGTTGTTTCCGCCGTTCTGACGGTCGTCGTTTGGCTTGCCGTGCCGCCGCTGCTGAAACTTCTGGGTGCGCAAGGGCGCACGTATGAACTGGCGCGCGACTACCTTTGGATCCTTGTGCCGTTCCTGCCGCCGCTGGCGCTGGCGATGACCGCGACAGGTATATTGCGTAGCGTTGGCGATCCGCGTCGCGCGATGCACATCACGTTGACCGGCGCGATCGTCAATATTGCGCTCGATCCGCTGCTGATCTTTGTATTCGGGCTTGGCATTCACGGCGCCGCCATCGCATCGGGTATCGCGCGACTGGCGATGCTCGCATATGCCATCCATGCCGTCGTGCGGGTCCATGACATGGCTTCAAAACCGACCATGCCGGCCATGAAGGAGGACTGGCCGCCGCTGCTTGCGGTTGCGGTGCCAGCGGTTCTGACGAACGTTGCGACGCCAGTCGGCAACGCATACGTGACCGCGGCGATCGCGACACACGGCGACAGTGCGGTGGCGGCCTGGGCCATCATCGGGCGGATCATTCCGGTGGCGTTCGGCGCGATCTATGCCCTTTCGGGATCGATCGGCCCAATCATCGGTCAGAACTTCGGCGCGCGCGATTACGAGCGCATGCGGCGGGCGTTCACGCTGTCACTGGCGGTCAATGCCGCGTTTACGCTCGTGGCCTGGATTGCGCTATGGCTCGGCACCGGATCGATCATTGCGTTTTTCAAGGTGTCGGGGAGCGCGGCCGAACTGATCCAGTTTTTCAACGCTATGCTCTCGCCGCTGTTTGTTTTTCTCGGCGCGCTGTTCGTGGCCAATGCCGCCTTCAACACACTGGGGCACGCCCAGCTGTCGACGTGGCTGAACTGGGGGCGAGCGACGGTTGGAACCATCCCGTTCGTCGACTACGGGTCGCGGATGGCGGGTGCTGAAGGCGTGTTGGCTGGAAATATGATCGGCGGAATCGCATTCGGCGGCTTGGCGGTGTGGCTGTGTTACCGGCTGATGGATCGCCTGAGGTTCAAGCCGGCGCAATAACGAGCAGCCATCTCGCGTCGAATCACTGGCTGAAGTATGCGGGGAGACCCGGCGTCCCTGGTGTGCCGGACGGAGAGAGCCCGCGTCATGACCTCCGCCGCCGCCGGTCTGCCACAGCGCATCGCGATCGTCGCGCCGACGCTCGCGGGGGTTTTGTGCGACCGGTCGAACCTGATCCGTGCGTTGAAAGCGCGCGGTCACGCCGTTCTCGTCGTGGCTGCATCGCAGCTCGCCGGTGAGGTTGCGGCGCTGCATCATTTGGGTGGGGAACATCGCACGTTTGATCCGAAGCCGGCGGGTATGGCGTTTTTTGCTCAGCGCCGGGTTGTTCGTGCGGTGCGAGATATCCTAGCCGCGTGGCAGGCCGGAACGGTCGTCGTGAGCGGCGAAGGCTTGGCGGCACTTGCCGCTTCAGCGGCGCGCCAGGCGGGGGCACGACGGATCGTGACGATCATCGGCGGGCTGGGTGGCGGATCGGCAGCGGCCTACCGGCGCGCTGTAAAGCTGAGCGCGGCGATCATCTGTCACAACGAAGAAACCGCGCGAGCCGTGTCGGCTACATTCAAACTGCAAGGCAAAACCCTCGTTGTGACGCCGGGTGACGGGGTCGATCTCGTGGCATTTCCGATTTTGCCCTTGCCAGCCCAGATGTTGCCGGTGCGGTTCTTAATGATCACGAATCCTGACGAGCGCGTCGCAATCGAAGCTTACACTGCGGCGGCGCGCGACCTGACGGCACGGGGTCTCGACGCATGCTTCGAATTGGCGACAGACCGGGAGGCCGCGCAGGACACCACGCTGCTGACGGTTGCCGGCGTGACGTTCCATGGCCGCGCCGCTGACCCGGCGAACCTTTTGGCTGGTGTCCATGTCGCGGTACAATTGTCCGCGGATGACGGATCTCCCGCGGCGCTGAAGCAGGCGCTCGCCACGGGCCGGCCGGTGATCACACTCGATGTGCCGGGATGCCGCGACATGGTGGACGAGCGGGTAAATGGCTGCCTGGTGCCGCCGGGCGATCAAGATGCGCTGATGGCGGCCCTGGAAAGCTTCGTGCGGCATCGCGATCTGATGCCGGCGGAGGCACGGGCCTCCCGCGTCAAGGCGGAGAATGGGCTTGGCGGTGCACAGGTTTTGGCGCCGGTGCTGGCGGCGATCGAAGGCTAACAGGGATCGGCCGCGTTAAGGCATCGCGGCGCGACTTTTCAGGGATGGATTGACCCCGTCGAACGGCTCTCTTATGTCAGCAAAATGGCCAAGCTTCCAATCATCACCCTGCCCGATCCCCTGCTGCGCGAGACCTCGAAGCCTATCGAGCATATCGATGCGCAGGTTTTGCGGCTGGCCGACGACATGCTTGAGACGATGTATGGCGCGCCGGGGATAGGCTTGGCTGCGATCCAGGTCGGCGTGCCGCGGCGGCTCGTCGTGCTCGACTGCGCCGGAGAGGACGAAGCGCCCGATCCGCGCGTGCTCATTAATCCCGAGATCCTGCAGCTTGGCTCGCAGAAGAAGGTCTATGAGGAAGGCTGCCTGTCGATCCCGGATTTCCGCGTTGATATCGAGCGGCCCGCAGAATTGCGGCTTCGTTATCTGGATCGCAACGGTCAGCTGCAGGAGCACGACGCAGGCGGTCTCTTTGCGACGGCGATCCAGCACGAACTCGATCATCTTGAGGGCAAACTTATCATCGACTTCCTATCACGGCTGAAACGCGACATGGTCGTGCGCAAGTTCAAGAAGCTGGCGCGGCAGGACGGGCCGCTCTGACGGCGGATCAGCCGGAGGGCCTCGCAGCATGCCGTTAAAACTCGTGTTCATGGGAACGCCGGAGTTTTCCGTTCCCTGTCTCGATGCCTTGGTGGCAGCAGGACATGAAGTGGTAGGGGTCTATTCCCAGCCGCCCCGTCCGGCGGGGCGGGGTATGGCCGATCGGAAATCTCCCGTGCATGCCCGCGCCGACGCGCTCGGCATCCCGGTTCTGACGCCGCAAAGTTTGAAGGATACGACGGAGCAAACGGTGTTTGCGGCGTTTGCTCCTGATGCGGCCATCGTCGTCGCCTACGGGCTCTTATTGCCCAAAGCCATTCTGGATACTCCCAAGTTCGGTTGCTTCAACGTCCATGCATCGGCCCTGCCGCGTTGGCGGGGAGCCGCGCCCATCCATCGCGCGATCATGTCCGGGGATCGGGAAACGGCTGTCATGGTGATGAAGATGGAGCCGGGCCTCGATACGGGTCCGGTCTGCGCCACCACGCGCGTGCCGATCGGCGACTTGACGACGACGGGCGACCTGCACGACACGCTCGCCGTCGTCGGGGCGGACCTTATCGTTGCGGCGCTCGCGGATCTGGAGGCCGGCCGGCTACTCGCGGTTGCGCAGGCTGAAGAGGGCGTTCTCTATGCCGCCAAGATCGACAAGGCCGAGGCGCGGATCGATTTTACGCGGCCGGCGCTTGAGGTTCACAACCATATTCGCGGCCTGTCACCCTTTCCGGGTGCGTGGTTCGAGGCGGCTGGTTCGGTGGGCACGCCCGAGCGCATCAAGGTGCTGCGCTCCGAGCCGGTGCCGGGCAACGGACCGGCGGGAACGGCGATCGACGATAACCTTACGATTGCTTGTGGCGCAGGGGCCGTGAGGTTGATCGAGGTGCAGCGCGCGGGCAAGCGGCCGGTTGCCGCGCAAGACTTCTTGCGCGGTTTTCCGCTGCCGGTCGGCACCACCGTTAATCAAACGTAAAGATCGGCCGCGACGGCGCACCGGGCCGCACTAAAGTGGGGCAGCTCTCACTCGTGCTGACCGGAGTTTTTTTAATGTCGCGCGTCTTCGCTCTCGGCCTTGCCGCATGCCTTGCCGGCGGCTCCACTGTCGCCTTCGCCCAATCATCGACCATACGCATCGAGCCGCGGCCCGTTTATGGGGCGACGGTAACGATCGAGGAAGGGGTGCGCGTTTTTAGGCCGTTGCCGCCGGACAAGTACGTCATCGTCAATCCCAACGGCACACCGTTGAACCTGGGATTAAACGAGACGAACGTGAACGAAACCCGCAACAGTTACTCGCGCAGTGTCAACACACACCGTACCACCGGCAACCCTTGGTACAACGGTTACGGATATCGGCCATGCATTCCCGCCGTCGGCGATAGCTGCTGATGCTCGCTTGAGGCCGGCGCCGAACATGGCATAAGAGGGCGCCGCGTCAACGCGGTGCCCTTTCTCATTCACCGACGCCCGCAGATGCCCCGGTTCAAACTCGTTATCGAATATGACGGCACGCCTTTTGTCGGCTGGCAGATTCAGTCCGATGGCTTGTCCGTGCAGGGCGCACTACAAGACGCCTTTTTCAAATTCACCGGTGAGCGGGTCAGGGCAAGGGGCGCTGGCCGAACCGATTCCGGCGTGCATGCGCTGGGGCAGGTGGCCCACGTTGATCTCGTTCGCGACTGGGCACCGGGGCGTATCCGTGATGCGTTGAATTTTCACCTGCGGCCGGCGCCGTGTACCGTCATCGAGTGCTGCGCGGTTGATGAGACATTCGATGCGCGGTTCAGTGCTGTCGCGCGGCACTACGTCTATCGCATCCTCAGCCGGCGCGCACCGCCGACACTTGATCTCAATCGCGTGTGGTGGCTGACGCAGGATCTGAACGTCGAGGCGATGCAAGCGGCGGCCAGCTTTCTTGTCGGGACGCACGATTTCACGACCTTTCGCGCCTCGCAGTGCCAAGCCAAATCTCCCGTCCGAACGCTTGAAAGGCTCGATATCGTGCGCGAGGGCGCCGAGATCATCGTCCGGGCATCGGCACGTTCATTCCTGCATAATCAGGTGCGCTCCATGGTCGGCACGCTGAAGCTCGTCGGCGAGGGTAAATGGCGGCCGGGCGATGTCGCGGCGGCGCTCGACGCGCGGGATCGGACACGGTGCGGGACAGTGGCCCCATCAAGCGGTCTCTACCTGGAGCGCGTTGATTACCCGAGCGATGTTTACGTACGAATCTCAATATGACTGCCGCCGGGCGTCTTTCTGACGAAGAAGCCATTGGGGATCGCCTGCTGGACAAGCGGGACGTGCGAAATGAGACCGACGGAGCGTGATGTGCCGACGATGTCCTGCAGCGTTTGCAAAACCGTTTCGAGAGTGCCGCTGTCGCCATCGCTGTCGAGGCTGCCGAATCCTTCGTCGATAAAAATCGTGTCGAGGCGGACGCTACCGTGGGCGCTTTCGACGACGTCGGACAATCCGAGCGCCAGCGCCAGCGCGGCGATAAACGTTTCGCCGCCGGATAATGTCGACGTGGGCCGCTGCCGACCGGTGTAGGTATCTTCGATGGCGATGCCAAGCCCGCGGCGGGCGTTGCCCTTGGCTTCGGTCTCGCGCACGAGGCTGTAGCGGCCGCGTGTCATCGGGCTCAAGCGCAGATTTGCTGCCTCGAGCACGTGATCGAACAGCGTTGAGATGGCAAAGGTTTCGAGATCGATTTTCTGGTACGTGCGGCCGGCGAATGCTTCGGAGAGTTCGCGCAGTGGTGCGGTATCTTTTTCAAGCTTGTTGAGGCGGTCGCCTTCCGCGGCGAGGCTTTTCAGCAATTTTTGCAGGTTCGACAGACGCGTCGCGGCTTCGATCGCGGTGTCGTTGGCCTGTTCAAAGGATGCGGCGGCTGCGTCGCGGGCGGCGGCAATTGCAGCGATGTCAGGCCGCATCAAGTGTTCGATTGCAGCGGCCGCGCGGTGCAGGCGATCAACGGCTGCGGCCCGCTGATCCTCAAAGTGGCGGATCTGGGCCTCAAAGTTTGGAATCTCGGTGACGTCTGCCTTGCGCCGTTCGTAGTCTTCAGGGGACAAACCATGGGTAGCCAAGCGGTCGGCGAAACCGCTTTCGAAACCCGCGCGCTGGTCTGTGAGGCGGTCGATCTCCTCGGCGATCGTTTCGATTTCCCGATCTGTCGCTGCGCGTTTTTCGGCGCAAGCTCGTTCGGCTGCCGTGGCGGCTTCGCAGTCGCGCTCGAAATCACATATGGCTGTGGTCAGCTTTTCGATTGCGGATTGTACTGCGGCGGCGTCGCGCAGATCAGGTGGAATGGCTGCAATAGCGTCAGCGAGCGATTGTTGCGCGGCCACTGCGGCTGACGATGCGTCACGATCGGCTTCTCGCGCGCACTCGAGTGCTTCGGTCGCAGCTGCAATATCGGCTTCCAGGTTTCCGAGCAGGGTCATCAACGAGGCGGCATCGACATGGTGGCCCAGCCGGTCGAGTTCTGCTGTCAGGTTCTTCAGTTCGGCAGCGAGATCGGATGTTGACCTTGGGGGCAGTGGTAGCGCCGCTCGTGCTGCTTGGCGATCCGCGAGCGCTTGTTTGGCGATTTCGAATTCAGTCGTCGACTGCGTGGCGCGCTTGCCGGCCGAGTCCAAGTTGGCCTTTGCCTCGGCGTAGACTTTCTCGAGGATGACACCGCTCGATGCACCGTGTGCCGGGGCCGGATGTTCGCTTGAGCCGCAGACGGGGCAAGGCTCGCCAGCTTTCATGTGGGTGGCGAGGAGGGCTGCGTGATCTTGGAGCAGGGCTGCTTCGGCCGCGGCGTAGTCGGCTTGCGCGCGATCCCGCGCGAGGCGGGAGGCCTCGGAGTTGGACCGGGCGAGCTGCAAAACTTCGCGAGCGGCGGTCTCCCTCTTGGCCGCGTCGTCGTAAGCCTCCGCCGCCGTTTGGAGTTGGTGCAATTCGGTGCAGGCCGCGTTCAATCGGAGCCGCTGCAGTTCGGTCGCTTGCGACATCTGGACCGCCTTCGCAGTCGTTTCCTTCTGGGTCGCAAGAGCGCTCAATTTCGCCTGTGCATCTCTCGCCGCGGCGGCGTGGACAAGTGCTTCGCGGTGCGCAGCAGCGGCTAACTGGTGCAGAGCCTCGCTCGCATCCAATTTGGCCGCATAGTCGCGAAACGTGTGCAGAGTGGCTTTGTGTTTATCGATCTCGGTCGCCTGACGGGCCAACGCGGCGCACGCAGACTTGGCCATTTCGGACTCGGCCTCGATGATTTTCAATCGCTCGTCGGCCTTGACCCGGCGTGCGTGCGCGTCGTTCACATCTTTGCGCGCCTTGTCTCGCGCGCTTGCGGCATCGACAAGCGAATGCACAATGCGGGCGAGTTTCAGCCGCGTTTGGATGGCATCAATGGCGGGGCGCTGCTCATCGAGCGCCGCAAGATGACGTTCAGCGGCAACGTGTTCCTGGAAAGCCGTGTCGGTCTGTTTGGCGGCTTCGTGGGCTCGCAAGGCAGCGTCCCACGTGGTCTTGGCATTCGTGGCGGCGGTGCGCAAATCGCGATGTCGATGATCGGCATCAGAAATGCCTTCAGCCAAGCCCTGCATGGTTGCAAAGTTCTCGGCGGATAGACGGCCTTCACAAACGGCACGCGCCGCCGCAACCTCTTTTTCGGCGCGATCGGCGGCCGTGCGCACGGTCTCGGCCAGCCGCCGGTAGAGCGACACATCGAAGAGTTCGCGCAGGATTTTCAGGCGTTCCTGGGTGTCGGCGCTGAGGAACGCTTCGAAACGGCCTTGCGGCAGCAGCACGATCTGGCGGAATTGCGCCGCCCCGTAGCCGAGCAGCTTTTCAATTGCATCATCGACGGCTTTGACTTTTGTTTCGGCGACGACTTTGCCGGGGTTCTTGTCGCTGACTGTGTCGAGGGCCAGCCCTGTCACGTCGAACAGCCAGGCCTTGTGCGGCTCCTTCGTCTCACCTGAGCCACGCTTGACGGCCCGCATCTGCTCGGGCTGACGGACAATTCGTAACGTCCGTGGCCCGTTCTGGAAGATCAATTCGACCTGCGTCAGAAGCGTTGCTTCGGCATGGTCGGAGCGCAGAGTGGTGGCGTGCTGCTCGGATCGCGCCGCTTCGCCGAACAAGGCAAAGGTCATGGCGCTGAAGATGGTCGATTTGCCCGAACCCGTGGCGCCGTAGATACCGAAGAGGCCGCTGTCGAGCACGGCGCGGAAGTCGACGGTCTGGCGGCCGGCGTAAGGTCCGACGGCCTGCAATGTGAGGAGCAGAGGCTTCATGCGGCGGCCTCCTCGCGGGTGGCGAGAGCGGACAGCGTGCTTGTGATGATCTGGCTTTCCGCGTCCGTCGGAGGTGTGCCGCGCATGGCGGTCATGAACTCGGCAATGACAGTTTTGGGATCGTCGAGAGCGGACGCGGATCTGGTGCTGGACAACCGCGTTGCTTTGATGTCGCGTGCGTAGGCCAGTTTGCAAGCATATGGAAAGCGCTCTTGAATCCGTTTCATCGGATCAATGAGACGGCCCTCGTCCGTCAGCACGACGCTGACGAAGTCGTCCGAAGGTGGCGAATTCACGATCTCATCGAGCGTGCCGCGTAAGGTGCGCACGGTGCGACGCGGGCGAAACGGGATCAGTTCGACGGTCGCCTTGCCGTCGGCTGCCAATTCAACCAGCGCCATTGATTTCTCATTGCCTTCCTCATCGAACCCGAACGCGAGCGGCGATCCGGCGTAGCGGATGTGGGGCGCGCCGGCCGTCTGTGGGCGGTGGATGTGTCCGAGTGCGACGTAATGGGCGCCCGTGAAGACGTCAGCGGGAACGGTTTCGATGCCGCCAGCGACGCGGGTCAGTGGGCGTTCGGTATCGCTGCCGGCGGCTCCCGTGACGAAGGCGTGTGCGACGATGATCCAACGGTCGCTCGGCGAAATGTGGGGACGGGCAGCGGACACCTGCGCGCTGAGGACGTCGGCCGGGGATTTGATGTCGGCGCCGAAACATTCGCGCGCCGCATACTCATAGCCGAACGGGAGGGCGGAGATCGCAACCGTGCCATGCGCATCGTTGAGAATTAGCGGCTTCTCGACGGCGCTCAGAGGACCGCGGACGAGTGCCCGGCGACGGTCGGCCAGCATCGCCATGGCGCCGATGCGGTCGGCGCTGTCGTGATTGCCGGCAATGATGATAATGGCGCATGGCGTCTCGGCGGTCATGCGCTCGATGAAATTGTTGAATAGCCGCACAGCGCTTTCGGGCGGTGCGGCGCGATCAAAAATGTCGCCAGCGATGATCAGCGCGTCGGGATTGTAAGCCGCGATGGCGGTCTGCACTTGGTCGATAACGGCTGATTGGTCTTCGTCGAGCGCGTGGCCCTCGAACTGGCGTCCGAGATGCCAGTCGGCGGTATGAAGGAGTTTCATCGCGGCGTGCCCCCCGGTCTTGTTCCGTTCTATACCGGAGCCAGGTGACGACGCGACGCCGGGATGCCCGTCACGGGCGGTTATCCCAAGGCGAAGTGCGCACAGTGCAGCCGAATCAGAGGCGGATGGATCTCAGGCGCAACGCGTTTGCGATGACGCTGACGGAGGAGAGCGACATTGCGGCGGCAGCGATGACGGGGGAGAGCAGGATGCCGAACACCGGATAGAGTGCGCCAGCTGCGATTGGCACACCGGCGGCATTATAGATAAAGGCGAAGAACAGGTTCTGGCGAATATTGGTCATCGTTGCGATCGAGAGGCGTCGTGCGCGAAGGATGCCGTTCAGGTCACCTTTGAGCAGCGTAATACCCGCGCTCTGCATGGCGATATCGGTGCCGTTCCCCATGGCAATGCCGACATCGGCCGCGGCGAGAGCCGGTGCATCGTTCATGCCGTCACCGGCCATGGCGACGAACCGGCCATCGCTACGCAGTCGTTGCACGAAGGCGGCCTTGTCTTGCGGCAGAACTTCGGCTTCGAGGGTCGTGATGCCGAGTTTTGCGGCGACGGCAGCTGCCGTGGCCCGCGTGTCACCGGTGAGCATGACAATATTCATGCCGGATTGCTTGAGTGCAGCGATGGCCGCGGCCGCTCCATCCTTGACCGGATCGGCTATGGCGATCACCGCAGCGGCCCTGCCGTCGATGGCCACGAAGACTGCTGTCGCGCCGTCGTGGCGCAGGGCTTCGGCGGCAGCATCGAGGGCGGCGGTATCGACGCCGGCTTCGGTCATGATGCGAGCGTTGCCGATGACCAGCATCCGGCCGTCGACACGGCCCATGACGCCCTTACCGGCGGGACTGTCGAAGGTCTCGGGTTTGGCGAGCGAAAGGTTGCGCTCGGCGGCGAGGCGGAGAATCGCGGCGGCGAGGGGATGCTCACTGGCGCGTTCAAGGCTCGCGGCGAGGCGCAGAATATCGTTTTCATCAAAACCCGCGGCGGTCCGAATGGCAACGACGCTCGGCCGGCCTTCGGTCAGGGTGCCAGTCTTGTCAACGACGAGCGTATCGACCTTCTCCATGCGTTCGAGAGCATCTGCGTTCTTGATCAAGACGCCTGATCCGGCACCGCGTCCTACGCCGACCATGATCGACATGGGTGTAGCAAGGCCCAAGGCACACGGACAGGCGATAATAAGCACAGATATCGCGGCGATCAGGCCGTAGGTGAAACGCGGCTCCGGCCCCCATACCGCCCAGGCCGTGAACGCGATCAATGCCACCGCAATGACAGCGGGTACGAACCATCCCGCAACTTGATCGGCGAGGCGTTGGATCGGCGCGCGGCTGCGCTGCGCATCTGCCACCATGCGCACAATCTGGGCCAGCAAGGTGTCACGACCGACTTTGTCGGCCCGTAAGATGAAAGCGCCTGATTGATTCATGGTGCCGCCGATCACTTTGTCGCCGGCTGATTTCATCACTGGCATCGACTCCCCGGTGACCATGGCTTCATCGACGGCGCTGCGACCCTCGGTGATGGTCCCGTCGACGGGGACGCGCTCGCCGGGCCGGACGCGTATCAAATCCTCCACCGTGACCTGGTCGAGAGCGATGTCCTCGTCCGAGCCGTCCGGGCGCAGCCGCCGTGCAGTTTTAGGCGAGAGATCGAGAAGCGCACGGATGGCGCCATTCGTCTGCTCGCGCGCGCGCAATTCGAGGATCTGACCCAGCAGGACGAGCACGGTGATGACAGCGGCGGCTTCGAAGTAAACCGGGACCGAGCCGTCGGTGTTGCGCAGGGAGGCTGGAAAGACATCCGGAGCAAGCGTTGCGGCGAGGCTGTAGATCCAGGCAACGCCGGTGCCCATCGCGATGAGCGTGAACATGTTGAGATGGCCGCTCTTCACGGATGCCCAGCCGCGCTCGAAGAATGGCCAGCCAGACCACAGCACGACTGGGGTCGCGAGAAGTAACTGCACGAAGTTCGACTGCTGTTGGCCGATGAGACGATGCCAGCCGAACAGGTGGCTGCCCATCTCAAGGGCGAAAACAGGGAGCGCGAGGGCGAGGCCAAACCAGAATCGCCGAGAAAAATCGACGAGTTCAGGATTGGATCCGGTCTCGACCGATGCGTCCTCTGGTTCCAGAGCCATGCCGCAGATGGGACAGCTCCCCGGTCCAACTTGGCGGATCTGCAAATGCATCGGGCAGGTGTAAATTGCTCCAGCCGGCACAGTCGATATCTGGGGGGCCGTGGAAGGGCCATCACGAGATTGGGTTAAATATTTGTCCGGGTTCTCGACGAAGCGTTCGCGGCAACGAGCGGCGCAGAAATAATAAGTGGTTCCGTCATGGACATGCCGATGCTTGGCCGTCGCGGGTGTGACGGTCATACCGCAGACAGGGTCGCGCGCTTGTTGGTCTGGGCCGGGATCGGAGCTGCTGCCGCAACACGCACCGTGCTCGTGTCGGTGTGCACCGGCAATTGGGTGGTCGGACATGGACTGCCTCGCCGGACCATCGGCATCGACATGAACGGGCCGGGCCTTTTTAGAGCTGATAGCAAGTCTGAGATGAATGCGCCATTGGCGCGATCAAACGTCACGACTAAGTGCGCGTGAGTTTCTCCAAATGAATGACACGCTTGAGATATTCCTATTAGCCGTCAAAGGTCCGGCGACTGACTAGACCGGATCCGGTCCCAGCATCTTTTCCGGGCGAACGATCGTGTCGAAATCTTCAGCCGGGATGCCGTCTTTGATCGCTTCCTCGCGCAGCGTCGTGCCGTTTTTGTGCGCCGTCTTGGCAATCTTGGCAGCGCGGTCGTAGCCGAATTTCTCCTTGAGCGGAGTGACCAGCATCAGAGAATTCGCAAGGCCCTTCTCGATCTGGTCGAGACGCGGTTCGATGCCGACGACACATTTGTCGGTGAACGAGATGGCCGCATCCGCGAGAAGCCGAGTGGACTGGAGAAAATTGTAGGCCATCATCGGATTGAAAACGTTCAATTCAAAATGTCCCTGGCTTCCGGCAAAGCCAATCGCGGCGTTATTGCCGTGGATATGGGCGGCAACCTGGGTCAGCGCCTCGCACTGTGTCGGGTTGACCTTGCCGGGCATGATGGAGGACCCCGGCTCGTTTTCCGGCAGCGCCAATTCACCCAGACCGGCGCGCGGGCCGGAGCCGAGGAAGCGAATGTCGTTGGCAATCTTGAAACAGCTCATGGCAACCGTCGCGATGGCGCCATGGGTCATGACCATGGCGTCGTGCGCCGCCAAGGCTTCGAACTTATTAGGCGCGGATGTGAACGGCAGTCCGGTCAGTTTGGCGATCTCGGCGGCGACGCGGTCGGCGAAACCGGCCGGTGATGCCAGCCCGGTTCCCACAGCGGTGCCGCCTTGGGCCAATTCCATCAGTGCCGGCAAGGTCAGCTTGATGCGCTGAATGCCGTTTTCGATCTGCTTGGCGTAGCCGGAGAACTCCTGGCCGAGGGTTACAGGTGTCGCGTCCTGGGTATGCGTCCGGCCGATCTTGATGATGTGCGCCCAAGCCTTGGCTTTGGCATCGAGTGCTTGGTGCAGATGCTGAAGCGAGGGGATCAGCCGTAGCGCCACTTCCTCCGCGCATGCGATGTGCATGGCCGTCGGGTAGGTGTCGTTCGACGATTGGCTCATGTTAACATGGTCGTTGGGGTGCACCGGCGTTTTCGAGCCGAGTGTTCCGCCGAGAAGTTCGATGGCGCGGTTCGAGATGACCTCGTTGGCATTCATGTTCGATTGCGTGCCAGATCCCGTCTGCCAGACGACGAGCGGGAAATGATCATCGAGGTCGCCGTTGATGACTTCCTGGGCGGCCTTGACGATCACCTCGCCGATCTTCCGGTCGAGCTTGCCGAGTTCCATGTTGGTGATTGCGGCGGCCTGCTTGACGATGCCCAGGGCGCGGACAATCGGCTTGGGCTGCTTTTCCCAGCCGATCTTGAAATTGCCGAGCGAGCGTTCGGCCTGTGCGCCCCAATATCTGTCGTCTGCGACTTCGATCGGACCAAAGGTGTCGGTTTCAGTGCGGGTTGTTCTGGAGTTCATGGCGCGGCCTTGACTGAGTAGCGTTTCGAAGACGGCGATAGCACGGGCGGCATGGGGCTTGTTACAGGACGTAGCGTCTCTGCACGCAGGGCCCTCACCAATGTTGGTGGGGGATATCGTCGCTCGCGTACTAAGCTCCTCTTTTTGCGGCCACTTTTTACGTGGCACGCTGGCTATGCTGGCGCGTGATTCTCAGCCGGTACCGATCAATCGGAGTGGCTTGGCGTTGGAATTCCGGGAGCGGGCGGGCTCCCACCGTTCGACTTTGGCCCAAAACGGAGCTCACGCAATGGGAACCCCCGTCATTGTTATGATCGTTACGCTTGCCATGCCCAATGGCGATGCGTCGGTGCAAGTCAGACCTATGGAGACGGCGGCGCAGTGCCGGCTGGCGGCTGATCTGGAAGCGGCCGATCCGTTCGTTGCGCGCGTCGAATGCTCGGAGTTGCGCGATGGACGGCTTGAACTCGAGTTTCGTTCGCTTGAACAGGATACCGAAGCGGTGGCGCCTGGTGTGGCCCGGCCGATGACATCGAATCCGCGCACGACGGGCTAGCTGCTGCGTCGCTTATTTCTTGCGGAACTGATCGAGACTTAGAATTTGCGCGCCGGACGGGCCGTCCGTTTTGTCCTCGGTCTCGGCAACGGGGCCGGCGGGAGTTTCAGCGGCCGTGACCCCGGAGGGCTTGCCGGATTTGAGCGGGTTGGCAACCGGAATGCGTGGGACTTCGGCAATATTTTCGGCCGCTGCATTGCCGGCGGGTTCGCGATCGGACTTTGCTTTGCGCGTTGCGCGCGGCTTTTTCGGTGGTGTGCGGCCGGCTGGAGCCGTCGCCGGATCGTCGTCAAAACCATTCGAGGCGACTTGGGACCGCATCGACATTTCGCTGTCTTCGAACTGGAGGCCATAGCGTACCGACGGGTCGAAAAACACCTTCAGGGCGGCAAAGGGAACGACGAGGCGTTCGGGAATACCGTCGAAGGTGAGCTTCACTTCGAAGCGCTCTTCGGTGACGATCAAATCCCAGAACCGATGCTGGAGAACGATCGTCATCTCGGTCGGATATTTTTCCTTGAGGCGTTTGGAGATGCTGACGCCCGGAAGGACCGTGTCGAAGGAGATATAGAAATGGTGGTCGCCGGGAAGCCCGGACTTGGCGGTGCGCGCGAGAACGGCTCGCACAACGCCGCGCATGGCTTCGCTCTGCAAGGCTTCATAATCGATGGAGGAAGAACCGGTCGTCATGCTTGCGTCGTTTCGTCCCCGTTAAACTGCCGCGCCACGCGTCCCCCGCGGCGGCGGCCGTGATGAAGTGGAGGGCTTCTGTTGCCCGGTGCCCTCCGGACCGCGCCTTACCCGGCTAGGGGCAAGGGCTTTCAAGTTCAGGCTTATCGCGCCGCATTACGCAGCGAGAGCAGCCTCAGCATAGTTGTCATTGGCAACTACTCTGAATGACCCGATAACGGTGGTATCATGCCGAGCGAAAGCAAAGCCCTTTACACCCTCGTCGATCCTAGTTCGCCCCCATACTTGGCTGCTTCTGGCGACTCCCCTTGCGGGGAGCCGGCCGCCAGAAGCGGTAGAGAATTGGTGGAGGCGCCGGGTACTGCCCCCGGGTCCGAATGGCTTATTACGACCGCGTTTATCACCATAGCCGGACGAATCCGGCCCTATGTATATAGGCCGTGCAAACGGCGTTGGAAAGGCGGGGGGTGTGGCCGGCACACCGGCTTTTCGCTGAATGATGAACACATTTGCCGCAGGCTTGCCCGGCCCGACGCGCCAACCCCAGGAAAGTGATGACTATCGATGACCGCAGGAATCGAAGTGCTGACCGTCGGTCCGCCGCGCTATGAGGCCAAGACCCACTGGGGGCCACTCGGAGCGCTGCTCGCAACCGCCCTGATCGCGCTGGGGCCGGGCCTGCTGGCGGTCGCTGTCATCTCGCTTGCAATGCCCTATATCGTCAGCCACACCGGCGGGGGTCGATCGTTCATGTCGCTGGCGACGCCGGAAGGCGCGGCTTTTGCGGCCTCCATTCAGATAGGGTCGTTAATCCTCGTCTTGTTTTTTGCCGGGCGCGGCGGTGACCGATGGGCGGTGCTCAGGATGACCGGGGAACGGATCGGCCCGGCCGTCTATGCTGTGGCGGCATTGGCGCTCTTGGCCATCACCGGGATTTTGGAGTTCCTTCTCTATAAAACCTTTGCGATCGATATCTTCACCGATACGGCTTGGCTGCGTGAGGGCCTGACGTCGTATGCGGCGGTCGGCACATTCATTATCGCGGTCATCCTGGCGCCGCTGTGGGAGGAATTGACGTTCCGAGGTTTTCTGTTGTCGGCGCTGGCCAAGTCGCGGCTCGGGTTCTGGGGTGGAGCGATGTTGTCAAACGCCTTATGGACTTCGCTGCATGCGACCTATTCCTGGGCGGGCGTCGCGAGCGTGTTCGTCGCCGGTGTCATTCTATCCTGGCTCGTGTGGCGGACGGGTTCGATCAAGCCCGCAATCGTGACGCATGCCATTGGAAACATGTTCGCGCTGGCCTTTACTTATACCTTCGCGCCGGTGCCGGTATGAAGCCTGGGTGGGAATCGATTTAAGAAGCGGATCATGGATCAGTACCTGGAACTGCTGCGCCGGGTCCGCACCACGGGCGCGAAGAAAACCGACCGAACCGGGACGGGTACGCTCAGTATCTTCGGCCACCAAATGCGCTTCGATCTTGCCGCCGGCTTTCCGCTGGTCACAACGAAAAAACTACACGTCAAATCGATCATTCACGAGCTGGTCTGGTTTTTGGCGGGCGATACCAATGTCGCGTATCTGAAACAGAACGGCGTCGGGATCTGGAATGAATGGGCGGACGCGGCTGGCAACCTCGGCCCGGTGTACGGCAAGCAGTGGCGCTCCTGGGCGACGCCCGACGGCCGCACGATCGATCAGATCGCCGAGGCCGTGCATACGCTGAAAACCAATCCCGACAGCCGCCGTATCATCGTCACGGCCTGGAACCCGGCGGACTTGCCTCAGATGGCGCTGGCGCCCTGTCATTGCCTGTTTCAGTTCTACGTGGCGGACGGGAAGCTATCGTGTCAGCTCTATCAGCGTTCGGCGGACGTGTTCCTGGGTGTGCCGTTCAACATCGCGAGTTACGCGTTGCTGACCTTGATGGTGGCGCAGGTGACAGATTTAAAGCCGGGCGCGTTCGTGCACACGTTTGGCGATGCACATCTCTATTTGAACCATATCGAGCAGGCTGATCTGCAGTTGTCGCGTACGCCAAGGCCGTTGCCGCATATGGCGATCAATCCGCTGGCGAGAGACATCTTCGCCTTCCGCTTTGAGGACTTTACGCTGTCGGGTTACGATCCGTATCCGCACATCGCCGCGCCCGTCGCGGTGTAACTTGAAAAACGAATAGGCATGAGCGTCACCACATCCTTGATCGTCGCGGTCGCGCGCAATGGCATAATCGGCCGCAATGGACAGTTGCCTTGGCGGATGCCGTCGGACTTGAAGACGTTCCGCCGGCTCACGATGGGCAAGCCCATCGTGATGGGGCGAAAGACCTTTCAATCAATCGGACGCCCACTCGATGGCCGCGACAACATTGTTGTCACGCGCGACCCTGGATTTGAGGCGGAGGGTACAAGCATTTTCAACAACGTCACGGAGGCGCTTGTTCTGGCCCGTGCGTTGGCGCGGACCAACGGCAGCGATGAAGTCATGATCATCGGCGGTGGGGATATCTTTGCCGCCACGCTCGATCAGGCGCAGCGGGTTTATTGGACGGAAATAGCCGGTGAACCGGAAGGCGATATCACCTTCCCGGCGCTCGACCCCTCGGAATGGCATCAACTGTCCGCTGAGCCTCTACCGCGGGGGCCGCGCGATGAATATGACGCTGTTCTAAAGACGTACCAACGCACCCCACGCTGATCAGTCGCGGCCGGGCGGGCGCTTAAGCGGAATAATGAAGCTATAACGCGTCTTGATCCGTGGGCCCCAGTCCTTACATGCGCAGCAGGACTTCGGGCATCAGGACTTGGGGGCACCAGGACTTTGGGGCAGCAGGACTTGGGGCAGCAGTCTGTTTGCGTCGCGCGGGGGGCTCGCCTATAAGCAGTCGACCCTTCTCCGTGACGGCCGTGCTGCTGCAACCATGATCCGGTGCGTTAGCGGCTGCCGTTCACGCTTTTAATCAACAGAGACATCGAGAGGCTAAAAGATCAATGCCCTGGAGCAATCAGACTGGTGGCGGTGGCTGGAAAGGCGGCTCCGGAGGCGGTGGGCCGTGGGGTCAAGGGCCGCGCGGTGGCGGGGGTAGCGGTGGTCAGCCGCCCGACCTTGAGGAAATTCTCAAGCGCGGCCAGGACAAAATGAAACAGGCGATGGGCGGTGGCGGCGGTGTGCCCGGTCCACTGCTCTTTCTCGCAGCGGCCGTGGCCATTGCGGCCGTTGCCTGGAGTGCTTTCTTCTTCCGCGTCAATCCCGACGAACTCGGCGTCGTGATGCGGTTCGGTCAGTTTGTGCGGCAAGAGCCGCCGGGACTGCACTTCAGGCTGCCGTATCCGATCGAAGAAGTTGCGCTGCCGAAGGTGACCCAGATTCGCTCGACGCAGGTGGGCTTCCGGTCGGCCGGAGAGGGCCGCACCATTGCGACGTCATCTGACGTGCGCGAAGAAAGTCTGATGCTTACGGGTGATGAAAACATCGTCGACATCGATTTCGTGGTGCAGTGGCAGATCCGCGACGCGGCGGAATTTCTATTCAACATCCAGAATCCCGAGAATACGGTCAAGGAAGTCGCTGAGAGCGCCATGCGCGAACTCGTCGGACGGGCCAAGATCCAGCCGATCCTGACCGATCAGCGCCAGCAGATTGCCGCCGAAGTCCAAAAACTTCTGCAGTTGACGCTCGACCGCTACAAGGCAGGCATCCAGATCCGCGAGGTTCAGCTTTTGAACGCGACTCCGCCGCCTGAAGTACGAGAGGCTTTCCTCGGCGTGCAGGACGCCGCCAACGAGAAGGTGACATTGAAGAATCAAGCGGATGCCTACGCCAACCGCGTCGTCAATGAAGCCAAGGGCGATGCTGAACGCATTTTACAGGCAGCGGAAGGCTACAAACAGCAGACCGTTGCCGAAGCGTCTGGTCAAAGCTCGCGCTTCTTGCAGGTCTACGAGCAGTACAAGAAAGCTCCGGACGTCACGCGGCAGCGCATGTTCCTTGAGACCATGGAGCGCGTGTTGGGTGGCACCGACAAGATCATTCTCGACAATAAAGGTGGACCAGGCGTGGTGCCCTATCTGCCGCTCGATCAAATGCAGCGGCGAACGCCGCCAGCCTCCACGACGGGAGGTAACTAATCATGCGGACTTTCCTCGCTTTTCTATTTGTGCTCCTGCTGACCGGCCTCGCTGCGCTATATAGTTCAGCGTTTGTCGTGCATCAGAATGAGCAGGCTCTTGTGCTCAGGTTCGGTAAGCCGGTGAACGTCATCAGCACGCCGGGCTTGAATTGGAAAATTCCGATTGTCGATACGGTCGATATTTTCGATAAGCGGATACTCGACCTCGATGCTTCGCCGCAGGAGGTCACGACGTTGGATCCAAAGCGGCTGGTCGTCGATGCCTTTGCACGCTACCGCATTGTCGATCCGCTGCAGTTCTATCAGGCGTTGCGCTACGAAGGCGCGGTCAGTTCGCGCCTCGGTCCCATCCTGGAGTCGGCACTGCGCGGCGTGTTGGGTAGCGTAACCCTCTCGGACATCGTGCGTGACAAGCGCGAGGAACTGATGGGGCGGATCGCACAACAGGTGAACCAGCAGGCCAAATCGCTGGGTTTGGAAATCGTCGATGTTCGCATCAAGCGCGCGGACCTTCCGGAGCAAAACGCGCGCACCGTATTCGATCAGATGAAGGCGGAGCGTGAGCGGGAAGCAGCCGAATTCCGTTCGCAGGGTGCGGCGGAGGCCAACCGGCTGCGTGCCACGGCGGACCGAGAGGTGACGGTCATCAAGGCCGAAGCGACGCGCAAGGGCGAGCAACTGCGCGGCGAAGGCGACGCTGAGAGAAACCGCATCTTTGCCGACGCCTATAATCAGGATGCAGACTTTTTCGGTTTCTATCGCTCGATGCAGGCTTACGAGCAGTCGATAAAGGCTGGCGACACGCGTCTCATCCTATCGCCCGACTCCCCGTTCTTTAAGTACTTCAATGATCCTACGGGGGCTGCGCCGAAGCCGTGAGACGGCAATGATGTGGTGGCAGTCGAAGTGTTTGGACCCCGACGATGAGTGATCTCATCGTCGGGGTTGGTCTCGTTCTGGTTCTCGAAGGGCTGTTGTGGGCGCTCGCTCCCGACATGGCGCGGCGGCTACTCGAAATGGCAACCCAAACGCCGCCCGCAACGTTGCGGGCGTCCGGCTGGGTGGCCGTTGCGGCGGGCGTCGTGCTGGTTTGGCTCGTCCGCGGGTGAAGGCTGATTGTTGAGGCAATGAGCGGCCGGAAAGACGCCGCGTTGACTTGCGTGTCGAGCCGACCACAATAGCGGCACATATGCTGGCCACGATTTTCAATAGCGTTCGCTTGGGCGGCCTTTCGCGGGAGACATGCATGCGTTGGACGACACGGGGTGCGCAACAATCGGCGACATGCGCGCTGCTGTCGGTTGCAGTTGTTGGGGCCGTCGGTCTGGCTTCGCTGCCGGTGGCCGCGTTTCGCGAAGGGCCGCAGTCCGTCGCGCCGCTGGCTGAAAAGTTGTCGGATGCGGTTGTGAACATCTCCACGACGCAAGTCGCGAAGTCGCCCGACGGAGTTCCACTGCCGAAGGTTCCGAAGGGATCGCCGTTCGAGGATTTCTTCGAGGAATTTTTCAACAAGCGCGGCGGCCGCAATGCGCCGCAGGATCGCAAGGTCTCGTCGCTGGGTTCGGGTTTCGTCATCGACGGTGTCGAAGGTCTGATCGTGACCAACAACCATGTCATCGAGGGCGCCGACGAAATCGTCATCAACTTTCACGACGGTACGAAGCTGAAAGTCGACAAGGTTATCGGCAAGGACAGTAAGGCCGATGTTGCCCTCTTGAAAGTGACGCCGAAGACGCCGCTCAAATCAGTGGCTTTCGGTTCGTCCGGCAACATGAAGGTCGGCGACTGGGTCATGGCTATCGGCAATCCGTTCGGGCTTGGCGGCACCGTGACCGTCGGCATCATCTCGGCCAAGCAGCGTGATATCAACGCCGGGCCATATGACGACTTCATTCAGACGGACGCGGCTATCAACCGTGGCAATTCGGGTGGCCCACTGTTCAACTTGGACGGCGAAGTCATCGGCGTGAACACCGCCATCATATCGCCGACCGGGGGTTCGATCGGGATCGGCTTTGCGGTGCCCTCTGATACGGTGCAGTCGGTTGTACTGCAGTTGAAAGAGTTCGGTGAGGTGCGCCGCGGCTGGCTTGGCGTCAAGATCCAGACCGTATCGGAAGACATTGCCGAGAGCCTCGGGGTTGCGGAGAATACAGGCGCGCTCGTCAGTGGCATCACTCCGGAAGGTCCGGCGGCGAAGGGTGGCGTTCTGCCGGGCGATGTGATTTTAAAATTCGACGGCAAAGACGTTTCGACGATGCGCGGGTTGCCGCGTCTTGTGGCGCAAGCGCCGATCGGCAAGTCGGTCGATGTGGAAATTCTGCGCGGCGGCGAAAAGAAGACGGTTCAGGTTCTGGTTGGACGTCTTGAGGAAGAAGACGACGTGGCGGAGGCGGCTGCGCCCGACTCGAAGGATGAGGAGCCGGCGAAACCTGAATCCGTGCTTGGCCTCTCGGTCACGCCCCTCACGGACGAACTGCGCGCGCAATTGGGTTTCGACAAGAAGGTGAAGGGTCTGTTGGTGACGGGCATTGACGCCGACAGCCCCGCTTCGGGTAAAAACCTGAAACTGGGTGACGTGATCGTTGAAGCGCAGCAAAATCCTGTCGCGTCGTTCGGTGATCTGACCGGGGCAATAGACAAGGTGAAGAAAGCCGGTGGGCGGCAGGTTCTGATGCTGGTGGAGGATTCCAAAGGCGATACGCGGTTCGTGGCGTTGCCGCTATAACCCCGCGTAACGCCCCGAACAGCTTGCAACCGCCGTGCTCTGCACTTGCCACTAGGCATCAGCAGTCATGGGGACTAAACAGCGATTTCGTTAGATGACCCCACCACCGGAGTGACGAGGCCTTGTCCGACCGCCATCCCAATCTGCTCGACACCATCCTCGACATCTTCGTGCCGATCCATTCGGACGGTCACAAGTTTGTCGCCATCGGGCTGGTCGTCACGCTCGTCGGATTTTTTCTTTGGGATCCGCTCGGCTGGATTGCTGCCGGGATCACGGCGTGGATCTGCTATTTTTTCCGCGACCCCGATCGCGTGACGCCGCTGCGCGACGGCCTTGTCATTTCCCCGGCAGACGGTCGCGTGTCGTTGATTGAAAAAGTACGGCCGCCGAAGGAGTTGGGGCTGGGGGACGAGGAGCGCGTGCGTGTCTCGGTGTTCCTGTCGGTGTTCGACGTTCACATCAATCGCGCTCCCGTCGCTGGTCGCATCAAACGATCGGTTTATATCCCAGGTGCTTTTCTCAATGCCGCCCTCGACAAGGCCAGCGAGGACAATGAGCGGCGCGCGCTCGTGATCGAAACGGCGGGGGGGGCGGAAATCGGCGTCGTGCAAATTGCGGGTCTCGTCGCTCGTCGGATTGTCACGTTTTCGCAGGAAGGCGATATGGTGGGCGTGGGCCAGCGTTTCGGCTTGATACGGTTTGGATCGCGCGTGGATACGTTTTTGCCGCCTGGGCACGGACCGCTCGTCGCCGTCGGACAGCGGGCCATAGCCGGCGAAACGGTGTTGGCTGATTTGAAGTCGTCGGAGCCCGAGCGGGAAGCCCGCCGGGTTTGAACTAAGAGTCTCAGCATGGTGAGCGCGATTTGCGATCGATGAACCGTGTCAGGGCGTGATTGATTTGTTTGACTCTGCCCGCGGATGGAGGCGAGCATGGACCCCGAACTGCCGCAGATCGAAAAAGAGATCACGCGACGCCGTCGGCGCCGCATGTTTTCACATTCGCGTATTCCGGTGCGGATGCTGGTGCCGAATTTCTTTACGCTGCTCGGGTTGTGCGCGGGGCTGACGTCGATCCGAATGTCGATCGAGGAGCGCTGGGATGTTGCGCTGGCGGCTATCGTGTTCGCGGCCATGCTCGATGGTATCGACGGCCGGGTGGCGCGCTTGCTCAAGGCCTCGTCGCGGTTCGGTGCCGAACTCGACAGTCTGGCGGATTTCGTGAACTTCGGTGTGGCCCCCGCGATTCTACTCTTCACTTGGGGACTGGTCGACATCAAGAGCATTGGCTGGATTTGCGTCATGATGTTCGCGTTGGCCTCCGCGCTGCGATTGGCCCGTTTCAATGTTGCGGTCGACGAAGAAAAGCCCAAATGGCAGTCGAATTTTTTTACCGGCATGCCCACACCCGCCGCCGCCATCGTCGTGCTGTTGCCGTTCTACCTGGGCAATCTTGGACTTGATGCCAACGTTTCGCGCGTCGCGATGAGCGTTGTGCTGCTCTATACGGTGGTGATCGCCGTGATGATGGTATCGACCATCCCGACGTATTCGGGCAAGCTCCTGGGCGAGCGTATCCGGCGTGAGTGGGTGCTGCCGATTTTCATCGTCGCGATTGCACTCGTGGCCTGTCTTGTGACCTACCCGTACGAGACGCTGGCGATTGCATCCGTGAGCTATCTTGCGTTTATTCCGTTGAGTTGGCGCAGGTTTGTCGCCAAGGAACGGGCAACCCAGTCTGACCCGGGTGCCGGTGCAGCGTCGAACACAGCAGGGGTACCGGAGACGGCCCGCGTCATTGACCTGCGCCCGGTCGAGCCGAAGCGCTGAAGGCAGGACACAGCATGCACGTCGAAGAGTTAGCGATTCGGGATGTGAAGCTCCTGATGCCGCGCCGGTTTGCGGACGCGCGCGGATTTTTCTCAGAGACATTCAGCGAGAGGAACTGGAAGGAAGCCGGCTTTGCGGCTCAATTCGTTCAAGACAACCACGCTTATTCGGTCGACAGGGGCGTTGTGCGAGGCCTGCATTTTCAATTGCCGCCGGCGCAGCAGGACAAACTGATACGCGTGACACGCGGGTCCATTCTCGATGTCGCGGTCGATATACGGCGCGGGTCGCCGACGTTCGGGCAGCATGTGACGGCCGTCATCTCGGCGGAGAATTGGCGGCAGATCTGGGTGCCTGCAGGGTTCGCGCATGGCTACGTCACGCTCGAGGAGCACACGGAGGTCATCTACAAGGTGACGAACTACTATGCGCCGGCGCTGGATCGCGGACTACGCTGGAACGACCCGGTGCTGCAAATCGATTGGGGCATCGCTGAAGCAGTTGCCATCCTATCCGACAAGGATCGCAAGCAGCCGATGCTGGCCGACGCACCGGACCTCTTTTGACGAGATCAGCGGGGCGCGTTCGGTCTCAGCAAGCGCTCGCGTAACGAAAGGCGATCCCCACTCGCTGGTGCTGCGGCGGCTGGCTGGACCATCGGTGTAGCCGGGGCCGTGTCGCGGCGGAGAGGTCCACCGCCGGCTACCGCACGCGAACCGCCATTTGCGGCCTGATTGCCGGCAAACTGCGGTGCATGTGGCGCTGGCCGCACAGGCGTGGTGCCACGAGGGGCGGGCTCGGCGGCATCCACCGCTTCGGTGCGAGGCGTACCAAAGTGCATCGTATCAGCAAGCATCGCAGCCTGATGGTTCGTGTCGACGCCGTTGCCACTTCCAGCGGTGCGCCAGCGTTCGACGACCTGATCGAGGAAATTTTCGTCGCCGACCGAGCTCTGCCATTTCTCGGAGAATTTGGCGGTCGAAGAGCGCGGCAGGCGGTCTTTCGGCAACTCATCGAACTTGATGCGCACGGGCAGTGCCACGCCATCGCCGAATGCAAGCGCTTCGCGTTGGCCAAGAGCGGGCAGGAATTCGAGCAGGCCCGAGCCGGTGTCGGAGATGGCGGACGAGACGATGGCCTGGTCACGGTCATTCGACATGCGCAGGGCGAAGACGGTGTTGCACTGGGAAAGGATCGTGGGGTCGATTTCTGCCGGGCGCTGCGTGACGATGCAGAGGGAGGCTCCGTATTTGCGGCCTTCCTTGGCGATCTTGGCGATGGCGCGCTTGCACGGCTCGAAACCCGCAGTGGCGTTCAGGGGAACGTAGCGGTGGGCTTCCTCGCATACGAGTGTTACGGGTACCTTGCCTTCGCTCCAGAGTGCGAAGTCGAATGTCATTCGGCACAGGACCGAGACGACGACGTTGACAATCTCGGTCGGGATTCCGGTCAATTCGAGAATGGTGATCGGCTTGCCCTGGACGGGGACGCGGAAGATGCGGGACAAAATCTGCGCCATGCCATCATAAACGGTCAGCGACCCGAACATGAAGGCATAGCGGCCGTCCTGCGAAATGGTGTCGATACGCGAGCGCAGGTTGCGATAGGGAGCGAGATCGCGCTTGTTTTCGAGCTTGCCCATCCGTTCGTCGATGAGGCCGGTCAAATCCGAGATGCGATAGGGCACCGGCGTGTCGACGGTAAAGCGGCCGTGATCGATGACGCCGCGGCGCACCTTCTGATTGTCGGCTGCGCGGCCGGCTGCATAGCGGCTCTTGGCGAGCGGGATCAGTTCCTGGAGAATTTCGATTTCGTGCTTGCGCTCGGGATCGCCAACGAGGACTTCAATGGCCTCTTCGAAGTTCAGCAGCCACAGCGGCAGCTGCATGTTCCACGGGCTGATGACTTCGGCGAGTTCACCGAAAGCGGTGGCATATTCATTGTGCGGGTCGAGCAGCACAATATGAGCGGCGGGATGCTGGTCGAGGATGGAGCGCAGGATCAGCGCGGTGGTGCATGATTTGCCTGTTCCGGTCGTGCCCAGAATAGCAAAGTGCTTGCCGAGCAGGTCGTCGATGCGGACGCGGGCGTCGATTGTCTGGTCCTGTCGGATGCAGCCGACGCGGACGGAACGCGTGTCGCTGCCGGAAAATGCGAGCGTCAGTTCCGCTTTGCTTGCAACGCGCACGCGGTCGCCGAGGCCGGGGTACACGGTAACGCCGCGGTTGAACGTAGCCGCGCTGCCATTGGCGTTGCGCCAGAGTTCGCCGACAAGGCCAAGTTCCGCGATCCAGATTTCGTTGTCGCCGTCACGCTGGGCGGGCACCGGCACGCTGAGCGCCGATACGATGGCGAGCACGACCGTATTGGCCGTATCAATCGCCAGCAGCGTGCCCATTTCGGGCCGGTCCTGGATATTGCGAATCGTGCCGTCTTTAGGCGTGTCCAGCAATACGATTGCTTTCGATCCCGTTACGGAGACGATGCGGCCGATCGAGCCGTCGAAACCCTTGAGCGCAACTGTTTGCGCACCCGCAACGGGATTTTGCATGATCTCTTTCATTGCCCTTCGGTCCTTAAAATAGAGACGGGCCACCGCTGCCCAGAACCGCATCGCGCGCTTCACGAATGTTGATTGTGGAGGAGGATGGTAGGATTACGCCGACTTCCGTCCCGATGCCCTTCTCGGTCTTGATCGTCATCTGCCCGCCGTGCAGTTCGATGAGCGATCGCGCAATTGGAAGGCCAAGGCCCGTGCCTTCGCGCCACCGCGCGCGGCCGCCATCGACTTGTCCAAACGGGATGGTGGCGAGTTTCAATTCGTCCGCCGACATGCCCACACCGGTGTCGCGGATCATAACTCCGACGCCGCCGTCATTCAGACGGACCGCCTCCAGCTTGACTGCACCGCCCTTGAGCGTGAACTTGATCGCGTTCGAGACGAGGTTGGAGAACGCTTGCTGCAGCTTGGCAGCATCGCCCCGGACCAGCGGGAGATTGGTCGCAATCTCACAGTCTAGGTTGATGCCGGCTTCCCGGGCCGCGTTGCGACCCGTCGAGAAGGTGGCCTGAATGACGTCCTCGATGCTAATTTCGCGTGCGTCGAGGGTGTAACGTCCGCTCTGTATCTTCGAGATGTCGAGGATGTCGTTGATAACCGAGAGCAGGTGACCGGCCGCGTCGAGGATGAGCTTCGAATATTCGACGATTTCCGTGTCAGGTATGCGGCGCTTGTCGTGTTCACTCAGGATTTTCGAGAAGCCAATCATGGTGTTGAGCGGCGTGCGAAGCTCGTGGCTCATATTGGAGATGAATTCGCTTTTGACGCGATCCGCCAATTCGGCCTCGATACGAGCCGCGTGCTCGGCTTCGCGGGTGCGTTGACGCAGGATCGCTTCGCCGATGAGAGAAGCATATTCTCCCATGAGCGAGGTGTTCTTCTGCTTGCCGATAGAACCCCGTATCATCGCTGTGCCGCTTGTCAGATAATCGACAAGAGCCTATCGGCGAATGGATAAGGCCGGGTTAACCCAATCCATCGCGTTCTAACTTCCTGACGGCCCCTCAACGCACGGTGAAGCGGAAAGGTACTAAAACAACAAGAGGTTGCTGATTGACTTCCTGTGGCATCGCGGGGAAAGGCGCTGCCTTCTCAATGGACGCGATGGCGGCTTCGTCGAGCTGCTTGTTGCCGGAACTGCGGGCGATTTCGCGTGTCAGCAGCTGTCCAGCGGAATCGACTGTGAACCGGACGAGAGCGGTTCCGGCCTGGCGTGTGCGCGGGTTGATCTTCCGTTTCTCAAGGTGCGTGCGCAGCGTGCCGAGGTACTTGCTCTGCGCCGTTGTATCGCCGCCTGACTTGGTCGCGCTGGCCGCGCGTTTTTCCTCGACAGCCACCTGCGCCGCTTGTTCGATAGTCGCAAATTGCGGCGGCACCGGCTCGGTCACCGGCTCAGGCTTGACCTCTTCGATTTCCTGATCAGGACCCGTTTGGGAGCCGATGACCTTCGTCTCCTCGACTTCCTTCAGTTCCTTGACCTCTTCAATCTCCGGGCGGGCTTCACTGGCCTCAAGCGGCTCGGCCTCGACGGCTTGAACCGACGTTTCGTCCTGGCCCCAAAGATCCAGGCCTTCGATTGCAATGCCCTGTTCGACAACAAACTGATCGTCGCCGTCACCGGCATCCATCGCCGCGCCGCCCGGTACGGCAAGCAGCCACGCTACGAACGCAGCATGGAGGGCTATCGATAAGAGCCAAGTGATGGGTGTCAGCGACATGGCGGCGTGTACGGTCCTTGATCGGATCACGGGGCCGGAGCTGGGACCGACGGCGCGGGGCTGGCTGGCACAGGGCTTGCCGCCGATGGCGATGCGGCACCGGCGGACGGCTGCTGCGACAGAAGTGAAACGCGGCTGAAACCGCTCTGGCCGACTTGACCGAGGAGGTCCATCACGTCGCCGTAAGGGTTCTTTTTGTCGGCGCGCACGTAAACAACCGCGTCACCTTCAACTGCGCGCAATTCGCGCAGCTTCGGCACGAGACTGTCGCGACCTACGAATTCATTGCGGATTTGGAATTTGCCGTCCGGGGTCAGGGTGACAACCATCGGCTTTTTGGATTGGCCAAGTTTGGCCGCCGTCGTCTTGGGAAGTTCGATTGGAACGCCCGTTACGAGAAGCGGCGCCGCCACCATGAAGATGATCAGCAGCACCAGCATCACGTCCACCATCGGCGTGATGTTGATTTCAGCCATCGGGCGATAGCCGCCGTCTTCGCTGTCTGCGGAAGAAAGATTGGCGCTCATGCCCATCAGTAAGCCTTTCCGGCACGCAATGGCTCGATGCCGGTTCGGGTGGTGGGTTCAGCCGCAGGGCGCGACAGCTGCTTGGCGATTTCGGCAAGAGCCGTGTTGCCGCGCTGCGCTGCGCGACCGAGTTTCACGGCATAATGGTTGTAAGCCATCACGGCCGGAATAGCGGCCGCAAGACCGAGTGCGGTTGCAAACAATGCTTCGGCGATACCGGGCGCGACCGTTGCGAGGCTGGTGTCTTGCCGCGCTGCGATGGCGGTAAAACTGTTCATGATGCCCCAAACGGTGCCGAAAAGGCCGATGAATGGGGCTGCGGACCCAATCGTTGCAAGAAACGGCAAGCCGGCTTCGATCGATTCCAGTTCGCTCTTGAATTTAAGCTTCATCGACCGTTCCAGCCGGGCGCGGACTTCGCTGCGGGCTTCGCCGCGCGAGACGCCGTCAGCGGCCTCAGATTCTGCGGCGGCAAGTATGGTGCGCACAAGGCCGTCGGCGGGCGTTGCTGCGTCAGCGCCGGATGCCAGCTTTTCGAGTGCGCCAATGTCCCGCTTGAGCCGCCAGGTCCGAATTGCCTTTTCTAGGACAAGTGCCCAGCACGCGATTGAAGAGAGGACGAGCAGCAGCAACACACCCTTCACAATAGGGTCGGCGGATGCGATCAGGTCCATGATGGAGATGGTGGCCTGCGGGGAAGCGGTCAGTAACACGGGTCATTCCTTCGCGTTGCGGGCCTTCGCGTTGTGGGGCGCGGCTATTTCGAAATCTGGACGTTGCTCAGCGACTTCAGCGTGATCGCGTCCAAACACTTGTCGACAGGACCGGTGTCGGATTTGCATTCCATCACGTCGTGTACGAGAAAGCTGCCAATCTTGTCGCACTGCGTGCCATCAAGATCGAACATCTTGACGGTTTTTTTGGTGCTTTTGAGCGGAGCCAGATCGAGCATCAGACGGCGGCCGATGACGCCGTCGGTATGAAACAGGATGAGATCGAGCTTTAAACTTTGGAACGCGACGGCACCGGGATTGTCGACGACAGTGTAAACGCGGCAACCCTTTTCGACGGGTTCAAGCTTATTGAGTTCAACCGAGATGGTCGGGGAGATTGCTGGAGCGGACGCGCTCGGAGCGGGTGCTGCGTCCCCCGCACGCGATGCGATCGGCCAGAAGGCAAGCCCGACCGAAACGAGCGCCAGGGCTCTTATGTTTTTGATTTGCAATTGTTTTCTCCCAGTCGTCTTGCGCTGTCTCTGCTTATTGCTGGCCGGCTCTTCTGAGCGTTTTGTCGGCGCTTTAGCGGCTTTCGCCAGGTCATCTTTTGTGTCTGTATAACCTAACATTTCCGGTCCGTCTCCGCTGCGGAGCATTACGTTTCGATAACGTTTCGCACGGACGAAGCGGAGGAAGTAAAAGGCCTTTTAGCGCGTCCTTGATTAGCGGTCGAAGCCACTGGCGATCAAGGCATTTTCCCGTGACCAATTCGGAGTGCTCCCGGCGGCGACGGTCGGGAAAAAGTCCCGATGCAGAGTTGTCACAGTGGAGGTTATTTGACGCTCGGACGGCACATCGGGAGAGGCTCCTATTGCCCGCATTTTGCGAACAGAACTATCAGGGACATCAGGCTTTTTATATGATGGGGCAACGATGTCCGAGGCGTTTATTCGCAATGTGTTCGCTGCAGCGGTCGTGGCGGCGAGCGTTTCGCCTGCCGCCGCGCAGACGACGCAAGTGCCACCGGCTCCTACACTCCCCGCTCCTGCGCCCCCGGCGGGAACCACGCCTCCGCCAGCCGCCGCGACGGCCGAGCCGGAGCCTGTTGCTCCCTCCGATGCGGCACTCCCCGAAGTCACGGTCACTCAGACGCCGGTGAAGCGGGTTTCCGGTCCGCCGTCGTCGCAAGCCAAGGTGCAGATTGCGCCGGGTCCGGTTGTCGGCGGTTCCGGCACGGCGGTTGGCGTACCTGCTGCAGGTGCCGGTGGTGGCGGTACGGGTGCCGGCAGCGACGGAAGCGTGAGCCTCTCTAAAGTCCCCGCCGCGGTTTCGCAGGTGACGGCGGACCAGATTACCGCGGATGGTACCCGCCAAGTGCAGCAGGTGCTGCAAAAGCAAGTACCCGGCATCCTTCTGACCGACACAGCGGGCGGTGGCCTTAGGACCGATATCCAGTTTCGCGGATTTGACGCCTCGCCAGTCGGCGGGCGTTCGCAGGCTCTTGCCGTTTATCAGAATGGCGTCCGCATCAACGAAGCGTTCGGCGACACCGTCAACCTCGACCTGATCCCGTCGATTGCGATCAGCGACATTACCGTGCTCGGCGCCAACCCTCTGTACGGTCTCAATGCTATCGGTGGCGCCATCGGCATTACGATGAAAGATGGTTTCAGTTTCCAGGGCGGCACGATTGACGCCATGGGCGGCTCGTTCGGCCGTGGGCAGGTCGCGATGGAGGCCGGCGGAAATTCAGGAACGGTCGGTGTTTACGCAGCGCTCGAACTGCTTCGAGAAACAGGGTACCGAGATTTTTCCGATGCCGACGTCGAGCGATTTTACGGCGACATCGGCTTCAAGGGGAGCGCGGTCGAAGTTCACATGAGCCTCACCGCTGCCCAAAGCAGCGCCGGCGTCGTTGCCGCTTCACCCATCGACGTGCTCAACGTCGATTGGAACCGCACATTCACCAGTCCGCAGGATACCGATCTCGAAGTTCTCATGCCGACCTTGAGCGCCAAGGTGCAGGCGACGGACACGCTCTCGTTCAGCGGCATCGGTTATTACCGCAAGTTCAAGTCTGACGTGGTCGACGGCAATCTTTCGGAAGCCGAGCCGTGCGACGGCTTCGATGAAAATGACGGGTCTTCACCCATTTGTGTCGAGGGTGACGAACTACTGAACGATGTTAACGGGCTGCCCATTACACTTGGTCAAATTGTCGTCGACCCAACGGAGTATGGGCTTGGCTCGATCGAACGCATCGACACTGATTCGCAAGGCTTCGGTGGATCGTTGCAGGCGGTCTCGACGGCCGAGGTTTTCAGCCGGCCGAACCGCTTTCTGGTTGGTGTCAGCTACGACGGCGGTCGCGTGGATTACAATACGTCCAGCGAACTCGGCGAAATCGGCAATCGATTTGTCGTGTCCGGTTCTGGTGTGATCGCAGGCTTGCCAGAAGACTTCGATCCAGACAGCGAAGAGGGACCGGAACTTGCACCGCGTATTCTGAAGACGGAGAACGACTACGTCGGCTTGTATTTTACCAATACGATGGACGTGACGGAGGCGTTCGCATTCACAGTCGGTGGCCGTTACAATTTTGCCCGCATCAAGATCGCGGATGAAACGGGGCCGCTCAACGGGGGTGTCGGCTACCTTCCTGATCTGAACGTTTCCAATACATACGAGCGCTTCAATCCCATGGTTGGGGGTACGTACAAACTGATGCAGGGTTTAACGGCCTACGGCAGCTACTCGGAAGCCAACCGTGCCCCCACGGCGGCTGAATTAGGTTGCGCCGAAGAGTTGAACCCCTGCTTCATCGAAAGCTTTCTGACCGACGACCCGCCGCTGGAGCAGGTTGTCTCGCGCACGGTTGAAATCGGCCTGCGTGGTGAAGAGAAGTATTTCGACAACTCGCTGCTGACCTGGAGCGCTGGGCTGTTTCGTACCCTTAATCAGGATGACATCATCAATGTGGGTTCTGAAATCACGGGTCGCGGCTTTTTCCAGAACGCCGGTGATACGCTACGCCAAGGCGTTGAATTGGCCCTCGGGTATCAAACACGGCGTTACTCGCTGTACAGTTCCTACGCCTTCGTCGATGCCACCTACCAGGATGATCTGATCCTGCCCGCACCGAACACGCCGAACGGAACCTTTGAATGTGGTACTGATCCTGGTGAAGAAGGCAACTGTCAGGCGGTTTCCGATGGTGATAATCTGCCGGGCATTCCTCAGCATCGCTTCAAGGCCGGTTTCGAATACTGGCTGACGCCGAAGTGGAAGTTTGGCTCTGACTTCCTCGCCGTCTCCGACCAGTTTTATTTTGGTGACGATGCCAACAACAACCGCAAGCTCCCCGGCTACACTCGTGTCGACCTGAACACGTCCTACAAGCTGTCGGACAATGCCGTGGTTTACGGACTGATCCGCAACCTGTTCGATCGCGAGTACGGTCTTTACGGAACCTTCTTTGATGTTGAAGAAGGCAACGAGGTCAGTGAAGCCGCCGGCTACGGCGAGCCTTTCTTCGATGATGCGCGCTCAATCTCACCGGTCCAGCCGTTCGCAGTTTATGGCGGACTTCGCCTCACGTTCTGAGCATACGGCAACCTCAATTGAGAGGGCGGCTATGTGGCCGCCCTTTTTTCTTTGCCGATATGCGTGTCGTCTCAGACACGCAAAGGCTGAAAGCAGCGATTCAGATGAGGAAAGTTTCCCCTGCTCACGATTGCCGCGGGAAAAATGGTAGCCTTCGGGGCAGTAAAATTCCTGAAGCGCTGGATCAATGTCGCTCATTCCGTTCCGATACCCCCACCTTATGAAAGCTGTTGCTCTGGCGGCGGCGACTTTAGCTCCGAGCGGCGTTGCGGCAGGTCCTTCGATCGGGCAGTTCGAGCTGAAGACGCTGGAGTCGGCTCCAGGCTTTCTCGAGTTTCAGAGCCAGAATGCATGGTCATTTGGGCAGCCCGGACGGCAAAACGCCGACAGCGGCGGCGAAACGATCTTCGACGACAATACCGTCATTCGGCAGCGCGAAGCTATCGAGATGGAGATGGGGCTTACCCGCTATCTCAAGATGCGTATCGGCATCGAATTCGAGCAGGAACGTGTCGAAGACCCCGAGACGCTGGGGGAGGCTAACGAATTCGACGCATTGAAGCTTGATGAAATCGGGGCCGAGGTCATCGGCATCATTGTTCCGCGGGACGGCGATGGATTCGGCCTCGGCGCGGTCGTGGAGGTCGAGCGGCCGCTTGAGGCGGGCGAACAAATGAGCGTCATTCTGGGTCCGATTATCGAATTTGCTACAGGTCCTTGGTTGGTCGCCGCTGTCCCGATGCTGGTCCACGATTTTGGCGGAGAGGCCGATGAGGACGGCATCAAGGACGACAAGTGGGATTTCGCCTACGCGGCGCAGTTGGCCTACCAGTTCTCCGAGACCTGGACGCTGGCGCTGGAAGCATACGGCACGGTTGAGCGTCTTGGCAGTACTGGAGAACGGAGAGAAGCGGCGCTCGCTTTCGGCGATCACGATCAGCACCGGATCGGTCCGATTTTTTATTACACTCGTGATTTCGGACGCAGCCTGCGACCCGACCCGCGACGTGACGAGGATGGCAGTGCGGAAACGAGCGAGCTCACGGTTGGGCTCGGGTTTCTGGCGGGGCTCAACGAGATTACGCCGGACGGCACCGTGAAGTTGAGTGTCGAGCTCGATTACTGATCTTGCGTCGAGACGCCCAGGCGCGCTGGAAGAAAACGCGAGGCTATCGGTGGCAAGCTGGCTGGCGCGAGTTTTTGTTGGGCGGTATCAATTTCGGCAATCGCCGTTTCGAGGGCGCTCGCGACATTTTCCAGGCCCGGCACCGATCGAGCATCGTCGCGCATATAGATGAGCGTCTCGCGAACCGTCGAGAGGTCGATGGATGGCGGCCAGGGGCGATGGCGGGAGATACGAAACACGGATTTGCTCCTCGTCGGACCTTAAATAAGCGTTAGCGGGATAGCAGTGGCTTCGCAAGAAGCGTGCCCCGGTAATTTGCAGATTTTCTCGCGTGGCCGTCCCGTAAAGGGACAACAGTCACGACATTTCGACCGTTTCTGGGGGAGATCCTTTACCGTGCTGTTTCAGGATGCGTTTGACCGGCGTCGAATAAGCGCCTCCGCATTCATTCAGAAGGACCGCGTCTTTTGGGAACGCGCCCGGGAATCCTCATCATCGTTGAAAACCTGACTGTACCGCTTGATCGGCGCGTATGGCAGGAGGCGTGCGCGCTTCGTGACGCCGGCTACAAGGTTTCGGTGATATGCCCGAAGGGTGGAATTCACACCGCGCCCTACGAATTGCTCGACGGCGTGCATGTGTTTCGGCATCCGCTGCCCATTGAGGCGCGCGGAGCACTCGGATATGTCGGCGAATATTCGACCGCGCTCTTTTTCGAGTTTGTGCTGTCGATCAAGGCTTACTTCAAGGTTGGCTTCGATGTGGTGCAGGCGTGCAATCCGCCGGATCTGCTTTTCATCATCGGCGCGTTCTGGAAGTATCTGTTCGGCAAGCCATTCATTTTCGATCATCACGATATCAATCCGGAACTCTATGAAGCCAAGTTTGGCCGGCGTGGTGCATGGCACCAGTTGCTGGGCTTTCTGGAACGCCAGACATTTCGCGTTGCCGACGCGGCGATTGCCACCAATGAGACCTTCCGAGATATCGCGACCGGCCGTGGCGGCATGGATAAGGACCGGGTTTTCATCGTTCGCTCGGTTCCCGATACGAGCCGCTTTCGGCGGGTGGAAGCAAATCCCCAGCTGCGCAACGGTCGCCGGCATCTGGTTGGCTTCGTTGGCATCATGGGCGCGCAGGACGGCGTCGATTTGATGGTCGATGCGATGAAAGTGATCGTCCACGACCATGGCCGCCACGATGTCCAGGCGCTCATCGTCGGTACGGGGACCGAGTTGCCCTATCTGACAAAACTGTCGGCGCGGCACGGGCTTCAGGACTACATTACATTTCCTGGATTTCAGTCGGGCTTGAGCCTGCTGACCGCAATGTCGACCTTCGATATCGGCATCATTCCTGATCCCAAAAACGTTTATAACGACAAGATCTGCATGAACAAAGTGCTGGAGTACATGACGCTCGGCATTCCGTTCGTGCAGTTTGATCTGGTTGAGGGCCGCAAGATGGCCGCGGGTGCGGCACTGTATGCTGAAAACAACTGTCCCTCGTCGCTGGCGCGGTCAATGTTGACACTGCTCGACGATGCGGAGCTGCGCGAACGCACGGCGGCGGAAGGTGTTGCTCGGGCAAAGTCTCTGCTGCGCTGGGAAGAAGAACGCGGTCGGTTGCTTGCTGCTTACGACTGCGCGCTGGGCAGCCGGGTGCGGGCAGCGGCGCGTCCAGTGGAAATGCCGGCTCTCGATTAGGCCGGTCGCACATCAATGCATTCGAACTAGGTGCGCAGAAGGCCGTGGAGTCGGTCGCGCGTTTCAGGCATCAGCGCGGCGGCTGCGGCCGCGACCACGCCGAGCGCCAGTACGAGTGCGAGCGCCCGTGGTAGCAACGGACTTGGCGTCGTCGCGATGAGCGCCATACCGGCTGCCAGCGCCGCTGGAATGAGGAATGCGGCGCGGCGCGCTAATGAGGCCGAAAGGCCTTTCACATGTGCATTCATACGCCAAGAGATATAAGCCAGCGAGGCGATCTCGCCAAGAAGTCCCATCGCTGCTACGGCTTCGAGGCCCAGTCCATAAGCTGCAACGGCAATGGCAGGAATGAGCGCCAGGGACCTGATCAAACCTGCGATCAGGAACGGCTTCGTTTCACCGGTCGACAGCAAAATCATTCCAGGCACGGCTTGCAGCATGCGCACAGCCCACATGGCCGAGAGCCATGCCATGACCGCGCCGAGCCCGCTGAAATTCGGCCCGAAGGCGACCTCCAGAATGAGGCCACCCATCAGCATTGCCGTCACAAGATAAACCGCGGCGACAATCGCAGTCGCTTCCGTCATGGCGGCAAACTGCCGGGCGAGACGAGCGGCGTCGCCGCGCGCGGCAGAAAAGAGCGGCAACATGAGCGACTGGCCAACCTTGGCGGCGATCAAGCCGGGAACCATTGCGACCATGAATGCCGCGCTGTAGCCGGCGAGTTCCTCAATCCCGATCAGGCGGCCGATGACGATGCGATCGCCGTGATAGACCGCGATGAGCGGAAATGCGCTGAGCCAAATCGGCCAGCCGAAGTCGAACAGCCGCTTAAGCACCGAAAAATCGATATTCAGCGCATAAGGCCGCTCGGCGACAACATGGGAGACCGAGAGCGTCATGCCGGCCTGTATCAGCGACAGCCAGACGACCGCGTAGAAATTGGGGGCGTAAGTAATGATCGGCCACGTCAGAAGCAGGGCCGTGGCCTGGGGAAGAATTTCGGTCCACAGGAAGGGCCGGTTATCGAGCCGGCGCTGCGCCCGGCGACAGTCGAGGTGCTGGAAGCCTTTGAGGATCGGAACGAGGGCAATTGCAGCGATCGCGCCTTCTGCCGCCGGTACGGCAAAGAAGCCTGCGATGGCCCCTGCGGACGTCAATAGAACGGTGCCGATAAAGAGGCCGCGAATGACGAGTGCCGTATGGTTGGCGGCGACGAAGTGTGGCTCGTCGCCGTCGGGTGCCTGGATGATAAGCCGGTCGACGCCGAGGTCGGTGAGGCTGTCAAGCAGTTGCAATAACAGCGTCAACAGTGCGGCAACGCCGAAGTCGCCTTTGGCAAGCATGTGGCCGAGAAGTGCATTGCGGCCGAACGAGAGAAATTGTGAGGCAGCGAAACCCGACATCAGCATCGCGCCCTGTCCGGCAATGCGGCGGGTCAGGGTTGGCGCTGCAGACGCTGGTGTCGTTTGCATGGTCGTCAAACCTTGCCGGCTGCAATCGGGCGCGGCAGTCGGCGTAGCAAGCCAGCGTATGGCCGGGCAGCGAGGCGGCCGGATGCGCGATCAAGCCCTGATCCCGACAAGCGAAGAAGTGTGCATGTCGTTTGCATCCAGCGCGGGCGCAGTGCGTGGCTCCACTTGGCGCGGAACGCTTCTTCGGCACGATAAAAGTCGTCATTCTTGTTGCCGCCCGACAGGTGCAGCAAGTGGAAGTCGATGACCCAGGCGGTATGGCCGGCGACATCGGCGTTGAGGCAGAGGTCGGGACCGTAAAAGTGGAAGCCTTCAAGATCGGCCGAGCAGCCGATGCGCGCGCCGCGCTTCAGCACAATAAAATTTTCGTCGAGGCTCATGACTTTCTGCGGCAGGTTGCCGGAGTTGCGATCGGCGCCGTGCGGATCGGAGATGCGGTGCGCCAGGATGCCGGGAGCCAGGCCGCCAGCGTTGCCGGCGAGTGCCCAAACGCTATCGCGTGCGTCCAAATCCGCAAGACAGCGATCGAGCTTTTCGATGCCGTCGGAGATCAGGCGGACGTCCTGGTGGCACAGGATGACATAGCGGCCGCGCGCGGCATTGATCAGCGCGTTGAGACCCCGATAGGCGCCGGTTTGGCGCGGCCCGGAGTTGTCGATATAGAGAATTTCCGAATTCATCGCGTTAAAGCCGCCCGATGAAAACGTCTCGCGCATGGCGGCGAACTGATCCGGCTTGTTGACCAGCGTGGCGATGGTGTAGCGCGGCACGCCTGCTGCGGCGCACGGCAGGGCGACATTGATCGTCGGCTCATTGTCGATCATGAGGCGGCCTTCATGTTCGGAGCGGTTGACACGTCGACGTCGAGTTCGCAATAACCGTCGCGCCAATGCGGTCGGGCCGACCATACCGCTTGCCACGTTGCGGCGGCATCGCGGGACTTCGCATTTGGTCTGACGCGCGCGAGGATGGTGCAGGCGAGCCAGCGCGAAAGCGGCCAAAGCGCCAAGAGGGTTTGTCCGATGGCGGCGGTGCCGCGGGGCCAGTGGCGGGCGATGAGGGTCGACTTTGCGGCGAGCAGCTTGACCATCTTGCCGGTGCGGGTCTTTTCGGATGCCCCGCCGTAATGGATGATGGTCGCTTCGGGCGTTATCATCGGCCGCGCGCCGATGCGGCGGGCGCGAAGGCACAAGTCGGCTTCCTCGCCATACATGAAGAACACCGGATCAAAGCCGCCGAGCTTCTGCCACGTTGATCGCGGGAGCAGCAGGAAGCAACCCGACACGATGTCGACCTCGCGGACGCTGTCGCGCGGCCAGCCGCCGTAGGCTTCCGGATTGAAGACCGGCGAATTCGGGAAAAGCGCTGCCAGTCCCGAAGCGCGCATCGCGAGATTCCACGGCGTCATGCGCTGCCAGCACGAGGCGGGGTTGAGACGTCCGTCGGCAAAGATGGTCCGGCCGCCCCAGATCAGGGCCTGCGGGTTTTCGCGCGCGAAGGCTGCGAGGCGATCGATGGCGCGGTCGGTTACGATCGTGTCTGGATTGAGCAACAGGAGGTAATTCCCCGTTGCGTGTTGGGCGCCAAGGTTATTGGCGCGGCCAAAGCCGATGTTATCGGCAAGCTGGATCAGCGCCGTTTGGGCGGGATGATTGGCGATTGCATCGGCCGAGCCGTCGGTCGAGGCGTTGTCGACGACGATGATTTCACAGGTAACATCACGCGTTTCACGCACCACGGACGCGATGGCGGCCAGCGTCATCTCGCGGGTGTTGTAACTGACGATCACGATCGAAACGTCGATCTGGCGGGCGGGCATCACGCGCGGGGCTCCAAGGCAATCCGCTTGCCGGTTAACACTTTGTTAACGGCGCGTGGCGGATCAGCGGTCGGTTTACAGACAACATGCGCGACCTGCTTGAGGAAACGATTAACGCGGCTCGGGCAAACTGCCGTCCATTCCCGCTTGGCGTTTGCCAGGCTCACTCAGGGTCTGCAATTCCATGCTTCACGCCTCGCATGAGTGCACTGACGTCCAATCCGCCGACCGGTCGCGTTGCGATTTCGACGGTATTATCTGCATTGGCGGTTCGGATTGGTGGTATCACAACCGCGGTCATTTCGATTTCCAAGTCATGCGCCGTTTCGCGCTGGCCATGCCGGTACTGTTTGTCAATTCGCTGGGCGTGCGCATTCCCGATGCGTCAAAGCCGGGGCAGTTCGCGGGCAAGGTGCAGCGCAAGCTGAAGAGCCTCGCCCGCGGTGTGGTCAACGTCGAGAACAACTTCTGGGTGTTCTCGCCGGTCAGCATACCTGGGGGCGCTGGCAAAAAAATCTCGGGCTTCGCGCTGGCTCCGCAAATCCGCTTGGCTGTCCGCCGAGCAGGCATTACACGCCCGCTGCTGTGGATGCACTGTCCGGCTGGCGCCGATTTGATTGAAAACTTGAACCCGGTGGGCGTCATCATGCAGCGCACCGATCGGTTCGAAGCCTTTCCGGAAGGCGATCCTGTGCTTTTATCGCAGCAAGTAGCGACCATCCGGCAGGCGGCGGATTTGGTGATCTACTGCGCGCCGCATCTGATGGCGGAAGAGGCAAGCCAAGTGCGCAGGCAGCTACTCGTCACGCACGGGGTCGATTTTGCCACCTTCGTCGCTGCGGGGTCGAAGCGCGCGCAAGGCCCGTCCGATGTCGCCATTTTGCCCAAGCCCCGCGTCGGCTTTATCGGCGGCATCGATGCACATACGTTTGATCCGGCCCTGTTTCAGGCCGTCGCGCGGCAGATGCCGGATGTCACGTTCGTCATGATCGGTAGCTGTTCTTTACCGGATGGCTGGTGCGATCTGGCCAACGTGCGCTTTCTCGGTCGCAAGCCTTACGACATCATCGCTCGTTACATGGCCGCGATGGACGTCTTGATCATGCCCTGGAACAAGAGCGAGTGGATTCGGGCCTGCAATCCGATTAAGTTGAAAGAATATCTCGCCGTCGGAAGACCCGTGGTTACAACCGATTTCCCGGCGCTTGATGGCTGGCGCGATCTTGTTCGCGTGGCCAACGATCCGGAGAGTTTTACGTGTGCGATCCGGGCGGCCTTGGCGGAGGCGTATGATCCCGCACCCGCGCGGGCCCGTGTTGCCATTGAGACCTGGGATGCGAAAGCGCAGAGCATCCTGAATGCCGTCACCGAATTTGGGCTCATTCATCGGCCGGCTCCTGCGCCAGCGTCGTGGAGCGGAGCGTTGCGTGCGGCGCTAGCGCCAAGCGCGCCGGGTTGAGCGAATTATGAGTGGATCAAGTCAAAGCTATCGTCCCGATATTGATGGCCTGCGCGCCGTCGCGGTGCTGTCCGTCGTGCTCTATCACGCTGGCGTGCCCATGCTCCCGGGAGGCTTCGTTGGCGTTGATATCTTCTTTGTTATCTCTGGGTTTCTGATCACGCGCATCATCGCCCGCGAGATCGCCGATGATCGCTTTTCGATCGTGCGATTTTACGAGCGGCGCACGCGGCGGATATTTCCAGCGCTGTTTGTTATGCTCGGTGTGTCGAGTATCGTAGCCAGCGTTGTGCTGCTGCCAGCCGAAATGCTCGATTTCGGGCAGAGTTTGGCAGCCGCTACACTTTTTGTGTCAAACGTGTTTTTCTGGCAGACGACCGATTATTTCGGTGGCCCTGCACATTTGAAGCCGCTGCTGCATACATGGTCGCTCGCCGTCGAGGAGCAGTTCTATATCATTCTGCCGCTGCTGCTGCTGGTCTTGGCGCGGTTGTCGCGCCAGCGAACCATGCACGTGTTGTTGGCCGTGACGGCGCTATCGTTCGTGATCTCCATGTGGGCTGTAGCTGAAAAGCCGAATGCCGCTTTTTATCTTCTCCCGACACGCTTTTGGGAGTTGATGGCGGGGGCGCTTCTGGCTTTGGGCGCTTTTCCAGCAATCACATCTCGGCGGGTTGCAAGCTTTACGGCCTGTACCGGCGCGGGTCTGCTCGCCATCTCGATCTTTGGCTTTTCCAGTGCGACGGCCTTTCCCGGTGCACACGCCCTGTTGCCCGTTTTGGGGACCGTGCTGATCCTTTACGCAGGAATGTTCACGCGCGATACTGGCGTGGCACGGGCCTTGAGTTTGCCGCCGGTGGTCTTCGTCGGCATGGTTTCATATTCTTTCTATCTCTGGCACTGGCCGGTCCTGACCTTTGCCCGGATATGGCGTGGTGAAGTTTTGGGACCAGGCGAAACGGCATTGCTGGTCGGCGTCAGCTTTGCGTTTGCCGTCCTATCCTGGCGGTTTGTCGAGACGCCGTTTCGCCAGCGCCGTGTCGCAGCAGCCCGGCGACCGCTGTTTGGTGCGGCTGCTGTCGCCATGACGGTGACGCTAGCGTTTGGCGTCTTCGCGCACGCTTCACAGGGCTGGACACAACGACATGAAGGCTACGCTCCGCCGCTGATCGCCGGCCTGGACCAAATGAAGGTTGGCGTTTGCTTCCTCACGGATACGCAACAACCCGAACAGTGGGCCGGTACTGAAATTTGTCGCCATGGCCCGCCGGGTGCGCCGCTCGTGCTCGTGTGGGGCGATAGTTTTGCAGCGCATCTGGTGCCGGGCCTCAAGGATGAGGCGCCGCGTCAATTTCAAACGGTACAGATGACGGCAGGCGGCTGTCCGCCACTCCCGGAACTTGATATTCCCAACCGTCCGCATTGCCGGGCCTTTAATGCGCGCGTTCTTTCCGAGATCGAACGGCTGCGGCCGGATGTCGTCGTCGTCTCGGCGCGATGGGACCTCTATGTGCCGCGCGTCGCCAGCTCGGCGCAGTTAAGCGCGATGCTGCAGCGGGTGTCCGCCACCGGTTCACGCGTCATCGCTGTCGGTTCGAGCCCGACATTTGATTTCGCCAGTCCATATGACTTCGTTTATCGCAGTGGCCGTGCGTCGGCGCGCGCACATGACCGGCCAGCCGTCATTGCTGAACGGTCCGTGTCGGTCTTCGACCCCGTGCCGTTGTTCTGCACCGATGATCACTGCGACCTCGTCGGCGAGGCGGGGTTTTTATTCTTTGATGGCGGGCATTTCTCCGTCGAAGGCAGCCGCCGCGTGGCGCGAAGCCTTATTCCGAAGATCGACGGCCTGCTTGAAAGCCGGTCTGAAATCCAAACATCAGCCGCAAGCCACTAAACAGAACGGGAACGGGCGCCGCCGTCCTTAAGCTGGCAGGGCTGAGCCCGGCATAGTGAGCGGCCTTTCCGTGCGAATGAAACTTGGGTGCCGGCGGCGGACAGAGGCGCTCATTGTAGACGCGGCAAGGGTGACGCGCCGGGGGTCGGCCAGCGCGCTGCCGAGGCCCAGGAAGAAGTAGAGCAGCGCGTGCGGTACATTCCAGTAGTGAACCGTTGCGCCGAGCAGACAGATCGCAATGAGAGAGATCATCCACCCGGCCGACGTGCGCCGGCGCATAAGATCGGACGAACGCCGACCGCGCTTCACGACGCCGTAGCCGATCAAGAAGATGCCGGTGACAAGTAGCAGAAACGCGGGAATACCCGAACGCAGGGCGAGCACGAGCCAGTAAGCATCGATTGTTGTTGAATACATCCATTTCGGCCGCACCCAGTCAGCCATGCCAATGCCGATCCAGGGGCTGTTCCAAAGGTTCTCCAGGCCATACTCCCAAATCATCATGCGATAGAAGCCGGTCCAGGGGTCAAACGTGGCAATTGAGATCAGGATCTGGACCGGGGGGCGCTGCGCCGTCATCAGTACGCCCAGGTAAATACCGACCGCGATCGCGAGCGTTATTTGAGTGCGCAGTGGAATGCGCGCCGTCGATTTGTTCCAGCCCATCATGGCGAGCTGCATACCGAGGCTTAGAAGGGGTGCCGACGACATTGCGAGGAGAGCGGCGATGGTCATGCCGGCTGCCCGGATGTAACGCCACGTGCGGTCGGGTTCGGACATCCACACGAGCGCGAACATGGCGGCGCAGTACGTGCCGTAATGGATCGGATGATCGAAGGTTGATGCGGCACGCGCCAGGCCCTTGCGGAATTCCACCGCTGGCATCGGGTCGCCGCCAAGAAACTTACGCAGCGTCTCGTGGACGAAGTAGCTCCCGGTTATCGTGTCCAGCGTTGCAATCAATGCCGCCAGGATGATCGATACGAAGATAAGTCGCAGCGTGGCCTGCAGTGTTTCGAGATCGCGGATATAGGCGCGCGCAATGAGGTAGGCCCCGAGGCTCTCCAGGGCCCATGATCCGCCGAATGCAAAGCCAGCACTGCCGGCGTGCCAGGTGAAGACAAGCGTCTGCCAGATCGCCAGACCGAAGAAAGGAACATCATAGATTTGCAGCTTGCAATCGGGTCGCATCGCAAGGCGATAGAGCGCGAACGGGATGAACAGGAGAAAGACGACGCGGTGGGGCGACAAGCGCAGATCGCCGACAACGAGCGAAAGCTCGGTCGGAGAAATAAAGCTCAGGATCACCAGCATGATCGGAAGCGGTGTCTTCCTGAAAGCATCCAGCATTGACCGTTGTCCTCCCCCCTTGGGCCGGATCGGCAGATTAGTAGGCGTTGCGCCCCGTCAAAACAGCGAAGACGGTTTGCGTGATGATCTTGGTATCGAGCCACAGCGACCAGTTGCGGACATACGCGATGTCAGCCGCAACACGCCCTTCGATGCAGTCACGAGTTCGCGTTTCACCGCGAAAGCCGGAGACCTGCGCAAGTCCTGTCAGGCCCGGCTTCACCTGATGGCGATGGGGATACGTTCTCACGATCGCCGCGAAACGTTCATCGTGTTCGGCGAGGTGCGGGCGAGGTCCAACGAGCGACATTTCTCCCGTCAGGACATTGAAGAGCTGTGGCAGTTCGTCGAGGCTCGTGCGGCGCAGAATGCGACCGATACGCGTGACACGTGGATCTGCGACGGATGCCTGCTGCGCCTCGTTCCCCATGGTCTGCAGGGTCATCGTGCGAAATTTCAGAATCTCGATCGGCGTCTGGTTGCGACCCGTGCGGCGCTGGCGAAACAGGATGGGCCCCGGGCTATCGAGCTTGATGGCGAGTGCAATCAACGGAAACAGCGGCAGGGAGACGAGCAGCAGTCCGCCGGCGACGAGGATGTCCTCGCCGCGCTTCAGGATGCGCTGCCAGTCATCAATGGGCTTTTTTTTTACGTCGAGCAGGCCGACGGTGCCAATTGCGGACACAGTGTGAGCAGGACTGTCGTCGAGCAGGTCGGAGGAAATGTGCGTGACGACGTGGATGCTCACCGGTAGGACTTCGAGCTGGCGCGCAATGATTGCAATTCGGGTATCGGCGGACGATGGCAAGGCGATGATGATCTTGTCGATTTCGTTGGAGCGTGCCGCGCGAACGAGGTCTTCCAGGCGGCCGGCGACGTCGAGGCCTTCTGGGTCGACGCGATCCGTGCCCATGCGGTCGTCAAAGACGCCCGCGAAATGAATACCCGACGGTACGGCCTCGAGGTGTTCCTTGACGCGGCGGGCGATGGAGCCGGCGCCGAATACCGCAATGCGCTCGTCAAACACGCCTTTTTTTGTCAGCGCGGCATACAGGGGGTGAGCGACGGCGCGATTAAAGAGCAGCAGCGTGAAGCCGGCAGACAGGCCGACTGAAAGCCAGATCCACTCGTGGTCGGTACGCAACGCATGAGGCATCCCATGACCGAGCAAGCAGAGCATCGTTACGGCAAGGGCGGCGAACAGAAGGCCCGGCCGTAACGGTAGGTCGTGCAGGCGGTCGGGCGCATACATTCCGCTGAGGCGCAGCATCATGTGGACGATCACAGCGGCTGCAAATGCCGACTGAATGAGGAGACGCCAGTCCGCCACCATGCCTCCGGCCTGATTGTAGATCAATGCCGGCAGCAAAAATGCGGCCATAACGGCGACGATGTCGGCCACGCCGACCAGATCAGCTGCCAGGCGGCGCGGCATGCGGCGGCGGGGTGTTTTGCATGGTGCCGGCTGGCTCACGATTGCAGGTCCAGTGCCAATGTTACTTGGCGTCTGCAATTCGGCTTCAACGATCGACATGACAACTCCAAACACGCGTCCATGGCGCAATCGAACAACGCCGTGGACTTACACTTTCACTGACGAGGTTGCACTGAATCCGCTAAAATTCGATTGAAATTGCAGAGGGTTCATTCAGACGCGTTCAGGCTCGTATGAATACGTGATTGCGAATTGATCAGGATCTGGTTGGAACCCATGTCACGCGGCGCGCGGTGTGGGCTTGACCGCGGCCGGGCTCATGCGCGTGCCAAGGGCATAGCTATCTTCTAGCGCATGTTGCGCGACACTGTTCATGACAACGCCGGCGACCTTCTCGTGATTGTACCCGAGGGCGTGGAGGGCCCGCTTTGCGAGCTGCTTGGGTGTTCGGCGCCAGGTCGTCACGAACACGATCTGATCGGCATAGTCGGCCAGGATGCGGGCGTCGACGACAGGCAACAGCGGGGGTGCGTCGATGATGACGATGTCAAACTGCTCGGTGAGGGCATGCATCGTCTCGGCCATGCGGCGGGAGGCCAGCAATTCCGGCCGGGCGCTGTCGAGAGGCGTCGGGCTCATCGCAGGCAGGAAGTAAAGGCCCGATGCCGTGTCGTGCAGGATGGCGCTTTCGACGGGCTGGTTGCGCACGAGCGTGTCGAGAAGGCCGAAGGCCCGCTGCGGAGCCAGCTTGCGAGTGAGCGGGGCCCGGCGCAGATCGCCGTCGATGAGCAGCACGCGCTGACCGGTCAACGCGTAATGGTGAGCCAGGTTCGAGGCGATGATGTCGGCGCCTTCACCGGGCAGGCTTGAAGCGAGCATGATGATGCGAGATTTTCCGCTTCGATGACGCATGTCCAGTTCGCGGCGGATGCCACGCACGCTTTCGGCAAAGATGCCGCGAGGTTCGGCCAGCACGAGCCGGATTGCGCGCAGCGGGTCCAGCGCACTTGCAGCCGGCATTGCGGGAACGGAGGCGAGATGAGCGACTTCAAAGCTGCGCTCGACATCGTCGGGATGGCTTACGCCTGGGGTGGCGAATTCCAGTCCGAGCGCCAGCATGATGCCGAGGCCAAGACCGGCAAACATGGCGATGAGGATGATCTGCGTACGCTTTGGCGATGATGGGAATAGGGGCGTGTCCGCCTGTTCGACGATGCGGGCGTCGGGCAGCTGGAGATCTTGCGTTTCCGAGGTCTGCTTGTAACGAGTGAGCAGGGCTTCGTAGAGCTGCTTGGACGTGGTGGCTTCACGCTGCAACTCCATCAATCTAACGTTCGCGTCCTTGGCCGCAGCTTCCTGTTCCTTGAGGGTCGTCAGCGCCTGGCGGAGCTGCATTTCTTGGCGTTCGGAAACGACATACTCGTTGCGGAGGTTGGAAACCTGGCGCGTGATTTCGTCGGCTAATTGGCGTTCGGCTTCGCCGACTTCCGCTTTGACCTTCTGCATCTCCGGGTGACGAGGACCATAGCGCGTTTGCAACTCTGCCATACGCTTGCGTGCAGACGAAACCGATTCCTTCAAGCCCCGGACCGTGTTGCTGTCGAGGACCTCGGCGATGGTCGCGGTCCCGCCGTCGATCTTCGCGAGACGCTGGGCGTTTTCGTACTTGGCCTTGGATTGGGCGGTGGTGTTGCGAGCGGTGACCGTCTGCTCCATCAGCCGAGCCAGCTCCTTCTCGGAGAGGATGTTGCCTTCCGAATCGAAGATGTTGTTATCGGACTTGAACATTGCCGCCTTCCGCTCGGCGTCGGCCACGCGTTTCTGCATCTCGTTCAGCTTGGTTTCGAGGAGTTCGGTGGCAAATCCGGACGCCTGTTTCTTGTTGGCCAGATTGTTGGCGAGATACACCTCGGCAATGGTGTTGGCGATGCGCGCCGCCTTGACGGGATCGGCGGCGCTGAATTTGATTTCGAGCAGCAACGTCGTACGAACGCGCGCAACCTTGAGCCGGTCCTGGAAGGCGGCTGCGAGTTCATCGCGCTCAGGCGTCACCTCGCCGGGATGCGATTTGCCGACTCGCGTGCCGTTCGGATCGCGGTCGAGGCGGCCAGCGGTCGTTGACATCTCTGTCGCGGCAGCACGAGGCTGTTCCTGCGCCAGATATTGATCGAGGCCGAGAACGCTGAAAATTTGACGAATCCTGGAGCGTGGGCCGAATTCATCGTCGTCGCGAAGATTCAGAATATCGATGACCTGGAGCGCTATCGCGCGGGAAGATAGGACTTCGACTTCGCTGTCGATCGATGCGCTGTCGCCGCGCAAGTCCTCGATGACGCTATCGACTTGCGAGATCGTCTTCTTGCGGGGGTCGATCTGGACGACGGCGACGCCTTCGTAGCGATTGGACAGGGTCATCGAGAAGAGAACGCCGGCGACCGTGACGAGCGCTGCGACGGCACCAATGAGCGGCAGGCGCCGGCGCACGGCATTGAAGACACGCTCGAGGCTGATTGCCCCGCGTCCTTCATCTTCCATGCCTGTGTCGACCATGCTCATGGCGTTCGTGGATCTGCCGGTTAAAATTTAAGGGTTCCGCCTACGCGCACGACGCTGCGGTCGAGATCGTAGGTGGACTCGTTGGAATTTCTGGTTTCGAAGGTGTACCCGAGGTTGAATAGCCAGTTCTTTGTGTAGAAGTACTGAAGGCTGGCACCGGCCTTGAGGATCTGGTCTTCTCGATCCGTGCCGATGAAGTCCACGTCCGCAACGCCAAGTTCGACCGAGCCAACCAAGTCGTGCCAGAGTTCATATTCAGCCGTGACATTGGCGGACGTTTCGATCCGGCCATTGTCATCGGCGCCGAACTCATCGGCAATGGCGCGCGACGCATTTCCCGTGACTGTCAAGCGGGACGTGGCGAGCCACTGAACCTGCGCTTCAACGAGCGAGGAGGACACGTTCTGCAGATCAGAACTGTCGTAATTTCGGACGCCGTAGCCGCCGAGGATCCGCCAACGCAAGAGGGGATCGGTTTCGAAGGCGAGCCCGGCCGAGATTTCATAGCCAGTGGAATCGCGATTAGGCTGCCCTGGTGATTCCGGCTCATTGAACTGCCGAATTCCGCGCAGCTTGGTGATGAAGTCGAAGCCCGGTGAGATCCGATAACCTGCCCGCAGTTGTGCGGCGTAGATGTCCTGGTCGCGGTAATCCTGGTTGAGGGTGGTGCCGTCGAGAGCTTTGACGCTGTGGTAGTCCAGCTTCTCCGCCGTTGCGGCGAGCGTGCCGTAGATCCGGCCGGCATCACGCGTGAGACCGATGGATGCACGGAATTGATCGAAAGGGACGGGCTCGGCGGCTGACTGCGACGCCGTGATCTCGCCCCGCTCTTCATGCTCGCGCTTGGCGATGGCGGTGACAGCCAGAGTATGGGCATGGTCGATGTGGAGTGCGCCACGCGCCGTGCCGCCGAAGTTGGCGTAGTCCTGGTCCGTGTTGTCGGCGAAGTTCATGAAGCGCCCGAAGATCGACACGTCGAGCTGATGCCGGGGGAGCTGAGATTGTATGGAAAGCGTCGGCGTGGTGATGAAGCGCCAGTCGGCGACTGGATCGGTGGCGGTACCGTATATGTTGGTGTCGTAGGCAATCGTTTCGGTGACCGATGGGTAAATGATGAAGTTGCCCATCTGAAAACCGTCCGGAGCCGCAAAGCCACGGTCGGCCTGATCGACGGTGGTGGCGCCGTTCTTCTGGCTGTCCAGCCAATCGCGGCGCATTTCCTGGCTGGCGATCGTATCGGTGATCAGGTCGGCATTGTGGTCGATGTCGATGGCGGCAGCGTCGGCGAACGGCATGGCGGAAAAGGCTGCGGCGGTGGCCAAGCAGGCAAAGGCCTGCGCATCGCGGCGCGGCCTTGGAAGGTCTGCATTGGTAGGCCTGAGCTTCACGGGGTTCGGCGCTCGCTAGGGTGTTTAAAAGAAGCGTTCTGGTATTCGTACGTTGTCGCCGGGCAGGATCGGAACCGTGCCGTCGGATGGCACGCGAACCTCGCCGGTGCCGTCACGTGTGACGATGGCGTAGGATTGATTGGCGCGGTACGTGAAGCCGCCTGCCATGGCGACCGCGTCTCGCAATTTCAAACCTGTCTTGTAGGAAAACTCGCCGCCGTTCTTCACTTCGCCGTGGATGTAGAAGGGGCGATAATTCGTGATGTCGATCGTGACCTTGGGATTTTTCAAGTAGCCGTCGGCGAGACGGTTGGCGACCAACTCGCGGAACTGAGTGATTGTCTTGCCTTCCGCCGGGACTTCGCCGGCGAGAGGGAGGGCCACTTGTCCTGCTGCGTTCACTTCGACCGCGCCGGACAGGCTCTCTTCGCCGAAAACGTTGATCTTGAGCTTGTCGCCGATGCCAAGCCGGTAGGCAGCGCCGAGAGCCGAGGGAGCTCCGTCGCTTATGAAACTGGCAGGCGCTGGGCCGATGTCATCGGCGCAGGCCGCAAGGAGCACTGCGGCAGAACTTGCTGCCAGCCAGCCTTTGCACGCGTTGAACAGTGACATACGCAATACTCAAAATTCACACAAGCGCGAAACAGCAATGGTATTGGCGCGTCGCAAGACGTGCCTCACCTGCACCTTTCAACAGAGACCTGTTAGTATTAAAAGCGACCTAACGCGGAATCAAAAAAGCCGCGTAATTTCTTATATTTACGTATTGTAAGTAATTGCCAGCTCGAACGAAACGTTTTGTTTTCTATTTCTGCCTTTCTCATAAACGGGTCATTGAGGTGTGGTGACTATCATCGGTCTGTATTTCGATGCGGGGAGTTTGTAAGTGACGAGTGAAACGCTGTCTCCGGCCGGCCATTTGGTCTCGGCCTACGAAGGCAAGGCGACCAACTACTTCACCAATGCTCGCGCTGATTTCGTCCGGCTTTTGCCGCGCGACCCGGATGCGCGCGTGCTCGAAATCGGGTGCGGCAACGGAGCGACGGGTGCGCTCGCACTGGCGCGCGGCCGGGCTGGCCGCTACGTCGGTGTGGAGCTGATGGAGAGCTACGCCAATGCGGCGCGCGACGTTCTGTCCGAGGTTCGCGTTGGTGACGTGGAGCGAATGGAGTTCGACTGGCAGCCTGCCGAATTCGATGCACTCATCTTATCGGAGGTGCTGGAGCATCTCGTCGAGCCTGCCCAACTCTTGCGCCGCCTGTCGCGGTTTGTCCGGCCCGGTGGCCTGGTGCTCGCAAGCTCGCCAAACATAGCTCATTGGAAGGTCCTGCGCGAACTGGTGAAGGGGCGCTTTGATCTGGCCGATCAGGGCGTATTCGATCGCACGCATCTGCGCTGGTTCACGCCCGCGACGTTCGCGGCAATGTTTGAAGTGGCTGGTTTTCGCATCGAACACGTCGGGCCGGTCAATCCGTTTTCACCACGTGTAGAGCTGTTGTCACGCTGGTCGTCGGGCCGCCTCGACCATCTCTTCATGACGCAGATTGCCATACAGGCCCGACGGCGCTGACGTCTGCGATTGGCTGTTGCGGCTAGAGAACCAGCAATTCCGCCGTACCGGTCATGACGTCGTAGTCGCAGGCGAGCCGCGAGAATCGGTCACCCACGGTCAGGCGCACGATTGGATTTTTATAGCGCTCGTTCCACTGCGGGTGGTCGAACTGCCAAACCGGCACGCTGAGACGAGGATTTCCGAGCAGGACTTCCGCCGCTTCCGATCGCTTCCAGTCGACCGAACCGACGGCGACAGGCATGCCGCGCGCATCCTTTTGCGGCCGCGCGACACACGCGGCTTCAGCATGGAGTTTATAGGCTGCCAGCAGGGCCTCGTTGGCGGCTTCCTGATGCAGTTTGTCCTGCGTCCAGATTTTACCCGCGACGAGCAGCGCCAGAAAAATAACGACCGCACGCATCGGCGGGCTCCCTTGGATGGGCTGGTGTTGGGCTCGGGTCCGATGGGTGTCGGCTGTCCGAATCGGTGCGCTTGACACATCGAGGGCACTTGGAGGCACATGCAACGCCCTTAGAATTGTCGCTGATGAGGGTGAAGAATTCGTAAGTCGCCGTGTCGCGCTGCAACGACGCCGACTGGGCCGCTGGGCCCTTGTCAGGGACCTGACCTTGCGGCAATAGGGGCGATCCTCAACGAAAGTCGAACCCCGGGTAGGATACGCAACCCATGTCAAAGAAGAAAATTCTGATCACCTGGCCCCTTCCCGATGCCGTCATGGAGCGCGCCCGGGCGACATACGATGTCATCGCGCACGGCGATGATCCCAAGATCACGATTGATGAGATGCTGGAAACGGCCAAGTCGGTCGATGCGCTTTTGCTCACGCTCAACGAAAAGTGCCGTGCCGACGTCATCGAGCGGATACCTGAGAACATCAAGTGCATCTCGACTTTCTCGATCGGTTTCGATCACATCGATTTGGAAGCTTGTAAGCAGCGGGGCATCAAGGTCGGCAACGCGCCGCACGGCGTGACGGTCGCGACTGCCGAGATTGCCATGCTGCTGCTGCTTGGAGCCGCGCGTCGCGCCGGCGAGGGCGAGGCCATGATCCGGCAGCGCCGCTGGCCCGGCTGGCAGCCGCTGCAACTTGTCGGGCAGCGCCTCGATAACAAGACGCTGGGAATTTACGGCTTCGGCAAAATTGGTCAGGCACTGGCGCAGCGCGCGCGGGGCTTTGACATGGATGTCCACTATTACGACATCTACCGCGCCAAGCCCGAGGTCGAGGCAAAGTACAACGCCACGTATCACGACAGCCTCGATAGCCTGCTCACGGTCTCGCAGTTCTTCTCGATCAATGCGCCTTCGACGCCTGAGACACGCGGCTTCTTCAATGCTGCCACCATCAGTAAGCTGCCGAAGGGCGCGATTGTTGTGAACACGGCGCGCGGTGATCTCGTCAATGACGAAGACATGATTGCGGCGTTGAAGTCGGGTCGTCTGGCGTACGCCGGCCTCGACGTCTTTGCCGGCGAACCGAAGATCAACGAGGGCTATTACGACCTGCCCAACACCTTTTTGTTCCCCCACCTGGGTTCAGCCGCCATCGAGGCGCGCAACCAGATGGGGTATGAAGCCCTCGACAACATCGATGCGTTCTTCGCCGGCAAGGATATGCCGTTCAAATTGGCGTAGTCGACTAGACCGCTCCGTATTTGTGCAAGGGCCGGATGACTTCGTCGTCCGGCCCTTGTTATTTTAGCGATCGCCGCCATCCTGTCTTCAACGAGGCGATGCATGATAAACGACACTTCCGCGATCCCTGTCACTGCAACCGGCCCTGTTCGGCTGCCGCACTCCAGCGGCCCCGCCATCGGGCTCGCCTTGGGAGGCGGCGGGGCGCGTGGGCTGGCACACGTTGTCATGCTGGAAGCGTTTGACGAATTGGGGCTCCGGCCGAGGGTGATGGCTGGGACATCGATCGGTGCGGTGATTGGTGCGGCCTATGCATCGGGCATGTCGGCGCGCGAAATCCGCGCGCAAATGCTTGAAGTTTTATCCGGCAAGTTCGATTTGATGCGCGATCTCTTCGCCGCTCGAGCGCGCACACTACCCCGGGTTTCGCGACTCTTCTCGCCTCTGAATGCGGTCTTGTCGCCAGAAGCGGTACTCGATTTCATTTACCCGGCCAAAGTGGCGCGCGATTTCGCGCAGTTGTCGATCCCATTCAAGGTTGTCGCGACCGACTTCTATGCGCTGGAGGCGCGTGTGTTCGAGACGGGCTCCTTGCGCCAGGCGGTCGCGGCGAGCATGGCGCTGCCGGCCGTGTTTGAGCCGATCATGATCGGCGACCGAGCCTACGTCGATGGCGGACTGGTCAATCCGCTGCCTTTCGATCTCGTTCGCGAGGGAACGGATATCACGATCGCAATCGATGTGTCGGGGGTCCCGGTTCCCGCCCCCAACCGAGCGCACCCAACGGCAACAGAGGCGCTATTCGCCGCTTCATTCATTTTCGAGCGCACGATCATTTGCGAGAAGTTGAAAACGCAGCAGCCCGATATTCTCATTCAGGCCGGTACCAGTCATTTCCAGCTGCTCGACATTTGGAAAGTGGACGAGATCCTGGCGGCCGCATTGCCGGCCAAGGAGGAGTTGAAGGTGAAGCTCGATCGCGTGATGGGGGCGCAGACTTTGCCAACCGAAACATTGAAGCCGGCCCAGTTGCCGGCCCCGCGCAGCGATACGGCGACAGCGGTCGTGCCGGTGGAGAAACCGCGGCTCTTCAAGCGGCTGACGGCACTGAAGCGAACACGCAAGAGGCCCAGCTAGGTGCGGCGGCCGGCAAAGAACGATTTTAGAATTGCGCTGGCTTCATTCTCGGCGAGGCCGGGGTAGATCTCAGGGACGTGATGGCAGGTTGGCTGCGAAAAGATGCGGGCTCCCTGCTCGACTCCGCCGCTCTTGGGATCAGCGGCGCCGTAGTACAGGCGGCGGATACGGGCAAAAGAAATCGCCGCGGCGCACATCGGGCATGGTTCGAGGGAGACATAAAGATCGTGGTTTACGAGACGTTCCGACCCGACAATGCGGCAAGATTGTCGGATGACCATGATCTCGGCGTGAGCCGTCGGGTCTGATAATTCCCGCGTTTGATTGCCGGCGGCGGCCACGACCTGTCCCTCCGGCGACACGAGAACGGCTCCGACGGGCACTTCGCCACGGTCTGCGGCGAGCCGCGCTTGCGCCAGCGCGAGTTCCATGTGGCCGGGCTTCACGGGCGGTGTCATAAGGGCTTCCCGAACGGCGGCGTATTCCGCTTCCTTGCAAAGAGCCTGCATCTGATGCGCAAACCATTTTCCGGTCAACGGCCGCCGCGTGCTGGCGGTAAAGGTGGCGGCGGGTCAGCCGGCGGGAGTGACGTGCGCCGGGATGAGCGGCCGGGAAGGCCGCGTGCGTCCGGATCACGGCTCGGTAAGGTGCGGCCGGCGGGGTCATTGCCCTCCGGAGCGCGCCCTGGCGGCGCGCCGAAACCGCCCGAGGCCGCGTCCCTCAATGAGCCCTTGCGGATTGCCAAGGCCATGGCGCGGGCGGGACTGTGTTCGCGGCGGGAAGCGGAGCGCTGGATCGCGGACGGCCGCGTCGCTATCAACGGCAAAATCCTCGACACGCCGGCGTGCGAAGTCGGCCCCGGCGATAAAATTCTGATCGACGGCCGGCCGCTTCCCGCCGCCGAACCCATGCGGCTGTGGCTCTATCATAAGCCGAAGGGGCTCGTGACGACGCATCAGGATCCGCAGGGCCGCCAGACCGTGTTCGACAAGCTGCCACCTGAGATGCCGCGCGTCATCTCCATCGGGCGCCTCGACTTCAATACCGAAGGTCTCCTCCTGCTGACCAACGACGGCGCGCTCGCTCGACATCTGGAGTTACCGGCGACGGGTTGGCTGCGCCGTTACCGCGTGCGTGCACGGGGACGCGTGTCCCAAGCTGATCTCGACGCGCTTAAGGATGGGACGGAGATCGACGGCGTTCGCTACGGGCCGATAGAGGCGACAGTTGATACGGTTCAGGGTGCCAATGCCTGGCTCACGATCGGCATTCGCGAAGGTAAGAACCGTGAAGTGCGCAATGTGATGTCGTCGCTCGGGTTGGACGTTTCGCGCCTGATCCGCATCTCCTTTGGACCATTCGAATTGGCCGGGCTCGTGCCGGGCGCCGTCGAAATTGTGAAGCGCCGGCATCTGGCCGAGCAGCTGGGTCCGAAACTGGCCGGAGAATTCGGTCTGTCGGAAACATCCGAGCAGCGCAAGGAGCGCCACGCGCGCGGCCGGCAGAAAGGCCAGCGCGAGGATGAGACGTGAGGATTGTCGGGGGCCGTCTTCGCGGACGAGCAATCGCCAGCCCGGAGCATGAAGGTTTGCGGCCGACATCCGACCGCGTGCGCGAAAGCGTTTTCAACATTCTGTTGCATGGCATCGACGACTTCGAGATCAACGGCGTTCGGGTGATCGATCTGTTTGCCGGGACCGGGGGGCTCGGTCTCGAAGCGATCTCGCGTGGCGCGTCCTACTGTCTCTTTGTCGAGGAGGGCGCCGAAAGCCGTGGCCTTATTCGCCAGAACGTCGAGGCTTTCGGGCTGACGGGGACCACGCGACTGTTCCGACGTGATGCGACGGATCTCGGCCCGGCGTCTCCCATGCAGCCGTTCGGTTTGGCCTTCCTCGATCCACCCTATGGCCAGGGTCTCGGTGAGCGGGCGCTCGTTTCGCTACGCGATGGAAAATGGCTGACCAGCGGGGCGGTGGTCGTGTGGGAAGAGCGTGCATCGGCCGACGTCGCGTGGCCCGCGGGTTTCACGCAAATGGACCGCCGCACATGGGGCGAAACACAAGTCTTGTTCGCACGGATGACGCCCTAGACCGCGCGTAAGTCGCGCTGGACCGAAACCGGGAAGCGCGACGTCGGTTTGCCGCCGGCCTTGGCTTCGAGAGTCAGCAGTTCCTGCGGAAAGGGCATCTTGGTCGTGCGCAGCGCCGTACCCATGAGGGATGCGTTGGCGTGCAGCGACAGCACGTGATGATGCACATCGCCTTCGACAAAGGCTCCGTCCATCAGATGCACAATGCCGGCGTGGACGTTACCCACGATCTGGCCTTCGACATAAAGTTCACGGGTGGTGATGTTGCCGAGGACGTAGCCGTCACGGCCGATATCGAGGCGCGAACAGAGAATGTCGCCTTCGAACCATGTGTCGAGTTCGACTCGTCCAGCAGCAATGAAATTGCCGCGCATCACGGTCGAGGTCGCGATTTTCAACATTGGACCAACGCAAATACAAATGGGTGCCCACCCATGATGAGAAAAGCGCAGGTCCGTGGTCGAATTTGGGCGAGTTCTGCGGATCGACTTATGCTCAGCGACGGCCGAACAGGCGTTCAATATCGCTGAGCTTCAATTCGATGTAGGTCGGGCGGCCGTGATTGCATTGGCCCGAATAGGGCGTCGATTCCATGTCGCGCAGCAGCGCATTCATTTCGTCCGGGGCCAGACGGCGGCCGGCGCGGACGCTGCCGTGACACGCCATGCGCGAGCAGATTGCTTCGAGCCGGTCGCGCAAGGTGAAGCCTTCGCCATCGGCAATGATCTCGGCGGCGAGATCCTTGACCAGACCATCGACGTCGGTGTCACCGAGAAGGGCGGGAACCTCGCGCACGGCGACGGCGCCGTGTCCGAATGGCTCGATGATGAGGCCAAGTTCTGCAAGCTCCGCCTCGCGCTCGGCCAGCGCTTGCGCCTCATCGTCGGCGACTTCGACGATGATCGGGATCAGCAGACCTTGGCGGGCGACACCGCCGTTAGCCAGCATGGCTTTCATGCGCTCATAGACCAGACGTTCGTGCGCGGCATGCTGATCGACAATGATGACGGATGTGCGGGTCTGAGCGACGATGTAGGTTTCATGGAGCTGTGCCCGCGCAGCTCCCAAGGGCCGGTCGAGGAGATCGGGAGCAGCTGCAGTTTGATCAGCGCGCGTGTCGGCGCTGGGAGTTCCGAACGCCGAAAATGGCGCCTGCATCGCTTCGGCGAGACCGGGGGACAGGAAGCTTACCCCGCCGTCATCACCGTAACGATTGATCGGGCGTCCGGCGGTTGCGATCGTCTGCGCCGACCGGGCCAGCGTATCCAGCGTCATTCCTCCGCCGCGAGCGCTAGCGCGATGACCTGCGCCTTCAAGCGCGTTCTGGATGGCACCGATCATGAGAGCGCGCACGCGGCCACCGTCGCGGAAACGGACTTCGGCTTTTGCCGGGTGGACGTTGACGTCGACATCGCCGGGATGCAGCGTGATGAAGAGCGCGAGCAGCGGATGCCGGCCTCTGGGGATCAAATCGCCATACGCTGCGCGGACCGCGCCGACGAGGACCTTATCGCGCACGGGTCGGCCGTTGACGAAAAGAAACTGCTGTCCCGCATCCGGGCGATGCAGCGTCGGCAGGCCTGTATACCCCAAGATGCGGACGCCGTCGCGCTCGCCTGAAATTGCCAAGGCGTCGGACATGAAGTCGCGACCCATGATGCGGCCGAGGCGTTGCAAAAGGCCGTCGGCTGTCGGCTCGCAGCGAGGTAATCTGAGGCCGGTTCTTTCGCCTGTTGTGACGGAGAATCCAACGTTGGGGTGCGCCATGGCGAGGCGCTTGACGGTTTCGGAGACGGCCATATTTTCCGCCCGTTCCGATTTCAGAAATTTCAAGCGGGCGGGGGTGGCGGAAAACAATTCGCGCACCTCGACGCGCGTGCCCGCGTTGATGGCTGCCGGTTTCACGGCACTCTTGTCGCCGCGCGAGACGACAACTTCACATCCATCGCGATGTGACCTCGGCCGGGAGGCAATCGAGAGTACGGCGACCGATCCGATCGACGGCAATGCCTCGCCGCGAAATCCGAGTGTGCGGATATCGAAGAGGTCGTCTTCGTTGAGCTTGGAAGTGGCGTGCCGTTCGACGGCCAGGATCAAATCTTCAGGGGGCATGCCGGAGCCGTCGTCGGTTACGCGGATCAGCGACAGGCCGCCACTGGCTGTTACGATTTCAATCTCGTGTGCGCCGGCATCGATCGCGTTCTCGACCAATTCCTTGACCACGCTTGCCGGCCGCTCGATGACTTCACCGGCGGCGATGCGATTGACCGTTTCGGGCGTGAGCTGGCGAATGGCCACGGGCGAATCTCCTTGCAGCTCCCTGCTTAGCAAAGCTGAGGCTCAAGGGGCAGGCCGGCCTGCTGCCGTAAACAGTTTCAGCCGCCGAGGCGTTGTTTGGTTAGGATTTTTGCCAGCTCGACGGCCGGCTGGTCGAACGGATCGAGGTTGAGAAGCCGGCCGGCCACGATTGTTTCCAACATGAAATGCATCAACAGCGCGCCGGCGGCGTGGGCGTCCAGCTTGCCGACGTCGATGGTTCGGACGGGGCGGCCGGCTTCGAGCAAAGCCTGAGCGACGGCATACCCTTGAGCACTGACGATGTCACCGATCGTTCGGCCGCCGATGAAGCCGACGCCGGCCTTGGTGGCGAGCGCCTGATCAAGCATCGTGCGGGATCCCGTGGGAGCGACACGCACGAGTGTCACGGCGATTTCTCGCGGACCATCCATGAACAGTTGTAATTGGCTATGTTGGTCGACTGGGCCGACAGCGGGTACGGGTGTCGTGCCTTCGCCGTCCTTGCCGAGGCTTTCCGCCCACAGCTGCACGTACCAGTCGGCGAGCTTGGCGAGGCGATCGGCGTAGGGCATCAGCACGAGACTGCGGATGCCAAGGTCTTTGGCCAATCCGACCATCGTTACGGCCCCGGCCGCAAAGGGGACGTCGGCGGCGGGCACATTGTCGAGCACCGGCTGCAGCACGGCGCGGGCGCCAGCGCGAATTTGGCGGGCGTCGAGGCCGCGGGCCATGGCCGGGAGCAATCCGACGTTGGTCAGACAGGAATAGCGGCCACCGATGCCGGTGTGGTGGTCGAGCATCGGGATGCTGAACGACTGGAACAACGCGCGCAGGCCGTTGGCTTTGCCGGGCCGCTCGGGTTCGGTGATGCCCAGGAACAGTGATGGGATACGGTCTGCCAGGCCAGCGGCCTTAATCGCTGCAAGCGTTGCAATGGCTTGAGCCAATGTTTCGACCGTGCCGCCCGATTTGGATGTCACGACGAAGCGGGTTTTGGCGAAATTGGCGGAGGAGAGCAGCGCATCGAGGGTGCCGCCATCGAGATTATCGTAAAACCGGATGCGCGGCCGCTGATGGGGTGGCTTTGCCGCAGTATGGGGAATACCCCAGCCCGCGATTTGGGCCAGCGTTTGTCCACCGAGGCTGGAACCACCGGTGCCGAAGAAGATGATGGTCTCGGCGCCGTCGGATAACTTGGCCAGGGCAGCTTCGGCGGCGTCGATATCCGCCGTCTCCTCGACAATGCGCAAGAGAGGCAGCGTTGCGTTGTGATAGTCCGCGCGCAATCCTTCGAGAGCGCCTTCCGCCTTGTTGTACCAAACAGCCAGCCGATCGTGTTGCAGTCCATGGATGCCAATTGCCGGTTCAAGGCAGCCGGAAATATCTTGATTGTAGTCGATGGCATTAGACACAGACTTGCTCCTGGCAAATGCTTGGCGCAATTGGCGACGATGCCCTGCGGTAACGGGTTTTACCGGGTCCGCCAAGGGGCCAAAAACGCGCGAACGGCTGCAGCCACAGGTTTGCTTGAATGGCGCCAATTCAGGATTTGCGGCGCGCAGCATCGACGATGCGAAGAATTTCGTCGGGCGGAGTATCCACTGGGAGATGATGGAAATCGGAGCCTTGGCCCAGGGCCTGTTCCAGCCGCCGGTGGAACGCCGTGCGGTCGATTTCAGTCGTTCCGAACTGCTTGAGATGCTCGGTCACGAATTGTGTGTCGAGAAGGCGAAACCCCCCGTGAATGAGGCGCGCTGCTAGATAGACAAGCGCGATCTTGGAGGCATCGCGTTCGTAGGAGAACATGCTTTCGCCGAAGAATGCGCCGTCGAGCGCGACGCCATATAGCCCTCCAACCAGCTTGTCGCCCGACCAAACTTCCACGGTGTGACAGTGGCCGAGTTTGAAGAGTTCGCGATAGAGCGACCGTATGCGGCTGTTGATCCATGTTGAATCGCGGCCGTCTCGCGAACCGGCACAACCGTCGATGACACCCTCGTAGTCGGTGTCAATGCGAACCTTGAGCCCGGTCGTGCGGATGGTGCGTTTCAATCGCTTGGGAACGTGGATGGCATCGAGCGGAAGCACGCCCCGGTTCTGCGGCTCGATCCAGTGCAGCGCTGGATCGTCAGCGCTTTCGGCCATGGGAAAAATTCCGCAGGCGTAGGCCTTCATCAAGACCTGCGGCGTAATTTCGATCAGGATGTCGTCACGCGACATCGGCCTGTGTGTCCCCGATCATTCATGCATTGGTCATAAGTGTAGCGGCCTTTTTTGGGAAAGGCGAGCGAGGCCGGCGGTCCGGTGTCGTTAGCCTGAGGCGCTTACGAAGATGCCGTTATGGGCAAGACTGCCCGAAGTTGCGTAGCCGCTATCGCGCAAAACGCTGAGAAGATCGCCCTGCCAACTGGCAATGTTGGCCTCCAATATAACGGCTAGGGGGTAGAGATGGCGGGGGACTGTCGTCAGATAGGGGATCAAAACTTTGTCCTCAAAACCTTCCACGTCGATCTTGATGGCATCGACATGGTCGAATCCGGCCTCAGCGACAAGACCGGCCAGTGTCCGCACGGGTACTTTGAAAATCGTCTTGCCGCCTCGCGCATCTCGATCAAGCTGTAATGATGAGCCGCCCATATTGGTTTCTTCCAGCGCAAACTCCATCTCGCCTTCAATGTCGGCGATGGCGGCCTCGACTGTGCGAATATTCTTCAGTTCGTTAGCGGTGGCATTGAATGCGAGCCGCTGCAAGACGATGGGATTGGGGTCGACGGCAAGGACCCGCGCGCTGGGGCCTGCGTTGCGTGCCACGAAGATGCTGTAGGCGCCGACGTTGCTGCCGATATCGAGAAAGTTGAAATTTGCGTGCAGCCGCGATTTCAGGAATGCCAACTCGACAGGGTCGAAGAATTGCGGGGTGACAATGAGCCGTTTTTCACAAGCGTTGTTGCCGGCGTGAAGGCGCATGTTCTGGCCCAGCACCTCGAGGTCGAGCGGCTCGGTGCGGAGGCGGCGCATCGCGGAGCGAATGAAGGAAGCCACGCGGCGACCGAGCCAAGACGGCGGCAGGGACCGGCCAAGCGTCATAAGCCGGCTCTCGAGACTGGTCGGCTGATAGGTCCCGAAGGGAGCGGCGCTTTCGGCCAACGGCGGATCCTCGTTATCGCAACGGTCAGGGTTTGCCGAGATACTTTTCCAGCCAGTGGATGTCGTACATGCCGTTCACGACGTCCGGGTGCCGGACGAGTTCGTGAAACAGCGGTATCGTTGTTTCAATCCCGTCGATAACGAATTCCGATAGCGCCCGCTTGAGCCGCATCATGCATTCGTTGCGCGTCTTTCCGTGCACGATCAGCTTGCCGATCAAGCTGTCGTAGTAGGGCGGAATTCGGTAGCCCTGATAGGCCCCGCTATCGACGCGGATGCCGAGCCCGCCGGGAGGATGCCAGTATGTGATCTGGCCGGGGGACGGGCGGAAGGTGCGCGGGTTCTCGGCATTGATGCGGCACTCGATGGCGTGACCGGAGAGCACGATATCGTCCTGGGTGAAGGACAGGCCAGCGCCCGAAGCAACCCGGATTTGTTCGAGTACGAGGTCGATCCCAGTGATGGCTTCCGTCACCGGATGCTCGACCTGGATGCGTGTGTTCATTTCGATGAAGTAGAACTCGCCGTCTTCGTAGAGAAACTCCACCGTTCCCGCGCCGCGATACTTGATCGTGCGCATGGCGGTGGCGACCGTCTCGCCGATGCGGGCACGCGAAGCTGCGTTAAGGGCCGGCGAGGGTGCCTCCTCGAAGATCTTCTGGTGCCGGCGCTGCAGCGAACAATCACGCTCGCCGAGGTGGACCGCGTTACCGGTGCCGTCGCCAAAAACCTGGATTTCGATGTGGCGCGGCTTGGTCAGGTATTTCTCGATGTAGACGCTGTCGTTGCCAAAAGCGGCTTTCGCCTCGGAACGCGCGGTGGCGAATGCAACCGGCAGATCTTCCACGCTGGTGGCCACCTTCATGCCGCGACCGCCGCCGCCGGCGGTGGCCTTGATGAGCACGGGGAAGCCCATGCTCTTGGCAACCTTCATCGCCTCTGTTTCTGTCCTCACCGCTCCTTGCGAACCCGGAACGATGGGAATGCCGAGGCGCTTTGCGGTTTCCTTGGCCTGGATCTTGTCGCCCATGATGCGGATGTGTTCCGATGTCGGGCCGATAAACGTGATGTTGTGCTCTTCAAGGATTTCCGCGAAGCGCGCGTTCTCGGACAAGAAGCCGTAACCCGGATGCACGGCATCGGCGCCGGTGATCTCGCAGGCGGCGAGCAAGCGGGGAATGTTGAGATAGCTGTCGGATGACGTGGGGGGGCCGATGCAGACGCTTTCGTCGGCAAGGCGAACATGCATTGCGTCTGCGTCGGCGGTCGAATGGACCGCGACGGTGGCGATGCCGAGTTCCTTGCATGCGCGCTGGATGCGCAACGCAATTTCACCCCGGTTGGCGATCAGTACTTTGTCGAACATATTTCATGCGGCAGCGACTCCGGTGGATGGACAGTCAGGAAGCGTAACGAGCGTCCTGCCGTCAGACCGGGGGCGTTGCCCTCCCTTATTCGATGACCGCGAGGACCTCGCCGAATTCGACCGGCTGTCCGTTTTCGAAGAAGACCGCCGTGACCGTGCCGGAGCGCGGAGCGGGAATCTGGTTCATTGTCTTCATGGCCTCGATGATGAGGAGGGTCTCGCCCTGCTGAACGCGGCTGCCGATCTCGATGAACGGAGCGGCGGAGGGCTCAGGTGAACGATAGGCGGTTCCAACCATCGGGGATTTTACTGCGCCTGGATGTTTCGCTGGATCAATGGCAGCGGCCGAGGCGCTCGCCGACGACGCTGTCGCCGACGAGGCGCTGACCGGTGCTGCCAGGTGGGAGGCTGCAATCGTCAGCGAGCGTGCAACTCGGACCTTGAGGCCGTCCTTCTCGATCTCGATTTCCGACAACCCCGTTTCGTTCAGAAGCTCCGCCAGATCGCGGATGATCTTCTGTTCGGGGCTTTGTCCTTCGCCCTTGTCCTTGCCCGTCATGGTCCGTCTCACCTTATCCGGCCGCGGGTTCTGTTTCCGCGGCGCCTTCTTGGTCGTTGACTTGTTGCGCTTGCCCGTCACGCCGCGGATTTCTTGTCCAGAATTGCGCGGACGGCTTCGAGCGCCAGTTCGTAGCCTTTGGCTCCAAGGCCGCAGATGACCCCGGTCGCCGCCAGCGACACATAAGAGTGCTGCCGGAAGCTGTCGCGCCGGAAGATATTCGAGAGGTGCACTTCGACGATCGGCAGTTCGGATGCCTGCAGGGCGTCGAGAAGCGCGACCGACGTGTGGGTCAGACCGGCGGCGTTGACGATGATGGCCGCGGCGGCCGTGCGCGCTTCCTGGATCCAGCCGATCAGTTCGCCTTCGTCGTTGGTCTGGCGGAAATCGATTGCGAGCCCCAGTGACACCGCCCGCGCCGTCGCCAGCCCCTTGATGTCGTCCAGTGTGTCGCGGCCGTAAACCGCCGGCTCGCGATGTCCGAGCAGGTTCAGGTTGGGGCCGTTGAGGATGTAGACCGGATTTGTCATGGGACCGAAAAGGCAGGTGGGCGGCCGAGAACACAGCACGCCGGCCGCCGGATCTCTCCGTTGCACCGCCCGCCTATCCCGTACAACCCGGGGGTCTAGCAGCTTTCGTCAGACGACGAAAGTGCGCCGCAGCCGCGTCCGCTTTCCCGCAGTTGAGAAAATCGCGTTATCCGCCAGAACTTTGCGGGTGGGCGCTGTGAGACGCTAAACCCGGCATTTTAGCAGTAGGCGCAACCCGACTGCCGCAGCGTGGCGATCTTGGCGGTTAGCTGGTCGAGCAGGTCTTCTGGGGCGCCGCCAATAGCTTCGCTGCCGATCAGGAAGTGCGGTGTGCCGGAGATGTTCATTTTGCGCGCCAAAGCTTCCACGCGCGCCAGTTCGCCCTTTACTGCTTCTGAATCCTTGTCGACTTTCAGCTTTTCGACGTCGAGGCCGAGCTTGCCCGCGGTTTCCAGCGCGAAGGCTTCCGTCACGCGGCCTTTGCTCTCGATGAGGGCCTGGTGGAGCTCCCAATATTTGCCCTGGGCGCGAGCGGCGAGTGCAACCTTCGCAGCTTCCTCGGAATCCTTGCTCAGAATGGGGAGCTCCTTGAAGACGACGCGGACATTCTTGTCCTTCTCGATCAACTCACGAATGTTGTGGAAGCCGCGTTTGCAGTAGCCGCAGTTGTAGTCGAAGAACTCGACAACAGTGATGTCGCCTTTGGGGTTGCCGGCGACAGGTGCGTCGGGGTGGCGGTAGATTTCCTTGGCATTTTCGGAGACGAGCTTCTTCGTCTGCTCGGCTTCCGCGCGCGCGGCTTTCTGTTCCAGCGCGGTTTGTACTTCCACCATCAGTTCGGGGTGCTGCAGCAGATAGTCCTTCACGATCTGCTCGATGCCGCGCTTCTGCGGATCGGTGAACATTGATGTGTCGGCCACAACGCTGTTGGAGCGCGTTGCACCGCCCAGAATGTAAAGCCCGATTACCGCAAGTGTTGCCACCAACATGATCAGCGCCGCACGAGACGGGCGGCCTGTCGGCTCGCTGTTGGGGATGTCGGACGACGTATCAGCCATGTTGATCTGCTCTTTATCCTGGGCGCAGCGTTCAGCGCAGCGCGATGAGGTGAGACGGGGGGGTGGCGCAGGTCTCAAGTCTGCGGCTTATAGTTCACAATGTCGTCGGCCTTAACCCATTCGGGACTGCCCGGCTTCAGCGCACCTTGCGCCCGGCGAGCGAATTCTTGCGCTTGCTTGATGGCGCCAAAATAAAACAGGCCCTGCGCGCGCGCCAGCTCTGCCTGCGGAATGAGCCCCTTATCATAATAGGCCTGCCCCAGCATATTGTAAGCGGTGGCGTTCTCGCCTTCGCGATTAATGGCCTTGCGCAGCAGCGCAATGGCTTCCTCCAGAAGTTCAGGTTGTTTCGATTGCAGCATGCCCTGGGCGAGTTGGACGGAAATCAGCGGAGCATCGTTGCCGGAAAGTTGCAGCGCTTTGCGCAAGAACGGAATGGATTGGGTCCACTTGCCGCTCTTTTGCAGGAAGTCCGCTTTCAATTCCCAGAAGTACGGATTTTTCGGATCGGTTTTGATCAGCTGATCGGATTCCAGCAATGCGTTTTCGAGGCCACTGTTGCCGCCCATACGAAAGCGCGCGACAGACCGGGCGTAGCGCGCCGGCAAACTCTGATCGGTTGCCGGATACCGGTTTAGAACCGTTTGCGGGTTTTCAATGTAGCCGGACAGCTTGGCGCGCATCATGTCGTGACGCTGCTGCAATTCCGGGGAATCGACGACAGTATAAAAAGGACTGGCTTCCACGAGCTGGCGCAGGCGGGCAAGACGGTCGGTCGCGACCGGATGGGTGCGCGCGAACGGATCGCGGTTCTGATCGGAGAAGAGCTCCTGGCCGGCGAAGCGTTCGAACGTCGAAAGCATGCCTTGGCCCGATTGTCCGGTGGTATTGAGATAACCAAGACCAGCCTGGTCGGCGGCGGATTCTTGCGAACGGCGCTCGGCCGTCAGGCCGCGCATAATCAAGGCATTGCCGCCGTAAAGCACGCTTTGGCCGGCGCCACCGATATCACGTCCGCTGTCGCCGCCTGCGACGCCGCCCGCGACCATCAAGCCGATACCTAGGATCTGCGCGATTAAAGCCCGCGTCTGGTCTTTGGCTATCCGGGTGCGCAGGGCCGCCATATGACCACCGGCGATGTGGCCGGCTTCGTGCGCTAGGACGCCGATGACCTCGTTGGGGGTCTGCGCCTGCATCAGCGCGCCGGTATGGATGAAGACGTTGCGCCCGTCGACGACGAAGGCGTTGAAGGCTTCATTGTTGACGATGCGAACGGCGACGCGACCACTTCCGAGCCCGGCGGCCTTGAACACCGGCCGCGCATAATCATTGAGGAGATTTTCGATTTCCGTGTCGCGGATAAGGGGCAGCCCTTGCGCCGTGACGGGCTGTGGCAGCGCCGTGGCGAGCGCGATAAGCGCGAGAGTTGCGGCGCGCAACCGCGCCAAGAAGCACGGGCGGTGATTGCTCCATCCCGGCAGATTGGCAACTTGCGGATTTTGCTCGCTCATGCGCAACCGATCGCCCAGAAATGAGCCGAAATGTCGGCGGCGCAATCGCAACGCCCGACGGGGCTACCTCAGCCCCGCTTCCCGCAACGAGTCAAGGGCAGGCCGTATGCGCAAGCGCCAAGGCAATGGATCACGCCGTTATGGGTTGCGGCATCATGGCAGGGGCAACAGACGTCGTTCCCCGGGCCGCATTCCAGCGCACTACGGCGATCGCGGACACGGCGATGGCGCCGCCGGCCAGGACGTCGACAAAATAATGCCCGCCAAACGGTATTGTGGACAGGATGTTGACGGTGTTGAGCAGGGCAAACGGAACCAGCAGCCAGATATAATTGCGGACCGCGTAGACGGCAATGATCGCCATGACGGTGTGATAGGAAGGGAACGTCAGCAGGCCCTTGGTTTCCGGCAGCCGGAAAACTTCAAAGGTACCGTCGCGCAGAGCCAGCACGTGCGGGAGATAATCTTTGCAAGCGTTCGGGTCCAGGTGGGCAAACGGTTGAGCTGTCGGCTGGTGATGAATGCACGATCCCAATGCCGGCCAAAGGCTCGCGATGATCACCGTCGGAATAATGGTGAGGGCCAGGAGCGAACAAAACTGGGCGACATTCTCACGATCGAGGAAGACCGCGCTGACGAGGAAGATGACCAGGAACTGTTTGGCGCTGCTGTTGTAGGCGTAAAACATGGCTTCGGGGAGGAGGGGCTGCGTGCCGACCCAGGAATGGAAACTTAGAAAGTCAAAGCCAAGCGCTGCATCGGCAGCGGCAAATGCTTCATCCTGCAGCGGGGCGTTCAAGGCTTGACCGAGGTAGACGATCAGCGAGGAGCTCATCACAAAAGTGAGGAAAAAGAAGTAGGCAGCGATGAAGAGCTGCAGTCCGCTCAAGCCGTGCTCGATGACTGTGTAGATGCGGTTGTCGGCGGCTTGGAAAGTGTTCTTCACAGACCCTATGCCGATCATAAAGAAGAGCATGATGGCGTAGGTCAATGCGATGTGATGGAATACTGACCCGTCGTAGCGGAAGGGCTGAGCGATGTTCAGCCAAAGTACGGCGGTGATCGCCAAGGCGGACAGAAGGCCCCAGGCAAGAACGCCGTTGCGGCCCCGAAACTCGGTGAACTCTGGCATCGCCACTCACTCCACGCACAGCCGTGCCGATGAGTACGCGATCGAAGTAAAAACCTCTTTAATCCAATGATTTACTCTTGTTAACCCGTCGGTGGCAGGAGGCAAACACGGGAAATAGGGAGGCAGCGAACCACCTCCCTGAGCCCTTATGAGTGTCTTAACCGCTGCGGCCGCTGCTGGCGCCGAGCGACACGAACCGCGGACCGATATCGACATGGATGTGGCTCATGTCGCGATACGTCATGGTGCCACCCGAGTGGTGGTTCTGGCGCAACCAGCTGACAATAGCTCCCTTGCGGCCACCGGCGTCGAAATCGATGGCGAGGCCATTGCGGTGCTTGGAGGGTTTGCCGCTCTTGGCGATCACGGCGCCGGGGCGGCAGGTCGAAACGATTGAAACCGAGCCGAACTGGCTTTCAATCCGGTTGAGCAGGGCGCGGGCTTGCGGTTGAAGGCAGGTGCGCGAGGTGCCGCCAGAAGCGTAATTCGTGAACGAGCGGGACTTCAGCCCCTTCTTGCCTGCGTAACGCCGCGTCTTGCCATAACGGGCCGTGCGCTTGCCGCTGGCCTTGTAGGCGTTGCGGTTGTTGGCCTTGGCTTTGAAGTTCATCGCGCTGGATGGACGGTCGGCTGATGCCGGACCCGTGTCGTTGTGAGGCCGGGCCTCGACGCCGGTGACAGAGAGGGCAACGAAGCCGACGATGGCCGCTGCGATCGACAGAGAACGAGTGCTCATGTGTACTCCAAGTTTTTTATCGTACGACTTGCGCCGCGTTATGAGATTCGAGAGAAGATCTTGCAGTCTTTGCTGTTCTTTGAAGTCTTATCCGAGAAGATCGCCCACTGTGTGATCGGGATAAGGTTGGGATAACCTGTCTCCCCTCTCGTTTTCGACCGTACTTCCCTCATCGGCATTGGAACGGCATGTTTCACGCTTGTCGTGAAGACTGCCGGACGACCGCCAACAGCCGGGACCTTATGGTGAAAATTTGACAGTCAGAACCCCGCGTGCGTCGCGTGCGACCACGTGTGCAATTCAGATGAATGCAGTTCGGAGGCTCGATAAGTTTCTGATTCGCAACAAAAAAGCCGGGCGCGCGGCCCGGCTTTCTTAGTTCTGTTCAACCGACGCGTGTGCGACAGGTTTGCTCAACTGCCCAAACGGCGCTGCCACCAGCCCCGACGGGCTGGCTGTTCGGCCGTTTCAGTCGCAGCGATCGCTTGATCGGGTGTGACGACCACGCGTTCAAGCTTTGGCTCGCTTGACACAGGCTCGCCTGTTCGACGGCGGGGGGGGGCATCGGGCGCGTCTGCTTTGGCGCGAGCGGGTGTTTCAGCTGCGCCAGATTCGGGTGCGGCCCGTTGGACCGTCGCCGGTTGTGCCGGTGCTGCGGTCGTTCTGATTTCCAGCGCAGCTTGGGATTGCGGAGTGGTGGCGATAGGGGCCGGTCCGGCAAAGTCATCAATGATGTCTTCGGTGACGTGCGGCCGGGCGTGATAGCCGTTCGGCTCGGCGGCCGGTTCGGCGGCTGCACCGGGCTCGTCGCGATCGCGTCCACGACCGCGGCGGCCACCGCGGCGGCCCCTGCGGCGGCGGCGAACGCCACGATCGCCTTCACCGTCACGTTCGCCATCACGCGCCTCGGCCGGCGCGCGTTCTTCGTCGCCGCCGTCGTCGCCGACGATCTCGATCAGTTCGTTGTCGGTCTCGGTGATTTCAATGATGCCATCGTCAGACGATTCGGTTTCATCGGCCTCACGGTCGTTGTCGACCGCACGCAGCTCACCGCCCTCGCGTCCGGTTCCATTGCGGTCACCGCCGCGACGTCCCCTGCGGCGACGCCGACGCCGGCCACGGCCACCTTCTTCGCGGGCTTCGCGACCTTCACGGGGCTCGCGGCTTTCGCGAGGCTCACGGTCTTCGCGGGCTTGGGGTCGTGCAGCTTCGCCATCTTCGTCGTCGCTTTCGCCGACGAAGCGGACGCCGTCCGACGCGGCCGGACGTTCGTCCACCGCGCCGTCTTGATCACCGCCCTCGTCCTCGCCGTCAAAGCCCCAGTCCATGTTGACAGCGGAGCGTTCGGCTCGCCTTGGCGGAGCGTCGGTGCGGGCTTGGGTCTTTTCGATCGTAAAATTGGCACCCTGCAGCTTGTCACTGGCCTGCACCGTGATCGATATGCCGTGGTGCGCTTCCAGTTCGGTGATGAACTTGCGCTTGTTGTTGAGGATATAGAGTGCGACTTGAGCGGTCGTGGTCGCAATCAGGGACGACGGGTGGCCGGCCATCAGTGCATCCTCGATGCCGCGTAGAACGGCGAGGGCCACGCTTTCGGTCGATCGAATGATGCCCGTGCCCTGGCAGTGCGGACACTGTGTCGTCGATCCCTCGAGCACACCGGTCCGGAGCCGCTGACGCGACATCTCCATGAGGCCGAAGTGCGAGATGCGACCAAGCTGAATGCGGGCCCGGTCGAAGCGCAGCGCGTCTTTCAAACGCCGCTCAACGGAGCGGTTGTTGCGCTTCTCCTCCATATCAATGAAGTCGATGACGATGAGACCCGCCAAATCGCGCAGCTTCAGCTGGCGTGCGATTTCGTCGGCGGCTTCGAGGTTGGTCGCGTACGCGGTTTCTTCGATCGAGAATTCCCGCGTCGACTTGCCGGAGTTGACGTCGATGGCGACGAGGGCCTCGGTCTGGTTGATCACCAGGTAGCCGCCGGACTTCAGCGTCACGAAAGGACTGAACATGGCATTCAGCTGGCGCTCAATGCCGTAGTGGTTGAATAGCGGGTCATTTGAGGAGTGGAGAAGAACGTTCTTGGCATGGCTCGGCATGAGCATGCGCATGAAGTCGCGGGCTTCCACGTGGGCCGGATCGCCGGCGACAATGACCTCTTCCACGTCTTTATTGTACAAATCGCGGATCGAACGCTTGATCAGATTGCCTTCTTCATAAACGAGGCTCGGCGCGGTCGATTGCAGGGTGAGGTCGCGGACGCTTTCCCATAGCCGCAACAGGTATTCGTAATCGCGCTTGATTTCCTGCTGCGTCCGGGCCGCGCCTGCCGTGCGAATGATGAGGCCCATGCCGTCCGGCACGTCCAGATCCGATGCGATCGCTTTCAGACGCTTGCGATCCTGCGGATTGGTGATCTTGCGGCTGATGCCGCCGCCGCGGGCCGTGTTCGGCATCAGCACGGTATAGCGACCGGCCAGCGACAGGTACGTCGTCAGTGCGGCGCCTTTGTTGCCGCGCTCTTCCTTGACCACCTGGACGAGGATGACCTGGCGGCGCTTGATCACTTCCTGGATCTTGTAAGACCGCGGGCGGCGGCGCGGCCGCGACGGCAGTTCCTCGAGCGCATCCTCGGAACCCGTCTGTTCGACAGTTTCAGGCTCGGCCGCTGGCGTCGCAACGACTTCGATGGTTTCGCGCTCGACAAGGCCGATGGGCGCGGGTGCATCGCTTTCAATGTTGGCGTAATCAGCGGATGCTTCGACGTCCAGATCATCGTCATCTTCATCGTCGAGGTCGTCCGTCTCGGGATCGTCGCGGTCGTCCTGGCCGTGGGAGGGCTCAAACCCGCCAACGACCTCTGGTTCGGGAAGGTCTTCCGTCAGGACCTCCTCGGCGCCGTGGACGTGTTCGGCGCGTACGACGTGACCTTCCTCATCGTCATGGCTGTCGTCATCATGGTGACCATGCCCGTCGTCGTGATCGTGATCGTGATCGTGATCGTCGCGTTGCGTGGCAACGTCGGGCTGGTCGCCGGTGCCGGCCGCTGCGTCGCGGTGTTGACCATTCGGTGTATGACGCTGGCGACGACGAGCCATGCGTTCCGCATGAGCGTCGGCGGCAGCCTCCTCGGCAGCCTCGGCGGCCGCTTCTTCGTCGAGCAGCGCCTGCCGATCGGCCACCGGGATCTGGTAGTAATCGGGGTGGATTTCGTTGAAGGCGAGAAAGCCGTGGCGATTGCCGCCGTAGTCGACAAACGCAGCCTGGAGCGAGGGCTCCACGCGGGTCACCTTGGCGAGATAAATATTGCCGCGCAGGAGTTTGCGGGCCGCACTCTCGTAGTCGAATTCCTCTACGCGGCCGTCACGTAGAACGACGACCCGGGTCTCTTCGGGATGCGTCGCATCGATAAGCATCTTGTTGGTGGACATGTTGAAAGTTCCTCGGCGCGCCGGCTGGGCATGGGGCCGGTCGAAGGCTCAAAGCCTCGTTCGGCCATCGGGATGCCGTGGGCGCGCGCAGTGGGTGGGTTGATCGAAAATGGGGTGGATTGGTCATGGCTCCGCGCAGACGCTTTCCGGCTGGGCTAGCCGGGCGGCGCACACCATCGGCTCGGAGGAGCGTCGTGGTGTTCGGATTGACTGCACGAGAATTTCGCATTTTTCAGTGTTCACGTTCGCCTTAGACCGGCGCGCAGGTGCATGCCGGCCGGCAGGTTTATGGGGTAAGGGCCACGCGTCGCTTGTGGCGACAGGCACCTTTTAGGGGCGCGGCTCGGGGGCCCCCTTTCATTGGGCCCCGAGCGAGCCGCAGGCAATGGACGTCGCGTCCGTTCCGTCGCGGCGCGGCCGTTTCGGTACAAGAAACTTTGGAGGACCGTGGGTCTGGCACCGCTCCATGGGCAATGGGAGGTGGCCGCCGCTCGAGAACTCTTCCAGTTCTTCGCCGATCCGCGCGAACACCCGTCATATTAAACAGCCGCATGATCGACGTCGCCGCTCGGGCCAAGAGCCATATTTCGCAGGGCGAACAATGGCTTAGGTCTCTGGCGCGCGTCTTCCATTGGCTCCGACGAGGCGCGGAGAAACAGAACGCTTAGGAAGTCTAACGGGTTCGCGGTCCCGGTGACAAGAGTGTTAAGCGGACCACAGGCAGCCGGAAGGTCACAAACCTGGGCGTCAGCCTGAAGCGAAACCACAAATTTTTTGTTAAGGTTTGATAGATTCTGAATTTTTTGGGGGAGTCCAGTAGGGGGAAATGCCGGGTTGGCTTGGCAAACCCGTTCGCGCATTTTGCATCGTGGCTCTGGCCGCGACGGTGCTGGCTGCTGCGCAAGGCCCGGCCGCGGCGCAATTGGAGACCACATTTGAAAAGAATGTAGCGGCGTCCGAATCGCCCAACTCGGCGGCTACGGTCGTTGTTTCATCGGAGGCCACGGCGCTGGATGTACTCGGCGACCGGAAAAAGACGGTGCTGCAACTCACGCTGACGCGCGGCGTGACCGCTGAGGTCTATTCGCTCGCCAATCCCTATCGGGTCATTGTTGATTTGCCGCGCGTCGGGTTCCAGCTGCCGCCGGACGCCGGTCGTGACGGTCGCGGTCTTGTTTCGGCGTTCCGCTATGGCCAGTTCGCAGAAGGAAAGGCGCGCATCGTTCTGGATACAGTTGGTCCGGTGGCCATTGCAAAAGCGGCCATGACCAATGCGCGGACCGGGAGCGGCGTTGTCTTGACGGTCGAGTTGCAGTCGACCAACGCGGCAGCGTTCGGTGAGGGAACGGGCAGCGGTCGGCAACCAACCGGCCAGGCGCCGCCCCTTGCGTCCCCGGCCGCTGCAATTGCCACCGGATCGACTGACAAACCCATCATTATGATTGATCCGGGGCACGGCGGAATTGATCCAGGCGCCGTTGGCGCCGGCAATCTTCTTGAAAAAAACCTGGTACTGGCCGTCGCCAAGCGCGTGCAGGCGCAACTTCAGCGATCGGGTCGCTATACCGTCATTATGACCCGCGACAGCGATGTGTTCATCTCGCTGAATGAACGCTTGGCCCTGTCGCGGCAGGCCCAATCGGACCTTTTTATCTCGATCCACGCCGACAGCATCGAGCAGACCTATGCGCAGTCGATCAAAGGCGCAACGATTTACACGCTCTCGGAACGGGCGTCGGATGCCCAAGCGCGGGCCATCGCGGAGAAGGAAAACTCATCGGATCTCGTCGCGGGTCTGGATGTGGCGAAGGGCGAAGACAACACAGACGTGAAGAACATTCTCATCGACCTCATGAAGCGTGAGACGGCAAACTTCTCGGCGGAATTCTCGCGCACGCTGGTTCGAAAATTGAAATCGAACGTGTCCCTATCACGCGATCCGCAGCGGTCGGCAGCCTTCAAGGTGCTGCGCCAAACGCACGCGCCATCCGTGCTCGTCGAGCTCGGCTATGTGAGCAATGCTGAAGATTCCAGGCAAATGCAGGCCGCAGACTGGCAGGACAAGGTTTCCAAGTCTATTGTGGCAGCCGTGGACGTCTTTTTTGACAAGCGGCCGGCTGACTAAGACATTTGCAAATCGTCCTTGGAGCATCATCTATGCCCAATTGCCGAGTGTTTCGACGACGTGGCGCCACAATTCATAGTAAGGGTCCGTCGGAGTTTGGGTCGACCGTCGACGCGTATCCATCGGGATTGCTGCGCTGCGGCAAGTCGTTTAATCAGGCCTGATATTCCTTGTCTAAAATCGAGACGCTTTAACCGCCGCCGCGTTGAGACATCGACGCCTTCGGCCCAGACCGGATCGCATGCGAGCCCCAGTTTACCCGCCTCCGGCTGAACCAAAGAAGAAGCGGCGCCGCAAGAGCCTGCTGCTGACGTTTCTGGGCTGGAGTTTCGGGCTGTTCGTGATTGCCTTCGTCGCGGCATCGGCGGGCATCGGGTGGCTGCTGTTCGAAGCATCCAAGGATTTGCCTGATTACGAAAGCCTCGCGCGCTACGAGCCGCCGGTCATGACACGAATCCATGCCCACGACGGCTCGCTGATTGCCGAGTATGCGCGCGAGCGCAGAATTTTCGTGCCGATCAACACCGTTCCAAAGCGGGTGATCGCCGCGTTCCTCTCCGCCGAAGACGCTCGGTTCTACGAGCACGGCGGTATCGATATCCAGGGCGTGGCGCGCGCCGCAATCAAATATCTGGAGACGAAGGCGACCGGTCGGGGCGGCATTCAGGGGGCCTCGACCATTACCCAGCAGGTGGCGAAGAACTTTCTTCTGACGAGCGACCGGACCTTCGATCGCAAGATCAAGGAGGCAATCCTGGCGATACGCATCGAGCGCGCCTTTTCAAAAGACAAGATCCTCGAACTGTATCTCAATGAAATTTATCTCGGCATTGGCGCGTATGGCGTCGCGGCGGCCAGCCTCAACTACTTCAACAAAGAGTTGAAGGATCTGACGCTTGAGGAGGCGGCTTATTTGGCGGCGCTGCCCAAGGCGCCCAACAACTACCATCCGTTCCGCAACCGCAAAAAGGCGATGGAGCGTCGGAACTGGATCATCGATCAGATGGCCGAGAACGGTTTTATCAAGTCCGAAGAAGCGGTGGACGCCAAGGCAAAGCCACTGGAAGTGAAGTTTCGTCCGTCGGGTGCCCACATCTTTGCCGCTGAGTATTTTGCCGAGGAAGTTCGCCGCTCGCTGCATGCGCAATATGGCGAGGAGAAGCTCTATGCCGGCGGGCTTTCGGTGCGCACGACGCTAAATCCGCGGCTGCAGGAAATGGCCCGTCTGGCACTGATCGACGGGCTGGTCGATTACGATCGAGATCAGGGCTGGCGCGGACCGGTGTCGAAAATCGACATTTCCGGCGATTGGGGCGTGCCGCTCGGTGCGATCGATATCCCAGCCGACATTTTGCCGTGGCGTCTCGGAGTCGTATTGCAGGCGGGTAAAGACAAGGCCGTCGTCGGTCTGAGGCCTGCGCGGCAGCAGGACAACACGCTGACCAAGGACCGGGAGGCGGTCGAGATTTCGCTTGCCGAGGTCAAGTGGGCTAAGGTGCCGGCGACCAAGACGACGCCGAAAGCGATTACCGACATTCTTTCTGCGGGCGACGTGATCTACGTTGCGCCAAAGGATCCGCGCAAACTCGACGGCGTGTGGTCGCTGATGCAGATCCCCGAAATAGGCGGCGGTCTTGTCGCCATGGACCCGCACACGGGCCGCGTGCTGGCGGTAGCCGGCGGATTTTCATTCGCCATGAGCCAGTTCGATCGCGTCATTCAGGCCAAACGCCAGCCGGGGTCATCGTTCAAGCCGTTCGTCTATGCGGCGGCGCTCGACAATGGCTACAAGCCGACGTCGATCATTCTCGATGCGCCCATCGAAATCGAGCAGGGCCCTGGTCAGGACATCTGGAGGCCAAACAATTACGACAAGGAGAAATCTTTCGGGCCAACGACGCTGCGGGTCGGCGTGGAGAAATCGCGTAACCAGATGACTGTTCGGCTGGCGCAAGACGTCGGCATGCCGATCATTACGGAATACGCGAAACGGTTCGGCATCTATGATGATCTGCTGCCGGTGCTGTCCATGTCGCTTGGCGCCGGCGAGACGACGCTGCTGCGTATGGCGACGGCGTACTGCATGCTCGCCAACGGCGGCAAGTACGTGCGCGCCACGCTGATTGACCGCATCCAGGATCGCTGGGGACGTCCGGTGTGGAAACACGACGCGCGTGAATGTTCGGGCTGCACGGCCGACGCTTGGAACAATCAGGCCGAACCTGAGATCCCAGATGACCGCAAGCAGATTATCGACCCGCACAGCGCCTACCAGATGACGTCGATTCTTGAAGGTGTCGTGCAACGCGGCACGGCGACGGTCCTGAAATCCCTCAACCGGCCGATCGCGGGCAAGACGGGAACGACGAACGAGGAGCGCGACGCGTGGTTTGTCGGCTACACGCCCGACCTCGTTGTCGGGGTTTTTATCGGCTTTGACACACCGCGCCCGATGGGCAAAGGCCGCACGGGCGGCGGGGTGGCCGCACCGATCTTCGGCGACTTCATGAAACGGGCGCTGGCCGACGAACCGGCCGCTCCGTTCCGAGTGCCGCCAGGCTTGAAACTGGTGCGGGTCAATCTGAAGACGGGATTGCGGGCGCAGCCGAACGATCCTCAGGCCATCATGGAGGCCTTCAAGCCAAACGAGGAGCCGGATGACGCCTACTCGATCATCGGGTTCCAAGTCAGCGATACGGCTGCATCTGCGGGGGCCACGCCCGCGGCAGCCCAGTCGGAGACCGGTGCTTATTCGACATCGTCGGACGCATGGGCGCCGACATCGGCGCCACCCGGCAATGCACCTGCCCCTCCGCCGCCGCGACCGCCCGGCTGGTAGTTCGGTTTGGGGCCTACTTCTCGCACTGCGCCGCGACGGATATGACCGTGTCCGCGGCGCGGCGTTTACATGGGCCGCGCTCCCGCCTATATGCGTGACATCTTATTCTCCCCTTCCCACTGAAGGTTTGTTCCGGAGGCCGGCACATGCGCGCTGAAGCGCAAAAACTTGTCGATTCCATCCAAGAAGCGCTCGCGCTTCTGAGGAGGTATCTTTGACCCGGACCAAGCTGAAGAACGTCTCGGGGAATTGAACCGGCGGGCGGAAGATCCGGCTCTGTGGTCAAAGCCGGCCGAAGCGCAGAAGGTCATGCGGCAGCGTCAGACGCTGGAAAAGTCGCTGTCGAGCTTCAAGCGCATGCAGCAGGACTTGGAGGATAACGTCACGCTCATCGAAATGGGCGAGGCGGAAAACGATGCTTCGACCGTGCGTGAGGCCGAAAGTTTGCTCGCCAAGCTCGATCTCGAAGTCCAGCAGCGCAGCGTCGAAGCCCTTCTGTCGGGCGAGGCCGATGGCATGAATACCTATCTTGAGGTGCATGCCGGCGCTGGCGGCACGGAAAGCCAGGACTGGGCGTCGATGCTGTTGCGCATGTATCTGCGCTGGGGCGAACGGCGCGGCTTCAAGGTGAAGTTGATCGATGAGAGCGCGGGTGAAGAAGCCGGCATCAAGTCGGCGACGCTGGAAATCGAGGGTGAAAATGCATTCGGCCTGTTGAAAACGGAAGCGGGCGTGCATCGACTCGTTCGAATTTCGCCCTACGACGCGAATGCGCGGCGGCACACGAGCTTTGCCTCGGTGACCGTCTATCCCGTGATCGACGACACGATCGACGTCGAGGTCAACCCGGCCGACGTCGATATCTCGTTTGCGCGCGCCTCGGGCGCGGGCGGCCAGCACGTCAACCGGACGGAAAGCGCCGTGCGGCTGGTGCACAGGCCGTCTGGGATCGTGATTTTTGCGCAGGAGCAGCGTTCGCAGCACCAGAACAAGGATATTGCGTTCAAGCGGCTGAAAGCGCGGCTCTATGAAATGGAGCTGAAGAAGCGGGAAGCTCAAGCTTCCGCCGACCAAGCCGCCAAGACCGACATCGGCTGGGGGCATCAAATCCGGTCTTATGTTCTACAGCCGTATCAGCTGGTGAAGGATCTGCGCACGGGCGAGCAATCGACGGCGCCCGATGACGTGCTCGATGGTGATATCGATCCCTTCATCCAGGCGACGCTGTCGGCGCGGATCAAGGGCGGGACGGGAGCGGACGTGCAGGATATCGAGTAGCGAGCTGGTTCATCCGCCCTGGCGGGCGGAGAGGATCTCGATGCGATCGCCGGGTTGGAGCTGTTTGGCGGCGCGGTCGCGGATCGGCACGAAGATGCCGTTCAGGGCCGTGGCGACGCGAGCCTCACCGAAGTTCTCCGCGGTGACAAAATCAGCCAGGGTGCCCGCTGCCGTCTGGCGGGGCTCGCCGTTGATGAATAGGTCTATGAGTTCCGTGGGCATCGGGTCAGGTCAGCAGCTTGCCTTCGAGCTGGATGATACAGCTGTCGATATTGTGCAGGATCTCTTCAGCATTCACGAGGTCCTTTTCCAGCCGGCCGACGTCGTTGCTATGTTCATCACTGCTGAAGGCTGAGGAGAGGCGTCCGAGTGCGGCAAAGAAGCCGTTCTGGCGGCGGGTGCGGGCTGCGGCTTGTTCGGCTTTGGCTTCCATTGCGCGGGCTCGTTTCAACTCGGCGGCAATCCGGCGCTTCAAAAGGCCGACCTCTTTTTTCTTGTGGCGCAATTCCTTAATGGCGGTTTTGGCCTCCACCGACGAGTTCACCTTGACGGTCACCTCCGTGCCTGAGATGGCGGCAAAGCGCATTTCTCTCAATTGCATGCGTGACGGTCCCCGAGGAGTAGGCGTAGCCGAAAGACGCACCACGCTGGCTTGGCGGTCGTCAGCCGCGACGCCGCATCCGATGCGATGTGCAACTCAGGCCATGATTAAGGTGATCGTAGCACGGCCATAGACAGATAGGCGCAAGACTGAAATTCAATGCATCGCGAGAACTGTAAAAGAAGCGATGACAGCGTCTGCTGCGACATCCGCGCATTGAGACTGGTTCACACCGTCGCAAACCAGTATCCGATGTCGCTTATCAAACGGGCAATAGGACCGCAACGCCGTGAACATTTTGGGCATCGTCACAAAGTCGCATGATACGGGCCTAGCGCTCCTTCAGAACGGGCTTCCGTCCTACATTCTCGAAGAAGAGCGGTTTAACCGGCAAAAGCACACGCTGGAATTTCCGACAAACTGCCTGGACGCCGTTTTTGGCGATGGACGGTTCGCGTTCGATGACATCGACGTCGTAACGACACCGTGGGAGATGGATCGGCTCCGCCCGACCTTCTACGCCAACGTGACAGGTCAGCTGCCGTCGAGCCTCAATCTGTTACGCCCGAGTGCACACCGGGTGCAGGCGTCGGCAATCGTCAATTTGCCTTTTCGTCTGTGGATGGGTCTCGGCCGGCGCTACGGCTACCGCAAGGTGCCGAAAATCGTCCAGGTCTCGCACCACAATGCGCATGCGGCGGTGTTCAACGTCTCGCCGTTCGAGCAGGCTGCCGTTCTCGTCATGGACGGCTATGGCGACGACACTTCGACCAGTGGCTATATCGGCCGGGGAACACGGCTCGAGCGCGTGTGGAAGAGCCAGTTCTTCGACAGTCTCGGGATGCTCTACACGTGTGCGACCGAATACCTCGGCTTCAAGGTCTTTGAAGAAGGCACCGTCATGGCGCTGGCCGCGTGCGGCGGGCCCACGTATGTCGACCGATTCCGTGACCTCATCCAACTGCTGCCGGACGGCCAGTTTCGCATCAACCGCGACTACATTTCGTACGACACGCACGGCCTCGTGCGCCCATTCAAATGGAAGTTCTACGAAACCTTCGGGCCGCCGCGCACGCGCATGGATCCGCTGACGGATCACCATCGCGACATGGCGCATGCCCTGCAGGTGACGATCGAGGAGACGATCCTGCATATCGTGCGCGACATGGAAAAGCGGCAGTCTTCGCGCAATCTCGTCATATCGGGCGGCGTTGGGCTCAATTGCGTCGTCAACGCGCGTATTTTACGCGACACGAGTTTTGAGCGCGTCTGGGTGCCGCCGTGCGCCTCTGATACAGGTGCGCCGCTTGGCTCTGCACTGTGGCATTGGCATCAGACGCTGGGGCACGAGCGCACATTCGAGATGACGCATGCTTTCTACGGCAAAGGTTTCACCGATGCTGAAATCAAGGCCGCGCTCGATCAGGCAGGGCTTGTCTACAAGAAGTTCGACGAGGCCGAACTGTTGCGCGTTGTCGCCAAGGATCTGAGCCAACAGAAGATCGTCGGCTGGTTTCAAGGCCGGGCCGAGATGGGGCCACGCGCGCTGGGCAACCGGTCCATTCTGTCGGATGCGCGCGACAACAAGATCAAGGAACTCATCAACGCCAAGATCAAGCATCGAGAGGCGTTCCGGCCGTTTGCGCCGGTCGTGCTTTTGGAACGCGCGCAGGAATTCTTCGAAGTGACGCAGGCCGATCCGTTCATGACGCTCGCGCCGCGCATTCGCCCCGACAAGCTCGACCTCATCCCGGCCGCCGCGCACGTCGATGGCACCGGGCGCATCCAGACCATCGAGCGATCGGCGAACCCTCGCTATTACGGCGTTATCGAAGAGTACGCCAAGCTGACAGGGATACCCGTCATTCTCAACACGAGCTTAAACCGGCAGGAGCCGGTCGTGAACTCCCCCGAACAGGCGATTTCCTGTTTTCACCGCACCGACATGGACGTGTTGGTGATGGGTGACTACTACACGGTCGATCGCAATCCCGCCGCCGTGAAGCGCGCCAGAGAGAATTTCGTTTCGGTCGCGACTGCCGGTAGTGAATGAATGGGGGATATGCGGGCGGGATATGGGATATGGGGTCAGACCCCGATAGGGGGTCTGACCCCGTCAACCTGCCCGACCCCTTCAATCGCCGATCAAAACATATGGCTGTAACGCTCGATTTCCCACGGCGAAATCGAGAGGTGGTACTCGCGCCATTCCTCACGCTTGTAGCGCACGAACTCATCGCGCAGGGCCGTGCCGAGCGTCTTTTCAACGAGCGGGTCGGCTTCGAACGCATCGACCGCTTCATCAAGATTCTGCGGCAGGAAATCTATCCCGCGGGCGCGGCGCGCTTCTTCGCTGATCTCGTAGAGATTGTCGTCGTTGGGATGGCCGGGATCGATTTTCTCGCGCACGCCTTCAAGGCCGGCCGCGAGCGCCAACGTCGCAGCAAGATAGGGATTGAGCGCGCCGTCGGCATTGCGGCTTTCGCAGCGACCGCCGCCCATGGGGACGCGAATGGAATTGGTGCGGTTGTTGGAGCCGTATGAGTTGAAGACCGGCGCCCAGGAAAACGTTGCCATGGCGCCGCGGCGTACGAGCCGCTTGTAGCTGTTCACGGTCGGTGCGAAAGCGGCACAGAGGGCGCGCCCGTGGCGCAAGATGCCGCCGATAAAATGATAGCCCGTCGGGGTCAGGCCGAGCCCGCGCGGATCGTCCGCCGGATTGCATTTGAAGAGGTTTGCTTTCGTGTCGAGATCGTAGAGCGACATGTTGAAATGCGCGCCATTGCCGGTGCGGTTGGCGTAGGGCTTGGGCATCAATGTCGCCAGCAGCCCTAGGTCTTCGGCGTATTGTTTGGCCATCATGCGGAAGAAGGTGAAGCGATCGCACGTCGTCAGCGCATCGGCGTAAGCGAAATCGAATTCGTACTGTCCGTTCGCATCTTCGTGGTCGAAGGAGTAGAGGTCCCAGCCCAGCTCATTGATGGTCGTGGCCATCCGGTCGAGCCAGGTGAAATTGCCCATGAAGCCGCGAATGTCATAGCAGGGCTTGATCAGCTTATCGTCGGGGTTGGGAATGGCGAGTGAGCCATCCGGCATCTTTTTGAGTACGAATATTTCGCACTCGATGCCGAGGTTGAAGCCGAGACCCATCTTGGCCGCCTCGGTTTGCATGGTCTTCAATGCCACGCGGGTCGACAGGGTGTAGGGCTGGCCTTTGAAGTGAATGTCAGCCGGCATCCAGGCGATCTTGGGCTCCCACGGCAACTGAACGAGGTGATCGAAGTCGGGGATCGAGGCGAATTCGTCGTCGTTGGGCGCCTGACCCATGCCGTCGACGGCATAGCCTGTATAGAGCTCGGACCCTGCCGCCATGTGGTGGAGATGATCGATCGGAACGACCTTGCCCTTCTGACACCCGTGGATATCGACATAGGCGCCCATGCAGTATTTGACCCCGCGGGCTTTCAAATCGGTCATCAGCGCGTCGAGCCTTGGATCATGAGCCATGCAGGTCCCCCGTAGGTTGGATTGAGAATTCAGGTGTTGGAAAACGGTGTGTTGTAGGATGCATCCAGCGGCGGCGTTTCGTTGATGCCGCGGCGGATCATGGCGGCCAGATCCTCGACCATCATGGCGAACAGATCCTCGCCTTTCTGCCTCGTGGCACGGCTCGGATAACCTGTGACGCCATTCTTGCTGGTGCGATTGACGGGATGTGAGAAGACAAGACCGTCCGTGCGGTCGGGATCGTCGGCGGTCGCGATCTGATCTTCTCGAACGATTTCCGGTGCGACCGCCAGCATGAGCGACGTTTCCGCGTCGTTGGCGTGCCAGTCGTCGCCATCGGAAAAGTGCACCGCCTTGACGCGCGGCGTCATCTGGCCGGTGTTGACGATCGAGACCATCATATCGTCGAACGTCGCGCGGAGGTTTTCGAGCGCGCAGCGCATCGGGGCAAAATTCGTGACGTGCGTGTTGACGATGAACAGGCGGCGCACGCCCGAATGATAGGCCCAAGTGCCGATCTGCGTGATCAGCGTCGTCATCAGGATGGGATCGAGCGCGATGGTTCCGGGCCAGCGGCGGCTATGACCGATAGAGCAACCGTAAGGCACGGTCGGCAACATCGGGACGCCGGTCGCCTCCGACACTTGGCGGCACAGCTTATCGGCGAGGATGAAATCCATGCCGCAGCCCAGTTGCGGACCATGCTGCTCGGTGGCACCCACCGGCAGAATGGCTGTGCCATTGACAGCGGCCAGCGCGGCTGGAACTTCAGGCCAAGCCTTGTCTGCCCATAACATGATATTCCCCTCCGCTGATGACGGTATGACGTTTGCAACAATTCGTCATACCCTACGGCAGAGCACGGAGCGTGCCAACCGGGAGTAATTGGGCCATGGTTGTGAGAACGTCACGATCAAAGCGGACTTCGATAGCGGCCCGGCGGCGGCTGCAATCGAGCGCGCCGGCGAAACGGGGGTCGGTCAGCCGGATTACGATTTCGCTGCCGGAAGAGCTGTTGTCCGATCTCGATACGGTTGTCGCTCAGCGCGGATTTTTAAGCCGTTCTCAGGCAGTTGCGGACTTCGTCCATCGGGCTTTGGTGGAGATAAAAAGCGATGCCGGCGAGGATGTGATGGTCGGCACGATCACGCTGTTCTACGACCACACTGTGGGTGGATTGCAGCAGCGGCTCGCTGATCTGCAACGCCGCTATATTGACGAAGTCATCTCGTCTCTGCATGTGCACCTGACCGGCGAGAAGACGCTGGAAGTGATCCTTGTGCAGGGGCCCGCGCCCAAGTTGCGGGCAGTTGCCGGAGAGATGGGCAAACTTCGCGGCGTCATCAGCGAGCATTTGCAACTCGCCGCAGCCATCATCCCGCAGCTGCATCCTTTGCCGGTGAAGGCGCGTTGAGGTGTGCAAAAGGTGTCGCGCCGAAACGGCGTTCGCATTAGGTAACTGATTTCGAGCAAGGCGGCGAGCGCGCGCCGGAGCGGAGGCACTATGAACGAACGGGCACATGCGAAGGTAGAGCTCAAGGCAGCGATTATTCCAGTGACGCCGTTCCAGCAGAATTGCACGCTGATCTGGGACGATGCGACCAAGGTCGGCGCCATCGTCGATCCGGGCGGAGATCTTGGGCAGATCCAGGCGGCGATCGCGGAGGTCGGCGTCAAAATCGAGAAAATCCTGCTGACGCACGGTCATATCGATCATGCCGGCGGTGCCGACGAACTACGAAAAATGCTGGGTGTGAAAATCGAGGGTCCGCACAAGGCCGACAAAATCCTGCTCGATCATCTTGAAGCGCAAGGCGCGGCCTACAGCATTCCAGCCCGCAACGTCACGCCGGACCGCTGGCTTGAAGAGGGCGACACGGTCACGGTCGCGGGCCACTCATTCGAAATCCTACACTGCCCTGGCCATTCGCCGGGGTCAGTCGTGTTCGTTAACAAGCCGCAAAAATTCATGTTGGCCGGCGATGTCATCTTCCGGGGCTCGATCGGCCGCACCGATTTTCCCTATGGCGATCACGACGCGTTGATTGCGGCCATCAAGACGAAGCTATTTCCACTCGGCGACGAGTTCGCCTTCATCTGCGGCCACGGCCCGACGAGCACGATTGGCGCTGAGCGGCAGAGCAATCCGTTTCTTATCTAGTTCACTCGCGGAAGCGGGCACTCACGTCGAGGCAGCCGAAAATCCCGCACTCTTGCAATGCCGTGCCGAAACCCCTCAGCTCGTCCTGATTGGCAAAAATGTCGACGGTCTGGACCCGCAGTGTTTCCGAGCAACTGGCCCGGCAATATTCCCAAGTGCCGCCGGGCAGCTGGACTTGCAGTCCGCTGCGGCCTTCGCGGACAGCGCCGCGCACGCTGCCGTTACCAAAGCGGCTGTCGGCGATCACGTAGCCATCGCCGTTGCCGTTATTGCCGCGGTCACGTCTGAACCCGGCGTCTGCGGGAGCCCAGCTCGCGCTTATCAAGGCTGCCGCCAGAGCCGCCGTCAAAAGCTGTGGAGTCCAGGATTTCGGGCGAATGGTGAGCATATGGCGGTCTCCAAAGACGGCGGTCGGCCGGAGCCGAAGCACTCGATCATGGATCAACTTAACATGAATCGGTGGGGCCGGGGTGATGCGGGAGCCCCGGAAGGGGGACTAACTGCGTTCCAGTTCCAGGTCGACGGAGGCGAAGCCCTGGCCATCGGTGGCAATGGAGATCAACTGGCTCTTGCCTTCCAGCGTGATCGACATGGTGGCCTTGATGGTGCCGTCAATTTTCATCTCGATCCGGTCGTTGGTGAACGTTCCGGTGACCGAGCCGGTGGAATTGAATGAGCGTTCCTCCCACGTGCCGGAAATGGCCTCACCGGCTTGGGTCAGCGCGGCGCGGAGGTCGATCTTGTTGGAGGGACTGGCGCAGGCGAGCGCGATACCCAGGCCCGCGCCGGCGTCCTTGGCGGTAAAGTACGCTTTGCAACTCAGCGCTTCGGATTGACCGGTCAGCAGCTGCACACGACCAACGCCGCGCCACGTCCCGGCGAGATCGCTGAAGGTTGTTGCCAGGGCGACCGTGGACAAACCTGCAACGAATGCCGCGGCAAATGCCAAAATCTTCAAAACTGATGAACGCATGGCCGCACTCGTCTCCGTTACGTTCGAGCCAGGGTTCGAAAGCTGAGCGGCGCGAATATACGGTCGAATACGGCCATAGTTGGGGAGGAGCCCAGCGTTCTCATCGGTCTGGAGGATGGCCAGGCGATGTTGCATTGCACACGAAGAGGCTGCGCGCGACCGCCGCGGCTTGCGGATAGGCAGGTTCTACCCAGGTGAGTAGGACGCCCGGCCGGCAGTTGCCGCTATGAATTTGCGCCGCAAGTATGATCCAATTGCGAAACGACTGCGGGCGGGACGCCAAAGATCCCGAACGAACAATGACCACTGGGAGACGCCGCATCCATGGAAGCCCGAGCGACGAATAAAGTCATATCCGCTGAACAAGCTATTGCGCTCGTGAAGGACGGCGATGTCGTCTGCACGACCGGCTTTGTGCAAAGCTGCATTCCCGAAGCACTCCATGCCGCGCTCGAAAAGCGATATGTCGACACGCACGCGCCGAAGGGCCTGACGCTTATCATGTGCGCGGGGGCCGGAGATTCCAAGGGACTGGGCACCGGCCGATTGCATCACGAAGGTTTACTCACGCGCGTCATCGCCGCCAACTTCGGCCGCATGCCGAAAGTCGCGCAGGCGGCGCAGGAAAATAAGATCACCGGTTATAACCTGCCGCAGGGCGTGATTTCGAAACTGTACCGCTCGTGCGCGGCGGGATCACCTGGGCTGTTCACTAAAGTCGGTCTGCATACTTATGTCGATCCGCGACTAGGCGGCGGCAAGGTCAATGAACTAACCAAGGAAGATATCGTCAAGCACGTCGAGGTCGAAGGCGAGGAGTGGCTGTTCTATAAGGCGACGCCAATCGACGTCGCTCTCATTCGCGCGACCAGTGCCGATCCGTCCGGCAATCTGTCGATGGAGAAGGAGTGCCTGACCCTTGACGTTCTGGCGCAGGCCATGGCGGCGCACAACAATGGCGGCGTGGTCATCGCGCAGGTCGAACGCATTGTCGAACAGGGGTCGATAAAGCCCAAGGACGTGCGTGTTCCCGGCATTCTCGTTGATTGCGTGGTTGTCGCGGAGCAACCCGAGATGCATCGCATGAACTACGGCGTCATGTATGATCCGGCGCTTTCCGGCGAGATACGTATTCCCGTCGAGAATATGAATAGGATGGAATTCGACGAGCGCAAGATCATTGCGCGGCGCGCCGCGTTCGAATTGCCGCTCAATGGCGTCATCAATCTTGGTGTCGGCGCACCCGACGGTGTCGCAGCGGTTGCCGCCGAAGAACGCGTCACGCCCTACATCACCATGACGACGGAGGCCGGGGCCATCGGCGGCGTGCTTGCGGGTGGATCTAGTTTTGGCGCGTCAGCCAATGCGCACGCGATCATCGATCAGAACCAGATGTTTGATTTCTATCATGGACGCGGTCTCGACCTGACGTGTCTGGGCATGGCGGAGTGCGATCAATTCGGCAACGTCAACACGTCAAAATTCGGCGGGCGGCTGAACGGCTGCGGCGGCTTCATCGACATTTCGCAAAATGCCCGCGCCGTGGTGTTTGCCGGCACATTCACGGCCGGTGGACTGGAAGTGGAAGTCCATTATGGGAAAATGAAGATCGTCAAGGAAGGCCGGTCGCGCAAGTTCGTCAATAATGTCGAGCAGATCACGTTCTCCGGCCCGTACGCCTGCCGCAAGTCGCAGCCGGTGATTTATGTCACGGAGCGCTGCGTGTTCCAGTTGACGCCCGGCGGTCTGGAGTTGATCGAGGTGGCGCCCGGCATCGACATCGAAAAGCACATTCTCGCGCAGATGGACTTCAAGCCGATCATCAACAAGCCGATGCCGATGGACCGGCGTATCTTCGTCGACGACCCGATGGAATTGCTTTCCGAATTGCTCAACCTCAAGCTTTCGGAACGTGTCAGCTACGACAGCGACCGCAATATCCTGTTCGTCAACCTCGAAGGCTGGAGCGTGCGCAAGAAGACCGACATCGATGATCTTCGCAAGACGCTGGTCGCCGCATGCGTCGCCGCGGGACGCCGCGTCAATTCGGTGGTCAATCATGACGGATGCCGCATCGCGGAGGATCTCTACGACAAATACGCCGAGATGATTCAGTACATGATGGACGATCACTACCTGACCACGACGCGCTACACGACATCGGCGTTCATGCGGTTGAAGATGCAGGAAGCGCTGTCCAAGCGAGGACTTGCACCGCACATTTTCGAACGCCAGGAAGACGCCCACGCTTTCCTCGACAGCCAGGCGGCGGAATAAGCCGATCACTCGCCGCCGCGCCGGTCAGGCGCGGCGGATGACGCGCCCGGCGATGAATCCAACCATCATCAGGACGAGCCCCAGCGTTAAAAGCGTCAACGCCGTCGTGCTCGGGCCTGGCAGCAAGTATGAGCGGCGCGGATCGCGCGTGTCGTAAGCGACGGAAAGGGTCGCGCCGGGGGCGAGCGCGGCGATGGCTCGCGCCTTGGCCGGCAAGCCAAAATCCCATGGTTCTAACTTTTGGCCTTCGAACGTTGTGCCATCGACCGTGTAGCGATAGGCAAGGGTGAGCGTTTCGGTTGCAATTGTTTCCTCAACGCCACCGCGCTGCTTGTCGGTCATCGGCACGCGACGCGTCTCGATCCCGTGCTCTAATTTGTTTGTCAAAAGCACGGCTTGCGTCGTCGGCCATGAACGGGTCACATAGCCTTGCCAAGCGCCAACGGCTCCGGCGACGGAACACGCCAGACCGACGCTCATGATGACCGTGACGAACTTGGATGCACTTCGGCGATAGGCATGCGCCTCGCGGCGGCGCTGGGCGGGGGACATGGCGGCGCAGTCTCCTCTAAGAGCAGCCGGGACGCGCACAAAAAAGAAAACCGGTATCAATCAAGATAGGTGGCCGGCGCGCGGGCGCAATGCGGCGAGGCAGAATTCGATCAGATGCACGCCGCCGTCACGCAATTCCTTCCAGTCGAGGAGCGATGGCTCGCCAAGAATGCCCGGTTCGAGAGTTGCTGGAACATGAATGAAGCCCGTGCGTGTGCGAGGGTTTGCACGCGCAGCGTGGCGCAGCGAATGAAACAGGATCGCGTTGCAAAGGTAGCGGCCGGGATCAGACGACAATTCGGCGGGGTAGCCAGCAGATCGCAGGGCTTGGAGTGCGCGTTGGACGGGAAGTGTCGCACGGCGCTCTGTCCGGTCCCCCGTCACGAGGTGTTCGGCTGTGGCGCACTGTCCTGCCTCGTCGGGCACGTTGCGGACCTCGTTGTAGGCGTGCGTTTCGATGACAAAACTGCGGGCGCGGGCAGAGACACCAAAATGGATCGCCATTTCCGGGCGGTGCTGATCGAGAAGTGCCTGGAGACGAGCCGGCGCCGTGGCCCACTCGACGGGTAGAACATCGCAGACGAAATGAAATTCGGTTTGGCGGAGCGCCGCCAGTCGGGCAACCTCGACGGCGAGGTCGGCCGAAACATTGCGCGACACACCGGGAAAGGGACCAAAGCCGGTCAGGAGAACCACGGCCTTCTGCTTCAGTGCCGGCGGTCGAACCGGCGGCGCGTGGCGGGCTGCATTCGTGCGCTTGGAAACAATGAGGCTCCGGAACCGCCCGGTCCCGGAGCCTGATGCCTGCGGCGGAGCCACTGATGCCTTCGGCGGAGCCATGGCGGCGTCAGCTTCCGTTATTGAGGGCCTGCATGCGAATGGTTTCAAACGCCGATACGTCAAGGTTCGGTTTCAGGTCGCCGGCGTCTTTCGCGCGGCGGACCCGGCCATCGAATTGTGCGCCCTCGGAGATCGACAGCATCTGATGGGTGATGTCGCCCTCGACCTGAGCGGTTGGATGCAAGGTAACGGTCGCGGCCCTGATCGCACCCCTGATACCGCCGCGGACTTCAATTGCGTCGGCATTGACGGTGCCAACGACCGAGCCTTCTTCGCCAATGACGACTTGGCGGCCGTGGATGTCGCCATGGACGTCGCCGTCGATCGTCAGTTTGTTTTGAGAAATTATCGTGATCTTTTCACCCATGATGGTGAGATCGGTGCCGATGACAGAGGTGCCGGTGGCGGAGGTCGAACGGTCGAAAGCGGAACCGGCTTGTCTCGGTGCAGCTGGGGATGGTGTCGCGTTCATGCTCGGCATGGACGGGGGCTTGGGTGGCGTATCGGAACCTGGACCACGACTGAACACAACGTAACACTCCCTCAGTTGGCAGAACAACGCCCTCACCTAGACCAGCATCATGCGGCGTTGTTGAAAATATGTCGAGGTGGCCGAGTGGGATACACGAGACCTGTGGCTTCAAGGGCGCGGGTGTCACGCGGCCCGGTGCTTGCCGCGCGCGCAGATGTTGAGCAACGCCGCGCAAACGGCAATGAAGCCGAGGACAGCGTAGGGCTCGACAGCTGCGATGGCCGGACGGACCATTTCGCGCATGACGCCAAAGATCGGATTTGTGGCGCCCTGAGCAAAAAACAGCATCCAGAATGCCGTATGAGTTACCGCAACAAGGCCGAGCGGTAGCGCGTAGAGCAGGCTCCACCAGCGGTTCCAGCCTGCTGGCGGAAGACGCTTCCACAACAGCCAAGTGACATAGGGCAGCGTAGCAACCGCAACCACTGCCCAGCCGTAGAAGCGGAACCAGGATGGTCCAAGCGCCGAATGGAGGATGATCGCGGCGGCGATTGCTGCCACGACCACGGTCGACAGCCGGTAGATGAACTGCTCGGAAGTCATGGTTCCGTTAAAACACGGCGGGTCGGCAGTTCAAAACCCTCAGTAGCGCAAAAACACAAAGGGCTGCTCGTTTCCGAGCAGCCCCGTGAGACCGGTCGCGATATTCCGGGGGCATCGGCCCGCCGGCGTCGCAGCGCATCAGGCGATCAGCGGAAGTGTTCCAAAGAAAGCCCGTGCGATCCCGACATCGCAGCCTTCAAGATCCCACTCGACATTGGACCACCTCCTTCCAGTTGTTGAACGATAGTGGCAGGGTCTCACATTCGACGGCGCTTGAAAAGGGGCCGCGGTAGAGCAAACTACGGTTGCCCGAGTTTCAGAGCGGCGGATTGCGCCGAGGCTAGATCAAACTTCACGGAACGTTGCATGCTCGCCCATCTGCGTATTCTTGCCCCGCATCCCAACATTCTTGCATTCTATGACGGGCGGGTGCCCGGGTATCGCTTTGCCGATGGCGCCAACTGGGTCGACGACGGCGCGCTGTCGCTCGGCATCGCCAGTTATGCAATCTGCGATGGCGCGGACGCGTTGGTTTACGACACGCATGTGTCGATCGCCCATGCGCGGGCCATCCGCGATTGCCTTGCCGCGCGTGGCGTTACGAACATCATGGTCGTCCTCAGCCACTGGCACCTGGATCACATTGCCGGCAATGCCGTGTTCGCCGACTGTGAAATCATCGCCTGCGCCAAGACCGCTGCGCATCTTGCTCATCACCGCGCCGCGATCGAAAGCGGGAGCCATGATGGGTCTCCCGCAATTGCGCCGCTCGTGATGCCGACGCGGACATTCGAGCGGCAGATGACAGTGCAAGTGGGGCGGCTCACGGTCGAGCTTTTGGAATTCGATATTCACAGCGACGATGGCGTGGTGCTGTGGCTGGCTCACGACCGGCTGCTGCTCGCCGGCGATACGCTGGAGGACACCGTCACCTATGTCGCCGAACCGGACCGTCTTTTGCAGCATCTGCCCGAGCTTGACCGGATGGCCATGCTGGCGCCCGCAAAAATCTTGCCCAATCATGGTGCTGCGGAGCGCATCGCGGCCGGCGGTTATGGACCTTCATTGATCCCGGCGACGGCGCGGTATGTCCGGGCGTTGCTGGCGATGAGAAAAGATCCGTCGCTACGCAATCGTCCGCTGCGTGATGTGATAACCTCCGATCTTGCTGACGGAACGCTCGAGTATTTCGAGGGCTACGAGGCCGTCCACGCAGGCAATGTGGAGAACCTCGACTACTCCGATCTGACATAAACCTGTCCGCCCAATTCGACGAACTTCTCGCTCATCTCGGCCATGCCTTCGTCGCGTGCGTTGAGCTTGGCGGCGTAGTCGCGGACGTCTTGCGTGATCTTCATCGAGCAGAACTTCGGTCCGCACATGGAACAGAAGTGGGCGACCTTGTGCGCTTCCTTCGGCAGCGTTTCATCGTGGTAGGCGCGGGCGGTGTCGGGATCGAGCCCGAGGTTGAACTGGTCCTGCCAGCGGAAGTCGAAGCGGGCGCGCGAGAGCGCATCGTCGCGAAGCTGGGCCGCCGGATGGCCCTTGGCCAGATCGGCGGCATGGGCTGCGATCTTGTAGGTGATAACGCCTGTTTTGACGTCATCGCGATTGGGAAGACCCAAATGTTCTTTCGGCGTGACGTAGCAGAGCATCGCGCACCCGTACCACCCGATCATGGCTGCTCCGATGCCGGATGTGATGTGGTCATAGCCGGGAGCGATGTCCGTCGTCAGAGGACCCAGGGTGTAGAATGGTGCTTCGCCGCATTCGCGTAGCTGCTTTTCCATGTTGATCTTGATCTTGTGCATCGGCACGTGACCGGGGCCCTCGATCATGACCTGGCAGCCTTTCGCCCAGGCGATCTGCGTCAACTCACCGAGGGTTTCCAACTCAGCGAATTGGGCACGGTCATTGGCGTCGGCAATCGAGCCGGGGCGCAGGCCGTCGCCGAGTGAGAACGACACGTCGTAAGCGCGCATGATGTCGCAAATCTCGTCGAAACGTTCGTAGAGGAAGCTTTCCTTGTGATGTGCGAGACACCACTTGGCCATGATGGAGCCACCGCGCGACACGATGCCGGTGACGCGGCTGGCCGTCAGCGGCACGTAGGCGAGGCGAACGCCGGCATGGATCGTGAAGTAATCGACGCCCTGCTCGCACTGTTCGATCAGCGTGTCGCGGTAGAGGTCCCAGGTGAGCTTCACGGGATCGCCGCCGCACTTCTCAAGGGCCTGATAAATTGGAACGGTGCCGATCGGGACGGGCGCGTTACGCAAGATCCATTCGCGGGTGGTGTGAATGTTGCGGCCGGTCGACAGATCCATGACCGTATCGGCACCCCAGCGGGTGGCCCAGACCATCTTCTCGATCTCTTCCTCCACCGAGGACGACACTGCGGAATTGCCGATGTTGGCGTTGATCTTGACAAGAAAATTGCGGCCGATGATCATCGGTTCGAGTTCGGGGTGATTGATGTTGGCTGGAATGATCGCCCTGCCGCGCGCAATTTCCGCGCGGACAAACTCGGGCGTGATGAACGATGGAACGGCCGCGCCGAAGCTTTCGCCATCGGCGAGAGCAGCCGGTGCTCGGTCCAGCGCGGTCTGGCGGCCAAGGTTTTCGCGGTGCGCGACGTAGATCATTTCCTTGGTGATGATGCCGGCACGGGCAAATTCATATTGTGTGACAAGGTTGCCGGTGCCGGCGCGCAACGGTGCGTTCGTTACCGGAAACAAGCGCGCCGCATGTGCGCCCGTGACGTTGCCGTTGTCTTCAGGCTTTACGTCGCGACCTTGATATGACGCGATGCCGCCGCGTTCCTCAATCCAGGCCGTACGATGCCGCGGCAGGCCCTTGGCGATGTCGATGTTGGCTGCGGGATCGGTATAGGGACCGGACGGATCATAGACATGAAAGACCGGTTCAGCGGGGTCCGACAGTGCGATTTCACGCAACGGAACCCGAACGTCGGGGTGGCCTTGCGGCGCGGTGTACAGCTTGCGCGAGGCGCTGATCGGACCGGTTGTCACTTCGGGTAGCGTCAGGTCGGCGGGGCGTGTCGAAATATTCATGGCTCATCTCCCGCGCGCGAAGCTGCGCGCCATCACATGTCATCGTGCTGATAAAGGGAGAGAGCGCGATACGAATACCGGCCATTGCGTCCGTCCCTTCGCCGGCATGACCCGGATCAGGTTCGAAGGGTGCTCGCGCTCGATTGCGCAATCTCAGCCGGTCACCGGCGCCCCTCGGAACAGTTCCAATTTGGCGCGTGATGCGTCCGGATGCAAGGCCGCGTTGCGCTGACCGTCAGGCTGCGAGGGCCTGCTGAGCACTTTGCACCCAACGGGTCACGGCCTCGATATCGGGGGTATCGCCATGACGCAGGATGCGCGCGCCGGCGTCGGTCGTGGCAAAGGCCAGCAAGGCGGCTGAAAGGGCCACAGGATCGGCCTCCGCCACTTTTTCCGGTGTGTCATACCCGGCTCCGGCGAGAAGTTGGGCGTGGGTGCCGCGCAAACCGGGTACGCGGAGCACCAGGCGAGCCTCGGTTTTCCATCGTTCGACGGTGTCGGTATCGAAGCGGCCGTGGCCCAGACGCGAGAGTACAACCTCAGGATCGGCGTCGAGAAAATCTTTCACTGTTATGATGCCGCCAAGCCCCAGGCGTTCGGCGAGCTTGGGGCCAATTGAGGGTGCGCGTTCGAGATCATCGCTTTCAACGAGATGGCGGCGCGGGATGCTGTCGAGGCCAGACAGCGCGGCGCGGTTGGCATGATGCTCTGCCGGCACGACGAGGACCGGGCGGCGGACGGGTCCTTCCGGAATGGGCGAGGCCGTGGCCGGCGCCGCGGAGGCTTGCATAGTGGCAGGCGCTGCCGGCGCCGCGGTGGCGCGGCCGCGCTTTGGTACCGTTGCGGGTGGCGCGAGGCGTGCAGTTTTTTCTTCAGCGAGTGCCAAGGCCCGTGGCGCCAGCACTTCCTTTTCATGCAGGTCGCGGATGGTGCGATCGTCTTCTGGTAGCGTGGCCTCGACACGACCGGTGGCCATGAGTTCATCGTACATGGCCTGCACCTGACGGCGCGTCTCAGCATCGGTGATTTTCTTGGTGACCCATTTGGCGGGAACTTTGAGGGATGCGAGGACGGTTGCAGCTGTCAGGGAAACCTCAGGCGGTGCGACGGCCGCTTCGCTGATCGCGCGCTCAAGGACGAGGGCAAAACCCTTTGCTGCATAGATGAGCAGGCCCGAGACGGCATCGCGGCCGATGGGATCGAGGCCAGCGGTGGGTTCCCGCACGCCCGTGCGCAGATCGTAGTGCGTGATGAGTTTTTCGTAATGCGGGTTGGCGCGTTCCGCGCCGGCGATGACGTGGGCGCGAAGCCAGTCGTCACCCAACGGCAGTTGCGGCGCTTCGCTGCGGTGTTTGCGTTCGCCTTCGGCGCGCAGGCCGTCATAGGAGCGGCTGATGCTCCACTCGACGGCGCGGTGCACACTGTTTTCGGCTTCCGACTGGGCAGTATGAAAGGGGTGGATCGGATCGGTGTAGTAATGGCTCAAGACGCCTGCCGCATAGACCGCGCGCTCGAAGTCCTTCTCGCGCAGTGCCTCGATCACGTGGCCGTACCAGTTCAGCGCCTTCTCGGGTGCCCCGCCCCAGTAGCCGTCGCGGACATGCAAAACGTGATTCTTGAAATCCTTGAACTCGACGTCGGGGGCCTTCGAGCCGGTCATGTAGACATCGGCATACTTCATAAACACGCGTCGCCACGCTTCCGCATCCGGGCAGCGCAAGTCGCGCAACGCGTCGAGCGCGAGCTTATGATGCGTGCCGTTGGCGTGCGCCGCATAGACGATGGTGAAGAGCAGTGACATCGCCGCAATCCCCGCATTGAACAGGCAAAGATGCGCCTGTGTTTCTGGTGGGATAGCGCGAGTCGCATGACAGGATGCAAACGGCTGCGAACATGACCGGGGATATGTGCCGGCGGTTAATCGGCGGGGGCGTTGAGGAGGCCGTTGGCCGGACGGTCCGGTGTCAGGCTCCAGCCGCCGATGTACGGCTTGACCTCGACCCGGGTGCCGACGCGGCGCTTGCGTTCGACGGACCGGATCATCTGGCGCAGACGCGGCTGGATCTCCGTCCGCCAGCGGGTGCCGTTAAAGACACCGTAGTGGCCAACGCCCGGCTGGACATAGTGAAAGCGTTCATCGTCGGCCACGTTGGTGCACAGAAGCTGCGCTGCCTCCGTCTGTCCGAGGCCGCAAATATCGTCGCGTTCGCCTTCTATCGTTATGATGGCCGTCTTGCGGATCTTGGAGCAGTCGACGCGCTGACCGTTATGCATCATGCGTCCATCAGGCAGCAGATGTTCCTGGAACACGGTCTCGACGGTCTGCAAGTAAAACTCCGCCGTCAGATCCATGACGGCGAGGTACTCTTCGTAGAAATCCTGGTGGCCCTTGACGCTGTCGCAATCACCTTTGACGAGATCGTTGAACAGGCCGACGTGCGCATTCATGTGGCGCTCAAGGTTCATGGTCATGAACCCGGTCAACTGCATGAAGCCCGGATACACGCGGCGCATTGCGCCGGCATGTGGCGGAGGCACAATCGAGATGACGTTGTTTTCGAACCAGCCGATCGACTTGTTGCGGGCGAGTTCGTTGACAGCCGTGGGATTGCGGCGCGTGTCGATCGGCCCGCCCATTAATGTCAGCGATGCGGGCTGCATCGGATCGTCGTTCGCGGCCATGACGGCGGCTGCGGCGAGAGCGGGGACGGCCGGCTGGCAGACCGCGATGACGTGGGTCTGTGGTCCCAGGGTTTGGATGAAGCCGATCAGATATTCGATGAAGCTGTCGAGATCGAAGCGGCCTTCGAATAGCGGCACTTCGCGCGCGTCCGCCCAATCGGTGATGTAGACCTCATGCTCCGGCAGCATGGCCGCGACGGTGCCGCGCAGAAGTGTTGCGTAATGTCCCGACATCGGCGCGACGATCAAAACTTTCGGATCGTTGGTCGCGGGTATGCCTTCAGGAAATTGACGCTTGAAGTGGATCAGGTTGCAGAATGGCTTGGCTTCGATGAGTTGTTCGCTTACGGGCACCGACACTCCGTTGATGCGCGTTTCTTTAAGAGCGAAAAGGGGTTTGCCGTAGCGGCGCGTGACGTTCTCAAATACTTCACAAGCGGCTGCTATCGATCGATTGAACGGCGTTGACGAAAAAGGATTGAACGGACTTTCCGCGCCATATTTGAGAGCTTCGGCTCCCAGGCGAAGCGGGTGAACAATGGCGTGCGCAAGTTCATATGCGTAGTAGTTCATGTCGTCGCCCCCAGCTTCTTCCTGCGCATGTTGCGCTGCATTGCCGCAGCGCACGTCGATTTATTTTTGTTGCGGCGCAGTAGATTCGGCAAGTGTAATCGAAAAAATGTTGTGCGTGCCAGTGAATAACGGCCGATCGCGCTGCGCCATCGTACTTAATGGCAACACTGTTGCTCAACTTGTCACAAGTTTGAGGTCAGCGACCTTCGCGCCACCAAGCCAATGTCAGGAGCGCAAGCAGTGCCGCGAGCGCCAACAGGCCGGTAAAAAGCGGAAAAATCTTCACGCCGCGCGTCAAGTAAGCTTCCCGGTCCTTCAGAGCCATCCAGCCAGACCCGGAAAACACTTTCGCAGTTGCGAGCATACTGATACGCGGCACATCCACCGACGCAGGTGCACTCGCCGGGTCATTGGCCGTTGCGTTGGCTCCAGTCCAGAAAACACCGCCGCCGGTTTGCGCGGTTAACGGCTGCAAAGCCTTATCGGTGGCTGTGACATCGTTCATTTCGCGCGGATCTTCTGTGCCGGCATGGACGACCGCCGTCAGCGGTCCGTCAGGGCCGTCACTGGCGGCTTTGTAAAGACCCGGCAGTTTTACATCGGCGGTTCCGCGCCAGATACCTGGGCCGGCGGGTTCAAGCTTTATTTCCGTCACCGTCCCGTCGGCCGCGGTCAGACGCGAGGGCGCAACCGCGTCACCCATGGAATGGCGCTCGATGGTTATCTTGAGGCCCTTGGCGGAGGCGATGAGGCGTTCTTCCTCAAGGTCGGGTTCTTTCATCAGCCAATGCGACAGGCGACGGAGCAGGTCGGAGTGTGGTCCGCCGCCTTCAAAGCCGCGCGCCCACAGCCAGGCATGATCCGACGTGAGCAAGGCCACGCGCCCCTTGCCGCGCTTTTCCAAAAGCAGGAGGGGGCTGTCCTGAGCGCCGGCCATCACGGTCGTGCCCTGATCTGATTTGACTTCCGCCTGACGAAACCATCGGCCCCATGTCGGCGGTTTGCCGTCGACACCGGCGCCGGGCAAGCCGCGCGTGACCGGATGCTTGGCGCCGTCGGTGGTGATCGACGCCTTGAATGGCTCCTCAAAGACCCGACCGGTCGGCCGGCCCGGCAACACGGGCGCCAGCGGCGTTCGGTAGAGTGTTGTTGCGCCGGCATAGTCATCACCTGCCGCGATCAGCAGCGCGCCGCCTGAGTTCTCAACGTAGCGGGCGATATTGTCGTAGTAGCTCATCTGCAAAATGCCGCGATGCTCGTAGCGGTCGAAAATGATCAAGTCGAAATCCTTGATCTTGTCCGAAAAAAGTTCGCGCGTGGGGAATGCGATCAGCGACAGCTGATTGATCGGCGTGCCGTCCTGTTTTTCAGGCGGACGCAGAATGGTGAAGTGGACCAGATCGACGGAGGCGTCGGACTTGAGAAGATTGCGCCACGTGCGCTCGCCTGCATGTGGTTCGCCGGATACCAGAAGCACGCGCAGGTTCTCGCGTACACCCTCGGCGGCAATCACAGCCTTGTTGTTGACCGGTGTCAGTTCGCCTGGAGCCGTTTCGATTTCGGCTTCGAGGATGTTGGTGCCTGCGTGCGGGAAATCCATTGCAATCGTCACCGAGCGACCGACCTCAACTGAGCGGATCTCGTCTGGCTTTCCGTCGCGGCGAACCTTCAAGACGACCAGATCGCCGGGCTTGGACTGGCGGCCCGTCTCGATCGCGCGCAGTTCGATGTCGCGCGTCTGGCCGACAAGACCGTAGCGGGGTGCCTTGACGATTTCGATGCGGCGGTCGAATTCGTCGGGTCGCCCTGTGAGCAGCGTGTGCACGGGCGCATCGAACCCAAGTGCTTGCGTCTTTTTCGGCACATCGTGGACCTGGCCGTCGGTGACGAGAATGACACCTGCGATGCGGTCGGGTGGGATGTCTCCGAGAGCGACGTTGAGGTCGGCAAAAAGGTTCGTGCCGCGGCTTCCCGTATCGCTCGGGCGCGCGCCGGTGACGTATTTGACTTCAAGATCGGGAATGGCGCCGAGCTTCTTTTCCAATTCGGCGCGGATAGCGGCCGTCTGTTCGGGACGCTTGTCGATCGATTGGCTGGTGCTTTCGTCGGTCACGACGAGGGCAATGTTGGCAAGACGCTCACGGTCTTCCTGGCGCAACGTGGGATTGGCCAGGGCCGCGATGACCGCCGCCAGCGCCAGCGCGCGAAAGAGCGCCCCGCGGCTGCGACGTGCGATCAGCAATGCGCAGAGCAACGCCGCGACAACGGCTGCTGCCCACAGCCAGGGCTCGGGAATGAGAGGAGCAAAATCGATCGACCAGTTCATGTGCGTATCCTCACTGCCCCAGCCGTTCGAGCAGAGCCGGCACGTGGACCTGATCGGCTTTGTAGTTGCCGGTCAGAGCGTGCATGACGATATTGATCCCGGTGCGGAGCGCCATTTCGCGCTGGCGTTCGCCGCCAGGCGTCACCGCATAGAGTGGCGCGCCGCTGTCATCGAGCGCCCAGGCGGATGCAAAATCGTTGGGCGTGATGAGGATGGAGGAAACGCCGTCGGCTTGGCGAGCCTTGCGATCCTCGTTGTCCGATCCATCCTCGCTGCGTTCTTGCGCCTCGACCCAGAGTTGACCGCCGTCCCAGCGGCCGGGGAACGATTGCAGCAGGTAGAATGATTTGGTCAGAACGTGATCGTCGGGCGCGGGTTCCAGACGCGGGATGTCGAGCTTGCCGATCAGCCGCTGCAACGCGGGGCCACGCTCGCCGGCCATGGCCATGCCGGTCGGCAGACCGTTGCCGTAGTCGCGGGTGTCGAACACGATCATGCCACCCTGTTTCATGTAGGCGTCGATCTTGGCCAGTGTCTCATCGGCGAGCGGTTGCGGATCGTCGAGGACCGGCCAGTAGAGGACAGGGTAGAATGCGATTTCGTCTTTCGTGATGTCGACGCCGCGCGGTTCACCGGGTTCAACGGCGGTGCGGGCGCGCAGGACTTTCATGAGACCCGACAGGCCCTGCTTGCTCACCTGATCGACGTTGGCATCACCGGTCATGACGTAGCCGAACGTAACGTTGGCGGTCGCTTCCACCGACGACTGGTCGGCGGGTGCGACTTCGGCGGGAACTGTGACGGTCGGTTTTTCTGCCGGCATGCGACCGGGGAAATTGAAACGGCTCGGCAAATCGAAGTCTTGTGCCACGGCCGGGGGCGGTGCGGTCGCCCAGACGGCGAGTGCGATGGCTGCCGTCTTAGCGGCTGGTCGCAGCAGAGCTGTCAGTCCGCCCATCAGTAAGAGCACGGCGATGACATCGGCAAAGAGCAGTGCCAGGGCGGTCAACAATAAAGCCGACTTCAACGGTGTGGTGCCTTCTTCGTCATAGCCAAGACGCTCGGTGCCGGTCGGTGGCGGTGGTAGCGGCGTCAGCGCCATCTGTTGCGTCACTGCGTTGATCGCGCGCGGCGCCGATCCAGCGCCGTAATAGCCCGGCGGATGGTCGAGGCTGGCTTTTGTTTTGTCGGCTTCGGATCGCTTCAGCGCCTGCGCTGTCGGAGGCGGTGGTTTTAACGATCCAAAGCCGTCGAGCGTTTGCACCGGCGCCAACGTTTCCGGGGCCGCGGCGACAGCATTCACATCGGCGGTCGCGGTGCCGTCGCCCTCGGTCGCGAGTGCGGCGGTCAGGGTGCCAAGTTCCGTGATCCGCCGCAGCATTTCGACAAAGAGGCCGGAGATCGGCAGGTTGGACCAATCGGAATTCGCCGTCACATGGAACAGGATCAGATAGCCTTCGCCTTTGCGGACTGCAGTCACGAGCGGGGTACCGTCATTGAGCCGCGCCCAAACCTTGACTTCGGGTGTGAGCAAAGCGGGATCGGCGAGAACTTGCCGCTTAATCGTGACGTCGGCGGGAATGGTGAGACCTGCAAAAATGCTCGACTCATCGAATGGCGCAAGCGGTTGCGGGGTTGACCAGGACAACGCTCCACCCAGCGTCCGGCCACCGGCACGCAGTCCGACGGGGAGCAGTTCGTCGCCGCCTTTTTCCAGGCGTGGGCCAGCGAAGCGTACGAGTACGCCGCCTTTTTCGACCCATTTCGTGACGCGCTCAGCAGCATCGCCCGAAATCGTTCCGATGTCGGCCAGCATCATGAGGCTGGCGCGATCATCGATGATTTTCTTGATCCCGGCGACGAGGTTTTTTTCTTTCGGGATGATGAGTTCGGAATAGGGCTGCACGGCGCGCTGGATGTAGTAGAGCGGCGCGAGCAGCGGTTGGGCCTGCTCTTGCGCTTCGCCGCTGATCAGCCCGACGCGCTGCCACTGCGAGCGCTGATCGAGAAGGCTGACGCTGCCGGCGGATCGAGTGCCCGCGATTTCAAGGCGCGTCACCTGATTGCGCAACTCAAGCGGCAGTTCGATTTGAGCGGTGGTGATCGTTTCGTCGGCGGCAAATTGAAATGGCGTTTCGCCTAGTCGTTGACTGCGGGCCGAATAGGCATGCACGAACCCGGCGCGGACATTGCCGACAGCGCGAACAATGCGAGCGGTCAATTTGCCGTCGGCTCCGACTGAGGCGGACAGACCCAAAGGTTCGCTGCCGCTCGCGACGTCGGCGACAGAGAGATTCCCATCACCGGCCGTTTGAGCGAGCGCGGCTGCAAACGCCGCGCCCTTGCCGTCATGATCGATACCGTCGCTAAGCCAGACAACACTGGCCGTCGTTGCTCCGGCGGTTTTGAGCGCAGTTTCCAGGGCGCCGACAAGGGCGGCTCGATCCGGTGCGAACGGCTGCGGCTGTAGCGCTGCCGCGGTGGCGCGAGCGTCCACGGGCGCTTCGAGCTTGATCGCGGGGGCTTTGGTGGTGGCCGCGGTCCCAAAGACGGCGACGGGGCGATTGTCGCGTTCGGCTTCATCGATCAGTCGTTCAACCAAAGCGAGACGCTGATCCCATTGGCCCGCCGATGCCCAGCCATTGTCGACGGCAAGAATAACGGGGCCGTCGCCTTTGATGGGTGACTGGGTTTGCGGATTGAGCACCGGTTCGGCCAGCGCGAAAATGACGAGGGCCGCGGCCAGCAGCCGGATGAGCAGCAGCCACCACGGGGTCTTCGCCGGTGTCTTTTCCTTATTCTCGATGCCGACCAGAATACGGGTTGGCGGAAATTCAATCTGGCGCGGGCGCGGAGGAACGGTGCGCAGCAGCCAGTAAATGAGCGGCAACGTGGCGAGCGCGGTGAGCAGCCAGGGATTGAGAAAAGCCAGCGTCGAGAGGCCCATCATTGCGCCTCCGCCGCTGACCCGGCGCGGTAGACCGCTCCCATCTCACCGGCGAGTCGCATGACGAGGGTCAGGAGCGGCTCGGTCGCCGGGCGGTCGGTGTGATGCACCAGGAAAGACCATCCGAGCCGATGGGTGAATTCTTCGATCTGGGCGCGATGTTCGGCCAGACGCTGCTGATATTCGCCGCGCAACGTTTCGACGCGATCGGCGAGGAAGCGTTCGCGGCCGGATGGGTTGGCGAACTCGGCGCGGCCGTCGTAGGGCAGCGTCTCTTCGGCCGGATCGAGGATCTGGACCATGTGGCCGCGTGCCCCGAGAGCGGCGAGTTCTTCGATGCGCTCGCGGATGGCTGGAACCGGAGCCAGAAAATCGCCGAACAGAAGAACTTCGGCGTGGCGCGGAATTTGTTGCGAGGGCGGCCGGCTCTTGCTGATCAGCGGGGTCGCAATATTGGCGATGATGGCTTCGGCGAGGAGCGTTGCAATCTTGCGGCTGCCGGACGGCTGCGCCATCGCCATCAACCCAATGCGCTCGCCGCCGCGCATGAGCAATTCTGCGGATGCGAGCATGAGGGTCACGGCGCGGTCGCGCTTGGTGATCGCGGACAGGTGGCTTTTGAAATCCATCGACGCGGACAAATCACTCCACACCCAAACAGTGTGGGCGGCTTCCCATTCGCGTTCGCGCACATACACGTGATCAGAGGAAGCGGAGCGGCGCCAATCGATCAGCTGGGCGCTATCGGTACTCTCGTAAGTCCGGAATTGCCAGAACGTTTCACCCGGACCCGACCGGCGGCGGCCGTGGATGCCGTGCGCGACCGTCTGCGATATTCGTTTGGCGTCGATGAGGAGATCCGGCAAGCGCTCGGCCAGCGCGTGCGCGCTTTCCTGCAAACGCCGCAGCGCGTGGCTGTTGCCGTCTGAAGCCTCAGCTGTCGACCAGTTTTCCGCCGTGGATGCCATGTGCGGCGCTATCCGGCTTTCGCGGCCAAGCGCGCGATGATCCCGGAAAGATCCTCGTTGTCGGCGCGGGCTGCGAATTTCAGCGCCATGCGGTGCTTGAGAATTGGTTCGGCCAGACCGACCACATCATCGACCGAGGGCGCGAGGCGGCCATCGATCAAGGCCTTGGCGCGCACGGCCAACATCAGCGCCTGGCTGGCACGCGGGCCGGGCCCCCAGGCGATGTAGCGGTCGACTTCGGTTTCCGAGCCGGTGCCAGGGCGGGCGGAGCGGACGAGTGTCAGGATCGCCTCAACGACGCGATCGGGAACCGGGATCTGGCGCACGAGCCGCTGGATGGAGATCAGTTCCGGGCCGGTCATCACCGTTTCGAGGCGGCGCTCTTCGGTGCCGGTCGTCGAATAGAGCATCCGGCGTTCGGCGGCGAGATCGGGATAGGTGACGTCGATCTGGAGGAGGAAGCGGTCGAGCTGGGCCTCGGGGAGGGGATAGGTGCCTTCCTGCTCGAGCGGGTTTTGCGTTGCCAAAACATGGAACGGCGTCGGGATGTCGTGCCGCTGACCGGCAACGGTGACATGATGCTCCTGCATCGCCTGTAACAGTGCCGACTGCGTCTTGGGCGAGGCGCGGTTGATTTCGTCGGCCATCAGGAGCTGAGTGAAGATGGGGCCCTTGATAAAGCGGAACGAACGCGATTTGGTCGCCGATTCTTCGAGGACTTCCGCGCCGATGATGTCGGAGGGCATGAGGTCGGGCGTGAACTGAATGCGCTTGGCGTCGAGGCCGAGGACCTTGCCCAAAGTATCAACGAGAAGCGTTTTGGCCAGTCCCGGCACGCCAATCAGCAAGGCGTGCCCGCCGGAGAGCAACGTGATCAGCGTGCGTTCAATAACGATGTCCTGGCCGTAGATGACGCTAGCGGCGGACTTGTGAGCACGCTGCACCTGATGCGCCGCCGCCTCGAGTCGGGGCACAATGTTCTCATCCGTCGACGTCAGAACTGTCATTGAAGCTCCATGCCCTTCGAATGGGGCGATTGACCTTTGAAAAGTCTTCCTAACCAATGCAGGGTAGGTCGACCTGTGCAAGGTTGGCCATCGACGTACCGTTACATATGCCGTGGCTGCCGTACAGCGGCCGCGCAGGACTGACGATGGAGCTGGATAGTGGCTGTCCGGGACCCTCTCCGGTCAAGTTAAACCTGTGTAACGGGTTCGGCTTTTGCCTCAAGTCTTAGCGTGCAAGGACGCGCGATTGAGTGATGGAAAACAAGAGCGATAACGATGCCGGATGGCGCCTCGGCGAATTGGCGGAGATGGTCAGAACGGGAGCTGACGGAGGACATCCGCCGGTTGACACCTGGAATCCACCGTACTGCGGCGACATCGGCCTTGCGATCCGTGCGGATGGGTCTTGGCTGTATCGTCAATCGCCGATCGAGCGCCCGGCGCTGGTGCGGCTATTTGCGAGTGTTTTGCGCAAGGATGCGGATGGCAAAACGTATCTCGTCACACCGGCGGAAAAGGTCGACGTCGCGGTCGCCGATGCGCCCTTCCTGGCCGTCGAGATGGAGGTCGGCGGTTCGGCGCTTCGGCAAGTCATTATGTTCCGGACGAACGTCGATGACGTCATTAGCTGCGGGCCGGAGCATCCGCTGCGATTTGCCGTCGATGCCAAGACTGGTGCCATCAAGCCTTACGTTCGCGTGCGGGGCCGTCTTGAAGCGCTGGTCACGCGGACCCTGACACACGACCTCCTGGAAATGGCGGTGATGGAGGAGCCGCCGGGGGTCCGCAGTGGTGGTGTTCTTTTTGTCATCCCTGACGCAGGTCCGCCGTAATCCGAAAGACAGGATCTTTTTGCCTTGTCAGGCGTCTCATATTCGCGCCAAGGATTGATGAAAGAGCGCTCGTCAAGGGTATTATTTACTGTGGAACGTAAATTGATGTCTTCCCGCCCGCTCTAGACGGGCGTACGCCCGACTCATGCTGCGTCGCAGCAGGCCTATCAGGACGCAGCATGGCAAAACTCGACGCGTCAACCGACATTGCGGGCTCGTCAGCCCCCGGCTCGGCTCACTCCTCGCCCGCCCAGCCTAAATTCGCGGCGCTACTCATCGGATCGATCGGCGTCGTCTATGGCGATATCGGGACATCGCCGTTGTATGCGTTTCGTGAAGCCGTGGTGGCGGCCAAGACCGGCGGCCTGGAAGGCCGCGAGGCGGTCCTCGGCGTTTTATCGCTGATCACCTGGGCATTGCTGCTGACGGTCACTTTGAAATACGTGCTCATCATGCTGCGCGCCGATAACAACGGCGAAGGCGGTACGTTCGCCTTGATGGCTCTCGCGCAGAGGGCCGCCAAGCGCAGCGCACCGCTCATTTTGACATTTGGATTGGCCGGCGCCTCGTTCTTTTACGGCGATGCCGTCATCACGCCGGCAATTTCGGTGTTATCGGCCATTGAAGGACTGAAGCTCGTTTCATCAGCTTTCGACGACTGGATTATTCCGCTTTCCATCATCATCATCATGGGCGTGTTTGCCGTCCAGTCCCACGGCACGGCACGGGTCGCCAAGTTTTTCGGACCAATCACCGCGGTGTGGTTTCTCGCCATGGCGGCGGGCGGTCTCGTTCACATTGCTGACGACCCCACTATTGTAAGTGCCTTCAGCCCGCATCATGGCGTTCGGCTGGTGGCGTCGAACGGACTTCTCGGGCTGACTATACTTGGTCTCGTCTTCCTCGCCGTCACCGGGGCAGAAGCGCTCTATGCCGATCTTGGCCACTTTGGCCGGCGGCCAATCCAATATGCGTGGCTATGCTTCGTCTTTCCGTCGCTGCTGCTGAATTATTACGGACAGGGAGCGCTGGTTCTGACCCATCCCGAGACGATGGAGAATCCATTTTATCGGCTGTACCCGGATTGGGCGCTACTGCCCATCGTCATGTTGGCGACGGTTGCGACTGTCATTGCCAGCCAGGCGGTGATCACAGGCGCGTTTTCGCTGACCCAGCAGGCGGTCCAACTCGGCTTGCTGCCGCGTCTTGCCGTCCGGCATACTTCCGAAGAGATGGCCGGGCAAATTTACCTGCCGCAGGTCAACTGGCTGCTTTTCGTGGGCGTGGTGTTCGTCATCGCCTTGTTCAGAACATCGAGCAATCTTGCAGCCGCCTATGGTGTCGCGGTGACCGCCGACATGATGATCACGTCAATCATCGGGTTCTTCATTCTGTGGCGGGTCTGGGGATGGTCGATCTGGGCGACGGCGCTCATCATCGTTCCGCTGCTCTTGATCGAGCAGGTGTTTTTCATGGCCAATATCCTCAAAGTGTTCGAGGGTGGCTGGCTGCCGCTGCTGATGGCGGCGATTTTGTTCACGACCATGTGGACTTGGGTGCGCGGTTATCGGCTTTTGACGCAAAAAATCCGTCGCGAAGACACCGACCTGGCGTGGCTTGCCCGCAAGCTCGAAGCCAAACCTCCGATCCGCGTGCCAGGAACGGCGGTATTCCTTTCGGCGGACGTCGACAACGCACCAACCTGCCTCATGCATAATTTGAAACACAACCGTGTCCTGCATGAACGCAACATCATTCTGTCAATCAAAACCGAGAATGTGCCTCGTATCCCGCGCCACGAGCGAATTGAAGTCGATAAGTCCGATCCGCTGTTCACAAAAGTGATTGCGCGCTACGGCTTCATGGAGACGCCGAACGTTCCAAAGATCTTCGAGACCTGCAAACGCAAGGACTTGAACGTGGAGGTATCGAACGCCTCGTTCTTCCTGTCGCGCCGGTCTTTGCGGATTGCGTCGAATTCGGAAATGCCGCGCTGGCAGCAACGGCTGTTCCTGGCGCTCGCCCGGACGGCAGAAGATGCGACAGTTTATTTCCGCATTCCTATGGATCGGGCGGTCGAAGTCGGCACGCAGGTTTCCGTCTAGCCTGGACACTCATTTATCCGTGACGATCTCACGAGAGGCGGTCCTCCTCCCTATATGACGCGGAGCCGGTTCGCATTGCAGGCAATCCTCTGGTCTCAGTTCAACGTACCGAGATCGAGGACCAATCAGGACCATCATGACCAGTGAAGACAATCGCTTCTCGGCCCGCGCTGCGCGGTACGCGAAGGTTGGTGCGAATGTCGGCTCGGTAGCGGCGAAAGTCGCTGGCCAGCGCTTGTTCGGCATCGAGGCGGACGACAAGGCGCAAGCGGCCGAACTGGCCGCCGCACTGGGCGGGCTCAAAGGGCCGCTGATGAAGGTCGCGCAATTGTTGTCGACCATTCCCGAAGCGTTGCCGCCTGAGTATGCGCGCGAACTCTCGCAGTTGCAGTCGCAGGCGCCGCCGATGGGGCCGGCGTTCGTTCGCCGCCGCATGCAGGCTGAGCTGGGACCCGACTGGCGGTCGCGCTTCGGATCGTTCGAGGAACAATCAACCGCTTCGGCCTCGCTCGGGCAGGTCCACCGTGCCACGTCACATGACGGCCGCGCCTTGGCGGCGAAGCTGCAGTATCCCGACATGCAGTCCGCTGTCGAAGCCGATCTGACACAGTTGAAAGTCGTTTTCGCGCTGCACGCCCGTTTCGACAGTGCCGTCGACACGAGTGAGATCATGAAGGAGATCGGCGCGCGGTTGCGTGAGGAACTCGATTACACGCTCGAGGCGCGGCACACGCGGCTGTATCATGCGATTTTCCGCACCGATCCCGTGATCCGGGTGCCCGAGATCGAACCGGACCTTTCGACCCGCCGGCTGCTGACCATGTCCTGGCTTGAGGGCCGGCCGCTCCTGTCGCACAAGGACGACAGTCTGGCGGATCGCAATCGCATTGCGCAGGCCATGTTTCAGGCGTGGTGGCATCCGTTCTCGCACGTCGGCGTCATTCACGGCGATCCGCATCTGGGCAACTACTCCATATTCAGCGAGGATGGCCATCCCCGTGGTTTGAACCTTCTCGACTACGGCTGCATCCGCACGTTTCCGCCACGCTTCGTCGAAGGCGTCATCGATCTTTATCGAGGTCTCTTGGCCAACGATCAGCCGCGTATCGTTGCTGCTTACGAAAGCTGGGGCTTTCGCGGCCTCACGAAGGATCTGATCGAGGCGATGACGATGTGGGCCCGATTTATCTACGGGCCGCTGCTTGACGATCGCGAGCGAACCATTGCGGAGGATACGAAGCCAGGTGAATACGGTCGTCGAGAGGCGTTCGCGGTCCACAAGATATTGAAAGAAAAAGGTCCGGTGAAAGTGCCGCGCGAGTTTGTCTTCATGGATCGGGCCGCGATCGGGCTTGGCGGTGTGTTTCTTCACTTGGCGGCGAAGCAGAATTGGTATCGCCTGTTTAACGAAACCATCGACGGCTTCGACTTGGAGACGGTGACCGCGCGGCAGAAAGCCGTATTCGGCGAGGCGGGCGTACCGCTGCCGGGCTAGCGGACCGCTGGTGATTTCGCGTCCTTGTGCTTTTTGTACGCGTTGATGATCGTCAACATGCCTGCACGGACGGAAGGCCAGCGGTTGACGAACTGCACGACGGGCCAGGAAACGACACGCGTGATGCCTTTGACATTGCCGAGGCCGGGTGTCGCCGACACAGCCACGCCGTTCTTGAATGTCGCTTCGGGGGCAAACGTCGCTGTCACATCGAACGTGCTTTTGTAGGTGGTGATGGTGCACACGACGGGTTGTTCGGGGCTTTTGAACGCGTAGTCGTTGGTGGTCAGCGCCTTGTCGATCGCAGCGCGCGAAATGCGCACGGTGAGAAGGCAGGAGAAATTTTTGACATAGCCGCGCGAGCCTTTTTCAAGTTCCTCCCGCTCCTGCGGCGACGGAGTGATGGGAAACTGGCAGGCGATTTCAGGCGCCGTTCCTGTTTCGAGCTCTGCGAAACAATCTTGCGATAACGACGCCGGCAGGGGGTTCAGGGCCAATCCGGTCTCCCCGGCCATCACGGCGGTCAACAATACGGCCGCGAACCCGGCTGGCATCATTTCGCGTCGGCGGCGAGCGGTGCTATCTTATCCTGCGATTTGGCGGTGGTCTTTGCCGCGGACTTGTCCGCCGTTTTCTTGGCTGCAGGCTCGTCTTTCGGACGGCCGTCGGCGAAATAGCGGTCGGCGCACTTTTTGTGCAGGAATTTGTTGACCGACTTCACCATCCCGCGGTGAAACAGGCCAAGCTTGTCTTCCAATTCGGCGGCCATGCTGACAGTCGCTTTAACGCCCGTCGGTCCGTTGACGTCGTTCAAGTTGATCCAGATTTTATCGGCCTTGCCATTCTTGAAGATCAGCTTTGGCGCCAGTTTCACGACGACCGGCTTTGCAACACCGTCTTGCTCCACGACACATTGAACCTCGTGCTCGGGGACCTGGACAACGTTTTTGCCGGGGGACAAAGCGGTGAGGACGGCTGAGCGGCTCAGTTTGAGGTCGACGGAGCAGCGCGCGTCGCCAAAGCCCCAGGATATCGAGGAGGATTCGCCGGACTTGAGAGTGTCGCGGTCCCAGGTTTTGGCGATGTCACAGGCGAGGTCGGGGCCGGCGGGCAGCTTGCCCAGGACCATGGTGCAGAGCTTGCGCTCACAAGATTTCACGGCTTTTTCTTCGCCTGGGTCGGGGTCGAGCGCCCGGACGGGTGTCGAGACCAGCCCCAAGACGAGGCCAACCGCCGCGATGAGCCCAGCGGCGGCGGTGCGCGGTGAACGGCAATGCTGCATTGCGGGGTATCCTCCGGCCGTTATCCGATGTGACTGCCGTGCCAGCCTATTGAGCCAGCAATGAGGCTGGGGATCCGCGGTGATGGGGTGGTGATGCGGTCGGCGGGTGATGGGGTCAGACCCCAATCGGGGTCTGACCCCTTTTTCCAATCGGGGTCTGACCCCATGGGTCCCTCGTCCATTTACGAGTTCGCCAAAATGCGGCCCGCTTGCGACGTTCGGGGTGCTAGGCTAGGTAACTAAAGGGGTCTATGAGCCCCGCACGGCCTTAAGCGCCGATGATCATTCGAGGGAGGGCAAGACCGAAATGAGCGTCGATACGTCGAACGGCCATCCGGCCATGGATTACAATCAGCACAAAGCCACGTACAACGCGTTCATTCGGTTCTCGAAAATTGCGATCGTGTTGCTCGTGCTATTGCTCGCGGGAATGTATTACTTCCTGGTCTGAGCCTGTGGCTCGGCTCGCCACGGGCACCGCGGGGAAACTGCGGTGGTGCCCGGTGCGGCAGCGCCACTCCGCGTTCTGCGTCATTCTCAATCGGTAATGCGGCTGAAGCCGCGTTACGCATCGGATGTCTCCATGATCACGATTGCAGTCACTTCGGAGGGGCCGGATGAACCGCGCGTCGCCGTTTCGCCGGAGACGGTGAAGAAGCTCGTCGCCCTTGGCGCGACCGTGAAGGTTCAATCCGGCGCAGGACTCCGCTCCCGGTTTTCCGACGACATGTTGAAGGCGCAGGGCGCCGAGATCGTCGAGGGGGCCGCTGCTGCGATTACAGGTGCGGATATTCTGTTGAAAGTGCGCCGCCCGAGCCCGGAAGAGATGGCTGCCTTGAAACCTGGCGCGCTCGTGGCCGCCATGATCGAGCCGTTCAACGACCGTGCGTCGCTGGACGCCGCAGCCGCACGCGGCGCGACACTGTTCTCGATGGAATTCATGCCGCGCATCACACGGGCGCAGTCGATGGACGTGCTGTCCTCGCAAGCCAACCTCGCCGGTTACAAGGCCGTGGTCGACGGCGCGTCGATGTTCGGTCAGGCGCTGCCGATGATGATGACTGCCGCCGGTACGGTTCCGGCCGCCAAGATCTTCATCATGGGTGTCGGCGTCGCCGGCCTGCAGGCCATCGCGACGGCGCGGCGCCTCGGGGGCATTGTTACGGCGACGGACGTGCGACCGGCCACGAAAGAACAGGTGCAGTCGCTTGGGGCGAAGTTCGTCGCGGTCGAGGACGATGAGTTTAAGCAGGCTCAGACGGCGGCCGGCTATGCCAAGCCGATGTCGGCTGAGTACCAGGCGAAACAGGCCGAACTCGTTGCCAATCACATCAAGATCCAGGACATCGTCATCACGACGGCTTTGATTCCTGGCCGCCCTGCGCCGCGACTGATCACGCGCGCCATGGTCGAGAGCATGAAACCGGGTGCCGTCATCGTCGATCTGGCCGCCGAGCGGGGCGGCAATTGCGAGGCCACGGTTCCAGGCCAGACGGTGGACGTCGGCGGCGTCACCATTGCCGGGCCGATCAATCTTGCCGGCACCGTTCCCGTCAACGCTTCTAGCTTGTATGCCAAGAACCTGCTCGCTTTCCTCGAAGTGCTCATCGACAAGAAGGAAAAGATCCTGAAAATCGATTGGGACGACGAGATCGTGAAGGGCACCCTCGTTGCCAAGGACGGCAAGGTCGTCCACCCGAACCTGCAATCCGCCGCGTGAGGATCAAGCCGATGACGCGCTTCAAGACTGTCGCTCTCGCCCTGGCCGCCACCGTCTGTTTTTCGCAGACGGCGTTTGCGGCCGGCATCGATAACGTCGACCCGTCCATTTACCGACTCATGGTTTTCGCCATGGCCATCTTCGTTGGATATTACGTGGTGTGGAGCGTGACGCCCGCGCTGCACACGCCGCTGATGTCGGTGACCAATGCGATCTCGTCCGTGATCGTCGTCGGCGCGCTGCTGTCGGTCGGGGTGCCGTTTTTCAAGGACGGGTCGATCCTGGCCAAGCTGTTCGGTTTCCTGGCCCTGGTGATGGCCTCGGTGAATATCTTCGGCGGCTTCCTCGTCACGCAGCGCATGCTTGCGATGTACAAGAAAAAAGAACCCAAAAAGGACGCGTCCAAGTAGGCGTCCGCCTCGACCACGTTAGTGCTCCCTGAAACTTCCCGCGAGCGGCTGAAATGAAACGCCCCGGCGCGACTGGACCGAAAGAGTTGAGGACTGCCCCATCATGAGCGCCAACCTCGCCGCCCTTCTCTATCTTGTCTCCGGCATCCTGTTCATTCTCGCATTGCGGGGGCTCTCGCATCCCGAGACCTCGCGGCAAGGCAACACGTTCGGCATGGTCGGTATGACTATCGCCATCCTGACGACATTCGGTCTGCTCGGAGAACCTAACAGTTTTCTGACGTGGATCCTGATCCTCGCCGGTCTTGGCATCGGTGGCTTCCTCGGCGCGAAACTCGCGCGAGAAATTCCTATGACGCAGATGCCGGAACTGGTCGCCGCGTTCCATTCGCTGGTGGGTCTTGCGGCCGTATTCGTCGCGGCAGGTGCGCTTTACGCGCCGGAGGCGTTCGGCATCCTCGCCGATCCCGCCAACCCGGCAGCCGGCATTCTCGGAGCAAGCTTGTTCGAAATGGCGCTCGGAGCTGCCATCGGTGCCATCACCTTCACGGGTTCGGTCATCGCGTTTGCCAAGCTGTCCGGCAAAATGTCAGGCGCGCCGATTTTGCTGCCGATGCGGCACGTCATCAACTCGGCGCTGTTCCTGCTGCTGGTGTTCCTGATCTATTCGTTCGTCTCGTCGGGCGGATCGGCTTGGATGTTCTGGGCGATCACGATCGTGGCGCTCGTTTTCGGCGTACTCATTATCATTCCGATAGGTGGCGCAGATATGCCCGTCGTCGTGTCGATGCTGAACTCGTATTCGGGTTGGGCTGCCGCCGGCATCGGCTTCACGCTCGGCAACGTCGCGCTGATCATTACCGGCGCGCTGGTCGGTTCTTCCGGTGCGATCCTGTCCTATATCATGTGTAAGGGCATGAACCGCTCGTTCGTCTCGGTGATCGCCGGCGGGTTTGGCGGCGAGACGGCGGCGGTAGGCGGCGCAAAGGGTGAACAGAAGCCGGTCAAGCTCGGTTCGGCGGAAGACGCCGCGTACGTGTTGAAGAACGCCTCGAAGGTCATCATCGTGCCGGGCTACGGCATGGCGGTCGCTCAGGCGCAGCATGCACTGCGGGAAATGGGCGACCAGTTGAAGAAGGCCGGAGTGGAAGTGAAATACGCGATCCATCCGGTTGCCGGTCGCATGCCGGGCCACATGAACGTGCTGCTTGCGGAAGCGAACGTTCCGTATGATGAGGTCTTCGAACTGGAAGATATCAATTCCGAGTTCGCGCAAGCCGATGCAGTCTATGTCATCGGCGCCAACGACGTCGTCAACCCGGCGGCTGAAGACGACAAGACGTCGCCGATCTACGGCATGCCCGTGCTGCAGGTGTGGAAGGCATCGACGGTGTTCTTCAATAAGCGTTCGCTGGCGTCGGGTTACGCGGGCATCGACAATCCGGTCTTCTATCGCGACAACACCGTCATGGTTTTAGGCGACGCGAAGAAGATGACAGAGGAAATCGCGAAGTCTCTCGCGCATTAGCGATAAGCTTGCTGCAGCTCGGAAGAGAGACGGATACCATCCCGACTGCTGGTGAATTGCGCATGCGCGTTCACGGCGCGTGAGGGCGCAGCCTGACGATTTGAGCACATGAATTCATAAGGCCGCCTCGCCCCCATCCACTTGCCAGGCCGTCCTTGGTGAGTGGGCTCGTTGTTGGCCATGTGCGTAAGATCGCAGAGAGAACGGAACCTCAAGACGCTTCGCGTATTGATCTCGAAAGACGTTTTTGCGTGCTTCTTTTACCCTGACCCTTGGCCGGACACAAAATTTGATCCACGCAGCCTAGAATCCGCGTTAGCCTGATGGTTGTTCCGTTCCCAATAGCGGGGGGCGGTGATCGAGACGAGGGAGATGCGCATGACGCGGACCTTGCGGCGGGTCCTCTTATCGCTAACGGCGCTGGCGGCAATCAGCCTGTCGGCCATGGCTCAGGCAGGCTCGACCCAGGGGCTGCAGGCTCGTATCACAATCGGCGGCCAAGACCTGGCGTGCCGTGATTTTCGCGGCCAGACCGTTCGGTCCATCCACATGGATGACCTGGGGGACGTGGCGAGCGCTCGGATCGTCAACCGGATGCCAATCATCACTTTGAACAAGAGGCGGCTCGATACATTGCCCGACAGGATGCAGGTTTTCTTTTTCAACCACGAGTGCGCGCATCATTTGCTCGGTCACATGTTCTATCCCACTCAGACGAGCGAGAACGAAGCGGATTGTTTTGCGATCAAACAAGGCCGCCGTGAAGGCACTTTGGGTCGTGACGATGTGCTGGCGTTCGCCCCCTATTTGGCCGTCAGCCGGGGGTCCGCTTTTGGCCATTTGCCGGGACCGCTGCGCGCGCAACGGTTGCTTGCCTGCTTCGATGACCCATCCGAGGAAAATATTTCCGATCCAGTGGGCTTTACGCCACCAGCGCCGCCCGTGTTGGCAGAAGGTCTGCGCTGAATTCGCGGAGCGGCAACGCTTTCTATCCATCTCTCCCAGGGCCAGATTTGACGGGCTGTGCTTATGCCGTCAATGTGTGCGACGGTCACGCATTCATTAGGGTTGGTCGTCAAATCGCGTCGGCCACGGGGGCGAATCTTGCCGGCAGAACGTGCCTATCCTCGACTTTTGCGATCGTTCGCAGTCCGAGCTCTTGTTGCGGCGCTCGTCTTCGTACCGGGGCTTTACCTCGGCCAGCAATGGTTTGCCGGGACACTCGATCTTGAAATCATTGCCGTCGAAGGCGGGCCGATCGAGATCCTGCATGTCCTGCTGCTAGCCGTCGCGGTGGCGTTGTTTTATCGGTCGTGGCGCAACGGACATGGCCCGGTGCGCGTGGCCGGTGGAGCATTGGCGATGCTTGCGGCGGCGGCGTTCGTGCGTGAGGCCGATGTCAAAGTGGTTAGCCAACACCTGGGCTGGGATTGGCTGTACTTCCTCGCAGACCATGGCTTGCAAGAGGCTGCCCTAATTGCAATGACGCTGCCGATCCCCTTTTATCTCTTTTGGCAGAGGTCCGAATTCAGCGGCGTGTTCCGCCTTGGTTTGCGCTGGCAGGCGTGGCCGCTCTATCTGGCGGGAGGTTTGGTCATGGCTTGCATCTATCTCGACGAGCGCGTCGTTCATGGAATGCAGATGCGTTTCTGGGAAGAACTGATCGAGACCTACAGTTATGTGTTCATGGTCATGGCGGCGTGGCGACATTTGCAACTCGTCGGAGATCCCGTGTGGGATCATGATGGAGCCCCCGCCCTGGCGCGCGGTTCACTGTGAGCTGATTGGACTGAGCCGCACATGATCTTCGCTCTCAAGGGACTGGTTGTTCTGGCGGTTCTGGTCGCGCTCGGTGTCGTCGGGACGCGGGTGCTGCAACAGCGGTTGCTGTATATGCCCGACACGCAGCGGACGCTGCCCATTGAGGCCGACCTGCCGGAGGTCGTCGAGCGCGAACTTACGATGGCGGATGGAGCGAAGATCGTCACGTGGTGGGGCAAAGCGCAGCCGGGACGTCCGACCCTTCTTTATTTGCACGGAAACGGCGGATCACTCGTCACCCGCTCGGAGCGTGTACGCAAGTATATGGCGCACGGGTACGGCATCGTCATGATGACGTATCGCGGGTTTGGCGGCAGTACTGGGCGGCCAACGGAGAGAGCCAACGTCTCGGACGCGAAAGAAGTTTATGAAGCTGTGCGGGCAAGCGGAATTCCCGCGCGCAATATCGTGATTTATGGCGAATCGCTTGGGACCGGCGTGGCGATTCAAGTGGCGGCGGACAAGGAGGTCGGGGGCGTTATCCTCGATGCGCCCTACACCTCGATCGTGGACCTGGCAACGTTGCATTATCCGTTTTTACCGGCACGTTGGCTCATGACTGATCGCTACGAGACCTTGCGATTTGCAGCGCGCGTGAAGGCGCGTGTTCTCATCGTGCATGGTGAAGCCGATGACATCATTCCCGTTGCCATGAGCCGGCAGGTGGCTGGGGCGCTCACAGGCCCCGTTCAAGTCGCGACGTTCGCGGGTGCGGGGCATTCAGACCACTATCTATTTGGATCGTATGAAACGATTTATGGGTGGCTGCAGGCCCACTGGCCGAACGCCTCGATTGGACCCGTGAGTCCAGCTTCGCAATAGTCAGAGTCGGCCGCAAACGACAAAGGCCATGCGATTTTCGCATGGCCTTTGCAAATTCCAGATGTGCGGGTCGATCAGGCGCCGAAGGATGAGCCGCCGCCACCGCCACCAAAGCCACCGCCGCCACCACCGAAGCCGCCACCACCACCGCCGCCGAAGCCGCCTCCGCCGCCACCGCCGAAGCCGCCACCCGACGAACGACCGCCGCCTGGACCCTTGGCGCCCGGACCGCCGCGCGGAACGACGGGCTTGGAGGGCAACAGACCTTCACGCTGCAGTTTCTTGCGGGCGAGTTTGCGGGCGCGGCGGACGGCTTCCGCTTTCTCGCGGGCCTTCTTCTCGGAAGGTTTTTCGAAATAGTTCCGCAGTTTCATTTCGCGGAAAATCCCCTCGCGCTGCATCTTTTTCTTGAGCGCCTTAAGGGCTTGGTCGACATTGTTGTCGCGAACGAGAACTTGCAAGAGACTTAACCTCTGCTGGTATCAGGTTGATCTGAATATGAAAAACGACATCCTACGCCGCGGACGGTAAGCCGCCCTGCAGCGCTGGGTCTGTTTGGTGAGCCGGCTTTTAACAAACGATAGTTGAAATGTCCATGACCGGTCAGGAGATAATGGTGTCTAAATCACTGGGGAGGGGTCAGACCCCTAAGCAGGGGTCTGACCCCTGGACGGCGTCCTAGACGGAGCCTTTGAAAGTAAGCGGTTAACGTGCCCCATCTTGCGGCCGGGGCGGACTTCCGGCTTGCCGTAGTGGTGCAGATGCGCGCCGGGTTCGGCCGCGATTCTTTCCCAAGTCAGGATTTCGTCGCCGATGAGGTTGATCATCTCGGTGCCTGCCGCCTTGAGGCGCGTCGAGCCGAGCGGCCACCCGGTGATCGCGCGAATGTGCTGTTCGAACTGGCAGGTGTCGGATCCGTCCATGGTCCAGTGACCGGAGTTGTGCACGCGCGGGGCCATCTCATTGACATAGACGTGTTCGCAGCCGGCAATCGTGACCGCGAAATATTCAATTGCGAAGACCCCGACGTAATCGAGTGCATTCGCCATCCGCCGCGCGGTTTCAAGGGCCTGCGTCGCGGCCTCGGCTCCGATCCGCGCCGGCGCGACAGACCGATGCAACATGTGATTGCGGTGCTCGTTCTCCGTGACTTCGTAAGCGCGGAACGTGCCGTCGAGCGCGCGGGCCGCGATGACGGAGACCTCGCGGTCAAAGCTCACGAAACCCTCGAGAATTGAAGGTTGGCCGCGCATGGCCGTCCAAGCAACATCGGCGTCAGCCAGCGTCAGGATCTTCGCCTGACCTTTGCCGTCATAGCCGAAGCGGCGCGTCTTGAGGACAGCAGGAGCGCCGATGTCAGCAATCGCCGCGTCAAGATCCGCGCGGCTGTCGACGGCGAGAAAAGGCGCGGTTTCAGCTCCCAGTTCGCGCGCCAGCGTCTTTTCGTTGATCCGATCCTGGGCGCAGGCCAGCGCCTTTGCTCCCGGCCTCACAGGGACGAGACGGTCAAGGAAATCGACGGTGGCGACGGGAATGTTCTCGAATTCGTAGGTCGCAACCGAGATGGCCTTGGCAAATGCCGCAAGGGCGCTTTCATCGGCATAGGGGGCTACGGTGCAAGCATCGGTGACATCGAAGGCCGGACCGGGAACGTCGGAATAGATGTGGCACTTGAAGCCTAAGCGCGCGGCGGCGAGCGCCAGCATTCGGCCGAGCTGGCCGGAACCGAGGATGCCAATCGTGGAGCCGGGAGGGAGCGCGGTCATGGCGGCGCTCACGCGTCCTTCGGCGTTTCGGCGATCGCCGCGGTTTGCTTGGCCCGATAGTCGTCAATGCGTTCGGCGAGGGCGGCATCGTTGAGCGCCAGGATCTGCGCCGCCAGTAGCCCGGCGTTGGTCGCTCCGGCTTCCCCGATCGCCAACGTTCCGACCGGTATGCCGGCCGGCATCTGGACGATCGAATACAGGCTGTCGAGGCCGCTCAGTGCCTTGGTGAGAACCGGCACGCCAAGGACGGGCAGGGGTGTCATGGAGGCCGTCATGCCGGGCAAGTGGGCCGCCCCGCCAGCGCCCGCGATGATGACCTTGATTCCCCGCGAGCGGGCCGACTTGGCGTAGTCGGCGAGCCTGTCCGGTGTCCGGTGGGCGGAAACGATCTTGGCCTCGTGTGGCACGCCCAGGTCGGACAGGACATTGGCGGCTGCTTTCATGGTCGACCAGTCAGACTGGCTACCCATGATAATGCCGACGAGTGGGGTACTTTTGGCCATCGGACAGGTGATTTCCCCGCAAGAAAGCGGCGGGTCTAGAGGATATCTGCCGGATTTACAAGAACTAAGGGGATTTGCGGCGTGCCCACGGGTCGCATGGGTCGCATGTTGCGATAGATCAGACTTCGCCTCACTTGATGGTCGGTGGGCAGTGCAGACCGCTCGCTAGGGAAAAATAAGGGCAGGCCGGCACCTCGGACCCGTCCACTTGGGAAAAGTCGCCGGATGCTCCACGACCAGAAAACCTTCGAAACCACCACAGCCGGTCCCATTTCCGGCCATAAGATCAAGACGCCTGAACAGATCGCTGCAGCGACGAAGGACCGGCGCGAGCAGGACAAAGCCCTGGCCTTGATGCTCACGTACATTGCAGGGCTGATCCTTGCGGTATGGTTATGGGGTGTTCAGGGGTTGGTGGGCTGGGCCCTTGTCAGCGCCGCACTTGCCGGCGCGTGGGTATTGCACACGACGCGCGGCATCCGCGGCACCGCCGATTAATCGCCGGGGTGGCGGGCACGCATCGCCGTCCCGCCTCGTCTTGATGACGGCGCGCGCACTCGGCAAACGTATTGTATTTGACAATCAAGTGCCCTAATTGCGCGGGTCTCCGGCGATGATACCGCTGGACGCGAGTGGCCGGGCCAGGCCGTCGTTTTCACCGTGGAGGGCTTAGAACTTGGACAGCGTTCTCATCATTGGCGCGGGGGCCGCCGGGTCCGTCACCGCGCAAAAGTGCGCGATGAATCGCGACGTGTTCAAGTCGGTGCATCTGGCCTCGCGCCGGCTTGAGAGCTGCGAAGCTGTAGCCAAGCGCTGCAAGACGCCCATCGAGATTTCCCAGGTTGACGCCGACAACGTCAAAGAGACGGTGAAGCTGCTCAAGAAGGTCAAGCCCGACCTCGTGATCAACATGGCGCTGCCGTACCAGGACTTGCCGATCATGGATGCGTGCCTGGAAGCTGGCGTGCACTATATGGACACGGCCAACTATGAGCCGCGCGATGAAGCCAAGTTCACCTACAAGTGGCAGTGGCCGTATCACAAGAAATACAAGGACGCCGGCATCATGGCCGTGCTCGGCTGTGGTTTTGATCCCGGTCAGTCGAACATTTACTGCGCCTATGCGCAGGAGCACCTCTTCGACGAAATCGAGACAATCGACATCATCGACTGCAACGACGGCAGCCACGGCAAATCTTTTGCGACCAACTTCAATCCCGAGATCAACCTGCGCGAGGTGACGCAGCGCGGCAAATACTGGAAAGACGGTAAATGGATTGAGATCGATGCGCTATCGATCTCCACCATGATCGACTATCCGGAGGTCGGCCCGCGCAAGTCGTATCTCATCTATCACGAGGAAGAAGAGAGCCTCGTCAAGAACATCAAGGGCCTGAAGCAGATTCGCTTCTGGATGACGTTCTCGGATAACTACATCAAGCACCTCGATGTGCTGCAGTCGGTCGGCATGACGCGCATCGATCCGGTGATGTACAAAGGCAATCCCGTTATTCCCATGGAGTTCCTGAAGGAGCTGCTGCCGCCGCCGTCATCGCTCGGCAAGGGCTACACGGGCAAGACGTCGATCGGCTGCATTTTCCGCGGCACGAAGAACGGCAAGAAGAAAATCATCATGATCTATAACGTCTGCCACCACGAGCAGGCGTTCAAGGAGACCGGCGCGCAAGCGGTTTCCTACACGACAGGCGTTCCCCCCGTCGTCGGCGCGATCATGATGTTCAAGGGCGCGTGGAAGGGTAAAGGCGTGTTCAACGTCGAGCAGTTGCCCTCCAAGCCGTTCATGGACGAGATCGGCAAGCATGGCCTGCCCTGGCACGTGAAGGAACTCAAAAAGTCCGACCAGGAAGACCTCTTCAAAGTGAAAACTTGAACGCAAGTTCTCCTTTCCCCGTTGAGGACGGGGCGAGGGGATGCTTGTTTGTGCGGATGCTGCCCCTCACCCTAACCCTCTCCCCGTGCAGAACGGGGAGAGGGGATGACGCGGCGGAACTCTAACTCAGCGCGTGCGTTGCCATCGTGTTTGATGGAGATCGGGTATGCGCGGTGGTTTCGCAGTTCTACTTGTTGCACTGGCGTGTCCGCTGCTGTTGGGGCTGGTTCTCAATCCACCATCGACTTCGGCCGGAGCGCCGGCTGACGTCGGTGGATTGAAACCGGTGGCGGCATTTGGCTCCATAAAGGACGCTTCGCAAAGGTCGGTGGCGTTGTTTAAGGAAGCGGGGCTCGTGATCCAGCATCCCCGCTGCGTCAATTGCCATCCGGCCGGCAATCGCCCGCTGCAGGGCGACGACATGCATCTCCACGTGCAATTGGTGGTTCGCGGCGAGGACAATCTCGGCTCGACCGCCATGCGTTGCTTTACATGCCATCGCGAGAAGAATTTTGAGCCCGGCCGTGTGCCGGGCCATCCGCTTTGGCACTTGGCTCCCATCGAGATGGCCTGGGAAGGCAAGTCGCTCGGCGAGATCTGCGAACAGATCAAGGACCCCAAACGCAATGGCGGCAAATCGCTGGCCGAAATCGTGACGCATATGGCGGAAGATACGCTCGTCGGTTGGGGATGGGCGCCGGGGGGTGGTCGGACTCCCGTGCCCGGCACGCAGCGTGAGTTCGGCGAGTTGATCAACGCATGGGCCGATTCCGGAGCCGTTTGTCCAGGAGCTTAGTTGGCCTCACGCGCTGGTCTCATTTGGCCTCACGCGCTGGTCGCGCTCCGGCCGGGGCGGCTTGCGCCGACGCCGGTCGGCACCGTGCTAGGCAGTTTTGGCCTCACGCGCTGGTCGGGCTTCAAAGGGGTCAGACCCCGTTCGGGGTCTGACCCCTGTTCCATGCACTGCTTTTGTTTGACGTTGCGATCTGAATGCGGAAGCTATGCGGAGGATGGAGGCAACGTCCGAGCTGACGTGTTTTGGGGGATAGATGGACGATCACAACGTCGATGAGCTGCCGCTCTGGGCATGGCTGGTTCCGGTGGCCGCTGCGGTTGTGCTGGTCTTGAAGGTGGTCCATGTGCTTCCGGCGGAAAGTGGCTTCGTTCTCGGGCTTGCGTCGGTGTTGCTTGGTGGCGCGGTGTTCGCGGCGGTCCACCACGCGGAGGTCATCGCGCTCAGGGTCGGTGAGCCGTTCGGCTCCATCGTGCTGGCCATCGCCGTGACCGTCATCGAGGTGGCGCTGATCGTGTCGATTCTCGTAGGTGCGACGGCCGGTAGCGAATATCTCGCGCGTGATACGGTGTTCGCGACGGTCATGATCGTCTTGAACGGGATCATCGGCGTATGCCTCGTCGTCGGGGGCGTTCGCCATTTTGAGCAAAGCTTCCAGACCGCAGCCGCGAGTACCGCGCTGAGCGTGCTGGGCACACTGGCCACGATCACGCTCGTCTTACCGAACTATACGCTGGCAACCCCAGGACAGACATACAACACCGCGCAGCTCGCGTTCGTGTCTGCTGCTTGCGTTATCCTCTACGGTGTCTTCCTTTTCGTGCAGACGATCCGCCATCGCGATTATTTTCTTGCCGACGCGAGCGAGAGTTATCCGGTCCACGATACGCCGAGCAATCGCACGGCAGCAGTCAGTGTCGGCTTGCTTATCCTGTCACTCGTCGGCGTGGTGCTGCTGGCCAAGACTCTCTCGCCGGTTCTGGAAGCCGGCATTGCGGACGCGGGGTTGCCGAAGGCATTTGTCGGCGTCATCATCGCCGCGGTCGTTCTTCTGCCGGAAGGCGTGGCCGCCGTCCGCGCCGCTGCGGCGAACCGTCTCCAGACGAGCCTCAATCTGGCGCTAGGTTCCGCCATGGCCACCATCGGGCTAACCATCCCCGCCGTTGCCATCTTCGCGATTTCGACGGGCAAGTCGTTCGAGCTCGGCCTTGACCCGGAAGAGATGGCACTGCTGGTGCTGTCGCTCTTCATTGCATCGGTGACGCTGGCGACCGGGCGCACGACAGTTCTTCAGGGCGCCGTGCACCTTGTGATTTTCGCCATCTTCATCTTCCTTGCCGCCGTGCCTTAGCAGATTAGAAAAACATGACCGAAACCGACATTCTCTCCGTTCGCAATGAGTTGACCGACATCGTGGTGTCCGTGGTGTCGGTCTCGTTTGCAATGGTTTCAGCTTACATCGTCGGGCTGTGGCTATTCCTCAAGACGGCTCCATTCATCCTGCGGGCGTTGTCTTTTGTAGTGTTCTCGTTCGGGCTTGCGTTCATGGGTGCGCTGACGGTCGGGATACATGAATTGCTACTGGGGACCGAACGGGCATGGTCGAAGCTCGGGAAAACAGCGACCGAAATCCCGGGGTTCGGCAGCGCGACGATCGCGCCGCTCGGGATGACGCAATATGAGGCGGCCGCCTGCCTCGGCGCACTTGCCTTCGTTGCCATCTATGCCGCGCTGTTCTTCCTGACGTTTATCTATCGCTGGCCGCCCGATTGATGGGATTGATGGGGTCAGACCCCGACGGGGTCTGACCCCTTTGACCCGCTGGCGTCTGCGTATTTGCTGAATGCTCTATTACCAAAGCGGCCAGGACAGCTTAAATAGCTCATATGAACCCGCGCGAACCGCACCTTCTTGGGCATAAACCCGGCACCGGACCCTTCACCGTCTATGGCACGGAGATCGGGTCGCGGCTGTTGCTGGGAACGGCGCTCTATCCCTCGCCGCAGATCATGGCCGATGCCGTCCGAGCGTCGGGAGCGGGGATCGTGACCGTGTCGCTGCGCCGGGAACAGGCGCGCGGCCGGACGGGGGAACGCTTCCTCGATCTCATCCGCGCGCTGCCTGTGGCCGTGCTGCCCAATACGGCCGGGTGCCGCACGGCGCGCGAGGCGATAACGACAGCGCAGATGGCGCGCGAACTGTTCGATACGGCGTGGATCAAACTCGAAGTGATCGCCAATGACGACACGCTGCAGCCTGACCTTTTCGGTCTCGTGGAAGCGGCCGAAGCGCTGGCCAAAGATGGCTTCGACGTGTTCCCTTACACGACAGAGGATTTGGGCGCCGCAGAGCGACTGGTTGGCGCCGGTTGCCGAGTTCTGATGCCGTGGGGCGCGCCGATCGGCACTGGACGCGGACTTGCCAACCCTTATGCGCTGCGAACAATGCGGGCTTATTTTCCTGAGATCCCGCTGGTCATCGATGCCGGTATCGGTGCGCCGAGCCATGCCGCGCAGGCGATGGAGATGGGCTTCGACGCCTGTCTGCTGAACACCGCCGTCGCGAAGGCTGGCGATCCGGTCTCAATGGCCGAAGCCTTTGCCAAAGCGATCGAGGCCGGTCGCGCCGCCTTCGTGTCGGGTCTCATGGAGCAACGCGATATGGCAAGCCCGTCGACGCCGGTCGCCGGAACGCCGTTCTTCGATCTTGCGCGACAGCCATGACCGCGCGCCCCGTTCGCCCGCCGTCTCGCTTTTATCCTATTGTGCCGGATGTGGCCTGGCTGAAGCGAATCGTGCCGCTTGGGGTCGCGACGGTGCAGCTGAGGATCAAGGCCGCGTCGGAGGATGAGGTGCGCGCACAAATCGATGAAGGACTTGCGGTCTGCCGCGCGCATGATTGCGATCTCATCGTCAACGATTACTGGCAAACGGCGATCGATGCCGGCGCTGATTTCGTGCATTTGGGGCAGGAGGATCTTGCCGCGGCTGATCTTGCTGCGATCAGGCGGGCGGGGTTGCGGCTTGGAATTTCGACCCACACCGATGATGAATTGGAAACCGCACTTGCCGCAGACCCGTACTACGTGGCATTAGGGCCGATCTACGAGACGAAGCTTAAGGTCATGGCTTGGGCGCCGCAGGGGCTGGAGCGGATCGGGGAATGGAAGCGGCGCATCGGCTCGCTGCCGCTGGTTGCTATCGGCGGTCTTACGCCCGACCGGGCGGGGGGTGTGATCGCGGCTGGCGCCGACAGCCTAGCTGTGATCACCGATTTCATGACGTCACCGCATCCGGAAGCGCGGGTCGCGCTGTGGCTCGATTGGGCGCAACGTCAGGCCTTCAAATCTACAGATAACTCTGACCAGGAGAACACTCATGCAGACTGAACAGGATCTGACAATCGCCCCGCTGTCTCGCCGCGCGGCACTCGGGTTCGCCGCCGCCGCCGTAACTTTGGGTGCAGGAGCCGCGCTTGCCGCCGACGGACATGAAGGAATGGATCACGGCGCGATGGACCATTCAAAAATGGACCATTCGGGGATGGATCATTCGGCGATGGGCGCCAAGCATAAGGCCGTCATCGATACGGCGAGCGCGTGCATCGCCAAGGGCGAAGTCTGTGTGGCGCACTGCCTGGAGATGATGAAGGCCGGCGACACGTCTCTCGTCGACTGCATGAAGTCGGTTTCGATCATGATGCCGATGTGTGCGGCGCTGTTGCGTTTGGCGGCGCTGGACGCGCCCCGCCTGAAAGAACTTGCTGCCGTGTGCAAGGATGTGTGTTCCGACTGCGAAGCGGAGTGCAAAAAGCATGCGGAGAAGCATGCCGTCTGTAAGGCCTGCATGGACAGCTGCACGGCCTGCATCAAGGAGTGCAAGGCGCTGATCGACAGCTGATCGCCGTCAGCCACGACCGATGGCGCGCCAACCGATATCGCGACGGCAAAAGCCGCCGGACCAATCGATGCGGTCCAGCGCTTTATAGGCTCGGGACTGGGCTTCAGCCACATCACGGCCGCGGGCGGTGACGGACAGCACGCGGCCACCATCGGCAATGATGCGGTCGTTGACGCGCTTCGTACCGGCATGGAAAATTTCTACGCCTTCCACCGATCGGGCGGCGTCCAGACCGCGGATCTCGGTACCTTTCATTGGCGTACCTGGATATCCCTCCGCTGCATAAACAACGGTAAGGGCTGCGTCATCCGACCAGTCCAACTTGTAATCAAGCAGGTCGCCGTCGGCGGTTGCCAGCATGGCGGCGAGCAGGTCGGAGTTCAGGCGCAGCATGAGCACTTGCGTTTCCGGGTCGCCAAAGCGGACGTTGTATTCGATGAGCTTTGGTCCCTCTGCGGTGATCATCAAACCGGCAAACAGTACGCCGCGAAACGGCGTGCCGCGCGCGGCCATGGCGGCAACCGTCGGGCGTATGATGTCGTCCATGGTGCGGTCGACCATGTCGGGGGTCATGACCGGGGCCGGCGAATAGGCGCCCATGCCGCCGGTATTGGGTCCGGTGTCAGCCTCGCCGACGCGCTTGTGATCTTGTGCCGAAGCCATGGCAAGGACGTTGCGCCCGTCGCAGAGCGCAAAGAAACTTGCCTCCTCGCCTTCGAGGAAGTCCTCCACGACGACTTCCGCGCCGGCCGACCCAAAGGCGCCGCCTAAGCAGACATCGATGGCCGCTTCGGCCTCCGCTCTGTTGGCAGCGATGACGACGCCCTTGCCGGCGGCAAGGCCATCCGCCTTGACGACGATCGGAAAACGCTGTGTCGCCAGATAAGCCTTCGCAGACGTTGCGTCAGTAAAGCGTCCATAGGCGGCGGTGGGAATGCCATGCTCGCGGCAAAGGTCTTTGGTGTAGCCTTTCGATCCCTCTAGAGCCGCTGCGGCACGCGAAGGCCCGAAATGCTTGATCCCGGCAGCGCCAAGAGCGTCCGTCAGGCCGGCGACGAGGGGAACTTCCGGGCCAACGACAACGAACGCAACGTCTCGGGTGCGGCAGAATGCAATTATGGCCGCGTGGTCGGCGGCATCGACGGCGACGCACGTCGCCACCTCTGCAATGCCGGGATTGCCGGGTGCACAGTAAAGCGCAGTGAGCAGAGGGCTTTGGGCGAGTTTCCAGGCGAGGGCGTGCTCGCGGCCGCCTGAACCGATGAGGAGAACGTTCATCAGCGTGAAGTGCAACGGTTGTTCCTGGCGGTCAAGGCCTTGGGCAGGCACGCCGATACGCGAACCGCTTGATCCAAGTCAGAGAGCAGCGCTTTACTATCGCCTATTCGGTCCTGCCCGTGGCTGCGGGTATACCGTTTTGTGGCCATTCCGTCCCGGTCGGCTCAACTGCCAGCCAAAGACGTGTCGAGGAGCAGCCAATGCGTGGGACGTTAGCCAAATCCTGGACGACAGCCTTCGACGGTTGGCCCGAGGGTTTGCGCGGCTGGTTCAGCCGCGATCGCGACGACGATGGCGCAGACGATGGCCCGCGCCTGCCGCACGGCGAGCGCCGGCTTCTGGCTCTCATGGCGCTGGGATTCTGCCTGATCGTAGGCTGGTGGTGGTTCGACCGGGGACCGGAAGTCAAGGTGGTGCCGGTCACCATCGGTAATGCGGCGCAGATTGTCTATGCGACGGGTATCGTTGAACCGGTGAACTGGGCAAAAGTCACGGCGCTCTCACGCAAGCGCATTGTGGATATCTGCAAATGCGAAGGCGAGGCTGTTCAAAAGGGCGATGTCGTCGTCCGTCTCGATGACGATGAAGAGCAGGCTGTGCTGCAGGAACTGCAATCGCGATTGCAGCGGCTGAATGAGGAGGCGGCGCGCTTCGATGGGTTGGTCAAACGCAACACGGGGACGCGCGTCGCACTTGACGACAAGCTGACGGAGGTGCGCCAGCAGGAAGCGCGGGTGGCCATGCAGAAAGACCGGATCTCCGATCTCGCCCTGAAGTCACCGCTTGACGGCATCGTCATGCGCCGGACCGGTGAAATCGGCGAAATCGCGGGGATCGGCGAGGCCGATACGCTGCTGTGGATCGGCGAGGCAAAACCCTTGAAGATCATCGCCGAGGTGAACGAAGACGATATTCTAAAAGTGGCTGCTGGGCAGAGTGTTCTGCTGCGCCACGAAGGGTCAAGCGCGCCCCTTCCGGCAACCGTGGAGCGCATAACGCCGAAAGGTGATCCGGAGACGAAGACGTTCCGCGTCCATCTTTCGCTGCCCGACGATACACCGCTCAAGGTCGGCATGAGCGTCGAGGCCAACATCGTCGTATCGGAAGCCAAAAACGTGCTCATCGTGCCGGCGGAAGCCATCGTTGACGGGCACGTGCTCAAAGTGGCCGGCGGCAAGGTCACCGAGGTTGCGATTGTCGCGGGCATCCGCGGCACGGACCGCGTCGAGGTGCGGGGCGATCTTCAAGCAGGCGATTTCATCATCACGCCGCCCGTTCACGGCCTTGGCACCGGTGATCGTGTGCGGCCGATCCGCGGTGATACGATGGTGGGCGGTCAGGCTGCGAGATGAGGCTCGTTTTCGACATCGCTGTGACGCACATCCGGTCGCGGCTCAGGCAGACGCTGGTCGGGCTGATGGGTGTCGCGATGGGCGTCGGGTTCTCGGTCATGATGGCGGCTTTGATGGAGGGCTCGCAGCGCGATTTCGTCAGTCAGCTCGTTGACGCCTTGCCGCACATCACGATGAGTGATGAGCGGCGTGATCCACCGCGACAGGCGGCGGAAGATCACTATCAAGTCGTCGCCTATTCCGGTCTCAGCACCATGGCGACGCGGCCCGGCATCAAGAACCCTTATGCCATCATCGCCTCGCTCGACAGCTGGCTGGATGGGGCTGTGGCGCCTTCGGTGCAAGCGCGCGCCGTGATCCGCTATGCCAGCCGCGACACGGCAGCGAACGTGACCGGCATCGATCCGCGACGGGAAGTATCGGTGTCCAAACTTCCACAACAGTTGCGCGGCGGCACGGTTGGCGATCTGTACCGGTCATCGAACGCAATTATCCTGGGTGACCGGCTGGCACAGAAGATCGGCGCGCGCGTCGGCAACACGATCGCGGTCGTTTCCGGAACGGGGCGGGTTGTGTCGTGCACGGTGGTGGCTCTTGTGCATTCTGGCGTGAGCCAAGCGGACGAGACACAGGCTTTCACGCTGATCAAGACCGCGCAAATCCTCGCCGGTCAGACCGGTATCGTGAACGCGATGCGTATTCGCGTCACGGACGTCATGCAGGCGATGAGCGTCGCCGAACGGATCGAGGCGCAGACGGGATACAAGTCGGTGTCATGGCAAGAGGCCAACGAGGACTTGCTGTCGGCTCTCCAGGTGCGCAATTTCATCATGTACACGGTGGTTGGAGCGATCCTGCTGGTGGCTTCGTTCGGCACCTACAACATCATTTCGACGATCACGCACGAGAAAACGCGCGACATCGCGATTTTGAAATCGCTCGGCTTCACGGAGCGGACCGTGCGATCGATTTTTCTTCTCGAGGCGCTGATGATCGGAGTGGCCGGGACTCTGGCGGGCTGGGCGTTGGGTTACGCTTTGTGCGGCATGCTCGAGACAATCGAATTCAAAAGCCCATTTGTGGATACGACGCACCTGCCACTCTATTACACACCAACGCACTATCTGCTTGCAGGACTCATCGCACTGCTGGCGTCGGGCATCGCTGGATATTTGCCGGCCAGAAAAGCGGCGAGCGTTCAGCCGGTCGAAATCATCCGGGGGGCGTCGTGACGATCCAGCTCCCGGTGACGACTCCGTTGATCGAATTGCGGCATGTTACCAAAACAATCGGTGACGGGGTGGAGACAACACTTGTGCGCGACATCAGCCTGGCGATCGAGCCGGGCGAGTTTGTCGCCATAACCGGACCTTCAGGCTCGGGAAAGAGTTCGCTTCTATACTTGTTGGGCCTTCTCGATGCGCCAACATCGGGCGAGGTTTTCATGCAAGGGCGGCCGGTGCCTGTCGATGACGAAGCGCAGCGGGCGCGGCTGCGATTGAAACATCTGGGGTTCGTGTTTCAGTTTCATTTTCTGCTCACCGAATTCACGTCGCTGATGAATGTGATGTTGCCGATGCGGGCGCTGGGAAAAATAAGCGAAGCACAGATGAAGGATCGGGCCTTGGCCTTACTTGCTTCACTCGGTCTCGAAGCGCACGCGCACAAGCTGCCAGGACAACTTTCAGGCGGTCAGCGCCAAAGGGTGGCCATCGCGCGGGCCTTGGCGAACGAACCGCATGTCATCCTCGCGGACGAACCAACGGGAAATCTCGATAGCCAGTCAAGCGAGCAGGTGCTTGGTGTTCTGCGCCGTCTGGTGGACGAGACGAAGCGCTCGATCGTCATGGTGACGCATGATCTCGGCCTTGCGGCTCGCGCTGACCGTCAGTTGCGTATCGTCGACGGGCGAATCTCGAACGACATCACTTAAGCGATTTCAGATATTCGATGATCGCCTTGCGATCGCCGGCATCTTTCAGACCGGCGAACGTGGCCATGTTATTGCCGGGAAAGACGCTGTTGGGATTGGCGATAAATTCGTCCATGTTGGCATCATTCCAAACAAGATCAGTTGTCTTGAAGCCGGGTGAGTAGCTGTAGCCCTCGACACTGCCGGCCTTGCGACCCATGACGCCATGCAATGCAGGGCCAAGCCGATTGTCGCCGGGCTGAGCCGAGTGACACGTACGGCAATGGTTATTGAAAGCCACTTGCGGATCGGTGCTCGACGGGGCCTGTGCGAAAGCCGCAACGGTTACAAACGACCCAGCGAGAAGCGCAAAGCCAATCCAACTCAAGGCAAATCGCGTGTTCTTCATGGCTCGTGATCCTCAGCATTCAAAAGTTTGGCTTTGGAGGCTGATAAACGCCGGGGTTGAAGCTTCAGTTCCCGCTGGCGACTATTGCCTCGCGGGGCTGTTGGGTATACTGCGCGCCCGTAACAGGAAGGATCGACCGTGGCCGATGTGACGCCTCAGCCGCACCGAAATGCTCCGGAATTTTCGGTCGGTGAATTATCGAATGCGATCAGGCGGGCGCTGGAAGACGGCTTCGGTCATATTCGTTTGCGCGGGGAAGTGTCCGGATATCGGGGTCCGCACTCTTCGGGGCACTGCTACTTCTCGCTCAAGGACGACAAGGCAAAAATCGACGCAGTGGTCTGGAAGGGAAATTGGAGCCGGCTCAAGGTGAAGCCCGAGGAGGGCATGGAGGTCATTGTTACCGGCAAGGTGTCATGCTTTCCCGGTTCATCGAAGTATCAGATCGTGATCGAGGCGCTGGAGCCTGCGGGCGCCGGCGCTCTCATGGCGCTGCTTGAGGAGCGCAAACGCAAGTTCGCCGCCGAAGGGCTGTTCGAGGAGAGCCGCAAGAAGCCGCTGCCATTCTTGCCGCGTGTCGTTGGCATCGTGACCTCTCCGACGGGGGCCGTGATCCGCGACATGCTGCATGGATTTACCGAGCGCTTTCCGGCCCACGTTGTGATCTGGCCGGTGCCGGTTCAGGGCGAAGGTAGCGCTGCCAAGGTGGCCGCCGCCGTGCGCGGGTTCAATGCCATGGGTCCGGGCGGGCCAATTCCACGGCCGGACGTGATCATCGTCGCGCGTGGTGGCGGCAGTCTTGAAGACCTGTGGGGCTTCAACGAAGAGGTCGTCGTCCGGGCCGTGGCACAGAGCGCCATTCCGCTCATTTCAGCCGTCGGTCACGAGACCGACTGGACTCTGATCGATCTCGTCGCGGATGCGCGTGCTCCGACCCCGACGAAAGCTGCCGAGTGGGCGGTGCCCAAGTTCTCCGAGTTGATGGCCGACGTCGCTGATTGTCGCCAGCGATTGCGAATTGCGAGCCGGCGCATGCTCGAAGCCGCACGGACGCATTTAAAGGCCGCCGCGCGCGGGCTGCCCCGGCCTGAGGATTTGACGGCGCTGGCGCGGCAACAATTTGATGCGGTGGACCAGCGTCTGGCGCGGGCTTTGCTCGCGAACACGCGCGCCCATACGATGCGTCAAGCCAAAGTCGCCGGCCGGTTGACACCGCAGCTGCTCAGTCATCTCGTGGAGCGTCGCGATCGCAGATTGGTGGACAGTTTTGCCCGCGCCCGCTCCGCCTTGACGCGGATAGCGGGCGAGCGCCGCATGCGGTTCGAGCGCATTGGTGGGCGGATGCGCGTTGAGGCTTTGGCTAATCGACTGGATCAGAAACGGCGGGGGCTTGAGGCTCAGGCCAAACTTTTATCGTCGTACAGTTATCAGGGCGTTCTGGCGCGAGGCTTTGCGATTGTCCGGGACGAGACCGGCGTCATGGTCCGTCGGGCTGCATCACTGAACCTGGCGAGCCGGGTGGAAATGGAGTTTGCGGACGGTAAAGCAGTTGCCGAAGTCAAGCATGTGCCGCCGGGACCGGACGAGGACGCCCGATCCAGGCCCGCCGCGGCGGCGGGGCGCAAAAAGGATGGCGGCCCGCCACAGGGGTCGCTCTTTTAACGATGACTTCGCGCGTCGCCGGAGCTGCCCGCTTGTCGGAGCGCGGCCGGCCCTCTAGACATAGATCACGCATCTGTCCGGGCGGCGGACAAGGATAGGCAATGAACAGGCTTGAACGATTATTTGGTGGGGGTACGGAAGCGCGGGTTCGCTATCTGGCGGGTGAATTCCAGGTTTTGTCCGCCGGCGATTATGTACGCTGCGCAGTGACCGGCGTGCGCATTGACTTGCAGAACCTGAAATACTGGAGTGTCGAGTTGCAGGAAGCCTACGCGACGCCAGACGTTTCCTTGAAGCGGTTCGTGGAAACGCACCCGGACGGCTGACACCAGATTATAGTCTCGAAGCGCACAGCCTGATGATCTTTCCGATCAGAAGGTCTTCCCCGTTCACATCGACTTTGAGTGAGATGGCAAGCGGACGCGCGCGACGGCGGAGTTCTGCGCGCGGGCCATCCGCTGCCGCGAGGCGAACGAGATCTTTTTCCGTTGTGACAAGCTGTGCGCCTTGCGTTTGCGCCTCGCTGATCAGGCGTGTCGCTTCGGCGTCGGTGAAATTGTGATGGTCGGCAAAGGCATGGCGTGCAACGAGGACAGCGCCACCGGCTTCGAGCAGCCGGAAAAAGCGGGCCGGATTGCCGATGCCGGCAAAGGCCACAGCGCGAACGCCTTGCAGCCAATCGGTTGCTCCCTCCGGTTCGGGCCATGCCGACAAAATCGGTCCTGAGAATTCCGGCGCGAGGACTTTTTCGATTGCATCGCGGTCATCGCGGCGGCCGTTCACGACAATCACGTCCGTGCGGGCCAGTTGCGGGGCCAGTGGCGCGCGCAATGGTCCTGCGGGTATGACGCTGCCGTTTCCAAAACCTCGCGCTCCGTCCACGACTGCGATGCTTAGATCCTTATGCAGCGCTGGGTTCTGCAAGCCGTCGTCCATGAGGATCACGGCGGCAGAGGGAAATTCGTCAAGAATTGCCTTCGCACCTGCTGCCCTGTCGGGGGAAACCATGACCGGGCCGGCGCGGGCGAGCAGCATTGCTTCGTCCCCGACGTCTGCCGCGGTGTGACGGCTAAGATCGACGGACGTCGCCGCGCTCACTGTCGAGCCATAGCCGCGCGTGAGGAAGACCACGGTGATGCCGAGCTGCTGCAACCGCTTGGCCAGCCAGAGCGCGAACGGAGTTTTGCCGGTGCCGCCTGCAGTGAAATTACCGATGCAGACGACCGGGATTGGACTGCGGTAGGACGGCGCTTTGTGCATTCGCCGCACTGTGATCGCGCCATAGACCGACGCGACGGGTGCGAGTGCTCGCGCGATCAGCGAAGGTTGCGTCCGATACCACCAACCCGGTTCACGAGACGGCACGTCGGAAGCCCTGAGTCGGCACTTCGGCGTGGGTGTCAGGCGTGTGCATTGAGGCCAACATGGGTGCGACCGCCGCGGGCGGGATCATCGGCAGAATCGTCGCGATCGTTTTGGTCAACGCGCCACCCATGGCCGCCAGCGACTTTTCGGAGGCGGTTTGCATCGCAGCCCGCTCCGTCGCATCGGTCAGAAGGCGTGCCGCGGCCGCAGCGAGTTCGGTGGCGCCGGTAATGGATGCAACGGCGCCGGACGTGTCGAGGCTGCCATAGATGTCGGCGAAGTTGTGCCGGCTCGGACCGCTCATCACCACGCAGCCGAGGCGGATGGCCTCGATCGGGTTCTGACCACCATGCGGTATCAGCGAGCCGCCGAGGAACACGATGCGGCCGAGCGAGTAGAAGAGCCCCAATTCGCCGATCGTGTCGGCAAGGTAGATGTCCGTCGCAGGCCCGGGATCGGTCTTGGTCGAGCGTTGCGCCACTGCCAGGCCGGATGCGCTGAGATCAGCGGCGAGCTTGCCGCCCCGATCAGGATGGCGCGGGGCGATGATCGTCAGAAGTTCAGGGATGCGTTGGCGCAGGGCGCGATGGGCCTCGGCGACTACTTGCTCTTCGCCATCGTGGGTGCTGGCTGCAACCAGGAGCGGCCGCGAGCCAACGATAACGCGCAGTCGTGCCAATTCGGCCTGATCGACCGGCGGTGGCGGGGCGTCGATCTTCAAATTGCCGGCACCAAGCGTCCGCGGTGCGCCAAGCTGGGCGAATTGTCGAGCCAGAGCCGCGTTTTGTGCCATGACGATATCGAAGCAGCCAAACAGTTGCTTGGCTATGCCGCGTCGTGATCGCCAACGGCGGCCGCTGCGCGCCGACATCCGGGCATTCACGAGGGCCATGGGGATTTTACGGGCGGACGTCGCAAGGACGAGGTTCGGCCAGATTTCGCTTTCGGTGAAAATGGCGATACTTGGCCGCCAGTGGTCGAGAAAGCGGCGTACGGCTTGGGGCGTATCGATGGGGGCGAACTGGTGGATGGCGCGCGGACCAAGTCGCGCCGCTGCAATACCCGCCGACGTAACGGTTCCCGTTGTGACCAACACATTCAGGTCGTGGCGTGCTGCGCATAGACCGTCGATGAGTGGCAGAACCGCCATCAGCTCGCCGACGCTTGCGGCATGGACCCAGGCCAACGGGCCGTCCGGCCGTCCTTGCACCGGAGAGCCGAGGCGTTCATCACGGCGCAGTGCGTCTTCCTTGCCCTTGCGGGCACGGTGGGCGAGGACGACGGGCGCCAAAGGGGCAAGAAGGCCGGTCAATCCGCGGTAGGCCGTCAGCGCCAGACCCGGCTTGGGCGGAGGTACGGCGAGATCGGCCGAACGCGGGGTGGCCCGCAGCGGGTCGGCTCCAGCCAGCAGGTAGGCGCGACGTGTTGCTGCGTTGATCGCTCGCTCCACCTGCTGCCGAATTGCTTCCAATTCGTCCGGCTCGGCATCGCGTGGAACGAAGATCGGTTCGCCATAGACGAAGGCCAGCTTCGAGAAGGGGCGGTTAATCGTCAGCCGGCTCCAGGTATCGAGCACGGTGAACCGTGAGCTTGCCACAGCCAAGGGGACGATGGGGCGGCCGCTCATGCGGGCCAGCGTGATGATTCCCTCGCCGCAGGTTCGCGCTGGGCCGGGGGGGACATCGGCGGTCATGACAAACGATTTGCCGGCGGCCAGACTTTGCAGCGCGCCGCGCAGGGCTGCGGCGCCGCCGCGATCTTTGCGGCGCGCGCCGGCTCCTGCACCGCGGACGAGTTCGACGCCGAGGCTTTGCATCGTCGCGCCGATGAATTCAGCGTCGCCATGACGAGCCACCATGGCGGCCACGGGAACATCCGGACGATGCATGGAAGCCATCATGAACTGGCCATGCCACAGCCCGACAATACAGGGGTGATCCGCACGCAGGCGCTCAAGGATGCCGTCGGGCTCTGCAACGACATCGGACGTGCGATGGACCAGCCGAACAAACCCAGCCAGCCACCGACCGGCAAAACGGGCAGCGCTCACTTTGTAGGCCGAACTATTTGCCATCGATCCTATGAGCCCTGGCCCTGACGGACCGGTAGATGCGGGTCCGCATGGCAAAAGTCTATCGGCTGGCTGACCCTTGGGGGCGCGCTCTGAAGTCCTCTTGTCTCAGGTTAAGGCAACGAATATCAACCGAAATCATCTGCGCTTTCGTGGTTATCGACCGCAGTGGGACGCTGGACGTCAATAATGGCGCCCATGCACGACGCTGTCAGACCGTAAACTGTTTCAGTGTTCGGTCGTATCCAGCCAAGCGGGAGTTTCCAGGACCGTAATGCCACCCGGCCGAATCAAACAGATGAAGCGCGCGATCAGTCGCGGCGCCATGGCAGCGCGGATTAGCGTGGCTGCGCAGGCACCAGCGCCCGTCCGCAGGTGGTTCGCGCCAGTCGTCGGATATGCCGATATGTTGCTTTTCGATCATCTGTTCGTGCGCGTCTTGTTTCAAAACCGCCACAGGTTGAGTGACCGAGCTTGGCGCGCCGCACAGCCGCTGCCTTACCAGCTCGGGCGAATCAAGGCTCTGGGCGTCCGCACGATCATAAATTTGCGTGGCAACGCCGAGATGCCAACCGCCCGGCACGAGCGAGCGGCCTGCGAAAAATTGGGCCTCGCGTACGTCGATTTTCGACTACGCAGCCGTGATGCACCCTCGAAAGCCGAGTTACATGGTTTGCGTCGGATCTATGAGACCGTTGAGCATCCCATTCTCCTGCATTGCAAGTCGGGCGCCGACCGGGCCGGGCTCGCCAGCGTGCTTTATCTGCATCTCGTCGACAATGTTCCTATGGCGGAAGCCAAGCGCCAACTGAGCCTGCGATACGGACATATCCGTCATGCCGATACTGGTGTTCTCGATGTCTTTATCGAACAGTATCTGGAACATGCCGCAAACGAGCCGATCGACTTTTTCACCTGGGTCGACAGGCACTATGTTCCGGTCGATCTGAAGCGCTCGTTCCGCAGCCGCGGCTGGGCCAACCGGATCGTCGATGGCTTGTTCGGCCGCGAGTAGCGGGGGCGCCGCTCCTCCGCTGTCAATTGACCGATGTTGCTGGATCTAGCAGTCGGTGCAGGTGGACCACGAAGTAGCGCATGAGCGCATTGTCGACCGACTTTTGCGCAGCGGATTTCCAAGCGGCATGGGCTTCGGCGTAATTGGGGTAAATGCCGACGACCTCCAGCGCGTGCAAGTCGCGGAAGGTGATGCCGTCGAGCGATTCCAATTCGCCGCCGAAAACAAGGTGGAGGAGTTGCGGTTGCTGGTTCGGGCTGTGTGTCATTGACAATTTTGATCCGGAAGAACGGTAGCAGGCCCGGCGATACCGGGCGGCGAACGAGGACCCGGCCAAGGTGGCAGCCGAGTTCGCATCACGCCTGCGGACCCGGCGCTTTGACTGGGGCAAATTGCACGATTAGTGGGATGTTAGGCAACGGCGCGAACCGCCGCGCCAGCGGCCAACCCTCTCGCTGGTTCAGGGCCACTGGACCAGTCATTGTACCCGTCAGTCGATCGGTCAATGCGCGAAGATGGCCAGTTCCAGGGCTACGGTCAGGGCGAACAGCAGCATTACGAGGACCCACAACGCCACAGCGTCTAGACGAGGTTCGGTCATGGCCTCCTCCTTGAAAAGCCAACGCCAACAGAGGTCAGATTACACCCGACATTTGGATTGTCTAAGCAAAAGTCGCCTTTTCCCGCCTCATAGTGCCCGCCTCATAGTGTTTGAGCGAGGCGGCGCCGCACCGCGCCGCGCGGGGGATAGCCCCATTGGGTGTGTTGCAGGCCGTTTGATCTCCGCACGGCAATTGTCTAGCGTCATCAAAACTTCGCACCAGCAGGTAGCGCCGCACCCGATGACCGTGTCTCCCTACGACCAGGACCTCGACAAGAACCCGGCCAATTACCAGCCGCTCACGCCTCTTACTTTCTTGCAACGCGCAGCGGCGGTGCATCCGAATCATCCCGCCGTCATTCATGGCGCGCTAAGGTATTCCTGGGCGGACTTCTACGGTCGATGCCGACGGCTGGCGTCGGGCTTGGCGCGGCTTCAGATCGGGCCGGGCGACACCGTGTCGGTGATGCTATCAAACACGCCGCCGATGCTCGAGGCGCATTACGCCGTGCCGATGCTGGGGGCGGTCTTGCATTCCCTCAACACGCGTCTCGATGCGCCGATCCTTGCCTTCCAGCTCGATCATGCCGACACGAAAGTGCTGATTACCGACCGCGAGTTTTCCGGCGTCATGGCGGAAGCATTGGCGTTGGCAAAGGTGCGTCCGATCATCATCGACTATAATGATCTTGAATTCCCGCAAGACCGACCGGCGCTATCGAACCTCGATTATGAGGTTCTTCTTGCCGGGTCGGATCCGAACTTTGCGTGGCGCATGCCCGACGATGAGTGGTCCGCGATCGCGCTCAATTACACGTCGGGAACAACAGGAAATCCCAAGGGCGTCGTCTATCATCATCGCGGGGCCGCGATGATGTGCTACGCGAATACGATCGCCACGGGCATGGGCCAGCATCCAGTCTATCTGTGGACGCTGCCGATGTTCCATTGCAACGGCTGGTGTTTCACCTGGTCGATGGCCATGGTCGCCGGCACGCATGTCTGTCTCAGGTGGGTGCGGGCAAAGGCCATGTACGACGCCATCGTCGAGCACCGGGTCACAAATATTTCCGGTGCGCCCATCGTGATGTCGACGCTACTGGGCGCGCGGCCAGAAGAAAAGCGCGAGATATCACATCGCGTGTCGTTCAATCATGCAGCCGCGCCGCCGCCGCAGGCGGTGCTCGACGCGATGATCGTTGCGGGATTCGATTTGACGCATCTTTACGGTCTGACGGAAACATATGGTCCAGCCACGATCAACGAATGGAATGGCGAATGGGATACGCTGGAGCATGAGCTGCTGGCGAAGAAGCGCATCCGCCAGGGCGTCAGATATGTGGCGCTGGAAGACCTCACCGTGATGGACCCGGAGACGATGACCAAGGTTCCGGCGGACGGTGAAACGATGGGCGAGGTTATGTTTCGCGGCAACATTGTCATGAAGGGCTATCTGAAGAACGCTCAGGCCACGGCGGAGGCGTTCGCCGGCGGCTGGTTTCATTCCGGCGATCTGGGTGTGCTGCATCCGGATGGCTACATACAATTGAAGGACCGGTCGAAGGACGTCATCATTTCGGGGGGCGAAAACATCTCTTCGATCGAGGTGGAGGACGTCATCTACAAGCATCCGGCCGTTGCGGCCTGCGCAGTGGTGGCCAAACCCGACGATAAGTGGGGCGAGACACCTTGCGCCTTCGTCGAATTGAAAGCCGGCGCGACGGCGGGCAAAGACGAAATCGTTACGTGGTGCCTTGAGCGGCTGGCCCGCTACAAGGCGCCGCGGCACGTGGTGTTTACCGAGCTGCCGAAAACGGCCACGGGCAAGATCCAGAAATTCAAGTTGCGCGATCTGGCCAAGGACGCTTGACGACACCTCCATAAAATCTTCCGACGGGTTTGGCCAAGTTCCGCGTTCAAGAGGGTGACGCGGCGTGCTCTGGCCCGCCGGCACCTGCCCTCGGTGTCATGCTCCCCCCGCAATGCGGTCCGGGCGCGCCGCGCGCGAACAAGGAGAACCCGATGACAAGAAATGGCAAAATTCTGGCCGGCGCCGCCGTGATTCTAACACTCGGCTCGGCAGCGGCGGTCGCTCACCGGCATGGCGGCTGGCATCACAAGGGGCCGCACGGCTGGGGCGGTCCTATGGCCATGATGGGGATCGGTGGTGCTCTATGCCGTGGCAATGCCGCGGAAAAGGCCGACCTGATGCTCGTCCGGCTCGAATACAAGGTGAAGCCGACGGATGCACAAAAGCCGGCGTTCGATGATTTGAAGACGGCAGTGAAATCAGCTGCGGCGAAAGTTGCCGCCGCATGCCCCGCCGAGCCGATCCGGGCCGCTGAGCCAGGTCAAGGCGGCAAACCTCCGGTTAAGGATATTACCGCTCGTCTTGCCGATACGGAGGCGCAACTGTCCGCTGCCCTCGATGGCATTAAAATCGTTCGTCCGGCAGCGGAGAAGCTTTACGCTTCGCTCGACGACGCGCAGAAAAAAGCAGTTTCGGACATGGGCCGGCGCAGCAAAGGGGGGCGTCACGACGGACGATCCGAACGGCGCGGTGAACATGGACCGGATGGCCAGCGCGGCGGGCCCGGTCAAGGCCCTGCGTCTGACGATGCTACGCGGGGCCGCGAAGGCGAACTCTAATCGTCGAGACTTGAGATCGATGCAGCATGCCTGATGACGTTAGTGCCCGCCGATTTCCAACCGGCGGGCATTGCCGCGTGGCGCTCAAGCGCTGGTGCCGTTACTCCCGTTGCCGGAGCCGGTCACGCACTGTTCTTGACGTTCCATTGAAAATCAAAAAGCCAGCTCCTTTCGGAGCCGGCTTCGACGCGCCTCAATGGCGGGAGGCTGTGGACAGTCTGTTGATCTCTTCCTTGATCTTCAACTTCTGTTGTTTCATCCGCCGGATCACGACGTCGTCTGATCCAGGCCTTGCCATCTCCTCTGAAATCCGGCGGTCGAGCTGCCGGTGTTTCTCTGCGAGTTCGTGGAGATGCGCGGATAACGCCATTTAAACCTCCTTCGATCGTTGAGCGGTCAAATCATGACAGAGAAATTACGGCTTGTAAAAGGGCCACGGCGGTCAACATTTTCTTTTGATGAACTTTACAGCCGGTCACGTTTCGAGCTGAGGGGCCGTTCGCATGTGCGTAATGACCTTTTGCAGTCTGACAGCTCAACTGAACCGCCGGTTCAGGCCCCGGATACGCTAAGCTGTTGCAGAATTGGGAAAGAAGCGTAAAACGCGCCGCGGGGGCAGCCGGATTGGTGCGGCACAGCCAGGCAAGTCCGAGAGGCCGATTGTGCGTCACAGCGATGGAGAGTTGCGGGAAGAACTCGTACGGTTGCGGAACGAACACCGCGTACTGGACGAAGAAATCGTCGCGCTCGAAGCCATCGGCGGGCACGACCAGCTGAACATTCGCCGACTGAAGAAGCGCAAGCTGGCGCTGAAAGACCAAATTATCGCCGTGGAAGATCAGTTGCTGCCCGACATCATCGCCTGATGCAACGAGCAAACACCGGCATAGAACTGACGCATTGGTCCGCGCGTTACTAATGGGCGCTGTCTTGCTTTCTTGATCCGTCGCCGCGCATTGAGGCCATCTGACATGCGTCCTGTCGAAAGCTGGCTCTATGCGACCGACAAGGGACTTTATTGCGCGCCCGGTGATTTCTACATCGACCCTCCGCGGCCAGTCGATCGCGCGTTGATTACGCACGGTCATGCCGATCATGCCCGCAGTGGACATGGGCACGTCCTGGCTACGCATGAAACGATCGAGATCATAAAAGTCCGTTATGGCGTGGGATCGGCGGCGACCTTTCAGATTGCGGCGCTGGGAAGCGCACAGCGGATCGGCGATGTCCGTGTACGCTTCGCGCCGGCCGGACATATTCTGGGTTCGGCGCAAATTGTTATGGAGCATGCCGGCCGCCGCGCCGTCGTATCCGGCGATTACAAGCGCGCGACAGATCCGACGTGCAGGCCCTTCGAAGTCGTTTCCTGCGATGTGTTCGTGACGGAGGCGACGTTCGCGCTGCCGGTTTTTCGGCACGAGCGCGCGGAGGATGAAGCGTTGCGGCTGGTACAGTCCATTGCTCGCAATCCGGAACGGGCGCATCTCCTCGGCGTCTACGGTCTTGGCAAATGTCAGCGCATGATCGCGCTCGTGCGGGCGCAGGGATACGATCGACCGATCTGGCTGCACGGCGCACTCGTGGCGCTGACGGAACTCTATCAAAATCTTGGATTCGATCTCGGTGATTGCCGTCCCGCCAGTACTGCAGCCGCCGACGAATTGCGCGGCGGACTAATTATGTGTCCCCCGTCAGCGTTGATGGATCGATGGTCGCGGCGTGCGGGCGAAGATCCGTTACGTGTCTTCGCATCCGGCTGGATGCGGGTGCGCGGTCGCGCGCGGCAGCGGGGCGTGGAATTGCCTCTCATCGTGTCCGACCATGCTGATTGGCCGGAACTGCTCGATACTATCGTAGAGACAGGGGCGGAGGATATCTGGGTTACGCATGGCCGTGACGACGCGCTTGTGCATCAGTTGAGCCTGATGGGGCGGCGGGCACGGGCCCTGGCGCTGATCGGCTATGAGGATGACGCGGAGTAGATATGCGCGCGTTCGCCGAAGTACTCGACGGCTTGTCCACCACGCAGAGCCGCATTGGAAAACTCGCGCTTCTCAGCGCATATCTGCGTCATGCTCCGGACCCCGATCGGGGTTGGGCGCTGGCTGCGCTGACCGATGGATTGCCACTGCGCATCGCTTTTCGGCGCATTCTATCGGACTTGATGGCGCAGCGCGCCGATCCGGTGTTGTTCAAGATCTCCCGAGATTTCGTGGGCGATACGGCGGAGACGGTTTCGCTGATGTGGCCGGTGGCGCCTTACGTGGATGCGCCGCCACGGCTCAGCGATGTGGTCGGACAACTCCTGGCGGCAAAGCCGTCCGAGCAAGCGGGCATCATCGCGCGCGTGCTCGACCGGTGCAACGCGCGCGAACGTTGGGCATTTTTAAAGCTGGTCGGCGGAGCGCCTCGCGTCGGTGTCTCGGCTCGGCTGGCCAAGACGGCGGTGGCGGAGCTTGGTGACCGCGACGTCTCAGATGTCGAAGAAGTTTGGCATGCGCTAGAGCCGCCCTACTTGGATCTCTTTCGATGGATCGAAGGAACGGGGGAGCGACCCGATCCGGGCATCGTGCCTGTGTTTCGTCCCATGATGCTGGCGCATCCGGTGGAGGAAGCGGATTGGCCGGGGCTTGATCCGAACGATTTTGCAGCAGAATGGAAATGGGACGGTATCCGGGTTCAGGTGGCGGCAAAGGGAGGTGATGTTCGCCTCTATTCGCGCACCGGCGATGATATCTCGGGAGCATTCCCTGAAATCCGTTCGGCGTTTGCTCATGCCGATGTGGTGGCCGACGGGGAATTGCTCGTCGTCCGTCAAGGGTCCGTCGCAGCGTTCAACGATTTGCAGCAGCGGCTCAATCGCAAGACCGTCGCGGTCAAGATGCTGCGCGATCATCCCGCCCACCTACGGCTTTACGATCTCCTTTTTGCCGATGGCGAAGATTTGCGCCCATTACCGTTCGCCGACCGTCGCCGGCGTCTTGAGGATTGGCACGCGCGGGAACGGCCCCTTCTGACCGACCTCAGCGTGCTGATCCCATTTGCGAGCTTCGCCGAACTGGAAGAATTGTGGCGGGGTGCGCGCCAGGCCGGCATCGAGGGGCTGATGCTCAAGCGGCGTGCGAGCGCCTATCTCGCGGGTCGTCCAAAGGGGCACTGGTTCAAGTGGAAGCGCGCTGCGCTGACGCTCGATTGCGTCCTGATGTACGCGCAGCGCGGGTCGGGAAAGCGTTCGTCGCTCTATTCGGATTTCACGTTTGGGGTCTGGCGGCCGCGGGTGGGCTCTAATGAGCAGGAACTGGTGCCGGTGGGGAAAGCCTATTCCGGTTTCACCGATGCGGAATTGCGCGAACTCGACCGCTTCATCCGCGCCAACACGACGGAGACGTTCGGGCCTGTGCGAGCGGTGCAACCGAAACTCGTGCTTGAGATCGCGTTTGATGCCGTGCAGCTTTCGGCGCGGCATAAATCGGGCGTTGCCATGCGCTTTCCACGGGTTCATCGCATTCGCTGGGATAAACCGCCGGAGGAGGCCGATACGCTCGATGCGACGCTGGCATTGATCGATCGGCCGGCGGCCTGAACCTCGTGCCATCACTCCGGTCAGAGAGGCTAATTTGGCTTGCAAAGTATTAGACTGGACCCCAGCGGGCGTCTTTAGAGTGTGGAGGTCCAGGGGCCGCAAATGCGGAGCCGAGCCAAAACGCTCCTTCGAGCATTGTAGTTCGATGCTATTGAACTATTGAAGTCATTTCACTGTGCAGGCATATCAGTTCGATGCAGCGGCCGTTCATGCACCCTTCCGTCGATGCCATCACACTGGAAGGCATCCTTTATGCTCTGGCCGACCCCGTTAGGCTGCAGATTGTCCGGCGTATCAGAGACGGATCGTGCGCCATGAATTGTTCGGAGGCGGCACCAGAGAAGATGGCCAAGTCGACCCAGTCGCATCATTTCCAGGTCCTGCGCGAGGCGGGGCTGATCCGCTCCGAACGGCGGGGCGTGGAGGTCATCAATTCCCTGCGCTGCGATGAGATTGGTGTGAAATTTCCAGGTCTCGTGCCCACCATCCTGACGGCAGCCGAACAGCGCAACGGCTCGCATAAGCCCGAGTGACGGAGCGAGGTTGGAGCCGATGTTCGAAGGGTTTGCCCGCGGCCGTATCCACGTAGGCGAAATTGACATTGCCCACGTGATCGGCGGCGACGGTCCGCCGGTGCTTCTGCTGCATGGCTATCCACAGACGCTGGCGATGTGGGCGAGAATTGGCCCAGCTCTGGCGGAGCGCTTTACAGTCGTTGCCGCGGACCTCAGGGGCTATGGCGACACTTCGAAGCCGGTGTGCCTGCCCGACCGTTCGAATTATTCCTTTCGTGCCATGGCCACGGATCAGGCGAGCCTGATGCGAGCACTCGGGTTTGAGAGTTTTCATGTCATCGGCCATGATCGGGGCGGGCGGGTTGCGCATCGGCTGGCGCTCGACGAACCTGGCCGCGTTCTGTCTCTTTCCGTGCTCGATATCGTGCCCACCTATGCGATGCTGATGGAGACGAGCCGGCACGTCGCGGCGGCCTACTGGCACTGGTATTTCCTGGCGCAACCCGAACCGTTTCCCGAAACTTTGATCGGTCGCGATCCGGATTACTTCTTCGAACACTGTCTCGTCGGCTGGGGCAAGGTGCCACTCGATGCGTTCGATCCTATGCTGCTGCAGGCGTATCGTACCGCGTGGCGCAATCCGGCGTTCGTCCACGGATCATGCTCGGATTACCGGGCCACGCTGACGGTCGATCTTGCCCACGATACCGCCGATATCGGCCAGAAAGTTACCTGTCCATCGCTTGTCTTCTGGGGGACCAAGGGCCTGATGCATGAACTCTTCGATATGGAGGGGGAGTGGGAAAATCGCTTGATGCGGCCGCAATTCGCGACGCTGCCTGGGGGTCATTTTTTTCCCGATCAATTTCCAGAAGAGACTGCTGCGCGGCTCTCAACTTTTCTCAGCGGGGTTACGTGAAACTCAGCCGAGGCGGCGGCGGAATTCGTCGTAGCCATAGGTGCGCACGACGTCATAGCGTCCGTCTTCGTGCAGCATGGCCATGTCAGGCAGGGGCGTGCCGTTGAAGGTCGTGTTCTTCACGAACGAATACTGCATCATGTCGGTAAAGATCAGCCGGTCGCCGACGTGCAGCAGATCGGCGAACGAATACTCACCGATGACGTCGCCGGTCATACAGGTCTTGCCGCCAAGTGTATAGGTGTGGGCGAGCACGCCTGGCTTTTTCGCCCCGATGATATGCGGCGTGTAGGGCACCTCAAGAACGTCCGGCATGTGTGTCGACGCTGACGTATCAAGGATTGCAATGTCCTTTTCGTTGCGATGCAGGTCAAGCACGGTTGCAGCGAGCCAGCCGGTATTGACGACAAGGCCCGCGCCCGGCTCCAGAATGACCTCGACGTCGAAGGCCCGCTTGAAGTTCTGCAACGCCGCGATCAGCGGTTCCAGTTTGTAGCCGGGACGGTTGATGAAATGTCCGCCACCGAAGTTGACGGCTTTCACCTTCCGGATCTCGTCGGCAAAGTTTTCCGCAACGTGCTTGATCAAGCCGACGGAGCCTTCCTCGCGAGCTTCGCAGAGCGCGTGCGCGTGGAGAATGTCGATGTCGCCCCATGCGATCTGCGCACTCTCGGCCTTAGTCGTTCCGAAGCGTGATCCGGGAGCACAGGGATCGTAGAGATTGCCGCCCAACGTGGCGCTGGAGAAGCCGGGATTGATGCGCACGCCCACGTGCCGCCCCGCCGCCTTTGCCGTCGCCATATGTTTGGTCAGCTGGCCGGGAGAATTGAAATATATGTGATCGGCAATCGTGACGAGGCGCTCGACCTCGCCCGGGCCATAGGCCGGTGCGTAAACGTGGACCTCCTTGCCGAACTCGTCGCGACCCAAGCGCGCCTCGTACTCGCCGGAAGCCGTCGTGCCGTCGAGTATGTCGCGCAGCAGCGGGAATGCGGCCGGCATCGCCCACGCCTTAGTCGCAAGCAGCATTTTAATGCCCGCTTCCCGCTTCACCCGAGCGGCCGTTTCGAGATTGCGTTTCAGGCTTGCCACGTCGAGCACGTACGCGGGGGTCGTGATGCCGGCGGGTAAATTGGGCATGGTCATTTTTCGATGTTACTCCGGGCGGCGCATGAGAGGACGCGCTATATGGCACTGTGGGAGCGTTTGATAAAGTCCTGGACGAAAACTGGCAGGCGCGTGTCGTGGAACTGCAACGCGCGCATAGCATTGGCCCGGTTTTACTCGGCAATCGTGACTTCGAAACTGCGCGAGACCATTTCACCTGTCGCGAGCTTTGCCGCGACGGCGAAGCGGTCAACGCCGGCTGTGCCTGGACGGGCGGTATAATAGACCCCGGTGCCGGTGACGGTGCGGCCCGTGCACGACCCTGTGGCCGATGTGGCGACATTCGTCTGCTGCCCTGGCCGGAATGTGATGTCGCCCTTCATCGGGGTGGCGGCAATGGTGACAACGGGGGCTGCGAGACTGGCGCAGGCTGCGTCGAAGCCGGCGAATACAAACACGCGCGCGGGGCGACCGGGAACAACGGGCATGGTTCGCGTCGCTGCGTCTTGGGTCGGTGACGGCACGGCGGGCCCTGACGATGGCGACGCGGTGCAGCCCGCCAGCAAGATGCCGGCGAAAATTGAGATCAAGACGGCGCGGAATGTGATCATGACCGATGATTGCTTTGTTCAGTCGCCTGCGTCGAGCAAACATTGTCAAAGGCTGCGAATTCGCACTACCGTCCCAAGAGCAGGAAAGGATTGAGCATGGGCGAACAACCATCCGCGAGTCCGGTCGAAGGGCGGCCACGAATGCCGCGGCTGCTGCGGTTCCTCGCCTTACATATGGCTATTGGACTTGCCGCCGGCGTTATCGTGGCTTCACTGATGATCCTCATCAATCTTGCCGGTTTGAAGGATCTGCTGATTGAGGAACGGGAGCCGTATATCGCCATCTTTCTGCTGTACGCTTTCAATGCTTTGACGTTCGGCAGCGTGGCGATGGGAATTGCGATCATGACGCTGCCCTATGACGACATCTGCGATATGCGCGATCCCAATGATCATAAAGACGGTGGTCCGCTGCGCTAGGCGGTCAAGCTTTGTGTCAGCATGAGGCGGAAGGGGGCCATCGTAGAGCGCGTGAAACCAAAGCCAGCATAGAAGTCCTGCGCGGCTGTGTTGTCGTGGTCGGTCAACAGAGTGATGCGTGCGATATTATCGGCCCGTGCCTGCTCGATGATAGCAGCCATCAGCCGTTGCCCGACACCGCGCCCGCGATGCGCGGACGTGACAATGACGTCTTCCAACATCGCTACTGGGGATCCGAGATACGTCGAGATCGAATAGTGCAGTACGCCCATGGCGATCGGCAGGCCGTTGTCTTCGGCCAAAATAATGCGCACGGTATCGCCGCGATCGAGCAGTAGTGTCAGTCCGCGGCTCTGTTGGGTCCGATCGGGTGCAAATTCCTGTTCCTGGGCAAATAGTTCTCCCAGTAGATCGGCTAAAGGCCCGACATCGGCGTGGGTAGCACTTCGGATCGTGGGCATGCGGGTTGCTTCCTCTTGGACGATCTTGCCGTCATTCAGATGCAGATGTTACACCGTTACAGAACGGCGAATGCCGCAACGATAGCCGCTGCTCTGGCAGCATTTGGGAGTGAAACATGAAGCACGTTCTTGCAACCGCCATCGTTGGGGGCGCGATATTGACCCTGGGGACAATTGCTGCCGATGCGGCGTCGCTGGTTTCGGCCAAAAAGCTCGAAGTCAATATTGACGAAACTAAAGCAGACGCCGAGCGGACAGCGTTGTGGGCCAAGATCGGCGGCTGGTGCGCCATTTCTGAATGGCATCCCGCGATCACCAAGTGTGAGGCCAGCAAGGACGGGGACGTCGAATTCAGAACGTTGACGCTCAAGGATGGCGGTGTGATCAAGGAAAAGCTCCTGGAGACTGGCACCACGAGTTACAAATACGAGATCATCGAGAGCCCGTTGCCGGTGAAAAATTACACAGCGATGTTTTCGGTGACGCCCGACGACGACAATCTTGATGAAATCAATGTGCTCTGGTCGGCCACGTTCGATGCGAACGGCAAGGAAGATAAAGATGCGCGTGGCGTAATCGACGGAATTTTCAAAGCGGGCATGGAAAGCATCAAGGGCAAATATGCGGGATCTGAAAAGGGCGAGGATAAGAAATAAAAAATTCTCTTCATGCAAAAGCAAAAAATAACGGGCCGGGAATTTTTCCCGGCCCGTTATCGTTTCAATTCTCGGAACTAGAAGCCGAAGCCGAGGTAGATGCCTGGGCGGCGGCGGTAGTACGGATATCCATACCCGTAGCCTGAGTATGCGCCATATCCGTAATACGGACGATAGTGGCGCCGGTAGCCGTAACGGTGCCGGTACCCGCGATGGCGATAGTGGCGGCGATGATAGTGGCGACGACCGACTTGTTCAGAAGATTTCAAGTCAGTCTTCGCATCCTGCGTCGCCACACCCGCGCCAGCGAGCGGAGCCGCGTTGGACGGTGCGCTTATTGCGAATGCGCCCACGATGGCCGCAGCCGCGAGGGCCAGTTTTAGTTTCATGCCCATCTCCTCGATTGCATTTAACAACACTTCCCCGTGTGCCTGTTGAACTAATCAGCCCGGCGGTTGGTTGCAAGCAGACACACTTGTTTTACAGACAGCCATTTTGAACATAAGCCAGATTTAGCTCCGAAGTGGGTAGATTCGATGTCGCTGATGCGGCGATATTGGTGCAACGGCGAAGCTGAAACTTGCGAAGTTGTGATGATGGGCGTGCGTGGTGTCGTGGCCGGTACGACGGACTTCGGCCGTAAGGTTCGTCATCTAACTGAAGATTGCACACGGCACACTTTACCCCTCAAAATCGCGCGGAGCACTGGCCACGCACGCCAGGAAACCGCTGCAACTTGACGACGCGCCAACTTGCCCTAGGATGCGTGCGCCGCGATGTCGCACATTTAACGTGACCACGGGTAGGAGCACGGTGCAATGGCTGCGCATAACTGGCCCGAAGTTCGCCGGGTGACGCTGGACGATCTCAACGAAGCGGTCGTTGCCGGGATCGCCGATTTCCGCGCCCATCCTGGTTACGGGTTGGCGATCGGCGCTGCCTTCGCAGTTTTGGGCTGGGTCTTGTTTCTGTTGCTGGCCGAGATGGGTTTGCCGTTTCTCATTTATCCAGCGGCCATGGGTTTTGCACTCATCGCGCCGTTCGCCGCCGCTGCGTTTTACGCCGTGAGCGATTTGCGCGAACGCGCCCAGCCGGTCACGCCGGCCGCGGTCATTGCCGGCCTCAGCCGTGAGCGTCACCGACGGGATCTTGGCTGGATGGCGCTCGTGACTTTCCTGGCGCTGATCCTTTGGCTCGAAATCGCGGCTGTGCTGACGTTCGCCGTCGGTGGGATCAACACGTTCGACACCGACTATTTTGCCAAGCTGCTCGATAGCCCGTCGGGTTTCGTGTTCCTTATCATCGGCAATTTGGCGGGCGCTGCGATCGGGTTTGCCGTGTTCGCGATCACGGTCATCTCGTTCCCGATGCTCTACCATCGCGACACGGATTTCATCACCGCGATGGTGACGAGTGTGCGCCTGGTCGAGAAGAACCCCATTACGCTCATCGCCTGGGCCATTTTCATCGGCTTCATCATCACGCTCTCGGTGATGACGGCCTTCGTTGGGCTGGTGATCTTGCTTCCCATCATCGGCCATTCGACATGGCATCTCTATCGCCTGGCGGTCGAGCCCGTCCGTTTGTCGCTGCCAGAGTCGAACGCGGCGGCTGTCGAGCCTGCCCTCATGGCGGGCCGACTTTCGGAAGGCTGACGATCGGCCGGGTATGTCCGGCGCTTTCTACATCGCATTGCCCCGGTCGCAGCCGCGTCCGGGGCTTTCCTTTGGCATCCGGCTGTTGTGTTCACCCCGCGATATTGCCCGCTGATTGACGGAACGGGTGCTGTACTCGTTACGTTGATCTGCCGTGACGGCGATTGATGTCTCGTGTTGTCTCTTCGTTTGGTTTTTCGATCTTCATTTCAATTCCGGTCCGGGGGATTACAAATTTCTGTGCCGACAGGACATGTCGTGGCTGGGTCCGATAGGACGAACCACGCGCTCGCGGCAGAGAGCGGCCCGGCGACACTGCGCGCCGCGCTGGCGCCAGTTTCCGCTCTGTTATTCAGCGTGGGGCTGCTGCTGATGGGTAACGGTCTGCAGGGCACCTTGGTGCCGGTGCGCGCCAACCTTGAACATTTCCGCGCCTTCGAATTGGGACTTCTGGGCACCGCGTATTTCTTCGGCTTCACCGTCGGGTGTTTGCACGGGCCGGCTCTCGTGCGGCGGGCCGGGCACATCCGCGCTTATCTCGCCATGACGTCGGTGGCCTCGAGCATCGCCCTCCTGCATCCGATGATCGTCGATCCGGTCGTGTGGTGGATATTGCGGATTATCACCGGCTATTGCTTCGCGGTGCTCTACATCGTCATCGAAAGCTGGATCAATGAACGCTGCGACAACCGCGTGCGCGGCACGGTGTTCTCCGTCTACACGATCGTCAACCTGACAGTGATCACGCTGGGCCAGCTCATGCTCGGCTTTGCCGATCCGCAGTCGTTCGTTCTCTTTGCGCTTGCCTCGATCCTCATTTCTTTTGCCGCGCTGCCGATCGCGTTCACCGCTGCCGCGCATCCGCAGATGGTGGCGAGCGTCCATCCCCGCCTCGGCGATCTGGCGCGCATTTCGCCGGTGGGGACGGCGGGCTGCTTCGTCGTCGGCCTTGCCAACGGCGCGTTCTGGACGCTCGGGCCGGTCTTTGCCGCCGATGCCGGTCTGGACGCTGGCGGCATCGGTCTGTTCATGAGCGCCGTCGTGCTTGGGGGCGCGGTGGCGCAGTGGCCGCTCGGGCGCCTGTCGGATCGCATGGACCGGCGCTTCGTCATGCTCGTGGCGGGCTCGATCGCGCTCGGCGCGGCGATTGCGCTGATGATCGTGCCGAACGCCGACCGTCGGGTCGTATGATCCTGTCGTTGCGTCACCTGCAAATTGAGTATTCATATAAATATATAAATTAATTATCGCCGTCTTGCTTCATCTTTCGAAGTGTATTCTGAAATTAATCTTCGCAATTTAAGACTATCTTCCTGTCTCAATATTTCAAAATATTTCGTTTTATTTTCCTTTAAACATGCCACGGACACATTCGAGCTGTATTTTCAAATAATGGTTTGACGAAATACATATCAGATCATGTTCTTTCGATCATACTTAGGAGGTTTTCATGTCCAGTCCTGTTCAAGCTGAAAAAGCCAACACTGCTGCTGCATCGGCAGCGCCTGCCGGCATGCGTAGCGAAGTGGCCCACCGTTGGTCCAAGTTCACCGCTGCCGAAGTCACGGCGCTCAAGGATAAGGACGACCTGATTGCGCAGGTTCAGTCCAAGTACAGCATCGAACGGGCCCAGGCCCTCACCGAGGTTGATGCTTTCGCCAAGGGCCGGTCGCTCTAAGACCTGCTTTCGACGACGCGGCGTGCGCTGCTTCAGGCTTGCCTGGAGCGGCGCATTTCGTTTGTGGCGACGGTTGCGTCACATCGTTCTTGCGCATGCGTTTGCGCCGAGCCTTCGCGGCGGAAGGCGCGATCAGCGCATCGAGCCGAGCGGCGAGCGCGTCCATTTCCGCGCGCAGGTCGCGCAACTGACGAACCATCGCGCTCGGATGCTGCTGACGGCGGCGCTGCATCATGTGGCGCTGGGTGTCGCGCTGCAGCACAACTTCCGCTTTTTCGAGTTGAAGGGCGGTGCGTTGCGCACGGCGTTCGAGGCGGGCGCGCGTGCGCTGCTCGTGCGATCTACAAGGCGAAGCGGGTTCAATGGGCGGGCGTGCGGGATCGCTCATTTCGGCTCCGGTGACGCCTCGCGTGTGCGGCGAGGGGTGCGGGGCGGCTTGCGAGCCGCTGATGTTTGTTAGTGGTGCGGCTCTCATCACCGCCCCGCGCAGGATTTCTGGCCTACCTTCGACGTTTCAGCAGAATCTCCGCGCCGAGGATTTCACTCGGCGGCCGAAGCGAGCCCCAGAGAGGGAGGCTGCGTTGCCTCCGTCCCGGCACTGCTCTCCGACCCGCATCACGCAAGACGCCTCTTAAGCGACGCCCCCTCTCGGGCCGGAGATGGAGGCAGTGTAGGGCGCGGCGCGAGCGGCGGGGATAAGTGGGGGTCGCACTTTTGCAAACGTCATCCCGGCGTGCGAGTGCAGCGAGCCGGCCGGGACCCAGACAAACTTCAGCGCGAAGATTCTCGCACCGGCCGCCACCGCTCCCGACAGGAATGCGCTTTTCGCCGCTGCTCGTTGACTGGGTCCCGGCCTTCGCCGGGATGACGTTGGAATGAGCGGGCGATAGGCGGCTCGACGACACGTCCAGCAATGCGCGTGACGACGTCGCCACCCCACAGGTGTCATCCCGGGGCTCGTCCCCGGGACCCATTTTTCACTGAGCGCGATTCAATGAGGTGGCGATGATATTCGCAACGCGTGCGCGGTCATGTGTTGCGCGATGGGTCCCGGGCCTAAAGCCCGGGATGACAGCGGTGGGGATGTAAGCGCGCGGCTAATGTGAGTGAGGGTTCGTCACATTAGTTAATTTTCCACTCGCCAACGTCTGGGACTACGGCTTACGCTGAGCACATTGCTTTGAGTGATTGTTGCGTGCGGGGGTACGGGGGATGGATTGCGGCTGGGAAGTTGCGTGTGAATTTTTGGAATTCATGAAGGACAGCGATTTCGCCGCTGGCGTGTTGGCGAAAACGCTTGGGCAGTTTGGTGACAAGACGGCCGGTGTTCTTGGTGCGGTTGCATGGCTGCTACGAGAGCACGGCGAAAAAATCATCGCGGCCGCTGGTTTCTCATTCGGTTTTTATCGCTGGTGGCTTTACCGAGAGCACATTCTGCACAAGCGTTTAGACAAATATTTGCATGAAAGTGATCGCCGGTTACGGCGGGCGCAAGACGACGTTCTTCGCTGCATCGAGCGCCCTGGACCTCGACAGGCTTTGCCCGCGCTTCCTCTCTTTTCAGCTCCCGAACTTAGATCAGTCCTGCGAGAGCGTCGTTGGGGATTGGCACCCGCCGGGGCCGCCGTTGAAATGAGCGCTCAATGGCAACTTGAAAGAGCGATTGAGAAAACTGAGCGGCGGCTCAAAGCGGGGCAAGACATGATGGCCTCGCTGCATACACAGCTTGCTTCGGCTCACGTCATGCGCGGTGCGATCGCGGCCTCAATAAAAAGGGAGACCAGTCTAGACGCAAATTCGCATGTCGCTCTAACAGCATTTCGTTCGGCCCTTCAAGTGCCTGGGCATGAGCGAAATATTAAAGCAAAAGAGTATGAAGCTCACCAATTGAGACGGATGGCGCACTATCCACAGGCACTTGCCGCGTACCAGGAGCTTGAGCGGATTGCAGCAAGTGAAGGCGATTATCGCTCGCAACGCCTCACCCAAGCGCGGGCAAAGCGCTATCAAGCCGAAGCGATGGTGGCTCGAACCAAAGTCGTTGATGGGGCGGGGAGAGTTAACTTTCAAGTACCACAGGCAGCTTGGACGCTAATCAGTCCGCAGGTCGAAAGTTCGGCTCAAGACATCCGGCGGAATTTTGCTCCCTACCAGTACTGGGACTTGATCGAGCAAGGCGATCTGCATCTGCTGACAGCCTATTTCGCAGGCATCAAAGCATTTGTGCAGATTGAACCGCAAGAAATTACAAAAGCGGAAGTTTGCTATGAGAACGCGCTAAGGCAAACGTTGCCCCGCAGCTGGCGTCGCCGCGAGAAAAACAAGCTGCGACGCGCTGCGCAAGACGGCCTAGATTTAATTACATCGGCAAAGCGCGGCTACTACCAGAACCACTGGTTGATTAAGCGATCATAGAAAGCGTAGTGCGACCCCTGCGACGTATGCGGCGCTCGAAGCTAGAAGCGCATTAGCGAGACTGTGCATCGCTGTCGATTGGGCTGCAGCGTCGTGGCCGCCATCACGAGCTTGTTTGTAAAGCCAACCATATTCGGCTTGCGAAAGAGCGGCAAGTGCTAGGGACGAAGCAGCTATTGCCCAAATACCAATACCGGCGTAGCCGCTGACTGAAGATGCGAAAACTGCGAGGAAACCGATCATTTGTCACTCTGCCCAGCCACGACGCGCACGAACGCGGCGGTAAGATCATGCTTGGATTCGCCGGTCGTAGTTAGATCGCCGCTACCCATAAAGTGGGGAGAAGTGTGTAATTCGTCAGCTCAGTGAGGATTTGGCAGGAAACCACTTTCTTAGAGAGTCGTTGCTCTCGACACTTTTCACCAGTTGCATAGATATAATTATTGCTCTCAAGGAATTTGACACCGAAACGGTAAATGATTCGATCTGGTCTAGGTTCTCTTGATCTTTGGGAGTTCCACGCATCCCGCGCAAATGAAAGTGCGAGGGTGATCCACCGAACATATCCATAACTTCTGGATAACGGCAGTGAACGTAATTCGAGTATGTGAGGTACACGTTTGACAGCAGCTTCGCCATGCTGACGTTCGCGAAATCTCGGCCCTCCTCAATACTCCGAAGCGTTGCATCGGTCTTGTCCCCAATCGTTTTGTGCACGACTGCCTGCACGACTTTGTGTTTGCGAAAATCATCGACGGTGTTCCGTCTGAAATCGGCGAAAAACGCCTTCACATACTTATCTTGATCACCGCCTAAGATATCGTTTTCAACGCCGGCAAGAACATACTCAATATGGCTCGTGCATTCGACTACGGTTCGAATGATGACCGCGATCTCTTGCGAATAGCCACTCCTATAGAGCACGACTATTGCGTTGATTGCACTAACTGCTCTAACTGCCTTGAGTAGGCAAAAGTGTCGCCAATTGGGATTGACGAACCGAAATCCTACATGCTGATGGCCTGAGTGATATAGAATTGGAGGCGAAAGGCTCGATGAAATGACCTCAATTACTTCCTCTAACGCTCTCGTCTCGTGTTCGATGACGTTTAACCGCTGAGGTTCGTTGAAGGGGCTCATCATTGTCCTACCTCCCACTCCCCAACCCCCATACTTCCTCACGCACGCGAATGTCCGCTAGAATGCGGTCGAGCAAGAGGCAGGTGCGTTTGAAGAGGGGGCTGGCGCGGCGGTAGTCGGCGGGGGCGTAGAAGTCGACGCGGCCGGCGCGGAACAACTCCTCGCACGTTTTCGATGTCAGCCCCGGATTGTGGACCGCGATCGCGGCGCCGCCCGATTTCTTCATCAGGGCCATCGACGGCACATCGGTTTCACCGTCGCCGAAGTAGATCATGTTGGAGAACGGGATCGGGCGCTCGGCTTCCGGCATATGGCCGTTGATCGATTCGCCCAGGTCCTCGATGCCCTTGTTGATGCGGAACAGATACTGCGTCTTGCCGGTGTCGGTGATGACGCGCTTGGGGAACGGCGTCTCGTAGGGTTCGAACCAGTATTCGCTGGCGAAGACGTTGTGGAAGTGCGGGCGGATCGGCGTGCCTTCGATGATTTCCGTCAGGCCGGACGAGATCAGGTAGTGGCGCAGTTCGATGCCGGGTGTCTCGGCGCGCAGGCGGACATAGTCACCCATGGCGGCGAACCAGTCGGTGACGCCGGGGTAGAGTTCGACGGCGGCGCCTTGCGCGACGAGGGCGGCGCGGTCGATGGCGAGGCCCTTCTCCTTCGCCTTCTTGTACATCAGGTGCATGTAGGTGATGAGCGGGTCGGCCTGGCGCTCCTTGGCCAGGCGCGTGCATTCGGCCCAGAAGTCGGCGGCGTCGATGCCGAGCTGGGGGAGGAACGAATATTCCTGCATCGGGCGCGGCGAGAGCGTGCCGTCGAAGTCGTAGACGAGTGAGATGGTCTTTTTAGTGTAGCCCACACTCGGCAGGGCGATGTGGGATTTTGTTTGGCCCACACTCGGCAGGCCGGTGTGGGCTGGGCCGTCCGCCCGGCCATGAGCACTGTGCTGGGTGGGCGGGCTTTCGCCCGAGGTGCTGCTTGAGCCGCGTGGGGACGGGGACGGTGGGGCTGGATCGCCCGCACGTGACGTAGATTTCTTGCTTGCTGCCCGCCCGGTCATCGATCCGCTCCGCTGATACAACCGGCGGACGGTGCCGTGATTCGCATGACGGCAGGAAGGCGGCCGAGACTCTGTCCCCATCGAGGTTCCAAGTCACGGGTCTCCACCCCACCCCTGACCCTCCCCCTTGCGGGGAGCGGGATTAGAGCGGCGCCGCCCCCCCCCTCTCTCCCCATCTTCTTTGATGGGGAGAGGGTCGGGGTGAGGGGCAGCCGCGAGTGAGATTGACGTTTTGCCCGTCTGATGGAGAGCGCAGAAGTGCCCGTGGGGTGTGCGACAGTCTTGGGGATGTTGCCCCTCACTGGTCGGTGCTGCCCCTCACCCTCACCCTCTCCCCGTAAGGACGGGGAGAGGGGAAGTGCAGGCGACGCTGCCTCTCACCGGTCAGGGCTCCACCCCACCCCTTTCCACCCCACCCCTTACACCTCCCCGTCGAGGGGAGGGGGAATTCATTTAATGTTTGCAGTCGGGGCCGTGGACGTGATGGTCGTGGGCGAGATCGTGCGCATGATCGTGGCTGTGGTCTTTGCCACCGCAGCAGTTGCCGTCGTGGGCGTGATTGTGCGCATGCGCATCGGGATCGACGAGGGCGGCGGCCAGGCGGCGCTCGACGGCCATTGACTGCTCGACCGGCGCATTGGGCGCCTCCATGCAGAAGGCCATGACCTCGGCGGCGAGGCGGACGTCGTCGACGCGGCCGAGATAGTGACGGCGCAGGCGGCCCTGGCGGTCGAAGATCAGCGTCGTCGGCGTGCCCTGGATTTCATAGGCGGTCATGGTAGCGGGCATGTCGCCGCCGGTGACCGTGTCCTTGGCGACGGGGAAGGAGAGCCCCTGTTCGGCCAGGAATGTGGATAGCTTGTCGCTCGTCTGCTGGTCGGGTTCCTCGAAGGCCGTGTTGAGGCCGATGACGACGACCTCGTCGCTGGCAAAACCGCGAGCCATGCGCTCGGCCTGGGGCAGCCCGTGTTTGAGGGAGCCGGGGCAGTGGGTCTGGAAGGCGGTGAGGACCACGACGCGACCCTTGAGGCTGGCAAGCGGGCGCGGCTCGGGGGCGTTCAGCCAGTCGGTGGCGTCCAGCTCGGGCGGGTTCTGCGGGTCGAACATGCAAGGAGGTCCTCTCTATATTTGCGCCGGGCGACTCCCCCTGCGGGGGAGCCGGCCGCCCGGCGGGGGAGCGGGGTCTGCGCCGGCTGCCCGGCGTGAAGGGTTTCGTGTGCGCCGGGCGACGGGTCTTTTCAGTGGCGCCGGGCGACTCCCCTGCGGGGAGCCGGCCGCCCGGCGCGGACGATTACATTTCGCCGGCCGCCCGGCGCGGAAGATTACATTTCGCCGGCGGTCCGGCGGGGGAGTTGGGTCTGCGCCGGCCGCCCGGCGCGGATAGAAGTAGCGAAGCGCGCTTGACAGGTGGCGGGCCGTGGGCGACCCACGCCGGTATAAACATGCTTTGAGGATAGTCCATGACCGCCCATGACACCACTGGGTCCCGCAAGCGCGCCCGTCTTGTCGAAATCGTCAAGGCGCGGTCGTTCCAGGAGGGACCGGAGATGAAGCTGGCCTCGGGCAAAACCTCGACATTCTATTTCAATATGAAGCCGACGATGCTCGATCCGGAAGGGGCGGCGCTGATCGCGGATCTGATGCTCGATGCCATGGGCGACGAGACGGTTGACCTCGTGGGAGGTCTGGAGATGGGGGCGGTGCCGATTGCAACGGCGATCGCCGCTGTCAGTCAATTGCAGGGCCGGCCGGTCGGAGCGTTCTTCGTCAGGAAACAGGCGAAGGAGCATGGCACGCAGTCTCTGGTTGAAGGGCTGGTGCGTGGCGACACGATGCACGGCAAGCGCGTCGTTGTTGTCGAGGACGTCACGACCACCGGAGGGTCGGCGCTGAAAGCGGCCAAGGCACTGGCGGCGGAGGGGGCGAGGATCGTGCGCGTGCTCACGATTGTCGATCGACTCGATGGCGCGGCGGATGCGTTCGCCGATGCGGGATTGAATTTCGTTCCTATTCTCACGCTTTCCGATTTTCGCAGTTGAAAGAGTGCTCGAATACTGAGACCCTCACTAGCAGCAACGGTGAGCCGATGCGATCAGGCGCAGCGGCCCCGTCTGGACTTTCGGGGGATTTAAATGCGTGGTGTGGCTGAGGCGATCAGGTCTCTGGTCGCGGTCGTTTTGTTCGCGGTGGCCGTCGCCGGCTCTCCCGCTGTCGCCGGCGATCTTTCAGCCTCGCTTAGTCCTTGCGGTGACATGGATCAGCATGCGGTGGCCGAACCGGCAGCGCCGCAGCCCATGAACCTCAAAGAGGCCGCCATCGCGACGGGTGTGCTGGCGAAGATGATGGAGGCGACGAAGCTCGCCGGGCTCGACAATCCGGAAGTTGACGTCGGACCGCTGACCCTGCTGGCGCCGTCCGACGATGCGTTCGATGCTCTGCCGCAAGACATCCGCGCTAAACTTCTGGCGCCGGAAGGGCGAGGACTGCTTACAGATTTGCTGCTCTATCATGCCATCCCCGGGCTCTATCCGACCGAACGGCTGCTGAAGGCCAAGGTGCGAAACTTTACGATTTCGGCCATCGAAGGTTCGCCAATCGAGATCAACAAGATCCGCAAGACCGGTGAAATCGAATTCGCGGGGGCGAAAATCCTGCGTTCGGACGTGATCGCGTCGGACGGCATCATTCACGTCATCGACAAGGTGCTCATTCCGCCGGCGGTCATGGCCGCGCTGACCGCGCCGCCCTCCACTGAACCCGCTGTCGTGGCGGAAGGCGATCAATAGGCGGTCGTCCATCCACGACGCGCACACCGAAGCGCGGAGTTGTTTTCTGACAATCAGAATTATGCTGAATTGAATATCGGTGTGCTCGCGCTTCCGCGCGGGCGCATGCAACGATGTTCAGGAGTTCGGCAATGACTTTGAAATCGTGGATTGCGGCGGCGCTCGCTCTCAGTGCGTCGATTCCAGTTTCGCCGGCTCAAGCGCAGAAGCGTCTTGAAGCCTATGAAATAGCCAAGGAAGCTTACATCTACGCCTTTCCGATGATTGCTGCCTATAAGGCGCTGTACCAATTCAACGTAGATAAGACGTCGTCTCAATACAAAGGGCCGTTCAATACGGTTTTGAGCACGGCGCGGGTTTTTACTCCGCAAGACACCGCAATCGTGACGCCGAACAGCGACACACCGTATTCCATGCTGCAGTTGGATCTTCGGGCGGAGCCGATTGTTTTATGCGTACCAAAGATCGAGGTGGGTCGCTATTACTCGGTGCAGCTCACCGATATGTACGCGTTCAACACCGGCTACGTCGGTACGAGGACCACCGGTAATAACGGCGGCTGCTATCTGATCGCGGGACCAGACTGGAAAGGCGAACAGCCGAAGGGTATCGCCCAGGTTTTCAGAAGCGAGACGCAGTTCGGGCTGGTTATCATTCGAACCCAGCTTTTCAATGCGGCCGATATCGAGAATGTGAAGAAGATCCAGTCAGGATATGAGGCAAAGCCGCTCTCAGCGTTCCTCGGCACGACACCGCCGCTGCCGGCTCCGCAGATCAACTTTCTGCCATTTTCCGAAGATGCTTTCAAATTACGCGCGTTCGAATATCTGAATTTTCTTTTGCAATTTGCCCCGGCCATTCCCGAGGAGGCCGAACTGCGCGCCCGGTTCGCAGACATAGGCATCGAGCCCGGTAAGCCTTACGTGCTGCCTAATGCCGGCGACGGCAAGGTCGCGATCGAACTCGGCATCAAAGAAGGTTACGACGCGATCGCAAAGCGCAAGAATAGCCTCGGCACTTTGGAAAACGGGTGGAGAGTGTCCAGTGCGTTCGGCGATCGCGCCTTTTACAACGGCGATTACGCAATGCGCGCGGCGGCGGCTCTGGCTGGGATTTTCGGCAATGATTCTGTCGAAGCGCTTTACCCGATGGCGGCTCAAGACGATAAAGGCCAGCCGCTCGACGGAAGTCAGCACGCCTATACGATTACCTTCCCGGCCAACGGGTTTCCGCCTGTCAATGCATTCTGGTCGATCACGATGTATGACGGCAAGACGCAACTTCTGATCGACAATCCGATCAACCGCTATCTCATCAATTCGCCGATGTTGCCCGGGCTGAAAACCAACTCGGACGGTTCTCTGACAATCTATGTGCAGCATGCCTCGCCGGGTCCGGACAATGAGAGCAATTGGCTGCCCGCACCAGATGGGCCCATTTACATGGTCATGCGGCTCTATCTGCCCAAGAAGGACGCCCTCGACGGCACCTGGAAGCCGGCAGCGATCAAGCAGAACGACAAGTAGGGCCAAGGGCCGCGCTTAAGGGAACGAAAATCGGCAGTGCGGGTTTGTCGGCTACACTCGAATTGTGGAGTACGACATGGCCAAGATCAAAGACGCACGAATACTCATTATTTCGGATAACGGGTTTGAGCAATCAGAGTTAGAAGTCCCGCGGGATAAGCTACAGGAAGCTGGCGCACAGGTGACGCTTGCGACGCCGGACGGTCAGAATATCAAAGGCTGGGAGGGCAAGGATTGGGGCCGCGAGGTTACCGCCAACGCCATGCTCGAAAATGTAGAAGCCCGTGACTTCGACGCGCTGGTCATTCCGGGCGGCCAGATGAATCCCGATCTGTTGCGTGTCAATGCAAAAGCGGTGGCTCTGGTCAAAGCATTCGCATCAGCGGGCAAGCCAATTGCGGCAATCTGCCATGCGCCGTGGCTCCTGGTGGAAGCCGGTCTTCTGAAGGGCCGTAAGGCGACCTCATACAAATCGATTCGGACGGACGTGATCAACGCCGGCGCAGATTGGCAAGATCGTGAAGTTGTTGTCGATCAAGGCATCATCACCAGTCGATCGCCGGAGGATTTGCCGGCGTTTGTCGCCAAAATCATCGAAGAAATCGAAGAAGGCCGGCACGACCGACATGCCGCCGCTTGAGTGGCGCGGCATCGCAGTGAACAAGTAAACAAAAAGCCCGGACCGTTTGGTCCGGGCTTTACGCTTCGATTGCGGTTAGGTGTATTGGGTTGTTGTATCAAGCCGCGGCTTCTTTGTTGAGGCGGCTTTCGGCGAGCTTGGTCAGCTTCTGATCGGCCCCGTGCTCTTCTTTCAATGTCTTGCCGAGGATCGTTGCGGCATCTTTCATACCGAGCAAGCCGGCCCACGAAATTAGCGTTCCATAGCGGGTAATTTCATAGTGTTCAACGGCCTGAGCGGCAGCGATCATTGCGGCGTCGCGTGTATCTGGATCTTTAATGTCACTCATCAGCTCGTTGGCTTCTTCAAGAATGCCTTCGATTGCTGGGCATTTGGTGGCTTTGGCCTTTTCGCCAAGCAATTCGAAAACTTTCTCTAGGCGACGGACCTGCTCTTCCGTTTCGGTCAAATGACTTTCAAACGCCTTGCCGAGTTCCGGGCTATCCGTCTGCTTTGCCATCTTCGGCAGTGCTTTCAGGATTTGCTTTTCGGCATAGTAGATGTCTTGCAACGTGTGAACGAACAAGTCGGTTAGGTTCTCGATTTTCATTGTCGTCTCCAGGGTTGAAGTGACTTGCGGTAAGAGGTGAGGCGAACCGCGGGGGGGACGCGGCTCGCCTCTCTGCAGGCAGTGTCTGTCGGGGGGATGACGGGGATGCCTGCAGAATTGAATTGTTATGTGCCGCGCAAAGAAGTCGGCAGCTTACCTCGCTCAAGCTGCTTTCTCTCGCCGCCGCTCCATTTCAGCGATGCGATCGGTGGTCTGTTCGCGCTGACGCAGCAATATCTCGCGGTCTGGATCACCAGCACCGGCTAACGCGTCGTCGTAATACGTCAGTATGCGTTTTTCGCCGTCAATAAATCCCGGCAAGACCGTTTCATCGAGATCGGTCATCATGGATTGCACACTGATTATTGCGCGATGGACGGTCGACATAAACGATCCGTCTTGGTCCGGTTTAACTCCGGCTTGTGTGAGCAGAGGCTCGAGCTCGACGGTCGCTTGACGGCGCAACGCCAGCATTGCTTCAAAGACAGTGATAAGACCTGACTTGCCGGCATCCTTCAGCGCTTCTTCATAACCATTCATACTGTCGAGCAGTGTGGTATGGAGGGCCGCAAGAGCATCACGGTATTCAGTCATAGTCGCTCTCCCTTAGCGAAATCGCATTTGTCGATCGGGAGACAAACGCTGACTGATGACGACAGTTCCGCAGATTTAATAATTTGCGTTTTTAGGCTGGCCGTCGTTTTGACCTTTTCACCGTCCAACGACGCCCTTAGTTAGTGAGCGGTCCTCGAACCATCCTCAATCTTGTACAGATGCGTCGACATCGTCCCCTCGGTTATCGTGGAGAGCCCCCTGTGCCAGCTCGTGCTCTGGGCCTCAATTACGCGCAGTCGACCCTGCTTCTCGTCGTGGCAGGAGCCGTGATGCTGTTTTTGCTGGTCGTGTCTTCGTTTAAACTGTCGTCGGAGACCAGCGCTCGTGCGGATGAGATCGCGCAGGAGCGGCTGGTGCGCATCGCTGCCCGGCAGACGCAGATCGGGCTCTTGAACGCCGAATCGGGCCAGCGCGGATATCTCGTCACCGGCGAAGAACCGTATTTGGAGCCGTATTATACCGGCGTCGACGAGGTTCGTCGCGGCCTGTCGGATCTGGAGCAACGCATTGTCAACGCAGAGGATCGCGCGCGCATGGACAGCATTAAATCCGTGATCGAAGCAAAGCTGCGCGAAATGGATACGACCGTCGGATTTGTGAAATCAGGCATGCGCGACGAAGCCACTGAGACCGTTAGAAGCGATCGTGGGCTTACGTATATGACCGAGCTTCGGACACAGCTCGAAGCCATCACCGGGCGTGCCGATACGGCAATCGGTCAAGGCTTAACTGATTTGGCGACATCTGCGCGTCGGCTATCAATCACCACGACCTTGGGATCGATGCTGCTCATCGGTTTCACGGCGGTGGCATTCTACATTGTCGCGAACAACACCGGACAGCTTCTCGCCGCGCGGCAATCGCTTGAAGATCTGACGAACGAACTGGAAGAGCGCGTCAAAGACAGGACGTTGGCACTGACGCAGGCGAACGACGAAATCCAGCGCTTTGCTTATATCGTCAGCCACGACCTGCGAGCCCCGCTTGTCAATATCATGGGTTTCACGAGCGAACTCGAAAGCGCTTCGGGACAGCTGGTCACCTACTTTCGCAGTGATCAATCCTTGGAGGCAGAAAGAAAGGCCGCCGCTGAAATTGCGACGGCTGACATTCCTGAATCCATCAAATTCATCCGTTCGTCGAGCACCAAGATGGACGGCCTCATTGGCGCCATTTTGAAGCTGTCGCGCGAAGGACGGCGAGAATTCAAGCGTGACCGGGTGCAGCTGACCGAAGTCGTTGCGGCCTCGGTGGCGAGCCTGCAGCACCAGATCGAGGAGCACGGTGTCGATGTTGATATCGCCCTAGATCTGCCCTCTGTCGTATCCGACCGGCTGGCGCTGGAGCAGATAGTCGGTAACATAGTCGATAACGCGGTGAAGTACCTGATGCCGGGTCGGCCAGGCCGGATCGCAATTGCTGCGGAAGAGAGCGGCGGCCGCGTCAAGCTCAGCATCACCGATAACGGCCGGGGCATCGATGACCACGATCAGGCGCGAATCTTTGAGTTGTTCCGGCGAGCCGGAAAACTTGATCGGCCAGGCGATGGCATCGGGTTGGCTCATGTTCGCTCGCTGGTGCGCATGATTGGCGGCGATGTGACGGTCCGATCCCAGGCGGGAGAAGGCACGACGTTTTTCATCGACCTTCCCAAAAAAATGGCGATCCACGCAGGCAAGGAGCAGGCTGCATGAATTGTACAAATGCAAACCCGGTCACGATTGTGATGATCGAGGACGATGAGGGTCACGCTCGGCTGATCGAGCGCAACATTCGACGTGCCGGCGTCACGAACGACATCGTTGCAATCGCGAGCGGGAATGAAGCGTTCGAGTATTTGCTCGGTGAAGATAAAACCGGGGCCGTGAGCGCCAAACGGGCGCTTCTCATTCTACTGGATCTTAATCTTCCTGACATGAGCGGCGTCGACATTCTGCAAAAAATAAAGACCAATCCGCATCTGAAGCGTTCGCCCGTCGTCGTTTTGACGACAACCGACGATGAGCGCGAAATACAGCGCTGTTACGATTTAGGTGCCAATGTCTACATCACAAAACCTGTCAACTACGAGAGCTTCGCTAACGCAATCCGGCAGCTTGGATTGTTCGTGGCCGTCATGCAGGTTCCAGTCGCGGAGTGACCTTGCCGCCAGATAGTCAAATGACCGTTACGGTCCTTTACATTGACGACGACGAAGGACTGGCGCGGCTGCTCCAGAAGTCCTTGTTGCGTCATGGCATTGCGGTCGATCATGCGACGGGCGGGGCAGACGGACTTGGGCGGTTGAAAGTCCGCAACTACGACGCCATCGCACTCGATCACAATCTTGGAGCGGAAACAGGGCTTGATCTGATTCCGCAGCTGGCGGACGCACGGCCGAACGTCCCGATCATCTACGTCACCGGATCGGACGATGCCAATATCGTCATGTCCGCCTTGAAGGCGGGTGCCAGCGATTATGTTTGGAAGGATATCAACGGGAATTATCGCGAGTTGATCGTTGCGGCGATCAACGATGCGGTGGCCAAGCAGCGCCTGATCGCTGAACGCGAGGAAGCCCAGAAAGCGATCTTGGCAGCCAAAGAGCGGGCCGAGATGCTTTTGGCGGAGGTTAATCACCGGGTCGCGAATTCTCTTGCCATGATTGCGTCTCTTGCCACGTTGCAGTCCAATGTCGTCAAGGACGAAGCTGCAAAGTCCGCGTTGGCCGAAATGCGCGCACGGATTTTGGCTGTCGCTGGAATTCATCGGCGGCTTTACACAAGCGCCGACGTCCGGTCGGTCGATCTGGATGCCTATCTCAAGAACCTGGGGAGTGACCTGGTGGCGGCTGTAGGAGAGATCGCGAAAGGGCATCGCATGGTTGTCGTCGCCGACAGCAATGTCGTGGTCGCAACCGATCGTGCCGTATCATTGGCCATGATCGTCACGGAGCTTGTGACCAATGCGCTCAAATACGCTTATCCCGATGGCAAGCCGGGTGAAATCCGCGTTCGACTGGACGATCTTAGAGACGGCAACGCTGCCATACTTGTTGAAGATGACGGGATCGGCTGGGACGGAACGGGCCGCAACAAGGGCACAGGTTTGGGTACTCGCATCATCCAAGCCATGACCAAATCGCTGCACGCGGATCTTGCCTACCGGAGCGGGGGCAACGGCACCGCCGTTACGCTGACATTTCCGCTGTAGGCCCGCTGCAATCCCGCTCGCTGTGGTAGGGTTCAGGCAAAGCCGCGATATTCAGGGTTAATTGCCAATAGTGCGCCAGCAGAGACGCCGTCAAAGGTGAACGGCGCTTGCAGGCGCGCATAATGATGCTCCCCCTCGAGCGGTCGTGCAGTGGCCGCAGGGTTGAGTTTCGAAAAAGCGGCCTGCGCTCGGTCGCTCAGATTTTCGGTCGCTGTCAAGACGCGGCGCCAAGCGGGGTCATGCCACGTGCGACCGCGCCGCGGTGCGTTGCTATGTGCCAAAGAACTCTCCTTTGTTCGATGATTGCGCACACCGGCCGAACGGCCAATTCAGTTAAAAAAAGCTCCGAGGCCGAAGCCCCGGAGAATTTTCCGCTTTAGTTATCTATAATTCTTGGCAGCTTCGATACCTGATCTTCCGAACGGGTCAGCACGACGCGGTCGGGCATAAACTTTACCTCGTCCGGCATCACGCGAACGCGCGTTTCGCCAAAACCGAGGAAGCCACCAATGTCGGCATGCAGCTCAGTCACGCGGCCGGCTCCATCGCGAACCACTTCAACGATCTCGCCAATATTTTTCTGATCGCTTGACCATACGACCTTGTTCTTCAGCGCTGATGCTTGCTCATCGGACAGGATCGGAGCCGTCGAATTGTCAGCTGTGGTAGAGGGCAAATCAGCCGGTGCCGGTGTCACAGCCGGTGTTTCAGAAGGCGTGCCCGAAGGCGCCGGTTCCGTTGCGGAGGGCGGGGCCGGAGCTACGGCGGGCGGAGCGGTCTGCTCCTGGGCGAACGCTGCACCCGACAGCATCAACGCTGCGGCGAGTGGTGATAAAAAAGCGATTTTCATGATCAATCTCCTCATTTCAGTCACTGCCGTCTCAGGGGCAGTTCAATGGAAAAACGTGTGTTGATCCGCTCAGTTCCCGAGCAGCGCATTTAGAGTGCGAGACGCTTTTCAACACGACGCTGAACGGACTTCGCAGCTATGATGGCAGCAGCAAGCCGGCCATCCATCTTGGCGCGCCGCTCCATGGCTCGCGCTGCGAGCGGATCGAGACGGCCGGAGACATAGTCGCTGACGTCCAATGCCTGATGGTCGTTTTCGACCGATTGGTAGGCATCAGCATCGGCGGCTCCGCAGAAGGCGTCAGATGACATTGAAGATGTTCAGCAGAACGATGACGGAGATCGGAACGCCGATAACCCAGAGAAGAATAGACCGCATTTTTCGCTCCTCATCAGTTGATAATTCATCCGTGTCCTGGATCTTTTCCGGGCATTGTTGGACGCTGCCCAGATCCGGACCAGATCCGGATCGAAGAATAAACGCTCAGACGTGACAGAGGTTTCCTGAGCGAGCCTGATGATTTCTCACCAGAAGATGCCACGCGCGTTCCAACTTGCTGTGAAAGTTTGTCAGGCGGCGGTCGCGGTTGGCGATTGCGCAGTAGCGCTTGGCGTGTCGCGCGTCGGTTCGAAATCGAGCGCGGCAACGGCTTCGCTGACGGTTCGCCACACCGAGACACCCTCGGGCAAATTTTGCCTTTCGAGGGGCAGGGCCGGTTCGGTTGACTCGAGAACGTTGACGCGCTTGTCAGCAAAACGCTGCGCGATGCGGCGGGCAAGGATGAACAGCAAGCGCCGGTCCATGCCCCCGGCAGTTACGATCAGAATGCTGTCTATCGCTTCCGCTTTGTCAGCGGATTGGTGTAACGCGATGGCCGACAATCCCGACGAACCGGTTGTCGCGTTGGCATCAATGCGCGGTGATTTGTCGAGGACAGCGGCGGTTACTTTCGCCGCCAGTTCATCGAACGGTCCGCGCGCGGGAATGACGAGAATGCGTTGTGCTTTGCCGGTGACGGCCGGTGCTGCGGGTACTGTCTCGGTCAAGTATTCGATAACGTCCGTGACGGTATCGGAGATTTCACGGCGGCGCACGTCGTCGATACGACCAATACGCTGGTCGGCCGCGGCGTGGCGCAGCGCTGGCAGAAGGGACGTATCGACCGCCACATTTATTCCACTCGTTTCAATTTCATTTTCGACCTGTGCGATGGCAGCGGCCGTGTCGCCGGACAAGATGCGCCGATACAAATCGAGATGCGGTTCGAGGGCGCGCTGATCACCGAGCAGGATGCTTAGAAATTCAAGTCGTGGAACATAAGTGCCGAGGACCACGGCAAGCATTGTGAGCGGCGCGGCGAGAAGCAGCCCGATGGGTCCCCAGATCAGCACCCAGAAGCTCGCAGAAATCACCATCGCAAAAGGGCTTAGCCCAATGGTGCGGCCGAGTATGGCAGGCTCGATGATGTGGCCCATCAAGGGTTCGGCGATGATGAAGAATGCTGCGGTCGTGAGTGCCGTGCCCCAGCCGGGATCAACGCCGGCAGCGAGTATGATCGGGGGCACTGCCGCCAGGAAGGAGCCGACGTACGGAATGAAGCGCGCGATGGCGCTGACGACGCCCCAAAGGATCGGGTTAGGAACGCCGATAATCGCCAGGACAATTCCGGTGACGATGCCGAAGCCGACGTTCAGAACGGCCTGGGTCAAAAAGAGCTTTGAGAGCCGTGAGCCCGCGTCGCTCATGGCGGCGGTGGTGCCGCTGAGATTATCGGTTCCGGCAATGCGCGTAACGCGGTCGCGAATGTCTTCATACTGCAGCAGAAGGAACATCGTGAAGAGAAGCGTTAATGCAAAGGTGGTTCCCGGCCCAGAGGCTTTGTCCAAGATCGACGACATGGACGTCGGCTGATTGGCGGCGTTGTCATTCGGATTTGAGTTTGTTGTTGCCGGGGCCTGCTGCTGCTGTTGGGTGGTAATGCCGCCGGCAGCGCCACCCCTTTGATTGGTCGGATCATCAAACTCCTGACGGATCGCCTCATCTATTGCCTCGACCGCGTCGGAGGCCTTTTGAAACGTGCCCGTGCCTTGACCGAGCGAGGAGACCCAACGGGCCTTTTCCACCAGATTTTCGCGATAGGTCTGAAGGCCGGCCGTAAGGGAGAGCATCTGCGCGCTCAACACGGCCATCAACGACAGCGTCGCGAAGAAGCCGCCGCCGAGGACAATGGCGACGGCAAGCGAGCGCGGAAAGCGCCAGCGCACAAGCTTTTTGACGATCGGATTCAACATGAACGACAGTATAGTCGCGATGGCGAGCGGAATGAGCAGATCGGCGCCGAGCACGAGCGCTGCAATGAACAGCGCCGTGATGGTCAACGATGCGTGCAGCGAGCGCACGTTGTCTGCGAGCATCGGCATGGTTTTTTGTTCCCCGGCGGATGCAAGCGCTATTCATTCAAGTTTGCAAATCCGCTGCGAAGCAACGCTGTATGCCTGTTTTGGTTGCGACGATCGGATGAGTGAATGGAACTGCAGTTGACGTCTTGCGTTTCACTCTCCGTAGGCAGGCGATCACGCCCGCCCACAAAATTTCGAGATGGAGGATGTCATGTCGGGTACGTCGGACAAGATCAAAGGCTATGCCAACGAAGCCGTCGGCAATATCAAGCAGGGTGTCGGCAAGTTGGTCGGATCCGAGAAGCTGCAGGCTGAGGGTATGGTCCAGGAAGTAAAGGGCGACGTGCAAAAGACCGTCGGATCGGTCAAGGACGCGGTGTCGGATGCCCATGACAGCGCGACGTCATCGTCGACGGCTGATAAGGCTTCGGGCCATTACAACGACGCGGTCGGCAGTGCCAAACAGGCTGTTGGTCGCGCAGTCGGCTCGACTGAACTGGAAGCCGACGGTCTTGCCCAGGAAGCGCGCGGCGAGGGCCAGAAAATCAGCGGCGACATCAAGAAGACGATCGGCCGATAAGATTTTGATTATCGAAGGGCGTTTCGGTGTTTTCCGAGGCGCCCTTTTTTAATGACAGCAGCGTTCAATAATTATCAGCACTGCCCTGGAACTCGAATTCAAACGTCGCGTTCACATCATATCGCTACCATCACTCGTCTAGGAGCACTCAAATGGGAAATATGCTATACTACGCTGTCGTTTTTCTTGTCGTTGCGTTGGTTGCTGCCTTCCTCGGTTTCGGCGGCGTCGCTGGCACAGCCATGGAAGGAGCGCGTCTCCTGTTTTGGGTCGCGATCATCTTGTTCGTGGTATCGCTGATTGCCGGTATCATTCGGCGAGCTTGATGCCGTAAAACCAGCTTTCCACGCCACATTTGAATGAGCGGCCGGACTCGCCTCGAAGCGTTGTTCGGCCGCTGACTTAAGGGGAGAATTGAATGTGGCTGATCTGACATCTGCGCAACGCAAAACGCGCATCATTTTCATTTCAGCGGCTCTCCTGTTACCGACGGTCTCATTAATTCCCCTGGGCGGATTGTATCTCTACGAAAACGGGTTCTTGTTGTACTGGGCGCTTGCGGCGTTGACCGTCACTGTTGGCGGTTTTGCGCTCCAGCGCAGCTGGATGACGTCTGGAAAGAGGCGGCTCGCGAAGCTCGAGGCTACGGATGAGCGGCGTCGTCGTGAAGGCCACAAGACGCTGTCCGACAGGGCTTGGGGAGATGTTCGCGCAATCGCTGCCAAAGCCGATCCGGACACGCTTACATCACCAGAAGATGTGTTGAAGATCGGTCAACGAACGATCGAAGCGGTCGCACGGCGCATGCACCCAGAGAGGCAGGATGCAATCTGGCAGTTTACGCTGCCGGAGGCGCTCGTGATTGCTGAGCGCGTCAGTGCGCGGCTCGGCACCTTTGTTGAGACGCAGATCCCGCTCGGTGACCGATTGACCGTCGCGCAGCTTCTGTCGGTCTATCGCTGGCGCGGCATGGTCGGTGTGGCCGAGCGCGCCTATGATGTTTGGCGCGTGATCCGATTTGCAAATCCGGCCACTGCGATGACGCATGAAGCCCGCGAACAACTCTCACGTGCGGTGCTCAACTGGAGCAAGGAACGGGTCGGGCGCCGTATCGCAGAAGCCTACGTCGAGGAAGTGGGTCGGGCGGCCATCGATCTGTATGGTGGCCGATTACGACCACATGCCGAGGCGCGGGCCGCCGAGCAGGCGGCGGCCGGCAAGGCACCTGAGCCACGGGCGCGTGCGCTGCGGGTTGCGGTAATCGGTGCATCCGCGCATAGGATCGATGCCATGGCGTCCATCACGGCGGTGGCCGACAATGAGACCGAACGCGAGGGCAAGCAGCGTATCTTGTTTTCGTTGAGCGATGCCATCACTGAAGGCGCCGTCGCACGGCGTCAGTTTTTGCGCAGCCTGGGCGAAAGCGATGTCGTCGTGTGGTGCGTTTCGCGTGACCAGGGGGTGAGCGAGGGAGATCGTGCGGCGGCCGATGTGCTGAAGCGGGCGATCGTCAGCGGTAAAATCGAACAGGGACCGGGTGTGATTGTTGTCACCAGGCAGGCTGAAAGTGAACCGCCGCAGGTCGCTGAGGCACTGGCGGAGCCACTGACCGAGATACTGGAACAATTCGGTCGCGTTCCTGTGGTGGCGCATTTGCTTTCCGAAAAGAGCCCGCAGCGCGACCTTGATATCGCGGCGATCGCAACAGCCATTCGCGATCAGGCGGCTCGCTTGCCGGCCTTTGCTGCACAGAGGTCGCAAGGACGCGGCGGAATTGCGTCCGCGGCCAAACAAGCGGTCTCGGCGGCGGGGTCGCTCGCCGGACAAATTTTTCGTCGCAATTGATTGCCTTCGGATTGCTTGATCCCGACACCTGCCGTCATCGTAGCGCGGAACCTTCAGAGTGAGGTTGCGTTCCTATCCCGCCCGCCGGAAGTGACCGGCGCACATCAATCAGGGAGACTGCATCATGGCGACCGTGGGCTATTCAAATCTCGACCGCGACGAAGCGGTTCGCAACGTATCCAATCAGGCATCGGACATGGCCAATAAGGCGAGTTATCAACTTGATCGCGCTCTCGACAGCGCCGAGGGCGTGGCCCGTCAGGTTGCCGATCAGGGTCGTGAAGCGAGCGAACGGGTTGGCGAAGTGGCCAGCAACATGAAAACAGCCGTCGATAAGTCGGTGCAAGATCAGCCGATGGCGACGTTGGCTGTGGCTGCCGCAATGGGCTTTGTGCTCGGCGCGCTCTGGAAGTCGTAACGCGTTACGAGGCGACTGCAAATCTCGCTCGGCTTAACATTGCGCAAACAGGGGGCACGACAATGCTCGGTCTGAACTTCGTATTCCGCAAGGCCCAGGCAACCGTAGATAATGCCATGGCCAAGTTGGTGTGGACGATGCTCATGGTCGTGCCCCTTATTGTTGCGGTCGGGTTCGGCACCGCCGCCGCATCGGCGTATTTGCATCGCATTTATGAACCTGAGATTGCCGACTTGATCGTTGCCGGCGCTTATGGTGTCGTCGCGATCGTTATGGCAATCGCTTATGCCTTGCGTACGCCGGAGACGGCACAGAGCGAGGAGGCGAAAGCTCAGGAAGAGGTGGGTGCGTCCGCCAATACAACACACTCATCGATGCTTGGTGAGGCGGAACGCGACATGATCATGGCCGCGCTCACGACGGCCGCGCCGTTTGCCTTGCCGCGCCTCGTGTCGGTGGCCTTTCGAAATCTGCCGGTCCTGGCGGTGCTCGGCATCGTGGCATTCATCCTCTCAAGAGGTGCGACTGCACAGGGGATGGCTCAAAGCGACCTGGGAACTGCGCCTGCGGAATAAGCTCCGTTTACTATTGTCAGCATTTTAAACGTGTTCGCATGTTGGGCAAAAGGTTTTGCGGCTCGTTGGAACCGCTGCCCGTCTGCCGCGTTGCTACGTTGTCTGACATCCCGCGTGGATTGTCATGGCGGGGGAATTTTCATTCGCTGGGGGCTGATGCGTGACCAATCGACCTGATCCGGAGGACGTCTCCAAGAAAATGCTCGCTGAACCGCTCATGGACGAACAATCCGGTCTGTCAAAGACCGTCGAAGCCGAAATCGGTTCCGGCTTGAAGCGGCTTTACGGTCAAATGCTGTCCGAGCCGATACCGGAAAAATTCGCCGGCCTTTTGGAACAGCTTGCCAAATCGTCCGGTGGTAAGACGGAGCGTTCGTGATGAGTGATGGTCCGTCCCTTAAGTTTCAATCAGAATTGACTAAGCTACTGCCAAATTTGCGCGCGTTCGCTCGGTCTCTTACGCGATCGAGCGATCAGGCTGACGATCTGGTGCAAGAAGCGCTGGTAAAGGCGTGGCGCAACTGGCACCAGTTTGCTCCCGACAGTAATCTCAAAGCATGGATGTTCACTATTATGCGTAATGCGCACCTATCGGAGCGTCGCAAACGCAAGAACGAAGTGCAAGACGTTGAGGGTGAGTTTGCCAGTCAACTGAGCGCGAAGGCCGAGCAGCCGGGCCATATGGATTTAATCGATTTTCAGGTGGCCTTCGCAAAATTGCTGCCTGAACATCGGGAAGCGCTCGTGCTCATCGGCGCGGAAGGATTTTCCTACGAAGAGGCCGCCTTGATGTGCGGATGCGCAGTGGGAACGATGAAAAGCCGAGTGAATCGGGCTCGGACGAAGCTTGCCGCATTGATGGGTATTGAGTCGGCTGCCGAAATCGGGGTTGGTGAGGCCTCAGACGTTTTCGTGCGGGCGACGGGTTAATCCGTCGTTTGTCAGAACACGGAACCATGCCTATGGTCCGGGCGTTTGCTGAAAATGGAAGCCAGTGCCAATTTCGGTTCGTCGGGATTGGTTCGAATAAACGATGTATGGACGGGGGACGTAAGACATGAGTTCGTCGCTAGCCGATTTGATTGCTCCGCAGTTGCCGTATTTGCGCAGGTTTGCTCGCGCGTTGATGGGCTCGCAGGATCGCGGCGATGCCTACGTCGTCGCGATGTTGGAAGCGCTCGTCGCCGATCAACGGATATTTGATCGTGAGATTGCCCCGCGCACGGCCGCCTACAAGGCCTTCATCAAGGTTTGGAACAGTGTGCCGATGAACGGACGGGCCGAGCCGGCGGATGATGTTGCGGACCGGCGCATTGAGACGCTCAACCCAGGTCCGCGTCAGGCGTTCCTACTGGCCGCAGTCGAAGAGTTCGGAACCCGCGATATTGCGACGATCCTGGATCGTTCTGAAGATGAGGTGGCTGAATTGATTCATGCTGCCGGCAAGGAAATTGCCGAGCAGTTGGCATCGCGCGTTCTGATTATCGAGGACGAGCCGCTTATTGCTTTGGATATCGAAGGGCTTGTGACCGATATCGGGCATGAAGTCGTCGGCGTGGCCGCGACACACAAGGAAGCATTGGCGCTGGCCCGCGAAAAGCGGCCGGAACTTATCCTAGCCGATATTCAACTGGCCGATGGCAGCTCCGGCATTGATGCCGTCAACGAGATTTTGATGGAGCTCAACGTGCCGGTAATCTTCATCACCGCCTACCCAGAACGGCTGCTGACGGGCGACAAGCCGGAGCCTGCCTTTCTCGTCACCAAGCCGTTCAAACATGAGATGGTGAAAGCCGTCATCAGTCAGGCTTTGTTCTTTGATGTCAAAGCTGGCGTCAAACAACACGGTGCGGCAGCTTAAAGAAAATTGAATCGGAAACGTCACGTCACCACTCAGGGCGCGTGGTTGTTACCACGCACGTAAAAAGGCCGGCCAATGACCACCGATGGCGAGAAGGTGGATACGACTGCGTTCGGACTGACCGCTGCCGATGCGTCCGCCAGCGGGCGGGAGAACGCGCTCGATCAGTCGGATATCAATTGGCAATTTTTTGAAGCCAGTCTTGACGGCGTAAAGATTCTCGATCGCGAAGGCCGCTTGCTGTTCGTGAACGGCAATGGGTTAAAGGCACTCGAAGTCGAGGATTTCGAAGCAATCCTTAGCCGGCGCTGGATCGACCTTTGGCCGGACGCGAGCCGTGCAGACGTTGAACATGCCTTGGCGCAGGCTTGCGAGGGAACGTCGGCGCGGTTTACGGCTCTCCGCCCGACGCAGAAGGGAACGGTGCGGTGGTGGGACGTGGTGCTATCGCCGATCAAGAACGAAGCCGGCGAAGTCGTAAGCCTCATGTCGATATCGCGCGATGTGACGCCGAGTTTGACGCTTGCGGACACATTGCGGCGAAGCGAACAGCAGTTTCAAGCGTTAGCCAACAATATCGCTCAGCTGGCGTGGATGGCGGATGCGACGGGCAATCTGTTCTGGCTGAACAAGCGATGGCTCGACTTTACCGGGAGCACGCTGGAAACCTCCCTCGGGCAGGGTTGGCGGCTCTTCCATCACCCCGACCATGTCGCGCGGGTCGTCGATAAATGGCAGCGTTGCACGCAAGAAGGCCGAGTTTGGGAAGATTTGTTTCCGCTGCGTGGATCCGACGGCGTGTATCGGTGGTTCTTGTCGCGCGCAATGCCGGTGCGGAATGGGAAAGGTGACGTTGAACTCTGGTGTGGAACCAATACCGACGTGACAGATGCCCGCCAGCAAAGTCAGCGGTTGCGCAAACTGGCGCGCATTATCGAGCTCTCGCACGAGGCCATGCTGGTGCGCGAGATCGGCGGCGGAATTGCAATGTGGAACCGGGGCTGTGAAGAGCTGTTTGGCTACACCAAACGGCAGGCGCTGTCGAAAACGCCGGCCGAGCTTTTACAGCCCCACAATATTCCTCAGCCCGACGCCTTCGATCAGCAGATCCTTGCGGGTGGCGCGTGGAGCGGAGAGGTTCACTACATAGCAAGTGATGGCTCAGACGTTTGGGTCGATAGCCGGCAAGAACTGGTGAATATAGGCGACAAAAATTTCGTACTCGAAACGAACCGTGACATCACTGACCGGCGTCAGGCCGACGAGGTGAAAACGCTTCTGGTGGCGGAACTGAATCACCGGGTCAAGAACACGCTGGCCGTCGTGCAGTCTATTGCCGCGCAAACGGCGCGGTGCAGTCAGACGCCGCAGAAGTTCGTCGCCAGTTTCAACAGCCGGTTACAGTCGTTGGCGAGTGCGCATAACATCCTGAGTGATGTGGCTTGGTCGGGCGCACCCATCATTGATCTCATCAGATCGCAAATCTCGGTCATGGGGGCCGATGAGGGTCGGGTCGATCTTCGTGGAGAGCCGGTCAATCTGCCGCCGCAAACGGGGCTGCAATTGGCGCTGATCCTGCACGAGTTATCCACCAATGCGATCCAGCACGGTGCGCTGGCGACACCCAACGGCCGGATTTCGATCAGTTGGTCAATCGAGGAGGGCGACCGGCGCCTCGTGGAACTTTGTTGGCGGGAAACAGGCGGGCCGACCGTTGCGCCGCCGGTCGGCCGCGGATTTGGGCTGACCCTCATCGAACGATCCAGGTCTCTGCCCAACATCAAGACGTCAATCAGTTTCGACCCGTCCGGTGTGAAGGCCAATGTCGTGCTGGAAGCGCGCGATGACAGTACGGCTTCGAACCTCTTCAATCCGGGTCAGAAATTGTTGCGCCCGCGCGTGACGCCGACGGCAGTGCAGCGGGCACTGCAGCGCAATGTCTTGATCATGGACAGCAGCCTGAGCCGGGCCGTTTTACTGGAAGATATGCTCGACACCGGTAATTACGGCGTTGTGGGTCCGCTTGCCACCGCGAGCGCAGCGATAGAGGCGTTGGCGCAGCGACCTGTCGATCTCATTGCTGTTGACGTCGACGAGGTCGGCGACCGTGATATCGACCGGCTGATTGAGTTGCTGGATGAGCGAGGCCTCCCGGCCGTCGCTATCGGCACATCGGGACGGCTGGCGCAAATCAAAGCAGGGGCATTTGCGGCGTTAGTTGCAAAGCCCATTGATCAATCGTTGTTCCTGCGGGCCGTTGGCACTGCGCTACAAGACGATGACGTCGATTTTGACGATCCGCTGATTTGATCGAGACGTCGGCAATGAAAGACCGTGCAATCTTGGCCTTGCTGGTCTAGGACCATGCCGGTCAAATTGCCAACCGGAGGACCAATGGCCCTGTTTGTGAAGAAATTTGTTCATTTCGGGCTGATGTTTGCGGCGTCTTTGTATGCAGCCGACCTCATGAGCCCGACGCGTGCGGCCCTAGCCCAGGAGACAACAGTGACGACGCCCAGCGGATTGAAAATCGTGGACACAAAGCCCGGCGAGGGCGCCTCTCCGAAGACCGGGCAGACGTGCGTGATGCATTATACGGGATGGCTGTATGAGAACGGCCAGAAGGGCGCCAAGTTCGACAGCTCGCTCGATCGAGGTGACCCGTTTGAATTTCCGATCGGCACGGGCCGCGTGATCAAGGGTTGGGATGAGGGCGTTGCCAGTATGAAAGTCGGCGGCAAGCGCACACTCATCATTCCGCCGGAGTTGGGCTACGGCGCGCGCGGCGCCGGTGGCGTCATTCCGCCCAATGCGACGCTCATTTTTGACGTTGAACTGTTGGACGTCCGCTGAACTTGACTCGCCAGGCAAAAGAATAGGGGACCGGATTGATCCGATCCCCTATTTTTCTTTGGGACAGACGGGAAGCAGCGGCCATTCAGGCCGCGACCGTGCCTTGATCGCCGGGATCGCGCAGAACGTAACCGCGGCCCCATACCGTTTCGATGTAGCCGTTCGGCGCGCCAGTCACTTCCTTCAATTTCTTGCGCAGCTTGCAGATGAAGACGTCGATGATCTTCAGCTCGGGCTCATCCATGCCGCCGTAGAGATGATTAAGGAACATCTCCTTGGTCAGCGTGGTGCCTTTGCGCAGCGAAAGCAGTTCCAGCATCTGATATTCTTTGCCGGTCAGATGGACGCGCTGGTTGTTGACTTCGACGGTCTTGGTATCGAGGTTGACGCGCAGGTCGCCGGTCTCGATCACTGACTGTGCGTGGCCCTTTGACCGGCGCACAATGGCGTGGATGCGAGCGACGAGTTCATCTTTGTGGAAAGGCTTCGTCATATAATCATCGGCGCCAAAGCCGAGACCCTTCACCTTGTCCTCGATCTGAGCCAGACCGGAGAGAATGAGAATGGGCGTTGATACCTTGCTGACGCGCAGCGTCTTCAGGACTTCGTAACCGCTCATGTCGGGCAGGTTCAAATCCAGAAGGATGATGTCGTAGTCATAGAGCTTGCCGAGGTCCACGCCCTCTTCGCCAAGATCCGTCGTGTAGACGTTGAAGCCTTCGGACTGCAGCATCAATTCGATGCTTTGTGCCGTTGCGCTATCGTCCTCAATAAGAAGGACTCGCATTTGTTTCGTTCCTCTCTTCCCTGTCCCGTCGCCAGGTCGTCTGCCCAGATGCTGAAGAGAACGCTAGCGGCGCCCGCCTAATTCGCGGTTCGCGCTAATCCCTTTTAAGAAAGTTACGCACCAGAAGTTAACAAACCCTAATTTTGTCTTGCGATTTGCTAGGAAACGTCCCAGCCGCAGACGGACCCGTAACCGAGAGCAAGGAAAGGACGTCCGCCCGGAGCGATCCGGTACGCACAGACGCTGAAATTTTAAAAGATTACCCCGCCGCTCTCGCGCGCCACGCCCGGGTCCAAATATTGCCGCTCGATCAAAGTGACGCCGACCCTGCCCGGTCGCAGCTTCAACTGTGGCGATTCTAGGGATTCCAAGCATAAACGCACGCGAATCTACAGGTATCAGAATTCGCGGCCCCGCCACAGGGCGCATGCGAATCTTTTTCGGGACACCAGACAAAACTTTAGCAAAACTTTGCATCTCGTTGCTTTACCGCAACTTAATTGGCATATGCTACCTATATCAAGTAAGGTTGATGGGTGCAACGCAGGGGTTCTGGCTCCGCGAGGCGGCGTCGCATCGACGGTCATGACTGGCGTCCCGGCTTTGGCATGGGAATTGAATAGTTTAGGCACGCGTTCGAACATGTATGGGGTATCGAACCATGAAGCCACGTGAAACCGCGCTTCGTTTGAAGCGCTTCGAGGCTGACGAGAAAGCCCGCAAGGTCGCTGACCTCGAACTTATGATTCGTGAGTTTGAAGTCATCGCCGGCGATCTCGACCGTCAGATCCAGGCTGAGGAAGATCGTACGGGAATCAAGGATCCGTCGCATTTTTCTTACTCCACGTTCGCAAAGTCGGCGGCGGCGCGGCGTGAAAACCTGCGTTCTTCGGTCGGCGAACTGCGAGCCAAGCTCGAAGCGGCCGTCAAAGACCGTGACGAGGCTGCCGATCAGCTGACGCGAGCGGCAACGTCCGAGCCACGCGAAGCCGAACGCGGATCGGTCCGCCGTCGCGGCGAACGTGCCGATAGTGCCGCTTTGCGTTAAGTCATTGTGCCGGAAACGGACATTCGGCTTCCGACATCGAGACACAGACATCGAAACGGGCCGGGACAGTGAGTGTTCCGGCCCGTTTTGCGTTGCCGGCGCGGTCGATCTGCGGGTGTTCGGCGGTCAGGGGCGGGTTGTGCGAATCTGATCGACGTGGGAAGCGTCCGCAAACGGCCGGAATCGGAGCTTACCGAACCCGTGTTCCGGATGTGTTCATTCGCTCGTTTCCCCGATCAGCGCGGTGCAGGCCCAGACTTCATGCGATTTTGCGCCCTCATCTTTGCCCTCCTATGGGCTGCCGCGTTGCTGGCGGGATGCGCCGGTGGTGGGCTAAGTTTGCCAAGTGGTCCCGGGCTGCCTGATGTTGCTGCCATCACTCCGAAACTGGCGCCTGCGGATGCGCCGCGGCCCGTCGGGGCGCCAACCGAAATCTACACCCGTGTTGCGCGGGGCATTTTGACCTGCTGGTTCGGGGCCAGCGGTCCGCTCAAGCCAGGATATATCTACAATGCCGAAGCCGAACCGCCATCGAAGGGCGGCGGGTCCGTGATCAGCATCCACCAGCGTGATCGTACCGCGGCAGACCCGCGCTCGATCCGGGCGTGGAGGCTGGCCGTCGTGCCGGCGCCGGAAGGAACCACGGTCGACATCGAGAATTTCCGCCTGCCGCCCGAATGGGCGGAGCCCCTCGGCCGCGATGCCCGCAGGTGGGCCGCCGGCGAGGAAGGTTGCGGGGAGGGGCCGGTCCCAGGGGCAGGCGATGCGAACGCCGCGGCGGCCGTGGCCCCACCGGCGACGGGCGGTAAGACAACGGCCAAGGCAGCAGCAGCGGTCAAGCCCACAGCGCAAAAGCCGCGCTAGAGGCGATACAAGCCAATACGCGCCGCCTCGGTGACCGAAGCGGCGCGCTTTACGCAGCCTAACCACACACCGGCGGCTAGCGGCGGTAATCCTGAATTTTCGTGGCGCGCAAGCCGGGTAGGCCATGCTGGTCGATTGACCGTTGCCACGACAGGAACTCATCGACGGTCAACTTGTACCGATCGCAAGCTTCTTCGATGCTGAGTAGACCGCCGCGAACGGCAGCCACCACCTCCGCCTTGCGGCGGATGACCCAGCGTTTCGTATCTTTGGGCGGTAAGTCGGCTACGGTCAGCGGAGACCCGTCAGGCCCGATGACATAGCGCGTACGCCCTCTCAACTGATGTTCGGTCATGATACTCGGTACACTCTGATGACCACGCAAAAACTAATCTAACAGGCTGAGCTTAAATTCGACCTAACCCATTGAGTGAACATACCATAACGGCGTGTCTCGCGAATGGCTGCCAAGGTATTAAGGTTGATACCGAAGAGGCACGTTTCGTGCCGGTTCGGCGAGGCGGTTCAGACCCGATTCATGAAATCGGCGAATACGGTTAGAATGGCGGCGCGAGAAAAGAGTTGCGCCGTGTGCACAAGCCAATCGTCGCCGTGCCTGCGGGCGCGCTTGTCAGAGGCGGCGGGAAAGCGGTAAACAGAGGTCTTGTGCCCTGCCTCTGCAACCGTCATGCTGCGCCGCCGCAGAGTTGACACGGGGGTGTGGAACGCTCGGTTCACGCTTGCGTTGGTTGGCGCCTGGGCGATCCGCGCCACAAGCCGTCCGCCGTCGATCGACATTCTGAGAACACTTGCTTCAAGAGCCCCATTGCCGTGACTGAGGCCACCGATACCACGACCAGTTCCCTCGCCGCCGCGTCCGTCATGGACGCGACTATTGGCAGCGGCCGGCGTGTCGTCGTCGCGATGTCGGGCGGGGTGGATAGCTCTCTCGTGGCCGCAATTCTCAAGCGGCAGGGTTACGACGTGATCGGCATCACGCTGCAACTCTATGATCATGGCGAAGCGACGGCGCGCAAAGGCGCGTGCTGTGCCGGTCAGGACATTCAAGACGCGCGCCGCGTCGCAGATGTCATCGGCATCCCGCACTATGTTCTCGATTACGAGCGCCGTTTCGCCGACAAAGTGATGGCGAGCTTCGCCGACAGCTATATGTCGGGCCAGACCCCGATCCCGTGTGTCACGTGCAATCAGGAGATCAAGTTCAAGGATCTTCTGGATATGGCGATGGAGCTCGGGGCGGAGAAGTTGGCGACAGGCCACTACATCCGTCTGGCGCAGACCGAGGCCGGGCCGGTGCTGAGTCGGGCGCGCGATGCGGACCGCGATCAGAGCTATTTCCTTTTCGCCACCACGCGCCGGCAGCTGGAGCGGATCATGTTCCCGCTCGGCGACATGCCGAAGGCCGATGTGCGCGAACTGGCGCGCGAACTTCGGTTGCCGGTCGCCGACAAGTCAGACAGCCAGGATATCTGCTTCGTGCCGAAGGGCCGATACACGGACGTCATCGAACGCCTGAAGCCGGGGGCGTTGCAGCCCGGCGATATCGTGCACGTTGACGGGCGGCGTCTTGGACAGCACGACGGCATCATCAATTACACGGTCGGCCAGCGGCGCGGCATTCGTATTCCCAGTGCGGAACCCCTATTCGTTGTGCGGCTGGACGCATCGCGCAACGAAGTCGTCGTCGGGCCGCGCCAGGCGCTGGAGACGGTTGCGGTGGTTCTCAGGGACGTCAACTGGCTCGGAGACGGGTCGCTCGATGATGTGGCGGAGCTTGAACTTGATCTGCACGTTCGCGTGCGTTCCTCTCAGCCGACGCAGCCGGCAACACTGTTGCGGAACGGTGATGGCGAAATCAAAGTCGTTTTAACGCAAGCGCAGCAAGGTATCGCGGCTGGGCAGGCGTGCGTATTCTACGCCGATGGCAGTTTGGGGTCGCGTGTGCTCGGCGGCGGGACGATCGTGCGCACGCTTCGCTCGCATGACGTTCCTGTGACAGCAGGTCCTGATGCGGCCGGGGCCAGAACAGGCGAAGTTCGGCGCGCGGCGAGTTGAATGAATTGCACGTCTAGCGCGTGCGGGGGCAACGAGAAGGACGAGGTTGGCAGATGGTTTCGAATTTGCGGCCACATGCGAGGCGCACCGGACCTCAGGTGCAGAAGGCCGGTGGCCGTGTCGTGCACATCGGTCATATCCATGAGGACTCCGTGAAGGTTGCGTACCGGCGCTGGGCGCCGGTTTACGACCATACGTTCGGCAAGGTGGCGACGGAGGGGCGCCGTCATACGGCTGAGGCGATCAATCGAAACCGCACGGGGCGCGTCCTGGAAGTGGGCGTCGGCACCGGCCTGTCGCTGCCCGACTATAAGCGCGAGCTGGAAATTGTCGGCATCGACCTGTCGACGGACATGCTGGAGAAGGCGCGTCAGCGCGTCACCGAAAAGGGCCTGACGAACATCGAAGGCCTTTACGAAATGGATGCGGGGGAACTGGAGTTCCCCGATCACTCGTTCGATACCGTCGTTGCCATGTATGTCATGACGGTCGTTCCCGATCCGGAAAAGGTGATGCGCGAACTTTCGCGTGTGACGAAGCCGGGTGGCGAAGTTCTGATCGTCAATCACTTCAGCCAGGACGAAGGCGTTCGCGGCTGGGTCGAGCGGCGGATGGCTCCGTTCGCCGAGCTGATCGGCTGGCGACCGATTTTCGATCATTCGCGCGTGATGGTTTGCGACGACCTCAAGTTGATCGAGCGGCAGTCCATTCGCCCGTTCGGCATTTTCACGATGATGCGGTTTCGCAAGTCCGCCGAGACCAAGCGGATCGCGGCCGAGTAGGGCCGCGACGCCCCGTGGCGCGTGCAACCGTTCGCGACGGGGTACAGCGCGGCGGGCGATTGAAGGCCTGCCCAGGTCATGATGGGTTGGGGTGCCTGACAACGGTGGTCGGCGCTTGACACGGTTGGCTGGCCGTCCCTATAGACGGCCCTCTGGCATGGCGGGATAGCTCAGTTGGTTAGAGCGGCGGAATCATAATCCGTAGGTCCCCGGTTCAAGTCCGGGTCCCGCTACCACCTATGTCGCGTTGCGGGTGCCGCTGGGCGAAAAAAAGGGCGGCTGAGTTGCCTTGTACCGACGAGGCTGACTAGCGGCCCTCTGACGGACAACCATCTCCTTCACAAGTTCACAGACGATCTGGTAGTTCGGCAGCCGCGTGGTGGTCGTTGGCGTTATGGTGAGCCGTTTTTGAAACGGTCACCGACCTGAGCTCAGCTGGAGCCCGCACGCGCATGAGCCTCAGGATACTCGGGTGGGAGGGCTATGACGATCCGGGGTTGATTGCCCCGTTCAACGAAAAATCCGGCATCACGGTGGAGCTGGATGCGCACATCAGCGATTTTGACGCTGCCGAGCGCGTGCTGACCGGCGCGGGTCAGTGGGATCTGGTCAACATCAACAGTCCGTTCGTGCGGGATATTCTCTCGTCGGCGGGACACATTGAACAACTCACTAGCGAGCGGATGCGTGCAGCTGCTGCAACGCCGATGCCGCCTGTGTTTCAAGAGCTCAATCGGTGGGGGCTCTCATCCGAAGGTGCCCCGATCGGCGTTTGCCAGAGATTTGGCCCTTTCAACCTTGTCATCAACACTGAAGCCATTTCGGTGGAGGTCGGGGAAGAGCAGGGCTTCGCACTTGCCGAGGACCGTCGCTTTGCCGGCCGCTACGGCATCCTGGATTACGAAGATTTCAATGTGATCCACATCGCGATGGCTGCGGGTTTGGATCCGTTTCTGCGAATGGGCGAACCGCAGGTCGAGGCCTTTAGGCGCGTGGCGGAGGCGTGGTATTCGCGGGCAGCAATGGTGACGAGCGATCATCACGCGCTCAATCGGTCGCTGGTTCGTCGTGATATTGATTTCCATCTTGGTGGGGGCGTCTACACCTGCTCGTTGGCGCGGCTTGCGGGTCATGCGCAGCTGCGGTCGATCACGCCGCGCAGAGGTCCGGTCGAGGGACGCGGCGGCATTTCGTTCGTCGAGGTGAATGCATTGTTGGCCACGTCGCAGAAGATGGCTGAGGCGACGTCTTTCCTGGAATATCTCGTGCAGCCCGAAACGGCTGCGCGCGCGGCTTTGGCCGGCGGTTCCGTCAATCCGGTTCTGCAGATGCTGGAGCCGTCCGTTCTGGCGCACTTCAGTGCGGCGCATCTGGACGCGATGCAGTGGGAGACGCTGGAGGGCGATCTTGGCCGCTGCGCGCAGTATCGGGTGGTTCCAGACTACAAGCGGTTGCGGACCGTCCTCAGGGCCGCGCGATCCGCTTTCAAGCGCGCTTGAGCATGCCGGCGGCGGCGGCTTTGACGATGAAGCGGATCTCGCGTTCGACCGCGCCGGCATCGAAATCGGACAGGCGGTTGTTGACGGCGAGGTGCAGAATGCCGTGGGCGGCGCCGAAGAGCGCGCGGGCGGCGATGCGGCGCTGGGCAGCGTTGGCCACGTCGGGGCCGATGGTCTCTTCCAGCAGCGATAGGAGACGGGCGCGTTCGGCCTCGAAATCCGCGGGCAAGGCGGCGTCGTCGGGCAGCCGGAACTCGAACACGGCAAGCCAGCGGTTGCGGTTTTGCAAGGCGAAGGCGGTGTAGGCGAGGGCCAGCGCCAAGAGGCGTGTTTCGAGCGGACCACCGGCCGCGGCCTTGCGGGCGGCTTCCAGCGGACGGCCAAGGTCTGCCATTGTTTCGCGGTTGACGGCGAGGATCAGCCCGTCGCGATCACCAAAGATATTATAGAGCGTGCCGACGGCGCAGTTTCCCTCGGCCGCAAGCCGACGCGCCTGGACTGCGGGCAGACCTTCCTCGGCGACGATGCGGCCGGCCTTTTCTAGAATCAATGCCCGCAGGGCGTCGCGTCCGACCGGTTCGGCGGGCTGAGGCGGGGCGTCGGGGAGCTTTGCGGGTCGGGCCATAACGCGACATTAAACACGATTCCGCATCGGCGAACGAGGTTCAATGGATTGCTTGAACAATGTTCAAATCTCGGGCATGGTGAGTTTTGAACATTGTTCATACGCGCAACGGGCGGGAACGTAGCCTGGCCGAAGCGCGGGTGGCGGTGTTCATCGCCAAACTCAGATCAACAGGAGCCACCATCATGTTGAAGATCGTCACGACACTTTTGCGCGGGGCGGCGTCGGAAGCGGAAGATGCGCTGTTCGATGCCCATGCGATCCGCGTGCTGGAACAGAATCTGCGCGATGCGGCCGCCGCGCTCGAACATTCTCGGCGTGAATTGGCATGCGCCATGGCGCATCAGGCCGGCGAGGAGCGGGCCGTGGAGGCGCTCGAAGCGCGCATCGCGGAACTCGTTGCTGCGGCGGGCGAGGCACTCGACGGTCAACGCGAAGATCTGGCGGCGGATGTGGCCACCGTGATCGCTGCGACCGAGGACGAAACGGCGATGCGCAAGGCGGCGGTCGAAAAATTCGCGGCCGATGTGCGGCGACTGAAGCAACTCTCTGACGATGGGCGGCTGAGGTTGCAGGATCTGCGGCGTGGGCTTGAGATGGCGCGGGCCCAGGATGCGTTACGTCGGGCGGGCGTGAACGGCCGGCGCGCGCTGCATGCCGGGACCGGTGCGCTGCGCGAAGCCGAGGCGACGCTTGTTCGTATTCGAGATGTGCAGGCCAAGCAGGACGATGTCGCCGCCGCGCTCGATGAACTGGACCAGCGCGAGAGCGGACGCGATCTCACAGACCGGCTCGCGGCGGCGGGTTTTGGCCGGATGAAGAAAACCAAGCCTGCCGATGTGCTGGCTCGCCTCAAGGCGGCACGCACGGCCGCTCTGGATTCGGAGGCAGCGCCATGACGCCGCGATCCGCGCGGGCCTCATTCGCCGATGCCCTGCGCTCAAGTGTTAGCGAAACTCAATCCAACTTTGGAGGTTCTGCCATGACGACCGCTGCTGCTAAAAATACGGGGGCCTGGCTCTCGTTCACCTATATCTTCTTTGTCTTCGCAGTCGGCATGATGCTGCTCGGCATCTGGGCCATGCCCGCCGATTTGTGGATCAAGGGCTATCTGGCCATGGGCACCGTATCGATGCTCGGCGCCGCGTTCACACTTGCGAAAACCGTGTGTGACGAACAGGAAGCCAAACGCTTCGCCAATCGCCTGGACGATGCCAAGGCTGAACGCCTTCTCATGGAAGTCGGCCGCGGCACTGCGTGAGCATAACGAGCGCGGCATGGCGGCAACGGTGCGCGATCTCGTCAGGGATCGCGCGTCGCTGGACACAAAGATGCCATCCTTGAGGCTAGGGTTTGCGGCATGAGCACATCCTTGATTTGCCGCGCCATCCTCACCGCAGCGCTGTCGCTTTTGCCGCTGTCCTTTCTTGCGTCACAAGCGGCGCATGCGGACGAGCAAATCGTACTGCCGTTCGAATGCGACGTGATCGGCGGACGGGTGCAGATGCGCCCGTCCGGCGATCAGGCGTATCGGGTTTACGGGGGGCGGCAGGAGCAGCGGTATCGCGCCTGTTCCGAGCAGTCGCCGGATCGGTGCCGCACGTTTCTCGTGCATCGGTTCACCATGGCGTGCGGCCGCGATCGCGTCGATTGGCCCGACGCCTATGAGGCCATCGCACGGGCGACCGACGGGCGCGCGTTCTTCAATAATGAGGGGGCGCTCTATTACCGGATGGGACCGCGCGAGCCGCGCGACTCCTATCCATTTCCCGACCGGCGCCCGGCAACGGGCATCGTCGAAATGCCGAACGGTTTTGCGCCCATCGCTGGTGTCGATGCGATCTTCACGCCGCTTGATCCGCGCGTCGCCGAATTGGAAGACGGCCAACCAACACGCGAGACGCAGGCTTACCGCGAACCGCTGCCGTCCGCGGCGACAGCGCCCGGCGGCAAGCCGGCGTTCGCGCCCGTTTTGACGCCCAAGGAGCCGCCGAAGCAGACCGCTGCCAAGTCGGACGTGGTGCTCGAACCAAAGCCGGTGGCGATTCCCGAGGCGAAGTCGACGACCGAATTGAGTACGTCAACGCGACCGCTCGAAACGGCAAGCACGCAAACTGCGGCCGCGCCTGCACCTGAGCCGGCGAAGGTGGAACCGCCGGCAGCCGCCGTTGCGGCGCGTGAACCGGTGCAGCCCGTGGTACCGACAATCCTCAATAACCCGGCGGCGAAGGAAGTCGAAAGCGCGGCTAAGTCGGAAACGGTCGTTGCCGCTGCGGAAGTCGCGCCCGCACCGGCCTTGCCGGTTGTGGAGGAGGGGGCGCGTGTCGAAGGTTGGAGTGCGAATGGTGATGGGTCGGGCATCGCGGTGCCGCCGATTGCTTTGGCCATTCTCATCGCGGCCGCGACCCTTGCGGCTCTGCTTGTGATCTTGAAAAGACAGTCCGAAGCAACAGTCGCGGTGGGTCCGATGCGCGTGGCGTTCGAGCCGGTCCTGCCGGGGCTGGAACCGAAGGCGGCTGCCGGGCAAGCGCTCGCTGTGCGGGTTGCCCCGGAGCCACCCGTCGTTTCGAATGCGTCCGTGGCAACGGCGGGTGTTCCGTCGACGCGCGCGGAAGCGTTTGCTCTGCTGGGGCTCAATGCCGACGCCAGTGAGCCCGTGATCCGCAAGCTCGTCGAAGCGTTGCGGCAATCGTGGCATCCGGATCTGGGGGCGACGCCGGACGACCGGTCGGTGCGCGAAGAGCGCATGAAGGCCATCAATGCGGCGGCCGATCTGCTGCTTCGGAAAGCTGCTGCCTAGCCGCGCTGCGTGATGAAGACGCCGCTGAGGATCAGAGCGAAGCCGGCCGCGTGATAGAGTGCCGGCTGCTCGCCCAGCAACACCATCGCCATCACGCTCGTGAAAAGTGGGATCAGGTGGATGAACACGCCGGTGCGGTTGGCACCGATGATTTCGACACTACGCGCGTACAGCAGATACGCGACGAGGCTCGCCAAGACGCCGGCGTAGAGAACGGCGGCGATGGTGGAGGGTGTCATGGCCATGGTTTGGCCGTGGGAGAATTCCCATGCGGCGAGCGGCAAGTTGACGACGCCGGCGATGGCGTATGTGAGGCCGACAAAGCTCAGCGTCGAAATCGGCGGGCGCGTTCGCAGCAGTGTGGTGTAGAGCGCCCAGACGCCGGTCGCAAACAGCATGACGAGGTCGCCGCGATTGAACGATAGCGTGGCGATACGAGCGAACTCGCCGTGCAGGACGATGATGGCGACGCCGACGAGCGAGATGGCCATGCCGCTCAACTGGATCGGGCGCAGCTTGTCGCGATAGAGGCTGGCGCCCGCGAGCACGATCAGGATCGGACCCCAGGAATTCAGGATCGACGCATTGGTGGCCGTCGTTCCGGTCAACGCGATGTATTGCAGGGTATTGTAGATGCCCGAGCCCATGAAGCCGAGCAGGAGGATGCGCGGCCACGTCTGGCGGACGATCGGCCAATCGGCGCGGATGGCTGAATAGGCGAACGGCAGCATCAGGACGGCGGCGAGCGACCAGCGCAGGAAAGCCAGCGTCATCGGAGGAATGACGCCAGCGGCCCAGCGGCCGAGGATGTGATTGCCGGCCCATATCGCCATCGTCAGAATGAGGAAAAGGTATGCGGCCGCGGGCGACGCGGTGGTGAGGCGCGAAAGCATGTCTGCTGGGTGTCCGTCGAAGAGCCGAGATTGGAGCTTATAGGCAACTGATAGGCTCGTCAAACGCTGCTCCGTCATTGATCCGACGGCGCGGCAACTAGGGTATTGGGCTGCTTCGATTTTGGGCTATAAGCGGTCGCAAATGGTTCATTGACCTTTGGCCCCGGTCTGCGGACGGCCGGGGCCAAGGCACGTCTAGAGGCTCGCGATGGGCAACGTAGTGGTGGTCGGCGCTCAATGGGGCGACGAGGGCAAAGGCAAGATCGTCGATTGGCTATCGGAGCGCGCCGATGTCGTCGTGCGCTTTCAAGGCGGACATAACGCGGGCCACACACTCGTCATCGGCGACAATACGTACAAGCTGTCGCTGTTGCCTTCGGGGGTCGTGCGGCCGGGTAAGCTCGGCGTCATCGGCAACGGTGTCGTGGTCGATCCGTGGGCGCTGATCGCGGAGATCGAGAGGCTTGGCAAGCAGGGCGTGTCGATCACGCGCGAGAACCTGCGCATTGCGGAGAATGCGACGCTCATCCTGCCGCTGCATCGAGAGCTCGATGTGATCCGCGAAGAGGCAGCGGGCGCGGGCAAGATCGGTACGACGGGACGCGGCATCGGGCCGGCCTACGAAGACAAAGTCGGGCGGCGCGCCATCCGACTGCAGGATTTGAAGAACCTCGACACGCTTGGCGCCAAGGTCGATCGCCTGCTGGTGCATCACAATGCGTTGCGTGCGGGTTTGTGCAAGGATCTCGTCGCCAAGGACCAGCTTGTTGCCGAACTGGCCGAGATCGCGCCGCATGTGCTGCCGTTCATGGACGTGACGTGGGATCTGCTCGATCAGGCGTACCGCGCGCGCAAGCAAATTTTGTTCGAGGGCGCACAGGGTGCGCTGCTCGATATCGATCACGGCACGTATCCATTCGTGACCTCGTCGAATACGGTGGCGGCGCAGGCGGCGACCGGTTCGGGCATGGGGCCGCGGGCTGTCGGGTACGTGCTCGGCATTGCCAAGGCCTACACGACGCGCGTTGGTTCAGGGCCGTTTCCGACCGAACTGGATGACGCGGTCGGGGAAAAGCTCGGTGAGCGCGGGCATGAATTCGGCACGGTGACGGGACGTAAGCGGCGCTGCGGCTGGTTCGATGCGGTTCTCGTGCGGCAAATCTGCAAGGTGTCGGGAATCGACGGCATCGCGCTGACGAAGCTCGATGTGCTCGACGGCTTTGATGAAATCCGGATCTGCGTCGGCTATACACTCGACGGCGCAAAGCTCGATCGTCTGCCGGCGGGACAAAATGCGCAGGCCCGGGTGCAGCCGGTGTACGAGACGTTCGAAGGCTGGTCGCAATCGACTCGCGGTGCGCGCAGCTGGGCGGAATTACCGGCGCAGGCAGTCAAATATGTGCGCCGCATCGAGGAACTGATTGGCTGTCCCGTCACGCTTCTGTCAACCAGCCCGGAGCGCGACGACACGATCCTGATGAAAGATCCGTTCCTGGCGTGACAATGCATCCGGCTGGCCGCCCCGCGGCGCGGGAGCCTGGGTGCCTTGTCAATTGGTCACCTTTCGCGAAGTTCACTGGCAACACCGAACGCTGTGTGCTTTGCACGCGCAAACATCCGTCATGGAGCATCGATCATGGCCCGCAAGCCGACCGCAAAAGAGACGTTCGTGATGTTCAATGTCACGTATGAAGACGGTACGATGACGTCGAACCGGCGCGTGCCGGAAGCGATTCTCGGTGGGCTCGACGGCGATGCGCCAGCGCAGACGATGATTGAAGAGCAGGATCGCCAGATCCAGGAGCAGTCGGGGCGGTCTCGTGGCGCGATCAAAGCCATCGTGCGAGCGCCGACGCGGTGAGACATGCCGGTCCTGTTCAGCCCTTCGCGTGAGGATGGCCTGCGGCGGCTCAAGGATTATGTGCCGCTGGCAGGCAGCGCGTATGCCAAGTCGCGCAATTTCGATTTCGGCCCCGGCGAACACCGCAATGTTTCGATGCTGTCGCCTTACCTTCGCCACCGACTGATCGGCGAGGACGAGGTCGTGCGCGCGGTTTTGTCGAAGCATCGCATTTCGACGGCCGACAAATTCGTGCAGGAGGTCTGCTGGCGGACTTACTGGAAAGGTTGGCTGGAGCAGCGGCCGCAAATCTGGGACGATTATCTCAGCGGGCTCGCACACGCGCGTGCGGCAACGGCTTCTGGCCCCGATGTGGCGGCGCGCCTCGCGGCCGCACTCAACGGCGAAACTGGGCTGACGGCCTTCGACGCCTGGACCAAGGAACTTGCCGCGACAGGCTACCTGCACAATCACGCCCGGATGTGGTTTGCCTCGATCTGGATCTTCACGCTGCGGCTGCCGTGGGAACTGGGGGCGGATACCTTCTACCGGCATCTGATCGACGGCGATCCGGCGTCCAATACACTGTCTTGGCGATGGGTTGCGGGGCTGCATACGCGCGGCAAGCACTATGTGGCGCGGGCGGAAAACATCCGGCACTACACGCAAGGGCGTTTTGATCCGGCGGGCGACTTGAACGAAGCACCCGATGCGCTCCAGGGGCCCGAGCCGCCGCCGGCGTCGCGTTTGCGGCCGCCGATGAGCGTCCCGGCTGGCGACGCGGTGGTGCTTCTCGTCAACGAAGACGATTTGACTCCGGAACGCTGGCCGGTTGCGGCGGAGCAGGTCAAGGGCGTCGTGCTGTTGCCGGTCGATGACAGCTATCCCGGGCTCAGCGATGGCGTGAGGGCGTTTCGCGCCGAAGCGATCACCGATACGGCCACACGCGCCGGCCGCTTCTTTGGCTGCCCGGTGGTATCGTTACGGGATGCCATACCCGACGAGGCTGTTTCGCTGTGCCGCGCGGTGGGTGCCGACAAGCTCGTGACGGCGCAGGTGCCTACCGGCCCGTCGCGCGAAACATATGATGGATTGGTGGCTCAGCTTGCAGGATCGGGGATCGCGGCGGTCGAAATCCGGCGCGACTGGGACAGTGCGTTCTGGCCCTACGCGCGATCGAGCTTCTTCAAGGTCAAAGAGCGTATTCCAGAAACGCTCGAGCGGCTCGGATTGATGTGAGCTAGAATGCTGACGTCATGGCGCCGCGTGCTGCTTCGATGGCGCCGTCCTTCAGGGGCAAAGCGAGCAAGCGCATCGGATTGACCGGGCCGGGCAGCGTGACCTGACCCGGCGGGACACACTTGAAGCCGAAGCGTCCGTAGTAGGGTTCGTCGCCGACGAGAATGACGATCGATTTGCCGGCCGAACGCGCGTCGGCAATCCCCTCTGCGATCAACTGGCTGCCGAGGCCCTGACCTGCGAATTCAGGATCGACTGCGATGGGGCCAAGGAGTAGCGCGCCTGAGCCGCCGCCAATCTTGACGTCGCTCAGCGTGACCGCCGCGATCAGCCGGTTGCCGCGTACGGCGACATGGCAGAAATCCGACAACTTGTTGTCGTCGCGGCGGCCCTCGCGCACGCGATAGGCGGAGCGCGCGAAACGGCCCGGTCCGAAAACGAGCGCGTGAAGCGCGCCGATGGCTGGCACATCAAACGGCTCGGCGGTGCGGATCAGGATTTTTTCGGACATGTTTGCCGTCGACAGGAGCGAGCTTTGGCGCGAGCTAGCACGGATGGAACGGGGGGTCTAGCGAGGCGTTACCACAGTGCATCAGGCGGTGCGTTGTCGAAGACCTCGGCTAGACGTGCGATGACGGCGCGGTTCGTTGATTGCGGCAATCGATCACGAGGGAAGAAACCATGATCGGCGATTTCATTATTGGGCGCGGGTATGATCGGCTGCCGCCACGAGCGGACGACAAAAAACGCGACGTGATCGTTGGGAAAATAGCGAAAATTCGCGTATATACTGAAAAGCTCCGGTGTGCCGGCGATGACGATTCCGGCTTCCTCGGAAAGTTCACGTTCGAGAGCCGTCAGGGCCGTCTCGTTTTTTTCCACGCCGCCACCTGGAAAGTGCCAGCCGGGCCGGTAGGTGTGGCGAACCAGGAGGACGCGATTATCTGCGTCGATGACAAGACCCTGCGCACCTAGCGTCAACCCGCGCGCCCAACGCCAGTAGCGCTGGAGGACATACATGACGAATTTGTCCCGGGTCATTCTACAACGGCCTTCGCTCGCGGAATTCAATGATGACGTGTCACACACAGAACGTGCGAATTCGCTACCGTGGAACGGATAGCGGCAACGGGTTTTCAATCATAGTAAAGGGTTTGGAAATCAGATCATCATTTGCGAGCCGATGCGCCTTGTTATGAAAAAAACTTTCACCCTGGCCCATATCTCCGACGTCCATTTGACCCCGCTGCTCGGATTTGGGCCGCAACATTGGAATCTTAAGCGCAGCCTCGGTTTTGTGAACTGGGCGCGGAGCCGTCGCCTGGTGCATAGGCGAGACGTCGCCGACGAACTGGCCGCTGACATGTGGCGACAAGATGCGGATCATGTCGCGGTGACGGGGGATATCGCTAATCTCGGGTTGCCGGAAGAAATTGGCGCGGCGCTCGGGTGGCTGAAAACCGTGGGTCCGCCTGACAAAGTGACGGCCATCCCAGGCAATCACGACATTTATACGCGGCGCGCAAGTGGCCCCTATTGCCTGGACATCTGGCGCGACTATATCGCGGCGGACGCTTGGGGCGCTGAATTTGCCGGCGCAACGCGCGAGTTGTTTCCATTCGTGCGGCGCGCGGGGCCGCTGGCTATCGTGGGCCTCAACTCGGCGATCCCGACGCGACCTTTCATTGCGGCGGGTCGTCTTGGACGCGAACAACTCGCAGCACTCGACGATATTCTTGAGCGCTTGGGGCGCGAAAATCTCGTTCGCATCGTGCTCATTCATCATCCGCCTCTGCCCGGTCAGACGGCACAGCGGCGCGCGCTCTTGGATGCGGCGGACTTGGCAACGGTGTTGTCTGAACGCGGTGCGGAACTCGTTCTGCATGGGCACAACCACCGTGACAGCCTTGTTTGGCATCCGGGCAAGGAGGGGCTCATCCCGATCGTTGGGGTCGCGTCGGGCTCGGCGACGCGGACACACGGGCCGGAGCCACTCGGGCGCTACAATCTGTTCCGTTTTTCTGACGACGGAATTGAAATGCGTGTTCGCGGACTTGCCGCCGAGGGCGGTGGTGTTGTCGACATCGCGCGATTTGAACTACAGCCAGGGGCGCAACCGTTGTTCGTCTGATGCAGAGTCTCACCAGATGTGTGTGCATGTTGCCTTTCAAGCCAACGCGCGCTTGACAAGGTCAACGCTAGAAGGACCTAATGTCGATGTAACGGTTCCTCGCGGCGTGCAAATGCCAACGGGAGAATAGGGAATACGGTGCGGGTCGTTCGCGATCCAATGCCGAAGCTGCCCCCGCAACTGTAAGCGGCGAGCTTCCCCCACAATGCCACTGACAATGTTTCGGCTTCGGCTGAGCGGCGTCGGGAAGGCGGACGGGAAGCGCCAGAGCCGCGAGCCAGGAGACCTGCCGGTACATGCTGCCCATCCCTCGCGCGGGGCGTGCGAAGGAACGGACCACCCGTAGTGGCGGCTGATGTGCAACCGGTAGGGAGCGGCGTCAGGCATGCGCGGGTTTATGGGTCCAGATTAGATCCCCACGATTGAAAGTACGAAGGCCGGGATCAACTCCGGTTCGAGTGCTCCATTCACCCGTCCGTTCCGGACGTTCGCGCCCTCCACGCCGCTAACGGGTTGGAGGAATTATGGACGTGAGAAATGCGCATTGCGCATGGATGATAACGTGCGCGCTGGCGACAGCCGGCGCGTTGACGGCTACGGCCGAAGCCGTGGCGCAGGAGCCGGTGCTGCCGCCGGTCATCGTCGAGGGCGCAACCCTTGAAGCGCCGGCAAAGCCGACGCCTGTGAAGCAGACGACGCAAGATACGGTTAGCGCGAACACGCCCGCGTCTGGTTCTTCGCCGCCCAGTCCGTCCGTTGCGCAGGAGCCTGCGGACGCCGTGGTCGACGGGGAGGGCACGAACGCGGCAGCAGCGACACAGACGGCCGGAGTTGAGGCCCGCAAGCTCGGCGTGCCGGTCAGTGTCATAACCGGTGCGGATCTAAAAGCACGCCAAATTCGCAATGCGGCGGATGCCTTGCGAAGTCTGCCGGGTGTGGCCGTGTCGCGCGCAGGTGGGGCGGGAAATCTCACTCAGGTTCGTATCCGTGGTGCGGAAGCCAATCAGACGCTCGTCATCATCGACGGTATCGAGGCCAATGACACCAGCAGCGGCGAGTTCGACTTTTCCAATCTATCCGCCGATGACATTGAGCGGATCGAGGTGATCCGCGGCGGTCAGAGCGGACTGTACGGCTCGCGGGCGATTGGCGGCGTGATCAACATCATCACGCGCGGCGGCAAAGGTCCTCTGACCTTTCGCGGCCGCGCTGAAGGTGGCAGCTTTGGAACCAGCGACGTCGCGGGGAGTGTTTCGGCCGGGAACGACAAGGGATACGTGGCAGTCGCGTATAACTTTCAGAACAGCGGCGGGTTTAACATCGCGCCGCAGGGCTCGGAAGAAGACGGCTTCGATCGCAGTACATTCAACTTGCGCGGCGGCGTGTCGATCGTCAGCGGCGTAAATCTGGACTTTAGTCTGCGCAACTCGCGAACAACGTCGGACTTTGACGATTTCAGCGGTCCGCCCCTGGCCCTGCAGACCGCTATCGATTCTCCCAACATCGCCGAAGCTTCGATCTGGCTCGGCGGCGCAAGGCTGACGTGGGATACCTTTGATGGGGCGCTCACGCATGTCTTCGGCGGCAACTTCAACTCCACCGATAGCAGTTCCCAATCGCCTTTCTTCAGTGCCGACAACGAGAACGATCGCCAGCGGTTCAACTATCTCGCGACGGCCCGTTTCGCACAGCCCGAGATTGGCTTGCGACACGTATTGAGCGGACTCGTCGAACGCGAACGGGAGACTTTTACTCCAAACGACAGTTTCGGACCGCCATTCGGCGCCGATGGTGTCGAGCGGGAGCGCAATCGCACGGCGTACGCTGCCGAGTATCGTGGCGAGTTTCTAGACCGGCTGTTCCCTACTGCGAGCGTTCGACGGGAGGACAACGATACCTTCTCCGACTTCACCACGTGGAAAACGGCTCTCTCCGTTGACTTAAAGGAACTCCGTCTGCGGCCGCACGCGAGTGCGGGGACGGCGGTGGCGCTGCCTGGATTGTTTGAGCAGTTCGGTACGGTCGTCGACAGTTTTTTTGGCAATCCAAACCTCGTTCCGGAAGAGAGTTTCGGATGGGACGCCGGTGTTGAATTTATTGTGGTGCCGGGACGGGCGAGCGTCGATGTGACCTACTTCGAAAGCGATCTGGAAAACGAGATCGTCCGTCTCGGCGAAACGCTCATCAATCTGGCTGATCGCAGCGAGAGGAGAGGCGTGGAAGTCGCGGCAACAGCCGAGGTCACCAAAGGATTGGTGTTGGGGGCCGCCTACACCTGGCTTGATGCCAGCGATCCCACCGGCCTGGCGGAGGTTCGACGTCCAGAACACTCCGCACGATTCGACGCCAACTACACGTTCGATAGCGGCCGTGCCAACTTCAACGTGGCCGCCATCTACAATGGGACCGCGCCGGACGTGGCTTTCTTTTTCGATCCCAATCCACCACCGTTCGGCACTTTCGGCTCAACCTTCGTGGATCTCGACAGCTATGTGCTCTTGAATGTGGCCGCGTCCTACAAGCTTTCGCCGGGCGTTGAACTCTATGGGCGCGTCGAAAATGCGTTGGATGATGATTATCAGGAGGTTTTCGGCTTCGAGACCGCCGACATCGCCGCTTATGCAGGGATGCGGTTTACCTATGTGGAAGAAGCCACGCGCGCCTGGTCTGAGGGGCGCTAGAAGGGATGTTTAGGAACCAAAACGCGTGAGCACATTACATCGCAATCGATTGCGAACGACACGGACCCTGGCGGCTTTGGCTGCCGGGGTTTTGGCTTTGGCCGGGCTCAATGTTGGGCCCGCGCGGGCCGATGACGGCAAGCCGCAGCGGATCGTCTCGGTCAATTTGTGCGTTGACCAGATTTTGCTCGATCTCGTGCCGCGGGAGCGCATTGCGGGTGTGAGCTTCCTTGCCGCCGATCCTTCGATGTCGCTGTTGGCGCGCGAGGCGGAGGGTCTTGCATCGGTGCGCGGATCGGCGGAAGAGATTTTGGCCCTTGATCCGGACCTCGTGCTGGCTGGCGAATACACGACAGCGGCGACGGTTGATCTTTTGCGGCGGCTCGGCCGGCGGGTCGAGATCGTACCGATGGCAACAAGCTTCGCGCAAATCCGCGACGTCGTCGGTTTGATGGGCCGGCTCACCGGCGAAACAGAACGCGGTGAGGCCATGGTGCGCCAGTTCGACGGTCGCCGTGATGAGGTGGTTCGGCGGGCGGTGGTGCGTTCAGACGGGCCGCGACCGCGAGCCGTGGCCATGCAGGTGAACAGCCTCGCCTCGGGCGAAGGCAGTCTCGTTGATGAGGTGCTGCGGGATGCCGGCTTCGACAACATGGCCCGCAACGTTCGACTTGGTCCGGCAGGGCAATTGCCGCTGGAAGCCCTCATTGCCGATCCGCCTGACGTCATTGTGCGCGCCAACGCCGCCGCCGACTTCCGCACGGTGCTGGGCGACAATCTCCGGCATCCGGCGTTTCAGGCGCTCGAAGCAACGCGGCCGAGCGTGCACATTCCAATGAACGAGTGGCTGTGCGGGACGCCGAGGATCGTTCAGGCGGTCGAACGGCTGGCCATTGCGCGCGAAGAATTGCACGCGCGGGCTGAGGCGCTGCGATGAGTTCACACCGTCTCGTCGCGCTGCTCGGCTGCGCGGCGGTCGCCGCCTTCGGCTTGTCGCTGCTATTCGGTGTCGGTGGGTTCACGCTGTCTGGATCGGCGGAAGCGCAACACACCATTCTGCTTGAGGTGCGGCTGCCACGGGCGCTACTCGGCTTCATGGTCGGCGGCACGCTCGGGCTCACCGGCGCCGTCCTGCAGGGATATCTCAGAAACCCGCTCGCGGAGCCGGGGATCATGGGAATTTCAGGCGGTGCGGCACTCGGCGCCGTGATCGCCATTCACTCCGGCATGGCCCAGACGTTTGCGCTGGCGCTGCCGCTCGCGGGATTGACCGGCGCTGCACTTGCCACACTCGCACTTGCCATTCTGGCGGGACGTGGGACGGGTTCCGTGACGCTTATCCTGGCCGGTGTCGCGGTGTCGAGCCTTGCCGGGGCGTTGACCTCGCTCGCCTTGAATTTGGCGCCCAACCCCTTTGCAGCTTCGGAAATGCTCTATTGGCTGATGGGGTCGCTGACCGATCGCAGTTTGACGCAGGTGTGGCTCGCCGCGCCGCTGATGGCGATTGGGTGCGCCGTACTGGCACTCACCGCGCGCGATCTGGATGCTTTGTCGCTTGGCGAAGACGCGGCGCAGAACCTTGGCGTCGATCCAGGGCGGTTGCGGCTCATGGTGGTGACGGGAACGGCTCTCGCGGTCGGAGCGGCGACGGCGGTGTGCGGCGCGATTTCGTTCGTGGGCCTCATGGTGCCGCATCTGTTGCGGCCGTTCACAAATGGAGAGCCGGGGCGGCTTCTGCTGCCGAGCTTTCTTGGCGGTGCGGCGCTGGTGCTGTTTGCCGATGTCGCGCTTAGAGCGATTTCGCCGCTGGGTGAATTGCGGCTCGGTGTTCTGACGGCGCTCATCGGCGCGCCGTTCTTCCTCTGGCTCGTTTTGCGTGGCCGGTCGGAGATGGCGTCATGACCGGGTTGATGGGGGACCTGACCGGCGAAGACATCGGTGTGACACTTGGCGGGCGCGAGATCCTGCGGAACGTGTCGATCGCGGTGCGGCCGGGCGATTTCATCGCGGTGGCCGGACCGAACGGGGCCGGCAAATCGACGCTGTTGCGCGTGCTGGCCGGACTGACGCCGCCGGACGCGGGAACCGTCACCCTGGGTGGGCAGAATTTGCGCGGGATGGATCGGCGGGCGCTCGGCCGCAGCATCGCCTACCTGCCACAGGAGCGGACGGTGCATTGGCCGCTCAAGGCTCGGGCCGTGGTGGCGCTGGGGCGCCTACCGCATGGCGCGGGTCCGCTGCGTGGTGAAAGCGACGTCGATCGAGAAATGATCGCAGCCGCTCTGCAGCGAACCGACACGGACGCGCTTGCGGAACGGCCGATCGGTGAATTGTCCGGTGGAGAGCGCGCGCGCGTGCTGATGGCGCGGGCGCTGGCACAGGACGCCGCTTTGCTCATTGCCGACGAGCCGACGGCGGGTCTGGATCCGGCGCATGCCTTGCAGCTCTTTGAAACGTTTACGCGGATCGCAGCTGAAGGTCGCACAGTGATCGTTGCGCTGCACGACTTGTCACTCGCGCTCAGATTTTGTGCACGCACCGTGTTGATGAAGAGCGGTGCCATTGCGGCATCGGGTCTGACGCGCGACGTTTTGACCGAGCACGAAATTGGCCGTGTCTACGGGATCACAGCGAAGGTCGGTGAGATTGCGGGGGTGGCCTGTGTCATCCCCGTATCGGTCAGGCCATGATACGGTCAGGGTGTTGCGTCAGGTTCGGAACGTAGATTGTGAGATCTGCGTTCCTTGAACATGAAGCGGGGCATGTGACGCGTGGGCCTATTCCGACGCCGATTGAAACTCAATCTTGCTCTGCAAGGCGGCGGTACGCATGGCGCGTTCACGTGGGGCGTGCTCGACCGGCTGCTTGAAGACCGCACCATCGACATTGCCTGGATCAGTGCGGCGAGCGCCGGAGCGATCAATGCCGCTGCATTGGCCGCGGGTTTTGCCGAAAATGGACCGGAGGGTGCGCGGGCCAAGCTGCGCGAAGTGTGGGAAGCCGTTGCAAAAGCCGGCATGCCGGAGTTCCTGCGGCTCAATCCGGTCTTGTTCACGCTGTCGCGCTCGGCGCCGCTCGCTCATTTGGTCTCGCTGTGGTCGCCGTATGAATTCAATCCGCTCGGGTTCGACCCGCTGCGGCGGTTGCTCACCGAGACGATTGATTTCGCGGCTATCCGGAAAAACTCGCCGGTTGAACTTTTGATCGCGGCGACGGAAGTGGCGACAGGCGAAGCACGGTTGTTCCGGCGCGAGGAACTCACCGTTGATGCGGTGCTCGCTTCGGCCTGTCTACCGGCGCTGCATCACGCGGTGGAAATCGACGGGGTCGCGTACTGGGACGGCGGGTTTTCGGCCAATCCCGATCTCGTCACGCTGGCGATGGAAAGTCCGGTCGCCGATACGCTGATCGTGCAACTGTCGCCGTTGAAGAAGGAAGGGCTGCCGACGGGAGCGCGCGAAATTCAAGCGCACGTCAACCGGTTGACGTTCAATGCGCCGCTGATCCGTGACGTCGAGATCATCGAGATGGCGCGTGAGGCTATGCGTGGCGCGCTGCGGTCACGTTTTTCAAGGCTGCGGCCGTTGGCGCAGCACCGGTTTCATCTCGTCGAGGCGGCTCCCTATACGAATTTGCTGTCCGACAGGTCAAAGATCCATCCCGATATCCAACTGCTCAACCATCTGCACGCGGCGGGCCGCACGGAAGCGGAGAAGTGGCTTGCCGCCAACCGCAGCTCCATTGGGCGTCGGAGCAGCGTCAATTTGCGGGCGCATTTCGAGGCCGTGCGTGCCGGGCGGCCGAAGCCGCAGGATCTGGTGGATAGCGCGCCCGCATCGCCGGACACGAGCACGATGACGGGGGCATTGGATTTGCCCAAGGTACCGCCTCGGGCGGCACAGCCTGCCGATGATGCATCGCGTGTGGCGCGTGGCGGCGTGTGACCCTTACGGCGCCGCGAGCCGGGCATAGCCTTCGCTCATCGTCTCGTCGAGGATGCGTTTGTAGTCCTTATAGGTTGGGTGTCCTGCGGGGACTTCGCCGAGGGCCGCGCCTTTGAATTCTGATCTTTTCAAATAAGCGATCGGTGCGGAGACTGGCACGAAGAAGCGACCCTGCTTGTTGAGTGTCGTAATGAGGCCGCGCATCTCACCGCCTTGATCCAATTGCGAGACCACGACCATGCGCATGGCGCCCTTGGTCAGCGAGACGAGGTGAATGAACATTGATGAGGACGGTATGTAGAGCCGGCCGCGATGCGAGTAAGGCTGATCGGGGCGGTCACGCTCCTCGAAGATGAGCGATGGCCATTCCGGGTCCCAGACGATGTCGGTTCGATAGGCGACGATGGCGTTGGGCACCGCGAATGCGGGGCGCAGGGTGAGATAGCTGCCGATATAATGATCGACGCCGGCGCGCGTGTAGGCGCCCATGTAGACGGGAGCTACGACGCCGCCTTCGCCTTTCAGGTCCATTGGCTGTGCGGTCGTCATCGCGCCGGACCAGAGTTCCTTCAGGCGCTGATAGTCGAGGCCCAGGACCATGCAGACATCGAACAAGGTCTGATCGCGAACCGGGCGGCCACCCAGCAAGTTCTGGATCGTCTTTTCATGGCACTCGGCGGCATCGGCCAATTCGGCCTGCGTCATCTTTTTTTCGATCAGCGCCGTGCGCAGCATCTGTACAGCGGCACTGCGCTCGGCGCGGGCCGGGACGATTTTGTCGGAAGCCATCGTGGGTGCCGTTCCCGCAAATAACGATAACCAGTTGCGGGTTGTTATCGCCGGTTGCAGGTGTTCAGGCAATTGGTCGGGATCAACAATTTCCGAGAACGGTCAACGGTCGCCGGCAGCGGAGACGACCTGAAGTTTGACGGGGGCGAGGCCGCGGGATTGCATGTCGAGGATCTCGGCGGCGGCTTCGGAAACGTCGATGACCCGGCCTGGTTTGAATGGGCCGCGATCGTTGATGCGCACCACGGTCTGGCGGCCGTTGCGCAAGTTGGTGACAGAGACCAGCGTGCCGAACGGCAGAGTCGGATGGGCGGCGGTCATGGCGCGCTTGTCGAAGACTTCGCCGGACGCGGTTTTCTGGCCCTGCCAGTAGTACGACGCAATGCCGTCCATGCCGTGCGTTTTGGGCGCCTTGGCGCTGATGGACCCCGTGGTGAGGGGCTTCTTGACTGGTGCCGACTTTGGAGCCGATGGGCCAATTTGAACGTGCGTGACCCACTGCGTCTCGACCGGGTTAGCGTGTGCCGCGAGGGGGCCGACGGTCAGGGCGAGCAGGGCAATTATCGTGCGGTAATGGGTGGGCATGGGTGTCCAATGGCAAAGATGCAGTCCAAATGACAACGGAGCGAGCTGCGGATTTGTTCCGCTAGCGTGATTCGCAGGCGGCCCGAAGGCGGCAGCGGGGCGCTGATGGGCAAAAGAGAAAGGGCGGTGAAAGCTTTTTGCTTCCTACCGCCCCGGTGCTCATGATCGAGGGCTCAACCCTCAAGACGTCGGCTGTATTAGAGGACGGAAACGGACACGGGAGCCACGCCCGAACCGGTCATTCCGACCTGCTGGGCGGCAGCACGCGACAGATCGATGACGCGGCCCTTGATGTAGGGACCACGGTCGTTGATCGTGACCACGACCGAGCGGCCGTTGTTGCGGTTGGTGACGCGCACCTTGGTGCCGAACGGCAGCGTCTTGTGGGCCGCCGTCATAGCGTTCGGGTTAAACCAGCCGCCCGATGCGACGCGCTGGGGCTGCCAGTAGTACGAGGCCATGCCGCTGTAGCCACCGCCGGATGCGACCGAGTAGGATTTCTTGGACGCTTTGTAGCCGTAGGTCTTCTTCGAAGCTTTGTAGGCAACCTTCTTTTGCGAAGCCTTCTGGCTGTAGGCGCGGTTCTTGTTAGCGTTGTGCTTGTGGGCCTTGACGCACGCGGCGGCGGGACCTTGGCACTCGTAGGCGGCGCTGGCCGTGCGAGCATCGGCAAAACCGACAGCGACCATCGCCATCACGGCAGCAAACATAATGCGCATCTCTAACTCTCCATCTCATCGTGCGACGCTGGCCGGTTCGGCTGCCTTTTGCGGGGATCAGGCGGCCACTCAGGCCCGCCGTGCCGATCGCCCGACCGGTGCCCTTCGGGTCACCGGTTCGGCCGAACGGCCTCAGTTCCTCGCGGCAGCTCAAGCTGAACCTGAGCCTGGACCCGGAACGTCCTCATTCGTCGTTTATGTTTGGGGTGCAACTGACGTCGATCCCCTCCGATGGCCGGAAGCAACCATCGCAAATCAAGGGGGTCAACCCAGTGAAATGAACGTCATTCAATAAAATGAGGAGCATTGGCAAAAAATTTATGTATTTCAGCGGTGTGACGGATCGGGCACGCGACCGCACGTCGCAGATTTTTTATGTTAAGCATAATGCTGAAGGGTCTGAAATACCGGCGAATTCGCGACTTTTGTGCGGCGCGGTATCGTGATTGAAGGGCCGGCGGTATGCGGAAGCGGCATAAAAGTTCGCCAAGTGCGGCCGGCGTTCATCTGTTACTGACGCGGTTTACGGCTGCCCGGCGCTGGAGAAAGCACACGTGACCGACGACGCCACCGTCATGCCACCGACGATCAGGGAGGCAACGCGCACGTGGGCCCGCATCGGCGTGCTGTCGTTCGGCGGGCCGGCGGGGCAGATCGCACTGATGCATAAGGTGCTGGTGGAGGAGAAGCGGTGGATCGATGATCGCCGGTTTCTGAGCGGTCTCAATTTCTGCATGCTGTTGCCCGGACCGGAAGCCATGCAGCTGGCAACGTATGTGGGCTGGCGGTTGCACGGGGTGACGGGCGGGCTGATCGCCGGCCTGCTTTTTGTGTTGCCGGGCGCGGTTTTGATGCTGGCGCTGGCGCTTGGGTACGCACACTTCGGTTCGGTGCCGATCGCAGGGGCGCTGTTTCTTGGCATCAAGGCGGCGGTGCTGGCCATTGTCGTCGAGGCGCTGCTCAGGGTTGCCAAGAAAGCGCTGCACCAGCCGGCGGACTGGGCCATCGCCCTTGGGGCCTTCATCGCGATCTTCTTCTTCGCCGTTCCGTTCCCGTTGATCGTGATCATCGCCGGTGTGATCGGCTATCTGCGCGGTCGAGGCGCTCCCGTGCTGCCAGCGTCTACGGATGCGCGGGTCACGCCCGGCGAGACTTTGCGCACCATCGTGGTGTGGACGGCGATTTGGGTTCTGCCGCTGCTGGCGGTTGCCGCCATGTTTGGCGAGGCGCACGTTCTGACCCAGCTTGCCTGGCTCTTCTCCAAGCTCGCCCTGGTTACCTTCGGCGGCGCGTATGCGGTGCTTGCATATCTAGCGCAGGAAGTGGTGCAGACCTATCGCTGGCTGACGCCGGGCGAAATGCTGGATGCGCTCGGGCTGGCCGAAACAACGCCCGGTCCGCTGATCCTCGTCACGGAGTTTGTGGGCACGCTGGCGGCGTTTCGGCATGGCGGCGGCAATGCCATCGTCATGGGCGTGCTCGGCGCGATGGTGACGCTGTGGGCGACGTTTGTCCCGTGCTTCCTCTGGATCTTTGCCGGTGCGCCCTACATCGAGCGGATCAATGCCATCCCGGCACTGCGCTCGGCATTGGCGGCCATTACGTCGGCGGTGGTCGGTGTGATCTTGAACCTGACCGTGTGGTTTGCATTACACGTTCTGTTCGCTACGCTCGACGGCGTCCAAGCGGGGCCGTTGCGTTTCGAGTGGCCGCAATGGACGACCATCCGATGGGATGCGGCGGGCCTTGCACTGCTGGCCGCCGTGCTGCTGTTCGCCCTTCACCGCGGGGTTGCGACGACGCTTGCGATCACGGGCGGAACAGCGCTTACCCTCCATGCGCTGGGCGTCATTTGACGGGTTAGAGCCAGCCTTTCCGGCGAAAGTAGACGTAGGGTATGACGGCGGCGAGGACCATGGCGCCGATGGCCAGAGGGTAGCCATACTCCCATTCGAGTTCCGGCATGAATTTGAAGTTCATGCCGTAGATCGATGCAACGAGTGTCGGCGGCATCAGCATGACCGCCATGACCGAGAAGAGCTTTATGATCTGGTTCTGCTCGGTGGAGATCATGCCGAGGGTCGCCTCAAGCAGGAAGCCGATGCGGGTTGTCAGAAAACGTGTGTGTTCCATGAGCGAGTGTATGTCGCGCTGAGCGACGTCGATGCGTTCAAGGATGCGCGGATCGAAACCCCGCTCGCGCCCGCTGTCGCGGAAAAAGTGCATGGTCCGGTCGAGTGAGGTCGAGCTTTCCAGTACGCGCGAAACAAGGTCGCCTTCCTTGCCGGTGTTCTTCAAAATGACATCCAAACGGCGCGAGCTGTCGCGGCGACCTGTGTTGAGGTTGAAGAGGCTCTGGGTCAGCTTGTCAACATCGTCCTGGATGCGTTCGATGACGTCGGCGGTGCGCTGCACGATCGTTTCAATGAGACCCATCATGATGGCGCCGCCCGAAGTGCATACGAGGCCGCCCTTTTCCGCGCGCGTGACGAACAAAGGAAATGCCTTCGGTTCGACGTAGCGCACCGTGATGAGAAGGTTGTCCTTGAGAATGAACGTTACGCTCGACGATGCGGGCGTGATTTTGTCGGGGAAGTAGATGATCGACGTCGTCATGAAGGTGGCGCCGTCTTCCTCATAGAAGCGGCTTGAGGCTTCAATTTCGCGGACTTCGTCACGGGTGGGGACGTCGAGGCCGATGGCGCGCTCGATCATGGCTTCGTCGTCCGGCGACGGGTTGACGAGATCGATCCAGACCGTTTCGGGCGCGAGCGTGCCGCCGTCGGGCTGGCGGACCAAGGCGCCGTTCCGGCAATTGTAGATGTTGATCATAAGCTGGCTCCTAAAACTCAGCACCGCGAATGACAAAAAGGTCATGCGGTGTCAATTGCGCACGTCCTATAATGCTGCGTATGTTCGAGCAGGCGCAGACGCTGTGCTTTTATGATGATGGAGAAAGCTGTGACCCGTTCGCCTTTTACAGCCGCAATGCTGGCTGCTGTCGTTGCGATAACCGGTACGACTTTCGGCCCGACCGTGGCGTCGGCGGCTATCGTATGCCGCAATGGTGCGCAACTGGTCAGCGGCAGCTACCTCATAACGCCCTACTGTCAGGACAAGCTGTTGGCGGCGGTAGCGCGAGAGTATGGGTTCAAAGTGTCGTTTGCAGAGATCCGCGACAATCCCAACTCCAAACGCAATATTTGCATTTACGTCGGCCGCGATATCCGGGTGCAGGAAAACTGTCTGACGGCCAACCCGACGGGCCGCCGCGGATTCTGATGACTTCGAGCTTGATGCGCTTCAGACTTTTAGTCCCATCAGTTCGACAATCTCGTCGACGGCGCGCGTGGGGAAGAGGCGGCCATCGCGGACATCGGTTTCGATTGCCGGCAGACGCGCGGCAACGGCGGGGTTGGCCTTGACGGCTTGCAGGAGGCGATCGCTCAAAAGGTCGCGCATCCATTCGACGGCCTGACGCTTGCGACGTTCGGCGAAGGTGCCATTGTCGTGCATCAGATGGCGATGTTCGGTGATCTTGGCCCACAATTCGTCGAGGCCCAGGTTGGTGCGGCCGGAAATGGTGACGACAGGCGGCAGCCAGGCGGCCGACTTGGGCGTGAAGATTGCAATTGCATTCTGGTACTCGTTGGCGGCCCGCTTGGCGCGCGTGATGTTGTCACCGTCGGCCTTGTTGATGGCGATCATGTCGGCCAGCTCGATGATCCCTTTCTTGATGCCCTGCAAATCGTCGCCGCCGCCGGCGAGCAGAAGCACGAGGAAGAAATCGACCATATCGGCGACGGCGACCTCGGACTGACCGACGCCGACCGTTTCGACAATGACGACATCAAAGCCGGCCGCTTCAAGGAGCACCATGGTTTCGCGCGTCTTGCGGGTGACGCCGCCAAGCGTTCCAGACGTCGGCGAGGGCCGGATGAAGGCATTCTGCAACGGGGCGAGCTGTGCCATGCGGGTCTTGTCGCCAAGGATCGAGCCGCCGGTGCGCTTTGACGTTGGGTCGACGGCGAGCACGGCGACCTTGTGGCCGGCGGCGACGAGGTTGGTGCCCAACTGATCGATCGTTGTCGATTTGCCGACACCGGGCACCCCTGTGATCCCGAGGCGAATGGCCTTGCCGGAGTAGGGCAACAGTCGCTGCAGCAAGTCTTGCGCTTCGCCATTGTGTGCGAGCTTTGTACTTTCCACGAGTGTGATGGCGCGGGCGAGCGCCGTGCGATCCCCGGCGAGGATGCGCTCCTGGTATTCAGCCGGGGTCAGGGTGTGGCGCATCGCGGAGGGTCATCCAACGGCAGTGGGAAGGGACGTGCAACCCTATCGAATGGGCGGGTTGGCCGGCATTTTGGCCGGGCACGAGCCGGAGCGCGGACCATGTGCAGGATTTTAGCTGATCGCAAGGGGGCGCGGGTGCGTCGCGTCGCCGTTTGCACCGTTGGGCGGCCGAGGGTGCGGTGCCCTCGTGTTGGCGTCATTCAAGGCTGTTAATGGGCTCTCTTGCGATTTGCCCTTGCGTTCCGAGCGGCTAAGCTGCCGCGTCGCACACGGGGATGCCACGTGGGCCGGCGCGGTGGGCGCCGATGGGGAGACTGTGGATGGCCGAGTTACCGGAACTGGCGCGCTTCGGCATTGCAGCCGTGGCCGTGCTCATTCTCTTTGCGTTTGCCTGGAGCGCGACGCGGCCGATGCCCGTGCTGGCTCGTTTGCTGGCTCGGCTGTGCCTGTTGGCGCTGGCTGTTCTGCCGGTCGCGCTGATGGTGCTGACGGGCGAATTGTCCATGCCAAAGGTCGCAACAGCGCCTTCGCCGCCCGTTGCCGAAGCGCCGACCGAGGCTGCGCCGCAACCGGTTCCCGAGGCGGCGCGAGACCGGGACGCGGCGAAGCCGTCGTCGCCGGCCGCCGCGAAGAAATCGGCTGCGGCCAAGCCGGCGGAGCCTGAGGGGCCCGTGGTGAGCCAGGCGCCGGCGCCAGAAAGCGTGCAAGAAAGCGTGCCAGAAAGCGTCCCGGAAAGCTCGCCCGGGCGCGGTTTGGGCGAGGGATCAGGTGCGGCATCCCCCCCACCGCCGGCGCCCGTGACAACACCGGCACCTGATGGGGCCACGGCCGCCGAGGAACAGCGCACCGGGTTCGACGTGGTGCCGGTTTATTACGGCACCGATCGGGCCGAGGCTGCGACCGAGAAACGGCTCGATTACGGGTTCAATCGTGGCCGCAAGCTGACGTTGGGTCAGGCGCTCGTCACCGTTCCCAAGGCACATGTGCAACCGACCATCGAGCGGCCGTGGGCGATCCGCATCCCATACTTCGACGTGACACTTTACGAGGAGGCGGAGGATCCGGAGAAGCACTTTACGATGAAGGAATTGAAGGCGCAGACGCGTGAGGAATTCTTGGCCCTCGTTCGCGCGCGGCTGGCAAAGTCGGAGCGTTTCAAGGACCACGCGCTCGTTTTCGTGCATGGCTATAATACGACGTTCGATAACGGCATCTACCGCACGGCGCAGATTGCCTACGATTTGAAATTCGACGGCGCTCCGTTTCTGTATAGCTGGCCATCAGGCGGCGGGCTTTCGAGCTACACCTACGATCGCGAGAGCGCGGGACAGTCGGTGCCCTACATGCGCGAATTCCTCGATCTCGTTATCAAGGAGACGGGCGCGAAAAAGGTGTCGGTCATCGCACACAGCATGGGCAATCAGCCGGCGCTGCAGGTGCTCAGGGACATCAAGGCTTCGTCGCCGCCGGGCGTGGTCATCAGCCAGATCATTCTCGCGGCGCCCGACGTCGACCGCGATAACTTCGAGAACATCGCCAAGGACATCCAAGGCCTTGCGAACGGCATCACGCTGTATGCGGCCTCTAACGATTTCGCGCTCGGCGTGTCGCGGCGATTCAACGGCGGGGTGCCGCGTGCCGGCGACGTGCCCGACGGCGTGCCGCTGGTGTTGCCGGGCATAGACACGATCGACGTCACGGCGGTGTCGACAGACAGCTTCGGGCTCAATCATTCCGGATACGCGGAAAACAACGCGCTCCTCAATGACCTGCAGCTTCTGATCCAGACCGGTGAACGGCCGCCGAAAAAGCGCGTTCCCATCCTCGATGAGATCGTGACACCGGCAGGCGACTTCTGGCGCTACCCGGTTTCGCCGTGACGGCGTCGCGTTAACGAGGTCTTAAGCCCTGTTCCATAACGTGGCGCCTCAAAAGAGGCGGGGCAGCCATGACCGGACGAACGTTCGCAGGACGATTTGGATTTTTCGAACGGGCTTTCATGTCGCTGGCCGTTCTGGCGGCGCTGGGAACTGCCACCGTGCGCGCGGACGAGGCTTATCTTTGCGATGGAGGGCGCATCGTCAAGGTTGCGTTCGGCAAACTCGAAGAGATGAAGCGCACGGATGCCTGCGTCGCGGCCCATTACGGAATGAGCGTGGTCCCGCCCGCCAGGATTGAAACCGGTGCCATCCCGGTACCGGAGCGACACGAGAACAGCCCGTCGGCCGCGACGATTGTCGCGCCTTCAAATCCGGCGCCGAGGGCAATCACCGCTCCCACGTTGGCCCCTGCCGCGCGAGCCGCGCCTATTAGAGCCGCGCGAGCCGCGCCGATGAAAACGGCTTCGATGGATAAGGCACCGTCGCCGCGAGCCGCCGCCGGGACCGACTATCGCAATGTCGTTCTTCTCAATCCGGAGCCCGGTCAGCCAGTGGTTTTCCATCATGAGCGGTGAGCGCTGCCCCACCTTGGGCTCGGCATAAGGACTTCGTTTACTCGCGTTTGAGATTGTAACGGACGATTTACAGATTTTCGGTCCATCGGTCAGGCTTATTCCCATGTTCAAATCCGTGCTCGCGCGCTTTGTCTGTGCTTCAGCGGTTGCGTTGGCGATGCCGGTTCCGGTGCTGGCTCAGGAAGAGGCGCCGTCGGTCGCGGTTGAAGAGAGCGCCGATCAGGACGTGCTACCGCCGGGTGCCAGCAGCAACGATACCTTCGATAGCAAGCTGCATGGAGGCAGCGAGGATTCCGCAGATGAGCCGCCGCAAGCTCGTGAGGAGACCAAGCCGACGCAGCGTCGGTCGGCAACGTCCGACGCGGAGGCGCGCGAAGCAGCAAAACGCGCCGAAAAAGCCCTATTCAGCGATCCGGCCAAGGACAAGGCCGTCGCCAACCCGCTGCTCGATGGGCGGGGCGCCGATTATTACGACCGGCGCGCCAAGGAAATCCTGAAGAACGATGCCGACAAAGGCCGCGTCGACCTGCATCCGCTGATGCAGGCTCATCCGGACGACTACGTCGTTGTATGCACGGCGGGATGTCCGAGCGGGCTCAGCTCCTCAATCGTGTCGTTGCTGCCCAAGCCGCCCGTTGCACCGGCCACGCCTTATCCCTCCGCTCAAGGTGACCAAATCAGCTGCGCGGCCGGCTGCGGTGCTAACGGCAAACGGTCGTTCGCCGGGGCGCCCGTGACTGCGGTCGCGGCAACTGTCGGCGAGTGGATGACGACCGTCGCCAAGGTTCCGGCGGGAGCCGGGACGCCGGTACCGAAGGCGGTGCAGTCCGGCGACTGGATGGAGAAGATCAATCGCGAGCGCGACGAAGCCAGCAAGGCGTCTGCTTCCAGCGCCGCACCGGTAACGGCGAAGGCTGCAACGGTGCCTCTAACGGCACCTGCGCCCGAAAAGCGCGAGATCGCTGCTGCCAGCGAAATGACGGCGAGCAAAGTTGGCGTGGCGTTGCCCCTTACAAAGGCGGAAACCGTCGCAACGACGCCCAAGCCGACGGTGACGGCTGTGCCTGCGCAAACCAAGTTAGCGGCGGTTGCAACCAAGCCGGCCGAACCCGTTGCAGCACGTGCTGCCGGCGAAATGACGGCACGCAAAGATGGCGTGGCATTGCCCGTCACAAAGGCAGAAACTGTCACAACAACGCCCAAGCAGACAGAGACGGCGCCAGCTGTGCCTGCGCAAAACAAGCTAGCGGCGGTTGCAGTCAAGCCGGGCGATCCTGTTGCAGCACGTCCCGCAGCACAGCCGGTTGTGAAAGCTCAGACGGCGGTCGTGGTGGCGCCGGCCAATCCGCCGATCGTCGCGGAAGCCATGCCGACAATCGTCCCGCACGGCATCACCGATGCCAAAATGGAAGCCGCCAAAGCCGCCGCGCCGTCCCAGACGATTGTGGCCGTCGAAGCCAAGCCGTCGGCTGCTGCCGCGGCATCGCCGCCTGTGCTGAAGCAGATCGCGGCACTGGAGCCCGCGCCGACCGTGACCTCTGAGAAGCCGGCTGCGACGCCAGCCCCGGCGCCCACCGTTGCTCGTCCGCTTCCGGCGGCTCCCGCCGCTTCGGCGGTGACCGTCACCGAAATGGCAAAGCCTGCCGAAAGCAAGAGCGGGTCGCTGTTCAAGGACAGCACGAAGGTCGCGGCCGTTTCCCCGCCCGTTACCGAGAAGCCCGCCGCAGCGGCACCGGCCCAGACCACACAAGTGGCGAAGGAACGCGTTATTTCGGTCTTGTCCGAAGACAAAGACATGAATGCCGCCATTCACAAGGCGCGGGCGTCGATCGGCATGTTCTGGAAGAGCTATGAGACGCCGGGCGCGGGTGAGACGGATCACGCGCTCAAGGTTGCTGTTGCTGGCAACGGTACGACGGAACATTTCTGGCTGACGCGCATCAAGCGCGATGGCGAAAAATACTCCGGCGTGATCAGCAACCAGCCGCAGAGCGTCAAGACCGTCAAGATCGGGCAGCGATTCCAGTTCACCGCCGACATGGTTTCGGATTGGACATTCAAGCGGCACGGCAAGCTCGTTGGCAACGAGACCATGCGCGTGTTGCTGCCGCGGATGCCGGAAGAGCAGGCCGCTGTTTACCGGCAGATGTACGAAAAGCCCTGATCGACCGCAGGTGACATGCTGGACGCGGTGATCGAGGCTTAGACCGCGAGCGCGGCTTTCAGTTTGGCGGCGTGGCTCGCCAGAACATCCCCATTTTCCATGCCGCGGGCGTGCGACTTCAGCGCGACGCCTTCGTGGCGCGGGATGACGTGGACGTGCAGGTGAAACACCGTTTGGCCGGCCGGCGCTTCGTTGAATTGCATGATGGTGATGCCGTCAGCGCCAAACGCAGTTTTAGCGGCGATGGCGATTTTCTGCACGACGGGGAGCAGCCGCGCCAGCACATCCGCATCGGCATCGAGAAGGTTGCGGGAGGCCGCCTTGGGGACAACGAGTGTGTGGCCTGGCGCCTGCGGCATGACATCCATGAAGGCGACCACGTCGCTGTCCTCATAGACCTTGTGGGCGGGAATTTCGCCGCGCAGGATCTTTGAAAAAATGTTGCCGTTGTCATAGGCGGCGTCCGGCATGACCTTTACTCCTGCGGGCTCATCCTGGTCAGCCGATTACGGGAAGTACACATCAGCCGTCAAGGCGGTAGGCTGGTTCGCATCAATCCTGCTCTTCAGCCATGGCCTTCTTGTAGGGCGCGAAATCGGCCAGGAGGAGATTGGTTTCTTCCACGGCGCGACGTTCCTCAATCAGGAATCGCGCGACAGCTTTGGCAAGGCCCTCGTCGGCGAACCAGTGCGCGGAATAGGTGGTCACAGGATCATATCCACGGGCGAGTTTGTGCTCGCCCTGCGCACCGGCTTCGACGCGGGGCAGCCCGTGGGCGATCGCGTAGTCGATGGCGCGGTAGTAGCACAATTCGAAATGGAGATAGGGGACATGCTCGTTGCAGCCCCAGTAGCGGCCGTACAGACAATCGCCGCCGATCATGTGTAACGCGCCCGCGATGCGCCGGTCGCCACGCTTGGCGAACATCAAGAGGCAGTGCGCGGACATGCTTCGGCCGAGTTCGGAGAAGAACGCGCGGTTGAGATACGGACGGCCCCATTTGCGCACGCCGGTGTCCATGTAAAAGTCGTACATGGCATCCCAATGCTCTTGGGTTATGGCCGCACCCGTCACCTCTTCGATATCGAGGCCAATGACAGCCTCCGCGCGCTCCTTGCGCACCATCTTGCGTTTGCGGGAGGCAAGCGAAGCAAGAAAGTCATCGAATGAGCGGTAGCCTCGGTTGGCCCAGTGGAACTGCTGGCCGGTGCGCTGCAAAAGCCCAAATTCGCCGAGCCGTTGCCACTGTTCTTCTTGCGGAAACGTGATGTGCAGCGACGATGCGCCGATGCGGCCGGCCAGCGTCATGCCAGCGGCGATGAGCGTTTGTTCCGCCGTGATGCGGTCGGCTTGCGCGTCGACGAGAAGCCGGGGCCCCGGCACGGGCGTGAACGGGACGGCGACCTGGAGCTTGGGGTAGTAGCGCCCGCCGGCTCGCTGATAGGCTTCCGCGAAGGCGTGATCGAAGACGTATTCACCGCGGCTGTGCGTCTTGACGTAAAGAGGCATGGCCGCCTCCACATCGCCGGCCGAGTTTTCCAGGACGATGTGCTGGGGAATCCAGCCGGCATCACGCCCTGTCGTTGCCGCCGTTTCAAAAGCGGCGAGGAAGGCGTGGGCCATAAACGGGTTGAAGCGTGCCGGATCGGGATTGGCCATCCGGTCCCAGTCGGCTGCCGCAATATCGGTAATCCGGCCGATCACCTTCGCTTGCCGTGTGGTGCCGTCGTCCATCCGTTGGCCTCGTAGCGCTGCCGTCCTATATGATACTCGAACGGCCACAGCCGGATCATTCGAGGGCACTTATAGATGGGTAATCATTCGGGTCTTTTCGCGCGCCGGCAACTGGTCGCCTGCGTGTCCGCGCTTCTGGTGGCAGTGCTGGCGGGCACTGTCCTCGCGTTCGCCCAAGACGGCGAGGGCGTCAAGGTGCCGCGCAAATCCATCTTCAACAACCTCGTGTCAGCGGATTCTGTCGAGAAGTCGGCTGAACTCCAATATTCCCAGATGACGCGGCAGGCCTTTCAGCAGCGCAAACTGCTTGATGCCAACGATCCGCGCACCGTCCGCATTCGGCGGATCGCCAAGGATCTGCTGCCGCACACCAACAAGTTCAACGAGCGGGCGGCCAAATGGGATTGGCAGGTGAACGTTTTCGACAGTCCGACGATCAATGCTTTCTGCATGCCCGGCGGAAAGATCGCGGTCTTTACCGGCATCGTCGACAAGCTGCAGCTGACCGACGACGAGATCGCGGTCATCATGGGGCATGAGATGGGACATGCGCTTTGGGAACATGCGCGCGAGCGGACCGCGAAAGTCAACCTGACCAGCATCGGCAGCCGCGTCATCGGTGGACTGCTGTTCGGGCAGGCGGGGGAACTCGTCGGTGCGGCCGGGTCGAGCCTGGCGGCGCTCAAGTTCTCACGCAACGACGAGACGGAAGCCGATCTGATCGGCATGGAACTCGCCGCGCGCGCGGGCTACGATCCTCGTGCCGGCATTACGCTGTGGCAGAAGATGGCTAAGGCCGCGAGCGGGGCACCACCGCAGTGGCTCTCGACGCATCCATCCGGTGATACGCGGATCAAAACGTTCAAGGACAATCTGAAAGATGTGATGCCGCTTTACGAGCGGGCGAAGGCGGCGAAAAAAGCGGGCTAGAGTTCGATGCCTTCGAAAATCGCCGCGTTGGCGTGAAACTTGGCGTGTTTCACGTCTTCCGGCGTGCGCACGGTCCAGGTGAAAATGGGTAGCCCGTCCACTTCCCGCGCGTATCGGGTGACCGGCGTCGGCAGTGCCGACAGCTCATAAGCGTAGAATGAGGGCGCCGCGGGGCCCGCTTCCAAAAGATTGGATAGCCGCTCCGCCCGCTCGGCGGTGATACGATCCGGCCACCATGGTGCGCCATCCTCGTCCTGGTAGCTGCCGGAGACGATGCCGCGCGGAATCTCGGTGGCCAGTTCGCGGATCACGGTCATAACGTCGGGATCGAAGGACATGAGCGCGATATCGCCGGGATAATCGAGGGCGCGGCGGGCAATTTCAGCCAGAAACGCAATTTCGGGCGGGTTCCACTCGCTCTTGATTTCCACAAGCAAGGGGACGCGGCCGTCGACCAGCGACAGCAATGCTTCGAAGGTCGGAATGCTGTGCCCGCCGACGCGCGTGCGCAGCGCTGCGATCGCGCTGGGTGCCAAGTCGGATATGCGGCCGTCGCCGCCGATCAGCCGTTCGATCGTGTCGTCGTGGAAGACAACCGGCAGTCCGCCGTGCGCCGGCCGTAGATCGCACTCGATGCCGTAGCCTTTGTCGATCGCCGCCTGGAATGCGGCGGCTGTGTTTTCGACGCGGCCCAATGCTTCGTTGTGCAGGCCACGATGGGCCATGGGCCGGATAAACGCGGCGCGATCGAGCATGTCGGCCTCAGGATACAAGTAGGACGGCATCGACCTCGACGGCGGTGTTTGCGGGCAGCCCGGACGCTCCGACCGCGGCGCGTGTATGGCGGCCCTTGTCGCCGAGCACCTCGACCATGAGATCGGAGGCGCCGTTGACCACTTTGGGGTGATCGGCAAATCCTGCACCGGAATTGACGAAGCCCGTCAGGCGAACGACCTGCGCAATGCGGTCCAGCGATCCGAGGGCCGCCTTGGCCTGCGCGAGAATGTTCAAGGCGCACAAGCGGGCGGCTTTCTGCCCGTCCTCGACGGTCAGGTCCGTTCCAACCGATCCGGTCATGAGCGTGCCATCAGCGGCTTTGGCAATTTGTCCTGAGATAAAGAGCAGATTTCCCGCCAGCATCGCTGGAACATAGTTTGCTACCGGTACGGGGGCCGCCGGAAGATCAAGGCCCAATGCCTGTAAACGTGCCTCGATCTCGCCTGCCATCCGTGATCTCCTTGAAGAGAGGTCGGTAACCCCTTAGTTTGACGACACGTTGTCGTCCGAACCGACGACTTTTGCAATCGGCCGCTGTGACGGCCAGCGGGTGACCCTCCGGGTCTGGAACCGGCCAATCGTTGGCCCTAGGAAATCTGATGCGTGCAACCCTGGCCGGACCGGCCGTTCTTGCGGTGCTGACCGTGGCGAGCGCATTGGCGCCGATGGCGGTGGCCGAGATCGCCGCACCCGCGGCGGCTCCCGTGCGCCTGCAGCCACATCGAGCCGTGTATGACATTTCACTCGATGAAACCGGGCCGGCGATGAGCATCGGCAGCATCACCGGGCGCGTCGTTTATGAACTGATGGGAAGCGCGTGCGAGGGCTATGCGCAGAACATGCGGTTCGTCACCGAGACAGCCTCCACGGAGGGCCAAGCCTCGACGACGGATCTGAGGACGTCGAGCTGGGAAGATGCGCTGGCGCGGCGTATGCGCTTTTCGTCCTCGACTTACAGCAATGACCAAATGGCCGAGCAGACGCAGGGGACGGCGACGAAATCGGATGCCAAGGGCGCTATTGCACTCAAGAAGGTTCCGGCTGCCAAGATCTCCGAAAGTTCGCCCGGCGCCCTTCAATCGGTCAACATCGAGATGACGAAGCCGGCGCGCAAATCAGCGCGAATTGGGGAACCGGTTTATTTCCCAATTGATCATTCGGTCGCCATCATCAAGCAGGCCAAGTCTGGCGCGCGGAGCTTTTCCGGCAACCTCTATGATGGCTCGGAGGGTGGCGAGAAATATTACTTCACCGCAGCCGCGATTGGCCGGGTCTCGGCCAACGATGCCTTGAAGGCGGTTCCCAAGCTCGCCGGCAATGCGAGTAAACTCGACGGCGTGCGCTCCTGGCCGGTGTCGATCGCGTACTTCAAGCCGGAAACCCGGCATTTCGACCAATTGCCGCTCTATGAAATGTACTTCCGCTTCCATGAAAACGGGATCACGTCGGACTTGGTCATCGACCACGGCGATTACCGCCTGAAGGGAGAACTCAAGGAATTGACGCTGCTCGATCAGAGCGCGTGTCCGTAGTTTGCGATTTATTCGGCCGGCCACAGCCACGCCGCGCCGCGAACCCCACCGGCGTCCCCCCAGCGGGGAGGGACAACAATCACACGTTGATCCTCGCCGAATATATGCGGGGCCATGAGCGCGGGCAGTTGTTCGTAGAGATGCGGCAGCTTTGACAATCCGCCACCGATGATCACGATCGTGGGATCCAGAATGTTGACGACCGCCGCAAGTCCACGCGCCAATCGGTCGGCGTGACGGGCCAATGTTGCCTGGGCCGCGCCGTCGCCCGCCGCAGCGCGGGCGGCGATACTGACAGCGTCGAGGACGTCGCCGGTGAGGCGGGTGTGATCGGCGGCCAGTGCGGGACCCGACACCCAAGCTTCCATGCAGCCCCGCCGGCCGCACCAGCATTCCGGGCCGGGCCATTCGTCGGCGCGCGTCCAAGGCAGGGGATTGTGACCCCATTCGCCGCCAATGCCGCGCGGGCCGTCCGAAATGCGGTGGTCGACGATCAATCCGCTGCCGCAACCGGTGCCGAGGATGACGCCGAGAACGCGCGCTGCCCGGCACCCGGCGCCGTCAATTGCCTCGGACAGGGCGAAGCAATTGGCGTCGTTGGCGAGGCGCACCCGTGGCCCCAGTTGCCGTTCGAGGTCGGCGGCGAAGGGCCGGCCATTGAGCCAAGTGGAGTTGGCGTTCTGCACGAGGCCGGAGCGCGGGGCAATCGATCCGGGCATACCAATGCCGATAGGCATATCAGTTGCATCTATAGTCGTTTCGAGGGTGGCGACGATATCGATCAGCGTTGCCAGCGTGGCGGCGTAGTCGCCCTGGGGCGATGGGCAGCGCCGTTCGGCCAGAATGGCGCCACTTGCGTCCATGGCAATGGCGGCAATCTTGGAGCCGCCGAGGTCGATGCCGATTCGAATGCTGGGCCGGCGCGTCATCCGTCGGCGTCTCGGGCGAGAAGGGCGCGGGCGGCTGGTACAACATCGGGCGCCAGGGCGGCGTGGCCGGCAAAGACCATCAGCAACGATTCGTCTGCAAGCAGATAATCGAGGACGGCGGTCTGGACGGACGACGTGTCCGCTCCCGCCATGAGGGTTGCCGGCTCCAGGCCGGTCAGGGACAGGAAGCGGATCAGGCGGTGCGGGTCATCGGCGAGGAAGCCGAGCCCGCGTATCGCCACCGTTTCGGCCTCGTCGCGGGTGAGGGGCGCGGTCCGATCTCGTTTCAACGCACACATTCCATTTACCTTGAGCACGGGTGACAGAGGGTTCGGAACCCTTTGTTTTAAACTGTTAGTTACTGCTTCATGCGCACAGTGATGGCACGCCGCCTCGGGCCAGAATCGGTGCATCAACGTTCGGGCAGCAGTGGGATTAACCGGAAATGGTCTACCAAGATCAAGGTTTGGCCGTCGAGGAGCGCCCGCAAATCATGCCGGCCGGCAAGAAGCTCGTCCTCATCGTCGAGGACAATGAGCTCAACATGAAGCTCTTTCACGATCTTCTCGACGCGCACGGCTACGCGACCATCCAGACGCGCAATGGCTTTGACGCCATCGCTCTGGCCCGCGCGCATCGTCCCCACCTTATCTTAATGGACATCCAGCTGCCCGAGGTCTCCGGACTGGAAGTGACGAAGTGGCTGAAGGAGGACGACGACCTGCGGTCCATCCCGGTCGTCGCTGTCACCGCTTTCGCCATGAAGGGTGACGAGGAGCGGATACGCTCCGGAGGCTGTGAAGCCTACGTGTCCAAGCCGATCTCCGTAATGATGTTTCTTGACACCGTCCACCGGTTCGCCGGAGCGGAACGCGCCTAAAACCCTGGGTCTTTCGTACCGAGTATTCGCCCTATGACCGCCCGCGTCCTCGTCGTCGATGATATTCCAGCGAATGTGAAGCTTCTCGAAGCGCGGCTTTCGGCCGAGTACTTCGAAGTCGTCACCGCATCGAACGGACCCGACGCGCTGGAGATTTGCGCCGGGCAGCGCATCGATGTCGTGCTGCTGGACGTCATGATGCCGGGGATGGACGGGTTCGAGGTGTGCCGCCGGATCAAGTCGGCTACCGAGACCCAGCACGTACCGGTCATCATGGTGACGGCTCTCGACCAGTCGTCCGACAAGATCTCAGGCCTCGAAAACGGCGCCGACGATTTTCTGACCAAGCCTGTCGACGACATCGCGCTCATCACACGGGTGAAAAACCTGGCGCGGCTGAAGATGCTGAACGACGAAATGCTGATGCGCGCTTCGACGTCGCGCCAGCTCGGTCTCAGCGACAGCGTGGCTTTGCAAAAGGCGCTCAACGTTCGTGCTGGCCGTATCCTGCTGGTCGACGATCATCCCCGCTCCGCCTCGCGGCTGATCGACGTCATTTCCAAGTCGCACGACATCTTTGTTGAGCGCGATCCCAACGCGGCGCTGATCAAGCTTGCCGACCATAACTTCGATCTTTTGATCGTCAGTCTCAGCCTCGCAAATGCCGATGGACTGCGGCTGTGTTCGCAAGTGCGTTCACTCGACCGGACCCGCCACCTGCCAATCGTCATTCTTGTGGAGCCCGGCGACGAAGCTCGCTTGCTGCGCGGTATGGACATGGGCGTCAACGATTACCTGATGCGTCCCATCGACCGGCACGAATTGCTGGCGCGCATCAAAACTCAGATCAAGCGCAAGCGGTTCACCGATTATCTGCGCAATCGTCTGGAGGAGAGCGTCGAACTCGCGATCACCGATCCGCTAACCGGTCTGCACAATCGGCGCTATATGGAAAGCCACCTGCGGACGCTGGTCGAGGAAAGTGCGCGGACCGGCCGGCCGCTGTCGATTCTCGTGACAGACATCGACCATTTCAAGAACGTCAATGACACGCACGGACACGACGGGGGCGATGTTGTTCTGAAGGATTTCGCCGCCCGGTTGAAGCGCAATACACGCGGGATCGATCTCGCGTGTCGGATGGGCGGCGAAGAGTTCTTGATCATCATGCCCGAGACAGACCTCGCGCGCGCCTACCAAGTCGCCGAGCGGACACGAGCCATGGTCGCGTCTGAACCGTTCCAGCTGCGCGCCGATCTCAAAATCCGCGTGACGGCCAGTGTCGGGTTGGCGACGCTGGAAAGCCCGGACGATACGCCGGAAACATTGTTCAAGCGGGCCGATAACGCTCTCTATGCTGCGAAGCGGCGAGGCCGCAACCGAGTCGCAGCCGACGCCGCTTGAGGTAGAGCCTTCAAATTACAAGAAAATATTGATGGCCCTCGCGAGAAACGCTAGGCGCGTAACGTCGGGCGGTTTGATTCGACGGCTGCATCGTTTACCTGCAACACGTCAAGAGAAAACCTTGATACGGCGCCAATCCTCTGTCACATTCTGCGTGAAGGGTGCAACTGCGCGGCAGCTGCCGTTCTCGGTGCTCCTGTGGAGGAGCCTGAAGCACCCGTGATACATCGTAAATCTATCGGCCATTTGAGCGGGCTGTAGCTCGGACGAATGCGCCAGACCAGATACCAGGCGGGACGTCAACGCCCTCTATGACCATCGTCTGGTGACGACGCCAGGGTCCGTGATCTTCTCGGAATGCTAACCCCGCAGCCGAGCGGTTACGGACCCTGGTCCCTCTTCTTTTATGAGGGCCAACATTTCAAATCATGGTGCCGAACCGACCCGCGGCGCCTGATATTTGGCGAAAGAAACCTACTTGATCTTGGTTTCTTTGAATTCCACGTGCTTGCGCGCAACAGGGTCATACTTCTTGAAAACCAGCTTCTCCGTCGACGTGCGCGGGTTCTTCTTTGTAACGTAGAAGAAGCCGGTGCCGGCGGTCGACAGGAGCTTGATCTTCTGCGTGACTGGCTTGGCCATGGTGAAGAGCCTTAAAAAAACAACGTGTCTCGCAAGGTGCGCGGGAAGTCGGGAACATACTGACCGGCATCGCGAAGTCAAGCGGGGGCGGCGCGCTCGATGAGCACGGCCCGGCGGAAGGCACCAGAGCGCCAGTAATAAAAGGGAATCTCGGGTTCAGGACCCGCGTTCAGGGCCGCTTTGAGGTCGGACAGAACCATGCGCGTGATCGACGGAAGGTCGTGAGCTGATACGGCGTCGAAGCCGAACCAGCCGATTTCTGACAGCTCGCCGTCCGTGCGTGGCGCGATCATGCGGACGGCATCGGCGGTGGCCATGAAAAAGCGTGTGTCGTAGCGGCGGGGCCGGCCGGGCGGGGTGATGGCGCGGGCGACAAAGCGGAGACGGCTGCGGTCGGGGCGGATGCCGGCGCGCACGAGTGCCGGCCAGTCTTGAGCGACGTCCGATTGCGCCACTCCGTTGACGGCGACAAGGTAGCCCGTTTCCTCGAATGTTTCGCGCACGGCGGCAGTGACGAAGGCACGGGCGTTGCGCTCGGCATCGGGATGGCGGACGCCACGCAACAAGCGGCCTTGATCGTGCGCTGAAAACGCGCCTGCCAATTCGAGATCGCCGTCTGAGGCTTCAACTCGGCCGCCGGGAAAAACCATTTTGTCGGGCAGAAAGATCGCATCGGGACGGCGGCGTCCCATGAGGATGCGCGGCTCAGACGCGTTGGTGTCGACCACGATCAATGTTGCGGCGAGCAGAGGGCGGCCGGTGAAGGGTTTTGCAGGGGCAGGCGGACCGGCAGGCGGTGTCACGTCATCGTCGCTGGCTGCGGTTCAGGATCGGGTTCGTCAGAATGGCCGCCGAAGCCGTGCATGCGCAGCGCCCACTGCAATCCGATAAGCCCGCCTTTTACCTTCGGCAGCAGCCAGAGGCTCAAGATGACGGTGAGCGGCAGCCAGATGACGAGGTGAACCCACGTCGCGGGAGCGAGCGTCTGCTCCAGAACCAACAGACCGCCGATGATGATGTGGCCGACAATGAACATGGTGAAGTAGGGCGGCGCGTCGTCGGCGCGCTGATGGTGCAGTTCCTCGCCGCAGTTGGCGCAGACGGGCGCAACCTTAAGGTAGCTTTCATAGAGTTTGCCGGTGCCACATGCGGGACATTTGCAGCGGATGCCGTTCATGACGGCGTGCGGCCACGGCCGGTCCGTCGTGGGTGCGGCAGGGTCGTTGGTGTACGTCGGTGTGGAAATCTGATCCATCGGCCATAGGTGGTCGCAAAGTGGCGCAGGGTCAAGCGTAACGGCGCGACGAAATGCGAGGCTTATCGGCGCGGTCGGCGCTGGCGCAGCATGTGGCGGCCCGCCGGTCCTTTGACCGCCTTCAGCACATGGCGGTGACCTTGTGACATCATCTCAAAACGCAAAGCGCCGGCGGATGGGATGCATTCGACCAGCTTGACCTCGACTTGATCGCCGAGGCGATACGTTTCGCCGGTCCGTGCGCCGACGAGTGCGTGCGCCTCCGCGACGTGATTGTAAAAGTCCTGACCGAGTGTCGACACCGGCACGAAACCGTCAGCGCCGGTGTCGTTCAACTTTACAAACAATCCCGATCGCGTGACGCCGCCGATGCGGGCGTGAAACACGGCGCCGACGCGATCGGCGAGATGGAGCGCCACAAGGCGGTCGATGGTCTCGCGCTCGGCCGCCATGGCACGGCGCTCCGCATCCGAGATCGATTGCGCAATCGCCTGCAGGCGCGGGATTTCCTCATCCGTCAATCCGCCGTCGCCAAGCTTCAGCGCGCGGATCAGCGCGCGATGAACGAGCAGATCGGCGTAGCGGCGGATGGGCGAGGTGAAGTGCGCGTAGCGTGCGAGGTTGAGGCCGAAGTGTCCGATGTTGTCGGGATTGTACTCGGCTTGCGCTTGCGACCGCAGGATCACTTCGTTGACGAGTTCGGGCACGGGCAGAGCCTTGGCGGCGCGCAGAACCTTGTTGAACGCGGCTGGCTTTAAAGAGCCGTGCGGGGGAATTTCGAGGTCGAGCGTTTCGAGGAAGTCGCGCAGGTTTTTCAGCTTCTCCTTCGACGGCGCATCGTGAATGCGATAGACGAGCGGCGACTTTTTCTGTTCCAAGCTTTCGGCGGCGGCGACATTCGCCTGGATCATCATCTCTTCGATGAGCTTGTGCGCTTCGAGCCGCTCGGGGATGAGGACACCAGCGATACGGCCGTTCTCGTCGAGCTTGATCTTGCGTTCGGGGAGATCGAGATCGAGCGGTTCGCGGCGGTCGCGGGCGGCTTTGAGCGCCTGATAGGCGGTCCACAGCGGCTGCAGGGCGGACTGCATCCACGGTGCAGCCTTTTCATCGGGTGTGCCGTCGAATGCAGCCTGCGCCTGTTGGTAGGACAACTTGGCGGCAGAGCGCATCATGGCGCGCAGGAACGTGTGGCCGCGCTTGTCGCCGTCGCGGTCATAGACCATGCGCACGGCGAGACAGGCCCGATCCTCGCCTTCACGCAGCGAGCACAGGTCGTTGGATATTTTCTCCGGCAGCATCGGCACGACGCGATCGGGGAAATACACCGAGTTGCCGCGGATCTGCGCTTCGCGGTCGAGCCGCGTATTGGCGCGCACATAATGTGAGACGTCGGCGATGGCGACGATGACGATGTGGCCGCCGGGATTTTTCGGGTCCGTATCGGGCTCGGCATAGACCGCGTCGTCGTGATCGCGCGCATCTTGCGGGTCGATGGTCAGCAGCGGCAGGCCGCGCAAATCGGTGCGGCCGGCAAGCTGCGGCGGCTTCAGATCGCGTGTTTCGTCGATGACGCTTTCGGGAAAATCATCCGGGATGCCGTGCGCGTGGATGGCGATGAGGGAGACCTTGCGCTCGTCATCCGGGTTGCCGAGCGCTTCGACGATCCGCGCGCGCGGCGTTGTAAAGCGGCCGGTCTTGGCCAATTCGAAGCGCACGAGGTCGCCATCCTTGGCGTCCTTTTCGTCGCCCTTGTGGACCGGCCAGGATTTCAGCTCCTTGCGGTTGATCGGTTCGATCGAGCCGCCGCCGCGGGCAATGGCGCGATAGACGCCGAGCAGGCGGCGCTGATCGCGCGGCAGTTTGCGGATCGCCTCGCCTTCATAGGTAAAGGGGTCAGACCCCGTTCGGGGTCTGACCCCGTTTTCATCGAGCTTTGTGATGCGCGTCATGACGTGATCGCCAACACCGGGCACGCGGTCTTCATCGGCGGTGATGCGGGCCAGCGTGCGCGCGAGGATCAACACGCGCGGCTTGTCGCCGTCTTCGGAATTCCAGATGACGGGTTCGCCGATGAGATCACCGTCGCGGTCGCGGCCGACGATTTCGAGCGCCGTGACAGGGGCGAGCGTACCCTTCTCGCGCAATGCCTTGCGGTCGCTGGACAGCGTGCCGTCATCGGCCATCAGCGAGAGGAGACGCTTCAACGCGATTTTGTCGCCGCCTTTAATTCCAAAAGCGCGGGCGATCTCGCGTTTGCCGACCTTGCCCTGCGCACCTTCGATGAAGTCAAGGACCTGTTCGCGCGTCGGCATGCCGTCGGTGCCGGTCGGGCGCGGGGCGCCGTTTTGCCCCCGGTGTTTTTGACCGGGTTTGTCGCGCCGCGTGTGCGACTGCTTGTGCCCCCGGTCGGGCTTGCGCGCCATGTGTGTTCGGTCTCGCTGCTGTGTCTGGTCGCTTGTGGCACGGGCGGGGGTGATTTGGGAAGCGGGAGGGGTGGGGTGGGGTACGGAAGCAGCCTCCTCAAAGGACGTCATCCCGGCGAAGGCCGGGACCCAGTCAAGCATCCGTTCGACGGAAATTGTCGCCAACGCCCGTTAAGTCATCAACCGTTAACGACCTGCGTGATGACCCATGAAGCGGCCCTGCGTTTACATTCTTGCCAATCGCCGCAACGGCACTCTCTACGTCGGGATAACGACCGATCTGCCGAAGCGCATGGCGCAGCACGAACAGAGCTTGATCTCTGGCTTTACGGCAAGCTACGGGGTCCGCCAACTCGTTTACTACGAACATCACGAGAGCATCCCAGAAGCCATCCGGCGCGAGAAATTGTTAAAGCGATGGAACCGGAAATGGAAGTTGCGGCTGATCGAGAGCATGAATCCCAGCTGGACCAACTTTTTTGATCCAACGACGGGCGAAATCTCGTTCGGGCCCTTCGATCATGTTCGCAAGTGACTTGTCTGGGTCCCGGCCGGCTTCGCTTCGCTCCGCGCGCCGGGATGACGTTGGTGGGGGTGCGCACGGACTCGCCCATTCCGCTGACGTCATCCCGGCGAAGGCCGGGACCCAGTCAACGATGAGCGGCGGGTCCGTCGCGGTTGCGTCCACGCTCGTGGACGATCCTGAAAATGTCGTCTCGCTGAGACTTGTCTGGGTCCCGGCCGGCTCCGCTTCGCTCCGCGCGCCGGGATGACGTTGGTGGAGGGGCAGTTCACTGCTTACCCCCGGGCACAAGGCCCGGGATGACAGCGGTGGGGGTGCGCACGGTCTCGCCCATTCCGCTGACGTCATCCCGGCGAAGGCCGGGACCCAGTCAACGATGAGCGGCGGGTCCGTCGCGGTTGCGTCCACGCTCGTGGACGATCCTGAAAAAGTCGTCTCGCTGAGACTTGTCTGGGTCCCGGCCGGCTCCGCTTCGCTCCGCGCGCCGGGATGACGTTGGTGGAGGGGCAGTTCACTGCTTACCCCCGGGCACAAGGCCCGGGATGACAG
>JALHMJ010000002.1:0-233825 GCA_022844105.1 Hyphomicrobium sp. | reverse complement strand
GTCGTCTCGCTGAGACTTGTCTGGGTCCCGGCCGGCTCCGCTTCGCTCCGCGCGCCGGGATGACGTTGGTGGAGGGGCAGTTCACTGCTTACCCCCGGGCACAAGGCCCGGGATGACAGCGGTGGGGGTGCGCACGGTCTCGCCCATTCCGCTGACGTCATCCCGGCGAAGGCCGGGACCCAGTCAACGATGAGCGGCGGGTCCGTCGCGGTTGCGTCCACGCTCGTGGGCGATCCTGAAAAAGTCGTCTCGCTGAGACTTGTCTGGGTCCCGGCCGGCTTCGCTTCGCTCCGCGCGCCGGGATGACGTTGGTGGGGGGCAGTTCACTGCTTACCCCTGGGCACAAGGCCCGGGATCTGGAATTTGACTAATATAACGAGTTTATGCGGCGGAACGCCGATTTGTTTTCTTCTCTGGTGCAATTGCTTCTTTATGAACTTGGCCATCGAACACCATTACTGGGAGCGCAACCTTGCCCTTATAGAGATCAATCAGAAAACCTCTGACTGTTCGTTGTTCGATGTACTCGTCTTCCCATCCCTGAGGAGTGTAGCCCCCTTCGAAAATCTCAAGTTGCTCGATTTTGAAACGTAAAGCTCGACCCATAGCGTGCAAGAGTTTAGCTAAGAGCCTTTGGCGTTCGTCCATCAGTCGAGCGAAGAAGCGACCATCGTCGGCACCTGCTCCGACGGGGACCACTGTAATTTCATCGGGTCTCCTCAAATGTTGAATTGCGAAGTGCTTAAACAATTCTTTCCAAGCGGCGAGTACTTCGCCATCTTTCGCAAACTCGATCTCTATTAAATTCAATGCGCCCACGTGTTCCATGCTCGTCGGCGTTCGTCGAGTGCGCATTAATGTGCGAAAAACGTCCATTCGACGCGCTTCTCGCTCTCTGCGCTCATCAAGTTGCCTTGTGACAAACACGGCAAAAATCGGACCCGCCACAATCGCAGTGAGAGTAAACAACTCATTTAAAGTCATTCGCCGCTCCATATTGATGAAAAAGCCGGGTGTTGCCACCCGGCCTTCTGAAATCAAAACTTACTTAGCTGCACCCGCTCGTTGAGCCGCACGTCTCGCATTTGAGACACGTGCCGTTGCGGACCATGGTGAAGTTTTGGCACTCGGGGCAGGAGACGCCTTCGTAGCCGCGGACCTTGGCTTCGGACATACGCTGCTTGAAGAGTTCCGCTTTGGTCAGAACCGGTTCGGCGGAGACTGTCTGGCGGGCGTAGATGACCTCGGTGTCGGACTTCAAAACGGTGTTGCCGATCGTGGTGGTACTTTCGCCGTAGAGCCCCGTGACCGGTTCGGGCGCGAGGGCACGATATGTCTCCGCAGCAGCACCTGTCGCAGCCGACGCCGTGTGCGTGCGACTGACGATGCGCGCCACCGGATTGCCGCGCACGAGGCCCGTCGAGATCTTCTTCTTGACGCTCTCCGGCAGATTGAGCGCCAACTGTTCGTCGGTCGCGTCGTCCGAGGAGCCGAGGCCCGTTTCACCGACGATTTCGCGCGGATCGACGTGCGCCAGATCGTGACGGCCAAGATAAGACACGGCGAGTTCGCGGAAGATGTAGTCGAGGATCGACGTCGCGTTCTTGATCGTCTCGTTGCCCTGTACGATGCCGGCCGGCTCGAAGCGGGTGAAGGTGAAGGCCTCTACGTATTCTTCCAACGGCACGCCGTATTGCAGGCCAAGCGAGATGGCGATGGCGAAATTGTTCATCAACGAGCGGAAGGCGGCGCCTTCCTTGTGCATGTCGATGAAGATCTCGCCGACGCGGCCGTCGTCGTATTCACCCGTGCGCAGGTACACCTTGTGGCCGCCGACGGCTGCCTTCTGGGTGTAGCCCTTGCGGCGAGCGGGAAGCTTTTCGCGCTCGCGGGCTTCTTCTTCCTTCACGTAAATGACGCGCTCGATGATCTTCTCGACGATCTTTTCGGTCACGGTCGCCGTGCGGGCGGCCATCGGCGAGGCGATAAGGGCTTCCACCGCGTCTTCGGCATCGTCCGCGTCATCGGCGAGGAGCTGCGAGTTCAGTGGCTGGGAAAGCTTGGAGCCATCGCGGTAGAGCGCGTTGGCCTTCAGCGCGAGACGCCAGGAGAGCATGTAGCTCTGCTTGCAATCTTCCACTGTCGCGTCGTTGGGCATGTTGATGGTCTTGGAGATCGCACCGGAGATGAACGGCTGCGAGGCCGCCATCATCCGGATGTGGCTATCGACCGAGAGGTACCGCTTCCCCTTGCGGCCGCAGGGGTTGGCGCAGTCGAACACGGGCAGGTGCTCGGCCTTCAAGTGCGGCGCGCCTTCCAGCGTCATCGCTCCGCAGACATGCTCGTTGGCGAGTTCGACGTCTTTCTTCGAGAACCCAAGGTGGGCGAAGATGTCAAACGCGGGGTCAGCGATCTTTTCAGCGGAGATTTTCAACGTGTTTTTGAGGAAATCCTCACCGATGACCCACTTGTTGAAGACGAACTTGATGTCGAAGGCGGCGCCAAGTCCACTTTCGATCTTGGTCAACACCTCATCGGTGAAGCCTTTCGCCTTCAATGTCGTGTGGTTGATCGATGGGGCCTGCCTCAGCGTGCCGTGGCCGACCGCGTAGGCTTCGATCTCGGCGATCTGGCTTTCGCGATAACCGAGGTGACGCAGCGCTTCCGGCACGGCCTGGTTGATGATCTTGAAGTAGCCGCCGCCGGCAAGCTTCTTGAACTTGACGAGAGCAAAGTCTGGTTCAATGCCGGTTGTGTCGCAATCCATGACGAGGCCGATCGTGCCGGTCGGCGCGACGACGGTCGACTGGGCGTTGCGGTAGCCGTGTGTCATGCCGAGCGCCAGGGCTTCGTCCCAGGCCATCTTGGCGGCAGCAACAAGACGCTGATCGGGAATGCTGGCGTGGTCGAGCGGCACGGGGGCGATGCTGAGCTGCTCGTAGCCGGTCGCTTCGCCATAAGCCGCGCGGCGATGGTTGCGCATGACGCGCAGCATCTCGGCACGGTTGGGCTCGTAACCGGGGAACGGCCCCAGTTCCTTGGCCATCTCGGCGGAGGTCGCGTAGGCGACGCCGGTCATGATGGCGGAGATGGCGCCGCAGATGGCGCGCCCTTCGTCGCTGTCATAGGAGATGCCGGACGCCATGAGCAGGCCGCCGATGTTGGCAAAGCCGAGCCCGAGGGTTCGATAGCGGTACGATAGCAGCGCGATTTGCTTGGACGGGAACTGCGCCATGGTGACGGAGATTTCGAGCACGATCGTCCATAGACGGCAGGCGTGCTCATAGGCATCCGTGTCGAACGACTTGTCGGCACGGCGGAACGTCATCAGGTTCATCGACGCGAGGTTGCAGGCCGTGTCGTCGAGGAACATGTATTCCGAGCATGGGTTCGACGCGCGGATCGGACCCGACTGCGGGCAGGTGTGCCAGTCGTTGATCGTGGTGTGGAACTGGATGCCGGGGTCGGCGGACGCCCAGGCGGCGTGACCGATAGATTCCCATAAATCGCGGGCCTTCAGCGTCTTGGTTGCCTTGCCGTCCTTGCGGGCGGTGAGCTTCCAATCGCCGTCGGATTCGACCGCGTTCAGGAATTCATCCGTCACGCGCACCGAGTTGTTCGAGTTCTGGCCCGAGACGGTGAGATAGGCTTCGCTATCCCAGTCGGTATCGTAGACGGGGAAGTCGATGTCCTTGTAGCCCTGGCGTGCGAACTGGATGACGCGGAGCACATAGTTCATCGGCACCTGGTCGCGGCGGGCTTCCTTGATCGCTGCCTTGAGCTTGGGGTTCTTCGTCGGCTCGAAGCAGGCATCGTCATCCGCTTCGCAGTTGACGCAGGCGGCCATGACCGCTTTCAGCCGCTTCTGGCAAATCTTGGAGCCGGTCACGAGGGCGGCGACTTTCTGTTCCTCGCGCACCTTCCAGGCAATGTATTCCTCGATGTCGGGATGATCGACATCGACGACGACCATCTTGGCGGCACGGCGCGTGGTGCCACCCGACTTGATGGCGCCGGCCGCGCGGTCGCCGATCTTGAGGAACGACATCAGGCCCGACGAACGGCCACCGCCAGACAGCTTTTCATTCGCCCCGCGCAGAGCCGAGAAATTCGAGCCGGTGCCCGAGCCATACTTGAAAAGGCGGGCTTCACGGACCCATAGGTCCATGATGCCGTTCTCGTTGACGAGATCGTCCTCGACCGACTGGATGAAGCAGGCGTGCGGCTGCGGATGCTCGTAGGCCGACGAGGATACGGTCAGTTCGCCGGTCTCAAAGTCGACGTAATAGTGACCCTGGCCGGGGCCGTCGATGCCGTAGGCCCAATGCAGGCCGGTGTTGAACCACTGCGGGGAATTGGGCGCAGCCATCTGCATGGCGAGCATGTAGCGGTGCTCGTCGAAGAAGGCCTGCGCGTCTTCTTCCGTCGTGAAGTAGCCGCCCTTCCAGCCCCAGTAAGTCCAAGTGCCGGCCAGACGGTCGAAGACCTGACGGGCGTCGTTCTCGCCAACGATGCGCTCTTTCTCGGGCACGTCTTTCAGGGCCTTCTCGTCGGCCACCGACCGCCACAGCCAAGAGGGAACCTGCGTCTCTTCGACTTTGCGCATCCGCTTGGGGACACCGGCCTTGCGGAAATATTTCTGGGCCAGAATGTCGGCTGCGACTTGGCTCCAGTGCTGGGGCACCTCGAAGCCTTCCAGCCGGAAGACCACCGAACCGTCAGGGTTCTTGATCTCGGATGTGGCGCGCCGGAACGCGATCTTGGCGTAAGGCGACTGGCCAGCTTCCGTAAAACGCCGCGTGATCTTCATAAGTGCCCCCATCATCATAAAAAGGGGGTGCTGAACTCGATACAATGCACCCTGCTTGCAATCCGCCGTTTTCCTGAAGGCGTGGAGCCGTCTCGATCCGCGTCACGCACGTATTCGCCGCGGAGACGTCTGCCTGTGGCCGATACCTCACGGCGAAAGCAGGTCGTCCGCACACGCGAACACGAGGCCAACTGGCCCATTACCGGTGATGGAAAGAGAGGCCCCGAAAGCTGAACAGGAAACTCGGCGGCTGAGGGAAAGGTGGCGCGATTCGGGCAGGTCGTCACGACGTATTGGGGGTGTAGGTGGGAAACGGCCACTACATCTAGTGGTGTTGGTAATTTGGGGATTGACCGGCCAGGGAGCGCTGGATTCGCGGGGTTTGGCGCGATGTGCAGTCAGAAGGCGGCCTGTGAATTGACACGGCAACCATTCGTTTGGCGTGCAATTGACCGGAGGCTAGGCCGATTCCGGCCAGCGAGTCCTGGGCAGGTGTGGCGGATGGGCCGCGCCGGTTCGCACACTGGACACGGGAGCCCCCCGGTCCTACACGCAAGGAGACAGGCGGGCCGCACGAGGCGAGGGCGCAATGGGTCTACTTTCAGAAATTTTCAGCTGGTGGGGCGGCAATACGTGGGGCACGCGCTTTACGCTTTGGCGCCACGGACGGCTCGTCGGCGAGGACGAATTCGGCAACCGCTATTATGAACAGGTTTCCGGGGCGCCGGGGCCGCTTGGTACGCCGCGCCGGTGGGTGACGTATAAGAATATGTCGGAGGCGACCCTGATCCCGCCGGGCTGGCACGGGTGGATGCATCATACGGTCGATGTGCCGCCGACGGCTGCTGATTATACGCCGCGGCCTTGGCAAAAGTCGCACGAAGCGAACGCAACCGGTACGCCGAACGCCTATCGGCCATCCGGGTCGATTTTGACCGCGTCGGCGACGCGGCCACGTGCAACCGGTGATTACAAGCCCTGGCAGCCGGATTAACGCGGCGCGGTGAGGTTGCGCGATCACGTTTGCGACACGATCGCCGCTCAAAGTTCACTTCTGTATTGTCGTTGCGTGTTTCGCAACCGCGTCACCGCCCCCGCAATGAAGAGATTTCGCCCGGCATGGCGCACTTCAGGTTTCGATGTTTTTCTCTCGTCACACTCGCCGTCGTCGGCGGCGTGGCCGTGCCGTGCGCGCAGGCGGAGCGGATTGAAAACAAGGTGGCCGTCTTCTCTGCGCTCGACAAGGTGACGGCGACAATCAAGACGCTCACGGTACCGCTCAATGAAACGCGAGAATTCGGTGGGCTAAAGGTGACGCCGCGCGTGTGCTTTTCGCGACCACCAACGGAGCAGCCGAAGACGACCTCGTTTGTCGACGTGCAAGAGGTGCAACTCGACGGGCAGGAAAAGAAGATCTTTTCTGGATGGATGTTTGCCGAAAGCCCGGGGCTCAATGCGGTGGAGCATCCGGTTTTCGACGTTTGGCTGACGGGATGCGAAGAGCCGAAGAACCCGGTCGCGGCTGCCGTGCCCTCCGGCGACGGCAGTGAAACGGCGACCGATTCAGCGCCCGGCGAGACGGAGGGCGACCTGCCACGTCGACGCGTTCGCCGCTGAGACGATCGATCGGATCATAAGCGGTATCTCTTATTTATCTGAACGCCCTTGTCGTTTACAGCGATCGTGCTCTCCGTTTCATAACAATATCGCAGCCAACGAGAATTTGCACAGGATGGATCCGATGATACGGCCGCTCGCAATTCTGATGATGACCGTTTCGCTGGCCGGCGGTGCGGTCGCGGAAGACGTGGCACCGGATAAACTCGTCGACAGCCTCAACGGGGTATTCGGCAAATTTGCCAAGACACGGGGCAGTCATGCCAAGGGCGTGTGTGTCAAAGGCAGCTTCACACCGGCCGCCAACGCGGCGGCGTTGTCCAAAGTCCCGTTCCTTGCGGGACCGGTGCCGGTTCTGGGCCGCTTTTCCTTCGGCGGTGGCAATCCCAAGGCTTCCGACAAGGTGAAATCGCCGCGCGGGCTGGCGCTGCGGTTCGATCCGGACGGAAAGTCTCCGACGGATTTCGTGTTTCTGAGCGCGCCGATTTTCTTTGCGCGCACACCGGAGGAAGTCGTGAGCTTTCTCGAAGCCCGATTTCCGGCGGCTGACGGCAAACCCGATCCGGCGAAAGTGAAAGCCTACACCGAGGCCCATCCCTGGACCGCCAAGCAAGGTCAGTGGATCGCAGCCAAGCCGGTGCCGGCCAGCTATGCGCAGCTGCCCTATTTCAGCATCCACGCTTTCGAGGCGACTGCCGCGGGCGGTCAGAAGGCGAAGGTGAAGTTCAACTTCGAGCCGGTCGCCGGCGAAGGGGGTCTTACTGACGAGGAAGCCAAGGCCAAGGATGAGGGCTTCTTCACGACGGAACTGGGTGAGCGGTTCAAGGGCGGACCGGTGGAATTCAAACTCGTCGCGGTCGTGGGGACGGACAGCGATTCCACGGACGATCCGACGCTTGAATGGCCAGAGGCGGAGCGAAAAAAGATTGCTCTGGGAACACTGGCGTTGGCGGGTCCGGAAGACGAGGCCAAGTGCGACGGTACAACGTTTGATCCGACGATCCTCGCAGATGGATTGGCTGGCTATCCGGGCGACACAATCTTGCCGGCGCGGTCCGGGGCTTATGCCGTGTCGCTCACCCGGCGCAGCGAATAGGTTCAATTGCAAACGGTTCTGTTCCACCTGGAACAGCGGGCGGGCTTTGAAGTTGCGACATTGGGGTCAGGCCGGAGATGATCTTCGGCTGGTCCCTGTCCGTCTTTGAAGGAACCGCTCCATGACCGATCAACGTCTTATCGCTGCCGACGCTCTCTTCATGGTCCTTTACATCGGACTGGCCGCCGTTTTCGTGGGCATTTTGGCGGCCATCGGGCTGCTCTACGCTGCCGGGTACGATCTCGATCCGGCGCACATTTCGGCGGCTGTGGCCGGGGTCACCGGCCTATTCGTCTTACCGATGCTGCCAAGGCTTTACCGCATGATGATCGGCCAGCCGTTCGCGTGGCGCGAGAACTCCGTGCTGGGCGGCTTGATCGAAAAGTAAAAGCGGGCTTCGTTCAGGTGGCCAGCAGTTTGGCCACCTTGGGAGCGAAGTAGGTGAGAATTCCGGCCACGCCGGCCCGCTTGAAGGCCAGCAGGCTTTCCAGCATGACCTTTTCCGGATCGAGCCAGCCGCGTTCGCCGGCTGCTATCAGCATCGCGTATTCGCCGGAGACTTGATAAGCGAACGTCGGCACCTTGAACGTTTCCGACACGCGCCGGACGATATCAAGGTAGGGCATTCCCGGCTTTACCATCACCATGTCGGCGCCTTCGGCGATGTCGAGGGCCACTTCGCGGATGGCTTCGTCGGTGTTGGCGGGGTCCATCTGGTAGGTTCGCTTGTCGCCCTTCAGCGTCGATGACGAACCTACCGCGTCGCGGAACGGACCGTAGAACGCGCTGGCATACTTGGCGGCATAGGACATGATCTGCGTATCGTGGTGTCCGGCGGCTTCGAGCGCGCGACGGATAGCGCCGATGCGGCCATCCATCATGTCGGACGGCGCCAGCACATCACAGCCCGCCGCAACCTGGTTCAGTGACTGTTTGACCAGAGCCTCGACCGTTGCATCGTTGAGAATGATGCCGTCGCGGACGAGGCCGTCGTGGCCATGGCTCGTGTAGGGGTCGAGGGCCACATCGAGGATGACGCCGATGTCGAGACCGGTCTGCTTGATGGCGTGCGTGGCGCGGCAGACAAGATTATCCGGATTGAAGGCTTCGCGCGCATCGTCGGTGCGCAGCTTGGGATTTGTGTAGGGAAACAATGCCAGGGCCGGGATGCCAAGCGAATGGGCCTGCGTGGCCGCCTCGACGATGAGGTCGATCGACAAGCGCTCGACACCGGGCATCGAGGGGATTGCTTCGCGCAGGCCCTTACCTTCGAGCACGAACATCGGCCAGATGAGATCAGAAGCCGACAGCGTGTTTTCGGCGACGAGAGTGCGGGCCCACGGCGCCCGGCGATTGCGGCGCGGGCGGACGTGCGGAAAGGCGCCGCGAACGGCTGAAAAATCGAAGGGATCGGTCATGTTTGAAGGCTCGGGGGCTAATGCTCGGGCTCGGCTGGACGTCGGTGTCGGTGTCGGGGCCGACCATAGGAGGATCGCAGACCCGCGCAAGGGCGGCGAGATCGGAGGGTCAATGCACCTATGCCCCGCCGACCCACTAGTCGCAGATTTTTTTGACTTTTCGGGGGGCCATGTCGACGTGGAAGTGATTGCGGTGCGCGTTGTTGGCCTCGGGGCCAAGGGTCGTGCCAAAAATCTGGCAGGCGGCGGAATGGGCACTCTTGAGGAACGACTGCATGCGCGCCGGTGGTTCCGTTTGTGGGCCGCCCAGACGTTGCGGCGCGACGCTGAAACTTGGCTTGGCGGACGGCGCCTCGATGCCATCGACGATTGTGTTGCGGACGGCTGCGCTAGAAGAAGCCGCGGCGGCTGCCGCAGGCGCGGCGGTGGCCGGGGCAACGGCGGGACGGGCAATCTTGGCGGCTTCGGTGGCCGCTTTCTCGGCAGCCAGCTTTAAAGCTTCCTCGCGGGCCGCGACATCGCGCCTGGTTTCGCCCCAGCCGGTTAAAACAACAGCCGTCTCGCCTTTCGCGGTGACAAAGCCGCGAATGTCGAGGGCATTGGCGCGGCCATGCTCGGATAGCTTGGTTTTGGTGCGGCCATAGGCGTTGCGGCATGCGTAGTCGCTCATGCTCTCGATTTTGATGATGTCAGTGCCGAGCGTCTTGCGGGCCAGCGGCTGCAGATCCTTCGTCAGCCACGTGTGCAGCGCGCCGACCATGCCGCAGGTCAGGACCGCTGGCGGCGACAGGGCAACTTCGGGGTTCTTGCCGATGCTGATCAATCGAACCGGGGCCGGGGCGCCACATTCGCCTTGCCGGAATGGTGGCTCGGGCATGGACACGGCATCGATTTTCTCCAGAATGGTTTTGCACATGGCCTGCGCCGCCGCGATGTCTTCGGCCGGCCATTCGGTCAGGATCGGAACAGGTTTGTCTTTGGCCTTGGCTTCTTCCTTGGCTTCATCGAGGGTTTTCGGCCAGACGCCGGCAGGTGCCGCAGCCTTGGGATCTGTTTTCAAAGTCGGGCCGGCGGGCGTTGCGGCCTTGAGGTCCGATGCCGGTGGTGCGGGACCCTTCGGAGCGGGTTGCGGCGACTTGCCATCCGTTTGGCCGGCGGCCTTTGGCTGCGACGACTTCGTTATCGGCTGGCCTTTGGCGTCCTTCGGTTTCTGCACAGGCAGCGGAATGTCCTCGGCGTCGGCTGCGGAGCCGGCGAGGGCAACTGCGACGACGATGACCGGTGCGAAAAAGCGCATGCGCCACAATAATTGGATGAGCCCGACGGGAAGATGTGGGCAGAGTTCGGGGCGATCATAAGGCCGTGCGCCACCGCGCTGTGTGCGCGCGGCGAAAGCGCCACACTGTCGTCAGCCGGCGGAGTTTTCTGGCGGAGTTTTCGCCGGCATGTTGGCACTGTATAGCGGACCGATCGCAATCACAACGCCGTGCCCGCGCAAGGGTGACCCGGCGCAGACAATGTGTGGACAGGAGCGCTCGTGGACGTCGACACAGCCCAAGCCGGTTCGGATATCCGTTTCGAGCAAAATGGTTCGCTGGCCCTGATCACGCTGGAGCGAACGAAGTCGCTTAATGCACTGACGATTGCCATGCGGGCGTCGCTGGCGGCTTGGTTTTCGAATTTTTCGCGTGATCCGAATGTCTATGCGGTGGTGATCGCATCCGGTTCGCCGCGGGCATTTTCGGCCGGCTCGGATGTGCGCGAGGTTGTGTCACTCGGCCAGACCGACCTCATCGCGGCGCGTCAGACCTTTCAAGACGAATACGCGCTGAACTGGCGGCTTGAATGTTTTTCCAAACCGACGGTCTCACTCATCGACGGCATGGTGATGGGCGGCGGCGTGGGAATTTCGCTTTACGGCACCCACCGGGTGGCGGGGGAGGGCTATCGTTTCGCAATGCCGGAGACGAAAATCGGCTTGTTTCCAGATGTCGGTGTCTGTCATGTGCTGGCCAGGATGCCCGACCGGATCGGCGTTTATCTCGGACTGACGGGCCGCATGATCGGACGGGCGGATGCCTATGCGCTGGGGCTTGTCACGCACTGCATCGATCAATCGCGCTTTGGCGAGATCGTTGCGGGTCTCGCCGACACGCAGCCGGTCGATCCGCTCCTCGATGCCCGGCATGTCGATCCAGGCGTCGGCGAACACGTTGCGTTGCGCGAGGTGATTGCACGATGTTTTTCGGCTTCCGATGTGGTGCAGATCATTGCTCGGCTTGAAGCAGAAACGGGCCCCCGTCAAGAGTGGGCAAGAGAAACGGCAGCGGAATTAAAGGCGCGTTCGCCATTGTCGCTCTGTGTCACGCTCCGGCACATTCAGAATAGTGCCGCCTGGGATTTGCGGGGTGTTTTGGAAGCCGATTACCGGCTTGCCTGCCATTTTCTGGAAGGACATGATTTCTACGAAGGTGTCCGAGCCGCCGTTATCGAGAAAGACAACGCGCCGAAATGGCAGCCGGCTTGGGTGCACGACGTTACAGCGGCGATGGTTGACGCATATACAGCGGCAGAAAGTGAGCATTTTTGGGAGCTGCCCACGCGCGCTGAAATGCAGGCCGCCCGCGCATAACACGTATTTTCGTAGAGATGTTTTAGCTATTTGCGGCAAAGATCGCCTGAGAACGACTTGAGGCAAAAGCCCTGTGCTCAAATAAGATATTTTAAAGAATGATTGCGTGACACCCCCTGGAACTATTCTTTTACTATATCTATTCAGGTAACTTTTAGTTGTTGAAGGTTATCTTCCTGTTGCAACCCGGAGACGACCCAAAAACCGGGAATTGGCGTTCAAACAGGTAAGAGGCAGGGCGATGAGTGCGGTGATGGATGCGCGAGCCCGCGCAAAAGTACAACCGGTCGCGGACGAGACGATCCAGGGAGAATATCTCCAGTCGTTGCGATTGATCGAGCGGCTGCACCGGCTTCTGCTCGATGTGATCAAAGACGAGTTCCAGCGGCAGGGCGGGTCCGATCTCAACAGCGTGCAAGCGCTGCTGATCTACAACATCGGTGAGAGCGAGTTGACGGCAGGCGATCTGAAGCGGGGCGGCTACTACCTTGGCTCCAACGTCTCCTACAATCTCAAGAAGCTCGTCGACATGGGCTATATTCACTACAAGAAGTCGGAAACCGATGGTCGCAGCGTGCGCGTGAGCTTGACGAGCAAGGGGCTTGAGGTCTGCCTCGTCATCAAGAAGCTCTATCAGCGCCAACTCGGATCAATCGAGACGGTGGGCTGCGTGGTGAATGACGACCTGAAGAGCCTTAACAAGGCGCTGATGCGTCTGGAGCGGTTCTGGTCGCATCAGATCTTGTATCGACTGTAACAATTGCCGAATTAATGGTCTTCGGAGGGGTCGCGAACGGGTGTTCGCGATCCCTTCGTTGTTTCAGGGGCTTCGCCACGATCGTTGAGAGGGAAGCGGTATGGCCCTCGTGCCGGAGCGGCCCGCATTTGCCAAGTTGACCTGCACCATGGCGCGGCATTTCGTTTCGCCGGCCGGCATTTGGTGTGGATCAAGTGGCTCCCCTGTCGCGAATGATTTAAGCCCTCAGCCGTTGTTGAACGCTGCAAGAGCGGCCAGCCGCGTCGGGGCGTCCAATTTGGTCGGACGGTCGTTCAAGGTTCAAGTCCGGTTCATGACCCGTTTCATGGCCCGGTTCATGGGCTGCAACGTAAGGAAAGAGAGCGACAATCGCCGAAGGTTGACCTGAGAAAGGTCGCGACACGAAAGCGGTTGATCCCGGGGTTCGAGCCGGGGCATGTTGCCGCCAAACGGGCGGAAACAGCCTCGAAAAGGGTCAGGAAACGTGCAGATGGACTATGCCGGGCAATTCAAGGCGGCTCTCGACCAAATCAAGGCCGAGGGACGCTACCGGGTTTTTGCCGATCTCAAGCGCCAGCGCGGCGCTTTCCCATCCGCGACCCGGTTCAACGGGACGGCGACGCATCCGATTACGGTCTGGTGTTCAAACGACTACCTGGGCATGGGCCAGCATCCGGCCGTGCTCGCCGCCATGCACGAGGCCATCGAGATGGCCGGTGCGGGCTCAGGCGGAACACGCAACATTTCCGGCACGACGCATTATCACGTCGAACTCGAGCACGAGATCGCGGATCTGCATGGCAAGGAAAGTGCGTTGTTGTTCACGTCCGCCTATGTCGCCAATGACGCGACGCTCTCGACAATCCAGAGGCTCATTCCGGGGCTCGTGATCTTCTCGGACGAGAAGAACCATGCCTCGATGATCGAAGGCATTCGGCGCGGCGGCGGGGAGAAGCGGATTTTTCGCCACAATGATATCGCTGACCTGGAAACCAAACTCGCCGAACTGCCGCTTGCGACGCCGAAGCTGATTGCGTTCGAAAGCGTCTATTCGATGGACGGGCATATTGCTCCGGTCGCCGCCATTTGCGATCTGGCGCAGAAATACGGCGCGATGACCTATCTCGACGAGGTTCATGCGGTCGGGCTTTATGGTCCGCGCGGCGGCGGCATCGCCGAGCGCGATGGTGTGATGCACCGGCTTGACGTGATCAACGGCACGCTTGCCAAAGGCTATGGCGTGATGGGCGGATACATCGCTGCTTCGCGCGACATCTGCGATGCGATCCGATCCTTCGCCGCCGGCTTTATTTTTACGACCTCGGTCGCTCCGGCGGTTGCCGCCGGTGCGCTGGCGTCGATGCGCTATCTGAAGATCAGCCAGCTGGAACGGGCCCGCCACCAGGAGCGGACCGGTGCGCTCAAAGCGATGCTTAAAGCGGCGAAAATCCCGGTGATGGACAACCCGAGCCACATCGTTCCGATCCTTGTCGGCGACCCAGTTCATTGCAAAGCGGTGACGGATACTCTGCTCGATAGCTACGGTATCTATGCGCAGCCGATCAACTATCCGACCGTGCCGCGCGGGACCGAACGCATTCGCCTGACGCCGTCGCCGCAGCACACCGACGTGCAAATGCAGGCTCTGGTGGCGGCGCTGTCGGACCTGTGGGCGGCTTGCCCGCTGTCGCATGGCCAGATCGTCCGCCTCGCGGCGGAATAGCGCAAGGCGGCCGAAATCACCATTGGGGTTGGTCCAGCCCACCCCCAGGGGCGTTTGCGGTCAGGGAATCCCTGCGTAGTGTCGTCGCGTAACCGGGGGGCCAGTTGTGGGGCCTATGCACCACGTGGTATTCCCCTCGTTTAAGACTTTCGTCGAACTTGGGCGTGCCTCGCCCACCGGTTCGTCGCGCAACCTAACGCCGCCGCAGAACGCATCCGCAAAATCAGCGAGGAAACGTCATGTTCAATCTGAAGGGCAAGTCGAGCCCGACCGAGCGCTTTTTCAAGTCGCACCTGGAGGAAACCGATCCGGAGGTCGCCTCGGCCATCGCCAAGGAGTTCGAGCGTCAGCAGGACGAGATCGAGCTGATCGCTTCGGAGAATATCGTTTCGCGCGCCGTGCTCGACGCAGCGGGTAGCGTGCTGACCAACAAGTACGCTGAAGGCTATCCGGCAAAGCGCTATTACGGCGGCTGCCAGTACGTCGACATCGTTGAAGAGCTGGCCATTGAACGGGCTAAGAAGCTGTTCAATTGCGGCTTTGCCAACGTTCAGCCGAACTCGGGTTCGCAGGCCAACCAGGGCGTGTTCACCGCACTCTTGCAGCCGGGCGATACGATTCTCGGCCTGTCGCTCGCCGCCGGCGGTCACTTGACCCACGGCGCACCGGTCAACCAGTCGGGCAAGTGGTTCAAGGCCGTGCACTACGGGGTAAACCCCGAAACGCACCTCATCGACTTTGAGGAAGTTCGCCGTCTGGCGCATGAGCACAAGCCGAAGCTCATCATAACGGGTGGTTCAGCCTACCCGCGCCGGATCGATTTCGCGCAGTTCCGCGCCATCGCCGACGAAATCGGTGCCTACCTGCTGGTCGACATGGCCCACTTTGCAGGTCTTGTCGGGGCTGGTCTTTATCCAAGCCCATTCCCGCACGCACACGTTGTTACGTCCACGACGCACAAGACGCTGCGCGGTCCGCGCGGCGGCATCATCCTGACGAACGACGAAGCGCTGGCCAAGAAGTTCAATTCGGCGATCTTCCCTGGCATTCAGGGCGGACCGCTGATGCATGTCATCGCCGGCAAGGCGGTTGCTTTCGGCGAGTGCCTGCAACCCGATTTCAAGACCTACATCCAGAACGTGATGGACAACGCAAAGGCGATGGGCGAAGTGCTCGTCAATGCCGGGTTCGCGCTCGTTTCCGGCGGGACCGACAGCCACTTGATACTTGTTGATCTGCGCCCGAAGAACCTGACCGGAAACATTTCCGAGAAGTCGCTCGGACGGGCGCACATCACGTGCAACAAGAATGGCGTGCCATTCGATCCGGCCAAACCCATGGTGACGTCGGGCATTCGCCTCGGCTCGCCCGCCGGTACGACACGCGGCTTCGGCGTTGCGGAATTTCGCGAAGTCGGCCGTCTTATCGCTGAAGTGCTCGACGGACTGGCCAAGAACGGCGAGGCCGGCAACGGCGCCGTCGAAGAAAAGATCAAGGGTGAGGCGACCGCTCTGTGCCGTCGCTTCCCGATCTACGGATAAGCGTCCATTTATCACCGTTTTAAGCGAAACGCCGGGTGGGACATCGCCCGGCGTTTTGCGTTCGAGGGTGTGTATTGCGTGGGAATCGCTGCCAATCTCGTCGCTGGAGTGAGACAGCGGTGCCGTATCCCATCTACACAGGCCGACTGGTCCTGTGATTCTGGAAGGCGACCCGATGCGCTGCCCTTACTGCGCTTGCGAAAATACGAGCGTGAAAGATAGCCGTCCGACGGACGAGAACGCTTCGATTCGCCGCCGGCGCGAATGTCCCGATTGCGGCGGGCGGTTCACGACGTTCGAACGGGTGCAGTTGCGCGAGTTGATCGTGCTCAAGCGCTCGGGACGCCGGGTCACGTTCGATCGTGATAAGCTGATGAAGTCGGTCACCATCGCCACGCGCAAGCGTCCGATCGACGACGACCGTATCGAGCGCATGGTGTCGGGCATCGTGCGGCAGCTTGAGAGTTCGGGAGAGACGGAGATTCCCTCATCAATGATCGGCGAGCGGGTGATGGAAGCGTTGCGCGGCCTCGACCCCGTCGCCTACGTGCGGTTCGCCTCAGTCTATCGCGATTTTCGTGAGGCGGCGGATTTCCAGGAAGTGCTGGGCGAGATCGCCGCCGACGACACGGTCGTGCCGTTGCATCATAAGCGGCTGGGCAGCTAAAGACCCCCACCCCCGGCCCCTCCCCGCAAGGGGGAGGGGAGGTGTGCAGCTCCGCCGTGGCAGAGGCGGGTTGTGGGGCTGCGCCGTTGGGGGAGGTGTGGTGCGAACGGGGCAAGAATTCCCCCGCCCCTTGACGGGGAGGGGTTAGGGGTGGGGCGATGGCGCAGTGCAATTCTCAACCAGACATTCATGATCGCGGCACAAATCTTTGCACAGCCGACCCCCACCTCCGGCCCCTCCCCACAAGGAGGAGGGGAGGCCGTGCGGTGCGATGTGGTTGAGACCAACGCATGATTGCATCGACGCCATCCACTTTTGACTTCGACATGATGCGTATCGCGGTGCGCATGGCCATGCGTGGGCTGGGCAACTGTGCGCCCAATCCCGCAGTCGGCGCGGTCATCGCCGACGAGGCGTCGGGCGAAGTGATCGCGCGCGGGTGGACGCAACCGGGCGGGCGGCCACACGCCGAGACAGAGGCGATCCGTCAAGCGGGGGACCTTGCGCGCGGCGCAACGCTCTACGTGACGCTTGAGCCGTGTGCCCACTTTGGCCGGACGCCGCCTTGCGCGGATGCCATCATCGCGGCGGGGTTGCAGCGGGTTATGGTCGGCACCGGTGATCCCGATCCGCGCACGGCCGGCGCTGGTATCGCCAGGCTCCGCGCCGCTGGGCTGACAGTGGCAGAGCGCGTGCTTGAAGCGGACGCGCGCTGGGTCACGCTCGGGCATCTTTTGCGGGTGACGCAGAAGCGGCCGTTCGTGACACTGAAACTGGCGACCGATGCCGCCGGTTCGATTGCGATCGGAGATGGAACGCAGCCGCGCTGGGTCACTGGTACAGAGGCCCGCGCGGCGGGACACAAGTTGCGTGCCGAGGCGGATGCGATCCTCATCGGCGCGGGCACGCTGCGGGCAGACAACCCGGACTTGACCTGTCGGCTGCCGGGACTTTCCAGCCGCTCACCGATCAGGATCGTTCTTGCCGGGCGGGCGCGGATTGATCCGGCGGCGAAACTTATTGCCACAGCTCGTGAGGTTCCAGTGATCGTGCTGCGGTCCGGTGCGGCGCGGCCGGACGATCACGATCTGGCCGCTGCCGGGGCGGACATCGTGGAGGTGCCGGAGACCAGCATTGCCATCGTTCTGGAGATGCTGGCCGGACGCGGCATCACGCGCGTGCTCGTCGAGGGCGGGCCGGCCGTATGGCGCAGCTTCGCGCAATCGGGCCTCGTCGACGAGGTGATCCTGTTCATGGCCGGCAGGGCGGATCGCCAACAAGCCGACGCGGCGCGTGAGCGTTATCTCGAAGGGTTAATGTTGGACACGACGGATCGTCGCCCCGTCGGCCCTGACACCATGTGGCGCTTGCGCCGGACAGGCGCCTGAGCGACACAGCGAGCCTGTTCGCTTGAAATTTGGCGACCTGGCCAGCGGCTGTGCAGGGTGACGACGCGCATGTTCACGGGTATCATCACGGATATCGGCGAGGTCATCGGCCGCGAGGGCGGGCGATTTGCACTTCGAGCCAATTACGATGCGCTCAGCATCGATCTAGGGGCGTCGATCGCCTGTGATGGTGTTTGCCTCACCGTCACGTCCGTGCGTCCCGACGGAAAAGGCTGCGCGTTCACACTCGATGTTTCCAATGAAACGTTGTCGAAAACGACCATCGGCGGCTGGGAGACGGGGCAGGCGATCAATCTGGAACGCGCGCTCAGAGCCGGCGACGAATTGGGTGGACATATTGTGTCGGGTCATATCGACGGCCTGGCGCGGATACAATCGGCGGCAGCCGACGGCGACAGTGTACGGTTCGTTCTGGAAGCGCTGCCCGAGCAGGCGCGATTTATCGCTCCCAAGGGTTCCGTCGCTCTCGATGGGACCTCGCTGACGGTCAACGAAGTCAATGGGAATCGCTTCGGAATCAATCTCATTCCGCATACCTTGACCCAGACGACGTGGGGGCGCAAAAAGCCGGGCGACCTTGTCAACCTCGAGGTCGACATGTTCGCGCGCTATGTCGCGCGGCTCTTGGAGTTTCGTTCGTGAGCGCAACGAAGACGAGCGGACCGTCCACGGCGGGCAAACCGGTGGAGGCCATGGCGTTGAAGCCAGCATCTGCCGTCGCCGCGACGCACGAAATCGTCGAGGAGCTGCAGAACGGGCGCATGGTCGTGCTCGTCGATGCGGAAGACCGCGAGAACGAAGGCGACCTTGTCATCGCTGCGCAGATGGCGACGCCGGATGCGATCAATTTCATGGCAAAGTTTGGCCGTGGGCTGATCTGTCTGGCGCTGACGCCCGCCCGCGCGGCTGCGCTCGGACTGGAAATGATGGTGCGCAACAACGGTTCGCGCAACCGCACCGCGTTCACCCAATCGATTGAAGCGCGCGAGGGGATCTCGACCGGTATCTCCGCCCACGATCGGGCGCGTACCATCTCGACCGCGATTGATCCGACGAAAGGTGTGGACGACATCGTCTCGCCTGGGCACGTCTTTCCGCTGATCGCCCGTGAGGGCGGTGTGTTGATCCGCGCCGGGCACACGGAAGCGTCCGTCGATTTTGCCAAACTCGCCGGCCTCGCGCCGAGCGCGGTCATCTGCGAAATCATGAACGACGACGGGACCATGGCGCGCATGGCGGATCTCGTCGAGTTCGCGCGGCGGCATAACTTGAAAATCGGGACAATCGAGGACTTGATCGCCTACCGGCTGCGCAACGACCGGCTCGTGGAACGGGTAGCGGAAACACGCTTCGAGAGTGCTTTCGGCGGGTCATTCGATCTCAAAGTTTATGCGACCACCGTCGACCACGCCGAGCATCTGGCCATCGTGAAGGGCAATATCAGCGGTCCTGATCCGGTGTTGGTCAGGGTGCATGCTGTCAACGTTCCGGCTGACCTTCTCGGCGTCGGCGGGACGCCAGACGGGGAAAGCGCCATCGCCAAATCGTTGCGAGCGATCGAGCGGGAGGGTCGCGGCGTCGTGGTTCTCATTCGCGACCTTGGGCCGAAGAGCGTTTCCGACTGGATCGGGCAGCGCAAGGCCGGCGGCGGCGCTTCGACGGCCAACCGGCGGCAGGTGGAAACCGGCATCGGATCGCAGATTTTGCGCGATCTGGGTGTCCGCGACATGGTGCTGCTCACCAATTCGCCGGAACAGGTCTACATCGGCGTAGAGGCATTCGGCCTCAGGATCGTCGAAACACGAGCGATTGAGTAGCGCCATGGTCGACCGGTCGGAACGCGAACGGGCGGCGGCGGGCGCGCAATCGATGGCGCGGGGAGTGCGCGTTCTCATCATCGAGTCGCCCTATTACGCTGAGATCAACGACCTGCTATGCACAAGCGCCGTAACGGTTCTCGCCGACAACGGGTGTTCCTACGACAGGGTGCCGGTGGCAGGTGCTCTCGAAATACCGCAGGCGTTATCGGCTGCCGTTGCGGCCGGTCTTATCGGCGGCGAGGCAAAACTCTATGCCGGCGCCGTGGCGCTTGGATGTGTGGTGCGGGGTGAAACCGCGCATTACGATATCGTCTGCAACAATGCCAATCATTGGCTCATGGAGACCGCCATTCGTCATTCGATCCCAGTCGGGAATGCGATCCTCACTGTCGACACGCGAGAGCAGGCGCTGGCGCGTGCGGGGCGTGGTGCTGCATCGGGCAAAGGCGGCGATGCGGCCCGCGCCTGCCTGCAACTTATCGCCTTGAAGCAGCGCTTCGCAGAGATTCCCACATGACCGCCGCCGTGCCAAAGAAACCAGCCGCCAAGAGCGCCACGCCGCGATCGAAGGCGCGCATGGGCGCGGTGCAGGCGCTCTACCAGATGGAGCTGGCTGGGGCGGATGTGTCGGAAGTGGTCGATGAATTCGAGCGGCTGCGCTTCAACAGGCCGGTCGATCCGGCACCATTAGAAGAAGATGATGCGGCGGCCGATCTTGAAGATGCCGATGCCGTGTTCTTTTCCGAAATCGTGCATGGCGTCGTCCAGCGTCAGCGCGACATCGACCCCATGGTGCACGAGCAGCTTGCCGCCGGTTGGCGTCTGGTGCGCGTCGATGCCATTCTGCGTGCCATTCTGCGGGCGGGAACGTTCGAATTGCTGGACCGGCGGGATGTGCCTGGCCGCGTCGTGATCAACGAGTACATCAACGTCGCCCACGCGTTCTTCAACGAGGACGAACCGCGCGTCGTCAACGGCGTGCTCGACAAGCTCGGCCGCAAGCTCAGGGCCGACGAGTTCGCGCGTAAGGCACCGCCGGACAAGTAGAACTGGAACCGGCGACAGCGGCGCTCGTTTGGCCGTGTTGGAGGCAGTGACGTGTCCGGCACGACGGCAGGTAAAATAAGCAGCGAAGAGGAGCTTATTCGCACGTACCTCGCACCGCTGGCGCGGGCAAACGAGGGTGCGTTCGGACTTAGGGACGATTGCGCGGTCTATGAGCCGCGGCCGGGGTCGGACCTCATACTGACCACAGACGCGATCGCGGCCGGTGTGCACTTCTTTGCCGACGACCGGCCGGAGGACATTGCCTGGAAGGCGCTCGCGGTCAACGTGTCCGATCTCGCGGGCAAGGCGGCAGCGCCGCGCGTCTATCAGATGGCGCTGTCTTTTCCCGAAGCGCCGACGCATGCGTTCATGGAGCGCTTTGCCAGCGGGTTGGCCGAGGCGCAGGAGGCCTTCGGGATCGTTTTGTCGGGCGGTGATTGCGACCGGCGGCCGGGTCCGATGACGGTGACAATCACGGCCATCGGCGAGGTTCCGGCGGGGCTGCGGCTGACGCGGGACGGCGGGCAGCCAGGGGACGCGATTTTCGTGACGGGGACACTTGGCGATGCCGCTTTCGGCTTGCAGTTGCGTCGCGGGGATGAGGCCGCGCGCGCGTGGCCGCTGTCGACGCATGAACGCGCTGGGCTCGTCGCGCGCTATTTGCGGCCGTTGCCGCGGCTCGGCCTCGCGCCGCTTCTGCGGCGGCATGCGACAGCGGCGATGGATCTTTCCGATGGTCTTGCCAAAGATCTCGGCCGATTGACGCGGGCTGCCTCGGCCGGCGCCATGATTGTGCGCGGTTCGCTGCCGCTGTCGGAGGGCGTGCGCCGGCTCGTTGCGGCCGATGAGACGCTTTTCGACGCGGTGCTCTCGGGCGGGGACGATTATGAAATCTTGTTCACGGCACCTCCCGGCAGTGAACCTGATGTTGCCGCATTTGCTCAGGCGCAGGGTCTGATGACCACCCAGATCGGGACATTGGTCGCGGGTGCTGGATTGATGCTGACGACGGCCGACGGCGAACGTCCACTTGCGGCAATGGGATGGGATCATTTTTGACGTGGAGGGAGCCGTGGCGTTTGCTGGAGGAAGTCCGAGCCCGGCGCGTTTTCTACTTTGATATGTTGCCGGGATCCCTTGCCAATCGACCTTCCTTTGGCCACATCCATGACGGATTGCTGCGTCGCAGTGCTAACCGGCTCATGATCGCCCCGCCTCGTCGGGGCCGCGTGACGACCGAGGGAAAGAATTGTTGGAAATGCATGACGTGAAGCCCACGCCGCGCAAAGCCCGTTTCGGCTTGGCTCGCGTGTTTCAAGCCCGTCGATCGCGTGGCGCGGCAGTCCTTTTGCTGGCATTGGCGGCGCTTCCGCTGCAGGTCCATGCTGGAAACTGGTGGGACGGAATCCAAGGTTCGGGCACTCCCGACTTCAGCGGCCGGCGATCGGACGACGGAGCGCGGCCTGCTGCAAAGCCCGACACGCTTGAGGATCTGCGCACCGGCGCTATTCCGTTCCGCAGCGAGGAGATGATCCAGTTCATCGATAAGGCCATCGTTCAGTACCAGGGGATTGCGGCCAAGGGCGGGTGGCCAAAAGTCGGCGGCAACCGCATGATCCGGCCGGGCGATGATGACGATCGGGTTCCCGCCTTGCGCCGCCGCCTCCGCGCGACGGGTGAATTGAAGGGTTCGGGGGCGGGTTTTGAGGATTATAATTTCGACAGCACGACGGAAGAGGCGGTCCGGCGCTTTCAGGAGCGGCATGGGCTGCGGGTCAGCGGGCGCGTCGATCAGCCGACGTTGGCTGCCCTCAACGTGTCGGCCGACGAGCGGCTGAAGCAGCTCGAACTCAATCGCCAGCGCATCATGGCGCTTTTGCAGCAGCCGATCGAAGAACGGTATGTGCTCGTCAATGCGCCGGCTTTCCAGCTGGAAGCGGTGGAGCGATACGAAGTTGCGCAGCGCCATCGCGTCGTCGTGGGCCGCGCCGCACGCGAGACGCCGGATTTGCGCGCTACAATCCGCGCGCTCAATTTCTTTCCGTTTTGGCGGGTGCCCGACAGTGTCGCCAAACTTGATGTGTTCCCGCGCCTCGTCAAGGAACCGGACTACCTCGACAAGGAAAAGATTCGCGTTGTCCTGGGCGATTTCAACGGGCCCGAGATCGACGCGACGGCCATCGACTGGTCGACAGCGGATCCGGCGAAGGTCAAACTGCGTCAGGAACCAGGTCCGCAGAATGCGCTCGGACTCGTGCGCATCGACATGCAGAACGAGCATGGCGTTTACATGCATGATACGCCGTTAAAGTCGTTGTTTGATCAGCGCGCTCGGGCCTTTAGCGCCGGATGTGTGCGGGTGCAGGACGTGTTCAAGCTGGCGTCATGGATCGCGAAGTATGAACCGGGCTGGGAAAACCCCGATCAGGTCGAAGCCGTTGTCTCGAGCGGGCAGCCGCTCGACTTGCAGCTGACGCGGCCCATCCCGGTCTATTTCGCCTATGTCACCGCTTGGGCGGAGCAGAATGGCTCGGTCCAGTTCCGTACCGATATCTACAACCGGGACGGGCAGCCGTTTGCCGCGGCTGCGCAAGTTGTCGATCCGGATGCGCCGCCGGCGCCGTCGGGCGGTCTTGCGCCCTAAGTATTTTTTTTGTTTCGCCCGGCGACTCCCCTCCGGGGAGCCGGGCGCCGGGCGTAGTTTTGTTTCGCCCGGCGACTCCCCTTCGGGGAGCCGGGCGCCGGGCGTAGGTGTAAGACATCTAACGATCATCGATCGCCATGCCGTCTATCGGTTTGGCGATTTTTGTTATGATTGCGCGAGATGGCGGGTGAGGGTTGGCTCACCAGGCAGTCTGGCGCGAACGAGTCTCAGGAACAGGGTATTTTCGGCGCATTCGGGCTTGAAAATGGCCACTGCGGGCGTATTTATCGCTATATATCAGTGCGTTGGTTGCCATGCGGGGCGCGGAAATAACAGGGAATTTTGCGGACAGATCAGCGAACGCTCCGGCGGAAACAGGGTGCCACTCACGCAGAACAGGGAATGCGGCGGCCTCGTTGTGGCTCTCGGCATGAGTTGGTCCTGGCGTTGGGTTTCCATCCGGCCGACGGTCGGTTTCGAGCCCATCGCGTCGGAGTTCGCCTTCCGCGCCGCGACTGGCCGCCGACTAGGGCTTAGCCGACGAACTGCAGTGGTCGGCCGTTGTCGAGGTTGACCCAAAGCGGGTGGGGCTCACTTCGAAGCTGTAATGCTGCGATGGGCCCCGCCGGCTACTTGCGCCGCACGAGCTCCGCGCAACCGGCGGTGGCCTCCTCGCCGGACTCCACGTAACAGGCGCCGATGCGATCCGCATCCAGAATGCGCCCGTGGTTGTAACCCTTGCTATCGGAGGCGACCCACGTGAATGACGTGTTGTCCGGGTAGATGACGCCGAAGAAGTGCTTGGTGCCTTCGGGATAGGTGAAGTGGCCGCGAAAGCGGCGGTCCTGCTGCTCGGTGATCTCGATCGTCTTCTGCCCCCAGACCCTGTAGCCCTTCTTGTCGGAGACTGTTCTGTTCTCGCCGATCCACGTTCCGACGAGATTGGGGATCGGCTCGCCGGCGAGCGCAGACGTGGTGCCGCTGGTTCCTGGCAACGCGCAGAGCGCCGCAAGCGCTGCTGCCGCGCCACGACCGTTCTTGATAATTTTGAAGCCCAACTCCACCACGAGACCCGCCTTTCCTAATCGAAGGAGGATAACCGCAAAACACTGAAGCTCAACGCTCATGGGACAAGCAAGTAGTTCTTGACCAGGTAGTTGATGCTTTTGGCCCAAGATTCGTCCGTATTTCCCCGGATGTCGACGCTGTGCAAGAATATCATCCTCTGCGTGGCCACGTCGGCCATATAAACATTCATATTGAGAATGAGGTTCGAAATCTTCTGCACCCTGATCCAGGCGATCACTTCTCCGCCGAGCGACTTGCCGTAGCCGATCTCGCAGCCGCCGCACTCCCCGATCGGCTGGCCTTCGGCAATCTTGGTCCGGACGTCTGGTGGAACGGTGACGAACGTGAACCGGCCAGACGCTTCCAGCATGCTCTTAAACAGCTCCTCGACCTTCGCCATGCGCGCACGTTCGGCGTCACTGGTCGGCTCGTAGGCCTCATTATCATTCTGCAGATGGACGCCGAGAAAGACGACAGATCTCGCGTCTGCCGCTCGGGCCCGTTCGGGCGCCATGCCTGCAGACACGAGCAAGCTCAGCATTAGCGCTGCCGTCCACGCTGACGCCCGGCAAATCTGCCAGCTCACCCCGGACCGTCGCATCAAGAACGTCATACGATTGAGCCTCCTGCCTCTTTCGATTTCTAATTGGTGGTGGCGCAAGATGGCTTGGGCTTCAGCGCAATGATAGGGCGTATAGCCCGAGGAACCTTGGGCAAATTGCCCGAGAGTCGCTGGATGTATTCTCAGCGATCGCCGACTGCGCTAGGACAGTGGTGCGCGAGATCGGAGAACCGGCATGCCCGCCCGAACTGTTGAAGACGGCCAAGTTGCTCAGCGCCGCAGCAACTTGGACCTCAAGTGGCTCCTCGTCCGGCGCATCGTCATTGTCGCAGTGCTGTGCGTGATGGGCGGTGCGGGCGTGGTTCTCCGCGACGTTGCCGCCGAGGCTAGACGGCAGAACCAGGAGGTGGTCGAGACAATCGGGAAACAACTTGCTCTGCAGCTCGTACGGATCGACTCGGCACTCGACCTTCCCGAACGCTTTCCAGATTGGGGTGCCGCGATCAACAGCCTGCTCCAACCTGGCCAGTGCGTGCAATTCCGTTATCCTGATAGGCGGACGCCTAACTCCAATTGCATCGGGCTAGATAGCAGCGCGCAACTCGCCCCTACATGGTTTGCGCGGACATTCGGCGCACTTTTCCTTGGTCGAGCAGCCGTTGAGCGCCCGCTCATCCATCGCGGTGACCCAAAGGGTATGGTCAAGGCCACGTTAGATGCAACAGCGGTCGCGGCGCGAGCGTGGTTCGAGGTTTCCCGAATGCTCGGCCTCTGGACCACCATGATCGCCGTCATGTGCCTCTTGGTCTACGTCGTGGTGGATCGCGCGCTTCGACCGACTAACGAGATCCTCGCCGGCCTCAATCGCTTGGCCGAAGGAGATCTCTCCTGCCGTCTCCCGCGATTCCAATTGCAAGAACTCGACCGGATCTCGGAGGTCTTCAACGACTTAGCCCAGAAGTTACAGATAACGACCTGGGAGCGGTCTGGACTTGCACGCAAACTGGTCGACGCCCAGGAGAAGGAGCGCAGGCATATTGCGAGAGAACTCCACGATGACGTGGCGCAAAGGTTGAGCGCACTCAGTTGCCTCGCGGCATCGATCAAGGGCGCTGCCGGACAACAAGCCCCGACTGTGCTGAAGGAGTCCAACGAACTCATTGCAATGGCCTCCGACGCGATGCGATCATTGCGCGAGACACTGACCTACCTCCGGCCTCCGGAAATAGATGATCTCGGTCTGTTGGCCAGCTTGCAGGGGCTGATTGCCGAGCACAATCGCCGCGCCAGGGACGTGACGCGGTTTGACCTTCAAGTTCAGGGGCGCTTCGATGGACTTCCCGCTGAGACCGCTGCACACATCTATCGAATAGCACAGGAAGGTCTAAACAACGCGGTGAGACACGCCAACGCCCATACCGTGCAAGTGATCCTACAAAGCAGACTTGGCAGCGAGGCTGGCAGGAAGGATGGATCAGATGAGATCGAGCTGACGATTGTGGATGATGGAACGGGAGCCGCCCCGGAGCACCTCGGCCGCCGGCTCGGCGGTACCGGCCTCGTCGGCATGCGAGAGCGCGTAATCGCCTTGAGTGGGTCCTTGACGGCAGGCCCGAGCCCTGCAGGCGGCTTTGAGCTGCGGGTCCACTTTCCAACACAGACTGCGACGGAAGCAGCCGCATGACCGGCCGCCCAATCCGCATCCTGCTCGTCGACGATCACGCCGTTGTGCGAGAAGGCTACCGGCGCCTAATTGAGAAGCAGGGCGATCTCGAAGTCGTCTCAGAGTCCAGCGACGCGACTACCGCCTACATCAAGTACAAGGAAACCTCGCCGGATGTCGTCGTGATGGACATCTCCATGCCAGGGCGGGGCGGAATCGACGCCATTCGGCAAATTCGGCAATGGGATCCCGCGGCGCGCGTGCTCGTATTCAGCATGCATGCAAATTCCACCTACGCACTGCAAGCATTCCGTGCGGGTGCGAAGGGCTACGTGACAAAAAGCAGTCCGCCAGAGCTTCTCGTCAGTGCCGTCCGAAGCGTTTCCCAGAATAAGCCCGCCCTCTGCCCAGAAATCTCGGAGGTTCTTGCTGCGAACCGTTTGGAGGAAAATGGGACCGCACTTGAACAGTTGTCACCGCGAGAGTTCGAAATCCTGAGAATGATCCTTGATGCAAAATCGACCGAGGAGATCGCCGCCGCATTCAATCTCAGTCCAAAGACGGTCGCCAATTACCATTATGCGATCAAGTCGAAGCTCGGCGTATCGTCCGACATTGATCTTGTCTACTTTTGCATGCGTCACGGTTTGGTAAAACCCCTAGGGGCACCGGTCCGGCCCTAGCCTTGCGTCTCTTTCTGGCCCCGCGAAGAAGATCGGTGGCCGGTGGGTCGTGAGGGTGTCGGGTCGAGTTCATGATCGCTCCACTGACGATCGCTCTCGGCACATGCGCGTGAGATATCGGGGTCATGGCCGATGCGTGTACCTCCGGACCAAATTAACGATGTCGGCCCGATCGGACTGCCGCCAGAGCCGCCGATCTTGTTATTGCTTCACACTTATAATATGTTCCGCCTACGCCAGCGCTTCACTGGGTCATCCCGGCAGTGGGGTTTGTAACGAACCTGACCGAGCGCTGAAGGACCGAGCCGCGAAACGAAACGTGAGCCCAACGAACCACGAAGTTCGGCATCTGCCGATGTGGCGTTGGTCAATAATCGGAATATCGACCGGGAAGAGCGACGGACCGATGGCGACACCCTCAACCTCTGAGGTGTCGCATGGTCATGTCCGGAACTCAGCCAGATAGATCGCGCGGCATCTCTCGTCCAACGAGAGACAAGTCATGCACAACCTGAATATCGAACACCGGCCACCCGGCGCTCTGACGCCGTACGGTCGCAATGCCCGCACGCACAGCCCGAAGCAAATCGCCGAGATCGCCGCCAGCATCAAGGCGTTCGGGTTCAACAATCCGGTCTTGATTGACAAGGACAACGGCATCGTCGCCGGGCACGGTCGCGTCGAAGCGGCGAAACAGCTCGGCCTTGCAACTGTGCCGACAATCCGGCTCGAGCATCTCTCGGAAGCGCAGAAGCGCGCTTACATTCTTGCCGACAACAAACTTGCCGAGAAGGCCGGCTGGGATCGCGAGATCCTCGCCATTGAGCTGCAAAACTTGCTGGAGTTCGAACTCGATTTCGACATCTCGGCGACCGGCTTTGAAATGCCCGAGATCGACGTGCTGATCTCCGATCTCGAAGACAAGCCGCAAAAAGCCGATCCGGCTGATGCGGTGCCTGACGTCACCGGCCCGGCCGTCACGCGCCTGGGCGACATTTGGCAGATCGGACTGCACCGGTTGATTTGCGGCGACTCGACCAAGCCGGAGACCTACGCGCAGCTTCTCGATGGCGCGACCGCGCAGATGGTTTTTACCGACCCGCCTTACAACGTGCGCATCGATGGGCATGTCAGCGGCCTCGGCAAGGTCAAGCATCGTGAGTTCGCGATGGCCTCCGGCGAAATGACCGAGGCCGAGTTCGCGGGCTTTTTGAAGCTCGTCTTCGCGAACTTGGTCGAGGCCTCAGTCGACGGTTCGATTCATTTCGTCGCGATGGACTGGCGCCACATCGCCGAGGTCATGACGGCTGCGAGCGGCACCTATGCCGAGTTCAAGAACCTTTGCGTCTGGTCGAAGACGAATGGCGGCATGGGCTCGCTCTACCGGTCCCAGCACGAGCTATTCTTTGTCTTCAAGGCGGGCACCGCGCCCCACATCAACAACGTCGAGCTCGGCAAGCACGGCCGCTATCGAACGAATGTCTGGCAGTACGCTGGCGCCAACGCGTTCAGTGCGACCCGCGATGACGACCTTGCCGCGCATCCGACCGTCAAGCCGGTCGCACTTGTTGCCGACGCCATCCTCGATTGCTCGAAGCGCAAGGGCATTGTGCTCGACGCTTTTGCGGGCTCTGGCACGACGCTGGTAGCGGCGCACAAGACCGGCCGGCGCGGCTTCGGAATCGAACTCGAACCGCACTATTGCGACGTCATCCTCCGCCGCATGGCCGGTATCGCCAAGCTTGATGCCGTTCTCGTCGCGACAGGCCAGCCGTTTGCGACCGTCGCCGCCGAGCGCGGTGATGCAGGGGACGTCGATCCTAGCGAAGCTCAGGAAGCCCAGCCTGCAGCAGCGGAGGCGGCCGAATGAGCAAGGAAAAAGTAGGCTCCGGATCGATCAATGACGGCGCAGCGAAGGGCGTTGATGGTCGACGTGCGTCGAAAAAGAAACAGAAAGTCAAAGCGGACTACCAGATCGACATTCGCGCGGCGCTGGAAGGACCCGTCCGCGTCATGCAGGACGGCAAGTCGCAAAAGCTTTCCGCGTTCGAGGTCATGATCCGGCAACATCTCAAGAAGTCACTTCTTGAGAAATCGATTGCGTCGATGAAGTTCATCATCGAACAGGCCGAGAAGTACAAGATCATCATGCCGCCGCCAGCGCCACCGAGCGGAGGTATCTTTGTCATCCCGAAGGGTCTGCCTGAGTCCGTCGAGCGCGAGATCTTCGAGCATCGGCCGGAGCACGGCGAGCGCGAACCCATGTCGCGAATTTTTAGCATCTTGAGGAGGTCCTACGATGAGCTCAAACGACGATCAAAAGCGGAATGATGGAGCGGCCGGCGGTAGCCGCCGGCCGCCCGTCGCGACCCAGTTCAAGAAAGGTCAGTCCGGCAATCCAAAAGGCCGGCCGCCGAAATCCGTTGGCCAGCGCAGGATCGTCGAGAAGGTGCTCGCTGAAAAACAGCGCCTCGGTGGCCAGCATCGAGGCAAGCGCGTGCTCTATACAAACTTTGAGTCTCTGATCATGACGGCCAAGATGTTGGCCGCCAGCGGCCACCAGCAAGCAACGAAGCTCTACACGTATGTACTAGGCAAGTATGGCACTCAAGAGCCCGTCAACCGCGAGATCGGCTACATCGTAATTCCGGAAGCACTTACGCGGGAAGAATGGCAGGCGAAGTACATGCCGAAGGATGATCCGCCGGGCCAGCCGGACTATGACGATTGACGAGAGTGCCGCGCCAGGGCTCCCTTAAACTTCGACGGCGGTCGCCTGCAATTGCGCGGTGACGTCGATGACGCCCGGTTGCGACCAGATATCATTGCGCAAGTGGAACACATCGCTGTTCGTTTGCGCCGACCGCCGCACCCGTGCTTTGACCAGGGCAATTGGGATGAGCGCGGCGCGATGAATTTGAAAGTCGGATTCGAATAATACCGCCGCGAGGTGATCGAACGGCTGTGCTGAAAGATTGCGAATTGCACTCAGCTGCCGCGCGCCCGGGCTATTGGTCATGCGCCGCGCCTTGATCTGAAAGCGTACGCCGGTCGCATCCGTCGCATCGAAGCCAGCAGCTGAATTGTTCTCTCGTGTCCATCGAAAGGTTCGACAGAAGAGTTCCTCGGCGTAGTCGCTGATCGGGCTGTTCGAACTCCGAACGATGTTGCGGCGGCGCAATTCATCGAGAATCGCGCCGTGAGCGCGAAGCAGTTCGAGGGTCGAGAGACGGGACACATCCATAGGCGCGAGCGTAATGCGATTCGCGCTCGAGCCGGTTCATTACCCCACGCGATCCATCAGCCACTCGAAGAGCCCTGATTTGACGGCTACAGCTGCCAACTCCTCTCCGGTCCAGAGATGCAATCCTGCGGTTCCATCGGCCGACAGCTTGCCGTCCGGCGAATGACAGATGAAGAATGTCCGCTTCTCACCGGAACGCTCGAAGTGGCTAATGTGCTGGTCGAGAACGCTCTGACTGGCGCGAGACTTGACCTGAACCGTCGCGCGTTCGCCCAGGGTCGGCTGTTCAATGATGAGATCGATATCGGCCATCGTCTCGCCAAGGATCGACACCCGCTGCCAGCCGCCCCTTGCCAAGATCAGGTCTGCCAAGACTTCGAAGTCGGCCCAGTGCAGCTCGGCAATCATGCGCGTGGCGACGTCAATCAGCGTCTTCCTCGCTGCTTCGGCTTCGGCGACAATCGGTTCAGACGTGTCGTTGATCTTCCGAAGAAGATAGGCGTCATGGCCGACCTGGCAGATGGTTTGTCGGTAGTTGCCGACCTGTGTCAGTTTGCTGGTGAGGCTTTGCGTACGAAGGGGGCGGCCGCCGATTGACGTATTCCGCCATGGTCCAATCGTGGGACGCGACCGTGGTCCGAGAAGCGGATCATCAATCCCTCGCCAGGTGACCTCGGGCGCGGAGAAGGCCCACCACAGATAGCCGTCCGCGAAGGTGATCCAGAGGCAATCAGGGCCGAGGGTGTAGAAGTCGCGGATCTCGCGCGTTGCATCACGCGCCTTACCCAGTTTGCGTCCCCTCTGCACGAACCAATCGACAACGCGATCCCAATCTCCCGCGACACACATCTCGTGTGGCAATTCCTTGTAGCTGAGGTGAATTTCGCCGCGTTCAAGGCAGGCTGGTGCGAAGACGCCACCGGCTCCGAGCTTGATGTAGCGGATGCTGGCGGGATTGATGGGGGATATCTGGGTCATGGTTGAGACTCATAAGTATCACTGCCGGGAACGCCAGATCGCTTCCTTTAGCTGTGAAGTCCAGCAAAATGAGACTCATCGTCTGTAGATCAATCGGCTAAGGTGTCGAAACCCTTAGCCGCATGGATGTACGGCGCCGGGTCGGGCTCAATTTGAAGAAACTTCGGGAGGAGCAGGGCTACTCGCAGGAGAGCTTTGCCGATCACTGCGGCCTGCACCGGACCTACATCAGCGGCATCGAGCGCGGCGTCAGAAATCCGACGGTGATCATCCTCGACAAGATCGCCAAGGCGCTGAGGATACCGGCCGGTCAGTTGCTTGATGATACCGGAACAGCCACCAGGAAGTCCTGAGCAGTTCTTGCCGTCGCGCATGCGAATTGCGGAGTGAGTGGCCACGTCCGTGCTTATGCGGTCAGCCGTTGATGCTCGCTCGAAGGTCGGCCTGGGCGACCACGAGAGCTAATCGGCTGACTAAGCCTATTGAGGCGCACGTGCAATTCGCAGGTTCTGGCCGCCAGTATAGTCTACCACTCATCGGACTCTTGGTCTCGACGCTATCTGTGGCGGCTGACCCTTTACCTCAACGGCCGACATTCACGGGCGACTGGTTCGGCCATGGGCAATACATGAGAGAGGCCGGCATCGATTTCCGGCTTGAATGGAGCCAGTTCTATCAAGGAATGATTCAGGGCGAGCTGATCGCGGCCGGCGACGCCGTGTTCAGTGAACTCAAGAACGTCTGCGTCTGGAACAAGACCAACGGCGGCATGGGCACGTTCTACCGCTCGAAGCACGAGATGGTATTCGTGTTCAAGGTCGGCGACGCGCCGCACATCAATACGTTTGGTCTGGGCGACGGGGGCCGTTATCGCACGAACGTCTGGGACTACGCCGGCGTCAACACGATGAAGAAAGACCGGATGGACGAGCTTACCATGCATCCGACCGTCAAGCCGGTCGCCCTCGTCGCCGATGCGATCCTCGATGTGACGAAGCGTGGCGCGCTGGTGCTCGACCCGTTTGGCGGTTCGGGCTCGACTCTGATTGCGGCCGAGAAGACCGGAAGGAGCGCGCGACTGATCGAGTTTGATCCGATTTACTGCGACGTGATCATCAAGCGCTTCGAGGCCTACACCGGCAAGCGCGCCAAGCTTGGGGTGTTGGCTTGATCAATTCTGTGGTCCTTCTGACGCGGCGGGTGTCGTGTGAGCCAGATCCTCGAATTCGAGGTACCCACCCCAGCTTCGACTGTATGGATGGACGAAATTTGTCTTCCTGCCATCAGAAAACAGTGGTCGTTGCGTGTTGCGCCAGGCAAAAATTCCGCCGCGAAGGTTGGCAACTCCTTTGGCTCCCTTGGCCACTAGCGCAGCGCGTGTCGCGGTTGCCAACTTCGAACTTCGGTATTCTACTGAGCAATAGAAGACAGCGGTCTTGCCTGCCACGTCGCCGATCTCGCTCATGAAGCTGTCGACGGTCGATCCGGGGTCAACACGCCGCGCGCCCGGAAGTTGCGACACGGCGTATTCTTCCACTTCCCGAACATCGAGCAGAAGCACGGAGCCACGATCGATCGCAATCATGCTTTCCAACTCCTCCGGCGCGATATGACGTATTTCAGAGAATTGACTTGCAAGTTTTGCTTCGAGGGGCGCGAGACTCTGCCGGCTGGCGGGCAATGCCTGTGTCGAGGCAAGCGCGCCACCAAAGGCCAGCAGCCAGATTAAGGATCGATTGATCATTCGTCCCTCAAGTGTATGCTTTGGGTTCCGACAATCCGCGAGAGGCGGGTTTGGCGGCTTTGATGCTGCCGTGGGCTGTCATCGTGGCTTTTGGATCATTCGTTGGCTGCCCTGGGTGAAACAAAATCTGCTAGGCACATCCGGTCAGTTTCGTAGCAGGCTGGCCGCAATAACGTGGACTGCACAACTTTCGGCATGTTGGGTCGTTGGCTGACAATCGAATTTGCAGCGGGGTCTTTCTGCAGCGCTGCAAACAGCGGAAAAGATTGCGGTGTTCCATCAAATACCAATTCGCTCGTCACAGTATCCCTTTGAGACGTCCCATAAAGGCCGCTATGCAGGGAGCGCCTGCGTTTGATGCTGATGGGCTTTCGGGCGACCCTGGGCCATTTGGAACCCGTGTCGCGAATTATTCGGCAGCGGCACAAGGATCTGTAACCATCGGCGCCATTAGTGCGAATAGGTAACTCGTGCCTTCGACAAGGCAAGAACGTCGGATCAATGAAGGAGATGAGCATGAGGACTGTTCTCGCGGCCCTGATCGGTGTTGTTGCGCTGAGCATATCGAGCCTGACCGCCGTAGCGGATGGTAAGACGTGCAAGCCCGGATACGAGTATGACGAAATCAAGGGCAAGTGCGTGGCGATCCGTGGCTCGTAAGAGCGGAATACCTGCATGTTCGATCACAGGCCACGAGTAATTCAGGTCGAGCGTCGGGCTCCGCCTTCCCGGCTGTGGTCCTCATGATGTCTAATGGTATTGAGCAAGAAGCGGCCGGGCTTGCCCCGGCCGCTTGGCGTGCTCTGTATTTGCGGTGGGGCGGCTACGCAGGTGTTACTCTCGCCTTCGCTGTCGCGTTGACGGTGCTATCACAGCGCTTCGGCTACGACGTCGATGTTGCCGCCATGCCGATCCTGACTTTGACCGGCATTTTGGTTCTCGTAGGTGCCATTTTCGCTATCTCCGTTCCTTTGCTGGTCAGACGCGGTGAGGTGGCCTCGATCGCTCAACAACGTACGCTCTTGCTCGTAATTGTTGCAGTGGGCTTGGTTGGGCGGATCATCCTGTTCTTCGGCGAACCGATGCTCGAGAACGACTTTCAGCGGTATTTGTGGGATGGCGGGGTAACCGCTCATGGCTACAACCCCTACGCAATGTCACCGCAGACCGTGATTGAGAGCGGCTCAACTGGTGTCCTTGGCTCGTTGGCCTCCGAGGCCGGAGAGACGTTGCAGAGAATTGGACACAAGAGTCTAACGACGATATATCCTCCGGTCGCGCAGGGCGCATTCGCAATTGCTCATCTGATCGAACCTTGGAGTCTGACGGCCTGGCGCACTGTGCTGCTGGTCTGTGATCTTGCCACGCTAGGTCTCCTGATCCTCCTCCTCGACGCAGCCTCACGTTCGAGGCTTTGGGTTGCGCTGTATTGGCTCAATCCTGTCGTGCTGAAAGAGGCGTTCAACTCGGCGCACATGGAACCTATTCTATTACCTCTTGTGCTCTTCTCGCTCCACTTGGCTTGGCGCAAGCGTCCGGCGTTCGGGACCGTGGCGCTTGCACTCGCGGCAGGGGTCAAGCTTTGGCCTGTATTGCTGGCGCCGCTCTTGTGGCGCCCGCTGCTCGGTGATTGGCGAAGAATGGCTGCCGTCGGCTTCATATTCGGCACGCCGATGGCATCGTGGCTGACGCTCATGTTGATGCCGGGCGCTGCTGAGACCTCAGGGCTTGCGGCTTATGCCGAGAGCTGGAAGACCAACAGTGCTCTCTATCCAGCACTTCAAAGCGCTGTCGATTTGAGTCTGAATCGGGTCGGCTTTGTCGGTGTTGACGCCGCGTTCGTTGCCAGAGGCGTGATTGGGTTTACTCTCGCTGGATTGGCATTGGCTCTTGCGCACCGACCGTGGAATACGCTTGGTGAACTGTTGACAAAGGCGAGCACAATCGTTGCTGCCCTCGAACTCCTCTCGCCGGCGCAGTACCCCTGGTACACGCTGTGGTTTGCGCCGTTCCTCGTCTTCACGCCTAGTCGCGCATTCCTGCTGCTGACTGCAACCATCCCGCTTTACTACACGTCATTTCACTTCGCGAGCCATGAAGTGCCGGAGGACTTTAAGAACTTTTTTGTCTGGGGGGTCTGGTTGCCGGTTTGGCTGGTTGCTGTCTTGGAGCTTGTGAAGCTGCAGCGAGGGCGCGTGCTGGTTCCACAGTCAACATCAACTTGAAAAGGATGCTTGAATGCGCAGTGGTGTCCGCATTGGTGTCGTCATTCCAGCGCTGAATGAAGAGCAGGCGATCGGTCAAGTGATCGCCGATATCCCCGATTGGGTTGACGAGATCGTCGTTGCCGACAATGGCTCAAGCGATAGAACGATCGATATCGCCCGGCGTGCAGGAGCGCGGGTTGTGACCGAAAGTGATCGCGGTTATGGAGCCGCTTGCCAAGCCGGATTGCGGGCTCTCGGTCCGACCGATGTCATAGTGTTTCTGGACGGGGACTATAGCGACGATCCGCGTGAGATGGCGGCTATCGTAGACCCAATTCTGTCTGATTCCGTTGAGCTTGTGATCGGTTCCCGGGTAACCGGCAACGCGGCCCCGGGCGCCTTGTCTCCGCATCAAAGATTTGGAAATTGGTTCGCGTGCTTGCTCATGCAATGGCTCTTCGCGACGTGCTTCAGCGATCTCGGACCATTTCGTGCGATCAGGGCTGGATCATTGCAGAGACTCCAAATGCGAGACCGCAATTATGGCTGGACGGTCGAGATGCAGATCAAGGCGGCGCAATTAGGCTTGGCCGTCCAAGAAGTTCCGGTGAGCTACCGGCCTCGGATTGGGGTATCCAAGATTTCGGGGACATTTCGCGGATCGTTCATGGCCGGCGTTACGATTCTACGCGTCATTGCACGCTCCGTCCGCGTGCCTGCCTTTGCGACAGTCAGTCAAAATCGTTGATTGTGCTCAGGTTCAACCGCGCATGCCACTCACATAAGCAGCGGTGAGTTCATGCTTCGGGGCCTCAAAGAGTTTTCGGCATTGGCCGAATTCAACGAGCGTTCCAGCGCGATCCCGGACCCAGAAGAACGCGGCATAGTTCGCGATGCGCCGGGCCTGTGCGAGATTGTGGGTTACAATGACGACGGTGTATCGACCCCTGAGACTCTGGACCAGATCCTCAACGATCGCTGACGAAAGCGGGTCGAGGGCGCTGCACGGCTCGTCCATCAGGAGCACGGACGGCTCGAGTATGAGAGCGCGAGCGATGCACAGGCGCTGCTGTTGACCGCCAGAAAGCGTCAAAGCCGGGGCGTCCAGCCGATCCTTGATCTCGTTCCAAAGTCCGACGTCGCTGAGGGCGCGCTCCACGCGGCCAGCCAATTCGCTGCGGTTCTTTAGGCCATGTTCCCGAAGCGGCATTTCCAGATTGCGTCGGATGGAGAGCGGGAAGGGGTTGGGCTTCTGGAAGATCAATCCAACGCGCCGGCGTAACGCCCGAACGTCGAGTTGCGGATCGCGGATGTCTTGGCCGTCAATCGTGATGCGGCCGTCGACCTGGCAGCCGGGGATCAGATCGGTCAGGCGATTGAGGCTCGAAAGCAGACTTGTCTTGCCGCATCCCGAGGGGCCGATGAGCGCCGTGATGCAGCCGCGATAAATGTCGAGGCTTATGTCCCTCAACGCCGGTTTCCCGTCGTAGTCGAGAGACAGCCCTTCGACGCGGATCAATGTATCGGGGGTGCAGCAGGGTGGCCCTGACAGGAGCGGCCCGAGCGTAAACGGGCTCCCGTCAAGTTGTTTCAGAGTTTCACGCGTCGTATCCGATGGGCATGTCATATCGGCGTGATCCTACGTGTGAGCGCTCTGTCGGCCAATCCGATGGCGGCGCCGTTGATAATGATGAGAAGGGCGATCAAAACGAGCGCCGACGCATAAGCGCTGCGGTCGCCTCCGGCAACGTTCATGGTCAGATCATAAATGTGAACCGAGATGGCGCGCCCGGAATCGAACAGTGATGACGGCATGCGATCGACGTAGCCGCTGGTGAAGACGAGCGCAGCTGTCTCGGCCATGGCTCGGCCGATTCCGAGCATGAGACCGGCGACGAGTGCAGGTGTTGCTGCAGGTATGAGCACCTGGCAGAGGACCGTGGCCCGAGACATGCCGAGTGCCGCCGCGCCGAGGCGCCAGTCGTTTGGCACCGCGCGCAGTCCGGATTCTGCGATACGGATCAGAATCGGAAGTGCCATGCAGGCCAACGTCAGCCCGCCCGCGAGGATTGAGAACCCAAGTCCCAGCCACACGCTGAAAAATGCATTACCGAAGATGCCGAATACGATTGAAGGCACACCGGCCAGCACGTCGAGGCTCAGTCCAATCCATCGCCCAGCATGTCCGCCATGGCGCGTGAACTCGGAAAGTAGAACGGCAGTTGCAAGCCCGAGTGGTGCCGCGACGGCGATGGCGACGGTCAGAATCAGGAGCGTCGAGACAAGGATGGGTGCAATGCCTCCGCTGCGACCCGCGCTCTTGGGCGACGTTGTCACAAATGACCAGTCCAACCGTCCCGCTCCTTGCCAGATAATGTCGGCGAGCATCCAGGCAAAAGCCCCGGCGACAAGGGCGGCAGCCATCCAGGTCACGCCCTGCAGGACCAGATACCTCAATGCCCGGGGCGTCGATGTCACGGCTGTTCCAGTTGCGTCAGGCATGAACCACCTGGCCTCCAGTGTGCCGCGCCGCTGCCGCAAGCGCCAGGACCAGAAGGGTCAGTACCAATCCCGACACGAACAGCGAGGCCCGATGGTCGCCGGTCGCGTAGGCCATCTCGAGCGCGATATTGGCGGTCAGTGTGCGGACTGGATCGAACAGCGACTTCGGAACCTGCACGACATTGCCGCTGACCATCAGCACAGCCATAGTCTCGCCGAGCGCGCGGGCCGTCGCGAGCAGGATACCCGCGAAGATGCTGGCCCGTGTTGCCGGCAATGCGATGCCGAGAATGGTGCCTTCCCGCGATAGGCCGAGCGCGGCGGCTCCGCTCCAGTAGGATTGTGGCACAGCGGCGAGAGCCGCCTCGGTGGTGAGTGCGACGGTTGGCACCATCATCAGGGTCAGGATGAGACTGCCGGCGAGCAGGCTCGTGCCTGGCGGGGAAAGCCAGATGATCAGCGGCACGATGACGGTCAGGCCCCAAAGCCCGAGGACGACAGACGGAATGCCAGCCAGTAGAATAATAGCCCAGCGATAGATCCGGCCGATCAAAGGCGGCGCATAGAACCGACAGAAAAGTGCCGAGGCAACGCCAAGTGGTGCGGCCAGAACGATGGCCAGCGCCGACATTGCCAGTGACGCTGCCAGCATCGGCACGAGGCCGAAAGTTCCCTCGGTTGGGTGCCAGCCATCGTCGAGCAAAAACTTGGCGGCGCCGATGTGAGACAGCACCGGCCACGCCTCCTTTGCGAGAAACAAAAGGATGAGCAGAAGCAGCCCCGAGGCAATGACCGCCGAAGCTGACAGCAGCCAGATGAGCCGTGCGTCACGGGCCGAGGGGGACAAAGAACTGCTCCTTGATGAGATCATGGACGTCCGCGGATTGCGCAAAGTCTATGAAGGATTTCACGAGGCCGGAGGGCTCATCCCTGGTGACCAGATTAAGGGGCCTCGCTAGAGGAAAGCTGCCGTTCCGGACGTTTTCGACGGACGCCGCAATGCCAGTCATGCCCAGGAGCTTGACCGGCGTTCCTTGGCCGGCCTCGAACTCGGCGGTACCAACGGAGACGTAGCCGATTGCCCCGGCGTTACCGGCAACCGTCTTAATGCCCTGTTGGTTGTCGCCGATGACCACCTGGGCCTTGATATCGCTGGCCTTGAGCTTGAAGTGATGCAGGAACAGCTCCAAAGTCGATCGCCCCTCCGCCTTGTTGACGACGGTGATCGGGCCGGCCTTGCGGCCGACGGCGCTCCAGTCTGTAATCTTGCCGGTGTAAATGCCGGTGATCTGCTGATCGGTGAGCGCTGAAACAGAATTTGCGCTGTTGAGGATGATGCCAACGCCATCGCGGGCGATCGTGAAACCCTTGAGGTCGTTTTCCTCGTCCTTCAAGGAGCGCGAGACCATGCCGATGTCGGCGAGGCCGGAACGGGCGTCAGTGATGCCACGCGATGAGCCACCGGATTGCACATCGACGCGAACGCCGGGATTTCGTTCCTCAAACCGTTTGCCGATCTCGGCAGCGAGCGGCGCCACAGTGCTGGACCCTGTAAGCACGAGCTTGTTTTCGGCAGCGTGCGCCATACTCGAGAATGTAGTGAAGAGAGCTACGGCAATCCCAAATCGACTCAATTTTTTCACGCGCATTGATCGCTTCCCTCGTTTCAAGGTTTAGTCATTACATAAGAATGGTGCGGAGCAGTGTGCTTCAACAACATGCGCAGACACCACTTGCGCCCGGGTTGTTCTCCACATGCATGGTTCTCGGCGAACGTCCCGTTCGCCCGATCGCCGAGACGTAGCCGCGGCATACCTGTATGATTTCGACGCGCATACCCCTAGCTCCCTGTCTTGCGAATTCTGATGCCGGACCAATTCAGAACTGCGTGGTGATCCGCGTGAGCCATTCCGGTGAAGCCATAACGAGCGCTGCCTCCACGCGCTTGTCGTAACCACTGGCCACAAGCAATCCGATAGCGACGAGAAAAATGCCGAGCGCCGGCTTCAAGGCTCCGCCAGCGACCATCAGGCGTCCGCGCAGCTTGAGCATCGCCTCCCGCGAAAGCCATCCGAGCAGGAGAAGAGGAATAGCGGCCCCAAGACCAAACGCGAACATGGTCGCAGCCACTTCAACAAGGCTTTCCCGCTTCGCTGCAAGTACCGAGGCAGCGCCTAGTGTAGGACCGACACACGGACTCCATACGATCCCGAGGAGCAGTCCAACAAGAAACTGCCCGCTCACACCTTCGCCGCCGCTCGATGCCAGTCTGTCAGACGCCCAATTGCTCGCCGGGCCGGCCGCCAACGCCACGCGCTCTTGCAATTGCGGGACAATCAGTATGCTTCCGACGACGACCATGAGCAAAGCGCCGGCCAGTCGAAACCTGTCGGCATCAAGACCAGCCGAGAATCCGATCGTGGCAACAAACAGGCCGACGGCAACAAAGCTAAATGCAAGCCCCACCGCGAGTGCCAGGGGGCCCACACGATGCTGGCTCGCGGCTGCACCAAGAACGATGGGCAGAATCGGCAGGACGCAAGGTGAAAGCGTGGAGGCAATCCCTGCAATAAGCGAGAGTGCGAGCGTTGTCAGCATGTGCATTGCTATCCGTTCAATAGGCCTTGGCGATGAGCGCTGCTATCTCATCCGGACGAGTAGTACCTACCGCGCGGGCAACTTCCTGTCCCTCCTTGTAAACGACTAGTGTGCTTCGCGTTTGCGCACCCACGATCCGCATCGCATCCTTGCGATTGTCAGCGTCGATCACGAACACACGAAGTCCGTTGTACTCAGGCTTACGCACCAACTCGCGGATCGTCCCTTCCTGAACCCAGCAAATCGGGCAGCCTGCGGAATAGGTTTCAACGAGTATGGGTGCTCCCGACCGCTGCGCGGCTCGGAATGCAGCCTCGTTGAAGTGCAGCATTTCGGCCGCGACGGCGTGGCCACCTAGGAAGACGAACCAGGCCACAGACAATGCGGTAACACGTGCAGAGCATTCCATGGACCTATACTCTTCCATTCATCGGCTTGTTGTTCCGGGTTGCGGACAGCGGCGTTGCTTCCGACTGTGTCGGTATCCGGACGCGCATCACAGAAACTACGTCGCCCCCTCAATGGGAGGCACGGGGAGCTAGAGCGCCTTGCTCAACAAGGCCTTGATGGAAACCGGGTTGGTGTCCCCAACCGAGCGGCCGAGTTCCTGTCCGCCCTTGAAGACGATGAGCGTACTCTGCTTCTGTGCGTTGAAGCGCCGCAGGTTCTCTTTGTCCCCGTCGTAGTCGACACTGAACACAACGAGATTCTTGAACTTTGGATCGCTCTCAAGGTTAGAAAGAACGGCTTTCTGGGACCAGCAAATGTGGCACCAGACGGCATGCACATCGACGAGAATCGATTTGCCGGCCTTCTGGGCAGCCGCAAACGCCGATGCATCGTAGGTCCGCTTTTCAAGCGCCGACGCATTTCCCGCGAGAAGAGCGAACAGCGCCGCAGTGGCCGCGCTTGTTGCAATAGATTTTCGCATTATGAACTCCACTCCATGCTGTGACAGAGATGTAGACCCGCTGGCGGCATCAACTGAGTGCGCCGCCGTAGGCTCCATCTTCCAACGAGAACCGGCAGGGACCTCGATCGGCCGCCTACTCGATGTGCTTGCGGCCGGCCATCGCGCACGCCGGGCAGTAGCCGAGGACGCCGGTCATGAGGGCCATTGCGGCCATAACAATCAGTCCGATCTGCACCGGCCCCGTGACGTTGCCCAAGAACGCCGCAGCGCCGAGCCCCGCGGCCATCATGATGCGTACGATACGTTCCCACCCGGGCACGTTGCGTTTTAGATAAAACATGGCAGTCCCTTGCTCAAAGTTTCGATACAGCTGGTTGTTCGGAGCCATGAAAACTAAAGTTACAGAGCGGAGGTCGGAATCTTTGAATTGAAGTGGCGTTCAATTGAATCTATACACAATTCTGTCTCGCTCTCGGGAGCAATGCATGTTCCATGATTCAGCGCCCAAGGACCTGACGACCACCGGCGCGTATTGCTCGGACGTCATGAAGATCCTGTCGGACGCAACGCGGCTATCCGTTGTCGAACTGCTCTTGGACCGCCCTCTCAGGGTTCACGAACTCAACGCGGTGCTCAGGCTCGAACCCACACTCCTCTCGCATCATCTCAGGATTCTCCGCGATGCTGGTCTCGTGGCCGCGCGGCGGGAGGGGAAGGCGGTTCTCTATCGTCTGTCGCCCGACGTCCGCAAGAATGGCCGGAGTTCGTCGCTGAACTTCGGCTGCTGCAAGCTGCAATTTAAGCGTCGGGGCGTAAGCGGAACGAGATAACGGATTCCGATGCGAAGCGCTTCGGGATCTGGATCTACTTGGAACTCGCCCATAGAAGCAACAATGGGCAAACTGATCAGCCGTGATGTGTCACGGCGCGCCGTCATGGACGGCTTCAAGCGCCAATCCCAGTACGCGGTTTCGTACGGATTGCGTCCAAGAACTTGATTTTTTTTCTCACGGGTCAAAGGCGGGACGGGTTCGTACTTCAGCAGCACGCTCCTACGACCGTCTCTCCTTCGCCCCGATTGGAGAACGGGATATTCGTGCCGCAGCCGGGGAACACGCCGTAGTGACTTGAAAAATCGCCGATGAATTCGAAGTGCTGGGCAAAACGGCTCTGTTTCAGAATGTGCCAGGTGTTGCCGCATACGGGAAAGATGCGGCCTTTCTCAATTGCGTGGTGGCTATCCAGGACAAATCGGTGCGGAGCTTCCCGGATGCCGCCATTATAGATCACGGCCTGACCATAGTCCTCGCAGGCCACCTCGAGTTCGGACACTTTAAATAGCCGGTAGGTTGCCGAATAGAAGCGAGCGGCGCCGATCTTAACCTCGATATCCGGGTCGGTGATTTCGAGCGGGCGGCTGGTGATAAGACGCGGATCGCCAAAGCCGGACTGCTTGGCGAGCGAAAGGAAATCGCCCCAATATAACGCGCCACCGAGACACTCCCCATACACGACCGGATCGTTGCGCACGTCCTCGGAGAGGCGCCGGTCTGCATAGACATCGGCAAAATAGAACTCGCCGCCGGGCTTCAAGAGGTCGAACACGCCCTTGAGGACTGCAGCCTTGTCGATCGACAGGTTGACGACGCAGTTTGAGACAATGACGTCGAAGCTCTGCGGTTCCAACCCGAAAGTGTCAAGTTTTTCGATGAACCCCTGCAGAAAGCGCACGTTGGGCGTCTCGTGGCCGAAGCGCTCCATGTGCCAGCCGATATGATCGCGCGCAGTTTGCAACTGCTCGGGAGTCATATCGACACCTACAACTTCACCTTTTGGCCCAACGAGCTGCGCCAACGCATAGACATCCCGTCCCGAGCCACAACCGAGGTCGAGAACGCGCTTGGCTTCAAGCAAGTCTGGAACCACAAGGCCGCAGCCATAATATTTAGCGAGGACCTCGTCATGGATGTTCTTAAGAAGCTCCTTGACGCGGTCCGGCATAGTGTCGGGCGTGCAGCAGGCCTTGGTTTTGAGATCATCTGACCCTCGAAGGATCTTGCCGTAATAGTCCTTCACGATTTCAATGTGCATGCTGTCAGTCTCACTCTCTTTCTAGCTCAGGGATGATGTCCGCGTCTCGATCGGGCCACGACTGCCGACCAGCAGTTAGTAGCGCTAGCGATCAAAGCCATCCGACCAGCGCCAAACAGTCCATGACGTTCGGTAGCGCGCCAGACGTCTAACAACTGGGAGGGTGACTTCCAACGTCGGCCGTCAACTGCGGCAGAGACCAGCGAAGGACGTACCGGCCTGCCAAAAAGCCGAACCCGGCCAGGAGGGCAACCGATCCGAATTGCCACACGAGCAGCATCAAGCTCATGTCCTGGGTATGGAAGAGACGCAGGGCCGCCGCACCGAGCGCTGTGGCTGCCAATATGGCCAAACCGGTTGTCGACATGGGCGCGATTGGAGCGCCCCTCCGGATCATGAGCAGGATCGCGATTGCTGGTACTATTCCGACGGCAGTAATGCTCTGAAAACACGTCAGATCGACCTGAAGATGCAGACCCTCCGGTCCAGCTTGAAGCCACTGACGCCAGCATCCCTCGCCAAGGCTCGCGAGCCATACGCCCAGGAACGGAAGCGGGGCAAAGCGTTCCCACAGCGGTCGACCGGGGCAACCAGCGCAGAAGGCGGCCGCGGCGGCCATCATGCTGGTCAATAGCGCCGCACCAACTTCGATCAGGAAACGCGGATCAGACATCTTGTTGGAAAGATCTGGGCGCACTCCGACAACCCACAAGAATGCAGCGACATAGACGACGGAAACCATCATCCACATCATGGCCCGCCAAGCTGGATGGGCCAAACGCTCGACCGGCTTGGCGTCTTTCGCCAAAGCTCGAATGAGATCTTCTGTCCGCATCGCGCTCAAGTCTTTCGCTCCAGGGCCTGACGCATGGCCTTTATTGCCCGGTGAACAGTCACCTTCAATGAGGCGACGCTCTTGCCCGTATGGGCCGACGCTTCCTGAAGCGACAGACCCTGAATTTTCATGAGTTCGATCACCTGGCGCTGTCCCTCGGGCAGACCCGACAAGGCCACGCGAATGGCCTCTTGATCGTCACTCGTGTCTTGTTCGTTCTTCGCGTCATCCCCCGCAAAGGTTTCAGGCATTGTTTCCACGGTCGTTTCATAAGCCGAACGGGAGGAGGCCCGCCGGGCTGCATCGGCAATTCGGCGGGAGGAAATGGTGACCAACCAAGGCATAAATGGACGGCCCGGGTCGTAGGTGTGGCGAACCGAATGCAGGGACATCAGGATGTCCTGGACGATGTCTTCGGCACCCTCGTAGTTCCGCCACCGGTATCGAACCATGCGTCGCAATGCGGGTAACAGTTCGGAGAGCAGCCTGGAATAGGCAGCATCATCTCCATCCTGGGCGGCGCGCATCAGCTCCTGCCAGCGCGCTTCTCTGGCGACTTTATCGTCGGAGCTATTTGAGCTGCTCATGCGTGCCTTCATTATCGAAGAGCGGACAAAGGCGAAAGAGGCAATTTGTGTTGGGATCATTTGCAATACGCAATGCGCCCTGTGTTGTTACGTCCTCCACCGCCTCACGCGCTCATAATACTCATGGTGGGGCACGGAAGGCACGCACATATTCACCCGTCTCTCAAGACAACGTGAACCGCATATCATTTGCGTAACCTCGGTTGAGACTGCGGAGAAGTATCTCACCATAAAGGCCAACTGACGCCCACATGGGGCGCATGATCTTAAAATCAGGGATGGCCGTCGACAACGAATGGTCACAGGAGACACTCATGAAAACGTTTATCGCTTCCGCAATGCTTGCGGCAACATTACTCGCCTCAGCCGGCGCGCCCACGGCCCAAGCCATGTCCGGTGACAAGCTACTCGAGGACCTGGCCCGCACGGGTTCGATCGTCACCACGCACGGTATTGGCCGTTAACAATGTTTGAGCCATGCGGCTTGATCGTCTGATCGAGGGCCGGCGCACCGCCGACCCTCGATGTATCGTTTCAAGGTGATTCCCGAAGAAAGCCGGGATCCCCTGCCTGGCGTTGGATCGGCGTTGGGCATGCAGCGGTGATGCCAGGTGGTACGACTGCAACCGAGACGTCCTTGCATCAACGTTGTTGCCGAAGGTTCGAGTCCTTCCGCCCCACCAGCCCCTTGAGCGCGCGCCGCCGCCCGTCGATCGGGGTCCAGAGGACAGTTGCGCGCAAAGGAATACCAGGAACCGTTGACGGGGGGACGATGAAATTTAAGACGATGATGGGCTGCCTGATGGCGATACTCATCCAGGGCTGTGCGGAACGAGCGTGGAACGAGCCATTGGTCCTCGCAAATGCGGGCGCAGCCATGCACGTGACGGATTCTTCTAACCGGGCGGATGATGTCTTTGTCGTTCTCGCCTTCTCTGGGGGTGGCACACGCTCGGCCGCGTTTGCTTACGGAATCCTTGAAGCCCTTCGCGATACAAAAGTGTCGATCCACGGCCATCCTCAGCGGCTTCTGGATGAGGTTGACGTCATCACATCGGTGTCAGGAGGAAGCTATACAGCCGCCTATTACGGCCTCTTCGGCGAAAAACTCTTCACGGATTTCGAGACTGCCTTCTTGAAGCGTGACGTGCAGGGTGAGCTCAAGTCGTTGCTGGTAAATCCAATTGCACTCGCATCGCTGGCTTCTCCCGGTGTCAATCGATCCGATGTGGCGGCCACTTGGCTCGGAGACAACGTCTTTCAGAACAAGTCGCTTTCCGACATGAACTCAAGGTCGGGGCCGGTCATCGTGGTGAACGCCAGTGACATCAACACGGGCATGACGTTCTCATTCATTCAACAGCAGTTCGATTTTCTCTGTTCCAAGATAGAGGACTTCCCCGTTGCGCGGGCGGTGATGGCCTCCTCGGCTGTTCCGGGCTATTTCGCGCCGATTGCCGTTCGAAACTACAATAACGACTGTCCCGCCCGGCGCAAATCATGGGTCCGGGACAGCCTCGAACACCCGGACATCTACAACCGCAACTATCAAGTGGCTCGCGCCCTCGAGCGATACCTCAAGCCCGCGAACATGCCCATCGTCAGACTCGTCGATGGCGGCATAACCGACAATCTTGGCGTGCGCGGCTCAATGATGAGTCCTGTTATGCATTCCGGCAACGTCGAAGATATGGCGGGCGCATTTTCACCGGAACGCTTGGATAAGGTCTCAAAGGTCCTGGTTGTCGTCGCAAACGCCCAGACCTACGAAGACTATGCATGGTCACAGGAAGGGCGCGAGCCGAGCCTGGTTGGCGGCATCAGTGCGTCATTCGACTCCGCGATCGGCATTATGAATAGCGAGACGATAGGACTGGCCCGGCGCGGGTTCATGCAATGGGCCGATAAGGTCAATAAGCGCCCGAGCCGCGCCGGAATACCTCCGGTTGACGTGCGGTTTGCAGCCCTGACGTTCGATCACATCCGCGACGACAACGAGCGCCGCCAGTTCAATGCCATTCCCACGGCGTTTGCACTACGTGCCGATCAGGTGGACGAAGTACGGGCGCTGGCGCGGCGGCTTCTTACCGAATCCCCGGAATATCAGAGCTTTCTCGGCAGCCTTCGCTGATCCGAGACAGACGCCCGTCAACCACGTAACTTATAGGAGAACTTAAAACATGAGAGCGATATACAAAATCAAGGAACTTCCGCTGCTGGCCATAGAAACCGCAACGGGCAAGGCCAAGGCTTTGCTCGAGAAGGCAAAGCAGCAGATGGGCTTCGTGCCCAACATGTACGGGGCGATGGCCAATGAGCCGGCACTGTATGAGGCGTACGCAATGACCTACGCCGCGTTTCGTGCCGAGTGCGGGTTCACTCCCATTGAGCAGGAGGTGATCTTCTTGGCCATCAGCCGTGCCAACAGCTGTGACTATTGCATGGCGGCCCATAGCTTCGTTGCCGACAAGATGTCGAAAGTTCCGGCCGAGGTCACCGATGCCATCCGTGATGGCCAACCGATCCCTGACCCGAAGCTTGCGGCCCTCGCAGATTTTACAACACAGATGGTCCATTCGCGCGGGCGTCCCACGGACGCTGATGTGGCGGCATTCCGGGCCGCTGGCTACAGCGAGAAAAACATCCTTGGCATCATCCTCGCTATCGGAATCAAGACGCTCAGCAATTATTCCAATCATGTCTTCCACACACCGGTCGATAGCGTCTTCGCATCACGCTTGTGGAAGGCCGCATGAAATTCCGACGGCGCCCCTTTCCATTGTTCTCAGACGGATTCCAGTGCGCGCCACCACCCGCGCGCTGGAGTTTGCATTTTTTCCGCCTCTGTTTTTTTTGCAGAGCGCCAAAAGTCTCCTTGTTCGTGGCGAATCTACTGGCGAGCGACGGCCGATGGAATAAGGGCGCTTCGTATACGATGCTAATGGCTAGTGGTTTCCGCTCTCGCCCTCGGTTAAGCGCTCAAGTGAACCCAAGGAGGGCGAGCCGGACTTCACATCGCAATTCTTCTGTTTGCTCGTGCAACCTTGTCCAAGCACCGCGCGAAGGATCAAAGAGGAAGGCAATCATGACTTCCTGAAAGGAAGGCAATCATGGAATCGAAACTCCTCAGCGGTGCCGCTCTTGCGGCTGCAGTGCTCCTATCGGGCGCTCTTGCGACGGGCGCGAGTGCACATGTTGGCGGCTATGGAGATGGTGCGCCTGGACCGGCCGATACCTGGGCAGCCACACACCCGAATTTCGGCAAAGTCACGCACGGGCAAAAGGCATCCGGCTTCCAGCACAAGAGCAAGCGGTTGCAGTCCCCGGCTGCGAAGCGTCCATCTGCAAAGTACTGATTTCGGGCCGGCATCTCATGACTGGATCGGAAAGAGAGTGGGCTCTGAGCATCTCGGAGCCCACTCCACGTGGTGCATGTTGGAGCCAGCAAATATGAGTGGTCCGGTCGGGGCTGGCCGTCGTGGGTGCATATTTCAATGTCCTGTTAGCGGCGTTGCTTTGTCGGCGCACGTCTTCCATACCCCCTATCGACAACGTCTTCGCATCACGCTTGTGGAAGGCCGCATGAGGTTTTGACGGCGCTCCCTCTACTGCCATCAGACGAGACTCCGGCGCGCGCCGCCACCCGCGCGCTGGAGTTTTGTTTTTTCGGCACCAGCCGCAACTCCGTGCAAAATCTTTGCGCTCACGAGAGTGTGAGCACCAGGTGTGTGATAGGCGGTCCCTTGCCACGTAACTTTCGCTGGGCCGGCGAGGAAGTCATTGGAACGGAAATGCTGGCGCGTGAAGCTGGTGCATCCGGTTCAAACCATTCGGATTGGCCGATGATATGGCCCCGCATGAATCTGATAATGAACGCGATAGCGATTGAGGAACATGGTCATGAAGGTTGCAGAACTTTTGAAAACGAGGGGAAACATCGCCGCCCCGGTACACCCGGCCATCACCATTCGTGAGGTGGCGCAGAGATTTCATCGCGAGAATGTCGGTGCGGTCCTCGTCAAAGATGACGATGGCACGCTTGATGGCATTGTGACGGAACGGGATGTCACGAATGGCATTGCCACGTACGGAAACAAGCTGCTCGATCTCCCAGCGTCGTCCCTGGCAACCACTGCCGTCTATAGCTGTGCGCTGAATGACAATATTACAGATGTCGCGCGGGCGATGGCAGAGCGCCGTCTCCATCATGTCGCTGTCCGGGACGGCGGTCGTCTCCTCGACGTGATCAGCATACTTGAAGTTCTCGAAGATCGCCTTGCCGACCGGCGTCGCGTCGTCCGTGCGTTATACGGCATGGCCACTGTCACGCATTAGTGCTGCACGTTAGCCGTCCGACCCGGTTCGATTACGAGTCAAATAGTGTGTTCCCGGTGGCCGGTGACGTTGAATAGAAGCGAGCAAGAATATGCGAGTCGCAAATATTTTGAAAATCAAGGGCAGCGCAGTGATGACTGTTCGGCCCAACGAAACCATTCAGGCCGTGGCCAAGCGGTTCCGGCAAGAAGGAGTGGGTGCACTGATCGTGACTGGCGATGGTGGGACCTTGGATGGTATCATCACCGAGCGGGATGTCTCGAACGGACTTGCCCTACATGGGCGTGATGCACTTGTCCTGTTGGCATCGGCGCTGATGACCACAGAAGTGGTCACGTGCTCTCCACACGACAGTGTCACCGATATTGCGCGAGTGATGACGGAGCAACGGCTACGCCATCTTCCCGTTAAGGACGGTCACCGGATCGTCGGTGTCGTCAGTATCGGCGACGTCCTCAAATCTCGCATCGACGAAGTTCAACTCGAGGCCCGTGTCCTCCGCGATATCGCGATCGCTAGCCGGTAGGCGTCATGAAGCAGCGTCGTCAATGGGCGTATGTGTGCCCCCCACAAAATAGCAATGGAGGGCTTGCCACGGTGTGGTGCCTGGCAACTTACATTATTCTGGTTGCCGGCATTTGGATGGCCTTCCTTTGGGTCGTTTACTCCACACCTCTGGTTATTGCGCCGGTTATGCCGCATGCGGTTGTCGGGGCTCAAGTCAAGACGCAAACGTCGTCCACTCCTCAGCTTAGTCTTGTGGAGACCGGCGACAGCAAAGCAGACGATCATGATGGCGATACACGGCCGCTGGTCGCGATATCGCAAGTTGTCCAGTTTACCAGCGTACCTCTCGCCGAGCCGTCAGTACATCGTCCTCTGGATAGCGTCGCTCGAAGAGCGCTGGTACTCGAAATTCAGCGCGCCTTGGTGCGAATTGGCTGTTATCGCGGCCCGGTGACAGGCATTTGGGCGGCGGACACTAAGAATGCGGTGAAGGCATTCCTTTCGGTGGCGAACGCGCGTCTGCCCATCGACAAGCCCGACGATATTTTGCTGCACCTTGTCAAGGGAGGTGGCCAGTTGGCTTGCGGCGAGGTTCGCCACGCCGCCCCACTGGGCTCTGCACATGAAATTACGATCGCTCAGCCTCTTCTATCAAAGGCTCCCATGGGTTTGGGTGGACCGAAAACGGTGACGATCACAAAAAGACCACGGCCCCCGACAAACGCAGACCAATCGGATGTGTCAACTACGACGCGATCTCGCGAATACCCGCGGCGCGGCTCTCGAAAGAGCGGCAGGGCGACAAGGGCCATTCGAGTGCCAGCGCCAACGTTTCGCTATCCGGGTTCATATGCATCCGCCGGTTCGCTTTTAAACCGCGACCGATAGCGGATCCTGCGGATCAGCTCATGTCCGTAGCGGAACAGCACGTGCCCTAGCATTGGCCTCCAGCGAGCGGGCGTGCCAGGCGTCCAAGTGCGGACCGCGTAACCTTCAGGTCTTGAGAATGGAAGTATCCAAGCAACTACGCCAACGTCGGCTCGCTCAGCGGCTTGCCGGAAATCAGCTATACCGCACAGGAGTTTCCCCTCATGTTTCACCGAATTTCTTTCGCTGCTCTGGCGGCAAGTGCACTTTTCGCATCCGCTACCTCGTCGCCAGCCTCTGCAGCCGGTACCAGTCCCTTTACGGCTATGGCCGGCAGCTGGAGTGGCACGGGCACGGTTCGATTTGAGGGGGGACAATCCGAGAAATTGAGGTGCAGGGGCAGCTACACAGTCAAGAACAGTGGAGCCGGAATGGGTCTTGCTCTGCGATGTGCGTCGGCAAGTGCAAAGATCGATTTGCGCTCGCGGCTCGACTACCAAGGCGGCCGTGTTTCGGGCAGCTGGGAAGAGCGAACTTTCAATGCTTCAGGCGATGTGTCCGGTCGAGCATCTAACGGTCATTTAAGCCTGGTCATCGGCGGCGGATTGTCGGGTTCGATGTCGGTGTCGTTCACCGGGTCGTCGCAATCCGTCTCGATCCGCACATCGGGAACGGGCTTAAAAGGCGTCTCGATAAGTCTCAGGCGCATCTGATTTGCCTGTTACTTCAGACCGCGACAGCGAGGCTACACGCCAGACGTTGTGGGGGACAAATCGCGCCAGTACGAAGCAACCATGGAAAACGTCATGACGCCTGAAGAAATCCTTGTACTTCCGTCTATGCCACCGGGTAACCCGAGCTACCCGTCGGGTCCGTATCGGTTTGTCGATCGTGAATACATGGTGATCACGTATGAAAGCGATCCGAATGCCATCAGCCGGATGGTGCCCGAGCCGCTGCAGCCCGACGGATCTGGGCACGTTCTCTATGAATGGATCAAGATGCCGGATAGCTCCGGCTTTGGCAGCTACGAAGAGTCGGGCGTCGTTATTCCATGTCTCTTTGGTGATGAGCCCGTCAACTATACTGCCATGATGTTCCTGAATGACGAGCCGCCGATCTCGGCGGGACGAGAGATTTGGGGATTTCCAAAGCGGTGGGGTGAGCCGCACCTTTCGGTTGCGACAGACGCGCTGACCGGAACGCTTGAATATGCCGGTCAACGCGTAGCCTTGGGCACGATGCGATATAAGCACGAAAACAAATCAAAGGAGAACCCAACCGAACGCGGCAAACATCTCATGAAAACACAGGTGAACTTGAAGCTCATTCCCTGTGTAACTGGTGCGCCGCGCGTTGCCGAGCTTGTTGCCTACAATCTCACCGACATCACCATGAACTTTCACTACTCGGGCCCGGCGCGATTGCATCTGGTCCCGCACGTCAATGCGCCTGTCGCAGATCTACCTATCAGGCGCATCATCGAAGGGCGGCACTTCAAAGCGGACCTGACACTGCCGTATGGACGCATACTGCACGACTATCTTGAGGCCGGTTAGGGCCGAAGTCTATTGATAAGTCGACCGGTGACGACGGAGCCAAGCAGGCGCTCGCTGTTCGAATATGTAAGGATCAGAAAAATGACCAAAGGGAAGAATGCACTTGTCACAGGCTCGACAAGTGGCATCGGCCTCGGTATTGCCGAAGCGTTTTGCGCGGCGGGCATGAACGTCATGTTGAATGGTTTCGGAAATGCAAATGATATCGAGACGGAGCGGGCAGAGTTCGAGCAGAAGTACGGAGTTAAAGTTCGCTATCACGACGCCGACATGTCGAGGCCGGCTGAGATCCGGGATCTGGTCGCGACGGCGAAGGCCGCGTTCGGGCGGATCGACGTGGTCGTCAACAACGCTGGCATCCAGCATGTTCAACCGATCGAGGATTTCCCGGATGAAAAGTGGGATGCCATTATTGCCATCAACCTCACGTCGGCCTTCCACACCATCAAGCACACGATCGTCGGCATGAAGGCGCGCAGATGGGGCCGCATCATCAACATCGCTTCCGCACACGGATTGGTCGCATCCCCATACAAGCCGGCCTACGTTGCGGCTAAGCACGGGCTCGTGGGACTGACTAAGACCGTCGCGCTCGGCTCCGCTGAGTATGGCGTAACCTGCAACGCCATCTGTCCGGGATATGTGATGACTCCGCTCGTCAAGAAGCAGATCCCAGACCAGGCCAAGGCGCGGGGGATCAGTGAGGAACAGGTCGTCAAGGACGTGATTCTTGCTTCGCAAGCCACCAAGCAATTCGTCACCGTCGAACAGCTCGGTGCCTTGGCCGTGTTTCTTTGCACGGATGCGGCCGCCCAAATTACCGGCGCCGCGCTTCCCATGGACGGCGGATGGACGGCTCACTGAGGGATCCGATGACAACCAACACCAAATCAATCAATCTCGCACTTCAGGGTGGTGGCGCCCACGGCGCCTTTACGTGGGGAGTACTTGACCGCGTTCTGGAAGACGGTCGACTGTGGATTGACGCCATCAGCGGCACGAGTGCTGGCGCGATGAATGCGGTTGTCGTCGCCGACGGGTTGATGCGTAATGGTTGCGAGGGTGCGCGCGAGTCGCTCCATCGCTTCTGGTCGGAGGTCAGCCGAGCCGCGCGCTTCGGTCCCATCCAGCGGGCGCCGATTGATATGTTCATGGGTAATTGGAGTCTTGATTGTTCACCGGGCTACATTTTTTTGGATTTCCTGACCCGCGTCGCCTCGCCCTACGAACTCAATCCATGGAAGCTTAATCCACTGCAAGATGTGCTGGACAAGGTGGTCGACTTCGATCTCGTCCGGTCGTGCAACAAGACAAAGGTTTTCGTATCGGCGACCAATGTTGAAACGGGCCGCGTAAAAGTCTTCGATCGCCGCGGCCTGACAAGTGATATGGTGATGGCCTCGGCTTGCCTCCCGCATATGTTCCAGGCCGTCGAGATTGATGGTGTACCCTACTGGGACGGCGGCTTTATGGGCAATCCCGTGCTCTTTCCTTTCTATGATGCGACGGACTGCAGGGACGTCATGATCGTTCAGATCAATCCGATCGAGCGCAAGGGCGCACCTAAGACGGCGCGCGACATCATGAACCGAGTCAATGAGATCACATTCAACAGCAGCCTGCTCAAAGAATTGAGATCGATGGATTTCGTGCGACGGCTTGTTGAACAGGGAAAGCTCGACACGAAACACTACAAACAGGTCAACGTCCATATCGTCGAAGCGCAGAACCACCTTAGTCAGCTCGGCGCTTCGAGCAAAATGAACTCCGAGTGGGCGTTTCTGCGGCATTTGTTCGAAATTGGCCGCGGCGCTGCAGATGAATGGTTAGACGAGCACTTTGACGACATCGGCGAGCGCTCCACGGTTGATCTGCGCGAGATGTTTCAGGGCATTGGTGCCGTGCACCAAGGGTGAAGACGACTGGGAACAACCGATGGGATTGCTCCTTATCTCATGGGGCCTGGCAGCCATTCTGGGCTTTGCCGCCCACCGTGCCAGCGTCTGCACCGTCCGCGCTGTCGCCGAAATACTCAGCACGACCCGCGCTTATTGTCTCCTGAGCTTCGGCAAGTCGGTTCTATGGGTTCTCACCATCATTTTTCCGCTTCTCTGGTTCGATCCTGCCCTTGGCGAGAGCATTAATGGGTTTGCGCTGTCGTCTACCTCGATACTCGGCGGGTTCATGTTCGGCATGGGAGCGGCGTTGAACGGGGGCTGCTCGTTCTCGACGCTGGCGCGGCTTGCTGATGGACAGTTGCGGATGCTTGTGACGCTGTGCGGCTTTGCTTTCGGCGTCCTGATAGAGATCGAGGTGGCCCGCGCCGGAAACGTCTCACAACCCTTGCCAGCACTTCCGCTGATTCGCTCATTGGTGCCAATTGCCGGCTCCCTTGCTCTTCTGCTGTGGGCCTGGGCAATCTGGGAGCTGCGCCGTCTTTGGCTGACCCGCCCTCAACAGGTGCGGCTTGGTGAACTGGCGCTCGCCAGACAGTACCGTCTTTCGACTGCGGCAGCACTGATGGGGCTCGCCAATGGCGTGCTCTATCTATTTCACGGCCCCTGGACCTATACGGGGGCGCTGCGGCAAGGGGTTGAGGGGCTCGTCCTTGCGAGCCAGACGCCCATGCCGATACGCTTGTCGCTATTCGCAGCCGTGTTCGCAGGGATGGCGCTTTCGACATGGCAGCGTGGCAGCTTCCGTTTCGACCGGCGAGTCCGTCCGAACTGGGCCGTGAACCTCGTAGGCGGCGTCCTGATGGGAGCGGGGGTCATCCTTGTTCCAGGCGGGAACGATGCTCTTATACTTTACAGCCTCCCCACCTTCTCGATCCACGCCGTGCCCGCGTATGTGGCCATGTTGGCTGGCATCGCAGTCGTGATCCTGATAATGCGGCTAGCTACAGGCGCCCAGATGCGTATTGATTGTCACTCCGACATCTGCAGTACGGGGATCAGCGGATAACTCAGACTTCGCCTAATTGGCGATTGTACCGTCGCATCCACCCTGTTGCGGCTGGAGTCTCAGTCTTGGATCAGCGCGGGTCGCGATTGGGTGCATGAGTTCAGAAGATCAAAGGGTGTGGAGCGCCCGCGCGTAACCTTCTCCCGTAGACAACGAAGTTGAGTATGTGAGGCCCGTGCCTCCATCTCAATCGCAGGAGAACTATGACTATGAGTTGTAAGATGACGCAAGCTTCGACACTGGCCGTGGCCGGCATGTTTGCTGCTGCCCTTGGTTTGAGCACGGTTTCCAGGGCAAACGCTGCAGACACTGACATGATGAAGGACATGGAGAAGTGCTTCGGCATAGCACTTGCCGGCAAAAACGATTGCAAAGCTGGCAAAGGCACGACCTGTGCCGGAACGAATAAGGTCGACTATCAAGGCAACTCATGGAGCCTCGTGAAGAAGGGCACTTGCGATAAGGTCGTGACGCCGCTTGGCAACGGAAGTCTGAAGTGCATCTCCGATCGTGCAGGCACATACGACTGCAGCGAAGCCTGAGATTTCGCCGTGGGCCGCCGTCCCTCCCCCCGGTGCTCCGCACAGCGGCCAAGGGATATTCCCCTCATCCCGGTCACGGCGATGAACCCGACTCCGGCACTGTCTGGGGTCGGGTTCGAGTTTGTCTGCCAGGTCAGACTTTCCGGCAGAGCGATTTCAACAGCCTCGCGGCTTCGTGAAGTGCATCGCTTCTTAATCTCGAAACCTGATGCGACGCTGGTACGAAATAGAAAGTAGTAGCGTCCGCGGCGAAAAGCCGAGCCCCGAACCCTCGGTCCGTACCTCGTGGATGCGACAGCCCGTTTGGCAGACGGACGTCCAAGTCTGTTCCGCTCAAAAAAGGAGTACGACACCCATGTTCAAGATATTCGCGATTGCGTCGGCTCTTGGGGGAGCGTGCCTTCTTGCTCTTGCTCCCATTCCATCCGTTGCGGCGATGCCTTATCTGGCACTCGGTCCCGCAAAATCCGGTGCGGTAACTGAAGTCCGTTACGGGCATCACGGATTTCGCGGCGCTCGCCACTTCGGAAGGCATCAGTTCGGGGGCGGCTACCGCCGGCACCGCTACACGCACTCTCCATACTACTCGTACGGCTACGCTCCCCGGTATTATTCGTATGGGTCCTACTACCGGCCGCATTACTACCCCCATAGCTACCACGGCTATGGCCACGGCTATGGCTGGTGATGCCGGTCGAGCGTGGCCCGTAACCTTGGCAACCGGTCGTGCGAAGTAGGCAGTAGTTGAGCATGCCGCCCCACTACGAAAGGCCAAATCATGCACCGGAGATTGGGACAGGCGGAGGCTTACTCGTTCGAAGCCGACTTCACTAAACAGGGGCTGGCGCGTACGAGCGACTGTGGCGCTAGCGGAGTTTGCGCCGTGAAAAAGATCCTCCACGACACGGCGATGGACCCGATCCCGGAACGCGCCGGGGTCGGGCTCAAGCCCGAGCACTACGAGGAAATCGTTGAGAAGGGTCCGGACATCGGGTGGTTCGAAATCCATGCCGAGAACTATATGGAGGCGGGTGGTCCACCGCACCACTTTCTCGGTCTGATCCGAAACCGCTATCCATTGTCCGTTCATGGCGTCGGTTTGTCGATTGGCGGCGCTGCCCCTATTAGCCGACTTCATCTCACGCTGCTCAAGGCTGTTTGTGACCGTTATGAGCCAAGCTTAGTGTCTGAGCATCTGGCCTGGTCGACACACGAAGGAGTTTTCGTCAACGATCTTCTGCCATTGCCGTACAACAAACATACCCTGAAGTATGTTTGCCAGCACATTGATGACGTTCAAACATTCCTCGGCCGCACGATTCTGATCGAGAATCCGTCGACGTACGTCCGCTTTCAAAGCACGGACATGTCCGAGATCGAGTTTCTGACCGCCATTGCCCAACACACCGGCTGCGGCCTTCTGCTCGACGTCAATAATGTTTACGTCTCGGCTACAAACCACGGATTTGATCCCAGGGGCTATATCGATGCGTTCCCCATGGAGCGTGTTGGCGAGATCCATCTCGGAGGTCATGCCCATGACTCTGATGACTCAAGTGCCCCCCTCCTGATCGATTCTCATGGGTCGGAAGTCAGCGATCCAGTTTGGGAATTGTTTTCGCGGGCGATCCAGAGCGACGGAGCAAAGCCGACTCTTATCGAATGGGACAACGACGTTCCGCCCTGGCGCATTCTGCATGCAGAAGCGCAGCGGGCAGATCGCCTCTTGGCGACGCGTGGAGCGCCAAAATGATTGATCTGCGTCAGTCCCATTCAGAATTTGTCGCCGCCATTTTCGACCCTCATTCGGGGCCCCCGTCGGATGTGACGAGCCACACCGGTCGCCATCCCCTGCGGCGCTTCAACGTCTACCGCAATAATGTGCTCTCGAGCCTTTCGGACGTCCTCGAAGCCTATTTCCCCGTCGTGACCCGGTTGGTGGGAGAAGAGTTCTTCCGCGCCATGGCGCGCGCGTATATCCGCGCCAATCCTCCTGCCTCGCCCATACTCAGCCAGTATGGTAACGATTTTCCATGCTTCATCAATCAATTCGGGCCGGTCTCCGATCTGCCCTATCTCGGTGATGTTGCACGCTTGGAATGGCTTAGGTTGCGGGCCTACCATGCCTGTGACCGCAAGCCTATCGCGGCCAGGGATCTTAAACAGATCCCAGCGTACTCCACCGCCAATACCGTATTTGAGCTTCATCCTTCATCCAGCATCATAGCCTCGCCATTTCCGATCGTGTCGATCTGGAAGACCAATACCTTGGATGATGACGTGCGGACGATAGACATCAATGTGGGAGGCGAGGCCGCTCTTGTAATGAGACCCTCTCTGCAGGTCCTCGTAATCCCGCTGACGGATGGTATTCAGGCGTTCCTGCGCGCGGTTCGAGCGAGCGTATGCCTCGGCAAAGCTGCACAATATGCCTTGGCGCGTGACGGATCGTTCAACGTCCAAATTGCGCTCGCAGGACTCATCGAGGTCGGTGCCTTCACTTCTGTTGTAGTTAGGTCGCCAGAATGCAGATCTCAAACAGAGGACGCTGATCGTGTACGCATTGGTCGCCGCTTTCATTAAGCGCTTCGAGCGCATCCCCGTTTCGCTGATCGTCCTCTTGGCGCGCGTTATCGTTGGTTTGGTGTTCTTCAATTCTGGACTGACCAAGATCGACGGGTTCAGCATCAAGCCTGGAACGTTTTTCCTGTTTGCCGAAGAGTACAAGGTTCCTCTGATCCCGACCGCATTGGCCGCGTACATGGCGACCACAGCCGAGCTCACTATGCCGCTTCTGCTGTGGTCAGGGTTCGGGGCGCGGTTTGCCGCAGCGGTGCTCTTGGGTATGACCGCCGTGATCCAGACCTTCGTCTATCCCGACGCCTACATGACGCACGGTCTATGGGCGGTCGCATTACTTGTCATTATGAAGAACGGCGCTGGCGCACTGTCGATCGACCACTTGATCCGAATGCGCCACGAAGCTTCGGGCTTGTTCGGCAGCGAGCGCCCCGTGAAAGTCGGTCGTGGATGACCCGGAGTGTGGGCGAAGATGGCACTGTTCGACACCGTTCTCGACCGCATCGGCCGCCTGATCGCCGAACGCATCGAAGCGCCGGCCAGCGGTTACGAGCCGTTCACCCCGTCCGATCCCGAAACGCTGCGCCGGACTCTCAAGCCGGCCGATGTTCTGCTCATCGAGGGCAACCAGAAAGTCGCATCGGCGATAAAGTACCTGACCCAATCCACGTGGTCGCACGCAACTCTCTATATCGGTGACGCGCTTGGAGTCCCAGCAGACGGCGGCGAGCCGCGCGCTCTGCTCGAGGTCAACATCGGAGAAGGCGTGACGGCCGTACCGCTTTCCAAGTACGCCTCGTTCAACACACGCATATGCCGGGCAGTCGGCCTGAACCCGGACGAGCAGCGGCAGGTCGTTTCGTTCGCGATGGAGCGGCTCGGCAACCAGTACGATACGCGAAACATCGTCGATCTGGCGCGCTACCTGTTCCCAACCCCGCCCGTTCCTGTGCGGTGGCGGCGGCGTATGATTGCGCTCGGCTCCGGCGAGCCGACGCGTGCCATTTGCTCAACGCTCATCGCCCAGGCCTTCCAAAGCGTGCGCTACCCGATCCTGCCGCGCATCGAGCGTGTTCCACAGCATCAGTGGGTTGAGAGCGCGTACAGCCGGGAGGAGATCCTGCACATCCGCCACCACAGCCTGTTCGCGCCGCGCGATTTCGATCTGTCGCCGTACTTCCAGATCGTGAAGCCGACGATCGAAGGCGGATTCGACCACCGACGGTTGAGATGGGCGGACAGATCTGCCGATCAGCCCGAAGCGCGTGAGAATGGGAAAGCAGTCGTTCTTGAGACAACCCCCGGGCCATCCGAGCCTGGCAATCAGACTATTGCACGCTGACAATTGGCCCGAACAAGGCCGACGTGGCCTCGTTCGTCTGATCGTTGTCGTTGAAGACCGCGATATATTTGAGCTGGCCCGGTTCGCGGCCGAAGACGGACCGGAAATCCGCCGCCACGTTGCGTTCCTCCTGCTGCCACCGGCCAACATCGGCGCGCCCGCGCAACTGGATATAGGCCAGAGTGCGATAGCGCTGAGACGGCAGAGCCACACCATTGGCGACAGGCGTCGCCGTCCAGACATATGCCAACGTCGGGACGTCCTTGTTGAAAAACGAGGGCTCGCCAAAGATGAACATGATTGTTGCACCGACGTCCTCCCTGCTTAGTTTGCGGATATCAGCCGACTGCTGCAAGCGATCAACACTCCACGTCCAATGCACGTCGCGCAGCGCCTCGCTAGTGATATTCACGCGTTGATAGAGCGCCGATGCCGAGCGGCTAGGTGTGCTGCGCAGGCAGCGTCCAAATGGGCCCGACTCTACACCCAGGGTATTTGCGCCGATGAAATCAACCTTATCTGCTGAAACGAGCATGCGTGCTGGATCGGCGAGGATCCGTTCCGCTGCGGCGAGAGGTCGGCTGGCCAACATCAGAAGCAAAATACCGAAAGCCGCTGAACACAATGCCGACAATCTGTGAAAGCAGCCGCTCAATCTGAAACCACTGAGTTGCAGCGCAGCCTCTGGGCAATATTGGCGGCGGTCACTTGCGTTGAACCCTGTTTTGACTGTTCCGCTGGGCACTTCTGGATAATCTCCCCCTCGGGATGGAAGGCGTGGAATACGAAGGCGAACGTGACGTCGTAGGGGATATCCGCGAGGCGTCCGCCGGTTGATTTCTGGGCGACGACGTTGCCAACGTCACGCCCGCCGGCAACCGTCGCATGATCGAGAGCCGAGGCCTGGCCGTCACTCCACGACAACGCGTAATCCGCGATCTCGATCTTTTGCTCTTTTCGAAGTAGTTCCAGGGTCACGGCAACTGCGGCGTTCCCCTCACGCACCACCACGACCCGCACCATGGGATCGATGCCCTTCCGAAATTCGCCGCGGTAAAAAAAAGGAATGGCGCTCGTGTCGTAGCCCTCGTAGGGATTGCGGCCATAGGCCCGCGAGCTGGGATCGTTCGGCACCAGCACTTGGCCGCTTGGGTTGCGCTCCTTGAACAGGGAAAAGGACTCCAGACGAGACGGGATCATCCGGAGCTTCTCGCCGGTCAGCGTCCCGACGATCGCGTCACCCATGAATTGCTGCCACCAGCTCTCTGTTTCCCGGTCGTACATTACGAGATCGGAGCGGCGGAGTTTGCCCGAGGTGCCGAAGGTGAGAGTTTGGCCGGCAGCGCGACGGTCGAAGACGATCGCCGCATTGCACAGTGGGCAATACGTGACCGCGACCGGTACCCCGCCGACCGTGTCGTTGACAATTTCATGCCAGATCAGAATGCGGATGGGGTAGGCGCGCGCTTCCCTATTGATTTCGAGCCCGATGACGGGCTCGTCCGCCGCTATCTGCTTTTCTTCAACGGCTGGGACAAACCGCGGCTCGTCGATCGAAGGGATGCCATCTTTCGGCGGCCCACCCGAGACGATCTCGCTCCATTCTATTGAACGCTTCGAGAAGTCGGTCCGCCCCCAACCTTCACGCCTCCAGATGTCGGGTGAGGCGAGGGTTGGCACGGTCATCGCGGCATTCATGGCCATCAAGAGGAACCATGTGAATGCCCAGTGTCCTAGGCGTGCGAAAGGGTTCGACCGTCGACAGGTGCCCGTCATACGTTCCGCTCCTCGTCACCGCGCGTCGTTCAGGCTCCAATCGTATTGGTGGCCGCTGAGCGATGCCGTCGATGTCAACTTGGCCAGGAGTTCCGGGCCTGCGTATTTGCGAAGGTGTACCAGTACGCCACCATCGGTGCCGCCGAAGTCAGGCTTAAACCAATTGTAGATGGACGACACGACCACTCCGCCTGACGTGACGCTCACGCCGCGCGAATGATTGATATAGGTTCGCGCACCGGCGTCGAGTTGTTGTCCTAGCTTTGCGCCCGTCAGGGCCTCAGCCTGAAGATTTGGGCACCCGACCGAAGCGCAATTGACTGCGTAATGTACGCGCGGGTCCTTGAACTGGGGCCGGAGAATGCCATGTTCGATGTCATCAAGGCTGAGTTCCACGCCGCTCATCTTGAGTACCTTGGCCTTCCACGGGCCGCCGCTCAAGGACGCGAACAATCCGCCACCAAGTGAAATGTCCTTGATCGACTTGACCGGGTAGTGGTCCAGAACGATGTCGATCGTCTTGGCGTTGTAAAGATTGGCAAGCAGCGCGAATTGTTCGGCTCTGTCCAGAGCCTGAGGATCGACGGCTTCGAGCCGGCGGATATAGAGCTTCAATTCGCCCTGCCCCGTGTTTCTGAATGCCGCGTAGTCGACTCGATTCAGACCGTCGGGAGCCGCCTTGACGTAGGTCTTCAGCAACTTGTCCCAAGCCGAATGATCCACCGTTGACGTCGAACCGTCCGCGGCCTTTCTGAAAAGGTCAGAAGGCTCGGCAGCATTTGCTGAGCCGATGAACTCAAGGCCAGCTACTGCGTAGAATGCAGCACCCGCGACCAAGAGATGACGTAAAATGGCTCTTCGGTCCTGGCGCAATCCCGGCATCGTCATATCTCCGTGGTTATCGGCGCAGGTCTTCATCGGCGCCCTAATACCGAATGGTACGCCCGTACTACGGACAACGTCCCGTGCTGCGGCGAACACGATGATCGCATCCTCAGGACGCCTCTGAAATTGTGAGTTCAAGAACGGCAGGAAGCCCATTACGAAGGGAAGAGTACGAAGAAGGGCTTCCTGCTCTTGCTGGATCGGATGGGACCCAGCAAAAAGAAGGATTTGGTTTTCCCCACGATCCTCGAGTTCGACGCATTGAGGGGGATATGGGCCCCGGCCCGACTACTTCTTAGCTGCGCAAGGATTGCAGGGCGATGCAGCCTTCTTGGCGGCGCAGGGATTGCAGGGAGACGCTGCCTTTTTGGCGGCGCAGGGGTTACACGGTGCTGCAGCCTTCTTCGCTGCGCATGGGTTGCACGGCGAAGCCGCTTTCTTAGCAGCGCAGGGGTTGCAAGGATTGACAGCCTTGGGCTTACACGGCCCGCAGGCCGCTCGGGCGGACGAAACGTTGACAGCGGCGACTGCGAGAGGCAAAGCGACGGTCGCTCCGAGAAGGGATTTCGTGATCTTGCGCATTGTAGATGTTCTCCACTTGTGAGCGGCATCGATGGCCGCAACCAAACCTTCGCGAGCGCGCGATCAAAGGTTACAGGTCAATGAATTGCCTGATGTTCAAAGTCTCAGCGCTTTGCATATTCCTTCTGAACCTCTTCGACATACGCGGTGAGCGCGGCGAGCTCCTTTGAATCCCACGGTAAAGGCTTGCTCATCATCGGCCGTATCAGACAGTATTGAACCATGCCTTCGGCCGTGATCTCGTCCATACGAGACACGTCCTTCGTCATTTGGACGAGGTGAGGATAGTTCTTTTTGAAAGTGGCATTGAATGCCGCCATGTCGGTGTGGCAGCTGGCGCAGGACATCTCATTGGTGCTGAGATTGGTATCAGAGTAAAGTTTTTTGCCGAGTTCAACGAGAGCCGCGCGATCGCCCGAGAACGGCTTTGTGCCGGCCGGCCGGGTCACTTCCGATGCTTTTGGGACCGGCGCATCTCCTGCCGAGCAAGGATTGCAGGGATTTTTCGCGGCACAGGGGTTCTTCGCTGCACACGGGTTCTTGGCGGCGCATGGATTGCAGGGGGCTTTGGCCTTTTTCGCTGCGCACGGATTGCAAGCGGATTTGGCCTTCTTGGCCGCACAAGGGTTGCAAGGACCGCAAGCCGACTTCTTGGCTTTCTTGGCTGCGCAAGGGCTGCAGGGGTTCGACGCCTTGGGCCGGCATGGTCCGCAGGCGGCCCGAACAGTTGGCAACGTGGAGGCCGCCATTGCAACCGGCAGCGCGACCGCGCCAAGCAGAGTTTTGGTCAATTTCCGCATGATTGCTGTGCTCCTGGTTGGACCGAAGTTTCCTGACCTCTTTCCAACTTCGCAGCGACAATCGAGAAGGTTACTAGGTGACGTTTCAGATGCGCTCAAAGTCCTTTGATTGGTTGAGCGCGCCACTTGGCGCGATCAGGCGTGTAACAGCCGACGAAAGAACGGGGTGTTAGTAGCCAGACAGTGCGCCTCGAAGTCGTGATGCCAACCTAGGCAAGAAGTGCATCGACCCGTGCGGCCTGCGCGTCGATATCAATGCCGATCTCGGAGGTAATCTCCAAGTCGCGGTCCTCGTAGACGTCTCTGTCCGGGTAGCGACGCTGCCAATCACGGATCGTTTCATCGCGCTGCAGCAAGAGCTTTTCTACCTGCGGGCGGAACAGGCGTAAGAGCCCACTAATCCAGCGATTTGTCGCGAGGCAGGGGTGCGTGTGATCGATGTCGAATTTGTCGAGCATCCTGATAACGTCACTCGCTAGATAGAAAGTCTCGCCCGTAACCCATCGATTGGTTGTGAACAGGCTGATAGGTAGCCCGGCTCTGTCCATGGATACGGCAACCAGATGCGAAATACTGTCTTCGCCGATGGGGCGTTCGGCCGTGCCGGAATAGGGTGCCGGTTCGATGACGGGCGGAAATCCCTTCACTCTGAGGAAGGTATGAAAGTGCCCGTGCTCGCCCGTTTCAGCGCGATGCGCGTGATAGTAATATTGAGCTGCGCTGTCGTCGTCGCAGACATCGCCCTTGGGATAATGATCAGACTCCAGAAACTCACCCTGATGTTTCAGAACCTGGGCAACGGGGTTGGTGCCGGCCTTACCCATAACGCGCAGGGCTTCCAGGACATCATCGGCGGCCTTGGACATTCGCTTAAGGCGCGCTCGGGGCAACGCGCGGAAATCGATGGCGTCACCAGGGCTCTTGTCGATTTTGGCGAGCACGCTCAACCTCCCAATGTCCCGTTTCATCGTCTATTCGACCATTACTCTTCGGCTAAAACGCCACAAGGTTACACGGACATCAGAGAAAATTTTGTCTCCAGATTATGATTGCCCTTGAGCCGAACGCTCGGCGAAAAGCACAAGCATTGATTGCGTTCAATAACATGTGAGCGCGGGCTCCGACTTATTTTGAAACCTGCTGATCTGGTCTCCCGAAACCCTCATCAAGACGATGCATAGTTGAGGAGACGAAAATGCGCGTGGAAACGGGATGCAAGGAACTTCCCAATGGCCGGATGAATTGCCGCCCGTCGGGCGCCGCCTTCGCTATTGGTCTCGCTGCGGTGACCGTGATGACAACAATGCTTCTCGTTGCGACCGTGTCATTTGCCGAAAATCTCACCGACGGCGTCACGAGCGAACATGGCGAGCATACGTCCGGACGGCAGACTGTGAGTTTCGGCCCGCAATATGAAGCGGATCAGATTATCGTAAGTTTTGCGGACCGGCGCCTCTATCACATCACGGCGAGGGGGCGCGCAGTGAGCTACCCTATCGCGGTTCCGCGTGCTCAAAGTCGCTGGCAAGGCACAACCGTTGTCTCAATGAAGCGTGAGAACCCTTCGTGGATACCAACGCCAGATATGCTTCGCGAGAACCCCCGACTGCCGTCCTGGGTGCCTGGCGGTCATCCGATGAACCCGTTGGGGGTCAGAGCCCTCTACCTCGGTGAGACGACATATCGGATCCATGGTACCGACGCTCCTTGGACGATCGGCACCGCCGCCTCCAAGGGCTGCATCAGAATGTTCAACGAGGACGTGCTGCATTTGTACCCACTCATCCCCGTTGGCACACGTGTGACGGTGACGTGGGAGAAGTTCAAAACGGGCGTGCCAGTCGCCGTCTCCGATGAGAGGACAGGGCCGACCCATGGCCCGGCAACAAACGTCGAGTGAGGCAGTGTCAACGCTGACCACCGCCATCATTAAAATGTGCACCCAATAGGATTGAACCCCATGCCTCAGCTCATATCGATAATTACATGCCCCCTCTGCGGTCATGCGTCTGAAGAAGCGATGCCGGCCGACGCCCGCGAGTATCTCTACAATTGCAAGAATTGCGGCTGTCAGATGAAGCCTAAGCAAGGCAACTGCTGCGTTTTTTGCTCGTATGGATCAATTCCGTGTCCGCCGGTCCAAGATGAGCGAGCGGATGCCAGCAGGTACATGCTGCAGCAACGAATTTTCTATAGCCGGTAAAGGCATCTGGTTGAGGCGATTTGAATTGGCCAACGTGCGCCAACACCTTCTGGAAATTGGTCTCAATTGGAAGAATGGCTGCTATCATGAAAAGATTACCAAGCTGGTTCCTATTCATGATAGCCGTCGCTATCTTTTCGGCTGCGCCGAAAGTCTATGCCCAATCTGAATTCATAACGAGGCATATGCCGTATGATGCATTCGACAAGCTGCCGGCAACGATAGTCAAGGTCGAGGGTGGGACGTTGCTTGTCGCATTTGCTCCGGGAACCTTGACGCTGCCAAATACCAGTTTCATCTCGTGGATCGCGAAGTCGGCAAGAGCTGTTTCGATCTATTACGGCCGTTTTCCGGTCCCTTCAGCTCGCATCTTGCTCGTTCCAGTTGAAGGCAAGGGTGTCAGTGGCGGCAAAGCCTTCGGGTATAAAGGAGCCGCTGTGCGCTTATTGATCGGACGCGACTCGACCGAGACCGATCTGGTCGAGGACTGGCAGGCGGTCCACGAAATGATCCATCTCGCTTTACCTGAAGTTGGGGACCAGCACCTCTGGTTGTCGGAAGGCCTGGCCGTTTACGTCGAGTCGATTGCACGCGTTCAGGCGGGGGATCTGACGGAAGCCAAGATCTGGGGTGAGTTCGTCCGCGACATGCCGCAGGGATTGCCCGAGGCGGCCGACAAGGGGCTTGATCATACGCCAAGTTGGGGCCGCACATATTGGGGCGGCGCCCTATTTTGTCTTCTAGCCGACGTTGAGTTTCGCAAGCGCACTGCAAACAGTAAGGGGGTACAGGAAGCCACCCGCGGTGTCCTCGCATCGGGCGGCAACATGGAAAGAGATTGGCCAATCGAGCAAGTGTTTTATATTGCTGACAACGCTGCGGGCGTCCCAGTCCTCATGGAACTCTATGAGAAGATGCGGGCGTCGCCGGCCCCAACTGACCTCGGTGCGCTATGGCGAGACTTGGGCATCAGCGTACGCGACGGAGTTGTCACGTTCGACGATGAAGCACCACTTTCCGGTATCCGCCGCGCCATCACCCAAGCTCCGGGCGCGGCTAAATCATCCCTCACCTCGTCCGGGACGACCGAACTCAATGGACGAGGTGAAGCGCCCGCCCAACATTAGTGGATGCATCGGAATTGTGGTTCAGAATTGAAGATCGTACGCCGCGCGGATCTCGTTGACCGGCAGAAAGGCGTCCGAGAATGGGACGTGTGCCAAGACCGGCGCCTCTACGAACCAAGCTCCTTGAGATCCGCGACCGGCGCCCGCAACCACTGTGTGATGAGAAGATCGTTGTCGCGCTGAACGGGGACCCTTAACCGGAACCGAGAGCTTCGAGGACCGGGCAGGCGGGCACCGCACCGCCGTGGCATTTGGCGGCGAGTTCGGCCAGGACCCGTTCGAGGCGTTTCAAGTCTTTCACCTTGCGGTGGATGTCGGTGACGTGCTGTTCTGTCATCGCCTTGACCTCGGCACAGGTCAAGTCGTGTCCGCGCACAAGGCCGAGCAGATCGCGGATCTCGTCGAGCGAGAACCCCAGCTCGCGCGCACGACGGACGAAGGTGACCCGCTTCAAGTGATCGCTGTCGTAAACTCGTTGCCGCCCTTCGGTACGCGGCGGCGGCGGAATTAGCCCGATCTTCTCATAATAGCGGATCGTCTCGATGTTGACGCCGGTTTCGGCGGACAGCACGCCGATCTGGAAATGTGTGGCTCGCAGCACCGTGATCCTCCTCCGGAAAATTTCTCTTGAACCTGTAGTAACTACAGGTCTCACAGTATGCCCAGAGAGACAAGAAGGGATAGAACAAAATGGCTCAGACCACGCCCACCGAATTGGCTGTCAACGCGACAGGAGACTTCGGCGATGAACGGTCGCGCGCGCGATGGATTGCGGCGGGCGGTATCCTCGGCGCGCTGGCCGCGTCCTCGTGCTGCATCCTGCCGCTGGTCCTGTTCAGCCTCGGCATCTCCGGCGCCTGGATCGCCAATCTCACAGCTCTGGCGCCATACAAGCCGTACTTCGCCGCCGGAACGCTCGCGTTGCTCGGCTACGGGTACTACCTCGTCTACGTAAAGCCGAAGCAGGCTTGCGCGGGCAGCTCGTGTGCACGGCCGCTGCCGAATCGTCTCGTGAAGTCGAGTCTGTGGATCGCAACTGTGCTCGTGGTGGCGGCTCTCGCTTTCGACTACCTGGCACCGCTACTGTTGAAGTGAACCAAGAAAGGACAACCCGCATGATCATGAAACGTCTCATCACTCTTGTCGCTCTCACCGCCGGCCTGTTGGGCTCGGCTGCGGCCTACGCCGGCGAGCAGACCGTGACCCTCGCTGTCCAGAACATGACGTGCGCCAGCTGCCCCTACATCGTGAAAAGCACTTTGGCCGCCGTGCCGGGCGTGGCCAAGGTGGAGGTGTCATTCGAGACGAAATCGGCGACCGTCACATTCAATGATCAGAAGACGACGGTTGCGGCCCTGGCGGAGGCGACCACTAAGGCGGGCTATCCATCAAACGTCGTCGAAGCGAGAACCCAATGAGCGAGGCAGCACTCATCAAGTCCGGAGTCATCGGCGCCGTCATCGCGGCAATCTGCTGCGCGACGCCGATTCTCGTTATCGCGCTTGGTGCGGTCGGGCTGTCCGCTTTGGCAGGTTACCTCGACTATGTGCTGTTGCCCGCGCTGGCGATCTGCCTCGGCATGGTGGGCTACGGGCTTTACAAGCGCCGGCATCAGGCAGCCGCCTGCTGTGAGACCGACAGCGCGAACAAGACGACAACTACAAGGAAATGACATGAGCGACTGTTGCGAGAGCAAGGCAAACGGAAAAAGCTACGACCTCGCTGTCATCGGGGCTGGCTCGGCTGGGTTTTCGGCAGCCATCGCTGCTGCCGAGCAGGGTGCGAACGTCGCGCTCATTGGTCATGGAACGATTGGCGGTACATGCGTCAATATCGGCTGCGTGCCGTCGAAGGCCCTCGTCCGAGCGACAGAGAGCTTGCACCAAGCGGGCGCGGCGGCCCGCTTCGCCGGCATACGGGCAGAAGGCCGTGTGACCGACTGGGCGGCGCTGATCGCACAGAAGGACGAGTTGGTCGCGGGCCTGCGCCAGGCCAAGTATGCCGACCTGCTGCCCGCCTACAACGGGATTGCCTACATGCAAGGCCCCGCGCGGCTCGTCGATGGCGGCGTTGCGGTCAATGGCGCGCTCGTCAAGGCCCCGAAGGTGATCATTGCCACGGGCGCGCGTCCGGCCGTGCCGTCGATTTTGGGCATCGTGACCATCGACTATCTGACGAGCACGTCGGCCCTCGATCTCAAGAACCTGCCCAATAGCCTGCTGGTGGTCGGCGGCGGCTTCGTCGGAGCGGAGCTGGCCCAGGTCTTTGCGCGTGCCGGTGTCAAGGTCACGATCGTCTGCCGGCGCCGTCTGTTGCCGGCTGCCGAGCCGGAGATTGGCAAGGCTCTGTCGCATTACTTCCAGCAGGAAGGCATCGCGCTCCACTGTGGCGTCGCCTATGAGTTCTGCAAAAAGACGGGCAACGGCGTCGAACTGTGCGTACGCCAAGATGGCCGGCAACAGGTCCTCGCAGCCGAGCAAATCCTGATCGCCACGGGCCGCAGCCCGAACGTGGAGCAGCTTGGCCTTGCCGAGGCTGGCGTCCGGCAGGGCAAAGGTGGCGTGATCGACGTCGATGACCGCATGCGCACGTCACGACCAGGAATCTACGCGGCCGGCGACGTCACCGGGCGCGATCAGTTCGTCTACATGGCGGCTTATGGCGCCAAACTCGCGGCGAAGAACGCACTCAACGGCAACAGTCTCGTCTACGACAACCGCGCCATGCCGGAGGTGGTGTTCACCGATCCGCAGGTGGCGAGCGTCGGCCTGACGGAGGCGCAAGCGAAGGCGGCGGGCCATCAGGTGGCAACGTCGGTGCTCTCGCTCGACAACGTGCCGCGTGCGTTGGCCGCCCGCGACACGCGCGGCCTCATTAAGCTCGTGGCCGATGCCAAGACCCGCAAGCTTCTGGGAGCGCACATCCTCGCGCCCGAAGGCGCCGATAGCATCCAAACGGCGGCGATGGCGATCAAGACAAGGATGACTGTTGAGGAGCTGGGCGAGATGATCTTCCCTTACCTCACCACGGTCGAGGGCCTGAAACTTGCTGCCCAGACCTTCAACAAGGATGTGAAGATGCTCTCCTGCTGCGCTGGATAGGAGGTGCGGCCACTGTCATGGTTCAACGGAATGCCGCTTTCACTTTATTGCAGTCTGGCGGTCGCGCTGGTCCTCGTCATCGGGCCGGTCTTGTCTGGGGTATCAGGTCTCGCCGTTCTGGTTGTCGCTCGGCGCGGCAAGCATGGGCGTAGCTGCTTACGACCGCCTGCGCTGATCACGTACACCTGCGCTCATGCCTGAGCTTGGCCGCAACCGCGCCGTACGTGCTCACGCAGTAGGGCACGAGAAAGGTCAGGACGATCTTTGGCCAGCTGATAGCGGCATGGCCGAGCAGGGCGTCACCTTGATTGATGAGGTTTAGTATGGTGCCGATAACGAGAGCGACGTTGAACGAGCATTGGGGAACGCCGTCTGAGGCGCAGCAATGTAGAATACGAGCGAAGGACGACATGGGTGCACCGGCTATCGTGAACGGGCTGCATCGATGGACAGCATCCGGTCCCAATCCCGGAGTAGAAACAGCGCTATGATCGCCGCGAGGACGGGAACTGCCGCCCAGAACAGCAGCTGGCTGCCTTCAGCCCACGGGCGGATCAAGTGAGTGTAGGTCGCGGCCGTCGAGGCGGCATGCATCAGCAGGACCGCGCCATAGGTCCAAAACCTGGCAAACCCTGCCGCAAACGCCGCGATGATACCGATCTGCGCGAACCCCAACCCGACGAGTATCTGCGGCGACAGATCCGATACAGTATAGAAATGGGAGAACACCGCCTTTGCATGGTCGGGCGCGATTACCTTGTCGAGCGCCCAGACCAGAAGGAATGCGGCGACGGCTAAGCGCATCAGCAGCAGAGACGCCTCCAGCCTCGTATCTTTGGTCATCGTCTTTCCCTTTCACTTTTAGCCTTTGAGGGCAGCAGCCGGGCGATAAGTCAATCGATCGACTGATCTTGCGGCAGCGCTGAGTTAGTGCGAGGCTGCAGCGTGCAGAACCCTTGCGAAGGCACGTCAAGCGCCGCGTTGAACTTGGAAGAAAGGTTCTGAAAGGCAATCAGTCCGGTGAGTTCGACAATGGTGTCGTCATCCCACTGGCTTTTCAGTCTCTGCCGGAGATCGTCACTTACGCCTGGTGTCGTGATGGTCATCGCTTCTGCATACTCCAAAGCCAGACGCTCTTCCGGACTGAAGAGCGAGCTTTCGCGCCAAGTGCCGAGGGCATCGATCTTGTCCATCGTCACGCCGCGCTTGGCGAGCGTCGCCGAATTGATGTCGACGCAGAAGGCACAGTGATTGATCTGTGATACGCGCACCGTGACCAGCGAACGCAGCGCTGGCGGCAAGGGTGACGAGCGCCGGTCCAACGCGCCGTACAAAAGCGCCACCGAGGCGAAGACCCTAGGCGAGCGGCCCCAGAGGAGGCCGGGATCGAGGATGCGGCCGTAGGTTCTCTGCTGCTTCCAGAAGAAGAGCCGTATGTACCGCGGATATTCGGAGAGCTGTTTGGCGGGGATCGTGGACATCGAAAGCCTCACTACTGGCCTCCCGACGGAGGAACGCGGCAACGGCCGGAAAAGCGGATAACCGCTGCGGGGGACCCGCCGTCATTTCGGCAGCCGCCAATGGGGTCATTGCCGACGCTCCCGAAGGCGACGGAGCGCTATAGGCAGTAGTGATAGCACACCCAGACCAACAAGAGCGGCGATCAGAACGGGGCTAAAGACCGCCTTGAGATTGACCTCACCGCCAGCATCGAACACCCGGCCTAGCCCGGCTCCGAATGCGGAGTAGACCGTCGTACCTGGAATGATGCCAAGCGCGGTCGCGGCGACGAACGGAGCGAGACGCATGCCCAGCAATGCAGGGGCAAGATTGACAGCCCAGAATGGAAAGGCGGGAACCAGGCGCAAGAACAGAAGGTAGCTGAAGGAGTCCTTGCTGAAGCCGTCGGCCATTCGAGATAGGAAGGGGCCGGCGCGCTGCCGCAAGACGTCACCCAGGGCCGAGCGGGCGATGAGAAATAGAATTGCCGCGCCGACCGTGGCACCGACGACGGTGAGGCTTGAACCCAAGCCAACTCCGAAAAGGAAGCCGCCTGTCAGGGTCATGATGCTTGCCCCGGGCAAGGAGAGAGCCACGACCCCGGCATATGCCAGCATAAAGCCGAGTGCCGCGGTAAGTCTGTTCGACTCCACAAAGGCGAGGAGCGCGGCACGGTTTTCCCGCAAGGCATCGAGCGCCAGATAGCGGTCAATGCGGAATGCGAATGCGGCGGCTACGACTGTGAGCAGAATGACGAGTGGAAGTAGACGCTTTGCGTTCATCCGAATGCTCCGAGAAAACGCACGAGCATCCGCGTGCGGGGGGAATACAAAGTGGGCGTATAAAAACTTCCGGCGGCCCGCTTGCTGATCTCGCTCAGTGTCGGATAGGGAGCAATCAAGCTGGCTATATCGCCAATCTTCAGGTTCTTGGAGATCGCCAGCACCCAGGGCAAGATCAGCTCGCCTGCATGCGGTCCGACAATCGTCGCCCCCAGGATATGACCTCGTCTGGAAACGATCGCTTTCAGAAAGCCGTGTGGCGCGCCCTCGGCCTGGGCACGGTCGTTGTGTGAGAACTCGGCGCGAAGAACGCGGATGCTGTCGCCGTACTTTGAGCGTGCGTCGACCTCGGTTATTCCCACTTGGGAGAGTTCTGGATCGGTATACGTTACCCAGGGCAACGCCTTTGGCGTGCTCTTGGCAGGTATCCGGAACAGTGCATTCCGCAGGACGATGCCGGCGTGATAATTCGCCATGTGTGTGAATTGATAGCCGCCGATCACATCCCCAGCTGCAAAAATGCGCTTGTTGCTGGTCCGCAGCCGCGCGTCCACCTCGACGCCTTTCAGTGAATAGCGCACGCCGGCTGCCTCGAGATTGAGACGCCGGACATTGGGACGGCGTCCGGTTGCTAGCAGCAGATGAGAACCTTCGATCCGCCGTTCACGCCCATTCTCCTTCAACACAACGGCGTACCCGCCTCCGCTATTCTCGACGCGGAGGTCTTGTACGGATTGAGCGCACTCGATGCCCTCCGCACGAAACCGCTCGTGTACGACCTCGACTGCGTCGGGGTCGTCTTTCGGTAGCATCCGTGCGATATCGAGGAGTGTCACCCTGGAGCCAAGCCGCCGATGCGCCTGAGCCATCTCGCATCCGATAGGGCCGGCACCGATGACGATCAGGTGCTCGGGACGCACCGTGTTCTCGAAAATGCTTTCATTCGTGAAGAAGTGCGCCTTGTCCAGACCAGGGATCGGAGGAACGTTGGCCCGGCTGCCGGTTGCAATCACAAAACGCCGCGCGCGGACAAGCTTGTCGCCCGCCGAGACCGTGCGGGAGTCGACAAACTTCGCGGGAGCCTCGATGACTTTGCATCCGAGCCCGGTGAAACGTTCGACTGAATCGTGCGGCGCGATCGTGGCAATGACTCCGTTTACGTAACGGCTTGCGACAGCCATGTCGATGTTTGGTGACGCCTCCGACAATCCGAACCGGGCACCGTTGCGAACGGTTTGCGCGACCTTTGCCGCGGCAAGCAACGACTTGGATGGAACGCAACCCGTATTGAGGCAATCACCACCCATCTTGTGGGCTTCGATGAGGACAGTGCGCGCGCCCATCTGACTTGCGCCCGCGGCGATGGACAAGCCCGCTGACCCGCCGCCGATGACGCAGATGTCGGCTTTGATCACTTCTGTCATGTAAGTCTCACTTTTGGACGCTGCAGGAGGCACCGCCCAGAACGCAGAAGCGTGCGCAGTGACTGTGATTGAGGCTCACGGGGCCTTGGGCTTGAGCAAGAGTGCCGCCCATTTCGAAGGCCTGTGCATAGGGCAGAAGCGTGCACGCTACGACCACGGGGCGTTCAGCTCCCTTCCGCTTCACGACCATGCGCGAGTTCGAACACATAACGTCGGAGGGGCTCTTGCCGAGAATGCGCCAACACCCTTCGCTGATTTCAGGGACGTCTTTTGAGTCGCTCATTTCAGGGAACAACACGAGGCGGGCTGGATCGTCAGCGTCAATTCCCAGGCCAAGAGAGGCGAACAGATCGCGGTATCCGGACCGAATCTCTCTTTCGCTTTCCGGCCAAGACAATCGCCCTGCAATGGCAAGATCGAAGCCGTTAGCGGAAAGCCAGCTAAGCCCGGCGACGGTGGGCGACCACGTCCCAGGGCCACGGATTTTTTCGTGGCCATCGCGCGCATAGTGGTCAATCGAAACACGAACCTGAATGCGGCCGGGATAGCGCCGCTGCAATTGAAGTAGCTGCAACTTCTTGTGCTGCATGGGCTTCATGGCGTTGGTCAGGATGAGCACGCGGAAACCCGCAGCCAGGCTATCGTCCAGCATGCCGATGAAATCGGGGTTCAGAAATGGCTCTCCGCCAGTAAAGCCGATTTCGGCGGGTCGGTTTTGCAGAAGACCCGCCTCATCAAGAAACGTCCTCACCTCGACGCGAGTGAGATACACAAGGCGATCGTTCCTGGGTGAGGACTCGATATAGCAGTTGATGCAGGCGATGTTGCAGAGTGTGCCGGTGTTGAACCAGACGGTCTCGTACCCTTTGAACGGCACACGCGCGCGGGCTTCACCCTTGGCGGTGACTTTAGGATCGTTGAATTTCTCTGGTTGCGGCCCGTGAAGGCTACAACTGGCCGGCGCATCGCGATGCACGAGCTGGTCAGCGGTATGTGGTAGATTGTCGTCGAGTTGCATGAGTTCGTCCCTGGCTAACCTGGGTATTAAGTTCGCTGAGGCTCACAAAAAGGTTTCAATCGGGACAGGCGGTTGTTTGGCAACTTCTCGAGGCTTGGCTACAGGGTGTGGCCGTAATGGCTCAGGATCAACGCCGCGTCCGGGCAACTTCTAGGAGACGACGGCAATTCGTTGTGGTTTCTCATTGCAGCGGCATGGGGTCTTGTAACCCTCGCGCCCACTCGCGCGAATGGAGATTGTGAGGCCGTTCATTTGTCGGCCAAATGTAGAAGGCTAATCTTGTTGGGCGTCAAAGGCTGTGGCATTGTAGTTCTGTGGGAAAACGTGTGTTCCAGCGCTGGTTTGTGGTCCTCGGTATGGTTGCCATGCTCGGGGCTCTCATCGTTATGCCGTTGACGTCGACTTACGCCCTGGCCATGTCCGGTACGACTCTCGCTACCTCGATGGCAATGGATGACATGCCCTGCCACAAGCCTGGCAAGTCTTGTCCGGATTCCCCGCAGAAGGCCTGCCCCAATATGGTCGCCTGTCTGGTTAAATGTTTCCAGCCGCTGTCTGCGCCCGTGGCCGAGGCACGCCTGCATGATCCTGTGCTAAGTTCGCGGATGCTGCCGGCACCGCCACAGGTCGCCGCCGGCTCTCTTGTCCCACCGCTTCTCAGACCTCCCAGAGTCTGAACCGTGCCCTCCGGGCATGAGCGCGGCTGCGGCTGATGCCGTGGCGTGCGCGTGCGTTGGTCATGGTGGACCACGCATTGTTCACGACATCAGGAGATTCCAAATATGAAACGCAAATCCTTGCGTGCGGCTGCCCTTGGCGTCGCGCTACTCGCCGTCACGGCCTCCATAGCCATGGCTGACATCAACGACTACGAGTTTCGTCTCGTCGACAAAGAGGTCAAACACGGCGTCGCGACAATCGCGGTCAAGCTGGTTCATAAGCCTTCCGGCCTGGCCAGACCGGACGCAGTGATCTTCGCCAAGCGCCTCGATATGGACCCTGAGAAGATGGAGGCAATGACGGCACCGATTGAGGCCGTGCCGACGGCAGAACCGGGCGTCTACCGCTTCAAGACCGATCTGACGATGCCGGGCAGTTGGGCATTGTCGCTTGCCGCCAAGGTGCAGGGCGAGACCGGCACGGTCGAGAGCAAGCTCATTGTGAAGGCCACACCATGAGGCCGCTATTCAAAGGTATGGCATCCGCCGCGGCCGTTGTGCTCGCGGCCGGAGCCGGACTGTGGGTTTTCTCTTCCGCCGCGCACGTAGTGGGCGACGATACCGTCCCAATCGCCGACGGCCGCGAGATCGAACGGCTCGCCGGCATATCCAAACTGGATCTCGCCGCTGGCGACGCAGTGAGGCACCCATGCGCAGCCGGGGCCCAACTTGATGTAGCGCACAGAGGTGGGAGTAAGGGTATCCATCATGAATGAGACTCATAGGGTTTATTTGAGGCTCCGACACATTGCTTCGTTTGGCTGTGTAGTCCAGAGAAATGAGACTCATCGTCTGTAGATCAATCGGCTAAGGTGTCGAAACCCTTAGCCGTATGGATGTACGGCGCCGGGTCGGGCTCAATTTGAAGAAGTTGCGGGAGGAGCAAGGCTACTCGCAGGAGAGCTTTGCCGATCACTGCGGCCTGCACCGAACCTACATCAGCGGCATCGAGCGCGGCGTGCGCAATCCGACCGTGGTCATCCTCGACAAAATCGCGAAAGCGTTGAAGGTGCAAGCTGGGGTGTTGTTGGACGAGCCAAAGACCTCCGGAAGACGCGGATAGGCGTTGCTCACCGCATTCAGCTGGCCGCTCTTAGGAAGTCGGCCAACTAAAATTGGCGCCAGGTTATGGTTGCATGGCATTCTTGACCCGAACCCGCCAATCACTCGCAAGCGAGGCCGTTAGATATCCTCGCCGAGCGGACTTTGGGCGACCGCATCCGAGGCAGTGGTCTCTGCGTTCCGCTGATGCAAGGCAGCTATCAGCAGAGATCTTGACGACGCTCAACGTTGCTGCGGGTCGTAATTCATTGGCGGTCGTCGCGTGAACTCTGCCAGAATGTGGCTTCGGTACACACTTCTAGAACGAATACAACGTTCACGTTAATTCTGACTTGCACTCGCTAACACGCTGAACGAGGATCGCCATCGCCCTCTGAGGGGGACTCATGCGCGGTACTGAACGGGTGGCCGCCACAAGCGCGTGGCAATCGATAGTTGGCGGGCAAGCGCGTGTCGCTCTGTAGCATCGCTCGCGCGCAACGTCTTCAACCATGTCCATTATTGCGGGGTTAGCTGCCGAGGCTGCGGAATTTGAATGTATTTGCTGGCGCGGACGCAACGGCAGTGTCCGCCGCATCGCTTGAAGAGGAGTTATCAGATGGCCTTGCCGTCTTTTACGAAGGAGCAAATCGACGCGATAGAAGCCCTGATAAAATCAGAGCGCCCCGATCTTTGGGCCACCTTCGAGGAGCACGAAAGGCGGAATGAGGGGTTTAGTGACATCGCCGATGCACTTGTAGCGATTATGCGGGGGTCAAGCATTGCTCACGAATTACTTCCCGATTTTCACTCCAAGACACTGATGCTGCGCGAAATCCGCATACGCGTTCGGCGCGGCATTGGACTACCGACGTAGGAACTCATTACACCGGATATGCCATGACAGATATCGTGATAGATACTTCGACGCTGATTAACCTCAGCAGGCTTCCCCCCGCGTCGGCTGCCTACATCTTGGACCAAATTTCTGCTTCGGGGCACGTCGTTCTCACCGACGTCGTTGTTCGAGAAGCGGTGCAAGATCTAACCTTTCAGTCAGATCAGATCATCAGCGAGTGGATCGCGAGGAACGGGATCACCGTTACACCGAGGCAGGTTGCTGCCGATATCGATGCCGGCATCGATACGGGCAGCAACCCCGGAGATCGCTCAATCGACGAAGTCGTGAGAAATTATCAGGCCGCCGGAGAGCCCGTGATCGTCGCCGGTGACGACGGCTGGTTCAATAAATACTCCGACCCGGCGACTGGACTTCGTCCGCAAAGGACGCATTGGTGTGCTCATGGGCTGGCGATTCAGTTGTCGCGGCCAATCACAGGGTTCGCCTCGCAACTTGCGGGGCTTTGGGTGGTGCGAGCGTCAATCTCGGCGCCGCAGAACCCTGGAGCCCCAACTCATGTCGAACATTGCCGTCGAGACCTCGCCGAAGTCGAAGCGCGTCGGGAACAAGCCACGTCCTGGCGACGCGCAGAAGATATCGTCGCGTAAGACCAAGCCCACCCCGTCCGCAGTCAGTCCTCAAAAGTATGATGAACACCGTGCAGGGCGCGTGACCAAGCGGGAGACTATTCTCACTCTACTCAGCCAGCCGCAGGGAGCGAGCATCGAAGACATGATGCAGGCGACGAAATGGCAGCAGCACAGCGTGCGCGGTTTTCTAGCAGGTACAGTCAAAAAGAAGCTCGGCTTCTCGCTGACGTCATCCAAGACAGCAGGTGAAGTCCGCCGCTATCGCATCGAAAAGCGCCGCGGTCGCTGATATGTTGAAATCAACGATAGATATCGCGGCTGAACTCGCTCGGCTGGGAGAGTTCACGATTTTCGAGCTGCGCGGTGAATGGCGGCGACTTCATCGGATGCCGTCGCCGATGCGACTGTCGCGCGATCTCTTGATCAGAGGGATCACCTATAAGCTTCAGGAGAGGTCGCTCGGCGGCCTCTCCAAGTCCATCATGCGAAAGTTGGAGCACCTCAACGTTGAACCGGCAGTAGCCGACGTACAAAAGCCCTCTCCGCCGATCAACTTGAAACCGGGCACACGGCTGGTGCGTGAATGGCACGGAGTGACCCACACCGTGCTCGTTCAGGCCGACGGCGTCGAATGGAATGACCGGCGTTACAAGTCCCTTTCGATCGTCGCCCAGCAGATTACCGGGGCTCACTGGTCGGGGCCGAGATTCTTCGGTCTGAGGTCGAGAAAGGGGGCAGCAGGTGGTTGAGCAAACTGTCCAAAACGCGATCAAGAAGGCCTTTGCGGCCCTGACTGGGCAACTGGAAGATGCGGCCCTGATTGCCTGTGACGGACAATCCGCCCAATCCGTTGACGAGGCGCGTCGCTGCCATGACGATTTGATTTCTGCGCTGGAACGGATGCTTGTCCGATTGCATGCCCTGAAAGGAAGTATCAGGTGAAGCGTTGCAACTGCGCCATCTACACGCGTAAGTCTTCCGACGAAGGCCTTCAGCAGGAGTTCAATTCGCTCGACGCGCAGCGAGAGGCCTGCGAGGCCTACATTCTGAGCCAAAAGCATGCAGGTTGGACCGCTGTCCCAGATATGTATGATGATGGGGGGCTTTCGGGCGGGACGATGGAGCGGCCGGCACTGCAGCGGCTACTGACCGACATCAAGGCCGGAAAGGTCCAGATCGTGGTCGTATATAAAGTCGATCGCTTGACCCGCTCTCTTGCCGACTTTGCCAAGATTGTCGACGTGCTCGATGCACATTATGCGTCATTCGTGTCGGTGACGCAGTCGTTCAACACGACAACCTCTATGGGCCGGCTCACGCTCAACATGTTGCTCTCGTTTGCCCAGTTCGAGCGTGAGATCGCCGGCGAGCGGATCCGCGATAAGATCGCAGCCTCGAAGGCCAAGGGCATGTGGATGGGCGGGTTTGTTCCGCTTGGTTATGACGTCAAGGATCGCAAGCTGGTCGTCAACGAGGCCGAAGCGGCTGTCGTGCGGCAAGTCTTCCAGCGCTACGCGGAGTTGGGTTCGGTCCAACTCCTGCGCAGGGAACTGGATCGTCGTGGCACGACCAGCAAGCGCCGCGAGAGTCGCAATCCACGGCTCACGGGTGGCCGCGCGTTTTCCCGAGGCGCGCTTTATACTTTGCTTCAGAACCGCATCTATCGCGGCGAGATCGTGCACGATGACAAAGTCTACTCCGGGCAGCACGAGCCGATCGTGGACCTGGAACTATGGCAGATGGTGCAAGACAGGCTTGCTCTGAACCGATGCAACCGCTCATTGGCTGTAGATGCTGCTGCTCCAAGCCTGCTCGCAGGGCTGGTCGTTGAAGTCGAGGGTCAGCGCATGACTCCGACACATGCCAACAAGCGGGGGAGGCGATATCGCTATTATGTTTCCGCGTCGCTCATCGAGGGTAAGCGAGCGGAGCACGCAAAAGGCAGGCGCATCCCAGCGGGGGATATCGAGGGCTTGGTTCTCGACCGCCTTCGTTCGCTATTTGCCTCGCAAATGGAGTTGGGCCAAGCCCTCGCGCCACTGAATCTTGACGCCGCAACTCTCTCGACCGTTTTGACGCGATCGATCTCGCTCGTTCGGCGATGGACCACCATCCCAAGTACAGAGACGCGGGGCATTCTAATGGCGATAGTCGAGCAGGTCGTGGTCGGGGACGATCAGATTGCCATACGCCTGAAGCGCCCCGGAATTTTGTCGAGCTTGTTGAACAACGGCCCTCTGCAAGCGCCACCACCCGATGTTGCGCCGCACATCCTAACCATTGCTGCGAGACTTCGCAGAGCGGGACGAGGAACACGCCTTGTCATCGGGGACAACGTCGCGAACAAGATCGATGCCGGACTCTCATCCTTGATCCGCGATGCCTACACGACCCGGCAAATGCTGCTATCTGCTCCCGATCATCCGGTCGCAGCATTCGCCAGTCGATCCGGGAACAAGCGCGACAATGTCACGACCTTGATCCGCTTGTCCTACCTCTCACCCGAGATCGTACGCGCGGTTCTGGAAGGGCGACACCCGGTCGAGCTGACAGCGAACCGGCTCATTCAGGTGGCGAAGGGTTTGCCGCATGATTGGGAAATGCAGCGGCAGTACCTGGGGTTCCCAGAAGCCTGAGAGCGAATTCGCACGCCTCAAGACGCTCCACATGTGACCTGCGCAAAAAGGGGCTACAGAGATATTTGCGGAAATCGAACGCGCCGGGGCGTGGTTTGCGGTCTCTGTGGCGGCTCGCGCGGATGACACATCGGTAACCGCCGGAAACGACGGGGTAATTTCCGTGCGCAAGGAGAGACCGAAAAGTCGGCGAAATTGGAAAAACGTCTGGCTCCGCGGGTAGGGCTCGAACCTACGACCGTCCGATTAACAGTCGGATGCTCTACCACTGAGCTACCGCGGAACAGGCGCAATGACGCGCCGGGGCTGATTAGCAGAAGCGTCGGCCTGAGAGAAGTCCTTTTGCGTCCGCGGCGCGGGTTGCGTGAAGTTCCAGAGGGAGACCGATCAGCGCATTGTCTGACGCCACCGTGACAATCAAAAACGACAGAAATCTTGGAGGCCACGCCCGGAATTGAACCGGGGTACGCGGATTTGCAGTCTGCTTAGCCCCCGTTCCGCATCGTTCCGCGTCGTTCCATGTTGGCAAAAAAGCCGTGAAATTCGGGTGTTAGCGCTTGTCAGTCATTGCGGATCATTCCAGACAATTCCAGCCGGTGAGTCAAAATTCTAGTCAAAGTTTCGATGTGGCCGGTAGGCGGATTGTGAGGGGCGATGCCGACACTGCGGATCACGCGAAAGAACCTCGATGCCATAGTGCCACCAGCCAATGGCAAACCCGATTATCACTTCGACGACGCTCTGACCGGCTTTGCGGTGCGAGTGAGCCCGCGGGGCGTGAAAGCGTTTCTGGTGCAGGGCTATGCCGCCGGGAAGCTCTACAGGCGCCCGCTGGGCCGATACCCCAACGTAGCACCCGAGAAGGCGAGATCCCGCGCCCGCGCCATTTTGGACGCGATGGCGGATGGGCACGCGCCGGAAAACCTGAAAGACCGTGTGCTGGTGAAGGATGCGCTGGACGAATGGCTGAAGGTTCACGTCGATCACAAGTTGAAACCGCGCACCCGCGAGGACTACCGCAAAATCGTCGATCAGGTTTTGAGGCCCGAACTGGGGGCCGAGGCCGTCGCTGCAGTCGATCGGGCCGCCGTGGCCAAAATTCACCATGACCGCCACGGGACGCCACGCCGCGCGAACTACATCCTCGCCGTTTGCCGGTCGTTTTTTTCCTACTGTGAGGATGCCGGACACCGCCAGCGCGATACGAACCCCGCCCGCCGCATCCGGGCGTTTCCCGAGCGACGCCGTGAACGCTTTTTGTCGGACGGAGAGCTAGGCAAGGCATCGGCCTCGATCGGCGCCCTGGAGGCCGAGGGCGTTCTGTCAATCTACGCCGCCGCCGCGCTGCGACTGTGCTTGCTGACTGGTGCCCGCCAAGGGGAAATCCGCACGCTGAAATGGTCAGAAGTCGATCTCCCCCGGCGGCTGCTGATGCTCGAAGATAGCAAAACTGGCAGGCGGTCGATCTACCTGAGCGAGCCCGCGTGCCAGATCCTTCGCGATCTGCCGGCGATTGAGGGCAACGACTATGTGATCGCTGGGGATGTCGAGGGCGAGCCATACAAGAACCTGACGCGCGCATGGATCAAGGTCCGAAAGCGCGCTGGGCTGCCCGATGTGAGGCTTCACGATCTGCGCCACACCTTCGCCAGCGTCGGAGCCGCTGAGAGCCTTTCGTTGCCAATGATCGGTCGCCTCCTCGGCCACCGCGTGCCGGCGACGACCGCCCGCTATGCCCACCTTGCCGCCGATCCAGTCACTCAAGCAAATGAGAGGGTGGGGGCTCGCCTCGCCGCCGTCATGGCCGCGAAAGTGGACGACGTCGCGGCGCCAGTCGAGGAGGCGTCGGCCGATGCGGGCGAGTGAAACCAATTGGAAGAACGTCGACTTTTACTTCCGCGCCGGCAGTCAACGGTCGCGGGCAGCCATGATAGAGCGAGGAGCGGTTGACAAGGTAGGGCCATGGACAGCAAGGCAATTGCTCTGGCCGGGATCGTCGACCTATCGTCATCTTGAGCAGGCGCCAGAGTCAGCTGCCGAACGGCTTGTGGTGTCCGTTGACGTGCTCACAAGGTTTGTAGCCGCGAGCCCGCGCCCGACAGACCTTGCCGATAGACTCGTCTATCAGGACGCCTTCGATTACGTGGCTGCATGTCGATTGGCTGAGCTTGCCGGCAAATCGGCACCGGCCTTGCCGCCACGTTTCACCTCGCGCTGGGTGGAGAGGAGCCAATTCCGGTTAGCGCTCTTGCCGGTGTTCAATAAACTAGCCTCTATAAATAAAGCAGAGGTCGATGATCAGCGCCTCATCGAGTTGTGCCACACCCTGTGTCAACGGTTCTTGGATGTCGCCGCTGAGCGAGAAATGCTCATGGAACGTGGACCGCGGAAGTCCGAGGAGTTGGCGAAACTCTATCGACATATGCGGGCCGCGCTTGCGAAGGGTGACTATCGGAGTTTCGAGGCGTCCGCAGAGTGTTTCGAGCGACTGACGCAAACAAAACTCATGACCGATACGCGCGATCTCCAGCACGCCGTGAAGCAGATGCTGATCGCAATTGATTTGGCCGAGGGCAGCGACGGCGTTGCTGATCAACATAGCGCATGGTCCGCCGCAGCTCAGGAAAAGCTGTTAACAGCAGAAATCGCCATCACCACGCCGAAACGCCGGGGACGAAAGCCGCTGGCCGCTACCAATGCATGCATGCGGCAGATGGGGGCGGTCTACATCGAAATAACCGGGCACGATAGCCTCACTTGGTCTGAGCCGGAGAGGGGTGAGTGGGGCGGCGCGTTCGGCCAATTTGCATCCGGCATGTTTGATCAGTTTGGCGTGCAACGGCCGAGCAAAAAGCTACTTCAGAACCTAAAAAAGCGCTCCACGTATATAAGTTAATTTACGCGCCCTACGCCCTCAGGGACTATCCGCGTCGTTCCCGGCTGAGGAACGAATGACGCGGAGAGAATCATGGACGCCCAATCTGCTGTGAGCGGTGAGGCTTATCAGGGCAACGGCGTTGCGCCGCTTGATCCCGTCCGCCGCCCTAAGGATGCTGCGGCTTACACCGGCCTTTCGGAAAGTCGCCTTGCAAAGCTGCGCATGAGCGGCGAAGGGCCTCGGTTCATCAAGCTATCCGCGACGCGGGTGGGCTACCGCCAGTCCGCGCTTGAGTCGTGGCTTCGAGATCGCGAGCGCATGTCGACCCTCGAAGATCCCAAGAAATGCGGCACCACCGGGTAGGCGCTGGGCGGCGGTTCTGTTGCGTTCGTTGCGTTGTGAGTATCGAGGCCGGCGGCGATGGGCTCGTCGCCGGCCGTTGGACACCAACTTAGGAACGCTACATGACCGAACCTGCACCAACACCGATCGAGACGCTGCGCGCAACCGTCGAGGACGAGAGGCGGGCGTTGAACGCGCGCATCGATGCACTAGCAGCAGTCGAAAACTCGTTGATGCGCGACGATCCGCAACGGTACGCGGCGGAGCGCGCGGCGCTGGAGTCCGACGTTCAACGGTTTTGCGCCACAAACGACTATGCGCTGCAAACGGCGTTCGCTCTGTTGCTAGCACTGGCACCCCCGCCGGGCACGATGAACGGGTGAGCGGAGTGGCTGGCGGCGCTGGGTGCGTCGACGGTAGGTCAGGCAGTTGCGTCAGTCGTGTTTGAGTTTATGAGGATTTCAACGTGATGCGCGGTCATGAACGAACCACAGACCTGGGCGGATTTACAGGACGTCGGTAATCCGCAGGCGACGCTCGTCCTGCAGGCGATCGCCCGCCACGCCCATTGGGACACCGGCGAATGCTATCCCAGCCACAGCGCTCTCGCGAGGATGGCGAAGTGTTCGACTAAGACGGTGCAGAGATATCTAGACCGGCTGAAGGCCGACGGCATCATAACGGTCAAAAAGCGCGTTCGGGATGATGGTTCTCAGACGAGCAACATGATCACATTGGTCGGTTACGCACCCTGGGTGACAGCCCTTCGACTCGGAGGGCAGGTCGAAAAGCCAAGGCGGGTTACGTCCTATCTCGACACTGAACCGCCCGGCACTCCTCCGCCCCACGTACTACCGTATGCGGTCGATCCAAGCCCAATGTCCACCCCCCTGGACAGCCTGTCCACCCCCCTGGACAAACTGGCTACGGGGGATGGACATGTGGTGTCCACCTGGGGTGGACACCTGGAGTCCACCCGTAGAACTTCACTTCAACAATCAATTGAACATTCCCCCCTAACCCCCCGTGACGGGGGGAACCAGTCCAAGCTTGATTGCAAATCGAAGTGGCTCGCCGATCTGCGGGCGACGGGCCGCAACGGCGATGGGGTGGAGAACTTCGTGGCGCCGATGTTGGCGTCCGACAAGCGTCTTGCGCTGGGCGATGACCCCGGCGCGACGCTCGCGGGATGGGCCGATCTGGCGCAAGACGTACCTCCGGCGGCTCTTTCTGCCGCCGTGGATAGGTTGATTGACCAAGAATCGAAAGTGACAAGCGCCGACGTTCGCCAGCAGATTGAGCTCGCACGGAAAGCCGGCGCTATGGTCGTCATTCGCAAGGGGACGCCGCAGTGGATCGCGTGGGTTGAGTTTTGGCAGCGCACTGATCCAAAGCTCGCCGCCCTTGTCGAACGGTCGGACGCGTGGCAGGCGCCCGCAGAGTCCCCAGCAGATTATGGGAGGGCCGCCGCATGAAGCGCCCCGCCCGCCCTGGCATCCTCGCTCGCGCTGCGGTCGCGCTGGGAATCGCCCGTACCGACCCGACGCCGCCCATTGCCGCCACCGTGGCGCGGGCCGAGGCCGTAGACGCCGAAACGCTGGAAGCCTCGCCGGTGGCCGCAGTTCCCGTTGCCGCCGCCGTGGCGCCAGCCTGTGGCCGTCGCCGCCGCCGGGCGAGCCCCGGCGAGGTTGCTGAGGGAGTCGCACGCGCCCTGATCAACGATGGGCTGGCAGGGTACCCAATGCTGCCAGAAGACATAGACGAAGCGGCGGCGGCGTGGTGCAAGGAACGCGGATTGTCCCCGGCGCCGACCGATATTGTGCGTGAGGCCCTTGCGACGTTGCCCGGCGTGAACCGCGCACGGACCCGCCTTCGCGCTGGGGACGCGGCGCACGTTGCAATCGCTCGTCGCCTCCGTCGGATGGGGCGGCAGGACGGGCGCGCAACGTTGTTTACGATCAAGGCCGTCCGGACAGTATTGCAGGGGAATCCGTCACCGGACTCGACAAGCGCCCGCACCACGGCTGCGGGCCGCGGGAAGTTGGCGCTCGGAGTCATCGCGGCGGCTGCGACCGAGTCCGCGTCCTGCGGAGCGGCTGCGTCCGGGGGCGGACCCGAGTCCGTGGCGCGGCCAGTGGTTCGGAGGTCCGCATGAGTGTCCGCCAAACAAAAAGTCGCCGCATCGCCGCCGGTCGCGCGCGGATGGGGGAATGTCCGGCGCTGGGCACGGTCGTGGCTCCGTTTCACCGGATCGAACCGGTCGAGATCGAAGCGCCCGAAAATGTGGCGTTAGATCGCATTGAGCGAGACATAGAAGTTGTGTTGGCCGGCGGCGGCGAGGCGGCGTTGCTTGCACGCCTACGGCGCCTGCTGCCGACGCTCGAATTGAAAGGAATTTGAAATGCCTGAAGGCGCGAGTTCAATCGCTGACCTGGTTGTCCGTATAAAATCTGACACGCAGGGGCTGCAAACGGGTCTGTCGTCCGTGACAGACTTGATGAAGAATTTTGACGGGTTCACGGGAGGCAGCCTGAAAGGGTTGATTGACCTGGGAGAAAAGGGCGGTGCTTCTATCGGTGGCCTCGTCGGACGGCTCGCCGAAGTTGGTGGGAAAATCACCAAGATCGGCGAGGTCTTGAATCTGGCGGGCGACGTGGCGCGGCAGGTGGCCAGCGCAGCCGGCGGCGGTGATGAGTTCGCGAATATCGAGCAGCAAGCCGCAGGAGTTCAGACTGTACTAACCGCGCTGGCTCAACAGGGGCTGGCAGAGGTGCGGGACGAGGCCAAGCAGGCCGCGGCGGCGCTGGGCTTGTATTCCGCTAGCGCGGCAGAGGCAGGCGAGTCGAGCGAGAACTTCGTTGAGCGCGGGCTTGCCAAGACAGCGGAAGTCATTCGCAACATCAAGCTCGACCTCGCGACGCTACGGCCCGCTGGTTCGTTAGACATCAATACAGAGGGAGAACTTCTCGACCGCACGATTGCGAAGATCGACGAGTTAAAGCGCCGCGCTGCTGAGGCGGCAGCCGAAATGGCGCGCATGGGCGAAATACGCGGCCCAGCGATCAGCGATCCGCAGGGCGACGCGGACAGGCAGCTTAAAAATCTTGAAATGCAGGCGTGGCTGCTTGGTCAATTCCAGGCCATGGAACGCATCCCCTGGGCACCTGATGAGGTAGACCAGAAGAAACAGGAAGAGGCGCTGGCACGCCTCGCAGACGAGGTTCGGCTCCTAGAGAAGAAAGCGTCTCTGTTGGGCGCCGGCGCGGCGGCGTCGGCCGCAGAGCTGACGCGCGAACGGATCCTCACCTCCGCAGATCGCGGGGGCTATGCGTTTGCGCCCGAAAAAAAGACGGAACTAAATGAGTTACTAAAGCGGCAAGAGCAGGCACAATTCCAGATCGACACCCAGGCGAAAGCCGAGCGTCAGGACGCCGGCGCCGATCGAGTCATTGAAAACCTCGTGCGATCCATCGAAGCCGAGCGTTCCCGCCGACTCGAGATAGGCTTGAGCGTTGGCGAAGTTGCAGCGTTGCGGGCGCAGGAGCAGGCGCTCGCGCAAATCCGCGCGCTGGGCCGCAACGCAACAGATGCTGAGCGCATCGCAATCCGCGCCGCCGCAACCGAGAAGGGGCGAGAAGCGGAGGCGACGGATCGGTTGCGGTCCGCGCAGTCGCGTCTTGAACAGTCGTCTGCCGTACTCAGCCGAAACTTGGAACGCGCGTTCGGCGGATGGATTGATGGTAGCGAAACAAACTGGCGCGGCTTCGTCGCCACTATGCTTTCCGATTTCGCAAAATTGACGTTTCAGGCCAACGTTCTGCAGCCCCTTTTGGGCGGCGGCGGTGGTGGTTTGGGCGGCGGTGGTGGCGGCGGTGCGGGGATCATCGGCTCTCTGATCGGAGGACTTTTCGGCGGCTTCATGGAAGATGGCGGCTCAGTAGAAAAGGGGAAGGCTTACATCGTCGGCGAAAAACGACCGGAGCTTTTCATACCCAACACCTCTGGACGGATCGAGCCCCGCATCCCCACAGAGCTTTTCGGTGGAGCCGGACGAGGGAACGGGGCCGCCGCAGCTCCGATCAGCATCGTGACCAACATTGATGCGAGAGGTGCAACGCAAGACGCTGTTGCGCAAATGCGGTCCATGCTGGCCGAGCGCGACGCGGCTCTTCCGAATCAAATCCTCTCCGTGAGCCGCGAAGGCAGAGAGCGGGGGGTCACGTGATGGCTGAAAACCCAATCCAACCGCTCACCATGCGCGAGGCGCTGGGTGAGATAGAAATCGAGGTGGCGGGCTTGCGATTCTACTGCGCGCGTTCGCTCGAAACTCTGAAAGCCATAGAGGAAACAGTCGGCGCGGCGGCACCCTTTGGGCGGCGGCTCGAAGCTGGTTCAGTTCGACCGGAGGAGCTTGCAAATCTGTTTTCTAAATTGCTCGTGCGCACGCCGAAGGCGCCGACCTGGCGCCAGATTGCCGAGTGGAGTTCAGAAAATTCCCCTGACTTTCGGCGACTAGGGTTGTGGATCTTCACGCTCGCAATCGGAGAAGAAACGCTCTCGCGTGCGCTAGGCGAGGCGTCCGATCGAAGCGCAGCAATGCCCCACAATCGAAACGCGATCACAGAAAGGACGCCCAATGTTTCGTCTGACCCTTGACCATCGCCGCGCTCGTAAATCGACGACGCCGCAGGAAGTTTTCGATCTGGGCGCGGGGCCGAAAAATTGTGTCGACTGCATCGCCCGTACGGGGCCGAGCAAGGAGATAGGATACTGTTGCTCGAATTTTGTCGACGCAATCACCGGCGCGAGTCTGCCTGCTGTCGACGTTCGCACGGATGAGAACGCGTGCGGCATGGCGGCGGTAGGGTTTGCGGCTTTCTCGGATCAAAAGGCCGCGGCGGATCCGAGCACTTTAATTTACGATCCGACAACCGGCGACTTCAGCGAGGCAGTAAACCAACCGGCGTTTTACGATGCGCCCATCAGTGATGATCCAATCATCGCGGACGCGCGGTGCGGGGGCGCATGTGCTGACTGCGCGCATTCTTTTATGGCCTATTTCGACGCCACATCGTCGGACACCTTCTGCGCGCGAGTTGTCAGCCTTAGCACACGGCTGCCCCTGCTGACGAAGGACGCTCGTGGCGATGTTGCGATGTGCGGTCCTGACGGGGCGTGGTTCGAGCCAGCTCCGCCGATGACTTTAGAGGAGGAGCGCATCCTCGCTCAGGGCGGTTCAACTTTTTATCACTGGTGATGCATGTCGCACATCGAAGGCGTCGAACAGTTTCTGCGAAATTTGAAAGCGTTCGGCGAGGCGGCCGAGGGTCAGTTGCACGAGGCCTTGAAGCTCGAATTTGAGGCCTGCCAACGCGAAGCGGTCGACTTGATTCCGGTCGACAGCGGCCAAGGACGCGCAGTGTTGAGTCAGCCCGAGGCGCTGGATGTCGTGAAGGACGGGGACGGAAATACGTGGTTCCGATTCGGATTTTTGACTCCGAAAATGCGAAATACGAAGAAGCGCGGCGGTGCGCTCCATTTGTATTGGGTCGAATTCGGAACAAAATTCCGCCCTCCGAAGCCAGCCGGCACGAAGCGCGACAAACGCGGCCGTTTGCGGAAAGTAGGCAAGGGGCGCCGGGGCTCACCCGCGCGCCCCGCGCAGCCATGGTTTAGGCCCGCCAGAGCAAATTTACTGCGGCGAGTCTCGGAGTTGCGCTCCGCCGTTGCGGCGATTCAGGCGGCCAAGCGAGCGGCTGGTATTGAAAACTGATGAGAGGGAGGGGGGGTATATTTTCATATGAACCGATGCCTCAATGACCGCGCCTTCCGTACAATTTTCTCGGTCGCGAGTTTCTGGCCAAACTATTTTTTCTAGAAGTGGAGAGGTGGGGTAGATGGGCAAGCGAGGACCGAAGCCGAAGCCGCCGGAAATTGAGTCAGCGCAAGGCTTTCCGGGTCGTCGGCGTCGCGAGACGAAGGCTCGGATCGCATCATTAGAAGAGACTGAGGATATACAAGACGTTGCGCGCGATTCACGGTTTGTCCCGCCAGTTCCATGCGTTATGCCACGGCGCGCAAAAGCGCTGTGGGCAGCGGTATGGGCGAACCCTGCGAACGCAACGCTTCTCAAGACAACCGATCACGGGGTCGTCGCGCGCTGGTGCGTTCTTACCTACTGCGTGCAGCGGGATATGAAGGAGCCGCCGCCGGCGACGGTCGAGGAAACGAAAACGACGGTGGACTCCGAGGGCCGCGAAACGGCGACGACAAAGATCAAGTCAAACCCGGCCTTCATCGCCTGGCACGCCAACATGCGCGAGCTGCGCGCGGTCGAAGCGACGCTCGGCTTCTCGCCCGCCTCGCGACTGAACGTTGACGGCAAGCTCGGCCGGCAGCAGCCCGAAGGCGGCTCGGCCGATCCGGGCCGAGAGAAGCCGGCAGGTGCACCCTCGGGACCGCTTGGTGCGCTCCGCAGTCATCGCGTGAACTAAGGGGGCCTGAATGAATGATCTGATCGCCGCCGCTGAGACGGTGCTAGGGCCGGACGCTCTAGATAATCTAGCTGACGCGCTGAAATGCTCGCGCGAGCGCTTCAAGTCGCCGAGCCCTCGCGTTGTAGCGGTTATAGAGTTGCTGACCGCGACGGCTGGGCTCGGCCTAACGGCTGAGGATTTGCCGCCACGATGGACGGGCGGAAGAGTTCGGACCGGCGAGCTACGGCAGCAGTTCGCCAAGCTGTTCGCGCCACGGCAGCCGGTGCAGGTTTTGAAATCAGCCATTGGCCTCACTGCCAACGTCATCAACGAGCGCTTCCGCGCCGATCGCGATAGCCGGCAGTTCGCGGAACTGTCCGCCATGGTTGAGCTGCTGCGCATTTTGAAAGCGAAGGGTGGTGTCGGTGCGTGGCCGGCGCGATGGCAGCCCGCGGTTCACCCGGATAACGCCCGCGATTTGCAAGCGCGCTTGCTTGCGGTTCTCGGCCCCCACGGCAGTTCCCACATGGCGGATGCCACCGGATATTCACGCGATTATCTGCAGCAGATTTGGCGTGGCGACGCGAGTCGGCGCGGCCATCCTGTTCGACCTTCCGAGTCGCTCGTTGCGATGATCGAATTGATTGAGACTTTAGAGCGTGAGGGCGTGCCGTGCGAGCGCTGGCCGGAGAGGTGGCAGAGACCTAAGGCCATTCACCACAATGGTGCCTTTGATCAGACGGCCGCCATACATGCGGCGGAATAATGTCTGACAAAAAAAGGCGGACAGCAGGCTTGCTATGTGTCAATTATTGTCATACCTTTAATGCGCTCAGCAGCGGCAAATGCTGGCCAGAGTGATCTCAACAGACGGAGAAAAACTTATGCAAACCAACAGCACAATCTCACTCATCGCAGCTGAAATTGCGCACATGAAATCGACCATCAACGAGGCCGAGGCCAGCGGTTCATCCCGGGGACGGGCCGCGATCGGGCCCCTCGGTTCGGTGGACGACTATGTTGCCCGACAGCGTGCGCTTGAGCAATTGCTGTCATTCTACCGCCCGAAGTCGGCCGCCGATGCGGGGATACTAGCAGCGCAACTTTCTGAGCGTGTGGCAATCGTACGCCACGACTACGCCGCGCCGGCGGGCATTGATGACGCGGCGGCCGAGGTTGACCGTCTCGCTGCAGCGCTCGCAGATTGGCATCGAGCGCATATCACCACGGCGAACGTCAGCGACGGCGGCAGCTTGATCGCCGCGCTCGTGGCCGACTTGGAGAAGGCATGGGCCCTTCATCATGCGGCTGACTCCGCTGCGAGGTGTGACTTGCCTGCGGGGGAGTGCGAGCGTATCGAGGAGAGCATTTCAAGGGCATACGCCACGATTCACGCACTCGAATCCGGTATCGCAGCGGCTCGCATTCATAACCCAGACGACGCGAAAATCGCGCTTGCGCTGCTGTTTGCCGAAGGTCAGGCGGACGTGCCCGGGCGCATTAGCATGATTTCGCTGGCGCTGGCCGCCTACCTTGGCGACGCGGAATCTGATGAGAGCAAGACCATGTGCCTGCGCTACATGCGCCGGGCCGAAGTCTTGCCTCAGGCAAAACCGGCAGAAGCCGAGGCTCGTGCCGTTCACTAAGATCGGCACCGCGCGAAATGATGAGCCCCGGCGGTCGACCCGCCGGGGCTGTTGCTGTGCACCTTCGTGGTTCCGATTTATGCGCTCGCGATCCGTTTGCACCTTCCGATGATCTGCCGGCGGGGCAGTTCACCGGCCGCCTCCCATGCTGCCAGCCAATCGCTCATCGTCGACCGCGCGACGCCAACGGCACGGCAGAGTTCGGCTTGGCTGGGGAACGTCCGGCCGGCGGCGAGTTCGGCGCGGATCTTCCGGAGCGTGCGGGCTTTGGCATCGGCAAGCGGGACCACGTTCGCCGGCAGCGGCGCTGACCTTCCGGGCTTCGGACCTTCCGGCTGATCGTCCGGGGCGAGAAATTTGGCCCGGATGGTCGCGAGTTCGGCGTCCGACATTCCGGCCGGACGATCGCCTCCGGCCGCCGGACGGTTCTCGTTCGCCGGACGATGCGCCGGACGGTGGCCGAGAACGTACAATCCGAAACACGCGCACAACTCGATCGCGAACCCGACGATGGCGATCAGCACCCACGCGGCGGTCGAAACGCTGACGCCGGCGGCATGGGCCACCGCTTCGGCCTGCGGGTCGGCCGACGATGGCCGGGGCCCCAACTCGTCCAACCGCTTCGCCGCCTTGTCGCGCGCCGCTTCGAGTTCGCGCTTGCGAATGGCCGAGGCCATTTCCTGGCGCAGGTCGAGGATCGGCTTGCAGGCGTCGAAGCTGGCGTCTTTGGTGATGTCGGTGCAGTTCGACGTGCGCCGGAACACCGCCCGCGAGACCGGGGCGGCGTCCATGTCGGCGCTGATGGCGTCGGGCGTGCGCACCGCGCCGAGGCGGGCCAATTCGTCGGCGGCGGCTTTGTGATCGGCGGAAGCCCGGTCGTGGCCGGTGATCACGTTCGCCGGTCCGGAGACGAGGGCGTCACGCAGCTTGAGCAGCACGCCGTCGACCGCGATCATCGAGGCGATGAACAGGACGAAGAACAACGGCAACGCGATCAGGCGACGCATGATGCCGGGGCCGTCGATGACGGCGCCGAGCGCGTTCGATTTGATATAGTCGGCCGCGCCGGCAATGAGCCCGAGGCCGACGGCGGCGAGCGGGTGCACGGTCAGGCCGAGCATCGCGTAGTACGAGGCCGAAAGGCCGGCCGATCCGATGCGCACGGTTTCAACAGCCGCGCGCGCGGGCAGGGGTGGGGTGGTGCTAGCCGCTCGCGCGGCCGATGTGGTAGATTGAAACATGGTTCACCTGTTGGTCTGTTCAATTGGTGGGTCTAGGGCTCCGCCGCGGTTGCCGCCGCTGCGGGGCCTGTCTATTAATGTATGACAAAAATTGGAGGGGGGCAAGCCCTCTTGACGTAAAATATTGTCAGACATAATCTCCGCTCGGATTAGAGGAGCGGACAGTGCGCAAGCCAAAAAAGACGACGGGCCGGGGGCGGCCGGTGAAGGATGCAGGCGAGCGCCTGGTTCAAGTGGCTGTAAGGTTCCCGCCCGCCTTGCTGGCCGAGGTCGACGCGATCCGTGATGGACGCAAAGACGGCGCGGATCGTTCAGCCGTGGTGCGAGAGTTGGTTGTGGCCGGGATCGAGGCGCGGGGCCGGGCGAGGAAGTAATCGCCGATCTTGCATTGCTAGATGCCTCCCCCCTGATATTCTGCTTCTGATGTTCGGGGGGCGATTCGATGAACCAGTTTTCGACGTCTCGCTTAAAGTTGATGCGAACTTGCGTCGTATCATTAGCCATCGCCGCCGCAGGTTGCGCGCAGCAAGGCTCTCCGATCGGCTCTATTCAACCGGGTGGATCGGCTTGGCAGGTTTCGTCGAAGGTCGACCGCATCAGCGGCAAGCCTAGCAGCTCGATCAGCGTCGGCCCCGCGCCGGCCAAGTATTCGTCTCGCGGCCGTCGCGGAGGATTTGCCTCGGCAAGCGCCGCATGCGCCGACGGCTCTCCGATGATTATGTTTGTGTTCGACTTTCCCGTTGGATCAACGGGCACCTCGGTCGTTGAATACCGATTTGATGAAAAACCGGGGCAGACCCCGAAGGTCGAGTTCTTCAATTCGTCGTCCCCTGTGATTAGCGACGCCTCGGCAGTCGCCACGTTTCTTGATCAGGCGCAGACCTCTGCAAAGCTCTATGTCCGGGTAAGTTCGCCGGTTGGGCTGTCAGACGTCGAGTTTTCGGTGAGCGGCGGAGGGGAGGCCGTCCGTCAGTTCTTAACAACCTGCGCGGCTGCCCCGAAGAAATCCGTCTAAAGGGTCAATCGCTATACCAAAGCGGAGGTACCGACATGGCTAAGCCGACGACGCCGCTTCAGCTTGTCGAAGATGAAGTGACGGGCAACCGCTTCATGGTCTACGCCAACAAGGAAGGCGTAGCGCTGGAAGTCCTCTTCGACGGTGAGAACCCATGGTTCACGCAGGCTGATCTTGCAACCATGTTCGGTGTGACGGTCACGAACGTCAGCAAGCATATTCAACAGTTTATGGATGACGGTGAGATCGACGCTTCAACTATGTCGGATTTTGACATAGTTCGGCAGGAGGGTTCTCGTCAGGTCAAACGTCCGATCACGCACTACTCCCTCGACGTAGCTTTCTACGTTGGCTACCGCGTCAACTCAATGGAAGGAAAGCTGTTCCGGCGCTGGGCGACGCAATCCCTCGTCCAGTTGGCAACGCATGGTTTCGTTGTCGATAAGCGGCGGCTCAAGGGCAACGCCGATCGCCTTCGTGAACTTCGCAAGATCATCGCCGACATCCGCTCGGATGAAGCGACGATGTATGCCGAGCTTCGGAACATCTGTGCCATGTGCAAGGATTACGATCCGAAGTCGCCCGCCAGCCACAATTTCTTCGCCCACTTCCAGAACCGAATGCTCTACGCGATCACGCAGGGCACGGCGGCGCGGATCATCCTCAACCGTGTGGATGCCTCGAAAGAAAACATGGGGCTGATGACGTGGGATGGTGATCGCGTTCTGAAGGATGACGTGACGACGGCGAAGAACTACCTGGGCGAGCTTGAACTTGAAGACTTGAATCGCCTCGTCGGTATGGTTCTCGACTTCTTCGAAGATCAGGTGCAGCGCGGCTTTCTCGTGTCCATGGACGATGCCAACGATAAACTCTCGGAAATTCTTAAGGTGAACAAGCGTCACATGCTGAACGACTTCGGCGACGTGAAGAAGACAACGGCGGACAAGCACGCTGAGGCGGAGTACGACAAGTTCAACAAGGCGCGGAAGGCGCTGGCCGCTGAAGAAGCCCGGAAGGCTCTCGCTGCCGTGAAGGCGTTGCCGAAGCCTGCGAAGCGCGCCGCCAAGAATAAGTGATCTGTCAACGTAGTCCCAGCTTACGCACTGCTGCTGCGGTCTTCTCATAGTCCGGCAGAGATTCCTCGATCTTCTGTTTCACGACCTTGCAATGTTCGGAGCCGGGTTTCAGTTCCAGGCCCTTGACGATCATCGCGCCTTTCAACGATCCCGCTTCGAACGCCTTCACATCGGCCTTGCGGTAAGCGTTGCCGATCAGGTTCACATCGTCGATCTTCATCAGGCCATCCAGTTTGCACTCCTGCATCCCGCTTATATGCACGGCAAGCTCTTGCGAAGATCCCTCAATATCCATCGTGCGCCGCATCATCTCGAAGACTACGTCCTGATCTGCGGACGCAGCGGTTGGCAGCACGACAGACAATAAAACGCCGGCAAAATGTCTCACGTAGCAATCTCCCTACCACTGTTGCGCAAGCCAAAGAAACTTCGACCACGAACGCCAGTCTCGCATCCCACAAGCCGAACGCAACCCCAGTGATCGCCTTCGTCGCGATGAGGCGTCAAAACTGCAAATCGTCGACATGTCGGGCCGAAAGTGTCGACGTCGGCGACATCAAGGCCCGCCGGAGCGCAAACCCCGGCGGGAGAATACCCTCGTTAATCGGCGCGGCCTCGGATCGTTCGGTCGAGGTCATCCACGGCCGCCTTTGACATGTTGAACGTGACGTTGACGCCGTCGTAACCGCGCGCGTCGGCGTGCGTCTTGTAATAAAACCCTGCGTGGATGGCAGCGGCGATGAGCGTGCCGTTGGCAACGTAGTGTGGCTGGATCTCCGCACCGCACGGCAGGCGGCATGAAGATTTTTCGGCGACGTGCTTTAGCCGGTAGCTACCGGTCCCTCCTCTGATTGTTTTCGTCGGGACGATCCGCTGGACGAGGCCCAACGAGAGCAAGAATTCGTCGACTACGGCGTCGGATTTGAGCAGTTCCCGTTCAGAACGAAAGCGGTCCTGATGCTCCACGGCGCTTTCCCATTTTCCGTCCGGCCGCCGCTTCGGCGGGCCGACGTGGTAACCCCAATGAGATAGCTGGGGCTCCCGTTCCATAACCTGGGTAATCGCTGCCGCACCGACGGCTCTGTAGAAATGAATTCCGTCGATTGAGTAGCCGTGCTCTGCAAGATACCCACAAAAGCCAGTCGCATTTGCACTGGGAGAGCACGCAGGAGTGAGAGCCTGCGCCCTCATAGCTGCGTAGGTTCGAAAACCTAATCCACGAGCGAGGCCTTCGACGCGATGTGACGACTTCACATCAGGCAGCGCCCTGGTCAGGCGGAGCTTCATTTCGTCGATGGCGGCGGGAGAAATTTCGATGCGAAGGTCGAGCATGGGTTCACTCCATCTCAAGGGCCAAGCCGTTCGCCGATTACGCAGCCGCCCATGAAAGGGAGAGCCGTTTTCAAACAGTGAGGCGTTTGACCCGGCGACAGGTCGAGGGTGCCTAACCACGCACCTAAACTAATTGATTCGCCATTCACGCAAAAGCTACTCGGTAAGCACATTGCAGGATGTGCAGGAGATGACCGTGTTGACGGTCGGGCTCCAGTGTGACAAGCGCAGGTTCTGCGGTCGGTAGCCCAAGATCGAGAGCTAGCATTGCTGCCAAAAGCTCGTTTGCCAGCCCCTCGACTCCTAGCGTGGGCCTGCTCGACTTCAATATGACTTCTACTTCGTCCCCATTGTCGTCAACCGCTGCGGGCCCGGAGGGGGTTTGTTGCGCCCTGTGTCGATAACAAAGTCGAAGCGGCAAACGGAAGCTTTTCTCACCATTGAGTCATATATGAGTCAAAAACGATTTGCCCAACGATGCGATAGCGGCTAACTTATTGATTTTGCTGGAGGCCACGCCCGGAATTGAACCGGGGTACGCGGATTTGCAGTCCGCTGCGTCACCACTCCGCCACGTGGCCTCTGGTCCGGTGGATCGCCGCCAAGTCAAGCGGTTGGGCAGCTTCGCGGAAAAACCGTTAAATCCTGTCCGGGTGCGGGCTACTAGCACGGGAGCCAAAGGCGGCACAAGGGAAGCTCCACGTCAGGGACAAAAGAGTTTGAAGGCTGTGCATGAGGCGTGGCCGGTTAGGGCGTTTTGCGGTATGGGGCGCGGCCGACGGGCGCGTTAGCGTGCGTTGTATTGCCGGACCTTCACCGGGATGGCCTAGCATCAGGGAAGCCACATGTCCGATTTCGCACTTCAGCGCCAGAACATGGTCGAATCGCAGGTGCGTCCCAGTGATGTGACCGACCGGCGGATTCCGCGCGCAATGAATGCCGTGCCACGCGAGGTTTTTGTTCCGGCAGCACGGCGGTCTCTTGCCTACCTGGATATCGATCTTGCTGTCGACGGATCGGGTCAGCCGCCAGCGCGCCGGGCGATCCTGGCGCCGCGCACGTTCGCTAAGCTCTTGCAACTCGCCGCTATCGAGCCGACGGATGTGGTGCTCGATATCGGTTGCGCAACAGGCTATTCGGCGGCCATTCTTGGGCGACTGGCACAGAAGGTCGTGGCTCTGGAGAGTGACGCGGCGCTGGTGCAAGAGGCGACGCAGGTCTTGGCGACGCTGAAGGCCGACAACGTCAGCGTCGTCGAGAGCGAACTGACGGCCGGTTATCCCGCGCAAGGGCCGTTCGATGTGATCGTGGTCGAGGGAGCCGTGGTCCGCGTTCCGGACGCCTTGCTCGGCCAACTCAAGGATGGGGGTCGTCTCGTTGCGATCATTTCGGGTGTCGGCACTGGACGGGCGGCGGTCTGGCAGCGGGCGGGCGAGACGATATCGGAGCGCGATGGCTTTGATGCTGCGGCGGTATTCCTGCCTGGTTTTGAGCCAGTTCGGGGTTTCGTTTTCTAACTCTGCAGCGGCTCATTCGACCCTTGTCGCGGCTGTGGGATTGAAGCCACGCAGGCGGGATTTCGCGTTCTGATCCGCAACAGGGTCGTCGTTTTCGGTTAAACAGGACTGCCGAACCGGACGAATCGTATAGCTAGGCACGGGGGGTCGGCCATTCGTACAGTGCCGATTGTCTAACGAGATTGTGTCTTGGACCCATCATGTGAGCGGGCACGGGTTCACGGCTAAGGGGGATTGGTTTTGACCAAACGATCGCCGCTGGAGAGATCGCTACCGGGAGCGCGGTTCCTTCCCAGGATTGCTGTGGCTGCCGCTGCAATGCTCGCGGCTGCCGGTTTTACGCCCGCTTATGCTCTCACGCTCGATGAAGCCCTTGCCGCCACTTACGAATACAGCCCACGCATCGATGCCGAGCGCGCCCGGTTGCGCGCTACCGATGAAGAAGTGCCGATCGCGAAATCAGGCTACCGTCCGGACATCGGCGCGTCGGCCGATTACGGTTACCGCTACACCGATATCAGTCCAGGCCCGGATGGCGATCAAAAGCCCCGCGGCTACGGTGTCAGCCTCACGCAGCCGGTATTCCGCGGGTTCCAGGTCACGAATGCCGTCAGCCAGGCAGAATCGCTTGTGCGTTCCGGCCGCGAAACACTGCGCGCCGTGGAGCAGGAAATTCTGCTTGAGGCGGTCACGTCGTTCATGGATGTGGTGCGCGATCAGGCCATCGTACGGCTCAATGAAAACAACTTGAAGGTTCTCTCGGAAGAACTGAAGGCGACTCAGGACCGGTTTGCCGTCGGTGAGGTGACGCGCACCGACGTTGCGCAGTCCGAAGCGCGTCGGGCAGACGCCGTGGCGCAGCTCGATCAGGCGCGCGCCAACTTGCAGACCAGTCGCGCCGCCTTCGAGCGCACGGTCGGCCAGCCGGCGACCGGGCTCGTTGAGCCGTCGTTGAAACTGTCTTTGTTGCCGGCATCACAGGCCGATGCTGTCGCCATCAGCACGCAAGAAAATCCCAACGTCGTCAGCGCGCTCTATGTCGAGCAGGCAGCCCGTTTCAACGTTGACCGGATCCGCGGCGCCCTGTTGCCGCAAGTGCAGGTCGAGGCCGATTACACGGATCGGTTCAATGAGTCCGACGGGATCAACCAGTCTGAGACAGCATCCGTCGTCGGGCGGGTGACGGTTCCGATTTATCAGCAGGGTGGGATCATTTACGCGCAGGTTCGGCAAGCCAAGCAGGAACATCTGGCGCGCCTACAGGACATCGAGCAGGCGCGCGTCGTCGTCAAGGCGAACACAATCGCGGCCTGGTCGCAGTTGTTGGGTGCGCGGGCGCAGCTGGAGAGCGCCAAGGCTGCGGTGGATGCCAATTCGACCGCGTTGACTGGCGTGCGCGAGGAAGAGCGCGTTGGCCAGCGGACACTGATTGAAGTCCTGAACGCGCAGCAGGAACTGCTCAATTCGCAGGTCAATCTTGTGACGACACGGCGCAATGTTATCGTCGCGGCGTATGGCTTGCAGGCGGCGCTCGGGCGGCTCGACGCCCTCAGCCTGGGTGTCACCGGGACGATCTACGATCCCGAAGCGCATTATCAGGAGGTTGAGCGTAAGTGGTTCGGCCTTTCAATCACGCATGAAGACGGTCGGCATGAACGCCTCGACGTCGATCCCGCCACAATGAAATAAGAGTTGTGACGATCTCGGGAATAAACACATTTCTGCCATTATTTGTGTTTGATGCGCCTTGATGATTGGCGCACATGGCGACGGCGGCTTAGTAGCCGATTAGAACCGAAAAGCGCCAAAGCCTGAACATGTTGGATTTCTGCGTGCGGCAACGGGTCCGCATTGGCTGCCTTTCCGATTCTTAATTTTTTCTTGCCGCGCGGCCGGTTTGCCACATGTCTGCCGTGCGGCGACCCTACAAAAATCAACGGAGCGCCGAGATCGGGGGAGGGCGGATGAAAACCCTCGTGTCTCAGATGCCGGTGGCATCATGCGCTTCGCGGGACGATCCATGGGAGGGGGCGAGCGCACTGCTCGTGAATAACCTGACTTTGGAACCGTTTGTCTTTCGCAACCCCGGTCGCGGGGCCTTGTAGTGGTGCGTGAGCGAGGTTCGATTATGGAACTGACGGAAAAAAACGGTCATGCCAGCATCGAGGAGATTCTGGCTTCCGTACGCCGGATCATCGCGGAAGAGCCAGCTTACGGTTCGCCGATGATTGATTTGGACAGACCGACAGCGGCCCATCATCCGCGCGGTGACGGCTATCTCGATGATCCAAGCGATTTCGATTTGCCGTCGATGTTCAAGAACCCAGCCGCAGGCTCGGCCGCCGATAAACCAGCACCGTTGTTTGGCCGCTTGAGCGAAGCGATCCGGGCCGCCTCGGCCGGCCAGAACGGTGAATCATTCAAGGCGGAGCCATCGCTGAGTGCGCTTAAGCTGCACCGTGCGGACGCCGGTGACGTGAATGGCGCGCCACATTTTCTTCTCTCGACATTCCACGAAGCTACGACGTCGCGTGGCGATGAACTGGCGGCAAATGGAGCTGCTTCGACAATTATGCAGTCGTCCGTTGTCTCCCCCGTTGTGACGCACACTGAGATGATCGCCGCACCCGGCACGGACCGGTCGAACTTCGATCGTTTTGCCGTGGAGGAGCGACCGTTTGAAGGGGCGGCACCGGTTGCCGCACCTCAAGTTCCGCGCCAGATGGCGGCGTTCAAGGACACACGATTCCGCGGGATGGGCGTGGCCCCTGCCGTTAATGAGACTGTTGCTCCATTCGTGTCCCCGTTCGAAGCAGCCGCAACGGCTGCCATTGTTGCGGCTGTGGACCTGGCTGCGCATCCGGCCCCGATGGCATTTGCCGATCCGTCCATAGCGCCGGTGCTGGTGGTGGATGAACTTATTGCGATGGAAGCGCCAGCCGATCTGACCGCGGCGATTGTCGCCTCCTATCCCTCGCTTGCGGTCGAAGCCACTCCTGTGGAAGCTATCGTTCCGGTGCCGCCGCCGGTTCCGGCCGCGACAACGGCTCAGTACGAGATGGTGTCGGCCGCGCCTATTGAAGATTCGACGGCGGATCTGTTGCGTCCGATGCTGAGGCAATGGCTGGCCGATAACATGCCTCGCATGGTCGAAAAGGCGCTGCATATCGAGGTTGCCGAAAGCGTCAAGGCGGTTAAGAAATAGGGCTTGGAACTTTGCGTGCCGCCGCTGGTGGGGGCGGTACGCCGGTGGTGCGGATGCCGTGCACAGCCGTCCGTTCGCCGCATTTCCATGCTGTGAGGGAACGGACTAGACTGAAGGCAGCCCCGCGGCGCGCTGACGCCTTCCGCGGCATTCAACTCGGAACGGGACGCGACGGATGAGTTCGCCGGAAGCATCGATCGAAGAGATCCTGGCCTCGATCCGCAAGACTTTCACTGAAGAGCCAGATCCCGGCGATTCGCGTGAGGCGACAGCATCCTCGCCTGCGGCCGAAAACCGGTTTTCCAGTCTGCCAGCCTTCAGGTCGGTATCGGAATCGCCGGCCGCGCCGGCAGGCTCTGCACCGGTTCAAACACCGCCGCGTTCGCGGGCGGCACTTATCGACGATGATCTCGACGACCTTATCGATAAGCCGACGGTTTCGACCCCGGTCATGACGTCGGCCGCGGCTCCGGCCGCGATTACCCCGATTGAGGCGGCGCGTGAGAAGTGGGCCAACCTTCTCAACCCGGGCGGGCCGTCGAGCGGCGCAGTTGCCGATAGACCTGCTGCCGCTTCTGCGGTGTCCGATCCAGCACAGATTGCCAGATCAGCGTCTCCCACACCTGCAACGGGCGCAACTCCCGTCGCGCCTCCGGCAGCGATCAGCGGTTTGTTCGCGCCGCGCCGGGGTGGTTTTTACCCCCCGCAAGAACCGCGCTCTGAACCGACGTTGCCAATGCCGTCTGCGTCCGAACCAACAAACGTGAATTCCGCGCCCGTCGCGATGACGCCGGCACCCGAGGTGGTAGCACCGTCTGCGCCGCGTCCGGGGTTCATTCCGTTTCCAAGGCCGGTCGCAGCCGCGAATGCCACGATGAGCGCGGTTGGGGAAGCGATGCTTTCGCCTTCCAACGCGCCCTTCGCCGAGCCGCAAGCCTTGCCGTCCGCTGACGCGCCATCGGCGTCGTCGCGGGCGCTCGACGATCTCGTGGCCGGCCTCAACAACCCGGTTTTGCAATCGCCGGTCATGACGCCTGCACCGCCGATGGCCGCTGATGTCACTTTGATACCCCCCTTGGTTGTGCCGCCGGTCTTAAAGGCCACTCCGACGCAGGCTCCCGAGTCTGTTTCTGGCTCCACCGCGACGCCCGCGCGGTCGTTCGAAGACGTGGTGGCCGATATGCTGCGGCCGCTGCTCGAGAAATGGATCGACGAAAACATGCCACGTATCGTCGAACGGGCGTTGCAACGCGATGCCACGCTCGGGCGCAAGCCTAATCCCTGATCGGACCGCGATGGGCCGGAACGCCCAAACGCCGGCCGCCGCCACAGCGCCGGACGTTGACAGGCATGGAAGCGGGGTCGTACGACCTCGACCCGAGCCGCTTTTTTTAGAAGAACCTCGCGACAATGCTTGAGAAAACCTACCAGCCGGCTGCCATCGAGCCGCGCGTTCGCGATGATTGGGAAAAAGCGGAGGCTTTCAAGGCTGGGCGCCCGGACAGGGCCGAAGCAGAACCCTTCTCGATCGTCATCCCGCCGCCGAACGTGACCGGCTCGCTGCACATGGGGCACGCTCTCAACAATACCCTGCAGGATATACTGTGTCGCTTCGAGCGCATGCGCGGCAAGGACGTGCTGTGGCAGCCGGGGATCGATCATGCCGGTATCGCCACGCAGATGGTTGTCGAGCGGCAGATGATGGAGCGACAGGAGCCGGGCCGACGCGAGATCGGGCGCGAGAAGTTCCTGGAAAAAGTTTGGGCGTGGAAGGCCGAAAGCGGCGGTACCATCGTCAACCAACTGAAGCGACTCGGCGCGTCGTGTGATTGGAGCCGCGAGCGGTTCACCATGGATGAGGGTCTGTCGCGGGCCGTCGTGAAGGTGTTCGTCGAATTGCATCGGGCCGGCCTCATCTACAAGGACAAGCGGCTCGTCAATTGGGACCCGAAATTCCAGACGGCGATTTCCGACCTGGAAGTCGTGCAGGTGGAGGCGAAAGGCACTTTTGCCTGGACCGACGGCGATCCGGAGAAGCCATTTGACGTCGAGGCGCTCGGAAAGGTTCTGAAGAAGAACCCGAGCGGACACATGTATCACTTCCGCTATCCGCTGGCGGAGGATCCATCACGCTTCATCGTCGTGGCGACGACGCGGCCGGAAACGATGCTGGGCGATAGCGGCGTGGCCGTGCATCCGGCGGATGCGCGATACACCGGACTTGTCGGAAAGACAGTGCGCCTGCCGCTCGTCGGGCGCGAGATTGTCGTAGTCGCGGACGAATACTCCGATCCCGAGAAGGGGACGGGCGCGGTGAAGATCACCCCGGCGCACGACTTCAACGACTTCGAAGTCGGCAAGCGGCATGGGCTGGCGCAGATCAATGTGCTCGACGCTTTTGGGCGAGTTATCTCAGGGGCTGCCGCCAAGCTCGACGGGATTGCGGAGACACTGCAGGGCGTCGACCGCTTCGAAGCGCGCCGGATGGTAGTATCTGAAATGGCGGCGCTTGGGCTGCTGGCCAAGATCGAGCCGACGACGCACACCGTGCCGCATGGCGACCGATCGAACGTCGTCATCGAGCCGTGGCTGACGGACCAATGGTATGTGAACGCTGCCGAACTGGCGAAGGATGCGATCGCCGCCATCGAGGACGGCCGCACGGAGTTCGTGCCGAAGAACTGGGAGAAAACGTACTTCGAGTGGATGAACAACATCCAGCCGTGGTGCATCTCGCGCCAGCTGTGGTGGGGGCATCAGATCCCCGCGTGGTATGGGCCTGACGGTCAAGTCTTTGTCGCCTTCGATGAGGCGGAAGCCACTGCGCTGGCCAAGGCGCATTACAACAACGATCAGCCGCTGACGCGCGATGAAGACGTGCTCGACACCTGGTTTTCGTCGGGGCTGTGGGCGTTCTCCACACTCGGCTGGCCGGACGAGACGCCGGAACTCAAGCGGTTCTATCCGACAAGCGTGCTGGTCACCGGGTTCGACATCATCTTCTTCTGGGTGGCGCGCATGATGATGCTGTCGCTCTATTTCAAGAAGGAAGTGCCGTTCCGCGACATCTACATCCACGCCCTCGTGCGCGACGAGAAGGGGCAGAAGATGTCGAAGTCGAAAGGCAACGTCATCGATCCGCTCGATATCATCGATGCGTACGGGGCCGACGCGCTCCGCTTCACGCTGGCGCGCATGGCGGCGCAGGGGCGAGACATCAAGCTTGCCAAGCAGACGGTCGAGGGCAATCGCAACTTCGCGACCAAACTTTGGAATGCGGCGCGCTTTGCGGAAATGAACGAATGCGTGCGCCAGCACGATTTCGACCCGCGCACGGTGAAAAATCCGCTCAACCGCTGGATCGTCGGCGAAACCGAACGGGCGGCGGCCAGTGTCACCGCCGGGCTTGAAGCGTACAAATTCAACGAGGCTTCAGGCGCCATCTATGAGTTTGTGTGGGGCGTTTTCTGCGACTGGTATTTGGAACTGATCAAGCCGATCCTGGCCGGTGACGATGAAGATGCGATGATCGAAACGCGGGCCAGCGTGGCGTGGGTCATCGATCAGATCCTGAAGCTGTTGCATCCGTTCATGCCGTTCATCACGGAGGAACTGTGGACGCATCTCGTCGAACACGGCGTGGCGCGACATTCGCTGCTGGCGCTCAGCAACTGGCCGCAGCCCAAGGGTCTTGCGGATGCCTCGGTCGATGAAGAAATCGGTTGGGTGATCGAATTGATTTCGGCGGTGCGGTCCGTGCGCACGGAAATGAATGTTCCTGCGGGGGCTAAAATTCCGCTCGTGGTCACGGGGGTTTCCAAGGAGACGCGGACGCGCATCAAGACGCATGAAGACACCGTCATGCGGCTTGCCCGTCTTGACGACATTTCGTTCGCTCAGACGACGCCGAAGGGGTCGGCGCTCATTGTCGTCGAGGAGGCGACCTATGCGCTGCCGCTTGAAGGCGTCATCGATATGGATGCAGAGCGCAAGCGGCTGGAAAAGGAAATCGCCAAGGCCGAGAGCGACAAGGGCAAGGCGGAAGTCTGGCTCGCCAACGACAGCAACGTCGCCAAGAGCCCCGAGCACGTCGTGGAATTGAACCGCGAGCGCGTCGCGGAGGGCGGGGAGAAGATCCAGCGGCTGAAGGCTGCGCTGAAGCGCATCGAGGGGTGAATTCCTCGCTCTCCCCATCGCCTTCGATGAGGAGAGGGGATGCAAGTGGCTCTATATCGTCACCCGCCCGGCCACGCCTCGGCGTCGGCGTAAGGGAACCAGCCTTGCTGCTCGCGGATTTCGGGATCGATCAGCACCATTTTCGTATGGCGGAATTGGTCGAGGCCTTCGACACCGAGTTCGCGGCCGGTGCCGGATAACTTGCGGCCGCCGAAGGGTACGGCGTCATTGTCGAGGAGGGGAACATTGACCCACACCATGCCGGCCTGGATTTCATTGACGGCGCGCATCGCTTCGGCGAGGTCCTTGGTGTAGATGTTGGCGCCCAGCCCGAAGCGCGAGCAGTTGGCGAGTTCGATCGCCTCGTCAAGGTCGCGCACCCTTACAATCGGTGCGACAGGGCCGAAGCTTTCGTCATTCACGATCGCCATGCCGGGCGTCACTTCCGTGAGAACGGTGGCGTCGGTAAACCAGCCGCGGTTGAGGCCGGACGGGCGTCCACCGCCACATGCGACGTGAGCGCCTTGCGAAACCGCGTGCCCGAGGATGCGTTCGTAGCGGTCGCGTTCGCGTTGCGACACCATCGGTCCCATGTCCACTTTGCTGAGGCCGTTGCCGATCCGCAGGCCTTTTGCCTCAGCAACCAACTGCGAAACGAAGCGGTCGTGGATGGCTTCGTGGACATAGATGCGCTCCGCCGAGGTGCAGACTTGACCCGCATTGAGGAAGGCTGCGAAGGCGCAGCCACGGGCGGCGATCTCGACCGGCGCCGACGGCATGACAATGAAGGGATCATTGCCTGACGCTTCGATGAGCGCTGGCTTGAAGGTTCGCGCGCATTCGGCGGCGACGGCCTGCGCGGTGACAACGGAGCCGGTGAAGGCAACGCCAGCAATCTTATCATGGGCGACGAGACGGCGACCGGCTTCGCCGCGTCCGGTGATGCATTGGACAAGGCCGGGCGGAAGGGCCGCGAAGGCCTCCATCAACAGTAGCGTCGAGAGCGACGTATAGTCCGATGGCTTGATGATGACCGCATTGCCGGCCCCGACCGCTGCCGCAACCTGCCAGAAGAGCAGCAGATAGGGATAGTTGAACGGCACGATCGCGGCGACAACGCCAAGCGGTTCCTTGAGCGTCAAGTGGAGTTGACCCGGGGCCGATGGTCCGTGCACACGGCCGCCTTCCTGGCGGCTGATTTCGGCGTAGTAGCTCATGGCACTGGCGCACCAGCCGATCTCGTCCATCGCTTCCTTGTAGGTTTTGCCCTGCTCGCGGGTCAGGCTTTCGGCAAGGATCGCGTTCATCTCTCGCGTTTTGCGCGTCACTTCGTGCATGATGTCGGCGCGTTCTGCCCCGGCGCGTGCCCACCACGATTTTTGCGCAGCTTCAGCGAGCCCAATCACCTCCTCGATTTCGGCGGGTGTGGTTTCGGCGATCTCGCCGATGACATCTTCGGTTGCAGGATTGAGCACCGGGATCGGCTGACCGGCGCTTGGACGGAATGCACCGTCGATATAGAGATGGCGAGAAAGAGCGCAGTGGCGCGCAACGACGTCCATGGACAGCCTCCGAAAGATCCGAGGGCATAGTCTTGCAGGACGAAAGCTCAGCGTCTACCGGCTGGCAAGTGCTGCCAGCCGCGGCATCGGGTGAGCGTCGGTGTGGACGTAGAGTTCGGTCAGCTTCCAGCGCAGATCGCGCCACCGGAACAGCCCTGTAAATCGCCGTGACGGATCGGCCTTGTCGGTCATCTCAATTGCGAAAGCGGTCGGCGTCACGAATTCCACATGACGCAGGCGAGACCAGAATTCGCGCAGGCGGGATGGAAGGTTGGCGATCGTCGGTGGCGGCTCATCAATGCCGTTAACGTAGCGCTTGTAGGTCTGGCCATAGCTGAACAGCGTCGGCAAGCCTTCGGCGTTGGCATATTGATCGATCAAGCGGTCGACAGCGGCGGCGCCGACGTAGCCCTTCACGCGCTGCCACCAGCCAACACTGGCGGCGGCGGTGGTTGCGTCGGGCGGGGCGTGGACGTCCATGGGCCGGTCGAGGGCCAGCGCGGTCATCGATTTGCGAAGCGTTACGCGCACGCTGTCCCACTCGACGAGGGCATCGATCACGGGGACGTTGCCGGCCTTGATCGATTCTTTCAGCGTCCAGGCGGTGGCAAACGGCGAGGCAGCGTAGAGCGCGAAGGGCAGCAGCCAGACCATTGCGCGAAAAATGAGAGGCATCGTGTCCGGGGTCCTTCCGGAAGAAAAACGTCGCGGGGACAAGACAGCATCATTGCGACTTGTGTCGGGCGACGAAAAGGTGGGTTGCGGGCGCTCTTTATCGCGGGTCGCGAAAAAGAGTTCCGCTATGGCTGGCTTAGCTGTCGATTTCGCCTGGTCGCGCACGGCCAGATGGCGATGGAGCCGGACGATCCGGCTCCGGCTCAACACGTGTCGTTACCGAGCAAAGTGATTGGAGCGCGGCCCACTCTTTGGCTGCTAGGGCTGGTGTAGCCGAATACCCGACGGCAGCGGCGACGACTTCGCGCCGTTCCTGCGTCTGCGGGTGGGAGCGAAACACGCCGGGGCCCCCGTCGCCGTCTTTCTCGATCTCAGCCATGCGGTCGAAGAAGTCGAGCAGGCCGTGGGGGGAGACTTTTGCCGTTTTCAAGATTTTGAGCGCGTGGGCGTCCGCTTCGCGCTCGGCTTCGCGCGAATAGGAAAGCTGTGTCAGCAGAACGCCAATGTTGGCGAGGCTGCCGCCGGCGCCTCCGATGATCAAGTCTGTCGCGGCCGCCAAGCCGATGCCACGGACGATGCCGGCTTCGGGATGCATCTCGATGCCGTGGCCCATCTCGTGGGCGAGAACACCCGCGACCTCGTCAGGTGATTTCGCGCGCTCAATCAGCGCCCGGGTGAGGACAATGCGCTCGCCGGGGGCGGCGAAGGCGTTGAGGACATTCCAATCGACCACGACAACCTTGAAATGCTGGCGCGTGCCGGCGGCGACCGACAATTTGGCCGTCAACTGATCGAGGGCCGCGAGGCCGGCCGGCGCCGTACACGTCGCGCGGTCGCGGGTCATTGAGTCAACGACCTGCTCGCCCAGCATGTCGCGGGCGCTGCCGGGCAGCAGATTGGCCACGGCCTTGGCGGGAGAGAATCCGGACAGCCAGACGGCGACGAGCAGCGCGACCAGGGTTCCGGCCGCCCAGATCCAGGGTCGGGTGGTGCGGCGCCGATGGGAGCTTGTGGTCAATTGCGGGGCTTGGCTGGCAAGAGCGCGGGCGAATGATTTATCCGGCACGAAAAGTGCCGCGCCGGGATGATCGGACGAAGCCAGCAGAGCGTCGATGGCGTGCGCCGACAATGGCTCGGCGATGCTGAGTGACCGATAGCGCCAAAGGAGAGGCTGGCCTCCGGTCGAAGGCGCATCCGGCTCTTCGATGCTGATGCCATCTTGCGTCAGCCGGACCCGGACGTCGCGCGAGGGGGATCGTGTTTTGACACTGTAGCGAGCAACAAACGAAGGCGGGGCCTTATCAGACATGTTGGTTCCGGTTCGACGCGGCGGCCCGAATTTTGGCGAGCCCGCCGTGAGTGTAAGGGGCGGCGGCCGCCGGCGCCACAGTTGACGCGGCGCGGTCGTTAACCTGCCCCGATCGGGCCGCGCTGGCGCCATGCGGGCCGGCTAAACCCCGGCGGTGGCTGGCAGATTGGGTCAGCGGCCGGTGGGGCTAAAAAACACTGCCGAACAATTCAGAGTAAATGTTGCTTGATGGCCACGAAAGGCTTGGAAACATGCCTCTTTTGAGCCACAAAACGGAGCGACACACATAGTGGCCCGGCGTCTCAATGGACGGCCCGAGCCGCGGGTGCATGCGGGTCGGGCAAGCAATAGCTAAACGCATTCGAAGCTCCCAAGTGTGTCGGGACTGATCATCCGTCCGGATGTGTTCCGTCTCTCGGTGGTCGAGCTTTAGAGGAAATGAAGAATGGACGCGAAGACGTTCGACAAATCGAAACTGCCAAGCCGCCATGTCACCGTCGGGCCGTCGCGTGCGCCGCATCGTTCGTATTATTATGCGATGGGTTTGACGGAAGAACAGATCAACCGCCCGTTTGTCGGCGTCGTCTCGTGCTGGAATGAAGCTGCACCGTGCAATATCGCGCTGATGCGCCAGGCTCAGGCTGCCAAGGTGGGCGTCAACGAAGCCGGCGGTACACCGCGCGAGTTTTGTACGATCTCGGTTACCGATGGTATCGCCATGGGCCACCAAGGCATGAAGTCGTCGCTCGTGTCGCGCGAAGTTATTGCCGATTCCATTGAACTGACCATGCGCGGTCACTGTTACGATGCGCTCGTCGGCATTGCCGGATGCGACAAATCTTTGCCCGGCACGATGATGGCGATGCTGCGTCTCAACGTTCCGTCGGTCTTCATGTACGGCGGCTCCATTCTGCCGGGGCGTTTTCGCGGCAAGGACGTTACGGTTGTCGATGTGTTCGAGGGCGTCGGCATGTATTCGGCCGGAAAAATGTCGGCGAACGATCTGCATGAATTGGAATGCGTCGCTTGTCCGAGCGCGGGAGCGTGCGGTGGTCAATTCACGGCCAATACCATGGCCATGGTATCGGAAGCGATCGGCCTTGCGTTGCCGGGTTCGGCCGGATCGCCGGCACCTTACGAAGAACGCGACAGCTACGCGGTTGCCAGCGGCAAGGCCGTGATGCGGCTCGTTGCCGAGCAATTGCGCCCTCGCGACATCGCCACACGGAAGGCGTTCGAGAATGCCGCGACCGTCGTTGCCGCCACGGGCGGGTCAACGAATGCCGCGCTGCATCTGCCGGCGATGGCCAACGAGTGCGGCATCGAATTCGATCTTTTTGACGTGGCCGAAATCTTCAAGCGCACGCCGTACATTGCAGACTTGAAGCCGGGCGGGCAATTCGTTGCAAAAGACGTGTTCGAGATTGGCGGCGTGCCGCAGGTTTTGAAGGCCTTGCTTGACGGAGGTTTCCTGCATGGCGATTGCATCACCGTCACCGGCCGGACCATGGCGGAAAATCTCGCAAGCGTAACCTTCAATACCAATCAGAAAGTCGTCTATCCGGTTTCCAATCCGCTGTCGCCGACCGGCGGTGTGGTCGGACTCAAGGGCTCGCTTGCACCGGAAGGCGCGATCGTGAAAGTTGCCGGTCTCAAGAAATTGCAATTCTCCGGTCCCGCGCGCGTGTTCGAATGCGAGGAGGATGCCTTCGCCGCGGTCGGCGCCGGCAACTTCAAGGAAGGCGAAGTGCTCGTCATTCGCTATGAGGGGCCTAAAGGCGGACCTGGCATGCGCGAGATGCTGTCGACCACGGCTGCGCTTTACGGCCAGGGCATGGGCGACAAAGTGGCCTTGATCACCGATGGGCGCTTTTCGGGCGCCACGCGCGGCTTCTGCATCGGCCACGTCGGTCCGGAAGCCGCCGTCGGTGGGCCGATCGGACTGATCGAGAATGGCGACATCATCACGATCGATGCCGACAAAGGCACGCTCGAACTCGACGTCGATGCAGCGGTTCTGGAGACGCGCCGCAAGGCGTGGACGGCACCGCCCAATGCCTATCAGACAGGCGCGATCCGCAAGTTCGCGGATCAGGTGGGGCCAGCGCGCTTTGGCGCCGTGACCCATCGTGGAGGAAAGGCTGAAGTTGTCTGCTATGCGGATATCTAGATTCAGTGCTGCGTTCGCAGCTACGCTTATTCCCCTGTTCGCTGCGGGCGCGTTCGCGCAAACGGTGACGTTTGACTCGCCGCGCGAGGCGTTGAAGCAAGGCATGAGCGCCTATCAGGGCGGCTATTTCGAGATTGCGATTCCCGCGCTTGAATTCGCTGCTGCGAAGAGCGAGTTCATGGCCGAGTACTACCTGGCGCGCATCTACAGCGACAACTCCGGGGCGCACACCAATCACGCCAAGGCGTATCTGCTGTTTCAACAGATCGCCAACGAGTATGCCGATGCCGATCCCGATGACGATCCCCGCGCGCCGTATGTCGGTAAATCACTGACGGCCTTGGCGGGCTATATGCGGCGCGGCTTGAAAGAGATCGGTCTCAAGGCCAATCCGCAGCAAGCGGTCATTTATCTGCAAAATGCCTCGACCACATTTGCCGACGAGGATGCGCAATTCGAATTGGCGAAATTGAAGTTGTCGGGCGACGGTGTTGATGAAGATGCAGCCACCGCGCGGCATTGGTTGGCCGATTTGTCGGAGCGCGGACATGCCGGCGCGCAGGCGTTTCTTGCCGATCTCCTGTGGCGGGGAAAATATTTAAAGGCCGATAAGGCGACGGCGTTGGCGCTCATTGCTATCGCCGTTGAAAACGCACCGGTCTATGACCGGCTGTGGATCGAAGACATCTACCAGAATATCTATTGCGGAGCGGGGGAAGGTATCCGCAAGCAGGCGACCGGTATCGTGGCCGCTTGGGGCAACCGCTTCGGGCGCAAGCCGGAGACGCGTGATGCTTCAGGCATTGGTTTGCTTGCGGCCGAGCCGCAGCGCAGCTGCCAGAACGGCGAAGCGGTTACTCCAATCAAAGAAAGCCGCGATGAACCCGTCGTCGCCGTGCCTAGCGTGCGGGTGACGCCGGCCAGCCCAGCGGCGACGGGGTCTGGGTTTGTCTATGGAACAACGGCGCCGCAGCTCCGCGACGTCGGTGCTGACGTGAGAGATCCGAACAACCGGTGAAATGTCCGGGCCCTCGCCTCGGCCATCGTGGACGCAAACCATCCAAGGCTAGACCAGGGCGTCGACAGTCACCCCATGGTGTTTTTTCGACGATTGCGAGTTCAGACAACGAGCCGGTGCAACGGTGGCGCGCGTCAAAATTCTTGTGAGCTGATCGAGGTTGACCGGCTTTGCCAGCACCTCGACGTCGGTAAGTCTGACGTCGGTTCGATCAATCTGCGACCCAGTTACGAGCACAAACGCAATCTGGCGCTTTTGCAGCTCTGAAACTACGTCGGATGAATTGCCGTCGGCCAGTTGAAAATCGATCACCGCAAAATCAGGTGGGCTCTCAACCACCAAGGCCAGTCCGCGCTCGACGGTGGCGACGCTCACAACGCAATGGCCGAGCTCACGCAGCTCATCTTCCAGCATCATTGAAATGAGAAAGTCGTCTTCGAGCAGCAATACATGAACCATACACAACCTCCACGCTCTCTAACAGATCGTCGATTTTGTGATCCTTTTCAATTAGATCAGTGAGGACCTTGCAGTAGAAGCGGCGTGTTGGTCCTGTCCGCAATGGAACTCAGTGACAACCAATGCGTTTTCTTAGGCAACTACGGTTTGTTAGTCATTGTTGGGTGGAGGACATGAAAAGGGAGCGCGAAGAACGGCTGCAAATCATGCTGACACTTCATGAGTTGCGAGCTGTCGACGATTTCAGATACCGCACACGAATGCCCAGCCGCGCGGCTGCGGTAAGGGAGCTTCTCAATAGGGGATTGCGAGCGGTGCAAGAGGGCGTTGCGACGACGCAATCGCGGTCGAAGGATTTCGGTGTGTTGGATATCGCCAACGGCAGCAGCTTCGAGAAGTTGGACGGCGATAACGACCTGAAGATCGACGGCAAGCATAACAAGCGCGCCTAGTTTTTCTCATCCGATTTCCACCCATACCGGCGCATGGTCGGAGGGTTTTTCCCAGCCTCTAGTAAACCGGTCGACGCCGGCGCCGATGAGGCGGTCAGCGGCTTGTGGCGACAGCAGAACGTGATCGATGCGGATGCCATCGTCCTTCTGCCAGGAGCCGGCCTGATAATCCCAAAACGTGTAGACGCCCGGTCCGGGGTGACAGGCGCGGACGGCATCGGTCAGCCCTAGGGCCTCGATGCGCCGGAGCATGGCGCGGCTTTCCGGCTGAAACAGCGCGTCGCCGGTCCATGCTGCGGGCCGCTTGGCATCGACGGGCTCAGGGATCACGTTATAATCGCCGGCAAGAACGAGCGGCATTTCAGTTTTGAGCAGCGCGCGGGCGTGTGCCTCAAAGCGCTGCATCCAAGCGAGCTTGTAGGTGAATTTCTCGGTGCCGATGGGGTTGCCGTTCGGCAGGTACAGCGAGGCAAACCGAAGCGCCAAACCGCCGTCGATGATCGTGGCTTCGATGTAGCGGGACTGTTCATCGCCGTCGCCGCCCGGCAAACCGCGCGTGACGTCTTCCATCGGCAGGCGGGAGAGGATTGCGACCCCGTTGAATCCCTTCTGGCCATGAGTGGCGACTTTGTAGCCAAGGTCCTCGAAGGCCTCAGTGGGGAACCCTTCGTCGATCGATTTGATTTCCTGAAAACCGATGACGTCGGGCTTGGTTTCACGCAGATACGTCAACGCGATTTCAAGCCGCGCCTTCACGCCATTGACGTTCCAGGTGACGACTTTCATGGACGACGTGGACCGATCCGGTGAGGCATCAGAGCGAGAAGCTCGTGCCACATCCACACGAGGATGTTGCGTGGGGATTGCGGATCTGGAAGGACGCGCCGATCAAGTCATCGACGAAATCGATCTGCGAACCGGACAAATATTCGAGAGATACCGGATCGATCAGCACCTTGGCGCCATCGCGCTCGATTACGATGTCGTCGGCAGCGGCTTCTTGTGTCAGATCATACCGATATTTGAAACCGGAGCAGCCGCCGCCTTCAACGGCGACCCGCAGCATCGTGCCCGAGGGTTCAGCGGCAACGATTTCGGCAATGCGTCGGGCGGCCGGCGCGGTGACGATGACGGTTGTTTCGGTCATGAAATACCCTAGGGGTTGAGGCGCCGCGCCGGGCGTGCGGGATTGCCAAGGTCGGTGCGTTGCGTTCAAGAGGAAGATAGGAGGCCTGCAGCCCCTGTCAAATAGGCCCGCCGAAACACAGTGGACAGTCGAACCCGCATGAACGTGCTCCACCATGTCTGACCTTGCTCGCTACGGGGCTGATCTGCAACCTGGCGAACGGTCGCCGGGACCTTATGCGGCCGGCGGCGTGCCGTCGCGCGGCCGGCGCCATCCGCAGCCTGATTGTCCGACCCGCAGTCCGTTCCAGCGCGATCGGGACCGCATTCTGCACGCCAGCGCATTTCGGCGGCTGACGCACAAGACGCAGGTGTTCCTTCATCATGAGGGTGATCATTACCGCACGCGGCTGACGCACAGCCTGGAGGTGGCGCAGATCGCACGCACGATCGCGCGACAGTTGCGCCTCGATGAAGATCTGGCCGAGGCGCTGGCTCTGGCCCACGATCTTGGCCATCCGCCGTTCGGGCATGCAGGCGAGCGGGCGCTGGATGGGTCCATGGCCGAGCACGGGGGGTTCGATCACAACGCCCAGAGTTTGCGGCTCGTCATGGCGCTGGAACGGAAATACCGCGGCTTCGATGGCCTCAATCTGACGTGGGAAACGTTGGAGGGGCTGGCCAAGCATAATGGTCCGGTGTTCGCCGGTGCGGTCGAAAAGGTTGCGGCACCGCTGGCGACGTGGTGCTCGCTCGAACTTGCAAGCTGGGCCAGCGCAGAAGCGCAAGTGGCCGCGCTATCCGACGATATCGCCTATCTGACGCACGACGTCGATGACGGGTTGCGCGCCGGTCTGTTGTCGCTTGAAGACTTGCAGGACATGCCGTTCGCCGGGCCATTCGCGGCGGCCGTCCTCGCGGATGGGCAGGCGGGTGACAAGGGCCGGGCGGTGTTCGAAGTGACCCGACGCATGATCACTGCCCTGATCCATGACGTGGTTGTTGAAAGCCGGATGAAACTGGCCGAGATCGCTCCGGCTACGCCCGACGACATTCGCGGTGCCGGCCGGGCCGTGATCGGGTTTTCGGCTCAGAGTTCAGAAGGCCTGTCAGCGCTGCGGGCGGTTTTGTTCGATCGCGTTTATCGCCACCCGCGCGTCCTGCGCGTGATGACGGCGGCGGAAGGCATCGTGCGCGAACTTTTTGCCTGCTATGCCGATCCCAACCATCGAACGGCGCTGCCGGAGCCGTGGCAGGCGATCAGCGAGCACTTGCCGCGACGGCAGCGGGCGCGGCTCGCTGCCGACTATATGGCCGGGCAGACCGACCGTTACGCGATTGCCGAACACCGGCGGCTGTTTGCCGAAACCCCGGAATTGCGTTAGAGGCGCGAAGCTTCTTTCTCCAGGACATTGCGACATGAACGTCTTCACCCACGTCGAGGCCAAGATCGCGGCCGTACTGGCCGATCTCAAGGTCGAGGGTTTGATCCCGCGCGATGTGAGCCTGCCGCACATCGAGGTCGAGACGCCGCGCGACACGAGCCACGGCGATTTTGCGTCCAACGTCGCCATGACCCTGGCTAAACCGGCCGGCATGAAGCCGCGCGATTTGGCGGACGCCTTGAAGGCGAAGCTGGATGGTGATCCCGAGATCGCCTCGGTCGCCGTGGCGGGTCCGGGCTTTCTCAACATCACGGTGACGCCCGCGGTCTTCCAGAAGCTCATCACCGCCATTGTTGTCGATGGCGAGGTCTACGGGCGCGGTGCGGCGCGGGCCGATCGTGTCAACGTCGAATATGTGTCCGCCAATCCCACCGGGCCGATGCATGTCGGGCATTGCCGCGGCGCCGTGCTGGGCGATGCGCTGGCAAATCTATTGGCGTTCTCCGGCTATCCGGTGACGCGCGAGTACTACATCAACGATGCCGGCGGGCAGGTGGATGTGCTGGCGCGGTCGGTGCACTTGCGCTACCGCGAGGCCCTGGGCGAGGCCATTGGCGATATTCCCGAGGGGCTTTACCCCGGCGATTACCTGAAGCCGCTCGGCGAAGCGTTGGCGCAAAAATATGGTGACCGGTTTATCGGCCAGCCGGAAGGCGCGTGGCTCGCCGTCATGCGCGAAGAGGCGATCGCGGCCATGATCGTCCTGATCAAGGACGATTTGGCCGCCCTCAATATCCGGCATGATGTTTTCGTGTCGGAAGCATCTCTGTCGCGCGGTGGTGTCGATCAAGTGCAGGCGGCCATTGCGGCGCTGCGCGCGAAAGGACTAATTTATGAAGGCCGGCTGGCCAAGCCGCTCGGGCATGACGACGAGGAGTGGGAAGATCGCGAGCAGACGCTGTTCAAGTCGTCAGAGTTCGGCGACGACATGGATCGTGCGCTACAGAAGTCGGATGGAACCTACACTTACTTCGCCGGCGATATCGCGTACCACTTCGATAAGATCAGCCGTGGCTTTCCCCACCTCATCAACGTCTTTGGCGCCGATCACATCGGATACATTCCGCGCATGCTGGCGGCGGTGGCGGCACTGGCCGGTGGAGCGCTCGAACGCGATCAGAAGGGCAAACTGAAATCCTGGCGGACGCGCGGCGGCACGACCGATCTCGAGATCAAGGTCGTGCAACTCGTCAAGCTGTACAAGGGCGGCGAGCCGTTCAAGATGTCGAAGCGCGCGGGAACGTTCGTGACGCTGCGCGACGTCGTTGATGAAGTCGGCCGTGATCCCGTGCGCTTCATGATGCTCTACCGCAAGGAACTCGAACCGCTCGATTTCGACTTCGCCAAGGTGACCGAACAGTCGAAGGATAACCCGGTCTTCTACGTCCAGTATGCGCATGCGCGGGCTGCGAGTGTGTTGCGCAACGTCGCTGAGCAAATGCCGGCGCTCGAAATTTCCAAAGCCGCGCTCGTCCGTGCAGACTTGTCGCGGTTGGACGATCCGGCAGAATTCGACCTTGTGCGCAAGCTGGCCCATTACCCGCGCCTGATTGCAACCGCGGCAGAGGCTCGCGAGCCGCACAGGCTGGCCTTCTATCTCTATGATCTGGCTTCCGCTTTTCATGGTCTCTGGACGCGCGGCAATGATTTGCCACATTTGCGCTTTATCCAAGCACAGGATGGGGCCCTGACGGTTGCGCGGTGTGCACTCGTCTCTGCAACGCGTACGGTGATATCCTCAGGTCTTGGAGTTCTAGGGGTCGAGGCCCCGGAAACCATGCGCTAGATTTGGCCGTAACGCCGATTCGAGCAGGGTCTACAGTCCCCCCCGGTAAAACCGGACGGGCGGTTGGCCTCAAGCTGAAGGAATGATCGCAAATGTCCCGCTCCGAAAGTCCAAAGGCACCTCCGGGCGGATGGCCGGCGCAGCGTCCGCAAGGCGCCCCGCCGCAGAACGCTCAAGGGCAAGGCGATTACGATTTGGCGGTTTGGACGCAAGGGCTTAGCGGAGCCCCGCTTCCCAATCCGAAGCCGCAACAGGCCGCTCCACAGGGTTATCCGCAGCAACAGAGTTACGGTCAGCCGCCGGTCGAGGCGGGATATGGACATTCAGACCAGGGCTATTACTGGGGTGCCGATCCGCAAGCGGCTGCTGCGCCTCCGCTCTTTGATCCTTACGTTCCACAGACGATGCCGTCGCGGCGTCCGGCCCAGCCGGCCCCAAACGGTTACGGCGCCGCACCGCCGCAGCCATCGCCGCAGACCTTTGGTGCCCCACCGCAGCAACCGGCGTACAACCCGGGCTACACAAATTATCCCGAACAACCGGCTCCGGCGCTGCGCGGTGCGCAGTATGACCAATGGGCCGCGGCGGCCGAACCGGCCAGCGATCCGCGCGGCTACGATCTTGCCAGCTATATGCCGCCGCAGGGCCGCCCGCAGCCGCAGCCGCCTGTTGCCGCTCCGGACTACGGTCATTTGACCGCCGATCTGGCGACCCACCCTCAGCCGGGCTACTCCGACTGGGGTCATCAATCCGGCTATCAGCAGGCACCGCAGGGCTACGCGGGGCAACAGCAATATGATCCGGCCGCCTACGGCACGCCGCAGGGCTATGACCAGCAGGCGTATGCCGATCCCAATGCGCAAGGCTACGAGGACGACGGCTATGAGGCCGAGGACCCTGTGCGCGGCCGCAAGTGGATGACCATCGCCGCAGCGCTCGTCGGCGCCATCGTGGTCGGCGGCGGTTTGACGTATTCTTATCAGAGCCTTCTCGGTGACAGCGGCGGCGGGCCGACGCCGGTTGTGCGGAGCGCTGAGGGCCCATCAAAAGTGAAGCCGTCGGAACCCGGCGGCAAACAATTCGCAAATACCGATAGCAAGTTGCTCGGCCGGCTCGGTGACGGCGGCAGTAGCGCGCCATCGTCGTCGGCAGCATCCGACGCCGACAGCGGGGGCGGACGCAAGGTCCAGACGCTGGTCGTTGGGCGCGATGGCGCCATTCAAGCGCCCGGCGCAGCGCCGGACGCCGTCGAAGTTCCTGGGGTATCTGTGCCCGTGCCCGGCATGACCCTGATCGACGTTCCCTCGCCGAGCAGTGCGCCGGTGGCGCAGCGCCCACAGCCGATTGTCGTGCAGCCGCCAGTCCAGCAACCGCCAGTCCAGCAACCGCAACCGGTGCAAGTGGCGGCGAACGATGTGCCCAGCAACGATGCACCCCGTTCGGCGCCGATCTTGCCGAAATCGCTCAACTCCGAGAGCGTTGCGCCGGTGGCCGAGAAGCCGAAGCCGGCACCTAAGCCGGTGACCAAGACGGCCGCTCTGCCGGATTCGGCCGCACCGTCCGTACCGGCCAAGGCCGCGGCCCCGTCGGGACTCGGGTATGTCGCGGTGATCGCTTCGGTGCCAGCCTCGGGAACGAGCCGGATCGATGCTTTGCAGCAGTTTGCGGATCTGCAGCAGCGTTATGGCGGCATTCTCCAGAACAAGACGCCCGACGTCACTGAAGCCAATCTCGGGGAGAGGGGCCGCTATCATCGGCTTGTCGTGGGCCCCCCGGGTTCGAAGGACGGCGCCAATTCGGTTTGTTCGCAGTTGAAAACGGCCGGCTATTCGAGTTGCTGGGTTATGGCCTACTAAGCGGCGACAGAGTTTTCGTGACAGGCCGCGGGGGCTCCCGCGGCCTTTTGTTTATGGTGCAACGTTGCCAAAGAAGCGATCCACTGAATGACCCGCGCCGCGCTCATTACCGGGCTCGAAGGCGCGGTCTTGACCGCAGCCGAAGCGCAGTTCCTGCGCACCGTTCGGCCGCTAGGGATCATCCTTTTTGCGCGCAATTGCGAAGCGGCGGGGCAGATTCGGCAGCTCGTCGCAGACGCGCTCGATGCGATCGGCACGGACGACACGCTGGTGCTGATCGATCAGGAGGGCGGGCGGGTTCAGAGGTTGCGGCCGCCGCTCGGACGGGCTCTGCCGCCGGCGGAGGCCTATGCAAAACGGTATGAAGCCGGCGATGGGCCGGCCGCGTGTGCGGCCGCGGCCGCGGCGGCGCAGCTGGTGGCGCGCGACCTTCGCGATCTAGGCATCAACACGAATTGCGCGCCCGTCCTCGATCTGCCGGTCGCCGGGGCACATGCGATCATCGGTGATCGGGCTTATGGCTCCAGCGTTGAACAAGTCATTCGTCTCGGCCGTGCCGTGGCGGAAGGTTTCATGTCGTGCGGTGTCCTGCCTGTCATCAAGCACATTCCTGGGCATGGGCGGGCCACGAAGGACAGCCATCTCGACCTGCCCATCGTCAGCACGCCGCGGACGGAGCTTGCCGCGAGCGATTTTGCCCCGTTCAAGGCGCTCGCCGACGTTCCTGCCGCCATGACGGCGCACGTCGTTTTCACCGCCATCGACCCGGATCGGCCGGCCAGCACGTCGGCCAGGGTCACGGAAGAGTTTATTCGCGGTGAGATTGGCTACGACGGCTTATTGATGAGCGATGACCTGGGGATGCACGCGCTCACGGGTTTGATGCGGGAGCGGGCCGAAGCGGTGATCGCAGCGGGCTCTGACGTTGCGTTGCACTGCTCCGGCGTACTGGCCGAGATGGAGGCGGCCGCAAGTGGGGTGCCGATCTTGGCCGGCGACGCCTTGCGCCGAGCCGGTGTGGCCCTGGCGGTGCTGCAACAACCGCAGGTGTTTGACGTTGCGGCGGCAGAACGACTATTGGCCGAGGTTATTGCCGGGCATGGCCGCAATTCTGAATCGGTGTAGGGTTCAGGTGGGGCCTGTGCGGCAACATCGCGTGGGCCCGGCGAAACAAGGACAGGATGGGCGAGGAACCTTCAGAATCGGCGCGTGACACGGCGCGTTGGGACCTTCCCGACGCGGAGGATGCGCCGTCGGCGTCGGAAGCGTTCATCGTCGATGTGGACGGGTTCGAGGGACCGCTCGATCTGCTATTGGCGCTGGCGCGGACGCAGAAGGTGGACCTCGCGCTTGTGTCGGTGCTGGCACTGGTCGAGCAGTACCTGACCTTCATCAACGAAGCGCAACGGCTGAAACTCGAGATTGCCGGCGATTATCTGGTCATGGCGGCGTGGCTGGCCTTCTTGAAGTCGCGCCTGCTGCTGCCGAAAGAGAAGATTGAGCCCGGCGAGCAATCGGCAGAGGAGATGGCGCAGAAACTCGCCTTCCGCCTCGCCCGTCTTGAATCCATGCGCAATGCCATGGCGCAGCTCATGACGCGAAAGCGGTTGGGCCGGGATGTGTTTGCGCGCGGCATGCCGGAGGGCGTCAAGACGGTCCGCGATACGGAATGGACGGCCCAGATCTACGATCTACTCAAGGCGTATGCCGATCAGCGGCGGCGGACGGTGAAAGTCTCGCACGTGATCAAGGCCCGCAGGGTCTGGTCCATCAAGGAGGCCCGGTCGCGGCTCGAAAAGCTCGTTGGGGAAAGCACAGGGTCTTGGACGCAGCTCGATCTTTTTCTCAACCACTATCTGCCGCAGACAGAAGTCGCCGAAGACGTGAAAACCGTTATTGCAAGTTCGTTCGGCGCGACACTGGAAATGGCGCGCGAAGGCGTTTTGGAATTGCAGCAGGAGGCGCCTTTTGCGCCGCTCTATGTGCGCCGCCGCGAGGATGGCTCCACATGGCAGCGGATCGGCTGAAAGAGTTGGCGTTCGGGAAACGATGAACGACGGGAAGAAAAAAATGACACCGCCCCGGCTGAAACTCGTCTCGAACAACGAGAGCATGGACCGTGACCTCGATCCCGACGATCCGCTGGCAGCGGAAGCGCTCGAACTGGCCGCGGCGCTGGGCGACGTTCAATTGGGCGTGGCGTCGGCCCCCGACTTCGGCGAGGGCGATCTGCGCCAGCAGTTGACCAATGTTCGTATCGTCGAAGCGCTGCTGTTTGCTGCATCCGAGCCCCTCGATGAAGCGACGTTGGCGGAGAGCTTGCCGAAAGGCACCGACGTTGGCGCCGTCGTGTCTGAGTTAAAGGAGCAGTATTCCGGGCGTGGGATTACCGTCGTCAAGACGGCGGGAAAGTGGGCGTTCCGAACGGCGGATGATTTGTCGTGGCTGTTGGAAAAGCACGCCTACGAGGAACGCCGTCTATCGAAGGCCGCACTCGAGACACTGGCGATCATCGCGTATCACCAACCTGTGACGCGGGCCGAGATCGAAGAAATTCGCGGGGTTTCGACTTCGGCGGGAACGATCGACATTCTGCTTGAATCGGCCTGGGTCCGTCCGCGCGGACGGCGGCGGGCACCCGGCAAGCCGATCACCTACGGCACGACGGAGGCGTTTCTGGCTCACTTCGGTCTGGATAGCGTCAAGGATCTGCCGGGGCTTGCCGATCTCAAGGCGCAGGGCTTGCTCGATAGCACTTTGCCGCCTGGGTTCAGCGTGCCCAGCCCGACGGATGTGGCGGCTTTGATGCCGGACGAACTGCCTCTCGATTCGGCGGATGAAGAAGACGAGGCGATCGTTCAGGCTGAAATGGAGCTCGACTTGCCGGACGAGGACGAGCCCGATAAGCCGGAGCCGGGTAGCCCCGACGGCGCCTGAGGCTCAGGCCGGATGTTTCCGGCGTTGCGAAAGACGAAAGCGTGACCCGGAGGTCTCCCGACAGCGACGAACGCGCGATTGTGCCAGAGGGTGTGTCGCCCCGGCGCGCTGCCGCGACGTTTGCCGCCAGCTTGTCGTTCGAGAACGTCGAACGCCGCTACGGCGAGACGCTGGCGCTCGACAATGTTTCGCTGTCGATCGCGCCTGGCGAGGTCGTGTGTCTGCTCGGGCCGTCGGGCTGCGGGAAGACGACGTTGCTGCGGCTGGCTGCGGGCATCGAGCGGCCGACCGGCGGGCGCGTTCTGATCAACGGGCAGGAAGTCGCCGGACCGTCGCGGTTCAAGCCACCCGAGGAGCGCAGCGTCGGGTTGATGTTCCAGGATTTCGCTTTGTTTCCGCACCTGACGATCATCGACAACGTGGCCTTTGGGCTCAAAGCACTTCCAAAGCGCGAGGCGGAGCGGGAAGCGCGCGCGATGCTGACGCGCGTCGGGCTGGCGCATATGAGTGAAGCCTATCCGCACGTTCTGTCGGGCGGCCAGCAGCAGCGCGTGGCGCTAGCTCGGGCGATGGTGCCGCGGCCGGCGGTCATGCTGATGGACGAGCCGTTTTCCGGCCTCGACGTGCAGTTGCGCGACAGCATGCAGGAGGAGACTTTAGCGCTGCTGCGCGAGACGCGCGCGACGTCCGTGATTGTCACGCATCATCCCGAGGAGGCCATGCGGCTTGCCGACCGCATCGCGGTATTGCGGCGCGGGCGGATTGTCCAAGCAGGGACAGCGGAGGAGCTCTACGATCATCCCTGCGAATTGTTCGTCGCGCGGCTTTTCTCAGAGATCAATGAAATAGCCTATCGGGCGGGGGGCGGCGTCATTGAAACGCCGATCGGGCGCGTGGCCGCGCCCGGCGTTGCGGAAGGCGACGTGGCGATATTGGGCCTGCGGGAGCGCGGCATTCGGGTTGTTTCAGCGGGGCAGGGCTTGCCGGGACGGGTGCTGCACGCCAAGTTCCTTGGTGACATCGCTTTCCTGGAGGTGGGTGTGCAGGGTTTCGAGGCTCCGCTGCGCGTGCGGACCCACGAAGGCCGGATGCGCTTGAAGGGCAGCGAAGTCGGCATCGAGGTCGATGTCAGCCGGGCCCTCGTCTTCCCGGCGGCCGGCGGCGAGGTCTAGGCAACCTTAACGAACTATCAGGGCGCATGGCATTGCCCCGGTGTCGTCAGTTTGCGATAACTTGCAACGATTGTGACGCGCAGCGCGGTCGCCATAAGGATCATTGTAGTCATGGGTTTCTCAACCACACATCTGTTGCTGCTGTTGCTCGTTGTCGTGCTTCTTTTCGGAAGCGGGAAGATCTCGTCGTTGATGGGCGACGTGGCCAAGGGCATCAAGAGTTTCAAGAAGGGCATGCAGGACGACGAGACGCCCGAGCCGCAGGATGCGCCGCCGCGCTCCATCGAACACGAAGCGCGAACGGGCGAGACGCGCCGCGATACGACGAAGAGCGGCTGAATTCGTGCGTCAAGGCCGGTCGGGCCCGTGACGTTTACGGACGGAACATATGTTCGAAATTAGCTGGAGCGAGCTTCTCATCCTCGCCGTGGTGGTGCTCATTTTCGTGGGCCCCAAGGATATGCCCGTGTTCTTCAACACGCTCGGCAAGTACGCCGGTATGCTCCGGCGGCAGGCGAACGAGTTCAAGCGCCATTTCGAAGATGCGATGCGCGAAGCGGAGATGGACAATCTGCGCAAGGAACTCGAAGGGATGCGCGATGAGTTCGCAAAGTCCACGCACGCGGCCGAGACGGCGGTTGGCGACACCATGAAGGCGGCTGAGAAGGGTGTGAACGAAGCTCGCACAATTGCGGCTGGCCCGGTGCCCGTTGCTGCCGTCACTGGTCCTGATACGGAAGCTGTGGCGCTGCCTGCGCCGGCCGAAATGGCGGCGCTGCCGGCACCCGTCGCCGATAACGCCGCACCGCAGTCCGCTGTGCCTGCGCCTAAGACGGGGGCTTGAACCGATGCAGGAGCGCGTTCCGCCCGGGCAGGATGACATCGACGCATCCAAGGCGCCGTTGATGGATCACCTGATCGAGCTGCGCACGCGGCTGATCTGGGCGGTCGCGGCGTTCTTTGTGATGTTTCTTTTGTGCTTCACGGTCGCAAGCCAGATCTATCAAATCCTGGTCTGGCCCTATGTCTGGGTCTCGGGGCAGGATCATGTGCGGCTGATCGCAACGCATTTTCTCGAACAGATTTTCACACACTTGAAGCTGGCCATGTTCGGGGCGGCGTTCCTGTCGTTTCCCGTCGTGGCGACCCAGGTGTACAAATTCGTGGCGCCCGGTCTTTACAAGCACGAGCGCCACGCCTTTCTGCCGTATCTCATCGCCACCCCCTTGTTTTTCGTGCTTGGCGCGGCGGTCGTGTATTTCGTCGCCATGCCGATTCTGATCAAATTCTCGATCGGGCTGGCGGCGACGGCGAGTTCGGAAGGCGCGGCAACAATCGAACTGCTGCCGAAGGTGTCGGAATACCTTTCGCTGATCATGACGTTGATTTTCGGCTTTGGAATTTGCTTTCAGTTGCCCGTGGTGCTGACGCTGCTTGCGCGCGCGGGGCTGATCACGGCGCAGACGCTCCGGTCGGGGCGGCGTTATGCGATCGTTGCCATCTTCGCGGTGGCCGCTGTTTTAACCCCACCCGATGCGCTGAGCATGTTGATCATGGCAATGCCGACGGTGCTGCTCTACGAGCTGTCGATCCTGGCGGTTGACCGGGTCGAAAAGCGCGCTCAACCTGTCAGCTCGCCGTCTTGAGCTTTGTGATTTGTGACGTATCGATCGCGCGTTCCGCGTGCCAGAGGTCGTAGGCGGTCTGCATGTTTAGCCACGACGCAGCCGACGTGGCGAACACCGCCCCAAGACGAACGGCCATGGCGGGGGTAACAGGCTGCCGCTCATTCAATATGTCGTATAAACTTTGCCGCGAAATGCCCATAGCACGTGCGACCTCGGTTTTGCCGACCGACAGAGCCGGTAAAACAATCTGGCGAAGCATGGCACCTGGATGCGTCGGACATCGTTCTGTCGATCGTTTGCGTAGCTCTGCCATCTTTAAATCTTCATTCCCGACCGATTGTTGACTTTCAGTGATAATCTTCAAAATCCACGTCGAGCGCGTCTTGATCCTGCCATGCAAAGGTTATGCGCCAGTTTGCAGTGACTGAAACTGCAAAGCGTCCTTTTTGCTCACCGATCAATCTGTGGAACCGCAACCCGGGGAGATCCATATCTTCCGGACGTACCGCAGCTTCGAGACGGTCCAAAATCATTGCGATCTTTTGAATGCGATCAGCGGGTAGCTTGGAGGCTTCGTTATTCTCCCAAAATTTTTTCAGTGCCTTGTTGCGAATAGAAATGATCATGCTCGCCCCTGCCATTTCGAGGTTCGAGCCGGTAGGCGCAATGCCTGCATGATCATCAGCTCTGATGCCGGCGGTTAACATGACCTCGACCGAGTGTCAAGTGACGCCTTACATATGTCAAGCGATGGCTCCACCACCGTCAGCGTAAATGGTCATCTAGACCGCGCGCTTTCGCAGGCCTATAGACCGGTCAACTAGAGAAAGCCGAGGCTTCCCGTGCACGATATAAAATGGATCCGCGACAACGCCGAAGCGTTCGATGGCGCGCTGCAACGCCGGGGACTGGCGCCGCTTGCCGCGTCCCTTATCGCCATCGACGAGAGGCGTCGCGTGATCCTGACCGCGTTGCAGGAGGCGCAGGCGCGGCGCAATGCGGCATCGAAGGACATCGGCAAGGCGAAGGCGTCGAAGGACGAGGCGACGGCCGCGAGGCTGATGGAGGAGGTCGCGGCACTCAAGGACACGATCGCCAAGGGCGAGGACGAGGAGCGCGCGGTCAACGTCGAATTGGAAGCGGCACTGGCGATCATCCCGAACCTGCCGCGCGACGATGTTCCAGATGGCAAGGACGAGCACGACAACAGGCAAGTGCGCAAGGCCGGCACGCCGGTGACGTTCGGCTTTGCGCCCAAGCAGCATTTTGAACTCGGCGAAGCGCTGGGGCTCATGGACTTCGATACGGCGGGCAAAGTGTCGGGCGCACGGTTCGTGTTTTTGAAGGGTGCGCTGGCGCGGCTGGAGCGAGCGATTGCCAGCTTCATGCTGGATAATCACACGTCACCTGCGGGCGATAATCACGGCGGCTACACGGAAGTAAACCCACCGCTGCTGGTGAAGGATCAAGCCGCTTATGGCACGGGCAATTTGCCGAAGTTTGCGGAGGACCTTTTTCGGACGACGAATGACTTCTGGCTCATCCCCACGGCGGAAGTGTCGCTGACCAACCTCGTGCGCGAGCAGATTCTCGACGAAGACAAGCTGCCGGTTCGCGTGACGGCATGGACGCCATGCTTCCGGTCGGAAGCGGGTGCGGCGGGGCGCGATACGCGCGGCATGATCCGCCAGCACCAGTTTTCCAAAGTCGAACTCGTCTCGGTGACCACGCCGGAACACAGCCTCGCCGAGCACGAGCGCATGACCGCGTGCGCGGAGGGCATTTTGACGGCTCTTGGCCTGCCGTTCCGCACGATGCTTTTATGTACGGGTGACATGGGTTTTGCGTCGCAGAAAACGTACGACATCGAAGTCTGGCTGCCGGGGCAAAACACCTACCGTGAAATTTCGTCGTGCTCGGTCTGCGGCGACTTCCAGGCCCGGCGCATGGGCGCGCGGTATCGTCCCAAGGGATCGAAAGACGTGCGTTTCGTGCATACATTGAATGGGTCGGGACTAGCCGTTGGCCGCACGCTGGTCGCCGTCATGGAAAACTATCAGCAGGAAGATGGGTCCATTCTGATCCCCGACGCGCTGAGGCCGTATATGGGTGGACTGGAGAGAATAGCGAAAGTGTAGAACAAGCGGCTGCCCCTCACCCCGACCCTCTCCCCATTGAAGACAATGGGGAGAAGGAGAAAATGGACACATGCGGATCTTGATCACCAACGACGATGGCGCGGGCGCGCACGGATTGACCGTGCTGCATGCCATCGCGCGCGAACTTTCGGATGACATCTGGATCGTTGCGCCGGAGATGAATCAGTCCGGCGCGTCGCATGCGCTGACGCTGCAGGTGCCGCTGCGCTATCGTGAAATCGGCGAGCGGGCCTTTGCCGTGCGCGGTACGCCGGCCGATTGCGTGATCATGGGCGTTCGTCACGTTCTCAAAGACAAAGCGCCGGATCTGATTTTATCGGGCGTGAACCACGGGGCCAACCTTGCCGAGGACGTTGCCTACTCGGGAACCATTGCCGGCGCGATGGAAGGCACGCTGATCGGCATCCGCTCGATCGCCATGAGCCTGACGCTGGGGTTCGACAAAAGCGGCCTTCAGCACTGGAAGACGCCGATGACCTACGGTCCGGAGATCGTGGACCGGCTGATGGCGCGCGAGTGGCCGCACGGCGTGTTGATGAACGTGAACTATCCCGATCTGGCGCCCGACGGCGTCAGCGAAATCCGCATCACCCGGCAGGGACGTCGCGATCAGGGGCTCGACATCGAGGCGCGCAACGATCCTTGGGGGGACGCGTATTTCTGGTTCGCCTTCGATCGGCGCAAGACCAATCCGCCCGAGGGGACAGACCTTCGCGCCATCGCCGACGGGGCGATCTCGATCACGCCATTGTCGATGGATCTGACGCATCATGTTTTCCGTGAAGATCTGGCGCAGCACTTCGCCGATCCGCTCGGTGGCGAACGACCGGCCAAAACCGCGGGTTAAGCCGACTTTTTGGATTGTCGTCAGTTCGGCGTAATTTCTCCGTTCTCAACGCACAATCGCTCGCTACGAGCAGATTGTGAACCTGGTCGACGACCGGAGCAGCGCGCGTCTATTGCACCATGCGCTGGCCGAGACGCGGACATCGGTTTGGCTTGCCTGGCACGCGCGGGTGGGCATTTTTCGAAGCAGGCGCCTGCCGGCCGTTAAGGCGGTGTTAACCGATTAACGGTTAATGGATCGTAGGTTGTGAGGTGCGTACCATGTCCAGTCTCCTGCGTTCCGGTTCCTCAGGCCGCCGTATTTACGGCCGCCCGATCAGCACACTAACCGCGATGGCAGCGCTTGCTGCCGGCGGATGCAGCGCCGATATCGCGCGCTTCGATTTCCCGGCTTCAGCCAACTTCAATGACAGTACCAGTGCGCTGCCGACCAATGAACGGTCGGGACTGGGTGCCGATCCGGCATCCACTCAGCCGCTAGCGGAAGCCTACAACGCGCCGCCGCCCGCGGCCGAAAAGAGCATCCAGGTGGCGGCTTTGCCGCCTCCCGCCCCGGAGCCCGTGGCCGTGCGCGCGCAGCGCGCCGCACCGGCGCCTGTCACATCGTTTGCCCCGCCGCCGGTCGATCCGATGGAGCGGGGACAGGACATCGAGGTCAAGCGCGGCGACACGCTGTACGGCATCGCCAAGCGCGAGAATGTCTCGTTGAACGAACTCATGCGGGTCAACGGGCTAACGACGCCGGTTTTAAAGCCCGGTCAGAAACTGTCGCTGCCATCGGGTCGGGCTGTGGCGCGTGCGCGTCCTGCGGCTCCTGCGGCGGTTGCGGCCGCCCCGGCGCCGGCCGACTGGACCGGGTCGTACACCATTAAGGGTGGCGATTCGCTCTACAACGTCGCGCGTCAGAATAAGGTCAAGCTCGACGACTTGCAGCGCTTCAACGGCATCACCGATGTGCGCCGGGTGAAACCTGGAACGGTTTTGAAGGTGCCGGGCGTCGCCGGCGCGGTGCTGGCCGAAGTGCCCGCGACGACCTCGCCGGCGCCGGTTTTGACGCCGCCAGCGCAGTCGCCGGTCACGGCCAATGTCCCGCCTCTCGCACTTGATCCGTCGGCGCCGTCGGCGGCCCCCAAGATTTTGAATTCCGGGGCTGAGGAAAAGAAGGTGGCCGCGCTTGATGCCGGCACCGCAGTTGCCGTCACGGCGCCCGCGTCGGGGTCGGTGGCGGACGGCAAATTGCGCTGGCCGGTGATGGGGCGCGTGATCGCAGGGTACGGCCCGCGCAACGACGGAACGCACAACGACGGCATCAATATCTCCGTGCCTGCGGGCACTGATGTTCATGCCGCCGAGAGCGGCAGCGTTGCCTACGCTGGCAGCGAACTGAAGGGCTACGGCAACCTCATTCTCGTCCGCCACGAAAACAATCTCGTCACAGCCTACGCACATGCCAGCGAAATTCTCGTCAAGCGCGGTGATCGCGTCACGCGTGGGCAGGTGATCGCCAAGGCCGGCAAGACCGGCGCCGTCGATCAGCCGCAGCTGCATTTCGAAGTTCGCCGCGACCAAACGCCGGTCGATCCGACCGGGTATCTGGAAAGAAACTGACGCCCCTGATATTCGAACTTCAGGGCTGCATGCAAATGCGTGCAGCCCTTTTTTCTTGGGTCAGGCGCGGTCGAGCGTGGCGCCGAGGCGGCCGGCGAGATCTTGAATGAATTGCCAAGCGACGCGGCCGGAGCGGGCGCCGCGCGTCAGGCTCCATTCGAGCGCGCTGCGTTCTATTTCGGCCGGATCGGCATCGAGGCCGTAATAGCGCGCATAGTCGCCGATCATGCCGAGGTACTGTTCCTGGGTGCAATTGTGGAAGCCGAGCCAAAGACCGAAGCGGTCTGAGAGGGAAACCTTTTCTTCCACTGCTTCGGCCGGATTGATGGCCGTCGACCTTTCATTGTCGACCATGTCGCGCGGCATCAGGTGACGGCGGTTGGAGGTGGCGTAGAATACGACGTTTTGCGGCCGGCCTTCGATGCCGCCTTCGAGCACGGCTTTCAAAGATTTATAGCTGGTGTCGTCCTTGTCGAAGGAGAGGTCGTCGCAAAACACGATGAAGCGGTTTGGCTGCCGCTTCAATATCGCGAGGCAGGCCGGCAGGGTGGCGATGTCCTCGCGGTGGATTTCGACAAGCTTCAAACGATGCGGGCCGGCGGCTGCGACGTCGGCGTGCACGGCTTTGACGAGGCTCGATTTACCCATGCCGCGCGCACCCCACAGGAGGGCGTTGTTGGCCGGCAGGCCGCGTGCGAACCGTTCGGTATTGGCATGGAGTTGCGCGGCGGCGAGATCGATACCCGTCAGAAGGGCGAGCGGGACGCGGTTGACTTTCGCTACCGCCTCAAAGCCTGCCGAGGCGCCCGACCAGACGAAAGCGTCCGATTTTTCGAAATCGACGGTTTTGACGGGGGGCGGCGCCAGCCGTTCCAGTGCGGTGGCGACCCGGGCGAGCAGCTGGCCCAGTTCGCCGTCTGGCCCGATCGTCGTCATGTTATTGATTCCCCGTCTCATTCAGAACTTGGTCGGGGTTGGTTCTAAACCGTCGGCGGGGGTCTCGCCTAGTCCGTTCACAGCTCCGATGCGGTTGCAAAGCAAGGGGCTGCCACTATAGTCGCGCGAAATTTCCTTGGTGTGGCGGCAGGGTGGGGTTATCTGACCCCGCACGCCTGCCCATTTGCCCTTGCAGCCATTAATTCCGGCCCGATCACGGCCGGTGAAGAAGAGGACACGACCCGTATGTTCATCGAACCCGCATTCGCACAAGGGGCCCCGGCCGCAGGGGCTGACCCGTTCACGGGTCTTTTGATCCCCATGCTGCTGATGGTCCTCATCTTTTATTTTCTCGTCATTCGTCCGCAATCGCAGCGCGCCTCTCAACATAAGGAAATGGTCGAGAAAGTTCGTCGCGGTGATACCGTGGTCACGTCCGGGGGCATGATCGGTAAGGTCACGAAGGTTTCGGACGGCTCGGACGAGGTCGAGGTCGAACTGTCTGACACCATGCGCATCCGGGTCTTGCGCTCGACTTTGATGGACGTGCGCGCCAAAGGCGAGCCGGTGAAGGAAACGACCTGACGTCTTTTCGTAGGACATCGTTCCGCGCTTGCGTTCCCGCCGCCTGCGCGCGCGCCGACGCGTCAATGATCAACAGGTAGAGCCTCGATGCTGCATTTCGACCGCTGGAAAATTATCGCGATCCTTCTGACGTGTTTGGCGGGCTTCATGTTCGCGTTGCCGAATTTTGTCTCCAAGGAGACATTGGCAACGTGGCCCAACTTCGTGCCCAAGCGCCAGATGCCGCTCGGTCTTGACCTGCGCGGCGGGGCGCATCTTCTACTGGCGCTCGATCAGGATGAAATCCGCAAGGATTGGCTGCAGGGCGTGCAGGATTCTTCCCGGGCGAGCCTGCGCGAAGCGCGCATCGGCTTCTCGGCTATCGGTGTCGACGGCGGCGCGGTCAAGGTGACGCTGGTCAAGGCGGAAGATGCCGGGCGCGCGGAGACGGAGCTGAAAAAGCTGATCTCTCCCGTCGGAAACGCTGTCCTTGGTACGGGTGGCAATGATCTCGTCATCGCAAAAATTGGCGAAAATCAATTCACCATCACCCCGACACAGATGGGGTTCGATCAGCGATTGACCAACGCCACGACGGCATCGATCGAGACGATCAACCGTCGCGTCAACGCGCTTGGTACGGCGGAATCGACGGTGGTGCGGCAAGGCAAGGATCGCATTTTGGTCCAGTACCCCGGGCTCAACGACACGACAGTCCTCAAGAACCTCATTGGACAAACGGCAAAGCTCTCGTTCCACGCCGTTCATCCGACGATTAGCCCCGAAGAAGCCCGCGCGTCGCGAATTCCACTCGGTTACAAGATTTATGCGAGTACCGACGTCGAGCGGGGTGGGCCGACGGAATATCTGCTGCAGGAGACATCGATCGTTCCCGGCGATGATCTCGACGATGCCCAGCCGGGCTTCGATAGTCGGACGACCGAGCCGATCATTTCGTTCCGCTTCAATACGGCGGGCGCGCGCAAATTCGGCAAGTACACGCAAGACAATGTCGGCCGTCCGTTCGCCATCGTGCTCGATGACAAGGTGATCTCGGCGCCCGTGATCCGAGAGCCGATCCTGGGTGGGACGGGTCAGATTTCCGGCAGCTTCACGGTGGAGAGCGCGAACAATCTCGCAATCCAGCTGCGATCGGGTGCATTGCCGGCGAAGCTGACGGTGGTCGAGGAGCGGACCGTCGGGCCGTCGCTCGGAGCGGATTCCATTGAGGCGGGCATGCGGGCGGGTCTCGTCGGCCTCACTGCGACGGCCATCATGACCGTGCTTGCCTACGGCACCTTCGGCGTTTACGCCGTCATCGGACTTGCGGTGCATGCGCTGCTGATCCTAGCACTCATGTCGGCGATTGGCACCACGCTGACACTGCCCGGCATCGCTGGTTTCGTCTTGACCATCGCCATGGCGGTCGATGCGAACGTGCTGATCTACGAGCGTATTCGTGAAGAATTGCGGGCCGGCAAGACGGCAATCGCGGCCATCGACGGCGGTTTCCAGCGGGCGTTCGTCACCATTCTCGACAGCCAGCTGACGACGCTTGCCGCCGCACTCATCATGTTCTGGCTGGGTTCGGGTCCGATCCGAGGCTTTGCCGTGACACTGTCGCTCGGCATCCTCACGTCCGTGTTCGCGGCCGTGACCATCACGCGCCTGCTGGTCGCGCTGTGGCTGAAGAACAATAAGACGATCAGAGGCCGCGCTATCCAGATTCCGATCTGACAAGGACCGCACAATGTTTCTCGTCCCCGACTTCAAGGGCATCGACTTCTTTCCGCATGGCACGCGGCTGAACTTCATGAAGTTCAAGGATCTGTGCTTTGGGCTTTCGATCCTGGCCATGATCATCTCGCTGGCCCTGATCTTTACCAAGGGTTTCAACTACGGCGTCGACTTCAAGGGCGGCGCGATGATCGAGGTGAAGTCGAAAAGCGGGCCCGCCGACATTGCCGGCCTGCGCGACAGCATCGGCAAGCTGGGACTCGGCGACGTGCAGATCCAGAGCTTTGGCTCGCCGCAGGACGTTCTGATCCGCGTCGAGGAGCAGGCCGGCGGCGACCAGGCCCAGCAGGATGCCTTGAAGAAGGTCCAGGGTGTGCTGGGTCAAGCCTACGAACAGCGGCGCGTGGAGATTGTCGGACCGGCTGTATCGAGTGAATTGCGACGGACCGGCACGATTGCCGTTCTGGCTTCGATCCTGGCGATTGTCGTTTATGTCTGGTTCCGATTCGAATGGCAGTTCGCGGTAGGAACCATCTTTGCACTTGCACACGACGTTCTCGTTACCGCCGGCATTTTCGCATTGTTTCAGATGGAATTCGATCTGGCGATCGTCGCCGCGCTATTGACCATCCTGGGCTATTCGGTCAACGACACGGTCGTGGTTTCCGACCGCATTCGAGAAAACTTGCGCAAGTACAAGCGCATGGATCTGACCGAACTGTTGAATCTGTCGATCAACGAAACGTTGTCGCGCACGATCCTGACCGGCGTGACGACAATTGCCGTGCTGATTGCGCTCTATTTCCTCGGCGGCGCGGTGATGCAGAATTTCACGTTCGCCATGCTATTCGGCGTGATCATCGGTACCTATTCATCGATCTTCATCGGTGCGCCAATCTTGGAATACCTTGGCGTGAAGCGCGAGACGGTTGTCGGTTCGGAGGTCAAGTCCGCCGGCTGATCGTATTCGACGCGGCGATGGCCAGCCGCTGAGGGAAACGGTGCCCATGTCCGAAGTGACGCCGCGCTATCCCGGTCGCGCCCCGATTGAAGCCTATGGAAATGGGGGGTTTCGTTTCGCGGGCATGAGTCACCGTGGGTCAATTCTGTGTCTGCCGGCCGCCATTCGGGCGTGGCCGGCGGAATCGGTGACTGACATCACAGCGGACCTTATCCGTATCTTGCAGGAGGAAGGCGCGGTGAGCGGCGTGCTGCTCCTGGGCACCGGGCGATCCCCAGTCTTCCCGTCTGCCGCCGTCCTGGACGCGTTCCGTCAAGCTGGGTTGTGGCTGGAGGTGATGGATACGGGTGCAGCGGCGCGGACCTACAACGTTCTGCTGGCGGAAGAGCGCGACGTCAGCGCTGCTCTTCTCGCCGTGGACTAATACCGATGGCGGATGCCCGAACTGCTGCACAATATGCTGACGGAGCTGTCCGCCGGGCTGCACGCGATTTAGCGTATGACGACTACCTTGCGGCTCTGCTCGCCCCTGACAAACAACAGGCGGACTTTATCGCCATAGCCGCGCTAATGGGGGAACTGGCGCGCATTCCGCTGCATGTTAGCGACCCGGCACTCGGCGAAATCCGGCTGCAGTGGTGGCGCGACGCGCTCGCTGCCGACGGTCCGTCCGGTCATCCCGTTGCCGATGCGGTGCGCGCTATGCAGCCGCTGTTGCCGCTACCGGTCGGGGACTTCATCGCGCCGGTGCTTGAGGCGCGCGCAGCCGAACTCTACGCGGAGCCGTTTGCGACCCGCGCGGCCTTTGAAGCCTATGTCACGTCGCCGGAACTGGCGGCCATGCGATTGCGGGCGGCATTGCTCGGCTTTCACCCCGTGACCGATACTGCGATCGAGGAGGAGGCCGCACGCGCGCTTGGTCTCGTGCGCGCGGCTGCGCGAATGCCCTATTTATTCGCGAAAGGGCGCACTCCGCTCAGCGCCGATCAGTTTGGCGAAGGCGCGACCATCGACGAAGGCGAATTGCGTTCAGCGATGGCACATCTCATCGACGAGGCTGCAACGGCGTGGGCCGCCTTGCGTCCCCGTCTGCGGCGTATAAGTCGTGATCTGCGGCGCGTCATCGTGCCGGTTGCCCTTGCCGGGCCATATTTACGGGCGATTCAGAGCGCTGGTCGCGACTCCGTCCGTGATGTCGCTGAACCTTCGCCGCTCGAGCGCAGTCTGCGACTCTGGCTTGCGGCGCGGCTCGGTCGCTTTTGAGAGCGGACAATCGGGAATTGGAGAGATCGATGCGGCGTTTGCAGAGGCGGCGGGGCGGGGCGGCGCTCGCGGCAATGCTTTGCGGCCTTAGTATCAGTCCAGTTGCGACGATCGCGCAAGAGCCGTCGGCCATCGAGCGCGCGCCTCTCGAGGCACCTTTGACCGAACCGGCGCCCGCAACGGGGAGCGAGCCGCAGGCCACCGTGCCGGCACCGTCGCGGCCCGATACGGCAGCACCCGTCGCCGCGCCGCTACCTGACGGTGCTATTCTGCCGGCCGAAATCAGCGCACCGGTGGCGCGCATCGAATGGCGGGTCGCGAACCCGTTCCGCTTTTTCAAGAATGCTTCCGATACGGAGGTACATCGGGCGACCTGGCTGTCGCTTGACGCGGTCAAGCGGGCGACACCGGTGCTGGCTGCCGAACAGGAACTGAGTACCCGGCATCCCGATGGTTGGGCCGCGACGATGATCGACGACGTGTGCTGGTCCAACGCCAAAAATCGCTATGATTGCGGCGACGGCACAGCCTACGTTTCGCCTGATATCCACCCCGCGCTGTTCAAACTCACGGGCGTCGATGATCCGCGCGTCGACTGCACATGGCTGACAGCGCCGCTTGGGACATCGAATTCGCGCGGGCAATCCTTGCGGCAGAAGTGTTCGGATGAGGCGACCCTCGATATTCCCTATCCGAGGGGGGCCCGGGTGACCGTCGAGATCGGCGGCCGCGAAGTGGCGCGGACCGATGTCGTTGTGACGGACCTGCTCGTTGCCGCCATGGGCGACAGCTTCGGTTCAGGCGAGGGCAATCCCGATGTGCCGGTGCGATTTTCGCCGGAGCGCACGGCCTCCTATGCGGCAAAGGATGAGCGGTTGGCCAACCTCCCGGCCCGCATCGGCGACTGGAAGAGGATCGGCGACAAGATTTTCAATAAGGAAGGGGCGCGGTGGCTCGATACGGCGTGCCACCGGTCTCTCTATTCGTATCAGATGCGTGCGGCGTTGCAGCTTGCCGTGGAGGATCCGCACCGGGCTGTGACGTTCGTGGGACTTTCGTGCTCGGGCGCTGAGGTCACCTGGGGGTTGTTCCTGCGTTACAAGGGCAACGAATGGGTGCCCAACCCACCGGACCTGTCGCAGATCTCCGCACTCGCCGATGTGCAGTGCGGGCGCGAACCCGCCGATCTTATCGACATGCCCGAGGCCTACCACATCAACGGCATAATTCCGGAATTGAAGGGTGGCCTCGTTCTCAAAAAGTGCAAGCGGGAGATGGCCCGCAAGATCGATCTGCTGCTCGTCTCAATTGGCGGCAACGACATCGGCTTTGCTCGGTTGGTGGCGAACGCCGTGCTGGCGGATGACAGCACTCTGCGACAGCTCGGTGGGTGGTTCGGACAGATCCACGGAAATCTCGAATCCAAGGCCCTGCTCGACCGCCTCGACGAACGCTACAAGGCATTGAACCGCGCCATTCACGGCATCCTGCAGCTGCCGTGGCAAGAGAGCGACCGGGTGATCCTGACTGCTTATCCGCCGTTGGCGCTGCTGGGCGATGGCCGGCGGGTCTGTCCCGACGGCACGGCCGGAATGGATGTCACCGGCGATTTTTATCTGAGCGAAAGGCGTGCCAAAGCAGGATCGGATCTGGCCGACCAGCTGCAGCGGGTCATGGCCCGCAGCGCCCGCACGCACGGATGGTCGTTTGCCACGGCGCATCGCAATGCCTTCGTCGGCCGGGGCATCTGCGCGGGCTTTACCGACAACTCCTTTTCCATTGCCGATGATCTGCGCGTGCCGCGCATGGTCGGCAACAAGTGGGAACCATTCGCGCCGACGGATTTTCGCGCTTATGCGTCGCGCCAGCGTTGGTTTCGGACGCCGAATGATGCGTTCATGACCGGAAATTTTCATGCTGCCGGATCGGTGGCGACCCGGGCGCTGGCCTTCCAGAGCCTCGCTCGGTTCCAAGTTCTACTGGCTGCTACGTATTCCGGTGCGTTCCATCCCACCGCAGAGGGCCATGCGGCGATTGCAGATGCGGTCGCTGACCGGGCACGTGAGGTGCTGAGGAAATATGGTCAGCAGTCGACAGCGGCATTGCGCTAAGCGGCGGACGGACAAACCAGCCCGTCATATATTGGCCGGTCAATCGGTAAGACGGGTCATCGCCCACAACAGTCCACCAAGCGCCGGCAGAAAGACGGCAAGATAGCCGAGTACGAGAATCGCGGTGCTGATCATGGATATGATACGCACAGCGTGATCCGCCGGATCAATTCGCGGTCAGTGTGTGGCGAAGGATTTGGTGCGACAGATCGGCCGTGGTCAGGCCGCGGCGGAGGCGTCACGAAACATGCCGGTCGACGGGTCCCGCAAAGATTCTAGAACGGCGCAAGAAATCTTGACCGGACTGAAGCCGAAGCTTGTGTTGAGCCGCATTGATGCCGCCGCTTCGATAATCGACTGGACTGCGAGCGCGCCATGCTCGGCGATGAGCTTCTGCATGCGGCGGGCTTTGCAGACGGCAATCAAACTGCGCAGGCGAACGAGGGCGGCGATTTTGCGCTGACGGTCGCGCGGAAATCGCTGCCAGAAGTACTGCTCGACGCGGCGGAAATCTTCATCGCTCCATTCAGACGCACGGGCGAGGGCCATGACGTCGTCGGCGAGAACTTTGAGCGCGGTGGCAAGTTCACGTACCGCAACCGTTGGGACGTCGGACGGATCGATCGGGTTGACGACAGACTGCGTCACGACTCCGGATGTCGCGGTGCTCGATCCTGTTGCATGAGAAGTCATAGCTGCGGTCTCCGTCTTCAACGTCAGTGCGTGGACCCCGACGCCATCATTAGAAATAGCACGGGACGGGTGTGATTCGGCACCGGATCTCGTCCAATGCCCACATGCTTTGCTCTGGCGATGCGGTTAGCGTTTCACTGCCGAAAGCCGCTTTGCCAACTTAGTTGCGTCCGATGAACCCTGCGCCTCATCTGGCACCGTGACAGTTCCCGGCGACACATCACTGAGCGAGGAAATTACGACAGTTGGGTGGCGAAAACTGTGTCGTTGTCGCCGCTGCGACAGAAAAAACCGCGGTTTTCAGGACGCGTTTTTAATCTTGTCTGTCGTCCGAAGGCTGTATGGTGAACAGCTGTCACAATTCGTTGCGCTAGATTACTTGGCGTTACTTGCGAAAGAAGGCGTCGACGCGCATTCCCGGCAATAGTGGAGAAGCGGCGTCCAGGTCGATCGTGACTTCACGCACCTCGACATCGTTGGGGCGTTTAGGACCGCGAGGGCCGATTCGCGGCTGGGCCAGCGTCGGTGCCAGACTCGCGACGGTGCCGTCGAATTCCTTGCCGGGAAAACTCAGCGAGCGAACGAAAACCTTCTGTCCGACCGTGATCTTTGAGATGTCGCCCTCGTCGACTTCAGCCTTGACGCGAATGCTCGACATGTCCCCCATGACAATCAGGGGCGCTTCAGGGCTGGGCGCGACGATCTCGCCGGCTTTTGCGTTGACTTGGAGAACGGTGCCGGCAAGCGGTGCGCGGATGCGGGTCTTGTCGAGCAGGGCTTCAGCCAAGCGGACTTCGGTCCGCGCGGCGCTGACGGCGCTTTCCGCACTGCTCGGAGCGGGAAGATTTGCCTTCGACTGGGCCCGGATAAAGGCAAGGCGTTCACGCTCGAGACGCTCATTGGCCTCTGTCAGCCGCTTGCGCGCTTCACTAACCGACTGTTCAGATCCATTGGACGTGCGCTTGGCGATCAAAGCGCCGTCGAGTTCGATGCGGGCGCCGGTCACCGCGCGTTCGGCGGAGTAGATGGCGTCTTCGGCCTTGCGGACGTCTTCGCGGCCAGACGCGAATGCTTTCTCGCGTTCTTCGCGCAGGGCTTCTGCCTGTGTTTCGGCGGAGGTCAACCGCGCGCGGGCTTCCGCGTCGTCCAATTGGACGATGAGTTCGCCCTCTTCGACTTTCTCATCGACCGCGGCATGCACCTTGATGACGCGGCCGAGGATGCCCGTGCCGATGCGGATCTCGCCCGATTTGGGCTCGGCGCGTGCAGGAGCGGCCGCAATCCAAGCGATTTCCGCTTCGGGCGCCGCACGGGCTGGGGCGCGATCCGCGCCGCTGAACTGGCCATAGGCCAGATAGGCGCCGACGGCAGCGACGCCGCCAAGTACCAACAAACCCAGGTTTATTTTCATGGCTCAGCGTGTCCTTGTTGTCGGTTGTCTGCAGGCGATGAGATCAGATGCAAGGTTCGATCAGGCTGCGAGCCCGTTGGGTCGCTCGTCGCCGACGATGCGGCCGTCTTCGATCTTGATGATGCGGTCGGCGTAACTCAATGTTCGATGATCGTGGGTAACCGCGAGCACGGCGCGCGAAGGGTCTTGACCCACGCGAGCAAGCAATTCCATCACGGCCTTGCCATTCTCGCTGTCAAGCGCAGCGGTCGGCTCGTCGGCGAGCACCACAGCTGGATTGCCGGCGAGCGAACGGGCGATCGCGACCCGCTGTTTCTCGCCGCCTGAAAGCTTCGAGGGATAGGCGTCGATCCGGTGCGCAAGGCCGACGCCGATGAGCGCATCACGGGCGGCCTGATATGGATCGGCGAGACGCGCGCCGCGCACATCGAGTGCCATCAAGACGTTTTCGAGCGCCGTCAGCGTGGGGAACAGATTGTATCCCTGGAACACGAAGCCCATGTTGCGGCGGCGTAAATCGGCGAGGCCTTCCGCGGTCTGGCCCACGGCTTCTTCGCCGTTGATCGTGAGGTGGCCCTCAGTGGCGGTCAGAATGCAACCGAGGATCGACAGAAATGTGGTTTTACCAGAGCCGGACGGTCCCATCAGGAGCGTCAGTTCGCCGGGATAGAGATCGAGGTCGACGCCTTTGAGGATGGTCAGATCGCCGGCGCCGGTCGCAATCGTCTTGGTGATGCCGCGCGCGCGAACGATGACGGAACGGTCGACAGACATGGAAGTACCTCGGCGTGTGAGTCCGTTGCTGCGGGGGGGGGCGCGATGTCGATCGCGGCATCGTCTTGTCTCGTTGCTGGGCACATTGACTGATTTGCGGCGCGTGCGCTGTTCCTCCAGGCACACGGTTATTTGTTTTTGCCGGAGGATAGAATCGAAAAAACCCCGGGAGGAGGTTCCCGGGGTATTCGAAAGAGATAACAGGCGTGAGTAGCCGGATTGTCGGGCCGCCGGATCAGCAGCCGACGTTGATCGTGACGCCGACGGCGGGGATGTAGCGGCGGCATTCACCGGTGGACGTCGCAGTTTCGTCTGAGCCGGTCTCGGTCGCAGACGTGGTAGCGGGCGATTCCGCATTCGAGACGACGGTCGCCGGAGCGGGCTCGGTATTGGCGGCAGTCGTCGTTGCGGCCGTGGTTTCGGCGGGCATCAGATTGGTTGCTTCCGTCGCGATGGGGGTTTCGACGCTCGTGGCGGGGGCGACGGTTTCGGTCGCGGCGGCCACGACCGTTTCCTTAGCGGCTTCACGGCGGGCTTCTGCCTTGGCTTCGGCAATAGCGCGGGCCTTGGCTTCTGCTTTGGCTTGCGCGATGGCGCGGGCTTTGGCCTCGGCTTTCGCGCGGGCCTGGGCTTCGGCTTTGGCCTGCGCCCGGGCACGGGCTTCGGCGGCGGCACGGGCTCGCTTTGCTTCGTAAGCCCGCTGCTGTTCGGCCTGGGAGGCCGCAGCCATGGCGCCAACCGCCAGGACGCCGAGGCCAATGCCAAGGCCGAGACCACGGCCGGCTTGGGCGGTCGTGGTCGTGAAGGCCATGGAGGCGGCAACGATCGTGGCAGCGATTGCGGTGCTATACTTGGCGGACATGACACTCTCCATTTTTACGTTGGGCGTCGGGTTGGCCGTGCGGCCGTCAGTGGGATCAATATGCCTGAGCGACCGCCGTGCGGCTGTTCCGGCGGTAACAGGAGGCCTAAGTCTGGCAATCAGCTGATCTGATGAGGTTTATGCGGCTGCCCGTTGCGTCAGGCGGTCGCCAATCTGGGCCAGGAAGCATAAGGTGCGGTCGAGCACTACGTCGCGCTGCCGGTCGACCGTAACGAGGTGATAGCTGTCCTCAAGCACCACCAGCTGAACGGGGCCGGCGAGGGATTTCTGCAGATGGGTGGCGTTCGAAAGGCCAGCGTAGTCGTCTTCGCGGGGGTGTAGGATCAACACAGGCATCCGGATCGACGCGATGTGGGGCAGGAGCGCGACCACCAGCCGATGGCGCTCGAGAACGGCAACGCCGGGAGTCGCGAATGGGGTGACCGGCGTGCCGGGCACGGTCAGGGCGGCTTTGATGAATGTCCGCAGTCTCTCGTCCTTGATACCAAAGTCATGCGGCGCCGGGAAACGGAAGAGGGCGGCCAGCCTGCGACTGCGAACCATGCGGAAGAGGCTGGCATACCACGGCACGCTGCGACCGTTCAGCCAGAGTGTCGGAGCATAGAGTGCGAGGCCGGAAATTTTGTCCGGGTGGCGGGCGGCGAGCATGAGTGCGAGCACGGCTCCGGTGGAAAGGCCACCGACCACGACGCGATCGCACCGTGCGCAAAGCTCATCCAGGCCCTTCTCGGCGCTGTCGTACCAATCCTGCCAACGGGTCGCCGTCAATTCTGCTTCACTGCCGCCGTGGCCGGCAAGCTGCGGGCAATGGACGATGTAGCCCGACCGGGTCAACCCATTGGCGATGAACCGCATTTCTGCTGGTGAGCCGCACAGTCCGTGGACCAGCAGGACGCCGGTGCGGCCGTCTGCCGGCGGAAGCAAAGACGCGAGACTGGTTTTGATCCGGGACATCGAGGCTCCTCACTGTTGGATGAGAAGCTGTAGGGGCCGGGCTGATAAAGCGCTGTTCCAACGGAGACATGGACGGTCGAAGGTGACAATCTGCGCGGACAACCCTAACGAGGGCGCACCTTGACAGCTCCCCGCTTGGCTGGTGTATTTGAGACAGGATTTTAAACATCCAGATGTATCCAATATGGGGCCTTGAACCCCAAGGTTTGGAGCTAGTCCGTGCCCCAGTTTCGTGCGCCCATGGTCGTCCTGTTCTTGTTTCCGGCACTGTGCCGTGAGGCCCCCTTGGAAGGGGCAAACTCATGATCGTGTGTTCTTGTGCGTATGTGACGGATCGGGACCTGGAGCAGGCCGTACTCGAGGTGATGAGTCAGGACAACGCTCCGCTGCCGACTCCGGGCGTTATATATCGGCATCTACAGAAGAAAATGCAGTGCTGCGGATGTGCTCCGTTGGCCGCAGAAACGATTTACGCAAAGATGGAAGAACTTGAGCAGCGCGGCTTGATTTGCCCGTGCGCTTGCGCGACGGCCAAAACTCGCATGAAGGATTTGCTGGCGGCGCCAGAGCGGCGCGTATCGCGTCCGCTGCGCGGTACGCCGCGTGTCCTGCCCGAGCCTGTGGCGGTGCGTGATAAAGCGATCCGGTGATCGGGTTCTACTTTGTAATCGTTCCAAATATGTGAGACGGTCCGCTCGCCGGATCTGTTGAAGGGTCCGGCTCGGATGACGTAGGGTCCGCCGCGCTGATTTTTTCCATTAATGCATCGAGGAGAACGACCCCATGAAGGGCAAGGGCAATAAAGAAATCATCGACATCCTCAATGAGTCGCTGAAGCTCGAACTCGGGGCCGTGAACCAGTATTGGCTGCATTACAGGCTGCTCGCAAACTGGGGCTACACCAAGCTGGCGAAGAAGGAACGCGCCGAGTCGATCGAGGAAATGGTTCACGCCGACAAGATCATCGATCGCATCATCTATCTCGACGGTTTCCCAAACCTTCAGCATGTCGCACCGCTCATGATCGGCGAGAACATCAAGGAAGTTCTCGAGTGCGATATGAAGGGCGAGAAGATTGCCATCGAGACCTACACGCGGGGTCGTGACGTCTGCCGCAAGCACGAAGATTACGTAACGATGGGCATCTTTGAACATCTCCTGAAGGATGAGGAAGGACACCTCGACTTCCTGGAGACGCAACTCGATCTCTTGCAGCGAATTGGCGTCGAGAATTACGGTCTGCTCAACTCAGATTCGGCCAACGAAGCAGACTGACGCATCAGGCATCGTCGTCCGGCACCGGGCCAGGACGGCGCTCTGAGATCCGGGTCCGTGGCCGATCGGGCGGCAAGGCAGGAATGATGAGACCGGGCTCGGCGCGAACAATGCGCGGGGCCCGTTTCATTTCCGGCACGACAATGACCGGCTTCTGCAGGATTGGGCGGACATCGTGAAGAACGCGTGCCTGTCGCCCCTTGCGGGGAAGGGTGCTGGCTCTACGAAGCGCGAGCGCCAAGATACCAAAGGCCACCATGCAAGGCGCCACGACCGTCGTTTTACCGACGCCCAAGATGAGAAGCAATGCGGCGAGGCCCAGACCGCTGAGAGCGCCAAGTATCCATGCGCGGTTCGCCGCCTTGCGTTTCAATGCCGGCAGACCGTTCTTGGCAACTTTGTCTTGCATTCTGCACTTTGCAATTGATGGCCAAAAGAACGGCAGCGCGTCGATGTTGGTTCGCGTTTTCACCGCGCCTCCTGCGTTGGTGCCGACATCAAGCCCCAGACGATGGCCATCAAAGTGTAGAAACTCCGCCAGTGGTCGGAATCGATAATCCAGCCTTCGAACGCAGTTGCGGCGAAGCCTGCGTAGGCGATGATGAACAGTGGGCGCCAGGTGGTCGCGTGCATGGCATGACGAAATCCGAGTACGAGCGTCAGGCCGACCACGATCCAATACGCTCCGCCGCCGATCCATCCAGCGTTGAGGACGATGCTGAGGAAGACGTTGTGGACCTCCTCGTGATGATAGATCGGCGTGAATTGCTGTGCCCCAATGCCGAGCGGATTGGAGAGAATAAGATCAAGAGCTTTTTGCTGGCCGCCGAAGCGGCCATCGGGACCGACGTCGTAGCTCTGTGTCAGGCTGGCGCGCTGGGATAACAAATTTGAGACGGTATCGAACTGTAGCGCAACGAGTACGGCACCAATGGTGATCAGCGCGCCGATGGTGGACAAAAGGATGATGCGCGTGCGCTGTGATTGCCCCGATGCGGTGACGAACGCGAGCCAAACGTAAAGCGCAGCGGCGAGCGCAAGGTTGACCCAGGCGCCGCGCGAGAAGCTGAGCAGGATCGCCACCGCGAAAAAGCCGGCGCCTGCGAGCGGCAAAAGGGCCTTGGTGGCCGATCGGGTGATCGCGAGGTGCAAACAGTACAGGAATGGCGGCACGAGGAAGGGTCCGAAGACGTTCGGGTCCTTGAAGGTTCCAGCGACCCGATCGAATTTCGTGAACAATTCATAGGCGCCGGGCACGGCATGCGTGTAGCCCGCCAGACCAGCGCTCGCGGCGATCACGGCGGCGAAGATCCAGGCCGAGAAGATGAGTTTTGTGTGTGCCGTGGGGCGGCGGGCGATGAAGGCTGCGATGACAAACGATACGAGATATAAAAACAGCGAGACGGACGTGTGGGTCAGGCTGTCGGCGAGGTCGCGTGACACGGTCGCCGCGAGATAGGCACCGGATGCGGCGACCAGCCATAGACTGATGTAGGTGAGCAGCAGCGGCGTGACGAGGATCAGGCCGACGGTCGGGAGGAGGATCATCAGCCCGGCGGAGAGAATGTCGACGGGCGCAGGTTCGGAAAAGACAACGCCGCTTGCGGCAAACGTCAGCCATACGGCGGCCAGCGTCATCAGGTGAACAGCGCTTTTTCGGTGGTCGGCCGGGGTGGCGTCCAGAACCGGGATGGAATGTGCCGCAAAAGACATGAAACCTGCGCGCTTTCTATGATCGCGGATGCATTTCCAATGGCAATTGCAAAGGGCGGGCCGGAATGGGCGCGGATGGTCGCGCGCAGAGCTTTCCTGCAACGCTTGCCAGCCGCCGGTCGTGTGACCGGGGCCGGTTTTCGGCACCATTGGGGTTGCGCAGTTCAGTAGGCGTTTTCGGCCTTCAGAAGCGACAGCGGCGTCTTCAGGAGAATGTAGAGATCCAACACGATTGACCAGTGCTCGATGTAATAAAGATCGCACGCGACGCGCTTCTCGATTTTTTCCGCCGTGTCGGTTTCTCCGCGCCAGCCATTGATCTGCGCCCAGCCGGTGATGCCGGGCTTGACCTTGTGGCGTGCGAAATAGCCATCGACGACCTGATCATAGAGCCGGTTTGCGGCTTTGGCCGATACCGCGTGAGGGCGCGGCCCAACGAGCGACAGATTGCCTTTGAGCACGTTGAACAACTGGGGCAGTTCGTCCAGGCTCGTCTTGCGGATAAAGCGTCCGACACGCGTGACGCGCGGGTCTTGCTTCGTGACGAGCCGTGCTGCCTTGGCGTCGCACATGTCGGCGTACATCGAGCGGAACTTATAAACCTCGATCAGATCGTTGTTGAAGCCGTACCGTTTTTGTTTGAATAGGATCGGGCCGCGGCTGTCACAGCGGATCGCCAGCGCGACCGCTGCCATGACCGGGGCCAGAAGTATGAGTGCGATGGCGGCGAGAATCTTGTCGAAAAGCCATTTTGAAACTGTGCCCCAATCGGCAATGGGTTTGTCGTAGAGATCGATCATCGCGACCGAGCCGACATGACTGTAGGTTTTCGGCGAGAAGCGAATGGATGTTGCCCGTGCTGGCAGCTTGATGTCGGCAGGCAGAACCGACAGTTGCTTCACAATCTGCGACAGTCGACTTTCGGCACATACGGGTAGAGCCACGATGACGAGATCGATGCGGCTTTGACGGGCAAGTGTCAGCAGTTCTTGCAGGCCGCCCAGGCGCGGATAACCAGCGATGACACGGGGCGCGCGGCCTTCTTCGTTGCGGTCGTCGAAGATGCCGGAAATGCGGATGTCGATGCCGGCATCCATCTCCAGTTGCTCGATGACACTTTCCGAAACCGGGCCCGCGCCGTAGATCACCGCACGGCGATAGAGGCGGCCTTCGCGCGCCCACATGCGGACAAGATAAGTGAGTCCGGCACGGGTGGCCACCAGCGCCATGCTGCCGGTGACGAACCACAGGGCGAGGAAGACGCGAGAATATTCCTGAGCGGCTTTCATGAAGACGAGACCGGCACCGACCAAGGCGAGGGTCATGGTCCAGCCGAGGAGGACGCGCGGGATTTGGCCGATGAGCGAGGAGAAGCGGGCGGCATTATAGAGGCCGAGCGACTGGAAGACGCCGACCGTGATCAACATCGCAACGGCAAGAATGAGCCCATAGTTTGCGTCGCGCGTAACGATCGGCTCGCTGACGTAAAGCAGGGCGATGGACAGGCCGACGATGGCAACGATAGCCGCGTCTGCTAACCTGACAATTCCCGTGAGAACGTGGCGCGAGACCAGACTGCCTTCTTCAGCGCTCCAACCGGCGGTAAGACGAGGAAGGCGGGGCAGTTCTATGATTGCTGCTGATGACATGGAAAGCCAGACACCTCGTGTTTTGCCAGGAGCAAAGCATCGAGCGTGCCAGTGGGAGGCTTAATGAGCATATCGGCCGGCCCAGCCGATTGGTGAGGTAAAGGAAGCGTTAAGACCTGCGGGCGGCCGTATAGAAGTCGAGAATTTCGGCCGCCATTGCCGCGACGTTGAACTTGCTCTGGACGTTGGCTTTGAGGCGCGCGGCGCGGTCGCGGGCGGTAAGCGGGTCTGTGAGAACAGATCGCATGGCGTCGGCGAGCGCGGTGGCGTCACCGGCCGAAACGAGTGGGGTGTCGGTACCCGCGACGATTTCGGGGATGCCGCCGACGCGGGTCGCAACCAGTGGCAGGCCGGCGGCGGCGCCCTCTAGAACGATATAGGGGAAGCTTTCTTTCAATGAGGGCACGACGAGCGCGCGTCCCAGCGGAAAGGCTTCACCGGCCGCTAAGGCACCCGGAAAGCTGACCACCGGATCGAGGCCAAGTTCGTGTGCTTGCGATTTGAATTGGCCGGAATGAGGGCCCGATCCGACGATGACGGCGGTGACACGTTGTTGTGTGTTGAGGTGCTGCAGGGCGCGCAAAAGGACACTAACGCCCTTCAGATCGCGCAATTCGCCGATGAAAACGAAGTCGGCAGCATCGTCTGCGGGCATGTGGGCGGCGAAGTCGGCTGGTTGGAGGCCATTCGGGACAACGCGTTGCGGCGTAGCAAGGCTGCCGATGCGCTCGGCAAACGTGCGGCGGGCATATTCGCTTTCAAAGACGATGCCATCCGTCAGGCTGGCGAAGTACTTTTCCAGACCGAGATAGATGCGGCCTTCGAGGGAGCCGGGCGAGACATTCAAGGTGCCGCCGTGTGGCGTGTAGAAGATGCGGCAGGCGGAGACCTGTCGGCCGGCGAGACGCGCAAAGGCGCCGCCCTTGGCGCCGTGCCCGTGCAATACGTCCAGTCCAAGCGGGCGCACGTGGGCGGTCACGGCACGGGCGGCAAGGAGATCGCCTATCCCCGGCTTGCGGCTCATGGGCAGACGCTTCACCCCAAGGGCCAGTTTCGGGGCAATAGCGCCAAAGCGGTGATCGGTGAGGGCATCGGTGGCGGTGGCGTCGGCTAATATGCCGACCACATGGCCGCGGGCTGATTGTTCGGCTGCCAGATCGAGGACGTGGCGAAATAGCCCGCCAACCGGCGCGCGCATGCAGTGCACAATACGAAGGCGCTGGGTCACCTGGGCTCTGCCGGTTCGATGCGGAACTAGAAGAACCGCTCGTATACGAAAACGGTATCGCCAGGCTTAATGACATAGTCGGCGGGCGCGATGATCTGTTCGACGAAGCCGTTGGTCCGGCGCGAGATGCGAAACCGGCGTGCAGAGCCACGTTCGGACAATCCACCCGCGATGGCGACCGCTGTCTCGACGGTCATGCCCGACACGTAGGGGTATTGACCGGACGTTTTGACCTCGCCGTGAATGAAGAACGGGCGGTTCTGTTGAATGTCGACGGTGACCTGCGGGTCGCGGACGAATTGCGAGCCAAGCTGACTGGTGATGGCTGCTTCCAGGTCGCGGGTGGTGAGGCCGCGGGCTTTGACAGCACCAATCAAGGGAACAGTGATGGCCCCTTCGTGGTCGACGGTGTAGCCGCGCGACAGATTGGGCTGGCCATAGACAAAGACGCGCAAACGGTCGCCGGTATCGAGCAAATACGGGCCGTCGGCATCGGCCACAGCCTGCGGACCGCCACTGAATTCAACGGGAACGACTGCCGGTTCGCCATAAGCGATGGTTTCGGCTATTGCGACATCGGAATGGGAATTGGCGGGACCAGCGAGGCTCAGGTCGGGCATCGGCACTGTGAAATCGGACGAGCCTGCACATCCCGACGCCAGAATTGCCGCCAAAAAACATAACAGACCGGGCTTCAGTTTTCTCTGGCAGGCGACCATGGCACACAAGTCCGTTCACAAACTGCTAGGGGCTTGTGTACGCGGGTGAGGTTAACAAACGCTCACCGGATGTCTTTTTGCGGCACAGTTAAGAGTTTGCTTACCGGCGTCCGGCTTTACTCCGATCCCTACTGTTCGTGCGCGCAGCTGGCGCCGTGATCCACTGATGCGGTCTGATGCCATGTCCCAAGTCTCGCCCGACAATATCGACCTCAACGCGGTTCTCGCTTCGATAAAGGTGCGGGTGCCGCTGCTCGTGGTGCTCTCGGTCACAGCCGGTGCCGTGACGTTTCTCGGTTTGGGGCTCGTTGCTCCGCGCTATCAGTCGGAAGCCGAATTGGTCGTGTCGGCCAGAGGGCTCGTCGATCCGTTCCAGTCACCGCGCAGGGACGGCGGCGGCGCTGAGTCGTTCAGCGTTCGAATGGATAAGGAAGCGGTGAACACGCACGTGCGCGCGCTGCGTTCGCCGGAATTGGGAGCTGAGATTGCGGCCAAACTCAAGCTGGCGGAGCGGCCGGAATTCAATCCGGCGCTAGGGCCTGTCGATAGCCTCGGCCGGATCCTTCTGCTTGCCGGAATCGGAGCCCCGCGTGCCGGCGAGAGCGAACAGGATCGTGTGCTCAACCGCTTTTTTGAGCGGCTTGAAATCTATTCGCCAAAAGAGAGCCGGGCCATCGCCATCCGGTTCACTGCGACGGACGCGGATCTTGCAGCCGATGTTCCCAACGCACTGGCTGAAGCCTATCGCCGGTCGCTGGCGGAACAATCCATCGTCGAGACTGACGAGGTGCAGCAGGCGCTTGGACCAAAAATCGACAAGTTGAAACTTGAAGTCGGCGAGGCAGACGCCGCTGTGGAAAGATTTCGCGGCGAAGCTGACATCTTCAAGGGTGGGCAGCAGTCAACAGGGCTCAACGAGCAGCAATTGGCCGAGCTAACGGCAGAGCTGTCGCGGGCGCAGGCGACGAAAAGTGAAGTGCAATCACGGTTCACTGCGGCGCGTGAGATGATGAAGTCCGGCAGCGGCGACGCCATTCCCGAGGTGCAGCGCTCGCCGTTGATGCAGGCCGTGGTGCAACAGCGTGTGCGGCTCGAACGGCAGATTTCAGAGCTTTCAGTTTCGCTTCTGCCGGGCCATCCGCGCATGCAGCAGCTCAACGCCGATCTTGTGGGCTTAAAGAAGCAGATTGCCGGCGAAGTGGCAAAGGTCGTGGATAGTCTCGACAAAGAAGCGAAGGCGGCGGCGCTTCGGGTCGAGGCCGTGCAAAAGGATGTCGCCAGCGTGAAAACGCGCGTGGTCGATACGGGTCCCGATGAAGTCAAATTGCGCCAACTGCAGACGGAGGCGCAGTCGAAGCGGCAGGAGCTCGAGCGCTTGCAGGCCCAATTCGAGGCCAATCGCGCCAAGGCCGACAGCCGCTCGGTGCCGATCGAAGCCCGGATCGTAAGCCGGGCCCGCGCCGCCAGTGTTCCGGACTTTCCCCGCAAAGGCCCGTTCGCCGGGCTTGCCGCCTTTGCGACGCTTCTGCTTGGTTTGGCCATCACCATCACGCGCGCGCTGCTCGCCGGCTCGCGGAATATTACCGCGCCGCGCGTCGGCCAATCCGCAGCCACGCGATCGGCGGGTCGAACCGAGCCCGTATTGGCTCCGGTCCATGCCGCTGTGCGGCCAGACGTCGAGTTGGGTGACGAGCAAACCTCGGTTGCCAATGAGCCGTTGCCGATTGCCGAAGTCGACGTTGCCCGTGTGGGTACCATTGGCTCACTGGCACGGAGGCTTTCCTCGCGTTGCGACGGCGGCGGCTATCGCACGCTTATTGCCGGCGAGACAGACATGATGGGCATCGGTAGTCATGCCATCGAGTTGGCCAAAGCTGTTGCCGAGATCGGGCAGAGTGTCATTCTCATCGACTGGGCGCCTGAGGGCGACGGCATCGCGCACGCGCTGACGATGCCGCAGGGGCCCGGCATATTCGAATTACTTTCTGGGGGCGCCAACTTCGAACAGGTCGTGCGCCGTGTTCCCGGCAGCGACGCACAGATCATTGGCTCGGGCGCATTCGATGGCGACATGGCGGCTGTGCTTGACCCTGACCGCTTGAGCCTGGTGCTCGATGCACTCGACGAGGCCTACGATCAAGTGATCGTGGCAGGGCGATATGAATCCTCGCGCGCCTTCTTTGAGGCTATCGAGGGCCGTGTCGACTGCGGCGTTCTCGTTGCGGACCCCGGACGGATCGGATCGGTGCTTCGCGACCCACCGGGAAGCTACCTCGGTTTTGAAGTGGCCGAAATCGACCTCGTTCGGTACGACCGGCAAGTTGCGGCCGCAGGTCAGCGCATCATGCGTACCGGGCGCAGCGCCGCCGCCGTCAGCGGCTGACGGCACAATCATTAATGCGTTCTTAACCCCACGCTCTTTGCGTGCGTCGAAGAGGAACGGCCGGTTCGCGCTAGCACGAAACTTGCTCGGATAGCTCCATTACGGCCTCAGTGCGGGCGCTTGGATCAGGACGATACGGACCCATTAGGATGAGCCGCAATACGACATCCCTGATCAAAGCTGCGCTCACGGCGATGCATTACGCGCGCGCTGACAGCATGCTGGCGCCTTTAACGGGCGGGGCCGGCGTCATCTTCACGCTGCATCACGTACGCCCTGAACCGCCGCAGCCTTTCGAGCCGAATCGCATCTTGAAGATCACGCCAGATTTTCTCGACGCGGTGCTTACTGAAGTCGTTCGTGGCGGCTTCGACGTCGTTGCCCTCGATGACGTTCCACAGCGGCTGGCGGGTGAGTCTGACGCGCCGCCATTCGCATGTTTCACGTTCGATGATGGATATCGGGACAACCGTGACTTTGCACTTCCCGTTTTCGAGAAGCATGGGTTGCCGTTTACAGTGTTCGTTCCCGGCGATTTTCCGTCCGGCAAGGCGGACCTGTGGTGGCTGGTCCTGGAAGAGACGATCAGGGTCGCGAATAAGATCGAGATTTCACTACACGGTTTGCCGCGTGATTTCCGGACTGGCTCGCTTGCTGAAAAAATGCATGCCTTTCATCAGATTTATTGGGGCTTGCGGCGGATCGACGAAGACGATGCTCGCATGATCGTCGCCGGGCTTGCGTCGGCGCATGGCATCGATGGCCGCGCACTTGCCGACGACCTATTGATGACATGGGATGAAATTCGCGCGATGGCGCATCATCCGCTGGTTTCATTTGGCGCCCACACCAACGGTCACTATGCACTGGCGAAACTCCCCGAGGCACGTGCTCGCGCCGAAATAGTCGAAAGCATCGCTACTCTCAGTCGTGAACTGGGCCGACCGTGCCAAAGCTTCAGCTTTCCTTATGGCGATGTCACTGCCGCGGGGGAGCGTGAGTTTCGGATGGCGGCGGACGCGGGGGCCTCGGTGGCGGTCACGACGCGCAAGGGTCTCGTTCACGCGCGGCATAAGGATCGCATGACGGCGTTGCCGCGAGTATCGCTCAACGGCGATTACCAGGACATGCGGTTTGTGAAGGTGTTCATGTCGGGCGCGCCATTTGCGTTGCGCGATGCGGTGAAACGTCTGACGGGTGCACCAGCCGCAGCTTGACGATTGCCGGCTCAGCTCTTCTGCATCCATTTTATGATCAGGCCAGCCGGAAGCACCCACAGCAATCCGGCCGTAACGTAGTAGATCAATTCAATGGTCTTGTTAGCCTCGTTGACCTGAAGGATCACCGCGGCAGCCATTGCCAGCAAACAGTAAACCGCAATCACGACGAGCAGGATTATGGTGCCGACGAGCTTTCGGATGCGGGGGGTCATGCACTGATCTCAACAATTGCGTGCGGTCATTGGCGTCTGACACTCCAGCGGGATCAGATTGCCCGCCGGTGGGTGAAGCGGCTATCAGAAGCAGACGCGAAGTCAAGACACAGGGCAGACCGGAGCAATCATGGTGCAGGCAACACTGACGTTGGAGAAAACGAACGCCGATCGTTTCGTGCAGATCTGGCTCGTGTCGGTCGCGTTCCTCGTCCTGTGCATGATCATCGTCGGCGGTGCCACGCGACTGACCGACAGCGGGCTTTCGATTACCGAATGGAAGCCGATCCTGGGGGCCATTCCGCCGCTGAGCGAGGCTCATTGGCTGGAGGCGTTCGAGAAGTACCGGCAGATCCCAGAATATCAACTCGTCAACAAGGGGATGTCGCTTGACGCGTTCAAGTTCATCTACTGGTGGGAGTGGGGGCATCGCTTTCTCGGCCGGTTCATCGGCCTTGCGTTCGCGGTGCCTCTCGTCGTCTTTGCTTGGCGCGGTATGCTTCGACCCGGCGCTCTACCAAAGTATCTGGGCGTGCTGGCGCTTGGCGGACTGCAAGGAGCAATCGGCTGGTACGTGGTGTCGTCGGGGCTCGTCGAGCGCGTCGATGTCAGCCACTATCGGCTGGCACTGCATCTTTGTGTTGCGTTCATGATCCTTGGTCTCCTCGTCTGGCTGGCGATGGATCTCAGTGAGAAGCCGGCCCGGCTCAGGTCGGCCCGGCTGCCCGCGAGCGTTGCAACGGTCGCGTTCGTGATCGTCTGCATCGTGTATGCCCAGGTAGGGCTCGGAGCGTTCGTGGCGGGGCTGAAGGCGGGACTTGCCTACAACACCTGGCCATTGATGAACGGACGGGTGATCCCCGACGACTTGTTTGCGATGTCGCCATGGTTCGTGAACCTCGTCGAGAACGCCACGACAGTGCAGTTCAATCATCGTCTCGTGGCCTACGTCGTCGTCGGGCTTGGGCTGTGGCATGCCATTTCGCTCATGCGCGCGCCCGTCGATGTTGATGTGCGCAAGTCGGCGCTGTTGCTTGCCGGCGGCCTCGTCGGACAGACGATGCTCGGGATCGTAACGCTGCTGCATGTGGTGCCGATCGGGCTCGGAATTGCGCATCAAGGATTTGCCGCCATCGTGCTCGCGATCGCAGTTCGGCATCTCTTTATCGTGCGCCAAGCTGCGGCGTAGTGGACATTTGACCGGTCAGTCAAATGGATCAGCGTCGCCTAAACGCCGAGCATCAATTTGATGTTTTGCACCGCGGCGCCGGCGGCACCTTTGCCGAGATTGTCGAGGCGGGCGACGAGCAACGCATGGCCGAGCTCACTCTTGCCAAAGACAAAGAGTTCAAGTTCGTCCGTGCCGTTCAGCGCTTCCGGTTCAAGACGTGTGTGGGCCGCGGCCGCGGCATCGACGACACGCACGGACGGTGCGCCGGCATAATGTCGAACGAGTGCGGCCTCGAGATCGGCGGCGCGGGGTGAGCCGGGCAATGTGTTCAGATGAAGGGGGATCGAGACCAGCATGCCTTGACGGAAATTGCCGACCGAGGGCACGAAAATCGGCCGCCGCTGCAATCCGCTGTAAGCCATCAATTCAGGCACGTGCTTGTGCTCGAGGGTCAATGCGTACAGCTCGAAGTTGGGCGCGGAGCGCACCGGCTCGTACGTTTCGATCATTGACCTGCCGCCGCCGGAATATCCCGACACCGCATTGACGGTAATCGGGTGATCTGACGGGATCAGGCCGGCCGCAACAAGTGGGCGCAGAAGTGCGATGGCGCCGGTCGGGTAGCAGCCGGGATTGGTGACGTGCCGGGCGGCCCGGATTTTTTCAGATTGGTCGGCGTCGAGTTCGGCAAAGCCATAGACCCAGCCGGGCGCCACGCGATGAGCGGTCGAGGCGTCAACGATCTTGGGCGCCGACTTGCCGAGGTCTGCGGCCAGAGCGACGGCGTCCTTTGCCGCATCGTCCGGCAAGCAAAGCACAACGAGATCGGCCATTCCCATCAGGGTCCGGCGCGCGTCGACATCCTTGCGCTTGTCAGCGGGGATCGAGAGCAGGCGGATCGCACTTTCGCTGGCAAGCCGCTCGCGGATCTGCAAGCCGGTGGTGCCAGCCTCGCCGTCGATGAAAACCGAAATCGTCATCGGCTTGTCAGCCCCTCAGCCCGAGCCTGTGCAAGACGCCTTGCCAGATGGTTTCCGAGCAGCCGACGCCATAGGCCGCGCAGGCGATCTGGTGGCTGTCGCGATAGATCATGTCGAGGGCGACATAGACAATGATGATGAGGCCGACCCAGGCGATCCAAGGATACTTATGCAGCAGCTTGGCGATGTAGGTGGAGGCGACGGCCATGAGGATGATTGCCACCGCCAGGCCGATGACGAGGACAAGCGTGGATTCACCGGCTGCGCCGGCGACGGCGAGCACGTTGTCGAGGGACATTGAAAGGTCAGCGAGAATAATCGTCCAGAGCGCCGACCAGAAGGGCACTTCGTTGCCGCTCGTTGTTTGATTGGCGAGGCCGGCCTCGACATCTTCGATCGAGTGCTGCTCGCCTTCGACGATCTGGCGGTACATCTTCCAGCAGACAAAAAGCAGGAGAATTCCACCGGCGAGCGTGAGCCCGATTATCTGCAGCATCTGTTGGGCGACGGCCGAAAACATGATGCGCAGTACGACGGCGCCGGCGATGCCCCAGAAGATGACCTTGGCTCGGATGGACGGGTGAACGCGCGACGCGGCAATGCCGACGACGATGGCGTTGTCGCCGGCGAGCGTCAGGTCGATCAGCAAGATGTTGAACAACGCCGTCCAGTGCGTGCGCCACCAGTCGGGCGACAACAGGAGACCTATGTCGGTGATAACGGTCTCAAGCATGTCCATTGCTTAATCTCCAGTCGGCGACGCGTCCGCAGCCATAGGCGAAGTCCAGGGTCGGGGCTATGTGGCACCCTGCGCGGCGACGGGCAAGAAGGCGCCGAAAACGTAAACAGCCCGCCGAGTGCAGCGGGCTGTTCGCAACCAGCAAGAGAAGCCTGTGACTAACGCTTCGAGAACTGGAAGCTGCGGCGCGCCTTCATGCGGCCGTACTTCTTGCGCTCGACCGTGCGGCTATCGCGGGTCAGGAAGCCACCCTTCTTCAGAATACCGCGAAGTTCCGGCTCGAAGTAGGTGAGCGCCTTCGAGATACCATGGCGGACGGCGCCCGCCTGTCCGGACAGTCCGCCGCCGGCGACGGTGACGCGGATGTCGTACTGCGACAGGCGGTTGGCCGCGTTCAAAGGCTGCTTCAACAGCATCTGCAGCACGGGACGCGCGAAGTACTTCGTGAAGTCCTTTTCGTTGACGGTGATCATGCCCTTGCCGGGCTTGATCCAGACGCGGGCGACCGCATCCTTGCGCTTGCCGGTCGCATAGGCGCGGCCAAGCTTGTCAAGTTTCTGGACATAGACCGGCGCCTCGGCGGGCGCTGCGGTCTTGATGGCGCTGAGATCACTCAGCGTCTTTGCTTCGGATGCCATGGTTCTCAGGCCCTCGAGTTCTTGCGATTGAGCGCGGCGATGTCGAGCTTGGTCGGGTTCTGAGCTACGTGGGGATGCTCCGAGCCCTTATAGACGCGCAAGTTGCGCATCAGCTGGCGCTGCAATGGTCCACGCTTCAGCATACGCTCGACGGCCTTGGTGATAATGCGCTCGGGGAACTTGCCTTCGAGCAGGCGCTTGGGCGTCGTTTCCTTGATGCCGCCGACGTAGCCCGTGTGCCGGTAGTATTTTTTGTCTTCGGTCTTGTTGCCGGTAAAGACTACCTTCTCGGCGTTGACCACGATGATGTTGTCACCACAGTCGACGTGCGGGGTGAAAATGGCTTTGTGCTTGCCTCTAAGGCGGGTGGCGATGAGGGCGGCGAGACGGCCGACGACGAGACCGTCGGCGTCGATCAAAATCCAGCCCTTGTCCACCTCGCCGGTCTTGGCGACGTAGGTTTTCATGATTCAGGTTCCAGCCTGGGATTAATTTGGCGCCAGCGGGGCGCATGCGGGCTTCGCAGCCCGAACGAGGCTGGGATAGGCGAGAGATGCGCTGGCGTCAAGCAACAAGAGCCATAAACTGTCACGTAGGCTGGAAATTTGCCCTTATTTCCTTAGTTAAACTAATGCGGTATTATAATACCAGTTAAAAGGTATCATGCTACCGTTATTTTAGAGCCCGCTGCTTGGGAACCGGGGCCGATCAGGCCTGTTGTGCAAAGTCGTTAAGGTCATCCTTAATGCGGTCGCAGTCATGGGTCATCTCAACCGCGCACTCGCTATTTTGCACGACGTTCGTCCTGCCCCGTCTGGAGATCCTCTATGTTGCAATCGTTCTTCGCCTCGCCCGTCGGCCGCGCACTGGCACCAGTGGCGGTCCTGTTGCTTGCGGCAGCGTTTCATGCCGGATCCGCCGCCGCTCAAGATGTCGAGGAGTTAAAGCAGATCGAATTGTCTGATGCGCAGGTATCGGGATTCATCTCAGCTCAGAAGGATTTACAACCGCTCTCGGCCAAGCTGCTCGAAGGCGGCGATAAGCCAGACGACACTCTCAAGGGGGAGCTGGACGGCATTGCCAAAAAGCACGGCTTTCAGTCGTTCATGGACATGGAAATCGTTGGCGCGAATATTTCGCTGGTGCTCGACGGGTTGGACCGCAAAACGGGCAACTACACTAATCCTGTCGAGAAGATGAAGCAGGAACTGGAAAACATCAAAAGTGATGCGTCGATCCCCGATGACGACAAAAAGCTCGTCGTCGAAGATCTGAACCAGGAAATAAAAGCCGCCAAGCCGCTACAGTTCGCGAGCAACATCGAGGTTGTGAAAAAGTATCAGCCGGAACTGGAAAAGTTGACGGTTGAAGGCGCGGGTGAGAGCCAGCCGGAAGACGGCGCACCGCCAGCGGATGGCGCAGCCAAGCCGGATGAGAAAAAGTAGCGACGGGATCGATATGAACATCGACGTGGGAGTTTCGCGCGCGCCGGTTCGCAGCGAGCGCCTGACGGCGGGCGTCGCGGTCGTGTTTCTCGATCGCGCGAAGCAACGCAATAGTTTGAGCGTCGCCATGATGGCGGCTTTGCACGGCGAGATAGCCGTACTCGGCAACGATCCGAGCATTGGGGCTATTGTCATCGCGGCCGAAGGGCCGGCGTTCTGCGCCGGTCACGACCTCAAGGAATTGACCGCTCGGCGCGAGGATGCGGACGGTGGACGCGTCTTCTTTGCCGAGGCCATGGCGCGATGTTCAGCGCTGATGCAGTCCATCGTCGCATGTCCCAAGCCTGTTATTGCAGCGGTGCATGGCATCGCGACCGCCGCGGGCTGCCAATTGGTGGCAACGTGCGATCTCGCCGTTGCGGAGGAGGACACCCGTTTTGCGACGCCGGGCGTCAACATTGGGCTCTTCTGCTCGACACCAATGGTGGCGCTTGCACGAAATGTCCCGCGTAAGCGGGCGATGGAAATGCTTCTTCTCGGTGAAATGATGGGAGCGGCCGAGGCTGCGGAATATGGGTTGATCAACCGGGTGGTCGCGAAAGGCGAGAGCTTGGCCGCCGCTATCGAAATGGCTCGCGCCATCGCGTCGAAATCGCCGTTGACGATTTCTATGGGCAAAGCTGCCTTCTACGATCAGATCGAAATGCCGCTGTCGGCAGCGTACGATTATGCCGCCAAGGTGATGGTCGAGAACTTGCTGAAGGCCGATGCCGCGGAAGGCATATCGGCGTTTCTCGATAAGCGGCCGCCCGTATGGAAAGGCTGCTGAACATCCCGTTTGAGAACCCCAGCGATGGCGAACTTGCCGAACTGCTCGCGTCAGTCAGGATATTCGCGGTCGTCGGCGCGTCGGCAAAGCCCGACCGGCCATCTTATGGCGTGATGGAGCGGCTCTTGACCCACGGCTATCATGTCGTGCCGGTCAATCCGGGCCAAGCCGGCGGCTCCATACTCGGCCAGCAGGTTTACGCGACGATTGCTGATGTACCCGCCCCCGTCCAAGTCATCGATGTATTCAGGTCGCCCGAAGCAGCGCTGAGCGTGGTGGATGAGGCGATTGCTGAGAAACAGCGGCTCGGGATCAAAGTGATATGGATGCAACTCGGTGTTGTTAACGAGATTGCGGCTGAGCGGGCGATTGCCGCGGGACTGACGGTGGTCATGGACCGCTGCCCGAAGATCGAACTGGCGCGCCTCGGGCTGAAGCCGGGGTGATCAGGAAATCGGTCGTGACAGCCGTGTCGGAGCTTCCGCCAACGAAAACTTTGAACGGCGCGGCTTCTACGACGTAGCGTCCCGCATCGTCATGAAATCCAAGACTTTGAGCCGCAAGGCGAAAGCGTAAGCTGCGTTTCTCGCCGGGTTTCAGTGTGATCTTTTCAAAGCCGCGCAATTCTTTGATCGGCCGCGAGCGGCTGGCCACAAGTTGGCGGGTGTAGAGCTGGACGACTTCGCTACCCGTGCGGGAGCCGGTGTTGCGAACCATGACCTCGACGTCGATGGACCCCGTCGTCGACATCGCTGGTTGGGAAAGGATGATCGGGTCGTAGGCGAAGGTCGTGTACGAGAGGCCGTGACCAAAGGGGTAAAGAGGCGTGTTCGCCTCGTCGATGTAGCCGGTGGTGTAGCGGCTGCCCGTCCAGGGGCGGCCTGTTGGAAGCGTGTTGTAGGCGATCGGGATCTGGCCTTCCGACCGGGGAAAGGTCATCGGCAGCTTTCCCGACGGCGCAACCTCGCCGGTGAGGACTTCAGCCAGCGCCGTGCGGCCCTCCGTCCCGGGATGCCAGGCGATCAGAATGGCGTCTGCTTGCCGGTCGGGTTTGGCGAGGACAAGCGGACGGCCTGTTTCCACAACGAGCACAATGGGCCGGCCGGTGGCGGCCAGAGCGTCGAGCATGTCCTGCTGGCGGCCGGAGAGTTCGAGTTTCGTGCGCGAGACGCCTTCGCCTTGAACATCGCAATCCTCGATGACGTTGAACACGACGATATCGGATCGTATCGCGGCGGCGATGGCGGCACCTTTGTCGAGATATTTTCGCCCACAGGCATCGGCGAAGGCCGGCGCGTAGTTCAGTGTCTGGCCCGGGCGGAGACGCTTTTCGATGGCTTGGCGCAGCGTTTCGGTGACCGGCTTTGCATGCCCTGCTGGGCCCCACCAGGAATGGTCGTGCGCTGCCGTGTCGGCCGCGGCGCCAATCAGAGCAATTGCGGGCGTTGCTGCGGTCAGCGGCAGCGCCGACTTATCGTTCTTGACGAGCACAAAGCTTTCGCGTGCGACGTCGCGCGCGCTCCGGCGCACGCTCGTCTCGTCCACCGGTCGTGGGAGGGCGGCGAAATCGGCTGGTGTCGCATCAAAGAGTCCGAGGCGGTATTTGACGCGCAAGACGCGGCGTACAGCCTCGTCGATTTCGGAGGTTTTGATGCGTCCGTCGCGCACGGCTTTGGCGAGGGCCAGATCATAGCCGCCGCTCGCCATGTCGAAGTCGATGCCGGCGCGAAAGGCGAGTACGCTGGCCTCTTCAAGGTCACGTGCGACGCCGTGGTTGACGAGTTCGCCAATGGCCACGAAGTCGCTGGTGACGAAGCCGTCGAAACCAAGCTGCTTTTTCAAAAGGTCCGTGATGAGTTTGCGGTTCATCGTGACCGGCACCCCGTTGATGGTGTTGAACGAGGCCATCACGGTTTCCGAGCCGGCCTGCAAGGCGGCCACAAACGGCGGTAGATAGCGGTCAAGAAGTTCAGGGGTGGAAATCTCTGTGCCGGTGTAGTCGCGGCCGCCTTCCGGAGCGCCGTAGCCGACGAAATGCTTGACCGAGGTCGCAAGCCCACCGCGACGATAACCATTGACGCGGGCGGCGGCGAAGGCGGAGGCGAGAAACGCGTCTTCGCCAGCGCCTTCGATGACCCGGCCCCAGCGGGGATCGCGCGAAACATCGACCATTGGGGCGAAGGTCCAGTTCACGCCGACGGCGCGGGCCTCGCGGCCAACTTCGAAAGCGGCACGTTCGGCCAACTCCGGTCTCCAGGTCGCGGCCCATGCGAGCGGTGGCGGGAACGTGATTTTCAAGGCGTAGATGGCATCGATGGCAAAGAGCATGGGGATGCCGAGGCGTGACTGGCGGGCGGCGTTGGAGAACGCGCGGATAAATCTCGGATCGACGACGTTGAGCATCGCGCCGATCTCGCCACGGCGAACCGCCTCAAGCTGCGGTTGATGCGGGAAGGCGAGCGATGGGAAATGCAACTGACCGACTTTTTCCTCCAGCGTCATCCGCTTCAGGAGGGCGGCAACAGCGCGCTCGATGTCGCGCTCATTGTTGGGGTCGCGTGCTGCGGCAACTGGTGGCCGGGGCTTGTCTGAGCCGACGGGGTTGGCCAGAGCCGGCGTGAAGGCCAGGAGAAACAAGGTGAATGCAAGGAGTGAGCGCATGCGTCCGGGGTTCATATGTATCAGAGGGGGCGGGTCATTTGGCGCAGGATTGTGTCGGCGGCAGGGACGGATAAAGCGAGCACGCCAGGGTATCGAACACAACCCGCGTTCAGCCGCACCCGCGATCTGACTTAGGGTCCGCGGCAACTTCGCCGAACGAACGCGGTTTACGCCTGACCCAGGAGGCTCTAAGGGCTGTTCCATGATAGGGCTTGAACCGGCCGCCGAGCCAGCGCAGAACGAAAGTCTGCCGGCTGGCAACTCGCGTAAAGAATGCAGTTGACACGCTGTCAGCCGCGGGAGTTGAGCGCGCAGCGCAAGGCGGTCGCCAAGCAGCGGCCAGCGGACAATGCCGGGAGAATGATGGCCCATCATACTGCTCGAGAGATTGGCATGCGGCCCGGGGACCTCAAGTCCGTGAAACTCGCGATCGATTGGTCTGTCGAGACGGTTCTGCCGATCGAATTCGGCGGTGCGGAGGTCGCACTGGAGGCGCACGCCTACCAGGGCCGCGAACCCGATATTCAGGCCGTCGCTCTCGTCCACCGCGCCGACCCCGCCGCTGAAACAGTGCCGGTCGTGCGCTTGCACTCCGGCTGCGTCACGGGCGACGTTTTTCATTCGCTGCGCTGCGACTGCCATGCCCAGCTGAAAGCCGCGATGGGGCGCATCACCAGCGAACCGCTGGGGGTTCTGATTTATTTGCCGTACCAGGAAGGTCGCGGCATCGGCCTGTTCCGCAAGATCAAGGCGTATGCGTTGCAAGATCAGGGGCTCGATACGGTCGATGCCAATTTGGAGCAGGGCCAGCCGATCGACGCGCGTGACTATGCGTTTGCGGGTGAGATTCTGAAGGATCTCGGGCTAACGCGCATCCGGCTGATGACCAATAATCCTGACAAGATCGAGGCCTTGATCGCGGCCGGAATCGAAGTTGTCGAACGCATTCCGCTCATCGTCGAAGCGAGCCCTCACAACAAGGCGTATCTCGAAACCAAGCGGAAGCGGCTTGCGCACGAACTGTGAGGTCGGGCCGGTCGGGTCACGCGGGTCCGCGCTCGTGAGAGTAAGTGTCAATTAGCCGATGTGTTTTTGAATACCTTGCCGTCTTTCATGATGACTTTGAAGTTTTTGGCCGGATCGGCGACGAGGGCGAGATCATCGAGAGGGTTGCCTTCGACAAGGATGAGATCGGCCAGGGCCCCCTGCTGCACAACGCCTAGTGCTCCGGGATAGGGATTTCTCAAGCCGGACAATTGTAGCAGTTCAGCGTTCGTCGATGTAGCCATGGCCAGCGCTTCGGCAGGTGTGAACCAACGACCTAGATCGACAAGCCGAGCCCCCTGCCGTTCGGCTTCCGACTTCGAGAAAAGAATGTCGGTACCGAACGCCGTCTTGAGCTTGTATTTCTTCGCCAGTGCATAGACGCGGTCGGTTCCTTCGGACACTTGCTGCTTCTTTGCCGCCTGCTCGCCGCCCAATTTCTGAACGCCCGGGTTGCCGCCTGGGAGGAAGGGTTGCGTGCTAAGCCAGATGTTCTGTTCGGCCATAAGTTTTGCAGTGGCCTCATCCATCAGGTGCGCGTGCTCGATGCAGCGCACGCCCGCCGCAATCGCGCGCTGGATCGCGACTGGCGTGTAAGCATGCACCGCAACGTATGTGCCCCAATTCTCCGCGGCTTCGACGGCCGCGCGAACCTCTGCCTCCGTAAAGGTCGACACGTCCAACGGGCTGAACGGTGAGGCCACGCCGCCGCCCGCCGTGAGCTTGATTTGAGATGCGCCCTGCATCAATTGCTCGCGCACACGCACGCGGACTTCATCGGGGCTGTCGGCGACCATACTGCCGCCAATCTGCTCCATGCGTGTCAGGGTGCCGCCGATGGTCCTCGGCAAATCTGAGAGCTGTCGGAAGTCGCCATGGCCGCCCGTGATGGTGATCATCGCGCCGGCGGGATATATTCGCGGTCCGGCAACGATGCCTTCGTCGATGGCGCGCTTCAATCCGAAAACCGGCCCTCCCATGTCGCGGATCGTGGTGAAGCCCCGCATGAGCGTGGCGGTCGCCTCATCCGCCGCCAGGAGATTGGTGTAGCCGATGTCACCGGAAATCGCGGCCAGTGGTGTGGGCCGCACGAGAATGGCATGCCAATGCATGTCGATCAGGCCGGGCATCAAGGTGCGGCCGTTTCCCGCGATGCGCGTGGCGTCTGCGGATGCAATTGGCGCCGTCGAGATGCTCTTGATCACGTTGCCGTCAACGAGCACGTTCGAGGGCTCGGAAAGCGTGGCGCTCTTGCCATCGAAAATTCGGACATTCACGAAGAGCACCTGGTCGGCGGATGCCGGGATGGACAGCAGCGCCGTCAGCAACAGGACGAAAGCAGCGCAGAGTTGTCCTAACCGGAGTGTCATTTTCGTCTCCATCATGATGGGCGAAAAGGAAGCGCGATGACTTGCGCTGGCCGCTCGGCGCAATACTGGTCCGCCCTGGCTTCCCGTGCAAGACGATCGATAGGGTGAGACCATCACAGTGGGTGCGCTGCGGTGGCGGAAGCCGCTGACGGTACTTCAGGCCGCACAGATTAGGGAAGGCAGATCCTTAACCGGTCGAACAGCAGTCCGCCGACGACCGGGATGGCCGGCGCGCGACGCGATTGACAGGTTCAACTATGCTTTGGCTTGCGATGTCCGGGCCAGATGGGCGGCGGTCAGGCCTTCCAGGGCCATGCCGTAACCGATGCCCTCGTGCACGAGCCGCTTCAAGCGCTGGGTGAGCGCCTGTCGGGTGTAGCGAAGGTTCAAAGTGGGTTGTTTGGCGAGATGGCGCGCGACATCCCAGGCACGCTGCATGACCGCATCCGGCTCGAGGAGTTCATGGACCACGCCGAGGCGGTGGCCTTCTTCGGCGGAAATCTTTTCCTGCATCCAGAGAAAATACCGGGCGCGGGATGTCCCGAGCGCGTCGGCCCAGAGAACCTGCAGACCGTCGCCGGGCACGATGCCGAACGTCAAGTGGGGGTAGTCCTGGAACCAAGCGGTGCGCGAGGCAAGGATGATGTCCATTGTCAGGATCAGTTCCGTATGCAGGCTCGCGGGGCCGTTGACGGCGCTGATCATGGGCACGTCGATTTCGAGCATGTTGATCAGAAGTCGGCGTTCGTTCGTGTAGACCTTATCCCAGGCGTTCGGGTCCGCGACATCGCCGAATGTGGAAAAATCCGGGCCACCCATCCAGATGTCGCCGGTGCCCGTCCAGATAATGACGCGGTTGTCCCAGTCACGATTGATGTCGTGAAGGGCGTCGACAAGATCGGATTGGACCCGATCGTTATAAAGACACGGCCCGCCGTCGGTGTGCATCCGGATTTCGAGGATGCCGGTCTCAGCCTCGCGCGAGAATGCCAAGTTGGGATACTTGCCGAAGTAGCTTGGGGGGCTCTGCATTGACGCTCCGAATGTTCACTAGTAGGCCAACGAGAAGCGGAGTTCCGACGAAATTCCGCGTGTGACTGCCTAACTCAGTCTCGCGCGACTGACCAGTGCCGGGACGCTGCTTTCAGGTCGGGCATAGCAAGCCCAACGACATAAATTTTGTCCTTTCGCGTATGGCTTTCTCACCCGCATCGATGTGCGGACCAGTCGGGAGAAGCCGCTTCAATCGGCCGGTTCCTTCTCCATCGGAATTGTAAATCCACCCTCCGCCACCATGCGAGCGAACACTCCATTACCCTTGGCGAGGTCACGGAATTTTCCCGTCTCGACGATGCGGCCCTTATCCAGCACATAGATACGATCCGCGTTGGCGACCGTCGAGAGGCGGTGGGCGATGACGAACGTGGTCCGGTTTTCGCGCAGCCGGTCGAGCGCGCGTTTGATCTTGGCTTCCGTTTCCGCGTCGAGCGCGCTTGTCGCTTCATCAAGGATCAGGATCGGAGCGTCCTTGAGAATGGCGCGGGCGACGGCAAGCCGTTGGCGTTCACCGCCCGAGAGCGAGGCGCCGCGTTCTCCGATGACGAACTGATACCCGCCCGGCTTCTGCATGATGAAGTCGTGCGCTTCGGCGAGACGGCAGGCGCGCTCGATATCCACGTCCGTCGCATTGATGCGGCCGACGCGGACATTCTCGGCAATGGAGCGGTTGAAGAGCCCGGCGTCCTGAAACACCACGGCAATGGAATGGCGCAGCGATGTCACCGTGACGTCGCATATGTCATGGCCGTCAACAAGGATACGGCCGCCATGCGGCGGTCGGAGACGTTGCAGCAACGACAACGTTGTGGTCTTGCCCGATCCCGTCGGTCCGACGAGGGCCACCGTTTCACCCGGGGCGGCGTGAATGTCGATGTTGAAAATCCCTTGCTCACTCGCTGGAAAGCGAAATGTGACGTCCTCGAAGCGGACATCGCCGGCCACCGGCGGCAGCTCAAGGGCACCGGGTTTTTCGGGGATGGCGTCCGGCTCGTCCACGAGGGCAAAGTAGGTGCGCAGGGTCGGTGCGGTGCGGTTGAGGCCCATGACAAAGGCAGCGATCTGATCAAGCTTGCCGATCATCAGTCCGGCAAAGGCGACGAAGCTGACGATTTCGCCGACCGTCATTTCGCCGCGACCGGCCAGGAGCGCTCCAATCGAGAATACCGCGACCATGGTGATCGTGGCGGCGGCGCGCTGAAGCACGGTCAGGACGCCCCACCATGTCAGCACGGGATATTGCGCGTTGAGCAGATGGCTCATCAGCGAGCGCATCGCTTCGGCTTCCGCTGCCAGGCGTGTGTAACTTTGCACCACGGTCACGTTCCCGAGCACGTCGCCCACGCGGCCCGACAAATCGGAATGATAGCGCTCAACCGCGGCCTGACCGAGCCGCGTCTTCTGCATGACGAGGACGTTCATGAAGATATAGGAGATGGCCAGCGCGGCGAGGATCAGAGCCATGCGCCAGTCCATGGAAATGGCCGTCGGCACGAGGAGGATAATGCTGCTGATTGCCGTCAGCTGTTCACGTAGCGCGCTGAGCCAGACCCAGAACAGACCGTCAGTGCCGGAAATGATGGCGCGGACAACTGAGCCCGAGCCGCGTTCGGCATGGTAGCTGAGGGGCAACGTGATGGCGCGTTCGAAGGCGTCGGCCATGGCCGCGAGCCGGCGGCGGTGGGCGAGACGGTCGGCAATGACGGCGACGATGACGCTGGCGGTGATGCCAAATATACCCAGGGCTGCCCACATGGCGATCAAGCCGAAGGCGCCTTCCTTGTTCGACAGGGCGTCGACAACGCGGCCGAACAGGATCGGTTCAATAAGCTGGATGAGCCCGACCACCACGCTGGCAAACGCCAATGTGATCGCCAGATTGCGTTCTGTGGCCAGCAGCGCGAGCGCGCGCGTGTAAACCTGCGGCAGCGTCAGACCGGGTGGGGCGTGCTTTTGCATGGCGCAATATCCGGTGGATCAGGGCGGCAGGCCGACGAGGTCGGTCTGGCTGATTTCAAGCGTGGCGCGCGGTCTGGCGAGCCAGGCGTCGATCATTTTGTCGTGGCCTTTGGCGACCACGCGTTGGGCCTCAGCAAGTTCTGACTGCATGGCGCGGATTAAAGGCGCTTCGGCCGCGCGCAGGTGCAAGTGGCTCGAGCCTTCGATCACGGAATACTCCGAAAGGCGAAGTTGCTCACTGAGTTCGTTAGCGGCTTGCGGGCCCATGGCCTCACCAGCGCCTTGATCGCGCATCAGGCGGCGATGGAGGGCGGCGGTAAAGGCGCCATCGGCGGCGTGGTGCGGCTGCAGTTTAAGGCGGCCGTCGTAGAGCAGGCGGGCGTGCATGACCGAGCGGCGGGCGGCGAGTGTGGCGACGAGATTGCGAATTGCGGCTGCCGGGTAGCGCAACAGGTCTTCATCAATCACGACGAGAGCCGGCGGCGGCTCGCTCGGCTTGCCGCCGGCTGCTACCACGTCGTGATGCTTGATGCGGACAGCTATTTTCTGGCCGTGGCGTTCGATGAAGAGGCCATCTTGCGTGGTTTGCGCGGCCGGCGCCCACCGGGTGAGGTGATCGCGCGCGAGCGCTTCTTCCGCCGCGTCCCGGCAATAGAGGGTCCAGGCCTGATCCGGCGCCAGTATCGGCGCCAGAGCGCGCAATGTGGCGCCGGTGCCGGCGTGGAGGTCCAGGACGTCGAGCGAGGATCGCCCTTCGAACCAGCCCGAGAGTGCATCGGACACATCGCTGTTTTTGGCGCGGCGGTCGGCGGCCTCTTTCAGCAGCTGTAGTTCAGTGGTGGGGAAGAGCATCGGCGTCACCAATCGAAGTAGGCGGTGGCGGCGATCGCTGGGGGCGACCCCGGACCCAACGCGCGGCTCAGTTTTTCAGGATCGACAGCATCGCCGGTCATTGTGTCTGCGCGGTGAATGCCGGCAGTCACGAACAGTGCGTCGACGCCCGCACCCTGCGCCGCTTTGAGGTCGGTGCGGATGGCGTCGCCGATGGCGAGGATGCGTGCCTTCGGGACGCTCGTCTGGCGGATGGCCTCGGCTTTGGCCAACGCCGTCGCATAGGCCGAGGGATGCGGCTTGCCGGCCCAGAACACCTCGCCGCCGAGGGCGGCATAGGCTTCACCAAGGGCGCCTGCACAGACAAAATGGCGCCCGCCAACGTCAACGACGAGATCGGGATTGGCGCACACGAATGGCAGGCCGCGCTCACGGCCCTGTTCGAGAGTATCGGCATAATCGGTGACGGTTTCGGTTCGGTCGTCGTTAAGGCCGGTGCAGACGATGGCCTCGGCCTCGTGGAGGGGCACTGTCGCTGCCGTCAGACGCTCCATAAAGGCTGCGTCGCGGTCACGGGGCCCGATGGCAAAGACGGTCGCGTATTTTTTTGCGGCCAAATGATCAAGCGCGATGGCACCGGAGGAGACGATCTCGTCCCAGCTGTCCCGATCCACTTTCCGGTCGGCAAGCATGCGGGCGACGCGGTGAGCGGGGACCGGTGCGTTGGAGACAAGCACCACAGTGCCGCCCTTGCGCCGGAACGAGGTCAGCGCGCGTACGGCACCTGGATAGGCGGCAAAGCCGTCGTGGATGACGCCCCACACGTCGCAGAACAACACATCATAGCGCGCGAGGAGATCGCGCGACTGGGTGATGATTGGTGGGGGGGGCAGGTCGGTCATTGCACTGCTGCTGGTTGCGATAGAACGGATGGGGATGATTTCGGGATTTGACCTGAGCGGCAGTTGATTGGCCTACCGGCTTTGGCGCAGCGGAACAAGCAGCATGACTGAAGCTCGCTGCGTTACTCCCTCCCTTACCCCCGATCACACGCCACAATTTCCAAACTTAATCCAGAGCGCGGTTGAATGATCGTCTAAGTGCCGTCCGTCCGGGCCAGCGAACCTGACGAACGGGTCGCGGTCGTGCGCCTGAACGGTGTCCGAATTGCGGAATCCAGGGTCGCCTTCGGGTGGCGTCGAAACGATTTGTCACCGAGGAAACGCGCCAATCGGCTGGGGTCAAACAATGCGTGCAATCGGCCATTCCTCGACGCTGGAATTGCGGTAGATCAATTTCCCGCCGGAGCGCCGAACTGCTTTAACCACTAACAACGATGAGCCGTTCTCAAACAATTGCTTACCGTCTATTTACTTAAATGCCTTCGTGGCTCTCAAAGTGCTTCGAATTGGATCGGGAATGACCAATAAAATGTTACACGCGTGGCGTTGGACCGTCTCGCTTCTGATCGTGCTGACGCCTGTTGTTGTTTTGGCGCTGCTGGTCCTTGCGCTGTTGGCAAAATTTCATGTCGCCGAAGCAGCAAGTGCGACCGAGCCGGGCCTTCAATCGCCAGCGGCCGCCGAAGACTCTGCTGGAGGCACGAGGTCGTCGGATCGCGATCTGAAGCTTCGGATTGGCGACCGCATCACAGTTACATTCTTCGAAAAGCTTGCCGTCGACCAGGATTCCAAATGGGCAGCTGCGGCGCGTTCACGCCGGCCAATGCAGAATTTTTATCAGCGGACCGAACTCAGTGGCACGTTTGCCGTCGAAGGCAACGGCAGCGTCGTGATTCCGCTTCTCGGGCCGATCCCGGTGGCCAATCGCACGCTGGCGAATTTTGAAGCTGACGTCAGCCAGATATTCGAAGAGAAGATTGGGCGCTTTGGCTTCATTAGTGTCGCTGTTCAGCATCGTCCGATTTACCTGCTGGGTCCTGTCAAGCGGCCAGGAACATTCTCGTTTTCGCAGGGCATGACCGTTTGGCACGCCGTAACGCTTGCGGGCGGTTTCGACCGAATGTCGGTCGATATGAGCCGCTTGATGCAAGCGATCGGCGAGGCTGAGAAACAGCAGAAGTATTCACAGATCGCTAGAAAACTCTGGGCGAAACTCGCCGTTCTCAAGGTCGAACATAGCGATGGAGAGGTGCAGATCCCCGATCGTCTGGTGGAGCTTGCGGGGAGTGCCGAAGCTCGGCGACTGGTCGATGAAGAATTGGAGTTGCGCCGACTTCGGGTCGATGCAGTTCGGGCTCAGTTAGCGGCGCTGGATTTGTCCAAACAGGCAGCCGAAGCCGAGATGGAGCGCAAGCAGGCACTTGTCACGCAGATCGAGAAGGCAATTCCTCTTCAAGAGCAGCGGGCAACGGATTTGGTCGAGCTGGCGAACAGGCGCTCCATCAGTGCGACATTGCGCATTGAGGGTGAAGTCGCGCTCAGCTCGGCTAAAGAACGCCACATCACCGCTCTGATTGCCGTTGAAGAGGCCCAAAGCCGCTTGGCACAGATCATCAACGATCGGGCTAAAGCCGAGAACGATTCCCGGCTGTCGTTGTCGCAGGACATCATCAAGGCGCATCAGGAAATCGATGAAGCGGAGATTGCCTTAAAGTCGAGTGGGAGCACACTCGATGCGATGCGTGCCGCGACGCTCACTGGTGATGATGAGGACAAAGATGGCGTCGTGTTCGAAGTCGTTCGCAAGACTGCGGATGAAACCTTCGCGCAGACCGTTCCAGGAACGTTCGAATTGCAGCCGGGAGATCTCGTTCGCGTTCGCGTATCGAAATCCAATGCCTCACCTTCCGCAGCGTCGGCTGCCGCTAATTCATCAAATGCGGCCAGCCAATAGCAATATCTGCATTCGTCGATTAGTCAGCCGAGAAGAGTCACAGTCATGTCCTTTACTACCGACGATGCGCTGGCCGAGAAACCGGGCCAATTAAGCCCAGGGTGGAAGGACGAGACGGCATTGTCGCAGAATAGGACATGGACTGCAGTTAAACCGGATGCGTCTTGTTCTGCTGGATTTGAGCTGCCTAGCGTCAGCGTCGTCATTCCAACATTGAACGAGGCGAAGAACCTGCCACTTCTGTTGCCGCGCATACCGAAATGGATAGATGAAGTCATTATCGTTGATGGACGGTCCACCGATGAGACCGTAGACGTCGCCCGCGCGCTGTATCCCGGTGTGCGGATTGTTTTGGAAAAGCGCCGGGGAAAAGGCGCTGCGCTGGCCGCCGGGTTTGGTGCAGCAACGGGCGACATTATCGTCACCATCGACGCTGATGGCTCGATGGATCCCAACGAAATTCTGCGCTTCGTAGCTGCCCTTATGTCCGGCTGCGACTTTGCAAAAGGCACACGCTTCGTTCAGGGCGGCGGCACGGCAGACATGTCGTTATTTCGTATGCTCGGAAATTGGAGCCTCATGCATGTCGGCCGCGTGCTCTGTGGCGGCGAGTTCTCGGATCTCTGTTATGGCTATAATGCTTTCTGGCGTCGAAATCTTCCCGACCTGGATTACAACTGTGATGGCTTCGAGATCGAAACATCCCTCTGCTTAAGCGCGCTACGATCGGGCTTGAAGATTTGCGAGGTTCCGAGCTTTGAAGCGCCGCGTAATTTCGGTCAAAGCAATCTGAAGGCTATTCCTGACGGCATTCGCGTCATGCGAATGATCGTGATGCAATCGCTTGGGTTGCGTGATCGCAAGAGGGGCCATGCTGGTGGCGGTGGCTCTGTTGCCGAATTGCCCGGCGAATAGGCGGATGTGCAATGCTGATGCAGGGCTACATACGAAGCGATCTTGCGGCCGGTGCCGGACGGGTTGCACCACTGCACAAATCGACTGACGTCTCTGGGCCACCGCTTCGCGTTCTCATGGTTGCCGCACGTTATCTGCCCTACAGTGGTGGAACGGAGACCCACGTTCATGAGGTCAGCCGGCGCCTCGCCCAAGCCGGGCATATCGTTGGCGTGCTGACCGCCGATCCGACGGGCGAACTGAAGCGAAACGAACAGGTCGACGGCGTGACTATCATCCGGTTGCGCGCATGGCCGCGCAATCGTGACTATCTTTTCGCGCCAGGAATTATCAGGCTGATTGATCCGACGAAATGGGACCTTATTCATATTCAGGGTTACCATACGTTGGTCGCGCCGCTCGCAATGTTAGGTGCGATTAGATCGAAGATCCCGTTTGTCATCACCTTTCATAGCGGCGGTCATTCATCGGGCTGGCGCAGGTGGTTGCGGCCCTTGCAATGGAACCTGCTGCGCCCGTTGGTCTCCAGGGCACGCCGCTGCATCGGCGTTTCGCGATTTGAGGCCGAGACATTCTGCAATCAGATGGGCCTCGACCGACGACGGATGGCTGTTATTCCCAACGGCGCAGAATTGCCGCAGCCGGATGCGGCGTCCGCGCAGCAGTCTGCTGGGCGCTTGATCCTTTCAGTCGGACGGCTCGAACGCTATAAGGGTCATCATCGCGCAATCGAGGCGCTGCCATATTTGTTGTCGGACTTTCCGGACTTGCAACTCCGGATTATCGGCAGCGGCCCCTATGAGGATGACCTGCGCCGGCTCGCAATGCAATGCGGGGTCAGCGACCGCGTCGCCATCGGCGCGATCTCCGCTGCAAACCGCCAGGAATTGTCCAATCTTGTGGCGCGCGCATCGCTTGTCACGCTGCTCAGTGATTACGAAGCAAATCCCGTCGCGATCATGGAGGCTCTCTCGCTTGGGCGGCGGGTTCTGGCGACGGCCTCCTCGGGGTTTATCGAGCTTGCAGAGCAAGGGCTCTTGCGCACCGTGCCTCTGCAATCCGACGCCGCATCGATCGCTGCCGCGATGGCGGACGAACTCAATGCACCGGCCGGCCGACCGGCGGTTCCCCTCCCGGACTGGCAGTCCTGTGCCGACCGGTTGGTGGACGTCTATCGGGCGGCGTTGAGAGATGAACTGGTCTTTCGTCCTGAGGTGCGTGCGTGATCGCAAGCGTGGGCAACGGACTGCGCAGCGTTTTTGGCATGCTCGACCACGTTCTGGTTGGCACAGCGCGCGTGCAGCCGGAATGCGCACCCACAGGCAACGACCTCGGGCGCTCAGCGCAGTTAGCGATGCTGTCGGGGGTTGCCTTGCTGATCATGGCGATGTCTTCAAGCTCGCAGCCCGATGCCGGCCGCTGGCTCGAAGGCGTCTATATTGTGGCACTTCTTGCCGCGCTGGCACCAATATGTGCCCGCATGGTCATGCCGACGGCCACACGTTTTGAGCGATTGGTTCTCGTTATTATAGCGACGTTGCTGCTGTACGCCGCCAAATTGATACGTGAGCCGCTAGCGTTCATTGATCACGATACGATCCTTCACTGGGTTACGGCCAACAATATTCTCTCCGAACAAATGCTGTTCACGCCCAACCCGTTGCTTCCCGTTTCACCGCTCTATCCCGGCATCGAAATTGCGGTTACGGCACTGGTCAATATCACGGGACTTTCGGTGTTCTGGGCCGCCGTGCTCGTCACGTGCGCGGCGCGCTTGGCTTTGGTCTTGGCGCTGTACCTGATTTATGAACGCGTCAGCGGTTCTTCGCTGGTCGCGGCGATCGGCGTTATGATCTATGCAGCCAATTCAAGCTTTTTCATTTTTAACGTCTCCTTCTCCTATGAATCTTTATCGGTCTCACTGATGGCAGTGGCCATGCTGGGGCTGCTGGAGTTGGGCGACGAAGCAGGTCAGCGCGCCGCGACCGCCGGATTGATTGTCGTACCGCTGTTGATTGCAATATCCGTGTCGCATCACATGACGGCGTATATCACCGCTGCCATTATCGCTGGTGCCGCGGTTCTCCATATTTTGCAGCCCGTTCCTCTTTTGACGCGGCTGTCGGTGGCGATCGGCGCTGCCGTGCTTATTCTGATTACATTGTCGTGGTCGAGGCAAATTGGCGGTGGCGTCGATAGCTACCTTGGCCCATTGCTCGACACAGCATCGGCAGAGCTTTCCCGGATGTTGAGCTTGTCTGGCGGCGATGACCGCGTGCCTTTTGAAGGCGCCGACGGGACGCGCACACCTTTATGGCAGAAAATCTTTGCGCTGGTCGGCCTGGCGATGATTGCCTGCGGTCTTGCTTTCGGTCTTTTACGCGCAATGCGTCACGCTGGAGTGACGCTGCGCCTTGAGCAAATGGCCATTAACGTTGCGACCGCTTCCTGGACCATGACTTGGCTTAGACTGCTCGTCCTGATGGCGCTTCTGTGGCCGGTATCGGTTGTTCTCCGCTTGACGGAAGGCGGCTGGGAAGTGGGCAACCGGATCGCCCCGTTTGCGTTTCTCGGTGTCGGAATTGTTGTCGCGATCGGTCTCGCGAGCGCTCCGATTCATCGGCTGTCGCACAGGCGCTTTGCACCGGCCTTGGGTATAGGCGCGGCCATCCTGATCGTGTCGACGATCGTGAATGCGAGTGGCGGCAACGTCCTCCCCCGACGCGGCTATGATGTCGCCGCAGATTCAGAATCCATCGAGCCTGCTGGCATCCGAGCGGCACAGTGGGCCCGCGAGTGGCTCGGCCCTGGCAATCGGTTCGTTGCTGACCGCGTCAACCGCATTCTCATGGCGAGTTATGGCGCCCAGCAGGTGACGTCGGCCCTGTACGACAATGTGGAAGCTGGTCCGCATTTGCTTCTGTCGTATGAAATTGGAGCATTCCAATTGAAACTGATGAAAGCTCACGACGTTGAGTTCATTCTAACAGATCAAAGACTGACGACAGATACGCCCCGTTTCGGCTCCTATATCGACACCTCAAGCGATATAGACACCGGCCATGTCTTGCCGCTCGACCCTGAAAAGCTCGCGAAATTCCGTGACCTGCCGGGAGCAGATTGCGTCTTCGACAACGGTATGATGCAGATCTTCGATCTGCGGGGCGTGACCCATGGAACTTAAGTCTTACAGGGGGGTCACGTTCGGTCTCGCCGGCTTGACGGTTCTGGCGACGGTCAGCCCGATCGACGTCGCGCCGGGCCTGCGAACGGCTTTTGCGGCGCCCTTCGTCCTTTTCCTGCCGGGATACGCAATCTTGAATGCCACGTTTGATGATCGGATTTCTGGCGCCCGGGCGCTGGCCTTCACCGTCGGTCTCAGCCTTGCGACCGTTGTCTTGACCGGCTTCGTGCTCCACCTCGTGTATGGGCTTACCCCGCTGGCATGGGCGCTCGCGCTTACGGGACTCACGGTGGCGTTTGTCTGGCGCGCGCCGGTCGCACGGCTCCGCATTCTTCCTGCTCGTGCTGCCAACACGAAGATCTTGAAACAAGCCGATGGCGCAGCGTTCTTCGCGGCCTTGGTTTTCGCCGGGATGGCGATCGTGATCGCTCGTAATGGAGCGCTTGACTACAAGCCGTTTGATTTTACCGAGCTGTGGCTGGTCCCGTCAGCTGATCTGCCCGGCACTTACACGGTCGGGATAGCAAACCAAGAGGCTGCTACGACGCTCTATGAACTCAGGGTCACGCTGGGCGGCAGAATGGTTCTCAATCTAAGCGGCGTCGAGATCGCTCAGGGGCAGACATGGATCGCGGATGTGCCCGTTGCCGTCGTGAGCGGAGGCAGCACGAGGCTTGAGGCTTGGTTGTCGCGGAGCGATCAGCCTGAACGACTGTACCGGAGCGCCTGGCTCGACCTCAAGTCGTACGCGCCGCCAACACAACCGCAGAACCCCAGTGCTGTTGGTGACGGCGCATCGGTCGCGCGGGCTAGCGATGCTTCGGCAGGCGGGAGCAATGAGAGCATTGACCCGCCTTCCGCATGGCCATGAGGACGGTGACCTGATGCGGATTTTGCTACTTGCGCAATTCTATCCACCCATCATTGGTGGCGAGGAGCGCCACGTCAAAACGCTGGCAAACTCACTCTTGATGCGGGGCCACCAAGTCAGTGTCGTGACGCTCGGTCATGGGAAATACGAATCTGTCGTGGTTGAGGATGGTGTCACCGTCTACCGTATCAGCGGCCTCCTGCAGCGGTTTCCTGCGCTGTTCTCGCCCGATGGCCGTCAGCACGCGCCGCCAATTCCTGACCCTGAGCTGATGAGTGCAATCGATCGCATTGTTGGCAAGGAGCAGCCCGACATTGTCCATGCGCACAACTGGATGGTCCATTCCTACTTGCCGTTGAAGCGCCGGCATCGAGCAGGCCTTGTGCTAACGCTCCACGACTACAGTCTCGTTTGCGCTAAGAAGAGCATGATCCATGATGGGGCGCCTTGCGACGGGCCGCAGCTGCGCAAGTGTCTCTCGTGTGCTGCCGGCCACTATGGATCGTTGAAGGGAAGTGCAACGGTTGTGGCCGCGCACCTGGGCCGCACGTTTGTGCGTTCGCAAGTTGACCGGTTCATTGCCGTAAGTGATGCGGTTGCGGAACGATGCGGCCTCATTGGCGCGCACGACGTTGAAACGATACCGAACTTCATCTCCAACGCGACTGGAACGCGCAGCTTCGACCCGAGCGTCGAGCCATTCGTGCAGCAGTTGCCGGAAGGTAAGTTCGTGTTGTTCGTCGGCGACCTCATGCAGCTAAAAGGAATTCCGACTCTGCTGGCGGCGCACGAGCAGTTGGCCAGTGACTGGCCTCTGGTTCTCATCGGCAGGCGCTGCGCAGATACACCCGATCACCTGCCGCGGAACGTCCATTTGTTTGAGAGTTGGCCACACGGCGCCGTGCTTGAGGCGTGGCGGCGCTGTACGTTCGGTGTGCTGCCCTCGACTGGCATGGAGGCCTGCGCAACGGTCGTGATGGAAGCCAATGCCATGGGCAAGCCCATGATCGTGTCGCGCACTGGAGGCTTACCTGAAATCGTCGACGACGGGTCATCCGGCATTCTCGTCCCACCCGGGGACGCCGGGGCCCTGGCGGAGGCCATGCGCCAACTGATGTGTGACCACACTTTGCGCCAACGGCTGTCCGAAGCGAGCGTCCGGAAAGCACAAAGCCTTATGGCCGATGCCATCGTCCCACGGATCGAACGAGTTTACAGAGCTCTTGTATCGGAGCGTAGCGGGCAATTAACCGATCAAGCCGAACCCTCACCGCGCATCTCTGCGAGAGTATAAATTGTCCCCGAACGAGTGGGCCACGTTTCATTGCCAGTGGCCCGCGCGACGCGCACGCCAAACAGCGTTTGCGCCTGGTACGTTTGGTGATCCCGAGTTTAATGTCTATGAAATGGTCCTGCTTCGGTGCGCGTATGTCTTCTTATCAGTAACCGGCCGCTGGCTTGGCATTTGGCCTTGGCAGACTGCCTGCGTGCCGCCGGCCATGAGGTCGTCGTGGCGCGCGCGAAGGATGGCCACGCTGACTGGCATGTCAGTGCGCGGATGCTATTCGAACTCGAGTCACTGATTTACACACGATCCGGTGCGGAACTGCTGAGGGTCATGTCGAGTTTGGAGTTCCCGCCAGCGGCCGATTTGGCGCATGCGGAAGCCTTCGATATCTGCATTGAGTTGGCCGCCGATGCCGTTCCGGGTATCGCGGCGAAGCGAACCCTGATCCCGCTGTTTGATGACTTCCCCAGCGAGGCCGGGGCTCTGCTCGCACTTCTGGAACGACGCGAATGCACCATCGGCATTCGTGAACGGATCGGCGCCCGCTCATGGCACGCCGCGTATGTGCCAGCGTTCGACGACACTTTTTGTATCTCTCGCTCGCTCGCCAACGTTTGCTCACGCATGGCTGAACTGCTTGCCGACTGTGTTGCCGGCACTCACGCCGCGGCCGCGGTTGAAGTCAAGAGCGACGATGGCTGTCTGTCGCCTGTGGTTGGTCCCGCAGATGTCGCCCGCTACGCCGCGTCTGTTCTGCCGGCCAAGATTGCCCGCCGGCTGTCGGCGATTGTCCATAAAGGAGATCAGTGGTTTGTCGCCTGGCGAGATCTCGGCAACGCAGGGCCATTGTCCAGCAGCGTATCAACGCAGGCCACCTACAGCCTGATCAGCGACGATGGCAGCGGTTATCTCGCCGATCCGTTTCCATTCGCGGTCGGACCGCAGGCGCATCTGTTCGTTGAAGAATTCGATTACGCCAGCGGCAAGGGCTCGATTTGCGCCTTCGTGCGGGGCGATGACGGGACGTTTGGCAACAAACGTGTCGTGATCGAGCGGCCGTATCATCTTTCCTACCCGACAGTGTTCTCAGATGGCGGCGAGATCTGGATGATACCGGAGACTGGCGCTGTCGGCCGGATCGAGCTTTATCGCGCAGTCGACTATCCATTCCGCTGGGTTCAAGACTCGGTCTTGATCAACGGCATCAACGCTTTCGACGCTACGCTTCACCGTGATCGCAGCGGCTATTGGCTTTTTTTTACAACCGCGATGTGGGGCGGTTCTTCGTCCGATCAGCTTCGGATTTATCATGCGCCAGCCCTGCAGGGGCCTTGGATGCCGTGCGGCGCGGAGGCTGGCTTAACCGATGCGCGATCGGCGCGGCCTGCTGGAATGCTATTCCAGAATGAAGGACGGCTCATCAGACCGGCGCAGGATTGTTCACGCATGTACGGTGGTGCGATTCAGTTTTGCGAGGTGCAGAGGCTGACAACTCAGGAATACAAACAGTCGATTGTTGCCCGTTTGGAGCCCCTGGACCGGCAGTCCTTCTGCGGTGCCCATACGTACAATGCGGGTTATGGCATTGAGGTCGTCGATGTGTTTGGGTCTCGGCAGAACCAATCGAATGTCACGCTGCGCCGGCAGTCAATAGCGCCGGAAAGGCCGCAAGAGCTTCTCGCAGAGGAGGCATTGCAATGAGTGCCTTTGTTGTGATCGGGGAAAACGAAAGCCGTTCCGTATCTGTGATCATTTGCGCCTACACGCGCGACCGCTGGGTCGAGCTGTCCGCTTGCATAAGGTCCGCTCAGGCCCAGCAACCGGCGGTGAGTGAGATCATTGTTGTGGTCGATCACAACTCTGACCTTGAAACCGAAATCCGCACGGCCTTCCCATCAGTGGTGGTCACAGCCAGTCGCGGCAAGAAGGGGCTGTCGGCAGCCCGCAATACCGGCATTGCGTTGGCACATGGCCGTATCCTCGTCTTTCTGGATGACGATGCGTATGCCGCGCCCGATTGTATCGAGCGGATGGTGCAGCACTTCGGTCGGATGGAAATTGCAGGTGTGACAGCCCGCGTGGTCCCTGAGTGGACAAGCACGAAACCGAAATGGTTTCCTGATGAATTCCTGTGGATCGTCGGATGCACGCACTATGACGCTTGCGCCGGCCCCGTCCGTAATTTGCTCGGGGCCGGCATGTGTCTACCGCGGGAAATATTTGAATCAGCCGGTGGATTTGACGGAGCGCTTGGTCGTACGCGCAGCTGGCTGCCGATGGGTGGGGAAGAGACTGAGTTATGCCTTCGTGCCGTGGCCGCGGATCCCTCGCGGATATTCTATTATGAACCGCAAGCGCTCGTTCACCACGTTGTCCGGGCGGATCGGCTCACTTGGAAATACTTTGTTATGCGGTGTTTGGCTGAAGGGCTCTCGAAGGCGCGGCTGCGGGCAATCGCGCCCAGAACTCAGACACTGAGTGTCGAGCGGAGTTATGTGACCGGGGTTTTGGCGCGCGCGGCGTTTCGCGACGGCAAGAAAGCTCTCGTCGCGGGCGATCTGGGTGCATTGCAGCGCTCGCTTGCGATTGTACTGGGATTGGGATGCGCGGCGACTGGTTATGTATCGGGGCGTCTTGCGGATGTGGTGCGGGGCGGCGCCACGCAACAGCCCCGCACGATCCCAGCAATTGGTGGTCCGCGGTTCTCCAGTGACCCAAGCAGAAGCAGGCAGGAGACCCATGTCGAAAATGCTTGAGGGAGAAACGGCCACAGTGGCTCGCTGGCGGGTGTTGGCGACTTGGTTGTCCTCTCATCGCATCGTTTTTGATAACGCCGTTTTGCTGACGGTTGGACCTGTCGTGGCCGCCGCGCTCGGCTTTGCCTTCTGGTGGATTGCGGCACGATCGTTCAGTCCGGAACAGGTCGGGTTGGCAACAGCGACCCTATCGGCGATGAACATGATCGTGCTGACGGCAAGTTTCTCGCTGACGACGACGATGATGGGATTGCCGTTGCGGCGCATGGACGAGGCCCTTGGCCTCATCGCGGCGGCATCGGTGTTCAGCGTCGGTTCGGCAATCAGCTTGTGGTGCGTTGCACTTCTCTTGGGCAAGACATTTGACCTCGAACTCTACGTCAACCTCGGCGGTATTGAGACTTGGTTGCTCATTACGTTTGGCATCGTATTGATGGTGCTCGGCGACTTGGCCGACGGGGTCCTTACCGGTTATGACCGTAATGTGCTTCGCATGGTGCGGGAGGTTGTGCTGCCGGTGTTTCGCCTGGCGTTGCTCGCAGTGCTGGTATTTGCGATCGCGTCCGGACATAGCTTTCAATCCCTGATCATGGTGGGAATTGCAGCCGAACTGCTGTCGGTCGGACTTGTCGCGGTATGGGTGGTCAAGAATGGCGCCAGATGGGCGCGCCCGGACTTTTCGCGCCTCAAGGCCCTGATGCCGCTAACCTCTGCCCATCACATCCTCAATCTCACGGCGATCGGCGCCAATGTCGTGATGCCGCTACTGGTCGCTGAAATGCTCTCGCCGGCATATGCGGCAAGCTTTTATCCCGCATGGATGATGCTCCAGATCGCGCTTTTTGCGCCGGTTGGCGCGTGTATGGCACTTTATGCGATCGGCTCGGCAGAGCCGGAACGTGTCGCCGAACGAATCGGCCTGTCCTTTTTCGTCTCGCTCGTCCTCAGCGCTGCAGCTGCACTTTTCCTGATCGTATCACTCGATTTCATCTTGTCGCTACTCAATCCGCTCTACCCGGCCATTGCTGGCCCCGCGTTGAAATTCGTCGGCTTCGGTGCAATTGGGCTGACAATCAAACACCATTACATCGCCGTCATGCGACTGGAGAGCCGCATGATGCGTGCGACGCCGATGCTGGCGCTCGGGTTCGTCACCGAAATCGGGGGGGCAGCACTGGGAGCTCATCTTGGCGGAAGCACAGGCTTCATCGTTGGATGGCTCGCCGGAGTGAGTATCATTGCCCTGCTGATGCTTCCAGCCGTCCTCAATGCGTCGCTGTTTCCGCGCTGGATCGGATCGCGCAAGACACTGCCAGCGGCTTGAGGAGAAGCGCCATGCGGAACATTTCGAACCTCGCTGTGGTTGGTTGTGCCGCCGTTGCTGCAGCGCTTGCCGCATTGTTGGCGGGCGATGATGTCTTCTCCCAGACGGCCAAGAAGCGTCTGCCGCCTCCTCCGGGTTTTGTCAGCACCAGCGGCACACGATTTACCGTTGATGGAAAGGTGTTCCCCGTTGCGGGGGTCAACAATCACTATCTGGTGTACGGCACGCAGGAAGAGGTTGTGCGCGTCCTCGATGACGCGGTCGCCATGGGCGCCAACGTCGTACGGACTTTCCTGCAGCCGGTTATCGGATCGAAGACTGATCCTAATGTGCCGACGATCTGGGACTTTCGCAGTCGCGCCGAGACGAGCAACCTGGGAGTTAACGGAAGTTATCTATTGTACTGGGATGGGGAGCGCGACGTGATGGCCGTCAACGACGGCCCCAATGGTCTCCAGAAGATCGATTTTCTCATGGCTGAGGCCGCAAAACGGAACCTGAAGGTGATCGTGGCCCTGTTGGACTACTGGCGTTACACCGGTGGCGCTGCCCAGATGAGCGCGTGGTACGGCAACTCAGACCCTGCGCGTTTTTTCCCCACCGATCCGCGAACCGTGCGCGACTACAAGTCGTGGGCGCAAACCGTCATCACGCGCAAGAATTCGATCACCGGCACCATTTACGCCGACGATCCGGCCATCTTCGGCTGGCAGCTCATGAACGAACCCAATTTCGAGCCTACTTCGGTTCTGTACGATTGGGTGAGTGAGATGTCGGCCTACATTAAGAGCATTGATCCGCATCATCTCGTGTCAGTCGGGCACGGTAATATCTACGACCAGTTCTCTGATCTGGAAATCGAGACCATCGATTTTGGAACATGGCATGGCTATCCCGTGCATTGGGGTATCAGCCCGCAGGAGATGAACGCTCGCATTGGCGACTTCTGTGCGATTGCAAAAAAATACAGCAAGCCGATGCTGCTGGAAGAATTCGGCTACGCGCGAAGAAATCTGGATCAGATTGACGTTTACAAAACTTGGCTGGACACGATCTACCGCAACCGGGACTGTGCGGGCTGGGTCGTCTGGCGGTTGGTCTCACGGCAGAAGGCAGGTATCTTTCCGCAGGATAGACACGATCAGTTCGATATCCGCAACGATGGCGGTGCGCTTTTTGAGACCTTACGGCAGGCGGCCGGTGCACTAAGGCTGGGGCCTATGTCGGAATCGCCCCTTGAGTAGACGGTGAAAAACTTGGCGAATTGACAGACGCAATTCGCGAGCCCGGTTGCGTAGACCGGGGCTCGATTTCAGATGGCCCATGATGGCCGACTTGCCGCGCGCGGAGATGCTTAAAAGTGCGGCAATCGGCACGCTCTTGGCGCTGAGCGGTAAGATCGTCGCAAAGCACGCGATCTCGGTGCTGCCGAATTCTTCCTTGTAGGAAGCCGCACCCGGCCCGAGGTCGAACACGGTGCAGCCCTCGCGGCATGCTTGCTCGATCAGATAATAATTGAGCAGCCGTCCCGGAGAGTGCCGGCGCAGTTCGCCGTTGGCCATCGACCGGTTGAGACCGTACATCCGATCTTGAAACCTCACCGCGAAGTCGACGGCGATAATATCGCCGTCAATCCGCATCGCCGCGAGCCTCATTTGGTGACCCGGACCCGCGTCGCCCAGTAGGCTCTTATAGAATGCGTCCAGCGCGGCAGTTGAAAATGGGCTAGCCATATTCTCAGCGGCGAGCTGTTCTGATTTCTGTAGCTGGAAGGCCCGGAATATTTCCTGCCGTTCTGCGGGGGTCTCGGATATGGCCATGCTGACCGAACCGAATTTCTGCAGAGCTTTAATCGCACGCCGCAGGTCGCCGCGCTTCTTGCTGCTCACGTGCGTTTCATAGAACGCTGTGAAGTCGGGAGCGAGTTGGAAGGCGTGGAGTTCGTCGGCCAGAGGTTGGAACGGCAGATGCAAGAAGGGGTTTCGTAGTCCATCCCACTCGAAGGGTTGCTTGCTGAGATGGACCCCGTGGATATCTGGCGAGGCGGTACGCGCCTGATCGATAATCTGCCGGAGCATGTTGCCGTCGATACGCGCCATCGCATCGCGGCGGTAGAGACCGAAGCCATAGCCCGCGTGTTCCTGCCCGAGCCACGTAAGCCAATTGGCTTGTTGCCGCCGCGCCACCGCAAACGGCAGCACGAAGGCAAGACGTCCCGTCTGGTCCCGGCCGGCAACGATCAGTGGGATCTCCGCAAAAGCTTTGGCCGCGTGATCGATCCACGACGCTGTCCATGCATACGACTGAAACAGCGTTCCCGCCGCGTCGCGCTCAAGCTCCAGCCAGTCGTTTCTGAGCGGGTCTGGCCGGTCAAAAACACTGATCGCGAACCCGGTGTCGTTGCGCTGCCCATGGGATAAGGCGTCGAGTTTTATGGCAGGCGCGCCGCTGTCGAGCGCACGATCAGCCAATCCGTGTGCGGCTCCTCCAACGATGTGCATCAGCTCTCATCCGTACCTTGCCGGGACGAACCGGCCTTGGTCCACCGGCCCCATGCCGACTGAGCGCTGACGCGAAATTCGGCGAGCGCCGGCCTGATCGCGAGCAACAGTCCGGCAGCGGATGCAAGCATTGTGGTCCGCGTAGAACCGCCACGCCGGACATCAAAAATCAACCCGCAAACTTCGACTTCCTGCTTCCAGAATAGCGAAACAAATCCGGTGCCCCAATGACAGGAATCGGCGCTGATCAAGCGCGGGTTTTCCGCGAACGCCCGCGTCGCCTGTTCGAGGTTGACGAGGCCCGGGTGACAGCGCGCGTGGGTCTCATCAAACGCTATCTTCCAAGCAAATCCCGCGGGGCCCGAAAGCACCCAAATGTACATGGCGACCGGCTTGCCGTCCACGCGCAGCTCTGAGACCATGAGATCACCGGCCGCAGCAACGGCCTTTAGCCAGGCGCGAGTGAAGTCCGCATCTGCGGGGTTGCTGGCAATCGCCGTCCCTTGTCGTCCTTTCCATCCCGACGCCTCAAGAACTAGAAAATCTTCAATGGCAGATTCAATGCCATCGGCAGATGTATGGACGCGCTCTTCGAACGGTCCAGCGTCCGCAAGCCTGCGCTTGTATTGGCGGATTTTCTTCAACCGGCCACTCGAAAATCCAATGCCTGCAAGATCGCAGATCGGACGCGGCTTCGTCAGGACCGCGCGGTTACGGCGAAGCACGATCGTTGGTGTGGTTCCGCGCTGCCGCAATGCTTCTCGAAGTGCGTCGTACATGGAGCCTTGGGCGTAGAACAGCCGCCAGAAAATGATTTGGGGGAGTTGCCGGTTCTGCGCAATCGCGTCCAATAAACCGTGCAGGATCTCGATGGACTGGTCGCGCCGTACGACAGGCATCGACAGGCAGATATGTTCGTTCACCGCATCCGAAGCGATCCGCACCGGCAGCAGCGGATGCAGCCGTCTTTTCGCAACCGTCATCACGCCGGCCAAAGTGCGCTGTTGGCCGCGCTGCCACCAAGCGGTGACGACCGACACCTCCGCATCGGGCGACAGCGCACCGACAAGGTGCGGGCTCATGAACGGATTGGGCTGACATGCGTCCATGGCGAGATCGGCCCAGGCATCCGAACACTCCCGGTACTGGGCAGCCGTCATCACAACGCAGACGAGTTCGGCGCCGGCCCCACCACCGGTTACGACCGAGATGTTCATAACAGTCATGGAAACGTCCGCGTCAAAGTTGCGACATCTGCCATTGTATCGCAACCGAGCAAAGGCATTGCAGCAGGTGGCAAGTAGGGTAAACGGCTGCGTTCACCGGACGTTGGACGGCCTTCGATCCTGGCGCGGGATCAAGCAGGCTTGCGGAAAACGAATTGCCAGGACCAGGGCATGAACCCAACGTTCGCGTGCAGCCGTGCTGCCCAACGGACGGTCTGAGGTATGGCATCGAGGGAGTAGTTGAAGTTGCGAATTTCCGTTGCCTCAAGCCCGACGGTTTTCGCGGTCTGTTTGAGGTTGTCGATTGTCACGCTGAAAAAGTGCGCCTTGTCGAAATCCCACCCCGTCGGCGTCAGCCGCCAGTAAACTCTCTGTAGCGGGCGGGGCAGGCAGCCCAGAAACGGCAATCGGCTGTGCGATTCGATCGGGAAATAGGGATTGGGGAGTTGGCCGACCAGAATTCCCCCCGGTGCCAGGACACGGTGAAACTCCTGCAGGGTCGGGTGGCGGAGTGTCGGAGGAACATGCTCGTAGACGTTGGCGAACGTGATGCAATCAAAGGCGTCCGACTGATACGGCAGATCGTGACCGAAGGCGCGGCTCAGAATGGCTCCGGAGGGAGACACGACGTTTTCGGGAATGTCAGGGTCGACGCCCCACCATGCAAGTTTTGTCGTCTCCAGCCTGTCATTGAGTTCATGGCTGAAGCGGTCGGTGAGGTCGCCAGACATGCAACCGACATCGAGTGCGCGACCAGTGACCGGTTGAACGTAACGCGCCATCAGTTCGGCAAGCGTGTGGGCGAGTTCGCGATTGCGGGCGTTCCACTCCGCCTCCGACTGGAGAAGTCCTTTGCCGGCAAGCGCGCCTGTCGCCTGCTTTGTACCCCGCGGCTGTCCTTCGCTTACGTTCGTCGAGGTTGTCATGGTGGCTGTATAACCTGGAAGATTGCACCCATGTCCAAAGTCTACAACTCCGACAAACAAGCGCGGTCCCCATTCGCCCAACGTTATTAACTCACGAGCGGCCGTAGGAGGGGAGGGTGGCGCCGGGCCGACGGCGGACTGAATGGGGATCCTCTTGAGTGCCTCATGGATTTCCGGGACGGGTCCGTCAGCTCCCTGTCTGTGCCTTTTGCGCAACCTCAGGCGTCGCTCGGCACGTGGGCCGCTGAAACTCCATCGACGCCTGGGGGCGAATCACCGTTGGCTCAGGTTCAAGTGTTTTGATTTTTCCAGCGGAATGATCTTCGCAATCCTAAGGGGGAACAGCGGCGATGCGAGCTATGTTCAGAATCTTTGCTGTCCTTATGGCGACAGCAGCCAGCGCTACGGCCGCTTTGGCCGACGGAACGAGCATTAAAGACGGCCCCGCTCCCGTCGCCGACGCGCGCACCTGCGACGGCGGTCCGTTCGCGGGCTTTTACGTTGGCGCCGCGGTTGGCTACGGCGGGCAGGATACAACCGCAACGAGCGGCCTTGGCGGATCGCTAGGTGATGACGATAACGGTTTCGCCGGCAGTCTCTATTCTGGCTACAACATTCAATGTGGCCGCCTAGTGGTCGGTTATGAATCCGACTATAACTGGATGGATACGGACGGCTCCTTCGGTGATGGTTGCCCTGACTGCGGACGGTTTGAAAGCGACATTAAGTGGTTCGGTTCGTCGCGCATGCGCATCGGCTTGGTGCACAGCGGAAACATATTGTTTTACGCAACGGGTGGCATCGCCTACGCCGATATTGACACGACGTTTGCAGTTCCGGCACTCGACTTTCGTTCGACCCGCGATGATTGGCATTTTGGCTGGACGGCCGGTGGCGGTGTGGAGTTCATTCGCCACGGCCAGTGGTCGCTGCGCGCTGAGGCGCTTTATGCCGATCTTGGTGACAAGCAGTACGGGTATTCGGATGCGAATTGCGGAATTGACTGCACCGGTTCTCTCGACTGGGAAAATGAACTCTGGATCGCGCGCGTCGGTCTGACGTATCGGCTGGGTGCTCGCGCAGAAGTCGCTGCACCACTGAAATAGCATCTCGATCCAATCACTCTGAAAAGGGGGCTCAACGCCCCCTTTTTTTTGTTTTGCGATCCGTTTCAGTTTACAAATGACGCGGACGGACTGCTTCAGATCGTAAGCATTTTGATTTACCAGCGTATCAACGTGAAGCTGACATTAAGAATTTGTCGACGTATTTCTTGGTCGCTCTCGAAGTCAGGCTGCATCCAGGAGTTCGCGTCATGAAAGTATTCACCTGCACCGTGCCCAAGAAATTGCTCTACTCCCCCAAGGTCCAGAAGCTTGCCAAGTGCGTCGAAATCAAAGTCGTCAAGTCGTACGGCAAGCCGAAGTACGATTGCTTCAAGCCCTATCCGTCGGACAGTTCGCCTGCCTAAACGGTATTGCTCGATCGATCCAAGAAGGCCCGCTATCTGCAGCGGGCCTTTTTTTTGTCTGGCGCGACGAGCGGTATTGGTCCGCAACTTGCTCCCCGCCTTCGGCATATCGACGACGGACGCGCGCGGTTCTTGGCGCGCGTGCCATATCGAGGCGTTAAACATGCAAGTTCACCGTAACGGGACGCCGGCGAGCCCGACACTGCTGGAAACAACCCTGGCCGACTGCCGCGCAGCGTTCCGGACCGTGGCAATTTTCAGTTTCGTCATCAATGCGCTCATGCTCGCCACGCCGATCTACATGATCCAGGTGATGGACCGGGTGCTGCGCTCGGGCAAGGTCGAGACGCTGATTTTGCTCACCCTGATCGCGTCGGGGGCGCTTCTCGTTATGTGCGTTCTGGATACGCTGCGATCATCGATCGCGCTACGAACGGGGAGCTGGCTCAACGAGAGGCTGGGGCCAGCGTATCTCGAATCCTGCTGCAAGGCGCAGATCGCGGGCGACGCGGCGGGAACCGAGACGTTGCGCGATCTGCAATATGTGCGCAGCTTTATCTCCACGCAGGGCATGGGGGCTTTCTTCGATAGCCCGTGGGTGCCGATCTTCGTGGTCTTCATCTGGTTCCTGCATCCCTATCTCGGAATGATCGCGCTCGGGTCCGCCCTGGCGCTCTTGGTGATCAGTTTCATTACCGAGGGCCTCACTCACGAGCCTAACCAGGCGGCGGAAGAGACCGAGATCGAGATCATGCGGCTGGCCGACGTTACCGTTCGCAATGCCGAGGTCGTGCAGGCGATGGGCATGATGCCCGCGATGGCCGGCCGTTGGCGTCAACTCAACGACAGCGCAACTGCGGCGACGCATGCAGCGGGTGATCTTTCCGCGTCTCTCTTGACGATCTCCAAGTTCCTGCGCGCTTTCGTTCAAGTCGCGATCCTGGGAATGGGGGCATGGCTGGTCGTCGAGAACCAGATTACGCCGGGCGCGATGATTGCCGCGGCGATCATGCTCGGCCGGGCTCTGGCGCCGGTTGAGATGGCGATTGGTATGTGGGCGAGTTTCATTTCGGCGCGGCTCGCTTACGACCGGTTGAAGGAGCACATCGCAACGTATCCGCCGGACAGGCCCCGGACCCAATTATCGGATCCGAACGGCTATATGCTGATACGCGGCGTGTCCTATTCCGTTCCAGACAGCTCCAAGCTCATTCTCGATGACGTCAGTTTCGATGTCAGTCCGGGCGAGGTTTTGGCCATCGTCGGACCGTCCGGCGCCGGCAAGAGCACGTTGTGCCGCCTTATGGTGGGGCTCAATCGGATCGCGGGCGGACGCATCGTTCTCGACGGGTCCGATCTGCATCATTGGGATCGCGAGCAACTTGGCCGTTCGATCGGCTACTTGCCGCAGGACGTCGAATTGTTTCCCGGCAGCGTTAGTGAAAACATCGGCCGTATGGCGCCGGCTTCCGACAAGCACGTGGTCGCGGCGGCGAAACTCGCCCGCGTGCATGAACTCGTGCAGCGCCTTCCGCAAGGTTACGAGACGATCGTCGGGTGGGGCGGAGTGCGCCTGTCGGGCGGCCAACGTCAACGCATCGGGCTGGCACGCGCAGTCTTCGGCCGGCCATGTCTGGTGGTGCTCGATGAACCCAACGCCAATCTAGATCAGGCCGGGGAGGCGGCGCTGGCCAAAGCGCTTGTCGATCTCAAGGGCGCAGGCGCCGCCGTCGTGGTGGTGGGGCATCGACCGTCGACACTGGCGCAGGCCGATAAGCTGCTCGTTCTACAAGATGGACGTGTGGCGCATTTTGGAGCGCGCGACGACGTCATGAAAGCGTGGAGCGAAACCGCTGCACGCGACGGCGATGCGGATACCGTTCCGTTGCGCCGGGCGGCGCTCGGCGGCAAACCGCAAAAACTTCTTCAATACAGCGATGCAGGTGAGGCATGAAATCGGAGATCATCTCAGCGCAGACCCATAAAATCGCAGCGTATGCGCCACGGCCCGGTCATGCTCCGGTGCCGGGTTCGCTCAGTCATTCCGTCAGTTCGCCGGTCCGAATTGGCTATGCGATCATCCTCGTTTTCATCTTCGGATTTGGACTGTGGGCGGGCTTCGCGCCGCTCGCCGGCGGCGCTGTCGCGTCGGGTATTCTCAGCCCGAGCAGCAGTCGCCGCATCGTGCAGCACCTCGAGGGCGGCATCATCCGCGATTTGAAGGTTCGTGACGGGGCAGAGGTCAAGGCGGGAGATCCCTTGGTTGTTCTTGAACCTGTGCAGCCGCAGTCGGCCCACGATGCGCTGCTGGCTGATCTCAGGGCGCTGGAAGCGCGCAAGGTGAGGCTAGAAGCCGAACGGACGTTGGCCACCGCGATCGTCTTTCCACCGTCGCTGTTTATCGATGGCCGACTGGATCCGATGGCGCAGTCTCAGCTTGAAATTTTTGACGCGCGTCGCTCGGCCCACGCGGCGCGGCGCAGCGTTCTGGAGAAGCGGACTGAGCAACTCAATGCCGAAATCAAAGGCTTGCGCGTGCAAATGATAAACGTTGATCAGCAGATCGCTTTGATCAACGAGGAAGTTGAAGGCAAGGAAAAGCTGCTGGCACAGGGTCTCATGCCGAAACCGGAAGCGTTGCGCTTGCGCCGGGCGCAGAGCGAACTTGCGGCTCGCCGGTCGGAATTCGAATCAGCGGTTGCCAAGATTGAGCAGCAGATAGCCGAGAATGCGCTGCAAATCGCCAGCGCGGAGGCAGCGCGTCTCGACGACGTGACGGCGGATGTAGATAAGATCTCCAGCGAGATCGCCGACACCGCGAACCGGCTTCGCGCGAGCGCCGACGTGTTGAATCGGACGACGATCACCGCGCCCGTCGATGGGACCGTGATCAACTTGCGCTTCAAGACCATTGGCGGCGTCGTGCAGCGGGGCGAACCCGTCCTCGAGATTGTTCCGAAGGACGATACGCTGATCATCGAAGCGCGAGTTAGTCCCAACGACATCCGCCTCGTTCACCCCGGCCAGGAGGCGCAGGTGCATTTGGCGGCGTATTCGTTCCGAGTGCTGCCGCGCATCAAAGGGATCGTTCGTTCGGCATCGGCGGATCGCGTAACCGATGCGAACGGCAATCAGAATTATTTTCTGGCCAAGGTTGAGATCGACCGGAAGGACCTGGAGGAACATGCGCCCGGTCTCACCCTCGTTGCGGGCATGACGGCGGATGTGATTTTCGTGACCGAGGAGCGCACGATGCTGCAGTATCTTCTCAGCCCGATGACCGATGTGATGTGGCGCGGCATGAAAGAGCTGTGAGGCTTCAAGTCATATAGGTTGCGCGATGCTCGCGTGGCGTATGACCAACACGGCGTCATGGATCAATTTGCGTACCAACCGAACGCCGATTTACTTTCACTTCGGTATGCCACCAGCCGACGTCTTCGTTGCGGTTGTGGTAGCCCGACAGCGCTTCAATTGCTCCACTATCCAATGACCAATCACTCAAGCCTCCATGCTCACGATCAAGAGCACGCAATGCGACCTTTAAATCGTGTTCACGGAATCAGAGAGATGGAGGAAGAAGTAGTGAGCGATTTTTCTGCGAATTGTTCAAGTGTCGAATTGCGCAAATCGATTTAAATCGAACCGCATTTGTCATACACGCGACAGCCGCATCGGCGATTTGCCCCAACACAGCGCAACATTTACGTCAGTAGCCAACCATAGCGCACTAGAATAAATCATGTGCGCTGGATGCGAAAAACGCACTGCAAGCGATTCCGCCTGTTCACAACTACATTCCCACAACTTCGGTGATAAAAAGCTGACAGAAGTTTGCGTGAGGCGTGAGCTTGCGCTGCGAAGAGATGGTGCCGGCTGCAGGATTTGAACCTGCGACCCCCTGATTACAAATCAGGTGCACTACCACTGTGCTAAGCCGGCTAGAAATGTCTTCGGGGCGATTGAACCCGCCTTGCTTTTAGCCGATTGGCGGCGTCTGGCCAAGCGGGGACGCCTCAGGGCCAGCGAGATTTTCTCTGCCCGTGACGCGACGGCCAAGCTGCTCGACGTCGATCTGGCCATCGATCTGCGCGAAGCCTGGTGGGCTTTGGGTGTTTCTTTGCTTGGTCATGCGATGCCAATGAGAATGACGCCGTGTTTGGCGTGGGGTGCGGCCCCTTCGATGATCCGAGCAGTGGAATCGATGTCGGCTTGCGACGATTTTTCCGCGCCTGTGACGACAAGGATTTCATCGGTTCGAGACAGGATGATCGCCGCCCCTTCATTGTCGAGAAGAGCACCGCCATCGATAATTACGGTATCGTAGTTTTCCGCCAACGTCGCGAGCCCGTCGGCCAGCCGCCGCCGTTGTGTGGCCTTGAGGCGGCTGAGATCGGCCAACGCGATCGGCAGGACGGCTAAACTCAGTCGCTCATCCATGACCGTAATGCGAGCAAGATCACCCTTGTTGTCGAGGACGACGGGCGTTCTGGTGTCTAGCTGTGGCGCAACGAGATCCGATAGGTCGCCGCCGGACGACGCATCGACGAGGAGGGTCCGGTCGCCGCAGCGGGAGATGGCGTATGCGAGGGCCAGGGCCGTCGATGTGGCGCCCGCGCCGCGGTGCGGGGAGACGACGGCTGCAACGACGGGTGTCGCGCTGTTCGCGGTTTTTCCACGCATGGTGTTCGCCAGACGCTCGATCGCCTGCTTGTAATTGGATGCGATGGTGTCAGCTGGCGCGGTCATGGCGTCCAAGATGTCAGTGAACCCGGCGGCGCTCGGTGACGATCCGATGAACCATGCCTCGGAGCGCTGGGTCGTGCCGGGTTGCTTTGCAAGCACGGGCAGGTTCGCGCGCACGGGCAGTTTGGGGGGTGCGACGAATTCGGGTGCCGGGTCTCCTCCGCCGCTGGCGGCGTCATTGCAGCGCGCGCGGGCGATGCTGAGGCCGAGACCGGCCAATGTGCCGACGGCGAGGAACAGGAGTGGCGAGGGAAAGCTTTGTCGCGTTGGAACAGCGGCTGGCGTGATAATTCGTACAGTTGGTAACGCTAATTCGGCCTGTTCTCGTATTTGCTTGGCGCGAATATTGAAATCATCCATTTGATCGCGCGCGGTGGCGAGATCCTGTTCAAGTACGCGCAACTTTGTTTGTGCACTAATGGAGCGCGCGATCTCGCTTTTGGCAGCCTCGATAGCGGTCAGGATTTCGCGTTCGCGTGCTAGCGCAGTGACCGCTTCCGCTTTGGCGCTGCTCGCCTCCGCCGCTGTGCTGGCCGCAATACGGTTTAGTTCTTCGTTGATCTGCCCAGCCAGTTCATTGAGCTCCGAGCGGACTTCCACAAGCATGGGATGGCGAGACTTTAACTGCAGGGCAAGTGCCGCCTCGCGGCGCGCGACTTGTGAATATTGTTCGCGAAGTTTCTGCACGAGACTGGATTGCAAGGCCTCGGGCAGTACTTCGGGCGTACCAGCCTCGATAGCCGCGCGTGCCTTTTCGAGCCGGGCAGCTGCTTGCGCCGCGATGGTTCTGGCGGCGTTCAATTCAGTATTGAGCTGGCCGAGCTTTTGTTCGGAAATGATGTCGCCATCCGACACCTCGATCCGGTTTGCTTTGCGGACGTCTTCGAGCCGGGTTTCCGCGAGGCGTACCTTAGCTTGTAAGTCGTCATGGCGAGCAATGATCAGCGCGCCGGCGCGGAGCGTTCGTTCCGTCGTCGCCGATGCCTCGTCGTCGATGTAGGTCTGCATGACCGCGTTGGCGAGGCGTGCCGCCTTTTCCGGCGACGCTTGATCGACTTCGACCTCCAGCACGGAGGACTTGGTGACGCGCTTAGCGCGGACAGTGCGCGCGAAGTTTTCCAGCGCCAGCGTTTCGGCATCAACTATGTGGCGCGGACCGCGGATCAGCGAGTTTATTTTAGAGAGGGCGCTGGATGCCTTCTGTCTCCCATAATCGGGGTCGTCGGCCAGCTTCTCAGTTTCAACGACGCGCCTCAGGACCTTGTCGGACGTCAGGAGAGATACCTGGCTTTCGATGAGTGATGAGTGCGTTTCTGAATTGGCCGGGCCGGGTTCATCTTTAGATGCGTTACCAAGGCGCGGATCGACGAAGAGCGCACCACGTGCTGTGTAGGTCGGGGGTGTGATAGCGAGCACGCCGAGCGCGATCACCAGACCTGCCAAGGGCCCGAGGATGAGCGACCACCGGTCATTGCCAGGATGGCGCGCCGGCGCTGTCGGAGCGACCGACTGGGCCGATGGGGAATGCGGCAATTTACGCTGGGAAACCATGTTCTCGTCGATGATTCTGGCTCATGCATAACAGACCGTCGGGCGATCCTGGTGCCGCAATGTTTCATTCCCGGTCATTGCGAGCGCCCTGCATCGGATTTGACCGATCGCGGAACGCACGCCGTCCGTTGACGACTGTTCGCAGCCCTTCAGTGATGTGGTTTGCAATGGCCGTGCCTCAAGGCACGACGCCAAAATAATGTTAATTGGGACATGCACGGACCGCCGACGGACATCTCATGCGCTTCAGCGTCGTGAAGGTCGTAGCACGAGGAGCAGAGCTTGCAGCTCAAGGCTGCGACCGTCGCAGTTCCAGATCGTCAAACCACATCGAACCCGTGACAAGCCTTTCGGATGCGGAACGCGCATCGAGCTCAAGCCGGACCTGTTGAGCTCGACACCCGGTCTCGGGAACCGTAAATGCAAACGAAAAGCTACGCCATTGAGGAAAGTCGCCGCGCAACAGAGCGGACTGCCCAAGCGTGGCCCCATCCGTGCAGATCGTTCGCCACACAAGGCCGCGCGCGCCAACGACGGTTCCCTTGAGTGAGCCTTTGAGCTCATAGGTGCCTGGCCCGAGAAGCGTCGTTTGACTGACGCCGCGGAAGTCGGCGCGGCCCTGCGTGAACTCGACGAACAGCGCCTTCCTTTCCGACTCGCCGGGAAGCGGCCGAATTTCCAATGTCACACCGCTGCCCTCGCTCAATGTCCAATCGAACGGAAATCCGGACGGTGGCGCATCGAAGCCCGGGTTATGGAGAGCCGTAATGCGAGCCAGTTGTTCCGGTGGCTGGAATTGAAGCCACGTATAGTAAGCGAGTTCGTAAAATCCTTTGCCGATCAGAAAGGTGATGTATCGAGAAATTTCGAAATGGGTTGGAGGATGCGCCGTGCCGGCAAGTTTCTGGAACAGGTGCAAGGGCGTCCGCGCGTCAGTCATCGCAGAAGGTAAGGTTGCCAGAAATGAGGTTCGCCAAGGAGGATCTGTCGCCAGGAGGGTCGTCACGTCGGCTGCGGTCTGATCTTTTTCAACGGCCTGGGCCAATAGAGGTACGACCAGAGGCAGACTTCCACCGCGGGTCCGCAACAGCGTATCAGAGTAGCGTAGAACCGCCGCGGCGTCGTTGTTGCGTTGAGCCATGAGCAGCAGCCAATAGACGGCGTAGCTCTCGCGAATTGACAAGCGTGCAGCTGCGCGCATCAAATCTGCGGTGCGCTGGATATCGCCGTCGTGTTCCGCAAGGCGTCCCAGGATGACGAGGGCGTCCGCGTTCCACGGATCGACTGCGATTGCTTGTTCGGCCAGCATTCGAATGTCGTTGTGTAGAGCTGACGTGTCCGTCGGTGTGTCCTTGCGCTCATCGCTAGCCTCGAGTGATGGTCCCTCCGGCGTATTTGCAGGATCGGTATTCGCAGGGGCAAAAACCTTTTCGGCAAGTCGCGCCAAATTCGTGATCCCGTCTGTGGAGGGATAGACTTTTTGATTGGCGCTTGGCTGCTCGTGACTGCTCGTCTTCAGAAACTCGGTGAGCTTGGTCTTTGCTATTCTGAGGAGCGCGCGCGGCTCTTGAGGTTGCAGAGCGAGTGCCGTGGCCGGCGTGTTCTCGGCCAGCGAAGCTGCGAGCGATCGGGTGAGAATGATCCAAACCAAGAAGATGCCCAGGATGACGAGAGCAATGGGACGAAGGATACCGTTGTTCGAGCTTGGAAGCCGAGGGTCGGGAGAGATCCGCGTTTGACTTGTCATGACGAGACTTTCGTCACTCTTGCCGTACTGTCCCGCAAGATTGGTCGCGCCCTCATGGCGTGGACCGGTTGATCAGGAGACGTCGCAGATAAACAATTCCCCGGTCGAGAAGACCCGGGCGTTCCGTTAACGCCGATCGGTGGGCGTCGGCCGAAGACAAGTCAGTTGAGGGTATGCGCCGCCCTTGCATGGGTTTGAGCGGCCGTGACTTATGCAAGGATGCCGGGCTTCTCCTGGACCCCGGCCTCGCGAGCGCGGCATCGTAAGCGGCGCGCCGTTCCGGCGAACGCAAAGTATTCCATGCGTCGGTGACCCGTGCCGCCAGCGCCGCTCGGTCGCCGGATGGATTCTTGTCAGGGTGCAGCCAGGAAAGGAGGAGTGCCATGTTGTGACGCAATTCATGGCTCGACGCCGATGGCAGTGTGCCGAGCTTGCGGTAGTGGTCTGACTCAGGACAGAGGAGCACTTGCTCGACATAGAAAATCGCGGCCTCGCGGATCACGACGGATGGACGATCGGTCTCAAGGGCTGCTTCCCGTTCACAGTCCTCGTCACCCGATACGATCCGCAGAAGACGCTCAGTGTCCGACGGGAGAGGTTCTGAGCGCACGAGCCGCAGTTGGGCCGGCATATGCAGAAGTCCCAAGGCCGCCCTGATGGAGGAGGGTTCGTTCACGAGCCTGTAACCCGGGGGTTTTGAAGCTGGGGTCGAGGTTCGCTCGCGTCTGCGGCGTGCTGACCATATGTAAAGGCGTCTTTCCCATACCCGGCACCGTAGCCGCCATAGCCATAGCGATTACCGTAGCCGTATCCATATCCGTAGCCCGCTGCTTTTGCATCGTACTTGGTCAATACGCCACCGATCAGCGGACACCGGGCGAGCTGCAGCCGACGCAGCGATTCACGAACGTTGCTCGAACGGGCTTGACCCGCGCCGACGACAAACACGGTCGCCTGTGCCGTGTTCGATAGAATGGCTGCATCCGCTAGACCCATAACGGGCGGACCGTCGACAACAATGAAGTCGAAGACTTGCAAACCGACCGAAAGGAGAGAGACGAGTCGGGGACCGGCCAATAGATCGGCCGCATTAGGTGGCAACGGGCCGGACGCCATGAAGGCCAACGTGGAGATGGCCGTCCTTTGAAAGGTATGAGGAGGCGCACACGCGCCGGTCAGGACATTGGTCAGACCGATCTCGTTGTTGAGCTTGAGCTTCTTATGCAACGAGGCGTTGCGGAGGTCGGCATCGATCAGCAGAACCTTCAGTCCCATGGTGGCAAAGTGGCGGGCTATCGCAAGAGACGTCAGCGATTTCCCTTCGCCGGGGCCTGAACTCGTGATGAGGAGTGTTTTGGGCAAACCGGAGTCTGTGGTGAATTGGAGAGAGGTTGCGAGAGACCGGTAGGCTTCCGACAGAGCGGATCGCGGATCGGCCAACGCATCTTCGGCTAAAAGGGCATTGTCAACGAGTGGGATGATCCCGAGGGTTGCGAGACCAGATGTTCGCTCCATTTCTTCGGGAGCACGAACGGTATCATCGAGCTTTTCAAGCAGATATGCGGCTGCCAATCCACCGCCAAGTCCGAGCGCGAAGGCAAGAAAGAGTGCGCGCGACAGATTGGGTGACGACGGCGCGCCAGGTACCTCCGCCCGTTCAACGACAAAAACCGTACTTGCCTGCACGCCTCCTGCGACGTCGATCTCCTTAAATCGCTGCAGCAGGCTGTTGTAGAGTTCGCGATTGGTATCCACTTCGCGTTTCAAGATGTTGTACTGCACCGAACGCTTCTGCAGATCGATCACTTCTGATTTCAGCTGAGCGACCCGCACTTTCGTTTCGTTCTCCTGGGCTAGCGCGGATTCGTAGCCTGCTTTCAGAGACTGCTTGATCGTCTCGACCTCGCTCGCGAGTTGGCGATCGATTTCTTTGATCTTGTTGGAGATCTGGACCATGTCGGGATAGCTCGGCTTGAACGTCTGCAGCTTCTCCTCGTATTCGGTCACGAGTGTGTTGCGTTTGCCCCTGAGGCCGTCGATCACGCTGTTGGTTAGAAGTTGGGGCAAGTTGATGCCGCTCGTGCTTTCAACCTGTCGCCATTGATTTTCGTTCTTCATACGCTCGGAGATCAACGTGCCGAGCGCGGCGTTGGCCGCAGAGAGATTGTTTTCGGCAATGGAGGCTTTCTCTGAGACGACGACAATTTGCTCCTTTTGCGCAAAGTCAAGCAGTGTTCCTTCGGATTCCTCCAAGCGGAGTTTGAGCTGCTTCAATTGATCTTCCAGGAACGTCTTGGCATAGGCGTTGGCCTCGAAGCGCTTGTCGATGGTGGAGGCGATGTAGGCTTCCACGTACGCCATCGCAATTCGTTGGGCGCGCAACGGATTGGGGTCTGAATAAATTACATCAACCAGACGCGAGCCGGCGACTGGGCGGACTGCACGGTTGCCTTGAATGATCGCGGCCGCGGCGCGTTCGAGTTGCGCCTTCGTCGGGGCTTGCTTTGTCGTCTGCGCGGATCCGGAGAAGAGTGCGGATAACGCGCCACGAATCGCACCTGTGATCGATGTTCCTTTCGGCTCGAAAAAATCACGATCATTGGCAAGGTTCAGGCTCGAGGCGACGCGTTCGGCGATTGCGCGGCTTTGGAGAAGTTCGATTTGAGTCCGCATGAAATCCGTTTCAAAGCGAGACGGCGCCGAGATTTCCCCCTTGGCGACGATGTTGGGCCCGTCGCGATCAATCTGGATCCGGGCGCTGGCGGTGTAGATCGGCGTCATCATAAGCGTGCGCACCGTGCCGATCGCGACCGCAGCCAGGGCAATATTCACGATGAGCCACTTGCGCTTCATGACGATGCGCAGATATTCGAATACGAGCGCTCTCAGTTCGCCTTCGGCCTCGTCGTGCTCGCCGGCTTGAGCGGGGTATGGACCGTACGGCGTGCGCTGGGCCGGAAGTCCGGCGCGAACCGGAACCAGCTTGCCGACCGACGGACCGGTTTCATCGGAGGATGTCGTTGACGTGTCGCTCATGATTCCGTTCTCGGCTGACGTCGCCGCTTCGATATCGGGTCGATAACGACCTAGAGTCCGATGAACATGCCAGCAAGGGGCAGAGCTTTCAGCACATTGTTAAAGGCTTCTTTGACTGCCGACGACCCAACAACGATGACGTCACCCGGTTCAATGGGAGGATCCTTGGCTTCACCACTCCGGATCGCGCTCACATCGAAGCGAGCAGCCTGACGCTCGCCCTTCTCATGGCGAAAGATGACGACCGTCGAATCCGAGTTCGCGTCGAGGCCGTCCGCCATGGCGATGATTTGCAGGAGAGAAACGGAATTGCGGTACGGGAACACACCGGGCTTCTTTACCGCGCCGTCGACCGTGACACGCTGGCTGTTGTATTCCTTGATGGAGACGGTGACCTGCGGCGATTGCAAATACTTTGCACCCAACTTCTGGGTCAGTTCGCGTTCGACGTCCTGAGGCGTTCGGCCCGCCGCCTTGATCTCTCCGACCAGGGGGAGGTTCACGGTTCCCGTATCGGCGACCTGTACGGTCTTGGTCAGTTCGGGGACTTTGAAGACCGAGACGTCAAGAACATCCTGAGCACCAATCTTGTACGAGCCGATGGCGGCCGTTGAAGTCACTAACGAGGGGACCGGCGGAGAGGCATTGACGGCCTCCGCCTTTGCCGGAGCAGTACCTGATGCCGACTCGAATGACGACGTGACCGACGTTGCGGCGGTCGCCTTGGGTGGCGTCTGTGCCGCCGCGGTGGTTACGGCCCTTGGGGCCTGCGCGTTCGGGCTCTGGGTGTTCGCGGTCGGGACGTTCGGTGTCTGGGTGTTTGAGGGCGTGATGCTGGGAAGCTGAGCGTTAGACGGCTGGCCATTGGCGGCCAGCGTGTTGGTCTGGTCATTCGTTAAAGAGGCGCCGCACCCGGTCAGACCAATTAGCATTCCCCCGAGGAAAACCATCCGGCTGACGAACCGACTTGCCTCGTCTGTCCAAGTTCGAATCATTGACGAGTCTCCCTCGTGGCAGTGGTAGTTCAGACGGCGCGCGGTTGTCGAGAATTCCCCTTGGCCGCGTCTGGACCAGATGGGTTGCCTCACGCTCACAAAGTCTCTTGGCGACGATGTCGCGGCCCCGGGCCAGATCCGGCGGCCGATGCGTAATGTCATGCGCGTCGGTTGCGAGGATATGAACATATCCCTCGTCCAGCAGCCTTTCAGCCCAATATCGCGCATCGCGCCCAAATGCACCAGAGAGCGAGCCAGACGTCACCTGCAACCACACCCCGTTTTGCACGAGCCGTTGCATCAGGGCGTACTCCGACTTGATCCACGTCAGGCGTTCGGGGTGAGTCAGGATCGGGACGAAGCCTGCGACGAGGATATTGAAGAACAACGCGTCCAAGCGGGCGGGGGCGACGTGATGCGGCGGCTCGACCAGGACGTAGCGGGTGTCGCCCAATGTGAGCAAGTGACCCGATTTCAGTCTGACGACAAAATCGGCCACGACGTGGTTGTCGGCCCCTGTGATAAGCCGAAGCGGAATGTTTTCAGCTTCAAGCGCGGCCTGGAGTGTTGCAACAGCTTGGCGGATTTGCGGCCCGGAGTTGTGGTAGAGGCCCGGGAGAATGTGCGGCGTGCAGGCCACGACCTCGACGCCGTCGGCGACAAAAGCCTCGGCCATGCGCAGGGCCAGGGCGAGGTCTTTGGCCCCGTCATCAATGCCGGGCAGAAGATGACTGTGCAGATCGATCATGGGCGTGCGCTTCTATTGAAAGCTATCGATAGATAGCGATCGAAGGAATTCCCGGCTTGAACTGACAACGCGATAAATAGGACGTGCACGGCAATTCTGAATCGCATGTAATTCCAATTTTGCCGCACGGTTGCGCCGTAAGTGCGGCAAACCAGCGACATCGGTGACTGGAAACAGGTATTCGAGCGCACATTTGTGCGCCGGTAAGAATTGCTTAATCGAACCAGACAAAGAGTGGTTGCGCTGGCCATCGACGTCAATGTTTTTGCAGATCTCATTGCGAAGAATTGCCGGCTGTGGCTTTGGAGACTCGCAAAAGGAAATTGTCCTGTGCGCAGAGCAGTTTAGGCTCCAACCTCTTTCCATCCACACTGAGTTCGTCTGTCCAGATTGAGCCGGTGCATTGTCAACTGATTGGTTGTTGCGTTTCGATTTGGGTGCTAATCCAACGGGGCGGCGCATGAAGCGTTTGTCTATATTTTGCAGTGCTTTAGCGTTGCTGGCGACGGCGTCGAACGCCAGCGCAGCGCTGATCATTGTTAAAAATGGGCCGGTCTATATTGATCGTGGTGCCGGCTATAAGCTGGTGGAAGGCTCCGTCCAGGGCGCAGCCGGTGATGTTGTCATGGTCACCGCCGGTGGTTTGGGGGAGATCGCTTACGATGATGGATGCCGTCAGCCCGTCGAAATCGGCGCTGTCGTCGTGATAGGAACGGTGTCTCCCTGTGGTGGGCCACAAACGGAGCCGGTTGATTACACGTTGGTCATCGGGGGGCTTGTGGTTGCCGGTGGCGTCGCGGCCGCTGTTGCGCTCGGTGGAGGCAGCGATAACGATAAGCCGGCGAGCCAGTAAATCGTCCTACCTGCCGGCTTGGTGGAGGATTGAGGATATCGCGGTCGACCGAATGGTTCATCTGGCCAACAAAGGCCGGTTCATTTTCTTAGGTCTGTACCTCGTCCTCTGCGTCGTGTTCGGCGGAGCGACGCGCTCCGGCTTTGTTGCCGACGCGCTGCTGCAACTCTTGGCTGTGCCGCTTCTGCTTTGGTCTTTGACGGAGCGGAGCCTAAAACGCGATTGGCCTCTTCTCTTTTGCCTTGGCCTTTGCCTCATCCCGCTTGTGCAGTTGGTTCCCATGCCTCCGGCACTGTGGACTGCGCTGCCGTTTCGCGATCGGGTCGTCGAGGCGTTGACCCTATCCGGGCATGATCTGGGCTGGCGGCCGCTCAGTCTCACGCCGCACGCCACATGGCTCACTCTGACGTCGTTGATCCCCGCGCTTGCGGTCTTCATCGCTACACGTCAGATGGCCTATTTGGAGAGGCGTAATCTTCTTCTGTTGCTGTTGGGTGTGGGGGTCCTCGCAAGTTTCATCGGGCTCATTCAAGTCGCTCAAGGCGGCTGGCTCAGCACGCTGGGTCTCGACAGCGGCGGTGAGGCCGTTGGCTTTTTCGCTAACCGCAACCACTTTGCGGCCCTGCTTTACAGCCTCGTGTTGTTCACGGCGGCCTTTGCCATTTACAGCGTGCAAGATGTGGCCGCAGTGGCGATCAGCGGCACGCGCAATCGTCGCATGGTCGCGGTGATCGGGTGCTTTGTCCTACTCGTCGTCTTTTTGTCAGCCGGGATCATGTCTCGATCTCGCGCGGGCCTCGGCCTGACCATAATCGCGTTGCTGGGCATTGCGGCGCTGGCTCAATCGGACGAGCGTAGCGAGTTGGGAATCGGGAGCAAAAGGTTTGTTGCGGCGGCGGTGGTGCTCGTCATCATACTCGCGTCGCAGTACGCTCTATATCGCGTTCTGGAACGCTTCGAGGCGGACCCCTTGGCCGATGCTCGGTTGGCGTTTGCGCGCAACACGTGGGCGGCCGCGATGGCCTTCATGCCTTTCGGATCGGGGCTTGGCTCCTTCGTGCCGGTTTATGCTTTTTTCGAAAAGCCCGAGGATGCGCTTCTCGATCGGTTCGCCAATCGTGCTCACAACGATTTGCTGGAGGTTTGGCTTGAGACCGGCGTGGTGGGTCTTCTTCTCATGAGCCTGTTCGCCGGCTGGATCGCGATCAAAATCTGGCAGGTGTGGCGCTCGAATTCGAGCGATCTTTTTCCGCACGCCGCATCGCTGGATCTGCTTCTCATGCGAGCCGCCACGCTCGTGATCGTGCTCTTGCTGTTCCATTCGCTGGTCGATTATCCGTTGCGCACGACCGCGATGATGGCGGTGTTCGCGCTGGTCTGCGGTTTGCTGATAGAGCCCACTGCATCTGGTGTTAAGGATGCCGATTCGCTGGAGATCCGTGACCGGTCCGTCCTGGTGCCAGAGCGTGCGATGGCTTACGAGGAAGCTGGACCGGCTGTCGGGAGGAAAACGGCGCCTATCCATACAGTGCCAGATGTTGCCTGGCCGGTGGCGGAGGGAGCAGGGCTAGCCAAAGGCGAGGCAAGCGTGGAGCCATTTCGCGCGGATTGGGCGTGGCCCGAGTCGCCATCAAATCCGATTGTAATCGAAGCGAAGATTGAACAGCCTTCAGGTGCCGAGGCACCGCGTGAGAAGGCTGATCGCAAAAGTTCCCAACAACAGTGGGGATCGGAGATCGAGTGGCCGGATGCCTGGCGCAAACCTCCGGAGTCTAAAAAGCGGGAAGAGGACGCTTAAATTTTCTGACTTAGGTCCGTCTGATCTCGCAACCGTGGCGTGAATATCGGTTGCCCACAGGGTGTTGCGGGATGGTTCTTGCGCCGCCGGAGCGTCTGGCCGATAAAACAACTGGTGGGATGCGTTCAACTACTTATTGATCTTATTGCGAGGCGAATTCCGTGCGTCGCTTGATGTCATTTTTTGTGGATTTGTTGCTGGTCGCCATCGCCACGGTTTTGGCCTTTGCCATTCGCGACAATTTCGAGGTCGGGCTCGAAAAGGTCGCGACGCTATGGCCGTACTTCGCCGGCACCTTGGCCACCGCTTGCGTGATCATTCCGCTGTTCGGGCTCAATCGCTCGGTGTGGCGGTTCACGTCGATGACCGACTATCTTTATATTCTGGCCGCATCCGCGGCCATCGTGCTCGGTGCCGTGGCGCTCAACTTTGCGGTTTCGCGATTGGATGGGTTGGCGCGCTCGATCCCCTTCATTCAGGCCATCCTTATCCTGGTGTTGCTCGTCGGCGCGCGGGTCTTCATGCGCTTGCGTTATGCCGTTCGCGGGCAAGCCGCCGTGCAATTTTCAAAGACCGTCGCGGCTGAAACTCTCATCCCGCCATCGGTGCTGCTTGTCGGCCTCAACCGGCTGACGGAGCTTTATCTGCAGTCGGCGCATGAACTCAACCCGAAGCAGGTGCATATCGCCGGGCTGATCGGACAAACTGAGCGTCATACCGGTCATCTTATGCACCGTTACCCCGTGCTCGGTGTGCCAGAACAGATTGGGTCGATCATCAAGGATCTCGAAGTTCACGGCGTCACTGTGGAACGTATTGTTGTCACCAGCAAATGGTCAAGCCTCAGCAAGGAAGCGCAGATTGCCCTGCGTGAGATCGAAGCCGTTTCCAACCTGCGCGTATCGATGCTCGCCCAGTCGTTAGGGTTTGATGTAGATGGCGATGTAGCGGATCAGGATGTCGCGTTGCTGAAACCGAACATGCCTGATGACGGCGATCGGGACACATTCGGGGCGTCCCCGGTGGCCACTGAGAACGAGATCCTGACGGTTCATCCGCACGAGCGGGATCAACTCAAAGAGAACCGCTACTGGCAGGTAAAGCGGGTTTTGGATGCCCTTGGCGCTGGGGTATTGATCGTGCTTCTGGCCCCGGTCATAATCGTTGTTACCCTGCTGGCCGCTGTGGATGTGGGGCGGCCCATTCTCTTCTGGCAGCAGAGGCCGGGCCTGGGTGGCCGACCTTTCAGAATTTACAAACTGCGAACGATGCAGGCGGCGCACGACGAGAGTGGTCGGCTCATTCCCGATGATCAGCGGCTGACACGCGTGGGCTCGCTTCTTCGGCAATCCCGGTTGGATGAACTGCCGCAGCTGTTTCATATTCTCAAGGGTCAGATGTCGTTTGTCGGGCCGCGTCCGCTGCTTCCCGTTGATCAACCGGCCGGCTTTGCCGCACGTCTTCTGGTGCGCCCTGGTCTGACTGGATGGGCCCAGGTTCGAGGTGGAAGGCATCTGTCGGCGGTCGATAAGGCGGCCCTCGATATCTGGTATGTGCGCCATGCGTCTTTCCGGCTCGATCTTGAGATCATCCTGCGCACCGCTGTCATGGTGCTGTTTGGGGAAAAACCCAATGCTGAGGCTATCCGTAAGGCTTGGGACGTGAGCGCTTCGGCAACATCGAAGGTTGGCGACTACGTCAGTGATGAGGCCCGGGCTCTCGCCGGCCGTGCACGGCCGAACCGGAGGATCGCGTAAGCCTCGATTTTTTAGTCTATGCAGTCAGTTTGGCTCATGTTGTTCGGGCGACGGCTGGTTGGCCAGAGCCTCGGATTCGCCATATGGCGGTCCTCTGGTCAGAATGGTGATAAGTGAGCGCGGGTGATTTCGAGTCACCCCAAGTGCGGTAGCTTGTCCAAATTGATGCCGACCGTCGTGATGGGTCACGCACCAAATTCCGACCTGAACGGGAGCGTCAATGCGCCGAGAAAAAACGATCCTTGTGACCGGTGGAGCAGGTTTTCTCGGCTCGCATCTGTGTGATCGGCTCATTGCGCAGGGACACGATGTCATCTGCCTCGACAATTTTTTTACAGGCTCAAAGCGCAACATCGAGCATCTCATCGGTCATCCGCGCTTTGAGTTCATGCGCCACGACGTGACCTTCCCGCTCTACGTCGAAGTCGACGAGATCTATAATCTGGCCTGCCCTGCGTCTCCGATCCACTACCAGCATGATCCCGTGCAGACGACGAAGACCAGCGTGCATGGCGCGATCAATATGCTGGGGCTGGCCAAACGATTGAAGGCGAGGATATTCCAGGCCTCGACCTCGGAGGTCTACGGCGACCCCAGTGTGCACCCGCAGACCGAGGACTATTGGGGCAACGTCAATCCGATCGGACCGCGGTCCTGTTACGACGAGGGCAAGCGGTGTGCCGAAACGTTGTTCTTCGATTACTGGCGGCAGCATAAACTCGAAATCAAGGTGGCACGGATCTTCAATACCTACGGGCCGCGCATGCACCCCAACGACGGACGTGTCGTCTCGAACTTCGTCGTGCAGGCTTTGAAGGGCGAGCCCATCACCATCTACGGCGATGGCTCGCAGACCCGGTCGTTCTGCTACGTCGATGATCTGATCGAAGGCTTCATTCGGTTGATGGAGTCGCCTCCGGACCTGACGGGACCGGTCAACCTCGGCAATCCCAGCGAGTTCACGATCAAGGAATTGGCTGAACTCGCGATCGAGATGACGGGCTCCAAGTCAACGCTGACTTTCCTGCCGCTGCCGCAAGATGATCCCAAACAGCGTCAGCCGAACATCACGTTAGCGCGCGAGAAACTCGGCTGGGAGCCGACGGTGGCGCTGCAAGATGGCTTGCGGCACACGATCGGGTACTTCGACCGGTTGCTGTCAGAGGGAAGGAATGCGGAGCGATGATTTTTGCGGCTGCACCGTGGCTGGCCGTTATTCTGAAAGCATGCTGCCTGCATGGCCCAGGTCCGTCTTGGGGCGACGTGCCCCCCTAAAAAGCCATTCTTGTTGGAACCCTTGCGGTCCAAAACAAAAAGGCTCTTATCGGTTCACAAGAACCTTGATGCTTGGCCAACCAATGAGCCATTGGTTGGCCGTGATGAGCATTGCATCCAGCACACGCGCGGTGGCCGCAATGAAGCGGTCCGCGGGATCCCAATGATCGAGTGTGAGGTGCTCGCTGGCCATCACAGCCTCGCCCGAGATTGGAGCCTGGCACACGGGTGATCGGGCCAGATCGTCTGCGACCCAATTTTGAGCGCTCGTGGGTGCGACCAGCAAGCGTCCTTTTCGGATCAAGACCAGCGTCTCCCAGACGCTGATCGCGGAGCGACGAAACTCGTGCTCCGTATTGGAGAGAGTGGCGCGCACGTCCGAAGACAGTCAATCGGGTGCGACCAAGCCCCATATCCAGATGTAGGTATCGAGGACGAAACGCACCTAGCGCAATGCCTCCCGAGCGTCGTGCGAGCCGGCCGGGGCGACGATGTCGCCGGCGATTTCGGCCGAGCCCGCGATGTCAAATCCCGCCAGCTGAACTCAAGTCTCTAATGTCCAAGTGATTGGGGAGAGAAGGGCCATTCTTCTGACTGGCGGTGCAGGGGTCTTGGGCCCGTATCCTTACGACTGCCGGACTGCGGATGGCCAAGTCGTCATCTGAATGGAAACCTGTATCATCGGCCACAATGTCCACGTTGCGCATTTTGATGAATAGCGCGTCTACCGCTGTGAATTTCGAGCGCGATATATGTCTTTCGCCGCTCGCGCGTAAAAACGTAGTTACAAATTCGTTTTCAAAGTGGGGCGGCTTAGACGCCTCGAAGGCTCGCCTTTAACCATTGGTTGGCGACGATCAATGGTGTGAAGTGGAAGGGACCACGCACGTCCTGCTGATCGAGGCGGTTCGCCGTACCCGAAATTGGCGCGAACGGAATGGCCCAGAAACGCCCATTAAGACGGATCTTCTTGAAGAATCAAATTGGCACACATGGTCGTCAAAATATTGGCTTGAGCTAAATTTCGATGCAAAAGTGCGCGGTTCAACCGCTCGCAATGGAGGTTCGCTTTCGCGACAAGGGGCGGCCAAAGATTAACGGCGCGCATTGCCTTTAGTTCGTATCGTCCGGATCGGGAGCACGTGGAATTAATTCGATAGCTGTAGAAGGGAGCATATCAATCGAGACCTTAAGGGGCCGGTGTCCCTTAGGTATGAGTTCTAGCCATGGCAAACGTAACAGCGACCACAGGCATCGATCAATTTACCGGCTCGAGTGGGACCACCGCTTCGAACGATGAGATCCGCGTTACCAATCAGAACCAGATCCAAGCGGGCGATCTGTATGACGGCGGCGCCGGAACCGACACCCTGCGCCTTTATACGACGCTCGACTTCACGCCGATCCTCAACACCGCGACCAGCGGCATCAAGAACATCGAGATCATCCGCTTCAACGGCGCCAACACGGGCACCTTCCGGTCGGATCAGTTTGGCGCCGGTTTATTGTCCGATACTTTGCAATTGCGCGGCACGAACGGCGTGCAGAACATCGTCATCACGATGGTCGCGGGCGCGACCACATTGAACATGACCGGGTGGCAGTTCAACACCTGGAGCGGCGGCACCGACCTGATCACGGTCAACGGATCGACCGGCAACGACACTATTCTCGTCAGCTCGCAGCATACGATCTTTGACGGCGCGGGCGGCATCGACACGGTCGACTACTCGAATTGGGGCGGCGGCTTCACTCTGACGCTCAACGGGAGCACCGCGGCCAACGCCAACTGGACCAGCGGCGTTTACGACACGTTCCGCAACGTTGAGAACGTCATCGGCTCGACCGACGCCGACACGATCACCGGTGACGGGCTGAACAACTACCTTGGCGGCGCGGGCGGTAACGACATACTCAGCGGTGCCGCGGGCGACGATACGCTGGACGGCGGCATTGGCGCAGACACGATGACTGGCGGCGTTGGCGACGATACCTTTTTCGTCGATGATGCCGGAGACATTGTGATCGACCGCGCAAGCAACTCCGGCATTGATTTGGTGTTCTCGTCCGTCACGTTCTCGGCCGCCGGCACCAACCAGGACGGCATCGAAAACATCGTTCTGACGGGCGCGGCTACCATCAATGCGACCGGCAACGGGCTCGATAACATTCTCATTGGCAATAGCGCGAATAACGTTCTCGATAGCGGCGCGGGCAACGATAGCGTCGATGGGGGCGCTGGTGCCGATACGATGATTGGCGGCACAGGCAACGACACCTATTATGTCGACGACGTTGGCGATGTGGTGATCGACCGTGCTTCCAGCCCCGGCACCGATCTGGTCTTCTCGTCCGTGACCTTCTCTGCCGCTGGCACCAACCAGGACGGCATCGAGAACATCACGCTGACTGGCACGTCGAACGTCAACGCGACGGGTAATGCGCTCGACAATACTCTCACCGGCAATTCCGCGGCCAATACACTCATCGGTGCTTTCGGTAACGATCAGCTGTTCGGTAATGGCGGCACGGACGCGCTGGACGGTGGCGACGGCAACGATACCCTCGACGGCGGGTCTGGCGCAGACTCTATGACGGGCGGTGCGGGCAACGATACGTTCTTCGTTGACGACGCGGGCGATGTCGTGATCGATCGCGCGACCGAACTCGGCACGGACCTCGTCTTTTCGTCCATCACGTTCTCCGCCGCCGGTACCGACCAGGACGGCATCGAGAACATCACGCTGACCGGCACGGCCGCTATCAACGCGACCGGCAATGCGCTGGCGAACGTCATCACTGGCAACTCCGGCGATAACGTCATCGATGGCGGCACGGGTGCCGATACGATGACGGGCGGCGCGGGCAGCGACACCTACACCGTCGACAACGTGGGCGATGTGGTCATCGATCTCGCCGCTGACGCTGGAACGGACCTCGTCTTCTCGTCCGTGAACTTCTCTGCGACAGACGCCAACCAGAGCGGCATCGAGAACATCACATTGACCGGGACGGCCGCGATCAACGCGACGGGCAATGGGCTTGCTAACGTGCTTACTGGTAATAGCGCAGCCAACGTCCTGAGCGGTGGCGAAGGGAACGATACGCTGATTGGCGGACTGGGGAACGACGCTCTGACGGGCGGTCTGGGCGCGGATGTCTTCGTCTACGACGGGTATGACACGACGGTCGCTCAGGCCGATGTGATTACGGACTTCTCGATCGCGGGAGGCGACAGGATCGATCTGGGCCCGACGGGGCCGGCGAGCTTTGAAGCGCTTGCCCAATACCTCTTGCGGTCGAACGGGACAGGTGATGCGGTCCTATCAGGCCTCTGGGATAGCAGCGGTCAAACTCTTACTCTGTCCGGCGTATCTGCATTTTCCCTAACGCCCGATCAATTCGTGTTCGACACCTCCGGAACTCCGCGGATCGTCGTTGGGACGTCCAACGCCGATCTTATCTTCGGCGGATTTGGCGATGATAGCTTGACGGGCGGAGATGGAAACGACGTCCTCGTAGGCGACCATGGGGCCGACACGATGACCGGTGGGGCCGGCAACGACACCTACGAGGTCGACAACGTTGGCGACATCGTTATTGAGCGTGCGAGCGATCCCGGCACGGACCTCGTCAACGCGACAGCCTCCTTCGATGCCTCGGGCACAAACCAGGACGGCATCGAAAACATCATCCTGCGCGGAACCGCGGCCATCAATGCGACTGGCAACGCATTGAATAATGGCATTTGGGGCAACGATGCTGCCAACACGCTCCTCGGCAACGGCGGAAACGATCGCCTGTTCGGTTATGGCGGGGACGACATCCTGACGACCGGAGCCGGCAACGACACACTCAACGGCGGAACCGGGACCGACACGATGACCGGTGGGGCCGGCAACGACACCTACGAGGTCGACAACGCCGGCGACATCGTTATTGAGCGTGCGAGCGATCTCGGCACGGACCTCGTCAACGCGACAGCCTCCTTCGATGCCTCAGGCACAAACCAGGACGGCATCGAAAACATCATCCTGCGCGGAACCGCGGCCATCAATGCGACTGGCAACGCATTGAATAATGGCATTTGGGGCAACGACGCTGCCAACACGCTCCTCGGCAACGGCGGCAACGATCGCCTGTTCGGCAATGGCGGGGACGACATCCTGACGACCGGAGCCGGCAACGACACACTCAACGGCGGTACCGGGACCGACACGATGACCGGTGGGGCCGGCAACGATACCTACGAGGTCGACAACGCCGGCGACATCGTCATCGACCGCGCCAGCCAAATTGGCACGGACCTCGTCAACGCGACCGTTTCCTTCGATGCCACGGGCACAAACCAGGACGGCATCGAGAACATCATCCTGCGCGGAACCGCGGCCATCAACGCCACCGGCAATGCGCTTGCCAACACCATCCAGGGCAACGACGCTGCCAACACGCTCCTCGGCAACGGCGGCAACGATCGCCTGTTCGGTTATGGTGGGGACGACATCCTGACGACCGGAGCCGGCAACGACACGCTCAACGGCGGAACCGGGACCGACACGATGACCGGTGGGGCCGGCAACGACACCTACGAAGTCGACAATCTGGATGATCTTGTCATCGAGCGCGCCAGCCAAATCGGCACGGATCTCGTCAACGCGACCGTCTCCTTCTACGCCACGGGCTTGAACCAGGACGGCATCGAAAACATCGTCCTGCGCGGAACCGCAGCCATCAACGCCACCGGAAACGCGCTCGCCAACACCATCCAGGGCAACGAGGCCGCCAACACGATCCTTGGCAACGGCGGCAATGACAGCCTGTTCGGCAACGGCGGCAATGATGTCCTCGATGGTGGTGCAGGAAATGATACCCTGGTGGGCGGCTCCGGATCGGATTCGTTCGTCTTCCGGATGGGCTACAACCGGGACACGATTAGAGACTTCCAATCCGGCATCGACAACGTCGACCTTCAAGGACTGGGCTTCGCTAATGGTGCAGCGGTGATGGCGGCTATCATGGATCAAGGAAATAGTGCGAGCCTAGTCCTGGGCGACGGATCACAACTCGTCTTCTTGGGAGTAACCAAAGTCAACCTAACCCTTACGGACTTTATTGTCTGATGAGTATGGGTAAGGTGGGGCGCCACCATAACTCGTTCATCCCGACGAACTTGTTTCTCGCTGTGCCCGCTAAAGCAAAATCGGCTTTCCGTGTCGCATCGAGTCAAGTTAACGGCCCGAGCCGTTAGCCTTGCTCCCAGACATGAAGGCACGATGTCACAAAGATAGGCGGTGCTATCAGGCATCGGTGGCCGCCTGGACCTTACATCATTCCGATCAGTCCGCTGACATCGCACGCTCCAAGAGCGTTGCATCTAGCTTATGAGTTCTGAAATTGGCTGACGTCGAGGCGACAGGAACGGATAAGCGGCCCCTGACCGGCTCGGAGGGCGGTACCGCCCAGGTGCACGGCACCTGCGAGCGCATCACAATCCTAGAGCCAGAGCGAGCGCAGAGCGATTACTGGCATGACCTCTGGCACTACCGCGAATTGTTCGCGATCCTTGCTTGGCGCGACGTTGCTGTACGCTATAAACAGACGGTCGTTGGCGTCGCCTGGGCGCTGATCCGCCCATTTCTCACGATGGTCGTGTTTACAGTCATTTTTGGCCACATTGCCAAGCTGCCTTCAGATGGTGCCGCGCCTTATCCCATGCTCGTCTTCGCCGGCATGCTGCCCTGGTTCTTGTTCTCGAGCGTGCTGTCCGAGGCCTCGAACAGTATGGTCGGAAACGCCAATCTGATTTCCAAAGTGTATTTTCCACGTCTTATCGTCCCGGCCGCCACTGCTGTCGTGGCACTCATCGACTTTGCAATCAATTTTGTGATGCTTGCTCTTCTCATGGCCTGGTTCGGCTTTGTGCCCAACTGGCACATCATCTTCCTTCCGGTCTTCGTTTTGCTCGCCGTGCTGGCGAGCCTCGGGCCCGCACTGTGGATCACGGCGCTCAACGTAAAGTACCGCGACTTCCGCTATATTATTCCGTTCATCGTTCAGTTTGGGCTCTACGTCTCGCCGGTCGGGTTTTCCAGTGCAGTCGTGCCGGAGAAGTGGCGGCTACTTTATAGTCTTAACCCGGTCGTCGGCGTCATCGACGGCTTTCGCTGGTGTCTGCTTGGCGGTCAAAGCCAGATCTATTGGCCTGGCTTTGCTTTGAGCCTCGGCGTCGTCGCCTTCTTCCTCTGGTACGGCATCCGCTATTTCCGCTCCACCGAGCGCACGTTCGCGGACATGGTGTGAGCCCTTGAGCGACGTTGTCATTCGCGCCGAGAACCTCGGCAAAAAGTACTTGATCGGCCATCAGGCAGCGGGCCGGGAGCGCTATACGGCCCTTCGCGACGTTGTCGGGCGGCAGGTCAAGGGCCTCGTTAGTTCCACGCGCGATATTCTCACCGGGCGCCAATTCATCGTCGGCGATGAAGTGGAGGAATTCTGGGCGCTAAAGGATGTCAACTTCGAGATCAAGCGCGGAGAGGTCGTTGGTATAATCGGACGGAACGGTGCGGGCAAGTCGACTCTGCTCAAGATACTGTCGCGCATTACCGAGCCGACCACCGGACGCGTCGAGATTAGGGGGCGCGTGGCGAGCCTCCTCGAGGTCGGTACCGGTTTTCATCCTGAACTGACGGGCCGCGAAAACATCTACCTGAACGGCGCGATCCTCGGCATGACTCGCGCCGAGATCAAGAACAAGTTCGACGAGATCGTCGCCTTCGCAGAGGTCGAGAGGTTTCTCGATACCCCTGTTAAGCGCTACTCTTCGGGAATGTACGTGCGCCTCGCCTTCGCAGTTGCGGCACACCTCGAGCCCGAGATTCTCGTCGTCGACGAAGTTCTTGCCGTCGGCGACGCCGAGTTTCAGAACAAGTGCCTCGGCAAAATGAAGGAAGTGGCGGTGCATGGCCGTACAGTTTTGTTCGTCAGCCACAACATGGCGGCAATCTCCAGCCTGACGCGCTCTGCCATCGTGCTCAAAAAGGGCGGTCTCGCCTTCGTTGGATCAACCGCGGAGGCAATCAAGAACTATGTTCAGTTGCCGGCCGATGGCGGCGCTGTGCGAGAGACCGGCGCCTGGGGCAGCGGCCGGCACACGGGCATCCGAGAGGCGCGCTTGCTCGACGCCAACGGACAGCCGACAGGGCAAATCATGCCCGGAATGCCATTCCAACTCGAGGTGGAGTTCGAGACTGACGGAACGAGGGGGCTATCTTGTGATCTTCTCCTCGTCGATCAGAACAAGGCAAAAATCGCACTTGGTTCGCTCAGCCATTTCGAGGGGCAGACGCTTCCCGCTGTGGCAGGGTCCTACCGCCTTTCGATGGGCTTTGCCCCTCTGAATTTGGCCGCCGGCCAATACACGCTCGACATTTCGACGTCGATCATCAATCAGAGCTGGGACCATTACGTCGACGACGCCGTCTCCTTCGAGGTGCTGTACTCCAACCCTTCCGGCCTGCCCTGGAATTTCAGCCAAGGCTTTGGATACGGCAGTTTCTCCCTTCCGTTCGCTCGTGCGACGCGCGTCGTGCGGATCGGCGCAACGCTTGAGGCGGGGAAGTGATTGCCAAGGCCGCGTTGCCATTCAGCATCCTGCCCGCTGCAAGATCGACAGGACACGATCCTGCGCGTCTGCACGAACTCGATGGTTTGTGGGGGCTCGCCATCATTCTAGTGCTGGTGTGGCATTATATCGCCGGAAAGGTTCAGGTTGAGGCGGGCACTGCGGGAGCCTACGCGCTGCGTTTGATTGGGTTTACATGGACTGGAGTTGACATCTTTTTCGTGCTTTCGGGTTTCCTCGTCGGGGGCATGCTGATGCGAAACCGCTCCTTGGGACGCGGAGCGCTCCCAATCTTAATCAGGCGGTTGTTCCGCATCGTGCCGCTCTACGCCGCATCTCTGGCCGGCTATCTGGCGCTCAGAGCCAACGTCGGGGCGAACGCCGGCGGTGGCCTTGATTGGCTCATTAACGATGCCATGCCGGTCTGGACCTATGTAGCGATGGTCCAGAACTTCACGATGGCATCCAGCGGCGAGCACGGCGCTAATTGGCTTGGAATCACATGGTCATTGGCGCTCGAGCTGCAATTTTATCTGTTATTGGCGGCGCTTGTGACGGCTGTCGATCCGCGGAAGTTTCTAGCCGCTGCGTCAGTGCTGGTGTCGGTGTCCGTGGTGGCGCGAGTGTGGCACACGCTCGCATCCGAAGGCGGCGGATTTGCCGGGTTCCTCCTTCCGTATTCAAGAATGGATTCCGTTCTCTTGGGAGTGATGGCCGCCAGCATTGTCGCCGAGGGTGGCTTCGCGCGGCGGGTGACCGACCATCCCGTGCTCCTTGGGGCTTCGATCGCCGCCAGTTTCGTTGCAGTGATCGCGCTTTGCGCAAAGGGCCAAGGCATCGGATCGTTCGGCATGAATGCCGCGGGCCACTTGCTCGTCGCCGTCGCCAGCGCCTTGCTGATCGTGTTGCTGGTCACTTTGCCGGATGGCAAAGTGCGCCGGATGTTCCGACTGCCGATTCTCCTCGCCGCCGGTACCGTTTCCTACGGCATATACGTTTTGCATCAGCCCGTCGCGGGACTGATGCACCACGCCCTTTTGGGGCAGCCGCCTCGCATCGCCACGACAGTTGATCTTGCGGTCACCGCTTCGGCGCTGCTGCTCACCGTCGCTCTGGCGTGGCTGTCGTGGCATATGGTTGAGAGGCCGCTGATCCAACTCGGGTACCGCCTCACGAGAACTCGGACTGCTTCGGAATGATGAACATGGCATTCGCGAAGTCGGAGGTGTCGCAGGTCGTGGCGGCCTGCCCGGGCTGTGGCGCAGAACAACAGTTCGAGACGGTGGGACGTGGGGCCAGCGCATTTCATTGCACCGATGCCGGTGGCCTTGCCCACCCCCCATACGAGGTTCGCGAGTGCCGCGCCTGCGGCCTCTTCTACAAGTCTCATCTGCTCAGTGCCGCCGGGCTTGACACGTACTACCGCACGATCGCGTTCACGCCCTTCGACGGCGACTACGGCTTTCCGACCGATCGCGCACTCCTCACGCAACTGCGTCGCCTGCCCACGGGCACGCGTGTGCTGGACTTCGGCTGCAGCACGGGTCGCATCCTGTCCTCTCTGGGCTCGCGCTATCAGCGCTTCGGCGTCGAGATCGGCGAAGCCGCCGCGGCTGCGGCACGTAGCAAAGGCATCGCCATGATTTCAGAAGAGGTGCTCACAAGTGGCAGCGCCGGCCTATTCTCCGGAATCATTATCACCGATGTGTTCGAGCACCTCGTCCAGCCGACGCAGACCCTGCGTACCTTGTCGAAGTGCCTGGAACCGGGCGGCCGTCTCTTCATCGTCACTGGCCTCGCCGATGCCGTGCGACCGCGCGAGCTGACGGCCGAGCACTGGTACTTCCGTATCGGCGGACACCTGCAGATGTTGAGCCGACGGCATCTTGACTGGCTGGCCGATATACTAGGCCTTGAGATCGCAAGCGCCCAGATCCTGTCGCACTATCGACGGACCTGGCCGCTGCACGTGAAGCAGCAGATTCAAGCGATGCTCTATGAGCGCTTATCTCTCACGCCTCGATCAGTGACCGCAGCCCTCGTCCGTTCAACTCCCGGCTTTGCTCGCGCGGCCAAGTGGAGCAATCTGCCTTCGACAGAGCAGGTCGCGGACCACATCGTCGTAGTGTTGCGCAAAGCCGATTACGATTGATAATGCGGTCTTGGCAGGACCAATCAGGTATATGGCCGGTAAGTTCAGAGGTACGATAAGACGATTTAAGCGACTGGTCGAAGGTGATCCGTTCGCATTCCTCAAGCAATGCAATCGCATTGTTCACGTCGGCGCCAATACCGGTCAAGAGCGCGAGGTCTACTCGCGCTATGGCCTCGACGTCCTATGGATCGAGCCGATACCGGAAGTCTACGACCTACTTGTGCAGAACATCAGTACCTTCAGCAAGCAGGATGCTGTGAGGGCGCTCGTGACGGATAGAGATGGCGAACTGCGTCGATTGCACATCGCAAACAATCAAGGTGCGTCATCATCCATTCTCGATCTTGCGCTCCACAAGGACGTTTGGCCGGACATCTCGTACGTCGGAAACATCGAGATGAAGACTTCGAGACTGGATACTCTACTGGAGAAGAGCGCGTTCGGACGCGTGGATGCACTTGTGATGGATACTCAAGGCAGCGAGAACCTCGTTCTCGTCGGCGCGCCGCGCATACTGGCCGAGGCACGATTTGTCAAAACAGAATGCGCGGATTTCGAAGCCTATGCGGGCTGCGCCATGCTTGAGGGGGTCACGGAACAGTTAGCACCTCTCGGTTTTCGGGCTGTCCGCAAGGATCGCTTTGCGACCCATCCCAATGGCGGATCATATTTCGACGTTCTCTTTCGCAAGAACTGACTGTGCTATCGTCTACGGTGGAGACCTCATGAAATGTCTTCTAGTCACCGGCTCCTCCGGCCTCATCGGGTCCGAGGTAGTCGCCTACTTCAGCGCCGCTGGCTGGCAGGTGCACGGCGCCGATAACAATATGCGCGCTGACTTCTTTGGGCCAAATGGCGACACGCGCTGGAACCAGGCGCGGCTCGAGCAGCAGCACGCCAAGTTCATTCACCATGAAGTGGACATGCGTGACCGTGCGGGGATCGATGCGCTAGTCAAATTGGTGCGCCCCGACGCCATCATCCATTGCGCTGCGCAGCCAAGCCATGATCTGGCCGCCTCGCGCCCATTCGACGATTTCGATGTCAACGCGACCGGCACACTCAATCTGCTTGAAGCGACACGGCGCCATGCACCGGAATCGCCGTTTGTCCACATGAGCACCAACAAGGTGTACGGGGATGCGCCCAACGAGATCAGGCTCGTGGAGCATGAGACCCGCTGGGATTACGCTGAATCAACCTACAGCAGTGGCATTGCCGAGACATTCCGCATCGACCAAAGCAAACACTCGCTATTTGGAGCTTCTAAGGTTGCTGCGGACATTATGGTCCAGGAGTACGGTCGCTATTTCAACATGCCAACATGTTGTCTGCGCGGCGGTTGTCTTACAGGACCGAACCATAGCGGCGTCGAGCTGCATGGATTTCTGAGCTACCTCGTTCGCTGCAATATCGAGGGGCGTCTGTATCGGATCTTCGGCTACAAAGGCAAACAAGTCCGCGACAACATTCATAGCCTTGATGTTGCGCGGTTTATTGCGGCCTTCATCGAGGCGCCGCGTGTGGCCGAGGTCTACAATCTCGGTGGAGGAAAAGACAATTCGGTGTCCATCCTTGAAGCATTCGCAATTGCTGAGGAGATTTCCGGAAATGCAATGCGGCACGAGTACGTCGACCAGAACCGCATTGGTGATCACCTATGCTACTACTCCGACCTTTCAAAGATGCGCGCGCACTACCCAAACTGGAACATCACCAAGCCAGTGCGCGAGACGATGAACGAGATCCATGCCGCCTGGCTGCGCCGGGCCGCGTGAATCAAACCACATCTATGGACGCGGCTTCAGATGCAACAGCCACGGCAACTGGAGCAGCTGCTCCGCCGCGTCTGCTCTACCTCGCCGATGTGCCGGTTGAGGCGTCGTATCACGGTTCGGCGCTGCTCTATCGTCTGCTTGAGGACTACCCGAAGGAGCGGCTGACGATTGTCGAGGCGGGAACGCTCGCTTCGCTGCCGGAGCGGCGGCTGTCTGATGTTGCTTACTATCATCGGCTGATGCCGTTCGTGCGACTGCAATCGACACGCCTCCATCCTTGGTACGTCGCTGCTGGACTGCGCAGTGCAGCCCTGCGTGCAAGCCAACTCATGCCGCTGGCGCAGGCGGATCGGCCGGAGGCTATCCTTACAGTTGCTCACGGCTATTCGTGGCTCACCGCGGCGGCTCTCGCGGAACGGCTCAATATCGCGCTGCACCTCATATGTCACGACGAATGGGCGCGTGCGGGCGTCATGCAACACTGGAAGGAAAACGTATTCGGCGGCATTTATTGCCGCGCGGCGTCGCGGCTGTGTGTCTCTCCCTTCATGGCGGAAGAATATGAGCGCCGCTACGGCGTCCCAGGAGACGTACTCTATCCGTCGCGGGCGCTCGATGCCGTGTGCTACGACGGTCCGCCGCGGCGCCTCTCTCGAATGGATAAGCCCTTTACCTGCGTGTTTGCCGGTACGATCAACAGTGGCGGCGTCGTCGCGCTGCTGCGGCAGCTCGCAGCAGCACTGGCAATGGTCGGCGGACGCCTTGTGATCTATGGCCCGATCTCCGAGGAGGCCGCGTTGGCGAGCAGTCTGGTTGGGCCGAACATTGTGCTCGGTGGGTTGTTGCCCTCGGCGCGACTCATCGAGGTGATGCGGGATGAGGCCGACGCGCTCTTCGTCCCGATGTCGTTCGCGGAAGCGGACCGCGCGAACATGCGCATCTCGTTTCCGAGCAAGCTCACGGATTATACAGCCGCTGCGCTGCCGTTGCTTATCTGCGGCCCCGAAGATTGCTCCGCCGTTCGCTGGGCGCGCGAGAACCCCGGCGTTGCTGAGGTAGTCAGCCACGAAGCCGAGGCGGCGATGGTCGCCGCTGTGACACGGCTTGCCAACGAACCGTCGCATCGTCTGGCCCTGGCCACAAGGGCGATGGCCGTGGGTGAAGCGATGTTCTCGCACGCGGCGGCGGCACGCGTGCTTATGCGTGCCCTCCACGGGCATGTGGAAGTCGAGCAAACTGGCTCAGGTCGCAGTGGCGAAGGTATCGCGATGCCGCCAGCAGAAATTGGCATTCGGTGAAGCAACTTAGACGTAGTGTTGAACGGGTCTTTTTGGCGTTCGCCGGAGCCGTTCCAACCAAATTGGCAGCGCATCTCCTGCATCTCCTGCACGGACGCCCGGATCTCACCGATCGCTGGGGGTATCACGTACGCGCCATCCATTATTATGATCCGGTTCCTGACTTCCGCCAGATTACTCCCGACCGCCTCGTTAAACCCCGACTATCGTCGGCGGTCGATTTTCGCGAGAGCGAGCAAGTGGCTTTCGCACTTCATCTCGGCCAGGCCTATGGCGAGGAGATTGCGGGGTGCGGATCCCTGCCTCCACCGCAGGGTTTCGACTTTGCAAACTCGTATTTCGCGGGTCTTGATGCTGCGGTCTATTACTCGCTCATCCGTGAACTCGGACCGCGTCTCGTGATTGAAATTGGGTCGGGCTACTCGACGCAGATCGCAAGTAAGGCGCTCGCCCGCAATCAGCAATCCGGCCAACAAGGACGCTTGGTTTGCATTGAGCCCTTTCCCGAGCCAAGGCTCACGTCATCGGGAGCAAAGTTCGAGCTCGTGAAAAAACGGGTCCAGGATGTGCCGCTCGCGTACTTCGATCAGCTCGGGGCCAACGACATACTAATGATTGACTCCAGCCACGTTGCGAATACGGGAAGCGACGTCTGTTTTGAGCTGCTCGATATTCTGCCACGCTTGAAGCCTGGCGTGTGGGTCCACGTCCATGACATTTTTTTCCCGACTGACTATCCAGCAGAGTGGGTGCTCAAGCGCCGTCAGGCCTTCAACGAACAGTACATGCTGGAAGCATTCTTAAGCTTCAACACGGCCTATTCTGTGCAGCTTGCCAACGCGTGGATATGGAGCAAGTATCATGCGGCGGTCGCACAACTCTACTCCGGACGAGAGGGTGGAACTCTGCCAGCGAGCTTCTGGATGCGGCGGGAGGGTTGAGACATGACGACTTCGGAGCAGGCAGAATTCCCCTGGTGCACACAGCTCCAATCGCTCTACACGTCGCGAACGCTAACCGGTGCGAGTGGCAAGGCGTTTGATAATCTCGCCTCGCTTTCAACACGGAATAACATCCACTATCTCCGTGGGGTCATGCTTGATCACAGGCCCGGGCGCACGCTTGAGGTGGGGCTTGCGTTCGGTGGCTCCGCGCTTGCAATCGCTGCAACGCATCGTGAACTCGGCAATGGCGCGCGGCCTGCCCATACTGCAATCGATCTTGCACAGACTAGCTATTGGGACAACGTCGCGACCGAGCAGCTGTTATTGGCCGGTCTCAAGGATTACGTGCGCATCATCGAGGATATCTCATCGACTGTGCTTGCACGATTGATGCACGAGGGGGAGCGGTTCGACTTCGTCTATGTTGACGGCTCGCACCAGTTCGAGGACGTATTTCTCGATTTCTACTTCGCTGGTCGGATGCTGACGCCCGGGGGGCTGATACTGTTCGACGACAGCTCAGACCGCCACGTGGCGAAGGTGCTCCGCTTTATCGGACGCAATTGCTGTGAGACCTTTGAGCCTTACCCACTCGACAGGTACCTGACGAAGTCGCGGGATCGCCTTCGTCGTCGGCTCGGTGAGTTTGTCGGCAGGACGCAGTTGCGGGCATTCCGAAAGACGAAGGATGGCAACGCCAGCTTAGCATTCATTGATTTTTAGAGCGTCCCGCCTGCGGTCATGGAAGAGCTTTCCCCCAATATAAGTGCGATCGTGCCGACCATTGGTCGCCCCGAGTCGCTGGCTCGCTTGCTGAGGTCGCTTGCAGCGCAGACGCATCGGGTCGACGAGGTGGTCGTTGCGGACGGAGGTTCCGACGATGCCACGGCGAAGCTTCTTGAAGATAGCCGCTGGAAAAATCTTGGGCTTGTCATTAAGCGCATCTTGGTTCGGCCTGCAAACGCGGTTCGTCAACGCGAGGCTGCTATAGAGGCGTCGAGAGGTGAGCTTCTCTTGATGCTCGATGATGATGTCGAACTCGAGCCACAATGCGTTGAACAACTTGTTGCAGGCCTTGCGGCTCGTGCGGACGTGGTAGCCGCTACCGCTACACTTGGCAACCAACCATGGCCTCGTCCAATCCGAGCGTGGCGGGCTTACATGCGCCTATTTTACGGAATTCGGGGAGAAAGCTGGCAGGGTAGAGTTATTGGGCCACTCCTGCGCTACGGTTACGTTGATGAGCTCACATTTCCAACCCCGATGGATTGGCTTGGCGCGGGCAGCAGTTTAATTCCACGACATCAGTTCATAGCGGCGGGGGGATTTTCGGATTTCTTTTTCGATAGAGCAACCATCAACGAGGACGTCGATTTGTCAATTAAGCTTCGTAAGAATGGAATCATCATTTTCTGCCCGCAGGCAAGGCTCTATCATCACCATGCGCCAGGCGGTCGCCTAACGGCCTACGAATCGGCAAGAGACGATATCTACAATCGCTACCAAATATTGCGCCAAACAATGGGGAAAAGCAGAGCCGTGTCTGCATCGCTCGTGGCAACCTATTGGACAATAGAAAACGGTAGTGCGTTCTTAGGGGGGCTAATGCGTCTTCGTGGTCTAGGGCGAATAGCGAATCGTGCTGCAGGTGGTCTTCACGGATTGCTTGCAGCATTCCGTCTCGTCAATCGCAGCTAATTAATTAGAGCGCACTTGCATGACGATAGATGCGTTTTCCAGCCGTCAAGGCTGCAAGGTCTGGGTATTCCTAGGCGATAGCCTCACTGAGGGGATAGGCTCTCAACGCGTGAACTATGTAAGTGAATTGATGCAACTGCTCCGGAAGCGGTCGAATATGCCGATTCATGGGCTGAGATGGCGACTGGTCAATTTGAATGATTACAGGGATCTCAGCTCCTACAATTCGGCCTCCTTAATTGATTTTGATGCAGAAAAAACGAGTAGCGCCCTTTGGCTGGTCAATCTCGCAGTCGAATCCTGCCGTGTTGCTGATGAATTAGCTCGTGTGCGCAAAATCCTGGCGCTAGCTCCGGATCGCGCTTTTCTGCTTTTGGGAACTCATGAGGCGGTGGCTCGACCAAGCGCATCGCTGACTGGAAATTGGCCTAGTTGGCTTCCAAAATCTTGGCGCCATTATCATGCAATGGACCCCAGGCCATATTTTAATAGCAACCCATGGCGTCGAGCAAAGCAGAAGTTCATTGACTGGGCAAAGCAAAAAGCGAGGCATGCTTTGCTTAAGCATGGTCGGCAGCCCCTGGTGGCAGACGAAGTCGTCTTCAGACAATTCGCACAATTGGTCACGCGGATACAGTCGGCGGGTGTGGCTGTAACGGTCTTGGAAATGACGCCGATGGGGGAGGATATGTATCCCGGCACTCTCGAGATTATTCGCAGGCGAAACGAACAAATCCGGCAGTGGTGCTTGGCTCGGCAGGTCGATTTTGTGGAGTGGGAAAAAGCATTATATGAAGATAGATCAACTGCGTTCTTTCGCGATCAGCAACACGTAAATCAGGATGGCGCACGGCTTATGGCTAAAATCCTTATGAGATACATTACCACGAAGAAATTGTTACCTATTTCTCTGGTGTCAAGTTGAAGGTAAGCGCGATCGTTACGGCATGCCAACGTATCGAAAAGACGATTGTGACCCTCTCGCGTCTCAAATCATTGGTGCCTGCTCCGAACGAGATTATCGTCCACGTCGATGCCAACGAGACGGGCTGCGCGGATGCGGTACACGCCGCGTTTCCACAAATAGAGATCCTAATGAGCTACTCAACGGTAGGTCCCGGTGGGGGACGCAATAAGCTCATCAAGGCGGCGCGAAACGAACTCGTGGCAAGTTTTGACGATGATTCCTATCCAGTCGACGGCGATTACTTTGCGCGTACCTCGGCGCTGGCTCTAGAATTTCCGAACGCCGCAATATTTTCCGCTAGCATTTATCACCGCAACGAGCTTGTCCCGTCCGATATTGGTCCAACTCGCGAAACTGCGAGTTTCGGCGCCGGCGGCGCTGTGTTTCGCCGCCGAGCTTTCTTGGAGGCAGGAGGGTTTGTACCGCTCGCTGTAGCCTATGGTATGGAGGAGGAGGATCTCGCCTTACGGGTTCTTGACCTTGGGGGATCGATTATTGCGTCTCCATCCCTCCGCGTCTTCCATGACAGTGATTTGGCGCATCACGCAACGCCTGCAATTAATGCAGGAGCTATCGCGAATGTCGCGCTCCTCGCCGCTCTTCGTTACCCGAAATCCTATTGGCCCTATGGTGCACTCCAAGTCGCCAATCGAGTCATCTGGTGTCTGCGCCACGCTAGGAGGGCGGGGGTCGTGTCTGGACTAGCAGCGATACCGACCCACATTTGGCGCCACCGACATCTGCGCCATCCTGTATCCGTCTCGACGATGAAACGCCGGGCCGAACTTCGGAAATCATCGGTATTGGAGGCAGGAACCGGGGCTCAACTCGTGACCGACCGATGATTATTCGCATCGCGCCGTCTCATCGCGAGGTCATCGGCAAGTGAGCGTGGTGATCTGCCAACTCGGTGCGCGAGAGCACTACGCCCTCGCTCGGGCATTGCATCGATCCAAGTTGTTGACGGAGTTGGTCACGGACGTCTGGGCACCTCCAAGCCTTATGACCCAGCTGCCGATTGGCCGCGCCGGTCGAAGTTTGCGTGGGCGCTATCACCCCGATTTGCGCGACGCAAAAGTGACGCATTATACGATGGCCGCACTGCGTCGGCGCATAGGCCAGCGCGGGAATCGGGGTTCTCGGTGGTCTTCAATTATCGAATTCAACGAGTGGTTCCAGACGAGCGCGGCGCAAGCAGCTAGATCAGGTCTTGCGTCGCAAATTAAAACTCAAACACCTGTCGTCATGGCCTATAGCTACGCAGCAAGACGAATCCTGGAGGCGGGCCGCGAGCTTGGCGCAAAATCGGTCTTATGCCAGATTGATGGCGGTTATGCCGAAGAGCAGCTGATGTGCCAGCTCCATGCAAACAGGGGAATGGCTTATGATCGAGCCCCTCATGAATACTGGGATAACTGGCGAGAGGAGTGCGCGATTGCGAATGTCATCGTTGTCAATTCGGAATGGTCGCGTTCATTGCTTTGTTCGGCTGGCATAGACGAAACGAAAATAATCGTCATACCCCTACTCTATGGCGTGCCGTCGTCGGTAGAGCCATCCGTGCGCAACGATCCCCGAGCCTTCAGCAAGGATCAGCCGCTGCGGATACTATTTCTCGGACAGCTGACGGTGCGAAAAGGATTCCTAGAGGCGATAGAAGCGGCACAGCTTCTGGCACGCGCGCCTGTCCACTTCTCGTTCGTCGGAGGTGATTATGATGGCCTTGCTGCAAATTCGCCGAGCCTACCGAATGTAACGTATCGCGGGCATGTTCCGCGGAGCGAGGTGCGCGCGGTATACGAGCAGTCGGACATTTTCTTGTTTCCCACACATTCTGACGGCTTCGGTCTCACGCAGCTCGAGGCACTGTCTGCCGGCCTGCCCGTGATCGCCTCGCGGTACTGCGGACGAGTTGTGGAGAACGGCCGAACAGGATGCGTTCTCGATCGGGTTTCTGGGGAAGAAATTGCCTGCGCGGTTGAGCGATTCCTGAATAATCCCTCTCTCATCGACGAGATGAGCAAAATTTCCAGAACGAGCGCGGCAATTTTGAGCAGTACGGCGGAGACCATGTTTCTGCAAGTCGTGCAAAAGATGTCACCGGAACAAGGCCGCACCTAATGCGGCGCAGCCATCCGATCTTACCTCAATCGAAGACCAACGGGCAACTCGATCTCGGGGTCGCGCTCGCCGCGGTTTTGTCGATCGCCACCGGCACTATATTTGCGCAAGCCTTTGTACCTTATGACCTCAGTGACCCGGAAGGTCTTTTCTGGCCATCGGTCTATATGACTCTCGGGCTGCTACTTCCGCTTGCCCTCCGCGTCCGTTTCGATCTCCGATTCAGCCTCAGGATCGAAAACGCCATCATGGTCGGGCTGGTTTACTGGCTCATGCTTGATATGCTGCAGTCCGCGTATGCATTCGATTGGGTTTCCGATGCGGATGTTCGCATAGCGTACATAACTGTTGGCGTATTCGCCGCAGCAGTTTGGATTGGCGCGAGTGGACGCGGGTGGCGCCTGCCGAACTCCGTCACGAAGGCCGCAAGTAAGGATTTTTCCAACCGAATGCTCTTTTCGGCGCTGCTCCTGGCGTTTGCGCTCGGGATGGCAAAGTTCGCGATCGGCGCTGGGTTCGACCCTCTCGTCATGATCCAAGGCCTCGGCGTGCCACGTTGGTCGGCCCCTTGGTCGCGAGGACAATTCGGCGGATCTGAGGCATTTCTCGATCACATGCAGTATTTCGGTTATGTCGTGCCGTCCTTAACTGTTTTGCTCGTGACGCGCACCGGAGCCCTCGATAAGCGTGCCATCTTCGGCGTGGTTCTTTCGGCTGTTATGATCGCGTTTCTGGCTCAGGGCGGCGGACGTCGTGTTATCGGGGTCGCGGTCGGTGCCGCTCTAATGACTTGGGTAGCAGCCAATCCCCGATTGCGTCCGCAGCTTTTGATCGCCACAGTGATTGGTGCCGCTGTACTCCTGACCGGCCTGCAGGAAATGTTGCGCTATCGCAATGTTGGATTTGCTGCATGGTGGGCAGGGGAAAGACCTGAGCTGAACTACGAGCACCTGCACGTCGACGATAATTTTCTGAGGCTCTCACAGCTCATTCACTTCTACCCAGAAAAGGTCGACTACGTTTACCATCAGCCGCTGTATCATGCGCTGACGCTTCCCATTCCTCGCGTGATTTGGACCGGCAAGCCTCTCGGGCCAGGCTTTGATCCGGCCTCTCTCGTCGGCAAGGAGGGGGTGGCACTAACCTCATCGATCATTGGCGAGTTGTGGGTCAGTTTTGGGATGCTGGCCGTTGTGGCGGGAGGGTTCGTCATCGGCCGCCTCGCTGGCATGTGGAATAAGATTCTGTTCCTCCCCTCCGGTACTAGCCGCCCGCTGATATTTGGCCTCGGCCTTATGGTCATTTTCGCGGGTTTGCGCTCTGTCCAGGCGTTTGTGCAGATGAGCTATATAATTCTCGCATGGATCGTCATATCCAACTTCTTGATGCGCCAACGTAGCAAACCGGCAACGCGACCCCGATGATCAAGGTGTGCTTCACGACACGCATTCCTTCGCCCTATCAGGTCGAGTTGTTCGACGCGCTCGAAGCGGATGGAAAAATGGAGGTGCGCGTCCTATACGAAATGCCGCAAAGCGTGGGGCGGCAGTGGGATAGACCCACCCTCGCGCATGATCATCGATTTGCCAGTTTGATTTCGTTGAAAGAAGCTTGGGAGTACATCGCCAAAAGCGATCTCGTTGTATTCTCGGGGTACCGCAACAAATTTATCCGAAAGCTGATTTCGCAGCGCGACCGCGAAGGTCGAGCCTGGGCCTTCTGGGGCGAGCGCCCTGGCTTTATTGCGCCGCCGTGGATCAGCCGCTTCTATCGTCGCGCCGTATTTCCCGAACTGGCCAGTTCGCAGGCGGCGGTCTGGGGAATTGGGGGCTGGGCGGTGGACGGTTATCTCCGTGAGTTAGGTGGCGGACGCCTTTACTGCAACGTTCCCTACTTTTCTCGGCTTGAGCGCTTTCTTGAAATTGACCGCTCGCTTGCCACTGATCGACCACAGCGCGTCCTATTTTCAGGAAGCTTGATCAAGCGTAAGGGCGTCGACATTCTTTTGTCTGCATTCAAGAAAGTGGCAGTCGAGTGTCCGCGCCTTGAACTTCATTTCGTGGGCGACGGACCATTGCGGGATATGCTCAGCAGAAGCGCCGCCCCGCTGGGCAAGCGCGTCGTATTCCATGGGTTCAAACAATGGCAAGAGCTACAAGCGATCTATGCAAAATCGGACATACTTTGTGCGCCCTCGCGCCATGATGGTTGGGGCTTGATAGTGCCAGAGGGACTGGCGGCAGGGCTGCTCGTCATATCGACGGATCATACCGGGGCGGCGCTTGATCTTATAACTTTTGATACGGGCTGGATTGCCAAGGCCGGCTCCGTCGAAAGTTTGGAAGCGGCCCTACGTGCAGCGTCAGCCTCCAGCGGAGAAGAACGACTTCAGCGCATCAGAAAAAATCGAGATCTGTCCCGACGTCTGGACGTTTCGGTGGGCCTCGGAACCATTACGGAAGCGGTGGAGCAAAGTATCACTTGCTTCGGAAAGTCAAAGACCTCGAACGCCCGTTCGGATGCCCTCACGCTTCGGTCAACCGGCGACGCGGGCTGAAATCGCATGAGTGAATGCTGAGAATCCTCCACGTCATTCCATCGGTCTCCCGTGTGCACGGGGGGCCGTCGCACGCGATGGAGCTTATGGAATCGGCACTTGTCGATGCGGGTGCAGGCGTGACGACAGTAACTACAGATGATGATGGTCTCGGCCGCCGCTACGCCGTGAACCCTTCGCAAACTGCGCCTGGAATTCACCGCCTGTATTTTAGAAAGTGGACCGAGTTCTATAAGTTTGCACCCGGGGTATTCTACTGGATAATGCGTCACGCGCGGGACTTCGACGTCATCCACGTCCACGCGCTATTTTCCTTCACAAGCTTGGCTGCAGGCCTAGCGGCCCGCCTGCGCGGCGTTCCATATATCGTGCGTCCCCTCGGGACGCTTAATGCGTACGGCGTCAAGCAGAGGCGCCCATGGCTTAAATCCGTTTCCATTCGCCTATTCGAGCGGCCACTTCTCGCAAATGCGGCGGCTGTGCATTTCACGAGCAGGGCGGAATGCGATGAAGCCAGGGCGACTGGCATACCCATGCGCGCCGTCATCGTTCCATTAGGTGTGCGTCCCCCTGAGTCCAACGACCGGCTCGAACTGCCCTTCCGGGCGGACGCCGATCGCAAGATCGTACTGTTCTTGTCGAGGCTAGATCCGAAGAAGAATGTTGAGGGGCTGCTGCAAGCCTTTAGTCGGGTACGCCGATCCTTCCCCGATGCGCTGCTCGTCATCGCCGGGGGCGGCGCGCCTGCCTACGTGCGCGGTCTCAAAGACCTGGCGGCCAAGTTGGCCATCGACGATGCTACGATCTGGACCGGGCATATTGACGGTAGAGCCAAGTGGGGCGCGCTGATGCGAGCCGACGTATTCGTGCTGCCCTCATTCTCGGAGAACTTCGGAATTGCGGTGGCCGAAGCAATCGTCGCAGGCCGGCCGTGTGTCGTCGGACGCGGGGTCGCTTTGGCCGAAGCGGTCGCAAAGGCGGGAGCAGGGCTGGTCACCGACCCAGTACCCGACGACATCGCCGACAAGATCGAGCGCCTGCTTGGTGATGAGGCGCTGCGGGACCAATGCGGCATGGCAGCAGCAGCGTTGGCCGAAGAGTTCTCGCCCACTGCGATGGCCGGCAGCCTGTTAGAAGTCTATCGAAGTTGCGCCTCAGTCAGAACGAAAAAGTCAGTGCAGCCGGACCTAATGCGTCCCTGAGTACGAGTGTCAACCGTGAGTGAAAGTTCCTGCTACCGCTTCGAGGGGCCGAAGGCATCGTGTACAAGCCAATACCTTTGGCCGGCTCTGGAGCAGGAGCTTACGAACCTGAAGTTCGGTGCTAGGGCACGCGTATTTGATCTCGGCTGTGGCAATGGCGCTCTCGCCTCTCATTTGCATTCCTTTGGATTCGATGTCTCCGGCGTCGATCCTTCGCATTGCGGCATCCAGAACGCTGCGCGTCATCATCCTGACGTTCACCTTGAACTGGGCAGCTGCTATGACGATTTGGTTGCGAAGTTCGGTCGGTTTCCCGTCGTGATCAGTCTTGAGGTCGTCGAGCACGTATTCAGGCCGCGCCATTTCGCGCGCACGCTGTTCGATCTCGTCGAGCCGGGGGGAACGGCGTTCGTTTCGACGCCCTATCACGGCTACTGTAAAAATGTCGCTCTAGCGGTGACAGGCAAGCTGGACAGCCACTTCACGGCACTCTGGGATGGCGGGCACATCAAATTCTTTTCAATTAAAACCCTAGGCACACTGCTGACAGAAGCGGGATTTCGCCATATCCGGTTCAAGCGGATCGGGCGCATCCCTGCACTCGCGAAGTCAATGATGGCCATCGCGCAGAGGCCTGCTGATTGAGAGATCGTTCTTACGTTTTGTGCGGATGGACACCGTGACACTTACGCAGATGGAGCGTACGGCGGGTTCGCAAGCGCAGTACGTGGATCTAATTGAGATTGCGATCTAATCATGAAGTCACCGACGGATCAATTTGGATGCTGTTCTCGAATTTCTGATGCGCACTAATAAATTCGCCGCGATGAATGTTATGTCCACACCTGAGCACGCTCTGCCAGAAGAGCATATCTTCAAGAATATCACCGTTCTCATCCTGACATACAATGAGGAAGCAAATATCGAGCGTTCGCTCGAGGCAGTGAAATGGGCGGCCCAAATTCTTCTCGTCGACAGCGGAAGCACAGACAATACGTGCGAAATCGCACGACGCTTACCGCAGGTTCGGATCGTAGAGCGCAAGTTCGACACATTTGCTGGCCAGTGCAATTTCGGGCTATCGCAAATAGACACCACCTGGGTACTCTCCCTTGATGCTGATTATGAGATTAGCCCGCAGCTCGCGTACCAGATAGACAAGTTGCGCGATACCGACGTGGGTGGCTATCGCGCCAGTTTCATTTATCGAATCCACGGACGCCCGCTGCGCGCCTCACTCTACCCTCCGCGGATCATTCTATATCGGCGGAAGGGTGCTCACTATGTCGACGAAGGTCATGGCCACCGGGTATTAGTTGATGGGTCGGTGAGACTGATAAAAGGTGTCGTCTATCACGACGATCGTAAGCCGCTGTCGCGCTGGCTGCAGTCTCAGCAGAGCTACGCGGGTCGTGAGGCCACACATTTGCTCAATGAACAGAATGCCGACCTGAAGTGGGTGGATCGCGTACGAAAGCTCGGTTGGCCGGCGCCCATTCTCGTCTTCATCTATGTGCTGATCTGGAAACGCTGCCTATTTGATGGCTGGCCCGGTTGGGCCTACGCTCTGCAACGTCTTCTTGCAGAGATAATGATTGCGCTTGAGATCGTAGATCGTCGTCTTCGCGGCGAGCCGACGCAGTAATCGGCTGAGACCGGCGCGAAGCGGGCGATTGGAACACACATGGCAAAAATCCTCGTCACCGGTGGAGCAGGCTTCATTGGCAGTCACACGGCCAAGCTCCTCAATAGAGCGGGCCACAGATGCGTGGTCTACGATAACCTCTCGCGGGGCCACCTCGAATTCGTTAAGTGGGGCCCCTTTCGCCAGGGCGATGTGCGCGATGGAGGGGCCCTTTGTCGGCTGCTTGACATGGAGAAGATTGAGGCAGTCATCCACTTTGCTGCACTCGCTTATGTGGGCGAATCCGTAATTGCACCCGGGGTCTATTACGACGTCAATGTGGGCGGTACCTGCGCACTACTGCAGGCGCTGGCCGACCATGGCCTTGACAAAGTCGTCTTTTCCTCGACGTGCGCCGTATATGGCGAGCTCAGCGACAAGAGTATCGGCGAATTGACGAAGCCAGAACCGATCAATCCGTACGGCATCACCAAATTAGCCTGCGAGCGGATGCTTTCTGATTTTGAGCGTGCATACGGAATGCGGCACGTTTGCTTGCGCTACTTCAATGCGGCGGGGGCTGATCCCGATGGTGAGGTCGGCGAAGATCACATGCCGGAAACTCATCTCATCCCGTTGGTGCTTGATGCCGCAATGGGCCGCCGCCACGCGGTCTCCATCTTCGGTGACGACTACAAGACAGCCGACGGCACCGCTGTGCGCGACTACATACACGTTTGCGATCTGGCTGCCGCACATGTGCGCGCTCTGGATTACCTTCTGGCTGGTGGCCCAAGTCGCACACTCAATCTTGGCAGCGGGCGAGGGGCATCTGTTGCCGAGGTGATCGATGAAGCACGACGCGTTACGGGGCGTCCAATTTCGGTGGTCCAAGCGCCGCGACGCCCCGGCGATCCGGCTCGCCTTGTCGCGGATCCTGGCGCAGCAGGAGAAGTGCTTAGTTGGTCATGTAGGCGATCGGATCTTGGGACCATCCTCCGGGATGCGTGGCGGTGGCATGAGCAGCGTTTCTCCGGTCGCGTTGTTTAGTCCAATCGTTGCCTGCTCGACGGAGCAACACGCACTGACGCAAGATCCGCTCAACCACTATGCGCGCGTATGGGCCATACAGTCGCCGACAGAATTTCCGATAGGTCTGATTCTGGCGCCCGGTCACTACAACGTATCAGCAGTAAATTGTCTTAGGAGGCGTAGCAGCTCATCTACAAGATGCGCCGGCTCTGCCCCGAACATTGAAGTGTCGTCCAAAGTACCTCCTAAGCCCAACCCTGAATGCCTTCCGATCTAGTGGCGCAAAAGTGAAGCGGGCTCACAGATGCCGACGCCCGACCACGCGGATCACGCCCACACCACTATTGCGGTGTTGGTGGGCCAATTCGGTTAGCATGTGCCGAAGTGGTGCTATCGGACTCGTGCCGATGGCTTCAATCCTACGGACACCGGTCCATTGCAGAGTACTTTAAAGCAGACAGAAGTATGCTGATCCTCGGACTTAATGCCTATCATGGTGACTCGTCGGCGTGCATAGTGCGCGATGGTGAGATCCTTGCAGCAGCGGAAGAGGAACGATTCCGACGTATCAAACATTGGGCCGGATTTCCCTCGGAGGCGATCCGTTATTGTCTTCAGGAAGCGGGTGCATCACTTGCGCAGGTAGACATTGTCGCCGTCAACTCCGATCCACGCGCGAGCATCCTCAAGAAGATCAAGTTCACACTCCGACAGCGGCCTGATCTGCGGTTCATCGCAGATCGTCTTCGCAACCAGGTGAAGCGCCAGTCGATCGAAGCGGAACTCTCAGCTGCCTTCCCCGACTCTCCGTTCAAGGGCGAGGTCAGGCGTGTTGAACATCATCTATCGCATCTGGCGTCAGCTTTCCTGGTATCACCCTTCAGGCAGGCCTGTGTCGCGTCTATCGATGGCTTCGGAGATTTCTCCTCGGCCGCTTGGGGTTTAGGACACGAGCGAACGATCGATGTGGACGACAAGGTGCATTTCCCGCACTCGCTCGGAGTGTTTTATCAAGCACTGACCCAGTACCTCGGCTTTCCAGAATATGGTGATGAGTACAAGGTGATGGGGCTCGCGCCCTACGGGCGGCCGGAACTCCTGTCCGCCATGCGCCAGATTGTCAAACTTCAGGAATCGGGTCGGTTCGAACTCGAAACCGGGTTCTTTCGGCACCATCGTGAGAAGATCGACTATGCGTGGGCTGGAGGAAGGCCCCACGTCGGGACGCTCTTCTCGCCGGCGTTGGAGGAATTGCTCGGGCCCGCTCGAAAGAAGGATGAGCCGCTCGAGCAGCGTCATCTCGACATCGCGCGCTCGGTTCAGGCGATGTACGAGGAAGCCTTCTTTCACTTAATCAATCATCTCTACGAGCAGCACCGGGTTGACAGCCTTGCCCTGGCTGGCGGTTGCGCCATGAATTCTGTGGCAAATGGAAAATTGCTGCGACAGTCGCCGTTCAGAAGGCTCTACGTTCAGTCCGCGGCTGGCGATGCTGGCGGCGCAATTGGCGCAGCTATTTACGCTTGGCACAAAATGGCACCCACGAGGGCAACCGATAGGCATCTTGGCGCACCGGCTTCCAGTGTTCTTACCGGCGATTCGCTAAACGGCCGCCGCGTCATGGATCACGCTTACCTTGGCCCATCGGCGCGCGACGAGGAAATTGCTGCTCTCCTTGACGAGCGAAACGATGAACTCCGGGACAGCGGCTGCGAAGTCCAACATATCGCAGAAGAAGTGCGACTGTGTCAGACGACCGCTGACGCGATCTCGCGCGGAGAGGTTATCGGCTGGTTCCAGGGCCGGATGGAATGGGGGCCGCGAGCTCTTGGCAACCGCTCGATCGTCTGCGATCCCCGCCGCGCCGACATGAAGGATATTCTGAACCGAAAAATCAAGCGCCGCGAGAGCTTCCGTCCGTTCGCACCCTCGGTGTTGAAAGAGCACGTCGCGCAGTGGTTCGAGGAGAGTGGTGATGTGCCATTCATGATGCAGGTCTACAATATCCGCGAGGAGAAACGCGCTCGAATACCGGCCGTCACCCACGTTGATGGATCCGGCCGGCTGCAGACGGTCTACCGGCAAACGAACCAGCGGTATTGGAACCTTATCGACGCATTCCGTGAGATCACGGGAGTTCCCATGGTGCTGAACACGTCATTCAATGAGAATGAGCCGATCGTCTGTCGGCCCGTAGAAGCCTTGGATTGCTTCACGCGGACAAAAATGGATGTTCTGGTGCTTGGCAATTGGCTGATCTCGCGCGCTTCATAGCGCGTCATACGGACATAGGTTCTTGCACTTTTAGTATGACGGCGATCAAGTGCGAGGGCCCCAAGATCGGGCATGGCCCGCACGCGCGATAAGCCTATCGATAACTGTCATCCGGAATCGATGATTACTTATGCCGGCCGCGGCCGCACCAAAATCGGTGCGGCGGAACGTCGGCTCAATTCCGGAAAAGAGCCCACCGTCCCAACGGACCTCATACGATAAAGTCTGTATCTGCGAGTGCGGTCTTTTGGACCCCGATGAAGTAGAGTTCGGAGTTGTCGGCGAGGAGGAGGCTGGAGTAGCTGCCCCGATAGGTGATGGCGGCGAGGACGGCAGTGCCGTCGGCAAAGCCGAGCCCCTGAAGGTCGACGAAGTCGGTGCCGGACTGGAAGTCGTTGATGATGTCGGTTGCGTAGCCTGTCCGGAACACGAAGGTATCCGAGCCGGCGCCCCCAGTCAGGATATCAAGGCCCGTTCCGCCGTCGAGGATGTCGTTGCCGCCGTTGCCGAACAGGCGATCGTTGCCGCCGTTTCCAAGGATCGTGTTGGCAGCCTCGTTGCCCTGGATGGTGTTGAGGCGGGTGTTGCCCGTGGCATCGATCGCGGCGGTGCCCCTGAGGATGATGTTTTCGATCCCATCCTGCTCTGTCCCTGAGGCATCGAAGGAAACGGTCGCGTTGACGAGGTCCGTGCCAATTTGGCTGGCGCGCTCGATGACAAGATCATCCAGATTGTCGACTTCGTAGGTGTCGTTGCCGGCCCCACCGGTCATCGTGTCGGCCCCGGTTCCGCCATTGAGTGTGTCGTTGCCGGCTCCGGTCGTCAGGATGTCGTCCCCGCCATTGCCGAACAGACGATCGTTGCCGCCGTTGCCGATGAGCGCATTGGCGGCCTCGTTGCCCTGGATGGTGTTGGCGAGCGCGTTTCCGGTGGCGTTGATGGTCGCGGTTCCGCGCAGGATGATGTTCTCGATGCCGTCCTGGTTCAGGTCCGTGGCATAGAAGGAGACGGTCGCGTTGACGAGATCCGTGCCGCTCTGGCTGGCGCGGTCGATGACGATGTCGCCGGCGTTGTCGACCTCGTAGGTGTCGTTGCCGGCCCCACCGGTCATCGTGTCGGCCCCGGTTCCGCCATTGAGTGTGTCGTTGCCGGCTCCGGTCGTCAGGATGTCGTCCCCGCCATTGCCGAACAGACGATCGTTGCCGCCGTTGCCGATGAGCGCATTGGCGGCCTCGTTGCCCTGGATGGTGTTGGCAAGCGCATTGCCGGTGGCGTTGATGGTCGCGGTTCCGCGCAGGATGATGTTCTCGATCCCATCCTGCTCTGTCCCTGAGGCATCGAAGGAAACGGTCGCGTTGACGAGATCCGTGCCAATTTGGCTGGCGCGGTCGATGACAAGATCATCCAGATTGTCGACCTCGTAGGTATCGTTGCCGGCCCCACCGGTCATCGTGTCGGCCCCGGTTCCGCCATTGAGTGTGTCGTTGCCGGCTCCGGTCGTCAGGATGTCGTCCCCGCCATTGCCGAACAGGCGATCGTTGCCGCCGTTGCCGATGAGCGCATTGGCGGC
>JALHMJ010000001.1:583559-660023 GCA_022844105.1 Hyphomicrobium sp. | reverse complement strand
AAGGTGGTCGAAGGACCTCGCTTGCAAAGCGTGCATCTGACGGCCTCGACGGAAGGCGCCGCCATCCCCCGCATCTATGGCCGCGCGCGCGTCGGTGGTCAGGTCATCTGGGCCGATGCAATTGCCGAGCAGCAAGTGACATCCTCATCGGGCGGCGGCGGCAAGGGCCTCGGCGGCGCGTCGGGCGCGGCATCCAAATCCGTTGAATATCGTTATTCGGCAAGCTTCGCCGTGGCGCTGTGCGAGGGTGAAATTTCCGGAATTGGGCGGGTGTGGGCCGATGGTCGCGAACTGGATCTGTCGCGGCTTTTGTATCGTCTCTATACCGGCAGCGAAGCGCAGGCCGCCGATGCGCTGATTAGCGCCCGCCTTGGCGCGGGTGCCGCGCCCGCCTTTCGTGGCACGGCCTACATTGTGTTTCAGGATCTGCCGCTCGCCGACTTCGGCAATCGCATTCCGCAACTCTCGTTCGAGGTGCTGCGTCCGGTAGACCGCACGGCTGAAAAAATCCGTGGTGTCGTGCTGATCCCGGGTTCGGGCGAATTCGTCTATGCGACCGAGCCGGTCGCGCAGACGTTCGGGCTGGGCCGCGCGCGTTCGGAGAATGTGCACACGCTGACCGGTGGCACCGATTGGCAGGTGGCGCTCGATCAGATGCAAGCGGCGCTGCCCCATCTGTCGGCTGTGTCGCTCGTCGTCAGTTGGTTCGGAACCGATCTGCGCGCCGGCCTGTGCCAGCTGAGGCCCGGCGTGGAGCGAACACAAAAGACAACGGCGCCACTGACGTGGTCGGTCGCCGGTATCCCGCGCGCAGCCGCATATGTGGTGTCAACGCGCGAGGGCCGGCCGGCGTATGGCGGCACGCCGTCCGATCAAACCGTCGTCGCGGCCATTGAGGACATGAGGGCGCGCGGCCTCGACGTCATCCTGACACCCTTTATTCTGATGGACGTACCGGAAGGCAACGCCCTGCCGGATCCGTATGGTGCAGTCGCCCAGGGAGCCTATCCCTGGCGCGGGCGGATCACGTGCCATCCGGCAGCGGGGCAGGCGGGCACGCCCGACAAGACCGCGGCCGCCGCCGCGCAGATCGCAGCGTTCGTCGGCACGGCCTCAACCGCGCACTTCGCGCTCAGTGGAAAAACGGTGGTCTATTCCGGTCCGGCGGAGTGGTCGTTGCGCCGGATGGTGCTGCATCAGGCCTATCTGGCCAAGGCCGCAGGCGGTGTCGCAGCCTTCGTCATCGGTTCGGAATTGCGCGGCCTGACGCGCATCCGCTCGACTGCTTCCGCCTATCCGTTCGTCACGGCGCTCATCGCGCTCGCTGCTGACGTCAAGGCCGTGCTCGGCGCGGCGACGAAGGTCCTCTATGCGGCCGACTGGTCGGAATACTTCGGCCACCAGCCGGGCGACGGCAGCGGTGACGTCTATTTCAATCTCGATCCGTTGTGGGCCTCGCCTTCGATCGACGCTATCGGCATCGATTGCTATTGGCCGCTTGCCGATTGGCGCGATGGCGCTGGTCATGCTGATGCGGAAGCCGGCTGGCGCACGATCCACGATCCGGAGTATCTGCGCGCCAACGTGCGCGGCGGCGAAGGCTTCGATTGGTATTATGCCAGTGACGTTGACCGCGCGGCGCAGGTGCGCACGCCGATCACCGACGGAGCGGGCAAGCCGTGGGTGTTCCGTTACAAGGACATCGCTTCGTGGTGGGCAAATCCGCACGTCAATCGGCCGGGCGGTATTGAAAGCGCAACCCCCACGTCCTGGGTGCCGCGCTCGAAACCCTTCTGGCTGACCGAGATTGGCTGTCCCGCCGTGGACAAGGGAGCCAACCAGCCGAATGTCTTTGTCGATCCGAAGAGTTCGGAAAACGCGCTGCCCTATTTTTCGCGCGGCACCCGCGATGATCTGATCCAGCGCCGCACGATCGATGCGATGATCTCCGTCTTCGATCCCTCCGATCCTGATTTCGATCCTGGCGCTAATCCAATCTCACCAGTCTACGGCGGCCGCATGGTCGCGATCGATCGCATCTTGCCCTACTGCTGGGATGCGCGGCCTTATCCGGCGTTTCCCGCAGCTCTCGACGTCTGGGGCGACGGCACGAATTGGCCGCTCGGACACTGGCTCAACGGACGCCTCGCGGGCGGCGCGCTCGACACGACGCTGGCGGCTCTGCTCACCGACTATGGCTTCGACCGCTTTGCGATCGATGCGATGCCGGGGACCGTGCAGGGCTACGTCGTCGATCGCGTGATGTCGGCGCGCGAAGCGTTGCAGCCGCTGGAACTCGCCTATTTCTTCGACATTCTGGAGAGCGACGGCCGGGTCGCTTTTCGCCCGCGTGGAGCAACCGCCGCGGCGGCCACGATCGCGGTTGGCGACCTCGTGGAAGCCAAGCCCGGTGATCCGCTCCTGACGCTGACGCGCGGCCAGGAAACGGATTTGCCGGCGAGCGCCAAGATCACCTACATCGATCCGGATCGGGATTATCAACCCGCTGTTGCCGAGGCACGCCGGCTGGCCGGCGCCTCGGGACGCGTCGCGCAGGCCGATCTGCCGGTGATGATGGATGCGCTGACGGCGCAGCCGCTCGCCGAGACGTGGCTGTTCGAAACCTGGTCGATGCGCGAACGCTTCGCGCTCAGCTTGCCGCCGAGCCGCCTCGCGGTCGAACCCGGCGACGTGCTCACGCTGACCGGCCAGGGCGCGGCGCGGCAACTGCGCGTGACGGAAATCGGCGATCATGGCGCGCGCGACACCGAGGGCCGAGCCTACGATCCGGACATTTATCTGGGCTCGCCATCGGGCGCGCGCGAAACCTTGACGTTGCCGGAGATTTACACGGGGCAGCCGGCGGCCTTCTTTCTCGATCTTCCGCTGCTGCGCGGTGACGAACCGGTCGACGCGGGTTATGTCGCAGCGACCCAGACGCCTTGGCCGGGCGGTATCGCAATCTATTCGTCGCCGGAGGTGACGGGCTTTGCGCTGCGCGGCCTCGCCCCGACACGGGCAACAATGGGTCTAACCCTCACGCCGTTGGCCTCGGGCCCCCTTGGCGTGTTCGATCATGCCAACCGTCTGCGCGTCGATGTTGGCGACGGCAGTCTCCTCAGCGTCAGTCCGCTGCAAGCTTTTGCCGGCTCGAATCTAGCCGCCGTGCGCACCCCGGAAGGGGCGTGGGAAGTCTTCCAGTTTCTCACCGCGACCCTGGTCGGGCCGGGAACCTACGACTTGAGTGGTCTCCTGCGCGGGCAAGCGGGTAGCGAACACGCGCGCCGAATTTCACTTGCCGCCGGCGCGCCGTTCGTGATGCTCGACGAAAACGTGGTGCGGCTGCCGCTCGCCGCCGCCGATGTCGAACTTGCCCTCAACTGGCGCTATGGGCCGGCCGCGCGTGACGTCGGCGACGCCGCCTACGTTCCGCTCGCACACGCCTTTCGTGGCACGGGCGCCGTTCCATACGCACCGGCGCATGTGCGCGCCGTCCGCAACGGCAACGATGTCGCGATATCGTGGATACGTCGAACCCGCAGTGGCGGCGACAGCTGGGCGGAAGGCGACGTGCCGCTTTCGGAGACGAGCGAGCGCTACGAGGTCGACATTCTTGCCGGGCCATCCGTGAAGCGCGTCATCACCACATCCGTCCCGTCTGCACTGTACACCGCTGCCGCCCAAATCGCCGACTTCGGCGCGCCGCAGAGCGCCGTCGACGTGCGCGTTTATCAACTTGCCGGCAACGGCCGCCGCGGCTCGGCGCGCGCTGCAACACTCTGAGTCGGGGATGACAATGCAGGACCAACCGGCGTGGCTCGCGGCGGCCTGGCGCGAACTTGGTCAAAAGGAAATCGCAGGCGCTGGCGACAACGCGCGCATCGCGGCTTATTTCCGCGATGCCGGTCATCCATCCGTCACCAACGACGAGACAGCGTGGTGCGCGGCGTTTGCCGGCGCGATGCTGGAGCGATCCGGCGTCCGCGCGGCAGGCTCACTGCGGGCGCGATCGTACTTGGCATGGGCTTCATCGATCGATGCGCCGCGCCTCGGCGCCATCGCCGTGCTGTCGCGCGGGGCCGATCCGGCATTGGGACACGTCGGTTTCCTGGTTGGCGAAACAGACGCGGGGTTGGTCCTCCTTGGCGGCAATCAAAGCAATGCGGTCACGGTGGCCGTGTTCGAGCGCTCGCGGCTGCTTTCATTGCGTTGGCCGTCGGAGACAAGCGCGGTCGCACCGCAGGGTGCGTCCGACGCCAACGGGGCTTTCGAGCGTGCCCTGGCGCACGTGCTGACGATGGAAGGCGGCTTCAGCGACGATCCTTATGACCCGGGTGGACCGACGAACTTCGGGATCACATTAAAGACGTACGCCACCTTCGCCGGCGCCACGCTCGATGCGTCGTCTCGGGCCCGCCTCGTCGCGCAACTGCGCGCGATCCCTATGGATCATGTCCACACCATTTATCGCAAACGCTATTGGCAGCCTGCGGGATGCGCGGTCCTGCCGTCCGGGCTCGATCTCTTCCACTTCGATGCGGCCGTCAATCACGGCGTCGGCGGTGCGCTTCGACTGCTGCAGCAAGCTCTCGGCGTCGAGGCAGACGGCATCATCGGTCCCCACACGCGCCGCGCAATCGACACGGCCAATGCCGCCCAAGTCATCGAACGCTACGCCGCCGTGCGCGAACGACGCTATCGCGCCTTGCCGCACTTCTGGCGCTTCGGCCGCGGTTGGCTCAACCGCGTGGCGGCAACGCGGGTCGCCGCACGCGCGCTCCTGAGTGCCCGGCCGCCGTCACCATCCTCCACCAACCCGTCCTCAACCCTCAACCAAGGAGAAGAACCCATGACCGACACCGCATCCACGCCCGAACCGAAATGGTGGGGTCACTCGCTGACTGTTTGGGGCGCCGCCGTCACCGCTGCCGCCGCCATTCTGCCAGCGCTCGGTCCGCTGATCGGGCTCGACATCACCAGCGAGGCGGTGCGCCAGATCGGTGGCGATGTCGGCGCCATCGTACAGGCCGTCGCAGGCGTCGTCGGCACGCTGATGACGCTGTACGGTCGCGCCCGCGCCACCGCTCCGCTCATGCGCCGCGATCTCAGCCTGCGGCTCTGAAACAGCGTTGTGGCTAAAGCGCCGGTGATCATTCATCCCAGGTTCAGCCGCTGGCGATCACAGTGCTTCAGATGAACCGCCATCTTGTTATCGCTCTCGTCATCCTCCTCCTGCCCGCGGCGGCCCAGTCGGCGCGGACAGCGGAATTGTGTATCGACGACTGGTCGACGGCCGTGCCCGTAGTCAAGGAGGAGGGGCTGGCCACCGTCACCGCCGTCGCCAAGCTGGCGCGGGACCGGTTCAAGGGCACGATCGTGAAAGTGACGCTTTGCCAGCGCGACGGCCGTTATGTCTACCGGATCCTCATGCGCGGGGCCGACGGACGCCTCGCACCGCTCATCGTCGATGCCAAGGAGCCGTTTGCACGCTAGGAAACGCCGCATTCCGCTCTATAATCTGCTGGCTGGCGCTGTGACGGCCCCGCAACTGGTTCGTGAAAGAGCCGGCGAACCAAGGCAGAGCATCACCGAAAGACAGGCCCGCCGTGCGCATACTCGTCGTCGAAGATGACAAGGACCTCAACCGCCAGCTCGTTCGCGCACTGGGCGATGCGGGCTATGCCGTCGACACCGCCTTCGATGGCGAGGAGGGGCATTTTCTCGGCGAAACAGAACCTTATGACCTCGTCATCCTCGATCTCGGCCTGCCCAAGAAGGATGGCATCACGATCCTTGAACATTGGCGTCGCGCCAATCGCGTCATGCCGGTCATCATCCTCACCGCCCGCGATCGCTGGAGCGACAAGGTCTCCGGCATGGATGCCGGCGCCGATGATTACGTCGCCAAGCCGTTTCATATGGAAGAACTGCTGGCCCGCGTTCGCGCCCAGGTGCGCCGCGCCTCGGGTCACGCCAAGAGCGAGATCGAATGCGGCCCCGTTCGCCTCGACACCAAGACAGCGCGCGTCACATGCAACGGCCAACAGGTCAAGCTGACCTCGCACGAGTACCGCCTGCTCGCCTATCTCATGCACCATAGCGGCCGCGTCGTCTCACGCACGGAACTGGTCGAACATCTCTACGAGCAGGACTTTGATCGCGATAGCAATACGATCGAAGTCTTTATCGGCCGGCTGCGCAAGAAACTGCCCACGGAAGTGATCGAGACGGTTCGCGGTCTCGGATACCGCATGGGCGTGGACGGCGATGCGGCTTGATTCGCTGGCCTTCCGTCTCATCGCCACGTCCGCCGCCTGGCTCGCCGTCGTGTTGCCGATCGCCGGCTACATCATTTTCACTCTCTACAGCGAAGATGTTCAGGCCAGCTTCGACCAGCGCCTTGAAAAGCTCGTCAATTCCATCGCCGTGGATGCGCTGCTCAGCGGCGGTTCGGAGCCGGTCGCTCCCTTAAACCGTTACGAGCCACTCTTCGAGGAGACACAATCCGGCTGGTACTGGCAGATCAAACCGCTCGACGATCCCTCGGCCCTGCAGCTGGTGTCGGCCTCGCTCGCCACGGCATCGCTGCCCTCACCTTTCGAAAACAAGATCGGCCCCGATCGCCTTGGTCAACGCTGGATGAACACCAAGGGTCCGGTCGGCGAACCCATCCGCGTGATCGAAATTGTCGATACCAAAGGCCATCAAGACAATGCGCCTCGCTATGCGGTGAGCGTCGCCGGGCCGATCACCTGGCTCGAAACCCGCAACCGTAACTTTCGCAACCGCTTGTCGATCGCACTGGCGCTGACGGGCCTCGGCCTCGTCGCTGCAACGCTATTCCAGGTTCGCTTCGGCTTGCTGCCATTGCAGCGCATCGAGCACGGGCTGGCGGCGATCCGGTCGGGCGATGCAACCCGTCTTGAAGGTCGGTTGCCGATTGAGATCGAGCCGCTTCAATCCGAGCTGAATGCGCTCATACAATCCAATCAGGATATCGTCGATCGGGCGCGGACCCAGGTTGGCAACCTGGCCCATGCGCTGAAAACTCCACTCGCGGTCATCACCAACGAGGCGCGGGAGGACAAAGGCCCCCTTGGCGAAAAGGTCGCCGAACAGGCCGGGCTGATGCGCGACCAGATCAATCTCTACCTGGAGCGGGCCCGGATGGTGGCGCGCGTCGACGTGATCGGCCGCGCCACGGACGTGCGACCGGCAATCGAGCCGATTGTCCGGGCACTGGAGCGCATCAACCGCGATCGTGACATCAAAATCGCATTCGAGTGTCCGCCGGGAGCAAAGTTCCAGGGCGAGAAACAGGACCTTGAGGAGATGGCCGGCAATCTTCTCGATAATGCCTGCAAATGGGCGGCGGCAAACGTCCGCCTGCGGATTGCTGTCGAATCCGGCACCGAACCTCGCTTAAACCGGCGCCTCGTCATGATGGTTGCCGATGACGGCCCTGGCATCCCAGCGGTTGAGCGCGCCAAGCTCGGCAAGCGGGGCTTGCGGCTCGACGAAACCAAACCCGGTTCGGGCCTTGGCCTTTCCATCGTGACCGATCTCGCCCAGCTCTATCGAGGGCAGCTGCAACTTGGAGAAAGTGACCTCGGTGGTCTGGAGGCCCGGCTTGAACTACCGGCCGCTTCCTGAAATATCTGCATAACCGGGGAGATGGGGTCGAACTTTCGCCCGAATCGCAATGGTAATCGACTGAGTATTGCGTGGGTGGCTTGGTCCAAAGGCTGCGGTTTGACGACCTCCAGGGCCTGTGGGGAGCGGCGGCAGGCAAGCCGCCAATAAGAGGGGATACTTGATGCGCACGTCGCGCTATTTGGCCTTGGCGTTCATTCCTGCGCTCCTCGCAGCCTGCAGTGGCGAAGGCCCGAATAAGGCTGATACCGGCCTTGCTGTCGGCGCGCTCGCAGGCGGCATCCTCGGCAATCAGGTCGGCAAGGGTTCCGGGCGCGTCGCCGCGACGGCGATCGGTGCCGTCATTGGCGGCATCGTCGGCAGTGAAATCGGCCGTGGCATGGATGAACAGGACCGCATGCTGGCGCAGCAAGCGGAATTCGACGCGCTCGAACGCGGCCAGTCAGGCGTCGCCAAGCAATGGCGCAACCCGGACAACGGCCGCTACGGCGAGGTCGTCCCCAGTCGCCCCTACAAGCGGGCGGGCGCTGACTGCCGCGATTATACTCATAAGATCTTCGTCGACGGCCGGCCTCAAGCCATGACCGGGACGGCCTGCCGCAATCCGGATGGGACGTGGACGAACGTCACCTGACGGGCCCGCTCGGCATTAGTAAACGTTCAAAAACCGCCGGGGCCGCGAGGCTCCGGCGGTTTTTCTTATTTTCGCCGCCGCGACAGTCAATTGCTCTGACGTAGCCGCGACAGAAGGGCATGGCGCGGTTTGGCTCTTGTCTCCGCAGGGGGGCGCTCCTATTCCCACAACTCGCACCGACCTTTGGATGATCGATGTTTCTTTGGGTGATCTTTTCGGCTTTGACGGCAGGCGTCGTTGCAGCGCTCCTTTGGGGTACTGAGCGTGCCGATCCCGGCGTTGCCAATGCCGCCGAGGCCGATGTCGCGGTCTATGCCGATCAGATCGAACAACTTGCAGCCGATCGTGGCCGCGGGCTGGTGTCGGCAGTCGACGCCGAGGCTGCGCGAGCGGAAATCGGCCGCCGCATGCTCGCCCGCGCCGCGCCAGGCGCAGGTTTGGCCCCATCGGCGGCGTCCGGCTCCGAGCGGATCGGTCGCGCCGCCGCACTATCCATTCCCGTGCTTGCTCTCTCCCTTTATGCTTGGCTCGGTTCGCCCGGCCTGCCGGACGTGCCGCACGCCGGCCGCACGCCTGAAACAGCCGCGCGCAGCCAAGTCGATGCGATGATCGCCCGCGTCGAGCAGCGCTTGCGCGAAGCCCCCGACGACGGCAACGGCTGGGACGTGATCGGCCCCGTTTATCTGCGCATGGAGCGCTATGGTCAGGCGGCCGAAGCCTTTGCCAATGCCAACCGGCTCCTTGGCGAAACGCCCAAGCGGCTTGCCGGCTTTGCCGAGGCCGAGATCATGGCCAACAACGGGGTCGTCAATCCAAATGCCAAGACCGCCGCCGAGCGGCTCTTGGTGCTGGAGCCCGGCCGGGTCGATGCGCGCCTGTGGATCGCGCTCGCCCAGGAGCAAGACGGGCAATTTGCAGCGGCCCTGGCGGAATACCGCGCGCTGCGTGATGCTCCGCAATTGTCGCCGGATATGAAGTCCGCGATCGAGACGCGTATCTCCATCGTAGACAAAGTTGCCCGCGGAGAGCCGGTAGTCCCGCCGACGGCTCAAGCCACCGTGCCCACTGCTCCCGCCGATCAGCGGGCGATGATCGAAGGCATGGTGGCTAGGCTTGCGGCCAGGCTGTCGTCGGACGGCAACGATCCCGCCGGTTGGTCGCAGCTACTGCGATCTTATATGGTAATGGGTCGAAAGGAGGACGCCGTGAAAGCTTTGGCGGATGCGCGCCGGGCGCTGAATGGCAACGCGGCGGCGCTCGCCGAGGTCAACACCGCCGCTACGAGCTTAGGCGTCGAGACCGCGGCGAAGGACGCCACGCCATGACGCGCAAGCAGAGACGCGGTGTATTGATCGGATCCGGCGTCGCAATTTTGTCGCTGGCCTCGCTGCTCGTGATGTTCGCATTTCGCGAGAGCATCGTATTTTTCCATACGCCGAGCGACGTGGTCGAAAAGAAAATCGAGTCCGGGCAACGTTTCCGTCTCGGTGGCCTCGTGGCCGACGGCTCGGTGAAGCGCGGCCAGGGGACCACGGTCCAGTTCGCCGTGACCGATACGTTGGCCAACGTCAACGTCAGCTATACAGGCATCTTGCCCGATCTGTTTCGCGAGGGCCAAGGCGTCGTCACGGAAGGTAAGCTCGGGCCGGACGGCTTGTTCGTTGCCGACATGGTGCTTGCCAAGCACGATGAAAACTACATGCCGCCCGAAGTCGCAAAAGCGCTGGAAGAAAAGGGCGTTAAGCTCGGCTCCAGCGCCCATCCAGACAGCGCCCCGGGCAATGGACCGGCCACACGGCCGTAAGGGAGTGACGCATGATTGCCGAGATCGGACACTTTACGTTGATCCTCGCGCTTGTCGTTGCGACGATTCAGATGATCGTGCCCATGTGGGGCGCCCATACGCGGGACGCGCGCCTGATGACGATGGGCGACAACGCGGCGGTGGCGCAATTCGTGCTCCTCTCCGTGTCGTTTCTCGCGCTGATGCACGCCTTCGTCACATCTGATTTTTCGGTCATCAACGTGGCCGAAAACTCCCATTCCGAAAAGCCGCTCATCTATCGCATGTCGGGCGTGTGGGGGAACCATGAAGGCTCGATGCTGCTGTGGGTGCTGATCCTGGGGCTTTTCGGCGCCGCCGTCTCGATTTTCGGCCGCAACCTGCCCACAACCTTGAAGGCCAATGTTCTTGGCGTGCAGGCCGCCATCGGCGTCGCCTTCCTGCTGTTCATCCTCCTGACGTCCAATCCCTTCGCACGCATCGATCCCGCGCCGTTCGAAGGTCAAGGCCTGAACCCGATCCTGCAGGATCCCGCCCTCGCGTTTCATCCGCCGTTTCTCTACGCGGGATACGTTGGCTTCTCGATGGCCTTCTCGTTCGCCATCGCCGCTCTCATCGAAGGCCGCATCGATGCCGCCTGGGCCCGCTGGGTCCGACCGTGGACGCTGGCGGCATGGATGTGCCTGACGATCGGCATCGCGATGGGGTCGTGGTGGGCCTATTATGAACTGGGATGGGGTGGCTGGTGGTTCTGGGACCCCGTCGAGAACGCATCCTTCATGCCTTGGCTCGCCGGCACCGCGCTCCTGCATTCCGCCCTCGTCATGGAAAAGCGCGATGCATTGAAGGTCTGGACGATCCTGCTAGCCATCCTTACCTTCTCGCTGTCGCTCATGGGCGCCTTCCTTGTCCGTTCCGGCGTGCTGACGTCGGTGCATGCGTTCGCGGTCGATCCGGACCGCGGCATTGTCATTCTGTCGATCATGATGTTCTTCACCGGTGGCGGTCTCGCATTGTTCGCGTGGCGCGCCGGTGCCTTGCGCCAAGGCGGATTGTTCGCGCCCATCAGCCGCGAAGGCAGCCTTGTGTTCAATAATGTGCTGCTGTCGGTCTCCTGCGCGACGGTACTCGTCGGCACACTCTATCCGTTGGCGCTCGAGGGCATCACGGGCGAAAAGATCTCGGTCGGCCCGCCGTTCTTCAATATGACCTTCGTCCCCCTGATGCTGCCGCTGCTGTTTGCCATGCCGTTCGGACCGCTGCTCGCCTGGAAGCGCGGCGATGCGCGCGCTGTGGCGCAGCGCCTCGCCTTCGCCGCTGGCCTCGCCGTGCTGTTCACCATCGCGGTCGCCGCGATGTCCGGCCCCGGACCTTGGCTGGCGCCTTTGTGCGGCGCTCTGGGCCTCTTCGTCATCTTTGGCGCCATCACCGATCTCCTGACGCGGGCTCGCTTCGGCGATGTGAGCCGTGGCGAATTCCTGCGTCGCGTCGGCAATCTGCCGCGCTCGGCCTACGGCGCAGCACTCGCCCATGCCGGCATCGGCGTCATGGTCCTCGGCATCGTCGGCACCAGCGCCTACCGGACGGAGAAGATCATTGCCTTAAAGCCCGGCGAGCGCGCCGAAGTCGCCGGTTATGAACTTCTCTTCAAAGGCATCGTGCCATCGAAGGGACCGAATTATTCCGAGCAGATCGCGACGTTCGAGGTTAGCCGCAACGCGGCGCTCGTCACCACGCTCCTGCCGTCCAAGCGGCTTTACAATGCGCCGCCGCAGCCGACGACCGAAGCTGGCATCTATGCCGCCTGGACCGGCGACCTTTACATCGCATTGGGTGACCAACAGCCCAGCGGTGCTGTCGCCATGCGCCTCTATTTCCACCCGCTGGTCCGGTTGATTTGGATCGGCGCGGTGATCATGTTCATCGGCGGCATGATTTCACTGACCGATCGGCGCCTTCGGGTTGGCGCGCCACAGCGCGCCCGGTCGCGACCCTCTGTTGTTCCGGCGGAGTAGGGCCATGGCGATCAACCTCCGCATCCGCGGGTGCCTGCAGGCGATCACGGTCGCTGCCATGCTCGCCGCCACGAGTGCGCCGCCGGTGCTCGCCGTCCAGCCCGATGAAATTCTGTCCGACGCAGCAATGGAAAAGCGCGCCCGCAATTTGTCCGCCGATTTGCGCTGCCTCGTGTGCCAGAACCAGTCGATCGACGATAGCGACGCCCCGTTGGCCAAGGATCTGCGTGTCCTTGTCCGCGAACGGCTCGTGGCCGGCGACAGCGATTCCCAGGTGATGGACTACATTGTCCAGAGATACGGTGACTTCGTTCTCCTGAAACCTCCGGTGAACTCTCACACGCTGCTTTTGTGGCTGGCTCCATTGCTCGGGCTCGCCGCCGCGGTGGCCGTCATCTTTCGCAGTCTGCGCCGGCCAATCCCCTCAGCCGTCGCAACGCCGGCCCCGCTCACAGCCAGCGAGGAGCAGGAGATTGAACGGTTATTGCAGGCAGCGCGACAGTCCGGGCCCAAGTCCGGTTAGGGCTGCGACGGCCGCGGTCGCGGGACGCTTCCCGTTACAAGCTCCTCGGAGGCCGGTTCGAAAGCCGCACTGCCGGCGTGTCCGGCAACAACGGCTTCCAGGCGCCGCAGGAGATCGGCACTGGCGATGCCGGTCCGCGTCCGCCGCTCGGCGGTCTCGAACCTTCCGATGGCCTCACGCAGCTCAACGTTATAGCGTCCCGTCGCATCACCCCGATAATGACCGGTTGCGATGAGCGCCTGCTGCACCCGTTTGATCTCCGCCCGCTTCTCAAGGACGTGCGCGCGTTGAAACAAGTCGCGCTGATCGATGAACGCCAGTGTGCTGACGCCCGTGTTGGCGACCGTATCGGATCGGTAGCGATGCAGCACTTCGCCGGCCTGTGTCAGGACATGTGATTGCAGGTAGGTGCCGACATTGATGCCCGCGACTTCGGGACCGTGCGGCCCGTCGATCAAAAGTGGCGAACCCGACGACGCGCCGCCCGTGTCGCACGTGTGCAAGATGAGAGCGCTCGCGTCGGCGAAATCACCCGCAATGACGCGCCCGCCTGCGCTCCGTCCGGGCCGGCGCACGCCGCACGGCGGGCTGAGCGTCAGCCGCCAATGACCGAAATCTCCATGATAGCCGACCTGATAGAGCGGCCGCGCACCCTCGACTCCCGTCAGTTCAGCCGGAGTTCGCCGCGCCAGCGCAAGCCCGCCTTTACTGCACGCGGGAGAGGCAAGGCGTACCAGGGCCCAGTCGCGCGTGGCGTCGATCGGCGGCTTGGTCGAGAGGCTTGTCGTGCCCGTCATGACGTTTTGCTCAGCCGCGCCGCTTGTGGCCCCGGCGATACGCACCCCCGCCGCCCGTTGTGGCATCGACGACAGCCGGAATGTCATGTTTGCGAGCGGCAGCGGATGTTCGCCGCGCGTGCGATACAGGCAGTGCGCGGCGGTTGCGATCGTCGTCTCATCGATGCAGAAGGCCGTGCACACCGAACGGCTGCGCGGCTCGTAAAGCATGCCGATCTTTTCTTCGAGCGCCTTCATGCGGACCGGCAGCAGCGTTCGATCGTCGGCGCCGAAAACCGCAACCGGCAAAAGCGGCCGGGGCGGCATGTCTCGATATGAGGCGATCGATCCGGCGAGGGCTGTGAGGGCCGGTGTCATGGCTGAGCAAAACGCGATGAGGCCCGCCAGCACAAGCCAGGGCCTGGTGCCGGACGACAGCGCATGGGCAACTAAAGTGTTTTTGTTCGGCACGCGGTCCGCCCGCTGTGAAACCTGCGCGTTAGCCACGCGACGTTCCTTCATTAACAACTCTTAAGGCGGCCGAAAGGCGGCCGTAAGGCCCGACGCCATAAGTCAACTGTGACGCCCTAGTGGCTCGTTCGATGGAGGTTCCCCAATGACCACGCCTAACCCTGCCAGTCCGTCAGGTGCCCGATCAGCAAGTCTCGCGCCAGCCGCTCCGCGCCGCCGCCGGGTTGCGATTGTTGGCGCAGTGGCAGGCCTAGGCTTGCTGACCGCATGGCCGGTGCTGACGCCGGCGATCGCCCAGTTGAAGTCCGACACCGCCACGATCGAAACGCCCTACGGTCGCGCGCCGCTGTCATTCGCCGACCTTATCGAAAAGGTGAAGCCGTCAGTCGTGTCGATCTCCGTCGTTTCCACTGGCGAGAAGACGGCTGAAAACTCGGACCCGCGCGGTCTGCCCGAAGGCTTCCCCGACATTCCCGAGGACAGCCCGTTCTATGAATTCTTCAAGCGTTTGCCCAAGGAGTTCCGCAACGCACCCCAGACGCCGCGTCCCCCGCAGCAGGCGCAGGGCTCCGGTTTCGTCATAACTCCCGACGGCTTCGTCGTGACCAACAATCACGTTGTCGAAGGCGCCACGAAAATTCAGGTCAGCTTCGATGACCAGGAGAAAATCGACGCCGAATTGATCGGAACCGATGCGCGGACCGATCTCGCGTTGCTGAAAATAAAATCGTCGAAGACATTCCCGCACGTCAAGTTCGCAGAAAAGCCCGTGCGAGTCGGGGACTGGGCGATTGCCGTCGGCAATCCGTTCGGCCTAGGCGGCACCGTGACCGCCGGCATCGTCTCGGCTCTGGGCCGCGACATCGGCTCGGGCCCCTACGACTTCCTGCAGATCGACGCGGCCGTCAATCGCGGCAACTCGGGCGGTCCCACATTCGGCCTCGACGGTGAAGTGATCGGCGTCAACACGGCGATCTTCAGCCCCTCGGGCGGCAATGTCGGCATCGCGTTCGCCGTGCCGGCCAAGACCGCTGTGGAAGTGATCGAACAGCTCAAAAATAAGGGCAAGGTCAGTCGCGGCTGGCTCGGCGTCAAGATCCAGAACGTCGACGAAGATACGGCCGCCGCTCTCGGGCTTCCGGGTGCGAAGGGTGCGCTGGTCAGCGAAATCACGCCCAACGGTCCCGCTTCCGGTTCGGGCCTGAAGGTCCAGGACACCATTATGCAGGTGAACGAGGACGCGATCGCCGACAGCCGTGATCTTGCGCGCAAGATCGCCGACTACGCTCCCAACACGACGGTCGACGTCAAAGTCTGGCGCAACAACAAGCCGGAGAGCGTTAAGGTCACGCTCGGCATGTTCCCCGGTTCGACCGATGAACTGGCCAAGCTCGAGCAGGGCAAGCCCGTCGAGAAAAAGGAGATCGAGAAAACATCGCTCGCGCTCCTCGGCCTGACCGTTGGCCCAACAGCTGGTGAGAATGCCGAAGGCGTCGCCATCACCGAGGTCGAGCCGTCGTCGGATGCGGCCGAAAAGGGCCTGCGCGCGGGCGATATCATTGTCCAGGTGCAGGGCGAGAGCGTCGGCAAGCCCGGCGACGTTGCCAAACAGATCGCCAAGGTCCAGGAACTCGGCCGCTCGGCCGTCATGTTGAGCATCAAGTCGCAGGATCGCACCCGCTTCGTGGCCGTTCAGTTGAAGAAGGAACTGGCCAAGGAAGAAAAGAAGGGCTGATTGCCTGTCTACAGGTTCGACTGACCGTTAACTGAGGCGGCCGATGTTCCGGAAGGAATTCGGCCGCCTCGACCATTGGTGGCGGATCATGCAAGACTGCATCGACGAGAAGGGCCGGGTGGTGTTCGCGGCCGGGAGACCGACAAGCATGCGCGTTCTGGTGATTGAGGATGACCGGGAGACCGCTCAGTTCCTCCAGAAATCATTGAAGGAGAGCGGACACGCCGCCGATCTGGCCGGAGACGGCGAGACAGGTCTGTCGATGGCCGATTCAGGCGTTTACGATGTCCTGATCGTCGACCGCATGCTGCCCAAGCTGGACGGCTTGTCGGTCGTCAAGACGTTGCGTACCGGTGGCTTGCGCACGCCGGTCTTAATCCTCTCGGCGCTGGGAGATGTCGACGATCGGGTCAAGGGGCTGCGCGCTGGTGGCGACGACTATCTGACAAAGCCGTACGCTTACACCGAACTTCTCGCCCGCATCGAAGCTCTTTCGCGCCGTGCCATTCCCGAAGAACAGGTGACGAAATACGTGGTCGGCGATCTCGTGCTCGACCGACTCTCGCATCGTGTCTCGCGCGGCGGCGAACCGATTGTGCTGCAGCCACGCGAATACCGCCTGCTCGAATACCTCATGAAGAACGCCGGCCAGGTCGTGACCCGCACGATGCTGTTGGAAAACGTCTGGGATTATCATTTTGATCCCCAGACCAACGTCATTGACGTGCACGTCTCGCGGTTGCGCTCCAAGATCGATAAGAACTTTGACAAGCCGCTGCTGCACACTGTCCGCGGGGCCGGCTACATGGTACGCGACGGTGCTGGATAAGCTTGGCGCGTCTGCATGGACGTCAACGCCATTCCGCCTCGCGGCGCTGAGTATCGCAGCGTTTCTTATCACCGCGGCCGGTATCGTCGGCTTTCTGTTCTGGCAGACCAACAATCTTCTGACCGAGCAGGTGCTGTCGGGCCTGCGCGCTGAAGTCCAGGAATTGCGCCACGTTGAAGCCGCAGCGGGCTCCGCTTCCGTCGCCGAAGCCGTCAAGGTTCGCGCGCGGCCGGAGGGACCAGGGCTTTACTTCGTCGCCGACCGCTCAGGTCGCAAACGCGCTGGAAATCTCAGCCGCCTGCCCCCCGAATTGGGCGGCGGCGAAAGCGGTGGCACGTTTCGCTATGAGCGCGAAGCAGGAGATGCACGCCTTGCCGTTGCGGTTCCGGTCGTTTTCTCGGACGGGACACTGCTCTTGGTCGGCCGCGATATCGAAGAACAGCGCATGTTCGCCAACCGGATGCGTACGATCTTTCTGGTCGGCTTCGGCTTCCTGTCGGTCGCGGGCCTCGCCGGCGGATTAGGAGCGGGCCGCCTGCTTCTCAACCGCATCGATCAGATCAATGCCGCCAGCCGCCAGATCATGGCTGGCGATCTTTCGCAGCGCGTTCCCCTCGCCGGCACCCATGATGAACTCGACGGCCTCGCCCAGAACCTCAACGCCATGCTCGACCGCATCGAGCAACTGATGAGCGGATTGCGTGAGGTCTCCGACAACATTGCCCATGACCTCAAGACGCCGCTCTCCCGATTGCGCAATCGTGCCGAACAAACGCTGCGCGAAAGCGGCGATACGGATGCTTATCGCTCCGGGCTCGAACGGATCATCGAGGAAGCCGACGAACTGATCAAAACGTTCAACGCCATGTTGCTCGTCGCACGCCTTGAGGCCGGCGCGCTGGAGGGCAACACCGAAGCCTTCGATCTGGCTGAGCTTGTCCGCGACGTCGCCGAATTCTACGAACCCGTCGCCGAGGAGCAGGGCCTCGATCTGACGGTCGCTGCCGACAACGGCGTGCAGATCGTCGCCAACCGTCACCTCGTCAGTCAGGCGGCCGCCAATCTGATCGACAACGCGATCAAGTACGGCCGGCCAGAAGGCAAGTCAGACAGCAAGCCACAAGGGTCGTTGGATGGATCGATTGCAACCCCGATAATCGCCGTTTCGCTCACGACGACAACCGATGCCGTTGAAATCGCCGTCGCCGATCACGGCCCAGGGATCAGTGCGGACGATCGCGAGCGCGCCTTGAAACGCTTCGTCCGTTTGGAGGCGAGCCGCACCAAGCCCGGCACGGGTCTCGGCCTCAGCCTCGTCGCGGCGGTTGCGCGCCTCCACCACGGCACGGTACGTCTTGAAGACAACGCGCCGGGGCTGCGAGCCGTCCTCGTTCTCCCGCGCGCCAGTCAGGGGACCAGCGCGTAAAGACGCCGGCCCAGGAGATCAAGGGGAGACGGTGTGGAGGCAGCGAGCGCTGAGCGCGAGGCCCTGGCGGAGCGTATTCGGCCCGGCCCGCTCGATGACGACAATGGCAGCGGAAGGATGGACGTTGCGGCGCTGGCCGAGGAACTTGCCGGCGTGCCCGATGTGACGCAGCTTCGTGTCTGGCTCACGGACGAGCGACTGGCGAGCTTTATCGGCGGTGTCTTTGCAGGATCGTCCTATCTCAAGGGTTTGATCCGCCGCGACCCGTCTCGTCTGCAACGCATCTTGGCCGCCGATCCTTCGCGCCACTTCGCCGATCTGACGCGCAACCTTTATAGTGACATGGCGGCGCTGAACGACATGCCGGCCGCCATGCGCCGTGTCCGTGTTTACAAATCGGAGGTGGCGCTGCTCAGTGGGCTGGCCGATCTGGGCCGGGTCTGGCCTGTGATGACGGTCACCGAGGTCCTGACAAAGTGCGCCGATGCGGCGGTGCGTACCTGTGTCGACTTCCTCTTCCGGCAGGCTGCCAGACGCGGCGACATCGAGGTGGACGTCGCGTGCGCCGGCGCGGGTTCGGGATACATCGTGCTCGGCATGGGTAAATACGGAGCCGCCGAACTCAACTACTCCAGCGACATCGATCTCATTGTTTTCTATGACCTGTCGCGCGCCCGTTTGAAGCCGTCGATCGAACCCTCGCCGTTCTTCGTTCGCATCACGCGCGATCTCGTGCGGCTGCTCGATGAGCGGACCGCGGATGGGTATGTTTTCCGCACCGATTTGCGCCTGCGTCCGGACGCGGGCGCAACGCAGGTGGCTCTCTCCACCGACGCGGCGATGAACTACTATGAGAGCTTCGGCCAGAACTGGGAGCGCGCGGCCCTGATCAAGGCGCGGCCGGTGGCCGGCGATATCGAAGCCGGCGAACGGCTGCTCGCCGAATTGTCGCCTTTCATCTGGCGGCGTCATCTCGACTATGCCGCGATCGCAGATATTCACGCGATGAAGCGGCAGATCCATGCCTTCCGCGGTTTTGGCAACATCGGAGTCGCCGGCCACAACGTGAAGCTCGGACCCGGTGGTATCCGCGAGATTGAATTTTTTGCCCAAACGCAGCAGCTGATCGCCGGCGGGCGGCAGCGCGATCTGCGCGTGCGCCGGACGCTCGATGCGCTTCTGTGCCTGGAAGCGCGCAAGTGGATCCTGCCCGACGTGCGCGTCGGCCTGACCGAAGCCTATCTGGAACTGCGCGGCATCGAACATCGCGTGCAGATGGTCGCCGATGAGCAGACGCATGAATTGCCCTCTGACGAAGCCGCGCTGTCGCGCCTCGCCCGTTTCTGCGGCGAACCCACGCTGCCGAGCTTTGCCCGCCGTTACATCACCACACTGGAAGGCGTGCAGCGCCACTATCGCGAACTGTTCGAGAACGCCCCCGAACTGACCGGCGACGGCGCGAACATGGTGTTCGCTGGCCAGATCGACGATCCCGAAACGGCCGCGCAGTTAAAGAAAATGGGGTTATCTCAACCGTCCCAGGTTTTGGCGACGGTGCGCGGTTGGCATCATGGCCGCTATCCCGCAGTCCGATCCCCACGCGCACGTGAGCTTTTAACAGAAGTGCAAGTGTCATTGATTGCGGCACTCGCCGACACGGCCGATCCGGACCGTGCGTTCGCCGGCTTCGACCGCTTCTTGGCGGCACTGCCCGGCAGCGTGCAGCTCTTTTCACTGTTGCGCGCCAATCCCGGCTTGCTGCGTCTGGTCGCCGACATCATGGGAACCGCCCCGCGCCTCGCCCGCGTCTTGGCCAAACGTCCCCGCCTGCTTGATGCCGTTATCGATCCGCGCGCACTTGCGGTGCTGCCATCGGCCGATGAAATCGACGCGGCCATTGCCGCCGAAGTCGGCACCGCGACCGACCAGCAAGACGTTCTCGATCGCGCCCGCATCGTCGGCAGCGAGCAGTCATTCCTCATTGGCGTGAAAATTCTTTCCGGCAGTATCAACGCCAGCCAGGCCGGCGGCGCATATGCGCTCCTTGCCGATCGGCTGATTGCCGCCATGCATGCCGTTGTCGAAGCCGATCTCGAAAGCGCGCACGGTCGAGTGCCGGGTGGCGGCGCGGCGGTGATTGCCATGGGCAAACTCGGCGGCTGCGAAATGACGGCTTCATCCGATCTCGATCTCATCGTCATCTATGACTTCGACCCGGCGGCGAACCAATCCGATGGTGAACGCCCCTTGGCGCCAAGCCAGTATTATGGCCGCCTGACGCAGCGCCTCGTCACCGCGCTCACCGCGCCGACGGCCGAAGGCATGCTGTACGATGTCGATTTGCGCCTCAGACCCTCCGGCCAGAAGGGGCCGGTTGCAACGCAGCTCTCCGGCTTCCTCGCCTATCAGACAAAAGACGCCTGGACGTGGGAGCATCTCGCGCTCACCCGGGCCCGCGTCGTCAGCGGATCGACCGATCTGCGCCACAAAGTGGAAGCCGCGATCCGTGACACGCTCGTATCCCCGCGCGACCGCGCAAAGGTAGCCTCTGATGTGCGCGACATGCGCGCCCGCATCGCAGCTGAAAAAGGAACCGACCGTCTCTGGGACTTGAAGCAGGTGCGGGGCGGGCTGGTCGATCTGGAGTTCATCGCCCAGTATTTGCAACTGATCCACGCGGCAAGCCACCCCGCCGTGCTCGACCAGAACACGTGCCGCGCCTTCCAGAAGCTGGGGGACACGGGCTGTCTCGCCCTTAGCGAAGCGGAGGCGTTGATCGCGGGGACGCGGTTGATCCACGATCTGACCCAGATCCTCCGTCTGTGCAATGACGGGATTTTCGACCCCGCCGTGGCGCCAAAGGGCCTCAAGGAACTGGCCGCCCGCGCCGGCGATAGCCCGACGTTTGAGGCCTTGGAGATAAAACTCAAAGAAATTCTGACAGCCAACCACGCCCGCTTCGACCGGCTGGTCGTCTGACGGCAGAAAAATTTGAATTCTCGCGACGGGTTTTCCGCAGTGAGCCGTCATCTCATGTGAACGCGGCGCGCTGGGCTCCGCGGTCAGCCGGCGGAGGACGGGTATGAGGTGGACGGCAGGCATTTTTCTAACAGGGGTTTTGCTGGCGGCAGGAGCGGCTGGCGCTATGGCCGCAGTCGGGAATGACGCTAAATCGGCAGACACCAAGCGGCCGGCCGCACGCGGTGCGCAAGGTTTGAAAGGCTTCGACGCCGACAAGGACCTCGCCGTCACCATTGACGAGTTTTTGAAACGCCGCGTCGAAGCCTTCACCAAGCGCGACAAGACCGGTGACGGCAGCCTCGATTCCGCTGAACTGGGGCAGGCCCCCCTCGGCTTTCGACAGCAGCGACAGGAGCGCCGCATGGAGCGGGTTCTGGTTCGTCTCGACACCAACTCGGACGGTAAGCTGACAAAGGCGGAGTTCGAAGCCGCCCCCGTTGCAACCGACGGTCGACAGGGTCGCCCGAATGCTCGCGCCGAACGGCAGCAGCTCATGTTCTCATTCTACGACCGCAATGCCGATGGCGTCGTTGAAAAAGCCGAATATGACACCGGCCGCGCCGAAGAAACCGAATTCGCCAAGAGGCGCCGCATGCATGCCCTCGATCGCGACGGTGACGGCAAGGTGACGTTGGAGGAGTACACGGCCGATGCGCGCTTCCGCTTTATGCGCCTCGATCTCGACCGCGATGGACGCATCACAGCAACCGATCTCCCGCCGGCCGAACGCCAGGTCTGGTCGCAGCGCTGACGCACCCGACCGCTCGGCCAAAGCCGAGGCTGGCGTTCACGGTCCGAAGGATGCAAGACTGGAACGAAATTTACGGGCGGGCGGCCGAGGGCCGGAGTTGGGTGTGGCAGCAGGCGACGCATCGCCGGGCAATAAGCCCGGCATGGTACGACGGGGCGCGGATCGGGAGGACGAAGCCCTCCTGGTGCGCGTCGCCGGCCGTGATCAGGCGGCGTTTCGCGTGCTGGTCGAACGACACATGCCATCTCTGATCCTGCTTGCACGCCGCCTGTTGCGTGATGAGGCCGAGGCGGAGGATGTCGCGCAGGAGGCGTTGCTGCGTTTGTGGCGCCAGGGGGCAGCGCTCGATGTCGGGCCGGCCGGCATTGCGCCGTGGCTGAAACGCGTTGTGTCAAACTTGGCGATCGACAGATTGCGCGTCCGCGGCCGGTTCGATGTCACGGACGAGCCGCCCGAACAACCCCAGCCTGCGGGTCAGTTGCGCAGTCTGGAACAGCGTGAACTGTCCACTCGGGTCGAAGCAGCGCTGCGCGGGCTTCCAGATCGTCAGCGGCTCGCCTTGACGATGTTTCACTACGAAGGCCTCAGCATGCAGGAAGTCGGCGGTATGATGGGCGTTTCGGCGGAAGCGATCGAGTCGCTGCTTGCACGGGCCCGACGGACCTTGAAGGTGGCCCTGGCACCCGAATGGCAGGCCCTTCGTGACGACCCTGAGGCCGAGTTTTAAGTGTTGCGGTTGGCGACGAGAAGACAAGGACAATGGCGATGACCACGTCAGATCACATGCAGCGGTTGGAAGCCGTCCTGGCAGCCTACGGCGCCGATGTTTCGCGCTGGCCGCCGGCAGACCGGGCCCGCCTCGACGGGTTTGTCGCGACCAGCCCGCAAGCGCAGGCCCGCATCGCCGAGGAACGCTCCTTCGATACGCTTCTTTCCACGTTGCCGGCCGTTCCGCCCGCAGCCGCGATGTCCGCCGCCACGGAGCGTCTGTTCGCGCGACTGGAGGTCGAGGAGCCGCAGGCCGCCACCGTCGTCACGTTCAAGCCGCGAGCCCACAAAGCGGCGGCCCCGCTTCCCGCCCGCTCATTCTGGCGTGAGTTAAGCGTGATGGCGGCCGCGCTGCTGATTGGCTTTTTCACCGTTTCGAAGGGCGTCCTGGAAGACACGGGCCTCGACCTGTCGCCGTTGACGACGGTTGCCATGAGCGACGCCGATGACGTCAGTGCCATCGCTCTTGGAACCGCAGCGGACGAGACCTCTGAGGAGGATCTGCTTTGAGCGATACCACCACGCCGGCAACTCCCCCTGCCTCCGCGCGCGGATGGCGATGGCTGCTCGTTGCCTCGCTGGCTCTCAATCTCCTCTTTATAGGCGGTCTCGGCGCGTTGTGGCTGAAAGGTCCTCCCGGACCTGGCCATTGGGGACCGTCACAGACGGCGTTTGGATTGATGCGGTTCTCGCGCGAATTGCCGCCCGAACGACGCGACGCCGTCCGCCGCCATTTGAAAGAGGCGCGCCAGGACCTCAAAGCGCTGCGCGCCGAAGTGCGCGATGCGCGCAGTAAGGCTAGCGCAGTGCTTGCCTCTCCCGATTACACCCCCGAAGCCATGCAGGCCGCGCTCGCCGCCGTTGCCGCCGCCGACAATCGCGTGCGTGACTCCGGCACTTCCGCCCTGATGAAATCCATCGGCGAACTGACAGCCGAGGAGCGCCAGAAGCTGGCGGCGGCCTGGAACCGGCGGCTTGACCGGGACCGCGGCCGCAAAGGCAAGGCGGACAAGGACGCACTGTTGAACGACGACGCACCCGATCCGCCCGAACCGCCGCAATAGCGGGGTCTAGGCCGCAACCCCCGTAAAGAAATCGGATTGTGCCGGTCGCTGCAAACACGTCGTCGCCTGCCAGCGCTCATGATCGTCGCTCTCGATCAGCGCCGAGCCCTGTTGCTCCAGCAGAACGCGGGCGATGCAGATCGTCAAAGGCGCCTGACCAACGTCGGCGCGCGGCACCACTTTCTCAACCAGGATTGACAGTAAGAGGCTGTCGCCGTCATCGACGACCGAGATTGTGATCGAGGCGCCGCGCCGGCCGCGCTCGATGGCTTCAGCAACGAGATTGATGAGAATCTGCCGCATCGGCCGAGCCTCGCCCAGAACGCAGGTCTCGTTGCGCACGGGGAGGACAACACACAAATCGCGCGTTGCGATGCCGGCGGCATGAAATGCCAGCGCCTCCCGAAGAAGATCGTCAAGCCGCAATGTCTGCAGCGTTTCTCCCGGTTCCGACTTAGCCAGAGACGACGTCAGAGCCAGCGTGTCTTCGGTGCATTTCAGCAGCGAACGGCTACATTCGCGAATATGGCGCGTGTAGTCGCGGTAACGATCATGACCAAGCGGTCCGAACAGTTCCGCACTCATAAGGTCGGAAAACCCGATGACGGCGTTGAGGGGCGTTCTCAACTCATGACTCATGCGCGCCGTCAGTTCGGCCCACAGGTGGCCGCGCATTTCGGCTTCGCGCCGCGCACGGCTTGCCGCATCGGCAATTTCGACAAGTCGCTGGGATTGCCGCTCCAGATCAAAGGCGCGACGTTCGACTAGGTCGGGCGTGACCGGTCCAAGAGCAGCTGAAACCGCAGCCACCGGCATCCGTACAAGAGCAAGAACCACGAGTGCCAGGCCCGTCAGCGTCGGGAAGATCGGCAAGGGCGGACTGGCCGGCCCAAGAACGGCCGCAGCAATGGCCAAGAGATGCAAGACGGCGGCGGCCTGTAGCGGGCGCTCACCTCGCTCGTCCGCTGTGAATGCGAATTTTAGCCGTGTGCCCAGCCCTACCGGCAGCGCCTGCGTGCGCGCAGACCCTTCCCGTGGACAGGCGGACCCGATCCGCGCCATCCCAACCCCCTCGTGCGATTTGTCGTCAATTCTGCCCAGTGCCTCGGCCGCTACTCAGACCGATTCGCAAGGTCAGATTCACTGATTCGCGACTCACGTGTCGAGGGAGATTAAATCGGGTCAAGAGTTTGAATTCGCTATATTCACGCGTCGAGCATTTTGGTCACGATCTCGAAGACGTCGCGGGAAATTGTCTCCGATTTCGCCACCTTTTGCAGCGCTTTGCGCGCCTGCGCACGCCGTCCCGGTTCAAGCGACCGCCACGATCGGAAACAGCCGAGCATGCGGGCGGCGATTTGCGGATTCAACGCATCGATCTTCAAGACTTCGCCGGCGACGAACTGGTAGCCGGTGCCGTCGGCGCGGTTGAACTGGAGCGGGTTCTGAAGCGCGAAATTGCCGATCAGCGCCCGCACCTTGTTCGGCATCGCATAGTTGAACAGAGGATGCGAGGTGAGATCCTGCACGCGATCGAGCGCGGTCGTTAGCGCCGATTGGGCCTCCGCCGCAAACCAGGTGTCGATGACAAGGTGGTCGTCTTTCCACTTTTCATGGAACGCATCGAACGCGGCGGTTCGCTCGGGGATATCGAGACTTGAGATGACGACGAGGGCGTGGGCCTGATCGGTCATGGAAACCGCCTTGCGGAAATGATCCCAAACCCGTTTCAGATCGCGCGGATCACGCCGCGCCGCCAGCAGGCTGAGCGCGGCGTTGCGCAGCGCGCGCTTGCCGGCGCTCTTGGCATCGGGCGAGAACGCCCCGCGCGCAACCGATGACGCGTAGATGGCTTCCAGATCCTCGCCCAGTGTTGTGCTAACCAGCTTCGACAATTGCACATGCGCGCGGTGGATGAGATCCGGGTCGACGTTGCGGCCGATCTCCCGAGCGACGTCGGCCTGGCTTGGCAGCCGCAGCAACGCGGCCCGGTAGGCCGGGTTCAGTGTCTTGTCGGCAATGGCAAGGCCAAGCGCTTTGGCGAAAGCCGTGCCCCGCGTCGCGCGCTTGCCCTCTTTCAGCAGTCCAACGTTGGCGATCAGCGTCCGCATGGCATAGACGTTCGCCGACTGCCACCGATTGAAGAGATCGGCATCGTTGGCGATGAGAAATTCCAGGTCGCGATCCGACAGGTCGACCGTCAGCCGAACCGGCGCGGAAAATCCTTGCAGCAGCGATGGCACCGGGCGCGACGAGACATTGACGAAGTGAAAAGTCTCGCTGCGCTTGGTGACTTCCAGAACGCCGTTGTCGATGTCCTCGCCCGTGTCGAGTTTCAAGGTGATGGGTTGACCGTTGGCACCCAGGAGTGCAAGCCGCAGCGGAATTTGCAGCGGTTGTTTTTTTGGCTGTCCCGGCGTCGGCGGCTGCATCTGCGCGACCTTTAGCGACGCGGTTTTGGTGGCGCGGTCCCACGTCAGCGAGGCGACGAGTTCTGGCGTTCCCGATTGCGCATACCACAGTTGGAACTGCGACAGGTTCCGGCCCGAAGCTTCTTCGAAGCACCGGAGAAAGTCTTCGATGGTCGCAGCCTGACCGTCGTGCCGCTCGAAATAAAGATCCATGCCGGCGCGAAAGCCCTCTGGTCCGAGCAGGGTTTCGATCATGCGCACGAGTTCGGCGCCCTTCTCGTACACGGTCGCTGTATAGAAATTGTTGATCTCGATGTAGCTCTCCGGCCGAACGGGATGCGCCAGAGGTCCGCCGTCTTCGGGGAATTGCATCGCTTTCAACTGCCGCACGTCGTTGATGCGCTGCACGGTCCGGTCGCGCTCGTCGGATGAAAACTCCTGGTCGCGATAAACCGTTAGTCCCTCTTTCAGGCACAGCTGAAACCAATCGCGGCAGGTGATGCGGTTGCCGGTCCAATTGTGGAAGTACTCGTGCGCGACGACGCTCTCGATCGCTTCGAACATGGCGTCCGTTGCCGTTTCGGGTGACGCGAGGATCAAGCGGTCGTTGAAGATATTGAGGCCCTTGTTTTCCATCGCGCCCATGTTGAAGTCCGATACGGCAACGATGTTGAACACGTCGAGATCGTATTCGCGACCGAACCGTTGTTCGTCCCACGCCATCGAGCGCTTCAAGGCATCCATCGCCCATTCAGCGCGTGCCTCCTTTCCGTGCTCGACATAAATCCCAAGATCCACCGCGCGCCCGGACAGTGTCTTGAACGATGAGCGGACGACTGCGAGGTCGCCGCCGACCAGCGCGAACAGATAGCAGGGCTTGGGATGCGGATCGTGCCAGACGGCGAAATGGCGTTTGCCGCGGTCGCTTGTTCCGGTTTTGACCGGATTGCCGTTGCCGAGCAGGATGGGTGCCAGTGCGGTCTCGGCTTCAATGCGCGTCGTGTAAACGGAGAGGATGTCGGGCCGGTCGAGGAAGAAGGTGATGCGGCGAAAGCCTTCCGCCTCGCATTGCGTGCAATAAACACCGCGCGAGCGGTAGAGCCCCTGCAACGCGGTGTTGGCTTCGGGATTGAGGGTGACGACCGTCTCCAGCGTAAAAGGCGTGTCGGGCACTTTGGCAATCGTCAGGTGTGTGGCCGACTGCCGGAACCGGCCCCGCTCGAGTGGCGTCCCATTGAGCTCAATCGAAACGAGCTTCAGGTTTTCGCCGTCAAGCTTGAAGGCCCCCGGCTTTCCGCGCTGGCTCGGATTGGCGCGGATCGTCAATCGCGATGCGACCTTCGTTTCCGTCGGATGCAAGCTGATATCGAGTTCGACCGTGTCGATGAGATAGGCCGATGGGCGATAGTCTTGAAGGCAAATGGGGCGAGGCGTATCGGTTTTCATGGGTCTCGTCACATCAGGGACTAAGGGCGGGCCGCCGGACACTAGGGCGATGCGCCCCTTTCGTCACGTCTCATCCGGTCTATTTGACGGGACTTGATGTCTGCGACCGGCATCGGTGATAGTACCTCTGGATGCCTCGAAATCTGGATTGCCGGCTGGAGGGCGGAACATGGGCTCATTCGCACACGTCGTTGGCGGCGAGCGGTTCGTTTTCGACGATCTGAAAGATCTGCTGGCCAAGGCTTCGCCGCTACGCTCGGGTGATCAGCTCGCCGGCGTCGCCGCCGAAACCGACGCGCAGCGGGCTGCCGCGCAGATCGCACTCGCCGACGTCCCGCTGACCGTCTTCCTCGCCGAGCAGATCGTCCCTTATGAGAGCGACGAGGTGACCCGGCTGATTATCGACACGCACGACAAGGTCGCATTCAAGGCGGTGTCGCACCTGACGGTTGGCGGCTTTCGCGACTGGCTGCTGTCGGACCAGACGACAAGTGAAGTGCTGACGAAGCTCGCGCCCGGCCTGACGCCTGAAATGGTCGCCGCCGTCTCCAAGATCATGCGGGCTCAAGACCTTGTCCTCGTCGCCAGGAAATGCCGCGTCGTGTCGAAGTTTCGCAACACGATCGGTCTGGAAGGCCGCATGGCGACGCGTCTGCAACCCAACCACCCGACCGACGACACAGCCGGCATTGCCGCCAGCATTGTCGATGGACTTCTCTACGGCAATGGCGACGCTGTGATCGGCATCAATCCGGCGACCGACAGCATCGGCCAGGTCATGTCCCTCGTCGAGATGCTCGACGCCATCATCAACCGTTACGAAATTCCGACCCAGTCCTGCATCCTGACCCACGTGACCACGACCATCGAGGCGATCAATCGCGGCGCGCCGGTCGACCTTGTCTTTCAGTCGATTGCAGGCACCGAAGCGGCCAACAGAAGCTTCGGCATCGACCTGAAAATCCTGCAGGAGGGCTATGAGGCCGGCTTGTCGCTGAAGCGCGGCACCGTCGGCGACAACGTCATGTATTTCGAAACAGGGCAGGGCAGTGCGTTATCCGCCAACGCCCATCACGGCGCCGACCAGCAGACGATCGAGACGAGAGCCTATGCGGTCGCGCGCAAATTCAAGCCGCTGCTGATCAACACCGTCGTCGGCTTCATCGGACCCGAATATCTCTACGACGGCCGTCAAATCGTTCGCGCCGGTCTGGAGGATCATTTCTGCGGCAAGCTGCTTGGGCTGCCGATGGGTTGCGACATCTGTTATACGAACCACGCTGAAGCCGATCAGAACGACATGGATGTTCTGCTGACCATGCTTGGCGTCGCCGGCATCAGTTTCATCATGGGCATTCCCGGGTCCGATGACGTGATGCTGAACTACCAGACGACCTCGTTCCACGATGCGCTTTATCTTCGCCGCGTGCTCGGCCTCAAGCCGGCACCCGAATTCGAGGCGTGGCTGAAGGCACAGGAAATTTTCGCTGAAGGCGATCAAGTTCGCCTCGCAACAGATGTGCCGCGTGCTTTCCGCCGCGCCATCGCGGCGGAGTGACAGTCATGGCCGACAGCGACAAAGGCGTTACCATCGCCAATCCTTGGACGCATCTGCGCCGCCACACCCCGGCACGCATTGCCCTTGGCCGCACCGGCGTCAGCCTGCCGACGTCCGAGCATCTGGCGTTCCAATTGGCGCACGCCCGCGCGCGCAGTGCCGTGCATCACGCCCTCGATCTGACCAAGCTGGCCCAGGACCTGTCGCGCTTCGGCCCCGTCGTGGAGGTGCACAGCGCCGCGCCCGACCGCCCGACCTATTTGCAGCGCCCCGATCTTGGTCGCCGCCTGTCGCCGGTTTCGGCGGCAAAATTGGCCGCCGAAGTCAAAGGCCCCTTCGATGTCACCTACGTCGTCGCCGACGGTCTTTCTGCCTACGCGATCGAAAAGAACATCCTCCCGTTCCTTGAAACCATGCTGCCGCTGTCCGACAAGTCCGGCTGGAGCCGTGCGCCGCTCATTGTCGCCGGCCAGGGGCGCGTGGCGCTCGGTGACGAGATCGGCGCGATCGTCGGCGCCAAGCTCGTCGTCATGCTGATTGGCGAACGCCCGGGCCTGTCATCCCCCGACAGCTTAGGCATATACCTGACCTACAACCCGAAGCCCGGCCTCACCGACGCCGACCGTAACTGCATTTCGAATGTGCGGGCGGATGGCCTCACCTATGCGCAGGCGGCCTACAAGCTGCACTACCTCGCCACCGAGGCCGTGCGTCGCAAACTCTCCGGCGTCAACCTGAAGGACGACGCCGAAGCGCTGCCGAAATCTGATGGCGCTTCGGCCGGCAACTTCCTGCTCGACGGGCCCAAGTCCTAGCCGCGCGGCCGCGTCAGGATCGTCTCAGGCAGTGTCCGGGCCTTGACCTCGCGCAGCGCGAAACTCGAGCGCAAGCGCGTGACGCCGGGCAGCCGCGCGAGTTCGTGCCGATGAATGCGTTCGTAGTCGGCCAGATCGCGGGCAAGAACCGTGAGCACGTAGTCGTCCTCCCCCGACATGAGATGGCACGAGACGACGGAGGGCGCGGCCGTAACGGCCTTTTCGAATGCGGCCAGCAGATCCTCGCTCTGGCTCTTGAGGCTGATCTGGACCAGCACCGTCATGTTGAGACCCAGGGCCGGTCGGCTGACGCGGGCCTGATAACCTTCAATGACGCCTTTCTCTTCCAGCGCTCGGATCCGGCGCGCAATCGCCGTTGCCGACAGCGGCACACGCTCGGCAAGCTCGACTTGCGACAACCGGCCGTTCTGAGACAGAGCCGCAAGAATGGCCATATCCAGCGCATCGAGTTCCATCAACGCATATTTCCTGCATTCTATTTGTACCGAACGCAGATAATCACCGAAAATAGATCATACTTCAATCCACAACGCTGACCTTCAGCGTGCAAATGTGATCACATTGTCCGCATCGAATTCTTCAGGAGGACATCATGCGGATCGGCGTTCCCACCGAGATCAAGGTTAACGAATACCGGGTTGGCCTTGTGCCGGGCTCCGTGCGCGAGCTGACGGCCAAGGGCCACGAAGTGTTCGTGCAGTCGGGCGCCGGTGCGGGCATTTTCGCTGACGACGCCGCCTATGAATACGCTGGCGCCAAGATCCTCCCCGACGCCGACGCCGTCTTCGCTCAGAGCGAGATGATCGTAAAGGTGAAGGAGCCGCAGCGGGTGGAATGGGAGCGCCTGCGCCCGGACCACATCCTTTTCACCTACTTGCATCTGGCACCCGATGCCGAGCAGGCCATGGGCCTCCTTGCGTCCGGCGCCACAGCTATCGCCTATGAGACCGTAACCGACGCCAACGGCGGCCTGCCGCTGCTGGCCCCCATGAGCGAAGTCGCCGGTCGGCTGTCGATCGAAGCCGCCGCCATCGCGCTGCGCCGCCCGACGGGTGGCCGCGGCGTTCTGATGGGCGGCGTCCCCGGCGTCAAGCCAGCCAAGGTCGTTGTGCTCGGTGGCGGCGTCGTTGGCACGCATGCAGCCCGCATGGCCTCAGGTCTCGGCGCCGACGTCACCATCCTTGACCGCTCGCTGCCCCGCCTGCGCCAGCTCGATGAACTGTTCCAGGGTCGCGTTCGCACTTTGGCCTCGACGATGGAAACGGTCGAAAGCGAAGTGCTCGCAGCTGACGTCGTCGTCGGTGCCGTACTCGTGGCCGGCGCCAGCGCGCCAAAGCTCGTCACGCGCGCCATGCTGAAGGCCATGAAGAAGGGCGCGGTTCTCGTTGACGTGTCGATCGACCAGGGCGGCTGCTTTGAGATGTCCCGCCCGACGACGCATGCCGAGCCGACCTTCGAAGTCGACGGCATCATTCATTACTGTGTCGCCAACATGCCGGGCGCGGTGCCGACGACGTCGGCCCAGGCATTGAACAACGCCACGCTGCCGTTCGTGATGAAGCTGGCCGAGAAGGGAATTGCTGCGTTTGATCGCGATCCCCACCTTGCCGCCGGCCTCAACGTTCAGGACGGCCGCATCATGCATCAGGCGGTTGCCGCATCGCTCGGCTTCGATCGGCTGGGCGAGGGAAAGCCGGTGGCGCTCGCGGCTGAGTAAAGCTGCGGGCGCAATCGACCTGACCGATGACGGGGTGGCGCCAACGGTGCCGCCCCTGCTTTTTTGGCACCGCATCGCACGCGCCAGCGACGAAAAGCGCCGGGCGATTAGAGGAGCCGCTCGCGGAATGCGTCGATGTTGACGACGGCGCGCGTGTGTTCGCCCGCTCCGATGCCGCGCTGGCCGTCCTCGGCGCTGACGCGAAACATCAGACGCCGGCCCTTGATTTCAACCAGTTCCGCCGTCGCCGTCACCGTCCGCCCGACCGGCGTCGGCGCCACATGATCCACGGCGATCCGTATGCCGACACTGGTGTGGCCGGCATCGAGCAGATGTTCGCAGCAATCAACCGCCGCCGCCTCCATAAGCGCAATCATCACGGGCGTCGCCAGGACGGCCTCGCAGCCGCTACCGACATGCGCCGCCGTATGCGCTTCGTCGACGATGAGCGTTGCCGTTCCGGTCAATCCAGCGCGAAGAGGGCCTGCTTGCTTCATGCCGTTCTCCCTGACAACCACTGAACATGCACGGTGGGTGGCCAGGAGGAAAGCGTCCGTCTATTCCGGCTCGGGCCGGAACAGATCGCCCGCGCACGTGAGATAGGCCTGCCGCACGCGGTGTGGCATGGGTCGCGGCAGATCGAGTGTGAACACCGCCCCGTCAGCGCCCGTGATCTCAAAGCGGCCCCCCATGACCATCAGTTCTTGTGCGAAGCTTGGACCGGTAAAGCCCTGCAAGACGGTCCGCGTCTCGACGATGCCGCCGGCGATGCGGCGGGGTTGAGGAAAGAGGAAAGCCGTATCGTGAGTGGCGGTCACGAGCCGGATCGACTGCGCGTTCGGCGATGTCGAATTTGGCCCCGGACGGGCGCGCACGGCGAATGCCGTTTCGTTGCCGTCCCGAAATGCGATGACTTCCGCGATCGCCGACCCTTGGGCCGCCGACCCCGTTGCCGACAGCCCGCATCCCGCAATCTGGCCGTCCTTCAAAAGAGTCAGCGGATCAACCGCTGCGGCCGGTTCAGCCCGGACCCAATCCGTGCCGGAGACGATAAGTACGATTGCCACGGCGAGGAGACGGCCCATGCGCGGTTCACTGCGCCTTCGACATATCCACAAGCCCGGGCACTACTTTACCGGCGGGCCCGATCTCGTTGTACCCTTCACGGCAGCTCATCTGAAATGCCACACGACACGGATTGGGATCAGACGTGTGAGCGCACGCCATCATTTTCTTCCACGACGTCAGCACCGTTTCGGCCTGCACCTTGAACTTCTCAAGGTCCGCGCCGGTGAATGTGCCGGCCAACGCTTCCGCCTTCGCCGTCGGCTTCATGTCGAGGCAAACCGCAGCCATTCCCGCGGCTTGCCCATAGCGGATACCGGCATCGCGCGGATTGGCGAGATCGTTGTAGCCGGCAGCCTGCGGCTTTGCGGCGTCCGCAGCCAGAGCCAACGGCACAACGGGCGTCAAGGCGATGATAACGGCAAGGGCAATCAGGCGACGCGCGGGCATCAGGAACCTCCGTAATGATGTTGCAAGTGTACGGCCGCGGATTGAGATTGGCTCAGCGCGATCGTCGCTGCGGTGCGTCAAATCTATGGTGCAAATTCAAGGAGACCCGGCAGAGCCGAGCCGTCCGGACCAATTTCGCGCCAGGCCGAGGTGCAACTGAGGATCTTGGATTTGCGGCAGCCGTTGAATTCGCGCGGAAACTGCGCCGGGTCGATATCCGTGCAACGGAACGCCTTTTCCCACGCGGCCACAATTCGCGCGCTGGCAGCATCGAAAACGGCTCGATCCGAACCCGGAACGGCGGCTGTCAGTTCGGCAACCTTGGCGGTTGTGCGGGCACCTGGACACGTTTTCATGGCGGCCAACGCCTGCCCATGCCGCGCACCCTGCTCATCAACTCCCGGGAGAAGCTTGTTTGGAACAGCCTGCTGCGCAACTGCGACCGCGGCCGCAAATGCTGAAATAATGAGAAGTGTTGCGGCTCTGATCATCGACCGCTGCATACCACCGGTCAGCTGCTAATCAAAGTCAGCGGCTGATCTACGCGTCGGCGACCGCATCAAGACCATCGCGATCTTTGATGACGATCATGCCATTGGCGATACTAATCAAACTGCGGCCGGTCAGATTAGCAATCGTCAATTCAACATCGGCCGTGGAAACATCAAGCGCAATGGCCAGTGCTGCAACGCCGGCTGACCCAGCCTCTAGCGCTGTTTCACCGGAGCGGCATGCGGCCCCGGCGATTGCCAGGATGTAGGCCGCCAGCCGCTGCGGCAGTGGACGCAATCCCGGCCGCAAAGCACGGTCGCGCATGAAATCGAATTCCCGGTCGGCGGCCGATGCCATCCGGGCGGCAAGCGCGGCATCCGCACCAATTGCCCGCTCCAGTTCATCGGCAGACAAGACCTCAACCGAAGTATCGACCATCGCCTGTGCAGTGGAGACGTGTTCGCGCAGCGAGCCCAGACCTACGATATCGCCCGGAAAGGCAAACTCGATCACGTCATGACTGCCGTCCGGCCACACCACGTAGTGGCACAGCGCTCCGCTTTCGACGCGATATGCAGCGCGGCGGGCAACCCCGGGCGTAAAAAGTGTGTCACCGTGGGCAATCATGCGGCGGCTCCTGTCGGTCGCAGCCGAACAATCCTGCGTGCGCAAATCTGCGCACGAGACGGTTTCAAACTGGCCGTTATCTGCGAGCATCATCCTCTGACTCCATACTAGAGAGGACGTGGGAAGGGCGCCTGCCACATTCAAGTCATAATTCGTAAAGGTGGCAGCCGGTTAGGTAACGATTGCTCAGCGCGAAAGTTTCGTCTGTTCCCTACGTGACTCTAAAGTAATGCGGTGCGTGCCGCCGCAACGACACGCAGCGGTTTCCGCCCATGCCAGTGGACGAGCAAACCGTCCAGAAAACCCCGGCCACAAGGTGAATGGACGAGGGTAAATGGCGACTAGGCGGAGGCTGAACGGCCCAAAGGGCGCGCCGCTTAAGGACAGCGCAGTAGATCGCGAGAGTTACCGTCTTCCGTCAGCGTCAATGTGTCGCCCGACAGCGTCAGCTTGATCGCTATCGACTGCGCATCACCTTCTACGCTGCATGCCGCCTTGCCCGACCATTCGTTTTCACCGGCCGATGCCAGCCCGCTGAATGCGCAGTGAGTTTCATGTTGGTCGTAGCCTTTGGCCGAGATGACGACGGGCGCATCGGCACTGTCCTGTCGCAGCTTGCAATTTTCCAGATCGGCAGCCCATGTGCCGGCAAATTCCCCTGCATGGCTGGTCGCGGCAAAACCCGCGGTCGCAGCCAGTGCGAGGAAAGTTCTGAGGATTGCGCGAGGCCTGCGGCGGGCGGACATGAGGCGATCTCCGTTCAGTCAACTTTGGCAAACCAAAGCCGGTGGAAGACATGGATTTGCATGATGTTGTGGCTAAACCGCGATCAGATCCAAGCGTTCAGCGCCCGGCAGAGAACTCTCCTTTGCGGTAGAGCGCAAGGGTCTCGGGCGCAACCGCATACTCGCTGACACAGAACTCCGGCCTCGACTGCAACTTTCTTGTGAATTCGGCCCGCGTTTTATCAAAGGCGCGGCCGGCCTTTTCGGCCGTGGCGTCGTCACGCCCGCGCCGTTTGGTGTCCTCGACCAGATTGGCGCGCACCACCCCCGCATCGACCGTGACGCCGCATCGCTCTGCTGCGGCAATGTCCAAGCCGGTCACATGCGCGCGGTCGAAATCCTCGGCAGGCAATCCGACGATGGCGCTGCCGACTGTCGCCGCACACGCCGACAAGCAAATTGCAGCGAGTCCGACCGATGCCGATCGAACGTCAAATCCCCCTCGCACCGCTCGGACCGTCACTGCTGCCGCCTGCTGACACGTCACGACGCGAGCATAACCGTTGCTGCAACGGTGTTCACAAATATGCCGGCTTCCCAATGGATAGCTGTTCGCTCCCATCAACGACGGAGTTCGCACCATGCTGCGTACGATTTTTCTTTTGATCATCGCAGCTTTGGCCGCGCTGCTCGTCTGGGTTGGCTTGAAACCGCCACAGTACGGCGTCGAGCGCACGGCGGTCATCGCGGCAGCCCCCGCCGACGTCTTCGCCCACGTCTACGATTTCGAAAAATGGGCCGATTGGTCGCCATGGGCCAAGCGCGATCCGAATGCGAAAGTGACGTTTGAGGGTCCAAAGGCCGGGCCCGGCGCGATCATGAAGTGGTCGGGCAACGAGGAGGTCGGCACCGGGGCCATGGCCATCACCGAGGCCAATCCGCCCCAGGCCCTCAAGATCCGGCTGGATTTCGTCGCGCCTATGCACGGCACGAGCGACGTCGCCTTCACCTTTAAGCCCGAGGGCCCGGGCACGAAAGTGACGTGGTCCATTGCCGGTGAGCAGGGCTTTGTCGAGCGTCTGATCTGCACGGTCATGGGGCTCGATGTAAACGCAATGATCGGCGCCGATTACGAGACCGGCCTCGCCAATTTGAAACGGGTGGTGGAGGCCGCGCCGCCGGCCGCCCCTGCTGCAACGCCGCCGGGGTGACGATCAGGTCCCACGACCTGCGGCCTGGCACGTGTGCTGCCCGGGCCCGTGGCCATAAGCTTCCATGATGACGGGCGGGCGAACAGGAAACCAAAGCGTGTACCCTGCACGACGTGCGCCAGGACGAGGGCTCCTGCGACACCGGCCGCGGTCGAAATCAGCGCGGCGCCCCAATCCGGAATGAAGGCTTCCAATTTCAACGCCACCACCCGCGCCGGTCCCATGAACAAAGGAAAAGCGAGATAGACCTTGATCGAGTTGCGACCCAGGTAGGCCAGCGCGCCTCCAGGAGATGTCGGCGCCAAAAGCACACTCAAGGCGATCACGGCGGCGACGCCGGCATATGAAATCCAAAGACTGAGCCCTGCCATGAACGCGAGCCCCTCCGCGACCAGAAGCCAGTTGATCGCAGCCCACGCCGCAAGCGCCCCCGCGACGACAGCGACGGGGCTCTGGGCTACCCGCGAAGCGAATTGAAAGATAAAAGGTGCAGCCCAGTAGCCAGTGTAGAAGAAAACAAAGCGCGCGGCGAACTCATCAATGATCAACGAGCCGGTGTGCGGCTGAGCAGTGTAAAGCGCCGCTGCTGCCACCCACACGAGAGCCTTCGGTGCAGCTTCGAGCAGCTTGGCAACCACGAAGAACAGCGCCAGCATGTAGATGAACCATAGCGTCCCCCACGGCTGCACAAGTCCGCTAACCCAAGCCCAAGCGGTTGCTTCGAGGCCGTGGCCTGCGATCATGCCGGGCGCTTTCAGCGCGAACTGGATCGTCAGCCACAGCACGTAGAAGTAAGCGAAGTAAACGACCTTGCTGTCGAGGTATGATTGCCACGGCCGGTTGATGCGCGACGCCAGAAACAGTCCGGAGATCAGAAAGAAGTCCGGCATTCGAAAGGGTTTGGCCCATTCGATAAAGCCGCTCAGAATGGTTGTCTCTCCGGTCGCCTTTTCGACCCCCAGCGTGGCGTGCATCATCACGACGAGAAGTATGCACAGTCCCTTGGCGACGTCGACGAAGGCTACTCGGTTGTCGACGATTGGGCTGGGCATGGAGGAGCGGCTCTTTTTTCTGTCGGCTTTCGCGACTTTTGTGCCGGAGCGGCACACGCGGGTCGGGACCTGCATACTCTCCCGCAAGGCGCATTCCACGGCTGTGACAGGGACAGGCCACCCCGTAGCCCGGTTGAGGACACGGTGAAAAATGTGTAAAACTGACGAACGAAGCGTGGGGAACCCTAAGCTTGCCCCAATGATTTAAACAACGTCACCGTCCAGGCGGCATGCTACGCTCAACGCACTGCCGGTATCTTCCGGAGTGCACGCCCAAGGCCGGAGCCCTGCCCATGACGCTCAAGCGGCTGATCTATGCCTCGCACCCGTTCGGTTTCGACGATCTGGTGCTCGCCAATATCCTGAAGACCGCGCAGACCGTTAATGCCCGCCACGATGTCACCGGCACGCTGATCTGCCGCGAGGATCTTTATCTTCAGCTGCTGGAAGGCGATCGTGCGAATGTCGATACGATCTTCGAAAAGATCGCGCGCGACGATCGGCATACCGACGTCGAAATCCTGGTCCAGGAAAACACCACGCAGCGATTGTTTCCGGCATGGGCCATGCGGCACGATCCGGCCAAGAGTTGGATGTGGACACGTGAGCAGGTGAGTGGCGGCGCCGTTGAGAAAGCCACCCGTGACGAGGTGCTGGCCATTTTCGTCCGCCTTGTCGCCGAGGAGCCGGGCCACTTGTCCGGATTGCCGACCGCCTGTCCCATAGCGCGCAGCAACAACTGACCACGTTGCAAAAGAGCGCACCTTTGCACGGCCGGGCCGCATCCCCATGTAAAGGGCATGAGTGAGCGATAACGCATGACCCGCAGCAAGGCCGGGCGAGCGCCGCTTGAGCAATGAACAAGGAGACGGCTATGAAATTGTACGCGGCGGCCGCGGCGCTTGCGGCCGCAATAGGTGTGAGCGGCACGGCGCTCGCCGACAGCTACTTCGACGTCGAGAGCGCCCGCGCCAATGCTCGGGCCGGTGGTCCGGTCAGTGAATACGATGCGGAGTTATTAGAGCGCTACGGCGCATTGAGCGGAACCGGCAATTGGCGGGCCCGCGCGCCGCAGTCTTATCGACATCGATCGGTTGAGCCTGCGCGCGGGTCGGATCGTAAGGTCCACAGGCGCGACTACGACTGAGGCTTGGCAATCCAAAACCAACATGGGCCGGGAGCGCTTCCGCCCCCGGCCCACTCATCTGACGCTGATGGTCGATCAGCGCGACATTTCGTGCGACGCCGCTCCGCCGAGCTTCATCGGCTCATACACGGGCGCGGCTTCCTCGCGGCGGCAACCGGCGGCGAGCGTGGCGGCGAGGCACACAGCGAGCATGGCGATTTTCATTTGATCTCTCCCTCGAAACGGAACCCCAGACGCAGATAACGTAAGCTGATAACGGCCAAGACCACGGTCTTGTTCCCAAGCGTCCGGCGAAAAACTACAGGGTGCTATTTGCAGCCCTGCTGGCGCGCGGAGCATTCCGAGCCGACCGCGGCTGCGGTGCACGTGACCTTGGCTTCACCGGTCGGTTTCAGCCCCTTGTTCTCAATCACGTTCCTGACGGCTGCTTCGGACATGAATTTGGCAATGCCTTCCGTGAGGCCATTGCCCACGCCGCCAAAGAGTTTGCATTCAGCGGCATACGCCGGGGCGGCGGCTGTGAGCGTGAGGGCAGCGGCGAGAATGGCGAAGCGCTGTATCATGTGGGATCTCCCGGGTGGCTACGTGGATGAACGTAGTCAGGTTTGCGCCTCCCCGCGCCGCCGCGCTAGTGCATGACCGCAACGATCACGCGATTGCGTCGGCGTGCATCCGCCGCAATCCCGGCGCAATTGCTGCGGTCGATAACGCCCGAAGCGGCCGGACTTGCACTCCTGCCCGGCACGCGCTAGCACGCCGCCAAGAGACCCAGATATGCTCATCGACCTCAAACCGACCTGTTGGAAATCCAAACCATGACCGACCTAACCCACCTGACCGCGCAGATCGATAAACTCAAGCGCCAGAACGAGGAGCTTTCGGGCCTCTCGCTCGCCACCGGCGTCCTGCTGACGCAGCTTCTGCAGTCCAACTGCAAGCGCGAACTCAATCCGCAGGCCGCCGCAACCCGCATCATGGGCAACGCTCGCGAGGCGATCGAAGGCTTCGCATCCACCACGGACGCCGATCCGGTCATGAAGAAGCGCGCGCTTGATGCGGTGCAGCAGTATGAGGATCAGATCAAGTCAGTGCTCGCGGTTTAATCGCGCGCGCAATCCGGCGCCCAGCACGGGACGTAACGCACCCATGCGCCAGTTCATGAAATTCGTGCACACGGTGTCGTCGGCGGGGATCGTCGGCGGCCTCGTCGCCTACGCGCTGATCCTCCTGTACGCGCCGCAGGCGACGCCGCAGGATTACGCCGACATGCGCCAGACGATCGTGGCGGTGTGCCAGTATATGATAATGCCGGCGCTGGGCATTTCACTGGTAACAGGCCTGCTCGCCATGGTGGTCCATCGGCCGTTTCAGGAATTGCGCTGGGTGTGGGTGAAGGCGCTGCTCGGCATCGGCATGTTCGAGGCAACGCTGGCCATCATCTCGGCCAAGGCCGGCGATGCCGCCCGCCTCTCCGCTCAGATCGCCACCGGCCAACCGCTCGAAAAGGGCCTTGCCGCAACCATTTCCAGCGAATGGACCACCCTGTTTGCGATCCTTTCTATTTCGCTCGCCAACTATGTGCTCGGCGTCTGGCGCCCGCCGCTGGCAATGCGCTGGGCAAGGGACGTGTGAGGGGTTAGCTGCCGACGCAAGATCTTACCGGCACCTGACCTCAATCGTGCGGGCGGTGGTCGGATCGTACTTGCGGCAGGGGACGGGACCCGTATCCACAGGCGCGGAGACGGTGCCGGTCTCGACGGGTGAAGCATCGGTCGCGGTGCCGGTGGCTGTGCCCGACGCGGCCGTCTCCGTTCCTCGATCGCTGGCGAGGCGCGCCGGGTTGGGCTCGGGCAGCGGGGGATCATCGAGCGCGGCTGCGGTCGAGGGCTTGACGGAGCGGGCGCGGAACTTACGCTTTTTCGGTTGGCTCGGTGTCGTCGTGTCGAAACCGAAGGGCTGGTTGCCCCAAATGGAAGACTCGCTCGATTGTGCGACGGCGGGCGTATTCAAAGCCGCGCCGACGAGGAGCGCGATGGCGGCGGCGGTGAGAAGTGCATGCATTGCGATGCGTATCCTGCGAAGCGTCGAATCGTAAGATACCGCAACGCAGCGCAACTTCCGACTGCACAGTCGTTCTTAAAGCGTGTTGCGGCAAAAGAATTTGCCTCCGTGGCCGCCGGGACGCGCGTGCAATACCCTGCTCGCAATTGTTGATAGCCCCAACCTAACCAGTCCCATGCCGAGGGCGCTTGTGCCGCGCCTTAGGAGCAGGGGACTTCGATGGTGGTGCTCGTCGTGGCGTCAAAGCGGCGGCAGGTCTCGGCTTTGCCCACGGCGGGCACGATATCGGCCGGCACTGTCGTGGTGGATCCCGGCGTGTCGGCCGCCGGCGTCGTGGTGGACACCGGCGTGTTGCGCGGCGCGGTTGCAGGTTCGCTTTTGGCGACGGCCTCGTCAGGCTTGGAACGCTTGACGGCCGGTTTGGCGGGCTTGGCGTCCTTTTTGGCCGCCGCCGGCTGCTGGATGGGCTTTTTCTTGACCGTGCTGCTGCCGTAGTCTGGCGGCGCCGACTGCTTGCCGGTCGAGAAGTTCGGTCCCACGGTCGCCGGTCCGCCGTAGCCGCGGTCTTCGGACTGCGCCAACGCGCTCGGCGAAGCGGCGAGCAAAGCCAGCATGAGGGCTGGAGCGAAAAGGCAGGCAACGGCGCGCATGGGCAGGCTTCCGGATTGGTGGTTACCCACGATCCTACACCATCGCCGCCAGCGCGGCGTGTTGAATAGCGCGCGTGGCATGAGACAGTATGAGACGGGGTCAGTATGAGACGGGGTCAGACCCCCACGGGGGTCTGACCCCGAACGCGACCCCGAACAGCTAGGATGCCATCACGCCGAACGCTTCGCAGGCTTCGGCTTCGTGACGGGGGCGGCCGTGGCGGTGGGCCGCCGTGCGAGCAAATCCTTGAGGTATCTGCCCGTGTAACTCTCGCGCACCTTAGCCACATCTTCAGGGGTTCCGACGGCCACAATACGCCCGCCGCCATCGCCGCCTTCTGGGCCCAGGTCGATGACCCAATCGGCGGTTTTGATCACTTCCAGATTGTGCTCGATGACGACGACGGTGTTGCCGGCATCGACCAACTCGTGCAGCACTTCGAGCAGCTTGGCGACATCGTGGAAATGCAGCCCCGTCGTCGGCTCGTCGAGGATATAGAGCGTGCGGCCGGTGGCGCGCTTTGACAACTCCTTGGCCAGCTTGATGCGCTGCGCTTCGCCGCCCGAGAGCGTGGTCGCCTGCTGGCCGATGTGGATGTAGCCGAGCCCGACGCGGGCCAGCGTTTCCAGTTTGTCTCGAATGGACGGAACCGCTTTGAAGAAGTCCGCGCCTTCCTCGACCGTCATGTCGAGCACGTCGGCGATCGACTTATCTTTGAAGGTGACTGACAGCGTCTCGCGATTGTAACGCTTGCCCTTGCATTCCTCGCAGGTGACGTAGACGTCGGGCAGGAAGTGCATCTCGATCTTGATGACGCCGTCGCCCTGGCATTTTTCGCACCGGCCGCCTTTTACATTGAACGAGAAGCGGCCGGGTTCGTAGCCGCGCATCTTGGCTTCCGGGAGGCCCGCGAACCATTCACGGATCGGCGTGAACGCGCCGGTGTACGTCGCCGGGTTCGACCGCGGCGTGCGCCCGATCGGCGATTGGTCTATGTCGATCACCTTGTCGAAGTGTTCCAGCCCCTCGATGCGGTCGTGCGGGGCTGGATGCTCACGGGCGCCGTTGAGCTTGCGCGACACGGCCTTGAATAGCGTGTCGATGAGGAAGGTCGATTTGCCGCCACCTGAAACGCCGGTCACGCACGTGAACAGCCCCTGCGGAATTTCGGCCGTGACATTCTGCAGGTTGTTGCCGCGCGCCCCGACGACGGTGAGCCCGCGCTTGGGATCGGCCTTGCGGCGATGTTTGGGAGGCGAGACGAGCCGTGCGCCGGTAAGGTATTGGCCGGTCAAGGACTGCGGGTCGGCCATGATTTCGGCGGCGGTGCCTTGGCTGACCACGCGCCCGCCATGGATGCCCGCACCGGGTCCGATGTCGACCACGTAGTCGGCCGACAGGATGGCGTCTTCGTCGTGCTCGACGACGATGACGGTGTTGCCCAGGTCGCGCAGGTGCTTCAGCGTCCCGAGCAGGCGGTCGTTATCGCGCTGGTGCAAACCGATCGACGGCTCGTCGAGCACGTAGAGCACGCCGGTAAGCCCCGACCCGATCTGCGACGCCAGCCGAATACGCTGGCTTTCGCCGCCCGACAGCGTGCCGGATGCGCGCGAGAGCGTGAGATAGTCGAGGCCGACATCGACGAGGAATTTCAGCCGGTCGCTGATTTCCTTCAGGATGCGGGTTGCGATTTCGCTCTGCTGCTTGGTGAAAGTCTTCGGCAGGTCCTCAAACCAGATGTTGGCCGCGCGGATCGACATATTCGAGACTTCGCCGACGTGCCGGCCCCCAACCTTGACCGCGAGTGCCTGGGGCTTCAGGCGGTAGCCGTGGCAGGCCTCGCACGGATGCGCCGACTGGTAGCGCGAGAGTTCCTCACGCACCCATTCGCTGTCGGTCTCCTTCCATCGCCGCGCGATGTTGCCGATGACGCCCTCGAACGGCTTGTAGGTTTTGTAGTTCCGCGCGCCGTCCCAGTACGTGTATTCAACCTCCTCGTCACCCGAGCCGAACAGGATCGCCAACTGCACGTGCTTGGGCAGCTTTTCCCACGGCGTCTTCATCGACACCTTGTAGTGCTTGGCGAGGCTGTCGAGCGTCTGCTCGTAATAAGGCGACGTGGCCCCCGTCTTCGCCCACGGGTAGACGGCGCCGTCGGCGAGCGACAGCGATCCGTCGGGCACGACCAGTTCGGCTTCGAACTGGAGCTCGGTCCCCAGCCCGTCGCACTGCGGGCAAGCCCCTGAAGGCGCGTTGAAGGAAAACAGCCGCGGCTCGATTTCTTCGATCGTAAAGCCTGAAACGGGGCAAGCGAACCGCTGCGAAAAGATAATACGCTCGTGGGTTTCGTTTTTGTTCTGAAGGACCGACCGTTCGTCAGCCCGCAGGTCTGCTCCCCTCCCCCTAGCGGGGAGGGGTTGGGGGTGGGGGGATTTCGCGGGCTGGTCATCCGCAGCCCCACCCCACCCCTCGCCTTCGGCTCGACCCTCCCCGTCAAGGGGAGGGCGAATCTTGCTCGACTTCGAGGCTTGGGTCTTCGGCGAGAGCGGCTTGTCGACGAACTCCGCGATGGCCAATCCGTCGGCAAGTTTCAGCGCCTGCTCGAAGCTATCGGCCAGCCGTGTCGCAATGTCGGAACGCACGACGATGCGGTCCACGACCACGTCGATGTCGTGTTTGAATTTTTTGTCGAGTTTGGGCGCGTCGCCGATTTCGGTGATGGCGCCGTTGATCTTGACGCGCTGAAACCCCTTCTTCTGCCACTCGGCCAATTCCTTGCGGTATTCGCCTTTGCGGCCGCGCACGACGGGCGCCAGGATCATCAGGCGTGTGCCTTCCGGCAACTGCATCACGCGATCGACCATTTGGCTGACGGTCTGGCTTTCGATCGGCAGTCCCGTCGCCGGCGAGTAGGGGACGCCGACGCGCGCGAACAAGAGGCGCAGATAATCGTAGATTTCTGTCACGGTCCCGACGGTGGAGCGCGGGTTCTTCGAGGTCGTTTTCTGTTCGATGGAGATGGCGGGCGACAAACCGTCGATATGATCGACGTCCGGTTTCTGCATCATCTCAAGAAACTGGCGCGCATACGCCGACAGGCTCTCGACATAGCGGCGCTGGCCCTCGGCGTAGATGGTGTCGAAGGCGAGCGAGGATTTGCCCGAGCCGGACAGCCCGGTGAACACGACGAGGGCATCGCGTGGGATTTCGAGATCGACATTCTTGAGGTTGTGTTCGCGTGCGCCGCGCACATGAATGGTCTTGTGCGTCACGGCGGGTTTGCGCGGGGCGGAAGCTTTCATCTTGCTCATGGAGGTTCGTAGCGCGGCCAGTGAGCCGCCTGCAATGTGGCGGTTGGCCGGTGATCCAGCGGGTGCGGCCATATATGGGGCGCCTCCAATCTATACAACTTTATGGGTGCGCTTGTAAAAGCAAGGCCGGCGTGGACGCCGGCCTTGACGTGACGATGAAACGAGCCGGGTTGGGGCGCCTAATTTGGCAGTTGTTCGTGTTCGACGCGGCTGCTTTGCAAGAGCTCGATTTCCTTGCGGGCTTTGAGCCGCGCCTTGACCGCGATCCAGAGGGCGCGGATTTCGTCGTCCGTCAGTTCCGGCTGCCGCAGGGGGAGTTCGAGCTGCTGGGGGCGGGGCTTGGGATAAGGGCGGCGGAAGAGCATGCAGGGATCTCCATCGTCGTTGGTCCTACCCTATGGGAGGGATCACGGTTTCTTCGCCGGCCGCGCATCCTTGGTGCGATGCTCGTGACATTCGCGCCGCAGCGTGTTGACTTCGTCCCGGCCTGCACCAAGTTGACGTTATCGCGTCGGCTGGATGACGATGGCCAGTGGCAGGCCCGTGCCCCCTCCCCCTTGCGGGGAAGGGCGGGGGTGGGGGTTAAAGTTCGCGCCGGAGATTGTGGCTCACCGCCCTCACCCCTACGCGTCGAGGACAAGGGGAAAGAGGCGGCGGTGCTTGCCTCGTCGGCGGGTTACCGTTTCCGCGCGACGTGCCCTTCGGCCTTGGTGGCGATCGGGCGATCAAGTATCGTCGCTCGCGACACGGGACCGACCCGTGAACGGGGGGTGAATGGGGTGCTCAAGAGGGGTTCAGGCTCGCCATGAGATACCTCCGCCATATCCGCGTCACGGGAGCTGGCGACCATGGGTTATCCAAGCACGATCTTCGAGGAGGGATATCTGATGTCCGAAAGTACCGTCCCCGCCCGTTCGGGCGGCGACTACGACCGATTTATAGGGTTCTTGAAAAATCTGGCGCTGGTGGTGACGATCGTTGGCGCCGTTCCGACCGCGATCACCGCCTATCACGCGTATACGTTCGGCGTCCCGTTCAGTCAGGTGCCGCAGCGCCTTGCCCAGTATGACTTATGGGTCAAGAACATCGACTGCCAGATCGAATACAAGGCCCTGGCGACGGCCGAGGGCACACGCGTGGATGTCGGCGCCTGCTCGAAAACGGGCGACATCGCGCTCAAGCTGTCGTCTGCCGACGGCAAAGCGGCCTACCAGTGGATCGCCTACAACGAACTGCAGAAGCCAGGCGAGGTACCCAAGTCGACAGGCATCATCGACATGCTGATCTCGGGCGCCCGCGCCGAAGGTCCCGTACCCCAGTCCTTCAGGGTCGCGCAAGGCTTGGAAGTCGTTTGCCAGTCAATCCAGGGCAAGAATGTCGTCCGCGTCGTCAAGGAAGGCGGCAAGTGCTTCAAAGAAATCTTCTCGCCGATCAAAGGCGCGGTTGAGCAGCGCGACGAAGTCTCCTGCTCGACGACCTGCGGCTGAGCTGGACCGGCATTTCCATTCCAATCCAACGCGGGCGGTGGGGTTTCCTCACCGCCCGCTGACTTAAATTTATGACGTTCACAACACTACGACGCGCCGTCCTTGCCCTTGGTCAAGCTTGAACCGTCGGTGCTAATGGTATCGCCGGTCTTCGCCCACCACGAGAAGTTCCACGGTCCCGTCACGCCGCAATGGTTGTCGCACTCGTTCTTGAATGTGACCGACTTGCCGGCCGCGAGTTTATGCACACTCTCCTTTTCGCCCTGATCGAGGCCGATTGAAATTTCCTTAGACGACGTGTTGTTGACTGTCAGAGCGTGCGCACCCGTTGCGGTGACGAGTACGACGGCGGTTCCGATGACGGTCGATTTCAACATGATGGGTCCTCCTGTATTGGCCCTACCGGGCATTTGGGTCCAGGACGACAGCCGCTCGTGGCGGCCTCATCCAGGCAAGTCGATCCCGCTCGCGTCGGCCGCTTTTTTTGCGGCACGATCCGCGCGTTTCACGACTTTGCCTGCGCACGATTTTGGGTTTGGAAGGTCGTCTGACGAGGCCTCGGCCGATCAACTCGCAATAAAAACGAATTGAGCGAACCTAAGCAAAACAGCGGATTTTGTTACGCCGTAGGCGATCACATGTGCCAGGGCTCGGCTCGACCATTGCTGCCAGCAATCGAGTGATCAATCTTCGTCGTGATTGGTGACGGCGACGAAGTCGTCATCCCTCTGGCACCGGCGCTCATGCATAAGGAAATCATAGTAGCCGCACCGTCCCTGACCGGGGTAGCTGCGGCAGGTCGCGGGGCGCGCGTGGTATATGGTGCACCGACGCTCAGTCGTATCGAAGAACCGGCAAATCCGTCCGTAGATTTCGTCACGCTTGCGCCGCATCGTATATTTGTGGCCATGCGCTTCCTTGGTGAACTTCGCCTTGGCGGCCTCATAGGACAGATCATGATGCCGCGCGAGGCGCTCCACATCTCGCTTCGTCAGGGGGATGACAGGGTAGGAGCAGCAATACCCAGGGCAGTTCGCGCAATTATAGAGAACCATGATGCTCGCTTCGCAGTCCGGCGGGTTGCAAATGAGAGCCCGCATCGGTGATCTGCGCGCCCTAGTGCGGGGATAGAGGATGACGGCAAACGGTCAAGGGTGATCGGTACGAGGTCTGCGGGCCGCAACGAACCTAAAGCGCCAAGGCACCACAGAGGAGTGCAATCTACGGTTGTAGACGTTGACTTATTCTGACCGGCTTTGTTGTTTTGCCGATACATAAGACGCAAGCGAATCTGCCATTGATCGTCTTCGGAGCATATCAGCGGGGGCAGTCATGCGGAACAGAACAACTTCCATTATTGCAGCGGGAATTTTGACCGCTGCCGGACCGGCACAAGCTGATGATTGGTCAGCGGTCTACATCGGCATTGGTGCCGCCATTGGTGCTGCTAATCACGAACTGTCGCTGACCGAGGCACCGGGCATTCCGTTTGACGGCGCCCTCTCGATCGATGGCCTGGGTGGTGACGGCGGCGTCTTCACGCTCGGCGTGGGCGCCGATTATCAAGTCAACAGCCGTTTCGTCGTCGGTGCCTTCTTCGATTACGACTGGATGAGCCTCGATACCGACGTTCTCGATCTGACGATCGGTGATCCCTTCCCCTTGTCGGCAAACGTCAACGTGTCGGTCGAAGAAATGTGGTCCGTCGGCGGCAAGCTTGGCTACATCGTCTCGCCTTCCACACTCCTGTTCGTCACCGCAGGTTATTCGCGCGCCGACATCAGTGACATCGATGCCGGGGCCAGTTTCGGTGGCACCGGTCTTGGTAGCATCGCGCTCGCCCGTGTCGGAGAATTCGACGGCTATTTCATCGGCGGCGGTGCCGAGGTGAAACTCAGCAAGGCGATTTCGGTCAAGGGCGAATACCGCTATACCGATCTTGATGCCGAGACGCTGACCCTGCTGCCCGGAACACCATTTGTGGGCATCAACAATGTCATTCGCACGACGCTGGACCCCGACATTCAGACCGGACGCGTTTCGTTGAACTACCGGTTCGGTCTTGGCCGCGGCGAGGCGGATGAGCCGACCGTTACGGAAGCTTCCGTCGGCTCGTGGTCGCAGTTCTATATCGGCGTCGGCGGCACCTACACATTCGGCAACAACGAACTGACGCTCAGTCCTGGCCCCGTGCTCGATCAGGCATTCGGCGTTGACGCCGCGCTCGCGTTCAATGGCCTCGGCAGCCAGGGCGGCGGCTATACGTTGGAAATTGGCGCCGACCGCCAATACGACGACAAGTTCGTCTTCGGCGTGTTCGTCGATTACACCCGCCACGACAACGAGTATGAGATCGGTCTCAATCTCGAAAATCTATCTCCGGCAGCCTGAGCTACGAGATCGAAGACCAATTCTCTGTCGGCGGCCGCATCGGTTATCTCCTCACGCCTTCGACGCTCGCATTCGGGACCTTCGGTTACACGCACCTCTCGCTGGGCGACACCGTCGTCGCCGGCCAAATCGATGGACTGGGAGCCGGATCGTTCGTGCTGGCGAAGAACGGGTCGTTCGACGGCGTGTTCTTCGGTGCTGGTTTTGAAACCAAGCTGACCGACCGTCTCTCGCTCAAAGCTGAATATCGCTATGTCTTCGCCGACAGCGACACCATCAATCTGCTGCCTGGGATCGATCTCGGCGGCTTTACAGCCAACGACTTTGTCACGGCAGAGCTTGATCCCGACATTCAATCCGTCCGTCTCTCGCTCGACTACCGGTTCGACTTCGGCCGGTCCGAGACGCCGCTGAAGTAGCGACGGTTCACGGTGTGATCTTATCGGGGAGGGCTGCGGCTCTCCCCGGTTTCGTTCATTTGCCCAATTCGTTCATTTGCCCAATTCGTTCATTTGCCCAATTCGTTCATTTGCATGTCGAGTGCGTAAAGCGGCAAGTCGTTCGCACCGATGCGACAGTAGGAGGCGTAGCTGAGGCGTTCGCCCTTGCTCGGGTAAGCCCAACCTCCCGGACCACAGCGGATGTATTCGGCGTCGGCGACCAATGGCCGGCAATCGCGGTCGACGAGAAGCCGCGCGGTCGCTGGATCTTCGCCCTCCACTTCCGACACGATGAACATCAGGGTCCGGTGATCTCGGCAGCCGGCCGCCGGATAAGGGCTGCCCGAAGGCTGGACGAAGCGATGCCGCGTCCCGAGTTGATGAATGAGCGCATCGTTGTCAGCGACGGCGGACGAGTCCATCGTCAAGACGGACAATACCGCCGCGATCAGGGCCGCAAATGTGGCGCGCATGGATACCTTCTTCTGGAGATCACACCTTGACGAAACGGCGGCGGCATCGGATCGGATGATATTGCAACGGGGGCCGGAGAGCGAACGTGACGACGTTGAGCCTGGCGAGCGGCGCCTTGGTTGCGATCGGGGCGTTTTATACCTTCGCCGGTTTCGTCGCCGTGCGGGCGGCGCTACAAGGCCGGTTCTTTGACATTGCCATTTCCCAGATTTCCCTCAAGAGCCCGCCGATCGCCGAAACAGCGCGTGCGGTTTGGCTGCTGTTCGCCTCGTTGTTTGTCCTCGCCGGCGGTCTCTTCCTTATCTTGCGTCTGGAGTGGGCTGCCGCCGCGTTCGTGATCTCGTCTGTGGGCCAGGCCCTCTATTTACTGTTTGTAGCGCCGGTCTTGTTGGACCGCGATGACCCCCCAGATGCCAAGGGCCGGCAGCAGACGATCAATGCCTTCATCCTTTATGTGGCAGCGACCCTGTTCGTGCTCTGGGCCTACCGCACCGGAAAACTGATGTCGCCGGACAGGGTCGGCTGGCCCATTGTGATCGGAGCGCTGGCCGTTCTATCGGTTGCCGCTGTCCATGCGGCATTCCGCTTCTTTTATCCGCTCGCCAAAGGCCCCGCCGGCATGTTGGACTTCGGCGGGCCCAGCAGGCCTTCCGGTGACGATGCAGAGGCCGATTTCCTGTCTGATTCCCTGGCCGACGATGCGCCATTGGCCGACAGCCGCCGCATCCTCGTCATGTCGGAGTATCAGTGCGACCCGCTTTGGTCCCACGATCCGGGACGCAGTGGAACGATATCTCCGCGCGATTTACCGCTGTCCGAAAGCCTCATCGCCGATCTGCACGCCTGGGCCGAAAGCTACAATGGGTCATTCAATTTCGAGGATCTGAACTCACCCCTTTGGAATGAGGGGCGCTACGCGACCCACTATGCAGAAGGGCTGGCCCTCGGCCGCCGCCTCAAGCAGGAGCTGCCCGACCGGCAGATCTTCGTCTGGCACCTCGATTCCGGCCATACCGAAATCATACCCGATGACGACACGCCATGATCCGCCGGTTGCACTGTGCCAAAAGACGCGATAGTGTGAACAAATAAGGAACGATGCAAGCGGCTCGCATCGCCACGAGCCTGATCAAAGCCGTGGACAAGCCGGTGAAGGCATAACGTGTGGCCCCCGGCCACGGGCTAAGTTGCTGCAACGCGATTCCGCAGCCGGGGCCGCCCAGCGCCCTGGCGATAGTGACACTGAAAGTGCCGGCCGAGCGAGGCCGCAAAAGTAAAAGGAGTTCCACATGGCCGGTTCGGTCAACAAAGTGATCCTCGTCGGCAATGTCGGCAAGGACCCCGAAATCCGCCGCACCCAAGACGGACGCGCGATCGCAAATCTGTCGTTGGCGACCAGCGAAAGCTGGCGCGACAAGGCGACGGGCGAGCGCAAGGAAAAGACCGAATGGCATCGGGTTGTCGTGTTCAATGACAACCTGTGTAAGGTCGTCGAGCAATACGTCCGCAAAGGGTCCAAGCTTTACATTGAAGGCCAGTTGCAGACCCGCAAATGGACCGATCAGTCCGGTGCCGAGAAGTATTCGACCGAGGTCGTTCTGCAAGGTTTCAACGGCACGCTGACCATGCTCGATGGCGCGCGCGGGGCCGCCGGCGGCATGGCTGAAAGCGGTCAGGTCGAATATGGGGGTGACGCCGGCTACAGCTCGGGCGCGTCGGGATCGTCGGGCGGCTACTCCGAGCCGGCACCCAAGCGCGGCGGTGCCGCCAAGGGCGGCAAGTCCTTCGACAAATCCCTCGACGACGAAATCCCGTTTTAATTCTTCCGCGCCATCGGGCCGGCTCCGCACCAGCGGAGTCGGATGGCGCCATTACGACCCTTGCGCCAATTAAAACCGGGGTCAAACCGGGGTCAGACCCCATTTACTTGGGGTCTGACCCCAAATGTCTCCAGCGGAATCGGATGGCGCCATTAGGACCCTTGCGCCATCCGGCCGGCTCCGCGTCAGCCGAGTTGGATGGCGCAAAACAAATTAAAACCGGGGTCAGACCCCATTTACTTGGGGTCTGACCCCAAATTTCTGACCCCAAATGTCTCCAGCGGAATCGGATGGCGCCATTAGGACCCTTGCGCCATCCGGCCGGCTCCGCGTCAGCGGAGTCGGATGGCGCCAAGAAAAATCTCGGATGGCGCCAAACAAAGAGCCCCGCTGCAGCAATGCAACGGGGCTTTTCTCTGTTATGCGACGACAGCAGTTAAGGCGTGGCCGGAGCCGGAGCAGGCGTTGCCGGAGCTGCCGGAGCGGGAGCAGGCGTTGCCGGTGCCGGAGTTTCGGCAGGCTTGGCGGCATCGACCGCACCCTGCACGGCTTCCTTGGCTTTCTCGTAAGCCGGTGTCGCAGCTTCCTTGGCCTTTTCGTAAGCCTCAGCAGCCTTCTGCTTGGCCTCTTCAAGCGCGGGTTTGGCTTTTTCCACCGCGTCCTGCGTCGACGTCGTGGTCTTGTCCCTCAACTCGATCGCCTTTTCTTTGGCGCGCTCAAGAAGCGATTTCTTCGGCTGCGCGCGTTCAAAAGCCGGCGCTGCGTCGATCGCTGCTTTGGTCGCCTCCGGCAGCGTGACCGAGAGAACCCCGGCCGTTTCTTCGAATTTCAGGGCGGAGAGCTGCACGCCGACCTTCTTCTCGCCCACGCTGAAAAACCCGCCGGTGCCCATCACAATGCCAACCACCGTGTTGCCGTCGGTGACAATCAAATCCTCGACGTCGCCGATGATCGTCCCGTCCGGCCCCTTAACCTTGATACCGATGAGATGATCCTTGGCCAGGTATTCATCAGCCGTCTGGCTCTTGATGAAGACGCTGCCCGGTGCGGCGGGTTCAGCGACCGCGGCGGTCGCGAGGAGGGCGAACGCGGCGGCACCGCAGATGATCTTTTTCATAAGTTTGACACCCTTTGAGATATGGCCGCCCTTCACATGAACGGACGGCGTCGCCACGCGAAACGAGACCGCTAAGGGCCGTTGACGATTGGCCTGCAGATAGTGCCGGAGTGTGTCGGGAGCAAGTCGCCAGCGCGTGGCTCAGTCATTTTCTATGGCGGCAAAGCCTAAGTCCCAATTCTGTCTAAGAAATTGCTCCGCCCGACGTTGGGGAGAACCGGCTGCGGCGGCATCACGCGCGGTTGCCCCTTTGGCCCGGCCGGGCTAGGACAAGCACAACACACTCTATCCGCGGTTCGACATGCGAGCGGCCGCGCCACAAGGATCAGGATCCGCTTGGCAGATAACCGCGACGACAAAGCCTCCGGCAACGAGGGACCCAGCGACATTCGCCCCGTGCAGATGGTCGACGAGATGAAGCGCTCGTACCTCGAGTACGCGATGAGCGTGATCATCTCGCGCGCGCTGCCCGACGTGCGCGACGGCCTGAAGCCGGTGCATCGGCGGATCCTCTACGCCATGAACCGTCTGGGCCTTGAGCCCACCAAGAAGCACATCAAGTCGGCCAAGGTCGTTGGCGAGGTCATGGGTGATTTCCATCCTCACGGCAACCTCGCCATTTACGATGCTCTCGTGCGTCTCGCGCAGGACTTCTCCATGCGCGTGCCCCTCGTCGACGGGCAGGGCAATTTCGGCTCTGTCGACGGCGACCCTCCTGCCGCCGAACGCTACACGGAAAGCCGCCTCGCCAAGGTCGCCATGATGCTGCTCGACGATCTCGACAGGGATACGGTCGACTTCAAACCCAACTACGACGATCGCTTGCTCGAACCATCCGTTCTGCCGGCCAAATTTCCCAACCTCCTGGTCAACGGCGCGGGCGGCATCGCCGTCGGCATGGCCACGAACATACCGCCGCACAACCTGGGCGAGGTGATCGACGCCTGCCTCGCCCACCTCGACAATCCAGAAATCACGATCGACGAATTATGCCAGATCGTTCCCGGGCCGGATTTCCCGACCGGCGGCATGATCCTTGGCCGCGGCGGCATTCTCTCGGCCTACCACAAGGGCCGCGGCTCGATCATCATGCGGGCCAAGGTGCACACGGAGAATGTGCGCAAGGACCGTGAGGCGCTCGTCGTCACGGCCATTCCCTACCAGGTCAACAAGAAGACGTTGATCGAAAAGATCGCCGATCTCGTGCGCGACAAGCGTGTCGAAGGCATCGCGGACCTGTGGGATGAATCGAACCGCGAGGGTATGCGCATCGTTATCGAATTGAAGCGCGACGCCATCGCTGATGTCGTGCTGAACCAGCTGTGGCGGTACTCGGACCTCCAGACCACGTTCGGCGCCAACATGATCGCGTTGAACGGCGGCCGACCCGAGCAGATGAATCTGAAGGACATGATCGACGCCTTCACCAACTTCCGCCAGGAAGTGGTCACGCGGCGCACGAAGTTCCTTTTGCACAAGGCCCGCGACCGGGCTCACGTCCTCGTCGGCCTCGCAATAGCCGTCGCCAATATCGACGAAGTCATCAGGGTCATTCGCCACGCGCCGTCACCGGCCGAAGCCAAAGAGCAGCTGATGGCGCGCGACTGGCCCGCCAAGGATATGGCGCCGCTCATTGAGCTTATTGCCGATCCGCGCCACCGCCTGAACCCTGACGACAGCTATCGCCTGTCGGAAGAGCAGGCCAAGGCGATCCTCGACCTACGCCTCGCCCGCCTGACCGCGCTGGGTCGGGATGAAATCGGCGACGAATTGCAAAAGCTCGCACTCGAGATCAAGGATTACCTGGAAATTCTCTCGTCGCGGGCCCGCATCTTCGACATCATTCGCACCGAGCTATCCACCATCAAGGCCGAATTCGCGACGCCGCGAAAGACCGAGATCATGGACATTGAGGGTGAGGTCGAAGACGAAGACCTCATCCAGCGCGAGGACGTCGTCGTCACCGTCAGCCACAAGGGCTATATCAAGCGCGTACCTCTTTCGACCTATCGCGCACAGCGGCGCGGCGGCAAGGGCCGCTCCGGCATGGCGACGCGCGACGAGGACTTCGTCACGCAGATGTTCGTGACGTCGACGCACACGCCCGTGCTGTTTTTCTCGTCGCGCGGCATGTGCTATCGCATGAAGGTCTGGCGCTTGCCTGCAGCGACGCCCCAATCGCTGGGCAAAGCGCTGGTCAATCTCCTGCCGCTGGAGCCGGGCGAGGTCATCACCTCCATTCTTCTCCTGCCCGAAGACAACAGCACGTGGGGCTCACTCGAACTCGTATTTGCCACCCGCTCCGGCAATATCCGGCGCAACGCGCTGTCCGATTTCGAGAACATCAATCGCAACGGCAAGATCGCAATGAAGCTCGACCCGGCCTGGGGTGGCGGCGATCGCATCGTGTCGGTCGCCATTGCGCGTCCGACCGATAACGTGCTGCTGACCACGGCCCGGGGCCAATGCATCCGCTTCCTCATTGGCGAGGAGGTCCGCCTGTTCAAGGGACGCGACAGCGACGGCGTGCGCGGCATTCGCCTCGAAGATGGCGACGAAGTCATCTCGATGGCCATCCTGTCTCACGTCGATGCTTCGCCGGCCGAACGGACGGCCTACCTCAAGCAGGCCGCCGCAATGCGCCGCGCCATCGGCGACGAGGAAGCGGAAACCACCGGGGCAGAGCCCGAAGTGGAGGAGGGCGCAGACGAAGGCGCCGAATTGACCCCCGAACGCTATGTGGAACTGGGCGCTCGCGAGCAGTTCGTGCTGACCATCTCGGAGCGCGGCTTCGGCAAGCGAACGTCGTCATATGAGTTCCGCACGTCCGGCCGTGGCGGCAAGGGCATCGTCGCGATGGTCGTCAACGATCGCAACGGCGACATCGTCGCGTCATTCCCGGTCGAGAACTCCGATCAGATCATGCTCGTCACGGACGGCGGGCAGTTGATTCGTTGTCCGGTCGATGACGTGCGCATCGCCGGCCGCAACACGCAAGGCGTGCGCATTTTCAAGACGGATGCCGATGAAAGCGTCGTATCGGTCGAATGCATCACAGAACCAGTGGATGTCGACAGCGACGACGACGAGGCCGGTTCGGAAAGTTGACCGGGCCGGCGACCCTCGTTCAGGCAATGAACCTCAGGACAGCGGTGACGCCCGGTTGCGTTCGACCGCAATGAGTGCCGGCGTCAGCTGGCACATGTCGGCCAACGCCCGCCAGTTTTTCAATGTGATGTGATGCCGGCCTCTCTGACTGACGAGATTATTGGCCTTGAAGCGCGACATCATGCGCGACAGCGTATCGGCATTTAGCGCGAGATGCTGGGCGATTTCAGTCCGCGTCAACGGCAGCTCGATGGTGACGGAGTGGCCCGCGGGCACGCCGATTTCGAGCGCCATCTCGATCAGAAAAGCGGCCAGCCGTTGTGATCCCTCGAGCGTGGCAAGTCCCGCAGCATGAATGGCCGCACGGGCCGCCTGCCTGTCTCGCTGTCGATCGTAGGCGGCGAGGAGGTCGACATCGTCGGCCAGCAGCGAAATGAGTGACTTTGACTTGAAACGCAGGACATCGCTGGCCGTCGCCGCGATGATCGTGCGCTCCGAGAAACAGGGCACGGAGCCGGCGCTGATCACGTCTCCTGGAAAGAAGAGAGTGATGACGCCGGTCTCGCTGCCAGCCATCGCGGCGCGGGTTGCCACGACGCCAGACTGCACCGCGAAAAGCAGGTCATCGTGCGCCGCCGCCAACGCGATGCGCTGCCGCAGCCGCAATTTGAGTGGCGTGGCTTGCGTATCGAGCGTCACCAAGCGGCTGAGGAAGGCCCCGGGCGCAGATGCCATCGGCGGCGCTGTGCCGGGTGCTTGCGCGCCATTGTGTGACCGCTCGCGATCCCTGAGTGTCATAGCATGTCCGATCATCGTTCTTGGGCAAGTGCGCCCGTTATTCGATGACGGTGTGCGCTTCGCCAAGCCGCAGCCTTGACGAACATCAAGCTTCAGGAGGGTGCGACGCGATGAACGCGCCGCCTCGGTGCAATGGCTGGCGATCATTTGATCTACGTCAAGGATCACGTGACACTCGTGCAACACCGGACCTGTGACCGCCAAACCGCTGATCTCGGTCAGCCGCGGCGGCGCGGCCGCGCTGGGAGAATCTAACGGCGCATTTATTCAATGAAAGGGAGATCACCGGTCCCCGCGATGCAAGGCGGGGGCCGATTGGACAGGGGGGAATGACGATGCTGAAGTTGGGATCGGGTTTCGCGGCGTTGGTCGCGGGGGTTCTAATTGCCGGGTCGCTGGCGACGACGGCGCAGCCGGCACGGGCTGGCGATTACGGCGGCGATTTCCTGGTTCGCGTCCAAGGGACCTATGTCAACTTCAACGACGAAAGCACCGTGCTCCCTGATAGTCCTGCGGGCGGCAATGTTGAATTGGACGACGAGTTCATCCCGACGCTGACTTTGACCTACTTCTTGAACAAGAACTTGGCCCTCGAACTTTTCTGCTGCTTTGCCAATCTTGAGGCCGAGCACTCAACATTGGGTCACGTTGCCGACCTTTGGGTGTTCCCGCCGGCTCTGACGCTGCAATATCACTTCGACAGCATGGGTGGTTTCAAACCGTATGTTGGCGCAGGCATCCAGTATATTGCGCCCTTCAGTGAGGACGGCGCAGGTATCCTTTCCGGTGCCGACATCGAGGTTGACGACGCGCTCGGCTTCACGCTGCAGGCTGGCGTGGACATCGAAGTGGGACAAGGGTGGTACTTGAACGCCGACGTGAAGAAGACGTGGATCGAGCACACGCTGTCGATCAACGGAGCAGAATCCTACGATTTGGATATTGACCCGTGGATCTTCTCCGTCGGTCTGGGCTACCGCTTCAATCTCTCCGATGTGTTTGGTTCGCGCCATGCCGAGGCACCGTTGAAGTAAGTCCAGTTTAGACTGAAATTCGAGAAAGGCCTGCTGCAACGAGCGGGCCTTTTTCGCTGGTGCTGGGGGATGCCAGGCTCTTGGCGGTTCTACTCGGGCTTCGCGCTCACCTTGCTGAGTTCGGCGCACCCGGCCGTCGCATCGGCACCCGACTCGACGTAGCACGCACTGATCTTGTCGGGTCCCAGGATGCGACCATGGTTGTAACCCTTGCTGGTGGGCGAGACCCAAGTGAAGGACGTGTTGTCGGGGTAGACAACGCCAAAGAAATCCTTGCGGCCGTCCTCATAAGTGAAAAACCCGCGGAACCGGCGGTCGGTCTGTTCGGTGATCTGGATCGTCCGCTCGCGGGTTTTCAGGCCCTTCTGTTCCGAGATGGTGTTGACCTTGCCGCTCCACGTCCCGACGAGGTTCGGGATTGCTTCCCCGGCCTGCGCCGCACCGGGCGCGAGGAGCCCGATCACGGCAAACAAGCCGGACAGGGTCTGTTGATTGCGCGACGACATGACGAACCTCCAAATTGACAATTTCGAGCACGCCCTTGGCATGCGTCAGACCATCCGGCAAGAATAGGGCGCCGCTGTTCACAGACGGCTTCACTGTTTCGAGACAGAATGCTTCCGCCGGGGCGAGCCGTGGTCTAAGTCTCGTCCGGCTATTGCCATTGAGGACCCCGGTGCTCATCCATGACCCGTATCGGCTTTTATTCCGGTTCCTTTGACCCCGTGACCCACGGCCACACGGACGTGATCGCACGCGCCTGCCGGCTCGTCGATACGCTGGTCATCGGCATCGGCACCAACCCCGGCAAGGAACCTCTGTTCACCGCCGACGAGCGGGTTGGGATGCTGCGATCAGAAACGAAAACCATCACCGAGCGCACCGGCACCAAGATCACGATCGTGATCTTCCAAGGCCTCGCGGTCGAAGCCGCACGCACCCACGGCGCGACGATCATTTTCCGTGGGCTCCGCGACGGCACCGACTTCGATTACGAAATGCAGATGGCCGGCATGAACGGCGAAATGGCCGGCGAGATCGAGACCGTATTTGTCGCCGCCTCCCCCCATGTCCGCCACATCGCGGCCAACCTGGTCCGGGCAGTGGCCGTGATGGGCGGCGACCCCTCGCCCTTCGTATCGCCCGACGTGGCGGCCCGTCTCGCCACCAAATCGCGCCGCATAACCTGACATACCCACGGCACGATCAGCGGTCCCCGGCGGCGGGCGCCTTGCCACCGGCCTTGCAAGCCGCCATAAGGTCGCCACGCGAATGCCGCCAGAATGGGCATTCACCGTGCTCATATCTAGGCTTAAGGACCGACCTGCGATGCGATTGTCCGTTTTTCTCTCCTTCTTTGTGCTCGCTTGCGGTCTGGCCGCTTGCGGTGGCAGCTCGACGGCCGAAGTCGGAGGTCCGGTCACGGGAGCGGCACCGGCCGGTGCCGGGGTAGCGGGAGGAGACGTCCTGGTGCTCGAACTGTCGACAGGCACCGTGAAGATCAAACTGCGGCCGGATTTGGCACCCCAGCATGTCGCCCGAGTGAAACAGCTGGCCGGCGACGGGTTCTACAATGGCATCATTTTCCACCGTGTCATCCCGAGCTTCATGGCCCAGACCGGTGATCCCACGGGGACCGGGACCGGCGGCTCGAAGTATCCCGATCTACCAGCCGAATTCACGCCGACCCCCTTTGAACGCGGCACTGTCGGCGCGGCGCGGTCCTCAAGCCCGAACTCCGCCAACAGCCAGTTCTTCATCTGCTTTACGCACGCGCCGAACCTGAACAGCCAGTACACCGTCTGGGGTCAGGTCATCGACGGGATGCAGGCCGTCGACAAGGTCGCCAAGGGCGAACCGCCGGCCAAACCCGATAAAATCGTCAAGGCCTATATCGCCCCTGGCGCCTGATAAGGCCGCCGTCAATCCCATTCAATTCATCGCCGCACCAACGGAGAGTGCCACACCATGGCTGCCATCAAAGACCCTGAAAACACGCTGATTGTCGAAACGTCGAAGGGCAACGTGACGATCGAATTGCGGCCCGATCTGGCGCCCAAGCATGTCGAGCGGATCAAGCAACTCGCCCGCGAAAAGTTCTACGACGGCATCCCCTTCCACCGTGTCATCGAAGGCTTCATGGCGCAGACGGGTTGCCCTGATGGTCGCGGAACGGGAAGTTCGAAGCACCCGAATCTGCCTGCCGAATTCAACGCCGAGCCGCATGTTCGCGGCATCTGCTCGATGGCCCGTTCCTCCATGCCAAACTCGGCCAACAGCCAGTTCTTTATCGTCTTCGACGACGCCAAATTCCTCGACCGGCAGTATACCGTTTGGGGCAAGGTCATCGACGGCATGGAAGCCGTCGACCAGTTGGCCCGTGGCGAGCCGCCCCGCTCTCCCGACAAGATGATCTCGGTCCGCGTTGCCGCCGACGTCGCGTAAGGTCAGAAATATGAGCCGTTTCGACGAGACGCCGCGGGCGGATCTGGGACTTGCAATTGCCGCAGGGTTGCTCGGAGCCGCGGGTGTGTCGCTCGCAGCGATTGCAGCGCACCGCGTCCCGACACCGGCCATGGCGACCGCGGCGCAAATGCTGATGGTGCATGCGGTGGCGGTGCTGGCCGTTGCCGCGTGGGCCGTCCGCTCGGCCAACGCCGCCGGATGGTGGCGCGTCGCCGCCCGCGTGATGCTACTCGGAGTAGCACTGTTTGCGGGTGACATCGCCCTGCGCGGCTTTGAGATCGGCCAGCTTTTCCCAATGGCTGCGCCGATCGGCGGCAGCCTCACTATTCTAGCCTGGGTTCTTGTTGCTCTCGCAGCCGCCATCGACTGGCGGCGCAGCTAAGTAGCCGGTGCTGCCTTACTTCTTGGTCGCTGGCTTTTCCTTTTTTGGCTTGCGTTTTTCCTTCGTCGCACGCTTTTCTTTGCTCATGGCCGGTCTCCAATTTGAAACTTAAGGATGGGCATGTTCGCGATCGTGCGCAAGTGAAACTGGTGCGGCTGGCCCGTTGTCACACCGCCGTTACATGATCTCGCTGGAGTAATGCGCACACACGATCAGCTCGGAGGACGCAATGGACGAGAAGGCCAAGAAGGGCAACGGAGAACTGCCCGCGCGCGTCAAGGCGGAGCTGATCGACAGTTTCGACGAGGAACTCGAACTCGAACTCGAAGACAGCCACTTGGCCGGCCTCTTCGACGACATCGCCGAATATCCCGACGCCACGACGATCGATCGCACATTCTACTTCAAGGAGCTGTTTCGCCTCCAGCGCGAACTCGTCAAGTTACAGGACTGGGTCGTCGATCAGAAGCTGAAGGTCGTGGTCGTTTTTGAGGGTCGCGACGCGGCGGGCAAAGGCGGCGTCATCAAGCGTATCACGCAACGCCTCAATCCGCGCGTGTGCCGCGTGGCCGCGCTGCCCGCGCCGAACGATCGCCAGCGCACGCAGTGGTATTTCCAGCGCTATATCGAGCATCTGCCGGCCGCCGGTGAGATCGTTCTGTTCGACCGCTCATGGTACAACCGCGCCGGCGTCGAGCGCGTGATGGGCTTTTGCTCTGAAGGCGATGTTGAGGAGTTCTTTCGCTCGGTCCCCGAGTTTGAGAAAATGCTCGTTCGCTCCGGCATCATCCTGATCAAATACTGGTTCTCGATTACCGACGACGAACAGAACTTACGCTTTCGCATGCGCATCAACGATCCCATCAAGCAGTGGAAGCTGTCACCGATGGATCTGGAATCGCGGCGGCGCTGGGAAGTCTACACCAAAGCCAAGGAAGAGATGTTGGCCCGCACCCACATCCCCGAAGCCTGCTGGTGGGTGGTGGACGCCGACGACAAGAAAAAAGCACGGCTCAATTGCATCCATCACTTCCTGTCGCAGATCCCCTATCGGGAGGTCGTGCGCACGCCGGTCCTGCTGCCCGACCGGGTCCGCAATCCAGCCTATGTCCGCGCGCCGGTGCCAAACGACATGCACATCCCCGATATCTACTGATGGCACGGCAACTTGCAGCCATCCGGGCGTAATGCTAGCTCGCGGGCTCTTAGAGAGTCCGAAAGCCAGCAACCGTGCGGACTGACCTGTTCGACTTTGAATTGCCCGATGACCGTATCGCGCTCTATCCGGCCGATCCGCGCGACAGCGCGCGTATGCTCGTTGTCGATCCTCGTAGCGGCACGCGGACCGACAGCGCCGTGCTCGACTTGCCGGAGTTTTTGCAGCCCGGTGACGCCCTTGTGTTCAACGACACTCGTGTAATCTCCGCGGCGCTTGAGGGCGTGCGTCTTCGCAACGCAGTGCCGGCGGCGGTGGCTTTCAATCTCATCAAACGTGTTGATGGTTCTCGCTGGCGGGCGTTTGCGCGGCCCGCCAAGCGCCTGGAGACCGGCGACCGCATCCGCTTCGGCCACGCCACTACGAGTTGCCGGCTGTGCGTGCTCGACGCCACGGTCTCGGCGAAGCTGGACGCTGGAGAAGTCGAACTCGCCTTCGATCTCACCGGCGATGAACTCGACCGGGCCATCGAAGCGGTCGGCGACACACCGCTGCCGCCCTACATTGCTTTGAAACGTGCGCCAGGCGCGGCCGACCGCAGCAGCTATCAGACGATGTTTGCGGCCAAGGACGGCGCGGTCGCAGCACCCACCGCCGGTCTTCATTTCACCGAACGCCTGATCGAGAAGATCCAGGCGCGCGGCATTGCACGCCACATCGTGACGTTGCACGTGGGAGCCGGCACATTCCTGCCGGTGAAAGCGCAGGACACCGCGGACCACAAAATGCACGCCGAATGGGGCTCGATAGACCCTGACACCGCCGCTGCGTTGAACGCGGTGCGCGCGCGCGGCGGGCGCATCGTCGCGGTCGGCACGACGTCGCTGCGCGTGCTCGAAAGCGCAGCGGCAAACGACGGCAGGCTCAGCGCCTGGTCGGGCGAAACATCGATTTTTATTACACCGGGGTACCGTTTCAAGGTGGTCGGAGCGCTGATGACCAATTTCCATCTGCCGCGCTCAACCCTGTTCATGCTCGTCTCGGCGCTGGCCGGGCTCGACACCATGCAGGCCGCCTACGCCCACGCGATTGAGGAACGCTATCGGTTCTATTCCTATGGTGATGCAAGCCTGCTGTTCCTTGCGCCGCAAACGGGCTAATGCGGGCGGCATGGATCAGACGGTCAAGACCTTCAGCTACACGCTGTTGAAGCAGGACGGTAACGCCCGCCTGGGCGAAATCGCAACCCCGCGCGGCATCATCCGCACGCCGGCCTTCATGCCGGTCGGCACCGTTGCGACGGTGAAGGCGCTCTACCCCGAGCAAGTGAAGGAGGCCGGCGCCGATATCCTCCTCGGCAATACCTATCACCTCATGCTGCGACCGGGCGCGGAGCGCATCGCCCGCCTCGGCGGCCTGCATAAATTCATGCGCTGGAATGGCCCCATCCTGACCGACAGCGGCGGCTTTCAGGTCATGAGTTTATCGACCATCCGCAAGATCACGGAGGAGGGCGCCCAGTTCCAGTCGCACATCGACGGCTCCAAGCACATGCTGACGCCCGAGCGTTCGATCGAGATCCAGTGCCTGCTCGGCTCCGACATCCAGATGCAATTCGACGAGTGCATCGAACTCCCCGCCGAACGCAGCGAAGTCGAGCGCGCGATGGAACTGTCGCTGCGCTGGGCCGAGCGTTCGAAGCGGGCCTTCGATGCCCAGCTGGCAGGCGGTGGGGCCAACCCCGGGCAGGCTCTCTTTGCCATTGTCCAGGGCGGCATCGACCGCGAACTCCGTCAACGCTCCGCCCGCGCGTTGGTCGCCATGGATTTTCCAGGGATTGCGGTCGGCGGATTGGCCGTCGGCGAAGGCCACGAAGCGATGATCGCGACGCTGGAAGATACGCTGCCGCATCTGCCGACCGGTAAGCCACGATATCTGATGGGCGTCGGCACGCCGCTCGATCTCATCGAAAGTGTCCGCCGCGGCATCGACATGTTCGATTGTGTCATGCCCACACGCAACGGCCGTCACGGCATGGCCTTTACATGGAACGGCCGCGTCAATCTGCATAATGCCCGGCACGCCGAAGATTCAGCCCCCCTCGACCCCGACAGCACATGCGCCGCCGCGCGCGATTATTCGCGGGCCTATCTGCACCACTTGGTCAAAGCCGGCGAATATTTGGGAGCCATGATCCTGTCGTGGACCAACACAGTCTTCTACCAGGATCTTATGGCCGCGATGCGCATGGCGATAGCGGAAGGCAGGTTTGAAGCCTGGGCCGAAGAGACCAAAGCCCGGATTTCCCAGAAAATCTGACCGGCGTCACCGGTCGAACGTGATCAGAGCGGCGCCAAGAATCGGGCCCGGAGCCTCGGTTGTGCCGGACTGCAACAGGGCAACGACCCCTTCCGCGCCATCCGTTGCCGCAACCGGTACCTCGAATGTCCGCGCGTCGCCGGTCCATTGTCCCAGCACGTCAATCCGCCGGACAATATTGGTGTAGGCGATGCGGCGCTTTGCGTTTTCGCCGCGTCCGACGGCAACCTCTCGCCGTGCCAGAAACGGCATCAATACGACCGTGGCCGATTTTGCCGCCGCCGCTGCTCCGGATGGGGCCGCACCGACGGCGATACGCAACACGCCGCTCTCGCGCGTCAGGTCGACGCCGACGCGCAACCTCGAACGCAACTGGGCGAGGCTTGCTTCAATTTCGGCTCGGTCGGCGCCGTTCATATGCCGGCTGCCGTTGATGACGGCCTGCGGCGTGTACACTTCGCCGTCGCCTCGCGTTGCTGCGTAGGCCCGCTGCCGAGCGGTATGGACGGGCGATCCATATGTATCTTTCCAGCCGAGCCGGTCCCAGTAATCGACCGGCAGCGACAGCACCGCCAGTCCGTCCTCGCGGGCAAACTCTTCGATCAATGCGTCAGCCGGCGGGCAGGACGAGCATCCCTGGCTCGTGAAAAGCTCCACGACGCCGCGGATTTGGCTGTCTGCAAATGCAGGAACAATGGGAAGCAGCGAGCAGGCGATCGTGAGGGCAAAGCGCATGACTTTTCTCCGGCGGCGCATAGTGGACCTACGCGCCGCCGGAGACTCAGTTTCGCTTTCGATTGACCAGTGTTCTTAAAGGAACTGGAAAAGTGCCAGCCCAGAGACCACGAGCGCCAAGGGAGCGCCCAATATGATCGTCAACCGCCGCGCCCATTCGTCGGAACCGGCGGTATTTATGCTGCTGGTATGATGCTTGGGCTGCTGCATAGCATAGCCCCTCCGTCGTTGGCGGGTCCGGGCCCCGGCGGGGCAAGCAGTCGACCGCGTGCCAACTTGTCGCGGTTAGCTTTGCCCTGAAAACGATCGATAGGCAACCCGTACTGTATGTCAGCCCTGACACGGAACTCTGGTGCATGTCAGACTAAGTCCTGGAAACTGGATCGCAACCGCTGAAATCGTTACTCGATTTCGGCTGCAGACGCAGGCGTGACCGTTTTTCTCTCTCTGTGAAAAAGATATATTCCCGATGCGACGACAATTCCTGCGCCCACCAGGGTCGCCATGTCCGGGAGGTCGCCAAAGACTAGATATCCAAACGAAATCATGGAGATAAGCTGGAAATAGAGGAACGGTGCCACGGTCGAGGCGGGGGCCAGTCGGTAGGCGTGCAGGAACAGCCAGTGCCCGACCCCGCCGAGAAAGCCCAGGCTCGCAAGCATGAGCCACGCCTGCAGATCGGGCGGCGTGACCCACGCGAAGTAGGCCAATGGTGCGCCGAGCAACGTGCCGACGAACATCGAATAAAAGAGCGTCACCATGGGCGGATCGAACGCCGCCATGTATCGTGTCAGCAACATGAAAAACGCATAGGCGAGCATGGCGGCGAGCGAATAGAGGACGCCCGGATTGAGGTCCCCAACACCAGGGTTCATGGCGAATACGACACCCAAAAAGCCGACGCCGATGGCGGTGATGCGCCGCCAGCCTGCCCACTCGCCCAAAATCGGCCCAGCAAGCAGCGCGACCACCAGCGGCGCGAGGAAGACGATGGTGATCGTCTGGTCGAGGCGCAGATATTGCAGCGCCAGAAAGTTCAACACCGTGGTCGAGGCCATCAAGACCGAGCGCACAAGCTGCAACTTCAGATGCCGGGTTTTGAACAGATCCGCTACCGACAGCGATCCGAACACGGGCACCAGAACGATCAGCGCGCCGAACTGACCGATAAAGCGCGACCAAGCCACCTGCGTCACCGGCAACCCATAATGGGCGCCGAGGTATTTGGCTGACGTATCCAGAGCCGAAAAGAATGTGATCGCCAGAATCATGAGTGCGATGGCGAGTGACCGGTCGCCGGGTCTGTTCGAGCGCGACGTGGTGTGCGGCGCGGCCATGCGCGCGGCCGCCGCGTCATCGGCCCCCGATGCATGCTGCCCTTCAGGGCCCTTATTACCTGGTGCTCTGTGCATGCAACGGTGCGATCGGTCGGGCTGAAAGGGTTGGCGCCCCTCATAAACGAACCGGAGGCGGGGGTCAGGGGGCAAATTGCATGCCTCGTCTGCGATCACCGCGCGAATGAGCCGCGGCGGCTGTCGGCTGACAGGTAAACAATGGCGGCTGGCGTTGCCTTGACCCTCCACGCAAGCCCCCCTACAAGCAGCCCACGAATGGGCCGGTAGCTCAGCGGTAGAGCACGTGACTTTTAATCATGGGGTCGAGGGTTCGATCCCCTCCCGGCTCACCATTCGTTTTGTGTCTGCTGCTTCGGGCCGGAACCATCCACTGGCCTCTGGTATCCGGGGCCAGCGACCCTAATTAAAGCCAACCTTCCGGCGGCCTGTCGCCGACTGGAGGGGGCTGGCCAATAAGCCTCGGGAGTGTAAATCGTGACTGAGAGCGCCAACAACTGGATCGTGGAAACGGACTGGCTGGCGCAGCACCTCGGCACTCCGGGGCTGGTGGTGCTCGATGCGTCCTGGCATCTGCCCGACTCCGGCCGCGTTGCCAAGGCCGAGTATCTGGCCGAGCACATTCCCGGCGCATTGTTCTTCGACATCGACGACATTCGCGATGAAACATCCGACTTGCCGCATATGCTGCCGTCGCAGGTCAAGTTTGCCTCGCGCATGAAGAAAATGGGGATCGGTGATGGCATGCGAATTGTCGTCTACGACAGCTCCGGCCTCTTCTCCGCGGCACGCGGCTGGTGGACGTTCCGCGCCATGGGGCACAAGGACGTCGCCGTGCTGAACGGCGGCTTGCGCAAGTGGAAAGCGGAAAACCGGCCGCTGGAAGATGGCCCGCCCGTACCACGCACGGCCCGCCACTTCACTCCGTTGAAGGACAATGATCTCATTCGCGATATCGACGATATGCGCCGCTACCTTACCGACGGCAATGTGCAGATCGTCGATGCCCGCCCGGCGGCCCGTTTTGAGGGTCGCGAGCCCGAGCCGCGTCCGGGTCTGCGGTCTGGTCATATCCCAGGCGCCCGCAACGTTCCCTCTTCGTCAATCTTGAACGCCGACGGTACTTTGAAGTCGCGCGATGAATTGATCGCGCTGTTCAAACTGGCCGGCATCGACCCGGCCAAGCCGGTCGTCGCCACCTGCGGCTCCGGCGTGACGGCCGCGATGCTCTCGTTCGCCCTCGCCGTGATTGGCCAGAGGAACGCTCCCGTCTATGACGGATCGTGGGCGGAGTGGGGTCGCGAAAACGGCCTGCCTGTCGCGGTAGGGCCAGCGACCTAACCAGCATCCGAAGTTGTCGAGCGATACTCAACCAGGTGGTTCATGAACCCGGCCCGGTCCTTCGAAGACCTGGTGCGCTGGCGACGCGATGTCAGGCGTTTTCGGTCCGATCCAGTCGCCCCGGAGGTTCTCGAGAATCTTCTAGGATTGGCGGACCTTTCCCCATCCGTGGGAAATAGTCAGCCCTGGCGCATCGTCGAAGTGCGCGATCAGCACCGCCGGGCCGAAATCCAAGCATCCTTCAAGCGCGCCAACGATCAAGCCGCAGACGGCTATCACGGTCAAAAGGCCGAGCTTTACGGGTCGCTGAAACTGGCGGGCTTCGACAAGGCCCCCGTGCATCTTGCAATTTATTGTGAGCAGGATGGCGAACAAGGTGCGCGGCTGGGTACGCGCACCATGCCGGAAATGCTGTCCTATTCGTGCGTCTCTTTTGTCGTGACGCTCTGGTACGCCGCTCAAGTTCAAGGTCTGGGGCTGGGCTGGGTGTCGATACTGCAGCCGGTTGAAGTGAACTCCATCCTTGCCGTTCCCCCCAATTGGACTCTCATCGGTTACCTGCTCATCGGGTGGCCCGAGGAGGAACACGAGGTTCCCGAATTGGAGCGGGCTGGGTGGCAAGAGCGCACGCCCGCATCAGCGCGCCGGTTTGTACGCTAGCTGGCTCAATCCTCGGGAAAATATTGGTAGACCCACGTTTCCGTCAGGGCCCTCCCGTTGAGACGCAAGAAAGCGCGGATATCGACCGGCTCCGGCCCGTGCGCTTCAAGGTCGAACACCGCCCGCCAGCGCTCGCGCTGGTCTACGACGGGATGATTGTAGGCCGCCCCGAGGGTGCCGCGCGACGGGGTCACCACGAGTTCCACCCCGTCGTTGCGTCCCAGGCCGGCGAACGGCTGGCCCTGGAAATCGATGACGAATTTGCGCACGCCGGCCGGACGCTTGTGACCCGGCCGGCCGCCAAGCCCCGTCCAAGTCGCCGTCGCCCGCGCCACCGTCTCGGGAAACGCAATGTCGTCGAGCCACGATAACTTATACCGGTACGTCCGCTGCTCGCCGGCCTTGAATGTACCGTCAGGACGCCAGAAGGCGGCGATGTTGTCGTGGATTTCGTCGTCGGTCGGAATTTCGAGCAGATGCACGGCTCCGTCGCCCCAGTCGCCCTGCGGCTCCACCCAAGTCGACGCGCGCCGCTCGTAGAAGACACCGTCATCCAGATAGTGCACGAAATCGCGATCGCGCTGCAGCAGGCCGAACCCGCGCGGATTGCGGTCCCGGAAGGCGTTGGTCATCACGGTCGGGGGATTGTTGAGCGGTCGCCAGACGCGCTCGCCGTTGCCCAGGTGCAGCGCCAGTCCGTCGCTGTCGTGGATCTCCGGCCGCCAGTCCGCGGCCTGCTTGCGGCTGCTCTCGCCGTACCAGAACATTGACGAAAACGGCGCAATGCCCAGGTGTGTAATGTCCGTGCGTGCAAACAGTCGCGCCTCGATATCCATCACAATGCGAAAGACGTCCCGCTGGTCCGCGAGCCGTTCGATGGCAAAACGATAAGCGCCGGCCACACTCGGGCTATCCAGCAGCGCATGGACGATCAGCGGACCGCTCGCGCTGGCCGAAAGGTAGAATTCGCTGAAGCGGGGGAATTCTTCCGGCGTGGCGAGCCCGGTATCGATAGCCAGAGCCCGCGCAGAAAGTCCGTACTGATTGAACGGCCCGGAGGCGCGAAAATATGAAGCGCCGAGAAACGCCAGCCAATCGGTCTCCAGGTTTTCCGCCATGACGCGAAACCCGGCAAAGCCGATACCGTCCGGCAGCTTGCGGGCGGGATGATCGGTCGGACTGTCGAACAGGCTCGACGTATAAACAACCTCTCTGGCTTCTCCGTCGTCGACGACGTGAATATGAACCGGCTGGTTGAAGCCTTTGCCCATGTGGAAGAGTTGCACCGGATGACGACCATCCCGCTCGACCTGCAGTGTGCGGTCACGCCGGTACTTCACCATCTGGTAGGCATCGTAATCGATCTGGTCGAGCACGTCGCTCGCGATCGCCGTTGGTGGAGCGAACGCCACACGGGCGAGATCGGCGGCGCGCTTGGCGAGAAGGTCGAACGAGAACGCCTTTGGCGGTCCAAGGTCAGGGCCTTGCACGGCTTGTCCGGCCCGCGCGGTCCGCGATAGCGGAGCCGCGAGCGCGGCCACAGCGGCGGCAAGAAGTGAACCGGTAATCTGCCGGCGAGTGTAATCAGTTCTCATGGTGTTGAGCTGGCGCGGTGCCGGTTGGGAGGAAGCCGGAAAAATACCGGGGGTTTGTCATCGAGGCGTTGCAGACTGAGATCAGCTAACAGCGATTGCGCGGGGTATAAAGACGGTGTCTCGGCGGCATTATGGCATTGTGGCGATCTTCCTTCACAGGTGGTGGAACTCTGGTTGGTTCCGCCGCCCACTTGACTCAACGCAAATTCTGAGCGCCCATTGCACTGGAACGGAGAATTTCATGTTTTATCAGTGCTCAAACCGTCTCAAGCGTTGCGCGCTTGGGATCATCACAACGCTTGCGGTGGCCTCAGCGAGTGCCGTCACGGCGGCCGACGCACCAACCGCCGCCGGTCCACCCCCAGCCGCCGTGACGGTTGCCAAGCCTCTGGCTAAGCGGATCACGAATTGGGACGAGTACTCGGGTCGCTTCCAGGCGGTGCAAAACGTGGAAGTCCGTCCCCGCGTCTCCGGCTTCATTGACAAGATCAATTTCAAAGACGGTCAAATGGTCAAGGCCGGCGACCTGTTGTTCACCATCGACCCGCGCCCGTTTGAACTGGCCGTCGAAAGCGCAAAAGCCGAAATCGCCCGCGCCAACGCGCAGGTCGAACTCGCATCGACCGAGGTTGAGCGGGCCCGTCCGCTGCTTCGCTCCGGCGCCGTGACAGAGCGTGACTTCGACCAGCGAGCCGCCAATCTGTCGGTCGCTCGCGCTTCCATGCAGGCCGCGCAGGCGGCCACCCGCAATGCCGAACTCAATCTGGAGTGGACACGCGTCACCGCCCCGATCGATGGCCGCATCTCCGATCGCAAGGTCGACGCCGGCAACCTCGTGACCGGTGGCTCGGGATCGACGACGCTTCTCTCCACTATCGTGACGACGAATCCGATCCACTTCATTTTTGAAGTCTCCGAACTGGACTATCTGCGCTACACGCGCATGGCCGAAGCCGGGCAGCGGCAATCCTCGCGCGTTGCCAGCAACCCGGTTCGCATCAGACTGTCGGACGAGAAAGTCTTCACTCACACCGGCGAGATGGATTTCGTTGACAATACCCTCAATGCACGGTCGGGCACTATTCGCGGCCGCGCGATCGTCGAGAATAAGAGCGGCTTGCTCCAGCCTGGACTGTTCGCCCGATTGCAGTTGTTCGGCGGCGAGGTCGATGCGCTGCTCGTTCCCGATGCAGCCATCGTCTCCGATCAGGCCCGCAAGATCGTGTTTACCGTCGGCGACGATGGGATCGTCAAGCCCAAGCCCGTCGTCCTCGGCGCGATTGACGGCGGCCTCAGGGTCATCATGAGCGGGATCACCGCCGACGATCGCATCGTGATCGATGGCATTGCCAATCCGATGGTCCGGCCGGGCGTTAAGGTGACGCCGCAGGACGGAAAGATTGAAATGGTCACCAACTAGCCGGGCGGCATTTCAAAACAAATTGCCCCTGCCATGACGGCCAGGCTGACGCCGGCGAGGACGAATTCAGATGCGCTTTCCGCACTTCTTCATCGACCGGCCGATCTTTGCCGCCGTGTTGTCCATCCTGATCGTCATCGTGGGCGCCATTGCGCAGATGCGGTTGCCGATTGCCGAGTACCCAGAGATCGCACCGCCGACCGTCAACGTGCGCGCCGTCTATCCGGGCGCGTCGGCCAAGGTCGTGTCCGAGACCGTTGCGACGCCGCTGGAGCAGGAGATCAACGGCGTCGACGACATGCTCTATGTCGCTTCGCAATCGACCGGTGACGGGCAGCTTTCGATCAACGTGGTCTTCAAGCCGGGCACGAACATCGATATGGCCCAGGTGCTGGTGCAGAACCGCGTCGCGGTCGCCGAGCCGCGCCTTCCTGAAGACGTGCGCCGTGTCGGCGTCACAGTGCGCAAAGCCTCGCCCGACCTGATGATGGTCGTGCATATGATCTCGCCCGACGGTTCGCGCGACCAGCAGTACATTTCCAACTACGCGACATTAAACGTCAAGGACGTCCTGACCCGCGTCGACGGCGTTGGCAATGTCACCGTCTTCGGCGCCCGCGATTTTTCGATGCGCGTCTGGCTCGATCCGGACAAACTTGCTTCGCGCAATTTGACCGCCGGTGACGTTGTTGCGGCGTTACGTGCGTCAAACCTCCAGGTCGCCGCCGGCGCCGTCAATCAGCCCCCCGCAGCCTCCGATGGTGCCTTCCAGCTTTCCGTCACGACGCTCGGCCGTCTGACCGACGTATCCCAGTTCGAAGAGATCGTGGTGCGCGCCGAACCGGATGCCTCCGTCACGCGACTGCGCGATGTGGCGCGCGTCGAACTGGGCGCCCAGGACTATCTGGTCAATGCATACTTGAACAATCAGTTCGCGACCGGCATCGGCATCTATCAGCGGCCCGGCTCCAACGCACTCAGTACTGCCGACGAGATCAAAGCGACGATGGACCGGCTCGCCAAGGATTTTCCACCCGGCGTCGCCTACACGATTGCTTACAATCCGACCGACTTCATCCGCTCCTCGGTCGAGGCCGTGATCACGACGCTGTTCGAGGCCGTGGCCCTCGTCGTGCTCGTCGTGATTCTCTTCCTTCAAACCTGGCGCGCGGCCATCATTCCGATCGTGGCGATACCCGTCTCGCTGATCGGCACCTTCGCCTTCATGTCGGCCGTCGGGATCACATTCAATACCCTGTCGCTGTTCGGCCTCGTGCTCGCCATCGGCATCGTGGTCGATGATGCGATCGTTGTTGTTGAAAACGTCGAGAGGCGCCTCAGGCAAGGCATGCAGCCGCGCGAGGCCGCGCACGCGACAATGGACGAAGTCGGCAGCGCGATCCTCGCGATCAGTCTTGTGCTCATTGCCGTGTTCGTGCCGACAGCCTTCATCACCGGATTGCAGGGATCTTTCTATAAGCAGTTCGGCATCACCATTGCCGCCGCCACCGCCATCTCGGCCTTCGTGTCGCTGACGTTGTCTCCGGCCCTCGCCGCCTTGCTCTTGAAGCCACATCAGGAGCACCAGGAGAACCGCGGCCTTGTGCACACCCTTGGTGCACCCGTCCGCATGTTTTTTAATGGCTTCAACCGTTTGTTCGACCGCTTTGCGAATGGCTACGCGTGGCTGACCGGCAAGCTGATCCGCCGCACCGTGCTGATGCTGGTTATCTTCGCGGGGTTGCTGGGCCTCACAGTCTGGCGTCTGGCGGCGACACCGACCGGACTCATTCCGCAGCTCGACCGGACGTATTTCATTGTCGCTTTCCAATTACCCCCCGGCTCAACGCTCGACCGTACCGACGCAGTGGTCCGCCAGGCGAGCGATCTCATCCGAGCCCGGCCTGGCATCTACGCCACCGTGCAGTTCGTCGGGCTTGACGGCGCCACGTTCACCAACGCGCCCAATGCCGGCGTGATCTTCGTTCGCGTCAATTCATTCGAAGACCGTCGCGCCGCCGGTCTGACGAAGGACGGCATCATCGGCGATATCCGCAACGAAATGCAAAAGCTGCGCGAGGCGTTCGTCATCGTCATCGAGCCGCCGTCCGTTCCCGGTATTGGCACCGGCGGCGGCATCAAGGGCTACGTTCAAGACAAGGCCGGTCGCGGGCTGCAAGCGCTTGAGGTCGCCACTTTCACAGCCATGGGTGCGGCCAACCAACGGCCGGAATTCGCGCAGGCCTTCACGCTCTACAACACGCGCACGCCGCAGATTTTCGCCGATATTGATCGCGTCAAGGCAGAACAGCTCGGCGTGCCAATCAGCAACGTGTTCGAGACCCTGTCGATTTATATGGGCTCTTCGTATGTGAACGACTTCAATCTGCTCGGCCGCACTTTCCGCGTCACCGCCCAGGCCGACAATCCGTTTCGTCTCAACGTGCGGGACGTGCAGAACCTGCGGACACGCAACGCCGAGGGCGGCATGGTGCCTCTGGGTTCGGTAGCGACGTTCCAGAACACCACCGACGCCTATCGCGTGCCGCGTTACAACCTCTATCCCGCAGCCGAATTGCAGGCCGCCATGAAGCCGGGGTTCTCGACCGGGCAGGGCATCGCTGCCATCGAAGAGATCGCCGACACCAAATTGCCTTCCGGCTTCGGGTTCGAATGGACCGAAATCGCGCTGCAGGAAAAGCTGAGCGGCAATACCGCGGCGATCGCGTTCGTGCTGGCTGTCGTGTTTGTATTTCTGCTTCTGTCGGCGCTTTACGAAAGCTGGCTGTTGCCGCTCGCGGTGATCCTCATCGTGCCGATGTGCATTCTCGCAGCCATGATCGGCGTCAACTTGCGCGGTTTTGATCGCAACATTCTGGTCGAGGTCGGGTTGATCGTCCTGGTCGGCCTTGCGGCGAAGAACGCAATCCTCATCGTGGAGTTTGCCAAGCAAGCCGAAGACGAAGGCAAAGACCACTATGCGGCCGCGATCGAGGCCGCACGCACCCGATTGCGCCCGATCATCATGACGTCGCTTGCATTCATCCTGGGTGTTATCCCGCTCGTGTTCGCCTCCGGTGCCGGCGCGGAAATGCGCCAATCATTGGGAACTGCGGTGTTTTCCGGAATGATCGGCGTTACGGTGTTCGGTCTTGTTTTCACCCCGTTGTTCTACGTGTTGGCGAGCCGTCTGCAGCGGCGCAAGTCCGCTCCCGCTTCTGACCCCGGCCTCCCCGAAACGCCGCCAGCGTAATCGGCGCCCCTCACTCGGTCGCCTGTGTCCCGGATCGGGACGCTCCTTAACCGGCATTTAACCGGGCGTGGAGCATTGTCCTTCTCAACAAGACACGGCGCGGGTTGGACGGGCGCCGTTTGAGAAGGTTTGAACATTATGACGAATGTGCTGAAGGCTCAGGTGGCCGCCGCGGCTCTGGCGCTCGCCTTGACCGCAACGACGCAGGCGGTTGCCGCCGATTTTGGCGCCTCGATCAAGGATAACTATGCACCATCCTATGCCTCGCCCGCCGTTGGCCCCTGCTACGTCCGCGGCGATTTCGGCTATTCTGCTTCGCAGGACCCGGACGTCAAATGGCCTGTGAATAACGGTGTTTTCGCCGACAACGGCAACGGCGACGCCATCGTCACCAGCGACGAAATCACGTCGACGTTCGTCACCGATGCTGTCTCCAATGTCAGCCTTGACAACACCTGGCTCGCCGAAGGCGGTCTCGGCTGCGGCTCGGGTTCGCGCGGTTTTCGCGGTGAAATCACGCTCGGGTATCGCGGTGATCGCGAACTCGAAGGCGAGCCCGGTCTCTACGATCCCGGCCCGCCGGTCGGCGGTCCCGAGCCGGGCGGACCGGGAATTCCGCTCGATGATCCACTCCACACCAGCATCCAGACCTACACGCTGATGCTGAACGTCTATAAGGATCTGGGTAACTACAACCGCTTTGTCCCCTACATCGGTGCCGGTATCGGGCTTGCGGTGCATGATGTTGAAGAGGTTTATTTCACCGGCAATCCGGCCCTCACGAACCGCATTGAAGGCGACCGCGATGTGTCGTTCGCTTGGTCTTTGATGGCCGGCGTCGGCTACCAGATCTCCGATCGTGCCATCCTCGATGTCGGCTACCGCTATATCGATATGGGCTCGGCTCAATCGGGCCGCGTCGATACGGCCGGCTTCACCAATCCGGCCGTCAAGATCGACGACATTGCCGCCCACGAGGTGAAATTGGGCGTGCGTTACCACTTCGGCGATGCCGGCCAGACGTACGCACCTTATAAGTAGCGCGCCCTATAGGCAGGTCGCCCGGCTCTCTCCTTCTATGAAGATGGGTCAGCCCCCCAGCCAGGGGGCTGACCCATTTACCGTTGCCTTGCCGGCGGCGAACGGCTGAGATCGCAATTGATCTTCCCCCCCATGCTGCCTATATGTGCCGCCTGTCCGGTTGCGACGCCGCCGCCTCAACGCGTGTGATGGAGCCGTCCGGACTGCAATTTTTTCGCCCGGGCAGTCAGACTGGCGGAAAAGCTTGTTCGGGCGGGCGTGGTGGAATTGGTAGACACGCCAGATTTAGGTTCTGGTGGCCTTGGCTTTGGGGGTTCGAGTCCCTCCGCCCGCACCAGTCAACGGCGCCCCGGGTGGCGACGGATAGTTTCTTGATCGATGGCCGAATGCCGATGCGCACGGCCGGGCGCGACGACAACACGAGCTGAAAAAGGCAACAACGACGATGCAGATTATCGAGGCCAGTGCGGATGGCTTGAAGCGGACCCTTAAGGTTCTGGTGGCTCAATCAGAGATCGAAGAGCGCCTCGCCTCGCGCCTCGATCAGGTCAAAGGCAACGTCCAGATCAAGGGCTTCCGTAAGGGCAAGGTCCCGGTCGCCCACATCAAGAAGGTGTACGGCCGCTCGCTTATGACCGAGGTGCTGCAAGACACCATACGCGACACCAGCGAAAAGGCGATCCGGGAGCGCAAGGAGCGCCCGGCACAGATGCCCAACATCTCTTTTTCGGAAGACCAGGATGAGATCAATCAAGTCATCGAGGGCAAGAAGGATCTCGCCTACCAGATGACCTTTGAAGTGGTCCCCGAGATCACGCTTGCCGATCTTCACTCCATCGAACTCGAGCGCCTGTCGGCCGACGTCGACGACGCCACGCTGCAGAAGTCCATCGATGACCTGTTGAAGCGCGCCGGCAGCTTTGAAGCCGATCCCGAGCGCATGGCCGAAACCGGCGACCGCGTCACGATCACCTACAAGGGTACGATCGACGGCGAAGCTTTCGAAGGCGGTGCCGGCGAAGGGTTGAGCCTCGTTTTGGGCAATGCCGGCTTCATACCCGGTTTCGAAGATGGCATCGTCGGCATGGGCAACGGCGCTATCAAGGATGTCGCCTGCCGCTTTCCCGACGACTACTCGGTCGAAGCTCTGGCCGGCAAGGACGCCGTCTTCAACATTGCGGTGACGCTGGTCGAAAAGCCCGTCGAAGCGACGCTTGATGATGAGATTGCCAAGGCATTCGGCGCCGAAAACGCCGACAATCTCAAGGATCTTGTACGCAAGCAGATCCAGGGCGAATTCGACAAGGCCGCTCGGGTCAAGATGAAGCGCGAACTGCTCGACAAGCTAGAGCAGTTGCATACGTTCGAACTGCCAAAATCGTTGGTTGATCGTGAATTCGAGGGCATCTGGAAGCAGGTCCAGGCCAGCAAGCAGCAGGGTGATGGCGAGAACTCCGCCGATGCCGGCAAATCCGACGAAGAACTCCGGGCGGAGTATCAGACGATTGCCGAGCGCCGCGTGCGCCTGGGCCTCGTCGTCGGTGAGATCGGCGCCAAGAACCTTGTTGAAGTCACGCAGGATGAGTTGCGACTCGCGCTCATGGAGCAGGCGCGCCGCTACCCCGGCCAGGAAAAATTCGTCTACGAATATTTCGAGAAGACACCTGGTGCATTGCAGGAATTGCGCGCGCCGATATTCGAGGACAAGGTTGTCGATCTGATCGTCGGCAAGGCCAAGGTGTCGGAGAAAAAAGTCAGTCGCGACGAACTCTTCGAACAGGTCAAGGCCGCAGCCGAGGCTTAGCCTAATCCCGCCGGGCGGCCGGCTCGCCACCGGCGAGTCGCCCGGCGCATCAAACAAAGCCG
>JALHMJ010000001.1:261263-583459 GCA_022844105.1 Hyphomicrobium sp. | reverse complement strand
AAAAAAGTCAGTCGCGACGAACTCTTCGAACAGGTCAAGGCCGCAGCCGAGGCTTAGCCTAATCCCGCCGGGCGGCCGGCTCGCCACCGGCGAGTCGCCCGGCGCATCAAACAAAGCCGGGCGGCCGGCTCGCCGCAGGCGTGTCGCCCGGCTCACTAATAAATCCGGCCGGCTCGCCGCAGGCGTGTCGCCCGGCTCACTAATAAATCCGGCCGGCTCGCCGCAGGCGTGTCGCCCGGCTCACCGAACACTCTTGCGGTCCGCGAACAGATGGCGGAATGCTTGGACTGGCTGCCGCGATTCCAGAAAGTGTTTCTGGTGTCGTCCGGCGGCTTTGCTGACCGGGGTGCCGCCCCCATATGATACAAGCGGCGTGCGGCGACGATTACCGCTGTCCTACCCCCGCCGCAACAGTCGCTTTCAACGAGGAGCACGATCCGATGCGCGATCCTATCGCTACGCTGACCAACACCTTTTGGCCGATGGTCGTGGAGCAGACCGCGCGCGGCGAGCGCGGCTACGACCTGCCGTCGCGCCTCCTCAAAGAACGCATTATCTTTGTCACGGGCCCCGTCGAGGATCATATGGCCTCGTCGATCTGCATGCAGCTTCTCTTCCTGGAGTCGGAGAACCCCAAGAAGGAAATCTCGATGTACATTAATTCTCCAGGTGGCGTGGTGACCTCTGGCATGGCGATCTATGACACCATGCAGTTCATCAAGCCGCCGGTCGCGACTTTGTGCATCGGTCAGGCGGCGTCGATGGGTTCGCTTCTGCTCTGCGCCGGCCATAAGGATATGCGGTTCGCCCTGCCCAATGCGCGCGTCATGGTTCATCAACCCTCAGGCGGCTTCTCGGGCCAAGCATCCGACATTGAGCGGCATGCTGAAGATATCATCAAGATGAAGCGGCGTCTGAACGAAGTGTACGTTAAGCACACCGGCCAGCCGTATGAAAATATTGAGAAAACACTGGATCGCGATTACTTTATGACGGCCGATCAAGCCAAAGATTTCGGGATTGTAGACAAGGTTCTGAACAGCCGCGATGAAGTTGAGGGCAAGCTCGGCGAGATCAAGGTGACCTGATCCGGCACGGCGTATTCACAGTAAAATCAAGGTGGAGGCGGAACGGCCCAGCCACCCTACCGTTTCTCGTCAAGGTCGACGTTGATTCGGGTAAGCACGACCGTATAGGGCGGAAGCATCTCGAAACACGGCACAATCCCGTGCTGTGGCGCCGCACGTCGGGTGGTGCGATTTGTCACCGCTGCGAACGGTAGGCTTAAGATAACCTTCCGTCTTCGAGTGCGCCGAAAACTGTGTGGTAATGGGGCGGATGTGCTCGGATCGTCCCTGGGCCCATGTTAATCCATTCTTGATCTGGCGAGCGATAGCGTGCTGTGATTGCCCTGGAGATTCCAGGTTGGATCGGTTCGCAGACCTCGGGTTCTTAAATCTACACCGTCGGGGCGACTGTGCGCCCGCCGGTTTCAGTCCCGGCAAACGGGTGCGAGAGACGCGATGGCTCAAGAGAAAAATACTCTCTACTGCTCCTTCTGCGGCAAGAGCCAGCACGAGGTACGAAAACTTATTGCCGGCCCAACCGTGTTCATCTGCGATGAATGCGTTGAGCTGTGCATGGACATCATCCGCGAGGAAAATAAAAACACTCTCGTAAAGTCTCGTGACGGTGTGCCGACACCGCAGGAGATTTGCACGGTTCTCGATAGCTATGTGATCGGCCAGTTCCACGCCAAGCGCGTGTTATCGGTCGCCGTCCACAACCATTATAAGCGCTTGAGTCACGCCGCGAAAAACAACGACGTCGAACTGGCGAAGTCGAATATCCTGCTGGTTGGCCCCACGGGCTGCGGCAAGACGCTCCTCGCCCAGACTCTGGCGCGCATTCTCGATGTGCCGTTCACGATGGCCGACGCCACCACGCTGACGGAAGCGGGTTATGTCGGTGAAGACGTCGAGAACATCATTCTCAAGCTCTTGCAAAACGCCGACTACAACGTCGAGCGGGCGCAGCGCGGCATCGTCTACATCGACGAGATCGACAAGATTTCGCGGAAATCCGACAACCCTTCGATCACGCGCGATGTCTCGGGCGAAGGCGTGCAGCAGGCCCTCTTGAAGATCATGGAAGGAACGGTTGCCTCCGTTCCCCCGCAGGGCGGCCGCAAACATCCTCAGCAGGAATTCCTGCAGGTCGACACGTCCAATATTCTCTTCATCTGCGGTGGCGCGTTTGCCGGCCTTGAGAAGATCATCTCGGGTCGCGGTCGCGGCACATCGATTGGCTTCGGCGCCAAGGTCACGGGTCCCGACGAGCGGCGTACCGGCGAGGTGCTTCGCCAAGTTGAACCCGAAGATCTGTTGAAGTTTGGACTTATCCCGGAGTTCATCGGCCGCCTGCCGGTCATTGCCACACTCGAGGACCTCGATGAGACGGCGCTTGTGCAAATTTTGACCGAGCCGAAGAACGCACTCGTCAAGCAGTACCAGCGTCTCTTCGAAATGGAGGACGTGAAGCTTTCGATCACCATCGAGGCGTTGAAGTCGATTTCACGCCGCGCCATAGAGCGCAAGACGGGTGCCCGCGGCCTGCGGTCCATTATGGAAGCGATCCTGCTCGATACCATGTTCGACCTGCCCGCCATGAAGGGTGTTGAAGAGATCGTGATTAGCCCGGAAGTCGTCGATGGAGGTGCGCGGCCGTTGCGCATCTACTCGGAACGGGCGGAAGAAAAAGGCACGGCATCGTAGTTATCGGCGTCCGGACCCGCGGCCGGCCGGCGGCGGTTCTGGACGCCGTCGATGTCACAGTGGTGCATAAGAGACCGGGGCGGCCGCGTCCCATCTTGATCCTGGCGCCGCGATCCCCAAATGTTCACTCCGGGCCGCGCCCGACTCGACGCTCGCGACCTCTTCTCGGGAGCGCCGATCGCCGGGCGTAGTAGCCAGTTCTGGACCGGTCGATGGCACTCCGCCTCAAAGGGGACATGCCACCGGACTACGAGGCTTCCAGAGCACCAAGCCACGTGAGGAGAATTAGCGTAAGCTAGTTTAACTCCAGTCAAAGGTAGAGCCATGAGCGAAGACAAGACGGCACGCGAAAAGGCAGGCGGCAAGACGCTTTATCCGGTCCTCCCCCTGCGCGACATCGTGGTGTTTCCGTACATGATCGTGCCGCTGTTTGTTGGGCGCGAGAAATCGATCAACGCCCTCGGCGAAGTTATGAATGCCGATAAGCATATTCTGTTGGCGGCGCAGAAGAACGCCGGCGATGACGACCCGGCCACCGATGCCATTTACGAGACCGGTACGCTCGCATCTGTCCTGCAGTTGTTGAAGCTGCCTGACGGAACCGTCAAGGTTCTGGTCGAAGGCGTCGCGCGCGCCAAGATCGTTCGCTACTCCGACAACCCCGATTTCTTCGAAGCCGAAGTCGAGAAGATCCCGGAAGTCGAAGGCGCCAAGGATGAGATCGAAGCGCTGGCCCGTTCGGCCGTGTCGCAGTTCGAGAGCTATGTGAAGCTCAACAAGAAAATCTCGCCTGAAGTGCTCGGTACCGTTGCGCAGATCGAAGACTATTCCAAGCTCGCCGATACGATCGCTTCGCATCTCGCGATCAAGATCGCCGACAAGCAGGACATCCTTGAAACGCTGACGATCTCGGAGCGGCTTGAGAAGGTTTACACGCTCATGGAGAGCGAGATTTCCGTTCTCCAGGTCGAGAAGCGGATTCGTTCGCGCGTGAAGCGGCAAATGGAGAAGACGCAGCGCGAGTACTATTTGAATGAGCAGATGAAGGCCATTCAGAAGGAACTCGGCGACAACGACGAGCGCGACGATATCTCCGAGTTCGAGGAGAAGATCGAGAACACCAAGCTGTCGAAGGAAGCCAAGGACAAGGCGCTGGCTGAGTTAAAGAAGCTCAAGCAGATGAGCCCGATGTCGGCCGAAGCGACGGTGGTGCGCAACTACCTCGAATGGCTGCTTTCGATCCCGTGGGGGATCAAGGGCAAGGTCAAGAAGGATCTCGACGAGGCCCAGCAGGTTCTCGACGCGGAGCATTACGGGCTCGAAAAGGTCAAGGAGCGCATTCTGGAATATCTCGCCGTCCAGGCGCGCACGAATAAGCTGAAGGGCCCCATCCTGTGCCTCGTCGGCCCGCCCGGCGTCGGCAAGACCTCGCTGGGCAAGTCGATCGCGAACGCGACCGGCCGTGAGTTCGTGCGCATGTCGCTGGGTGGCGTGCGCGATGAAGCCGAAATTCGCGGCCATCGCCGCACCTACATCGGTTCGATGCCCGGCAAGGTCATCCAGTCGATGAAGAAGGCGAAGCGGACCAACCCGCTCTTCCTGCTCGATGAGATCGACAAGATGGGACAGGATTTCCGGGGCGATCCGGCAGCCGCTCTTCTCGAGGTCCTCGACCCTGAGCAGAACTCCTCATTCAACGATCATTACCTTGAGGTCGACTACGACCTTTCGAGCGTGATGTTCGTCACGACCGCGAACACGCTCAACATTCCCCCCGCTCTTCTCGACCGAATGGAAATTATCCGGCTCGCCGGATACACTGAGGACGAAAAGGTCCAGATCGCCAAGCGTCACTTGTTAGCCGAACTGGCAAGCGCCCATGGTTTGGAGCCGGGTGAATGGTCGGTAGACGACGCCGCGATCATGGAGGTCATTCGCCGTTACACGCGCGAAGCAGGTGTCCGCTCGCTGGAACGCGAGATGGCCAAGCTCGCCCGCAAGGCGGTGAAAGAAATCCTGACGACGGATCGCAAGACGGTGCACGTCACGGCGTCGAATGTCGGCGACTATCTCGGTGTTCCAAAGCACCGCTATGGCGAAGCGGAACTGGAAGATCAGATCGGGATCGTTACCGGCCTGGCCTGGACCGAAGTCGGCGGCGAGTTGCTGACGATCGAAGGCGTGCTCATGCCCGGCAAGGGCAAGATGACGGTGACCGGAAATCTGCGCGACGTCATGAAGGAATCGATCTCGGCGGCGAATGCATACGTTCGTTCCCGCTCCGTCGATTTCGGCATTCGTCCCTCGCTGTTCGAGAAGAAGGACATCCACGTGCACGTGCCGGAAGGCGCGACGCCCAAGGATGGTCCCTCGGCGGGCGTCGCGATGGCGACCGCCATCATCTCGATCCTCACCGGTATCCCGGTTCGCAAGGACGTCGCTATGACGGGTGAGATCACGCTGCGGGGTCGCGTGCTCCCGATCGGCGGATTGAAGGAAAAGCTGCTCGCGGCACTGCGCGGCGGCATCAAGACGGTGTGCATCCCAGAGGAGAACGTGAAGGACCTGGCCGATATCCCCGAGGAAGTGAAAAAGAAGCTTGAGATCGTGCCGGCCTCGCGCATGGAAGACGTACTGAAAGTCGCACTTGTGCGCCAGCCGGAAGCGATCACCTGGGACGACGTCGCGGCGGAAGCCGCGGCCGAGATTGCCGAGGCTGCAGCCAGTGCGCGGATAACCGCTCACTGAGTGCGTCGCACTACGACCTGTGCCAAATTGCCTGATGAACGACCCCGCGGCTTACTAGGCCGTGGGGTCTTTCTTTTCAAGGTGTTCGGCTACGGCGTGTGCATTCCACCGGTTGAATTGCAGCCATTTTGGGGCGAAAAGCAGCGGTTTTTCCGCTTGACGCTCTAGCGGTTTCAGCGCTTTGTGCCTTCGCGAAATAACGCGACGTGATGCGCTTTTCACCGCTGACCGCGATCGCCGCATTCATGAATTCAGCAAAACTCAGATCCACCAACACTTCAAGGACGTGACCCATGAGCAAGAAAGATTTGATCGATACCATTTCGCGGGATTGCGAATTGACAAAGGAAAAGGCGACAGCGGTCGTCGATGCTGTGGTCGGTCACATCCGTTCGACCCTGGCGGGTGGCTCGGAAGTCCGTCTTCCCGATTTCGGTACGTTCAAGGTATCGGCGCGCAAGGAGCGTGAAGGCCGCAACCCATCGACGGGCGCCACCATCAAGATCCCGGCTTCCAAGGTCGCCAAGTTCACGCCCGCGAAAGGCCTTAAGGACGCATTGAATTGATCAGAAGACGTGCAGCCGCCATCAGCGGCTGCACGGTTGCTGTGACGTCCGGGCGGTTAGCTCAGTGGTAGAGCGCTTCGTTTACACCGAAGATGTCGGGAGTTCGACCCTCTCACCGCCCACCATGTCACTCTATTTTATCCCCATCGCGCCACGAAAAACTCCCGCCGGAGGCAGCGTGTCGTTCGGGCTCATCTTCAGCCTCTCAGCCATCTCGATCTCGACACTGGCGAGCGCGCCGCAGGGCACGTAAACCGTTGACCGTGTGTCGCCACCCTTTCGCGCTCACCTGGAGAAACGCATGTCTGTATCAATCTACACCATCGCCGTTCCGACCTTTCAAAAGCACTTGCATGCGCTCGACGGAATTCTCGACAAGGCGGTAAGTTATGCGGCGGCAAAAAAGATCGCCCCGGAAACGCTGCTGTCGGCCCGGCTCTATCCCGACATGTTCAATTTCAAGCGGCAGGTCCAGGAGAGCTGCAAGTTCGCCAATCTTTCCGTGCAGCGGTTGGCGAACATCGAGGTCGCGGCAGAAGCGGACGGCGAAATGACGTTCGAGGATTTGAAGGCCCGCGTCGCGAGAACCCTGGCGCTGCTCGACAGTGTCAAGCCCGAGCAGATGGACGGGTCCGACGAACGCCAGATCACGATCAAGGTTGGCCCGAACGAAATGAACTTTATCGGCCGCGACTATCTCCTGCATTTCGCGCTGCCGAACTTCTATTTTCACTGCGCGACCGCTTACGCGATCCTGCGCCATAACGGCCTCGAAATCGGCAAGCGCGACTTCATGCGCCGGATGTAAGACGGGATGCGGGCATAGCCGGGGAGGGGTGGCGCTCGTAGCTGCCGCGCAGTCGCAGAAACGGCTGCTCGATGAAGCGGAACGAGAACATCGCAATGCCGACAATGATCGGGAAGGTGAGCGCCGCGAAAGCCAGTGCCACTGGAAAACTCGCCATATCGAAACCAGCCGCTGCAAGCTGCTTCACGATCGTTGGGTAGAACACGAAGTGAAGCAGGTAGATGGAATACGACACTTCTCCAACCCGAGCTAAAGCGCGATCGGCGAGAGCTGGCAGCTTGACGCGCGAATATTCGTAACCGACGATAACGGCTCCGAACATGAGACCCTGCAGCGTCGGGATGATGATCCAGAGCGGCGAGTGCGGTGTGCCGGCAAAGCCGCCCGCGATATTGAACGCATGCCACGCGGCGATGATCGTCATGAGAGCGGTCAAGCAGATGCCGCCGGCTCGGCGGCGGACCGCCGCGAGCTTGCTCAGTTCGTGCCACAGCATCCCGGCCAGGAAGAGGTCGATGCACCCGCCGATGGTCCAATAGCTGAACGCCTGTACACTTCCGGTCGCCGCCCAAACCCCAAAGCGCATCAATAGGGCTGCCATGAACAGGGCTACGAGAGCGCCGATCCGATTGCCGCGCTGGAGCCAGAGGATGGCGGGGAAGAGGGCGTAGAAATGCAATTCCACCGCCACGGACCACGCGCCTCCGTGCCAAGTGGGAATAAAAAACCCTTCTAGGAAGCTTTGCAGTCCCATGTCGCCGCGCAGCGCCCAATAGCCGAGCACGACGACGAGCAGCGGCACGAGGCGGAGCAGGCGGTTGCAATAGAAGCCTACAAGGTCGAGCCGCCGCCCATCGACAATTTTGGCGAACAGATATCCTGACAGCGTCATGAACAGCGCGACGCCGATATGACCCTCTTCGAACAACGAGAGCGGCGCAAAAGCAGGCACGGTGTCGAAGGGCACATGCACATGCACGAAGTGCCAGCAATAGACCATGAACGCGGCCGCGGCGCGGACGTGGTCCAGCTTGCTGACATACAACCCCGTGCTCGACCGCATCGGTCGCCCGCCCCTCGAAACCCGCCGGACATGATAACGGGCAGGCCTTAAGCGAGTGTATTCAGGGCAGCGGCAAGCATGCATTCGAGCCCCCGTATTTGGGCTGCAACACCATCCAGCGCGCTTGACTTCAAGGGCCCGAACTCGTAGTGAACGCCTCGTGACACGCGCGATGCAAATTGCTCGCGCGATCGACCGGTTTTGCGGGAGTAGCTCAGTTGGTTAGAGCGCCGCCCTGTCACGGCGGAGGCCGCGGGTTCAAGTCCCGTCTCTCGCGCCATTTTTTCTCTCACGCTTGCTGATCCTCGCTCCGCTCGGGCAAGCTCCGAGGGGCGCGGCTTGCCGCGGGCGCCCGTGGCGCCTTGGCCCTTCGGGCCGGGTAGGTTTGATCTCACGCTTGCTGATCCTCGCTCCGCTCGGGCAAGCTCCGAGGGGCGCGGCTTGCCGCGGGCGCCCGTGGCGCTTTCGCCCTTCGGGCCGGGTCACCGTCCACCGTGCTCGTGCCGCGTGGGGCATATGGTGCGGTCGGGTTGCGCCCATCGATGCAGTGGGTTAACACACGGCGGACGTGGTGCGCGTGCCGCATGCGCCATGCCGCACCACAGCCGCACCACAGGAGAACCCGGTGGATCAACTCCTCACCGACTATCTGCCGCTCGCCGTTTTCATCGGCGTGTCGCTGGCCTTTATGGGCATCCTGATGCTGGCCCCATTTCTGGTGGCGGTTAAGAATCCCGACCCCGAGAAGGTTTCGGCCTATGAGTGCGGGTTCAATGCCTTCGACGATGCGCGCATGAAATTCGATGTGCGCTTCTACCTTGTCGCCATCCTGTTCATTATCTTCGACCTGGAAGTCGCCTTCCTGTTCCCCTGGGCGGTGGTATTCAAAGACATCGGAGTTTACGGCTTCTGGTCGATGATGCTCTTCCTCGGCGTGCTGACCGTCGGCTTCATCTACGAGTGGCGCAAGGGAGCGCTGGAATGGGATTGATCGTACCGCCCGATTATCAGGAACGGTTGGCTTACGAGACCGCGAAAGAGGGCCTCGGCGGCCCCGGTCTGATCAAGCCCGGCGACCCGAGCTTCACCGCTATTTCGAACGAGCTGGCCGACAAGGGCTTTCTCGTCACCACGACGGATGACCTGATCAATTGGGCTCGCACCGGCTCTTTGATGTGGATGACGTTCGGGCTCGCCTGCTGCGCGGTCGAGATGATGCAAGCCTCCATGCCACGCTACGATCTGGAGCGCTTCGGCTTTGCACCACGCGCCTCGCCGCGCCAGTCGGACGTCATGATCGTCGCCGGTACGCTGACCAACAAAATGGCCCCCGCTCTGCGCAAGGTCTACGACCAGATGCCGGAGCCACGCTACGTGATCTCCATGGGATCATGTGCCAATGGCGGCGGCTATTACCATTATTCCTACGCCGTCGTGCGCGGTTGCGACCGCATTGTGCCCGTCGATGTCTATGTTCCAGGCTGCCCGCCGACGGCCGAAGCTCTCGTTTACGGCGTGCTGCTTTTGCAGCGCAAGATCCGTCGGACCGGCACGATTGAGCGGTGAAATGAACGAGATCCTCAAGGAATACGGCGATTACGTCGAGCTGAAGCTCGGCAAGGCCGTTCTCGGCACCGCCGTTCACTACGGCGAATTGACCGTGACGGTGGATCGCGGCGAGATCGCGCGTGTTCTGCGCTTTCTGCGCGACGACGCCCGTTGCCGCTTCGAGGTTCTGATCGATATCTGCGGTGTAGATTATCCCGAGCGCGCGGAGCGTTTCGAGGTCGTCTATCACTTGTTGTCGCCGCGTCTCAATCAACGTCTTCGCGTCAAGCTGTCGACGGATGACGTGTCACCGGTCGCCAGCGCCGTCGAGATCTTTTCCGCCGCCAACTGGTTCGAGCGCGAAGCCTACGACATGTACGGCATTCTCTTTTCAGATCACCCGGACTTGCGCCGCTTGCTCACCGATTACGGCTTCCAAGGCTTTCCCCTGCGCAAGGATTTTCCTCTCACCGGCTACGTCGAAGTGCGTTACGACGATGCCAAAAAGCGCGTCGTATATGAGCCAGTGAAGCTCACCCAGGAATTCCGCACGTTTGATTTTGAAAGCCCGTGGGAAGGCATGAGCCACGTTCTGCCGGGCGACGAGAAAGCCACGCGCTCCTGACGCTTGTTCAGCTAAGGGCCTGTACCCATGACCGAGGATGATCCAAGGCTTGCCATGATCCGCGGCAACGCGGCGCTCGTTCTCCACGAACTGGGCCCGATTGCGGGCCACGAATTCGGCTATGGACCCGAATCGGTTGCCTGGGTCGACGGCTATATCGAGCGCCAGCGCCGGCGCCTCGATGATCCCGACGCCGTATCCAGCCTCGTTTCGGTGCTTGGCTCCTACCTGGGCGAAGCCGTGATCAAGGCGGCCGGCGGCGCGTGGGATGTGCATGAGCGTGACGAAATCGGCATCAGGTTCGACAACGGCGACTGGTGTTTTCCGTTTTCCAAGGTCGCCAAGCAGTTCGCATGCGGGACGGCGGAGGGCGGCGAATCCATCGTGTCGTTCTACAACGTCAGCATCGGCCTCATTGCCAATGGCCGGTTGGGTGAGGCCGCCAGTAAATGCGACGACACCCGAACGGGCGAGACACAATCATGAGGGACACCCTACAGCCCGGTGCGAAAGCTCGCCTCGAATACAAAGTTCCAGCCAATAAGACGGTGCCGCATCTTTATCCCGAAGCGCACGATTTCCAGGTGATGCCGACCGTGTTCGCGACCGGCTTCATGGTCGGGCTGATGGAATGGGCCTGTATGAAAGTGCTCGAACCGCACATTGACGCAGGCGAGGGCAGTCTCGGGATACATATCGACGTGTCGCATATTGCTGCCACGGTGCCCGGCCAGCTCGTCACCGTGGATGCGACATGCACGGGCGTGTCCGGGCGGCGTATCGCGTTCGAGGTGGTGGCGCATGATGGGCTTGAAAAGATCGGCGAGGGCCGCCACGAACGCATGATCGTGCCCTGGGAGCGTTTCGTCGCCCGTGTCAACGAAAAGGCAAAGCGTGCCAGGGTTGGCGAGATTTCAGCGGTCGAAAAACGCTAGCGGTCGAAGAAGGAGCGAGAGCTTGAGCCAGCAACACGAACGCAGCGGTCGTTGCCTGTGTGGCAGCGTTCGTTTCACTTTCACGCCGGCAGAGGCTGAAATCGACGCTTGTCATTGCGGCATGTGCCGGCACTGGGGTGGCGGACCCGGACTATCAATCAAGGCTGCAGGTGAGCCCGTCGTCCAAGGGCGCGAGGATGTCGCCACCTACAAGTCATCCGAATGGGGCGAACGCTTTTTTTGCCGGGTATGCGGGTCGCACCTCTTTTATAGTGCACCCTCGGTTGGCTATTTCGGTGTCAGCGCCGGAGCGCTGGATGATCTTTCGGGTCTGGCGCTCACGACCGAGATCTTCGTCGACAGGAAACCTGACGCATACTCTTTTGCCAATGCAACCGCTAAGCTGACCGAAGCAGAATTCTTCGCGATGATCGCATCGTCGCCGGGCAAAGAGTAAACGTATGGCCGAAACAGAAATCCGCCAGTTCAACATCAATTTCGGCCCGCAGCATCCCGCGGCGCATGGCGTACTCCGCCTCGTTCTCGAACTCGATGGCGAAGTTGTCGAGCGCGTCGATCCCCATGTCGGCCTGTTGCATCGCGGCACCGAGAAGCTGATCGAGGCCAAGACCTACACGCAGGCGATCGGGTATTTCGATCGTCTCGACTACGTCGCGCCGATGAATCAGGAGCACGCCTTTTGCCTCGCCGCCGAAAAGCTGCTCGGCATCGAGGTTCCGCGCCGGGCACAATTGATCCGCGTGCTTTACTCCGAAATCGGTCGCCACCTGTCGCACCTTTTGAACGTCACGACGCAAGCGATGGATGTCGGTGCGCTCACCCCCCCGCTATGGGGCTTCGAAGAGCGTGAAAAGCTGATGACGTTCTACGAGCGGGCGTCCGGATCGCGCATGCACGCCAAATATTTCCGCATCGGCGGCGTGCATCAGGATCTGCCGCCCGAACTGATCGATGACATCTTCGACTGGTGCGATCCGTTCCTGAAAACGCTCGACGACATCGACGGCCTTCTCACCGACAACCGCATTTTCAAGCAGCGCAACGTCGATATCGGCATTGTTTCTCTGGACGAAGCCTTCAATTGGGGTTTCTCCGGCGTCATGGTCCGCGGTTCGGGCGCGGCCTGGGACTTGCGCAAGGCGCAGCCCTACGAGTGCTATTCTGAATTCGATTTCGACATTCCGATTGGCAAGAACGGCGACTGCTACGATCGCTATCTCTGCCGCATGGCTGAAATGCGCGAGAGCGTGAAGATCATGAAGCAGGCCTGCGACAAGCTGCGGGCGGAGGGCCACGGTCCGATCATGACAGCCAACAAGAAAGTCGCCGCTCCCAAGCGCGGTGAAATGAAGCGTTCAATGGAAGCGCTGATCCATCATTTCAAGCTTTATACCGAAGGCTTCCATGTGCCGGCCGGCGAGGTCTACGCCGCCGTCGAAGCGCCGAAAGGCGAATTCGGGGTCTACCTTGTCGCCGACGGCTCGAACAAGCCGTACCGCTGCAAGATCCGTGCGCCGGGCTTTCCGCATCTGGCGGCGATGGATCACATCAACCGGGGCCACATGCTGGCCGACGTCTCCGCCATCCTCGGCTCGCTCGATATCGTCTTCGGCGAAATCGATCGGTGATGGGCTAACGCCGGCATAACGCGATGGCTCGCCATTGTCCGGTGGTGCGTTGTGCTGTTTGCGCCATCCAAGAGTGAACCTCCTCGTGCTCTTTGACCCGCTCGTGGATGCCGCTCAGGCTGTCGGCGACGGCACGGATTGCGCGCATCTAGGCAGTCAGCGGCGATCGCAATTATGATGAGCCATTGTTGAGGACGGCCAAATCAATTTTTTACAACTCGTTCATACTAACCGCATCCGGATCACGGTCGCCACGCGCGTTGTGATATTGCAAAGGGGAAATCGCAGCGACGGGCTCACGCCATGATTGAGTTCGACATTCAATCCGACCTTTTCATTTCCCTCACGTTCCTCGTTTGGGCGTTCATCCTTTATCTCGTCAATGTACGCGGCAAGCGCCGCCGCACGCAGCACGAAGCCTGGCGGCGCGATTCCGAAAGCCGTTGGAGTTGATTGCGGTGCCACGCGATCCCTTCGTCCTTAACCGCACCATCACGAGCGTCTGGCCGCACTCTCCCGAATTTGCCACAACCAGAACCTGGGCTGGACCGCACCGCGGCTAAGCTCTAGGGTTGAGCTGCAACTTGTGGCGGCCTATTCAGTCGTCGTCGCAGCGGGGGAGTGTGGTCATGATCGATGAACGTTTTTTGCTGGCGGTCGCCGCGCTTGGCTGGGGCTTGTCGCTGTCAACGTATCGGCTTTTTGCACGTCGCAATGGCTGGCCGATGGGCTCCCTGCAAGCCGACCTGCCGGCGGTCCCGGTGGTGCTCGGCCTTGCGGCATTCCTGGCCGGTCTCATGTTTGCCGCCGCGCGCGGTCCCGACGATGGCGGCTGGATCATTTTGCTGTTCGGGGTGCTGCTGGCCGTGTTCTGGACCGGTTTCCTGCGTGTCGGCTCGCAGATTTCGCTTTTCCTTGCCCCCATTGCTCTGAGTTTATTGCTGCTGACGTGGTTCAGCGATTTCGACAAGCTCCTGTACTGGACGTAATTCAACACGCTGTGCCCGGCCGGTGCGGTGTTCATAGGGCGTTGCCACGCCTAGGCAATCGGACGGAGCCGCCTCGCGACATCGCGGCGCGGCCAACTCTGCGTTCGGTTATCCATCCGCGCTTGCTTTGCATTCACCAACACCGTAACTGACACCATGGACCGTCGAAGGGGTTCGAGGGTTGGGGAATATTTTCCGCACTCGCGGAACCGGGCGGTAGCTTTGCTGCGCATCAGCCACACGCCGGACCCCGCATTCTGGGCCTATAGTCGGCGAGCGGGTGTGGGGTGTCGACGTGGCCCCGACCCGGCAAGCCGGTATGGAGGCCGCATCTGGGAGCCGCGCATGGCCGTTCGCCGCTTACATCCCGATCAGCCGGCGCAATTCGCCTTCACGCCCGAAAATCTGGCGTGGGCCAATGCAACGATGGCCAATTATCCGCCCGGTAAGCAGGCATCAGCTGTCATCCCCGTCCTTTGGCGTGCGCAGGAACAAATCGGGGGCTGGATCACGGAGCCGGCCATTCGTGTCGTCGCGGACCTGCTGGGCATGGCGCACATCCGCGTTCTTGAAATCGCGACGTTCTACACGATGTTCCAATTGGCCCCGATCGGCTCGAAAGCGCACATCCAAGTTTGCGGAACGACCCCGTGCATGCTTCGCGGCGCCAGGGATCTGGTCAAGGTCTGCAAAAATCGGATTGCCAGCGATCCGTTTCATGTCTCACCGGATGGCGCGTTTTCCTGGGAAGAAGTCGAGTGCCTGGGCAGTTGCGCCAACGCCCCCATGGTCCAGATCGGCGCCGACACGTACGAAGACCTGACACCGCAAGGCTTCGAAGCGTTGCTCGACGGCTTCGCCAAAGGTTCGCCCCCCGCGCCCGGATCGCAGATCGGTCGCACGGCATCGTGCCCGGAAGGCGGGCCGACAACTTTGACCGACCCGTCGCTCTTCGACGGGTCACGCGTTGGAAAATGGCAAAAGCGTCTGAGCGCCGCTCCTGGCGGGGCGGCTCCTGCCACGCCTGCCGCGCCCGTGGCACCATCGACGCCTCCAGCTCCGGCCGCACCCGCGGCTTCCGCTTCACCGGCGCAAGCACAACCCTTTGTGCATCCCGCCGCGCTGGCGGCGATGGCGAACGCGGGGCTCGTCAAGGAACTGGAAGACCGCAGCACAAGCGGCAAACCGATGTCGGCTGGCGAACTGGCCAGTCTCGCACAACTCGCGCGCGTCAAAGGTCCAACGGCCTATGGAGCCAGACCCGACGCGACGGACGGCCCGAAGGAATAAAGCACCCGATGGCTATGCTCGCAGATCACGACCGCATTTTTACAAACCTTTACGGCCTGCATGATCAAGGTCTGAAGGCCGCGATGCGGCGCGGGCAATGGGACGGCACGAAACTGCTCATCGAGCAGGGTCACGATTGGATCATCAACGAGATGAAACAATCGGGCCTGCGTGGTCGCGGCGGCGCTGGGTTCCCCACCGGTCTCAAGTGGTCGTTCATGCCCAAGGCCGATCCGCGTCCGAGCTACCTCGTCATAAACGCCGATGAATCCGAGCCCGGCTCCTGCAAGGACCGCGAGATCCTGCGCCACGACCCCCAGCTTTTGATCGAAGGCGCGCTGCTCGCCTCCTACGCCATGCGCGCTCACAACTGTTACATCTACTTGCGCGGTGAATACATCCGCGAGCGCGAGGCCCTGCAGCGGGCGGTCGATGAGGCCTACGCCGCCAAGCTGATCGGCAAAAACAACATCCACGGCTGGGATTTCGAACTCTATCTCCACCACGGCGCCGGCGCCTACATCTGTGGCGAAGAAACGGCCCTGCTGGAGAGCCTGGAAGGAAAGAAGGGCCAGCCGCGCCTCAAGCCTCCATTCCCCGCCAACGTCGGTCTTTACGGCGCTCCCACGACGATCAACAACGTCGAGAGCATCGCCGTAGTGCCGGATATTCTGCGCCGCGGCGCGACCTGGTTTGCCTCACTCGGCAAGCCAAACAATGCCGGCACCAAGCTGTTCCAAATTTCCGGTCATGTGAACAAGCCGTGCGTGGTCGAAGAAGAAATGGGCATTCCACTGCGCCAGCTGATTGAGGAGCATTCCGGCGGCGTACGCGGCGGCTGGGACAATCTTCTGGCCGTCATCCCTGGCGGTTCGTCGGTTCCTCTGGTCCCGGCGGACATGTGTCACGATCTGACGATGGACTTCGATGCCTTGCTCAAGGTCAAATCGGGTCTCGGCACCGCCGCCATCATCGTCATGGACAAGTCGACCGACGTCGTTCGCGCCATCGCCCGGATCTCTTATTTCTACAAGCATGAGAGCTGCGGCCAGTGCACGCCATGCCGCGAAGGAACGGGTTGGATGTGGCGCGTCCTGGAACGCATGGCAGAAGGTCGCGCGGAAAAGCGCGAAATCGATCTGCTGTTGGACGTCACCAAGCAGGTGGAAGGCCACACGATCTGCGCGCTGGGTGATGCGGCGGCGTGGCCGGTGCAGGGCCTCATCCGGCATTTTCGTGGCGAAATCGAAAAGCGTATCGACACCTACCACAGTGGCCATAAAGAAGCGGCGGAGTGATGAGACGTCCCACACATCAGCTCCGATTCTGCCCGCACCAGGCGCGCGCCCCCTCACGCGGGGCACGGCGCCGACCTCTCCCCGAGGGGAGAGGTGATGAAGGAGCGCACGACCGATGACGCGTAAACTTGTTGTCGACGGGACCGAAATCGAGGTCGAGGATGGCACCACGCTGATGCACGCGTGCGAAGCCGCTGGCGCGGAGATTCCGCGCTTTTGCTATCATGAGCGGCTGTCGATTGCCGGCAACTGCCGCATGTGCCTCGTCGAGGTCGAAGGCAGCCCGAAGCCGATCGCATCCTGCGCGATGCTCGTGAACGACCTGCCGCCCAACCGTGACGGCAGCCCGAAGAAGATTTTCACGACCAGCAAGGTGGCGCGTAAGGCGCGCGAGGGCGTGATGGAGTTCCTGCTCCTCAACCATCCGCTCGACTGCCCGATTTGCGATCAGGGCGGAGAGTGCGATCTACAGGACCAGGCCATGGCGTTCGGCCTCGGCGGTTCGCGCTATGATGAAAACAAGCGCGCCGTCGAAGACAAGTATATCGGGCCGCTGATCAAAACCCACATGACGCGCTGCATCCACTGCACGCGCTGCGTGCGTTTCATGACCGAGATTGCCGGCGTCGAGGAATTGGGCCTGATCGGGCGCGGCGAAGATGCCGAGATCACGACGTATCTCGAAAAAGGCATTCTAAGCGAGATGAGCGCCAACGCGGTCGACCTTTGTCCCGTTGGGGCCTTGACCCACCGGCCTTGGGCGCACAACGCACGCCCGTGGGAACTGAAAAAAACCGAAAGCATCGACGTGATGGACGCGGTTGGCTCCGCGATCCGCATCGATACGCGTGGCCGGGAAGTCATGCGCATCCTGCCGCGCAACAACGATGCCGTGAACGAGGAATGGATTTCCGATAAGACCCGCCACGTCGTCGACGGCCTCAAAGCGCAACGCCTCGATCGGCCCTATGTGCGCAAGAACGGACGTCTCGTCGCCGCCACGTGGACGGAAGCGATGGATGCCGTTGCGCAGCGTCTGAAATCGACCACTCCATCCAGGATTGGCGCCATCGCCGGGGATCTCGCGGGCGCCGAAGAGATGTTCGCGCTGCGTGAGTTGATGGCCGGCCTCGGCGTTGTAAATCTCGACTGCCGTCAGGCGGGCGAGGCGCTCGATCCGGCCATCGGTCGGGCAGGCTACGTCTTCAACTCCACGATCGAAGGCATCGAAGCGGCCGATGCGATCATGATCATTGGCGCCAACCCACGTCTGGATGCGCCCGTTCTCAACGCTCGCATTCGCAAGCGCTGGCGCCAGGGCGGATTGCTTGTCGGCGTCATCGGCGAGGCCGCTGACCTGGGTTATTCCTACAATCACCTTGGCCGGTCGCCGGCCGCGCTGCAGCAGTTTGTCGATCACGCGCCACCGGCCAAAGTCCGGCCGATGTTCATTCTTGGCGCGAATGCGCTGGCGCGACCGGATGGTGCCGCCATTTTGGCGCTGGCAGCTCAGGCGGCCCACTCGCTCGGGGTGATCAAGGACGGTTGGAACGGCTTCAACATCCTGCATACGACGGCGGCGCGTGTGGCGGGACTTGATCTACGCTTCGTGCCGGGTCCGAACGGCCTGACGGCGGCTCAGATGGCAGCGGGCGGCGTCGACGTCGTGTTCAACCTTGGCGCCGATGAAATCGACATCGCGCCGGGTGCGTTCGTGATCTACCAAGGCAGTCACGGCGACCGCGGCGCGAATCGCGCCGACGTGATCCTGCCCGGATCAGCCTACACGGAAAAAAGCGCGACGTTCGCCAATACGGAGGGCCGCGCGCAGCAGACGGTCCGCGCCGTGTTCCCGCCCGGCGAGGCCCGCGAAGACTGGACCATTCTGCGCGCGCTTTCCGCCGAAATCGGACGACCGCTGCCCTTCGATACGTTGGAGCAGTTGCGGGCAAAGATGTATGCGGCAGCCCCCGATCTCGCCGCGATCAACATGGTCCGGCCGGTTGACCCAAAAGCCTTGGCGACACTGGCTGAGCGCACAGGCACAATCCGCGACGAACCGTTCCGCTCGCCCGTCCGCGATTTCTACCTGACAAACCCAATTGCACGCGCGTCCCAGATCATGGCCGAACTCAGCGCACTGCGTCACGCCGCGTCCGCCAAGACGCTGTCGGCGGCGGAATAAGAAAGGGCAGGGGATACCATGACCGATCAGTCGACCCTGTGGGACAGCTTGCTCTGGCTCGCGATCAACGTGGGCCTGAGCCTTGCTCTGCTTGTCGGTCTGCTCGTACTGGTCGCCTACCTGCTGCTGCTCGATCGCAAGGTCTGGGCAGCGGTTCAGTTGCGCAAGGGTCCCAACGTGGTCGGCCCATGGGGACTGTTTCAGTCTTTCGCCGACCTGATCAAATTCGCCGTCAAGGAGCCGATCATTCCTGCCGGCGCCAACAAGGGCGTTTTCCTTCTCGCGCCGCTGGCCACCGCCGTCTGCGCGCTGGCCGCGTGGGCAGTCATACCAATCAGCGAAAACAGCTGGGGCAAGTGGGTCATCTCCGACCTCAACGTCGGCATACTTTACGTGCTCGCGATATCGTCGCTGGGCGTGTACGGCGTCATCATGGGCGGTTGGGCCTCTAATTCGAAGTACCCCTTCATGGGCGCCCTGCGCTCGGCGGCCCAGATGGTTTCCTATGAGGTCTCGATCGGCTTTGTGATCATCACGGTGCTGCTATTGGTCGGGTCCCTCAATATGACCGACATCGTGCGCGCGCAGTCGAATGGCATCGGAACGTCGGCGGGTCTGCCGTCCTCATTCCTCGACTGGCACTGGCTGGTCCTGCTGCCGATGTTCGTCATCTTTTTTATCTCGGCGCTGGCCGAAACAAACCGCCCGCCATTCGACCTCGTCGAGGCCGAATCCGAACTCGTCGCGGGCTTCATGGTCGAATATTCCTCGACGCCCTACCTTTTGTTCATGCTCGGCGAATATGTGGCGATCGTCACCATGTGCGCCCTGGGTACGATCCTCTTTCTGGGCGGCTGGCTTCCCCCCGTCGACATCTTTCCGCTGAATGCCGTGCCGGGCATCATCTGGTTCATTCTGAAGGCGACATTCCTGTTCTTCATGTTCGCCATGGTGAAGGCCATGGTGCCGCGCTACCGCTACGATCAGTTGATGCGGCTGGGTTGGAAAGTGTTTCTGCCGCTGTCGCTCCTCGCCGTCGTTGTCGTTGCGGCCGTTGTTCAGTTTGGGGGGGTGTCGTGACCAGCACGCTGATCGGCCTCGGTGTGGGATTGGGCGTAGGGCTATTTGGCTTCTTCGCCATCCGGCGTCTGGCTGATCGCATCGCCGCCGCGCGTCCCGATGCTGCGGGTCAGCGAACGTCTTCCCTCATCAGATCGACGGCGGTCGTCGATCTCGTCCTCTTCACCGCCGCCGGCGCGTTGGTCGGCTGGTACGTTTTTCCGAGCGGATAAGTCATGAACATCGCCCAGGGCGTCAAATCCCTCTTCTTGATCGAATTCGTGAAGGCTTTCGGGCTCACGATGCGCTATTTCTTCGCGCCCAAGAAGACCCTCAACTATCCCTTCGAAAAGGGACCGCTGAGCCCGCGCTTTCGCGGCGAACACGCGCTCCGCCGCTATCCCAATGGCGAAGAGCGATGCATCGCGTGCAAGCTGTGCGAAGCGATCTGCCCCGCGCAGGCAATCACCATCGAAGCAGGCCCGCGCCGCAACGACGGCACGCGGCGCACCACGCGCTACGACATCGACATGACGAAATGCATTTACTGCGGGCTTTGCCAGGAAGCGTGTCCCGTCGATGCGATTGTGGAGGGCCCGAACTTTGAGTTCGCGACCGAAACGCGCGAGGAACTTTTCTACGACAAGGACAAGCTGCTCGCGAACGGCGACCGGTGGGAGCGCGAGATCGCGCGTAACATGGCCGCCGATGCGAAATACAGGTGAGACGCCCCGGTCCGGGTACGGGTCGAGGGGAAGGCTAGGAATCGAATGTTGACGGCTGTGTTCTTCTATCTCTTTGCGGTGCTGGCGATCGGGTCCGCGACGATGGTGATCGTCGCGCGCAACCCTGTGCACGCGGTGTTGTTCCTCATCCTCACGTTTTTCAACGCCGCCGGGTTGTTCATTCTTCTCGGCGCCGAATTCCTCGCCATGCTGCTCGTCATCGTCTACGTCGGCGCGGTCGCGGTGCTGTTCTTGTTTGTCGTCATGATGCTCGATGTCGATTTCGCCGAACTGCGCGCCGGGTTCATCAACAATGCACCCATTGGCCTGATCGTTGCCGGTATTGTGCTCATCGAACTCGTCGCCCTGTTCGTAACCGGCGCCGCCGGAGGGCTGCCCGCCTCGATCCCGGTCCCGGCACCCGGCGTGGAAACGCTGACCAATACCGAGCAGATCGGCCGCGTGCTCTATACCAAGTATGTTTATTTCTTCCAGGCGGCGGGCCTCGTGCTTCTTGTCGCAATGATTGGCGCCATCGTTCTGACGCTGCGCCATCGCGACGGCGTCAAGCGGCAGTCCATTGCAGCCCAGAACGCGCGCACGCCAGCAACCGGTCTCGAAGTCATCAAGGTCCCGTCAGGCGGATCGGTGTTCCCAGCGTCGGAGGGCCCCCGATGACGGGACTGCTGCTAAAGGGATTGGGGCTTTTTCTTCTGGCCGCCGCGTTGAGCGCCGCGCTGAGCTATTTGGTTCCCGGCAAACTTTTGCCGCTGGTGCGCGGTGCCGTGTGGCTGCTGCCGCTCGTCTTTCTGGGAATTGAATTCTGGGCGAGTGAGGCGTCGCACGATCTCAATTGGAGCGCCGTGTGGCGCGGGGTCGTGTCGGCGGCCGCGCAAACGTTGTTGTTTTGGCCCGGCGCACTCGCTGGGCACTACGCCGTGACGCGCTTCCTGCGCGCCGATCAGGGTGGCCGGGGGAACATTGCCGCATGATAATCGGGCTCGCTCACTATCTGACGCTGGCTGCCTGCCTGTTCACGCTCGGGATCCTCGGCATCTTCCTCAACCGGAAGAACGTGATCGTCATCCTGATGTCGGTCGAACTCATGCTGCTCGCCGTCAATCTCAACCTCGTCGCGTTTTCCGCCTTCCTCGGCAACATCACCGGGCAGATCTTCGCGCTGTTCATTCTGACCGTTGCGGCGGCCGAGGCTGCCATCGGGCTGGCGATAATCGTCGTCTACTATCGCAACCGTGGCTCGATCGCGGTCGAAGACATCAACATGATGAAGGGCTGAGCCGGCGATGATCTATTCCGCTATCGTCTTGCTGCCGCTTCTGGGCGCGCTCATCGCGGGACTTTTCGGCCGCCTGATTGGCGACCGCCCATCCGAAGTGATCACGACCGCGTTCATGCTGATCGCCGCAGGTTTGTCCTGGTTCGTCTTCATCGAAACCGGTTTTGCGCACGATGCCACCAAGGCGGCCATCAAAGTTCCGCTCATGCGCTGGATTACCTCCGGCGACCTTGAAGCCGCCTGGGTGTTGCGCATCGACACGCTGACCGCCGTAATGCTGGTCGTGGTGACGACGGTGTCGTCTCTCGTGCACCTCTATTCGATCGGCTACATGCACGAAGACGACAGCCGCCCGCGCTTTTTTTCCTACCTGTCACTGTTCACGTTCGCCATGCTCATGCTGGTGACGAGCGACAACCTTTTACAGATGTTCTTTGGCTGGGAAGGCGTCGGACTCGCGAGCTATCTGCTGATCGGATTCTGGTATCACAAGCCGTCGGCCAACGCGGCGGCAATCAAGGCTTTCGTCGTCAACCGCGTCGGCGATTTTGGCTTCGCGCTGGGCATTTTCGGCGTTTTCTTCGCCTTCCAAACCGTCAGCCTGGACGAAATCTTCCGCCAGGCACCCGACATGGCCGGCAAGACGATGAACTTCCTCGGCTACGACGTCGACATCATGACCACGCTGGCGCTGCTCCTCTTCATGGGCGCGATGGGCAAGTCGGCGCAGTTTTTGCTGCACACCTGGCTGCCCGACGCCATGGAGGGCCCGACCCCGGTGTCGGCGCTCATTCACGCCGCCACGATGGTCACAGCCGGCGTGTTCATGGTGGCGCGCTTGTCGCCGCTGTTCGAACAGGCCCCGATGGCGCTCGAATTCGTCGTGCTCATCGGCGCCGTTACGGCCTTCTTTGCCGCGACCGTCGGCCTCGTGCAGAACGACATCAAACGCGTGATTGCGTATTCTACATGCTCGCAGCTTGGTTACATGTTCGTGGCCTGTGGTGTCGGCGCTTACACGGTCGGCATCTTCCACCTGTTCACGCACGCCTTCTTCAAAGCGCTGCTCTTCCTTGGCGCCGGCTCGGTCATCCACGCGATGCATCACGAGCAGGACATGCGCAAAATGGGCGGGCTGCGCGGCAAGATCCCGATCACATGGGCCATGATGCTGATCGGCACGCTGGCGTTGACCGGCGTCGGCATTCCCCATGTCGGCGGGTTTGCCGGATTTCATTCAAAGGACGCCATTGTCGAGGCCGCCTACGCCGCGCACACGCCTGGCAATTACGCGTTCTGGCTGCTCATCGTCGCGGCCCTGATGACATCGTTCTACTCCTGGCGGCTGATGTTCATGACCTTCTACGGCACGTCGCGCGCCGACCACGAAACCTACGAGCACGCCCACGAGAGCCCGCCCGTGATGCTGATCCCGCTGTACGTATTGGCGGCGGGTGCAGTTTTGGCCGGCATCGTTTTCGCGCCGTCCTTCATCGGCCATCACTTGGCGGAGTTCTGGGGCACGTCGGTTACGCCCGACAAGGACATCATGCATCACATGCACGAGGTGCCGGAGTGGGTCTTCTGGGCACCGTTTACGGCCATGGTGGCGGGCTTCGGCCTCGCCTACCTGTTCTACATCGCTCAACCCGAACTTCCCGGAAAAACCGCGCGCACGTTCCGGCCGCTTTACCTGTTCCTGCTCAACAAGTGGTACATCGACGAACTGTACGACTTTGTGTTCGTCCGCCCTGCCAACGCGCTTGGCCGCCTGTTCTGGAAGGGCGGTGACGGCGCCATCATCGACGGCACCATCGACGGCACGGCCGCCAGCGTTGGTTGGGCCACGGGCAAGATTGTCCGGCTGCAGACCGGGTATGTCTACCACTACGCCTTCGCCATGCTGATCGGTGTCGCACTGATCGTCACGTGGTTCGCATGGCCGGCGGGGATTGTGAAATGATCATTACGACCCAACCGATCCTGTCCATCGTCACATTCCTCCCGCTCGTCGGCGCGCTCTTCATCGCGACCCTGCCCAAGGCTGCGGCCAACAACGCCCGCTGGGTGGCGCTTTGGACGACCATCGTCACCTTCGCCGTCTCGCTGCTGATCTGGGCGAACTTCGATGCATCGACGGCGGCCTTCCAGTTCGTCGAAGAATACGAATGGCTGGGACCGATCAAATACAAGGTCGGAGTCGACGGCATCTCGATGCTGTTCGTGATCCTGACCACGTTCCTCATGCCGCTCTGCGTACTCGCCAGCTGGCAGTCGATCGACGAGCGCGTGAAGGAGTACATGATCGCGTTTCTTGTTCTGGAATCACTGATGATCGGCGTCTTCGTCGCGCTCGATCTCGTCCTGTTCTACCTCTTCTTCGAAGGCGGCCTGATCCCGATGTTCCTCATCATCGGGGTCTGGGGCGGACCGCGGCGCGTTTATGCGAGCTTCAAGTTTTTCCTCTACACACTGCTCGGCTCTCTCTTGATGCTCATCGCCATTCTGGTCATCTACGGCCACACGGGCACAACCGACATTCCAGCGCTGATCCAGTCGGCGCGCCTGCCAGCCGACATGCAGTTCTGGCTCTGGCTCGCCTTCTTCGCCTCGTTCGCGGTCAAGATGCCGATGTGGCCGGTGCACACCTGGCTTCCCGATGCGCACGTCGAGGCCCCGACCGCCGGCTCCGTCATCCTCGCCGCGATCCTGCTCAAGATGGGCGGCTACGGATTTCTGCGCTTCTCCCTCCCCATGTTCCCGCTCGCGACCGAACAGTTGGCCCCGCTCATCTTTGTGTTGTCGGTTGTCGCGATCATTTACACCTCCCTCGTCGCGCTGGCGCAGGAGGACGTGAAGAAGCTGATCGCTTACTCGTCCGTCGCCCACATGGGCTTCGTCACGATGGGCATTTTCACGGTGACGACACAAGGCGTGGACGGGGCGATCTTCCAGATGCTGTCGCACGGCATTGTGTCGGCGGCGCTGTTCCTGTGCGTCGGTGTCATCTACGACCGCATGCATACGCGGCAAATTTCGGCCTACGGCGGCCTTGCCGATCGGATGCCGATCTATGCAGCATTCTTCATGGTGTTCACCATGGCCAACGTCGGCTTGCCCGGCACCAGCGGCTTCGTCGGCGAGTTCCTGACGCTCCTGGGGGCCTTCAAGGTCAACACCTGGGTCGCCGTCCTGGCTACCACCGGCGTCATCCTGTCGGCCTGCTACGCGCTCTATCTCTATCGCGCGATTGTCTTCGGACCGCTGGAAAAGCCGGCGCTGAAGCTGTTGCCCGACCTGTCGGCGCGCGAAGTGGTTGTGCTTGGCCCGCTCGTCGTTCTCACCCTTCTGTTCGGGTTCTATCCAGCACCGATCCTCGATGTGACGGCGGTGTCGGTGCAGAACCTCGTCGCGCAGTACGAGGCCGCCGTAGCCGGCGCCGCTAAAGCCGCGACCTTGCCCTGATCGGAGCCTCCATGGAAACGCTCGCAGCCTTCGCACCTGCCCTGCCCGAGATCATCCTCGCCGCCGGAGCAATGGTATTCCTGATGCTCGGCGTCTTCAGCGCCGACAATGCGCGCACGGGCGTGTTCATCGGCTGGCTGACCGTCCTGCTGATGGCCGGCGTCGCGATTATGATCGGCACCGGTGGCGCGGAGCGTGTCGAGCTTTTTGATGGCGCCTTCGTGGTCGATGCGTTCTCGCGCTTCTGCAAGGTTTTGATCCTCGGCGCGGCAGCCGTTTCACTGATGCTCAGCTTCGGCTATTTCGAGCGCGAGCGGATCATGAAGTTCGAGATCCCCGTCCTCGCGCTCCTGTCGACGGTCGGCATGTTCATGATGGTGTCGGCCAACGACCTGATCTCGCTCTATCTTGGTCTCGAATTGATGAGCCTCGCGCTGTATGTGCTGGCGGCCGTGCACCGGGACTCGTTACGGTCGTCTGAGTCGGGCTTAAAATATTTTGTTCTCGGCGCCCTGTCGTCCGGCATGCTGCTCTATGGCGCTTCACTGATCTACGGCTTCACGGGCACCACCTCGTTCACCGCGCTGGCGTCCACTTTGCAAGCCGGCGAGGCGGCTCAAAACCTTGGACTCATCGTTGGCCTCGTCTTCCTGCTTGTCGGCCTCGCGTTCAAGATCTCGGCAGTCCCGTTCCATATGTGGACACCCGATGTTTACGAGGGTGCGCCGACACCCGTCACGGCGTTCTTCGCCGGCGCCCCGAAGGTCGCCGCCATGGCGCTGCTCTTGCGCGTCCTGCACGATGCATTCCCCGGGATGCTATTCCAGTGGCAGCAGATCATTGTCTTTCTGTCCGTTGCCTCAATGCTTTTGGGTTCGTTCGCAGCCATCGGCCAGACCAGCATCAAGCGCCTCATGGCCTTTTCCTCGATTGCCAATGTCGGCTTCATCCTGATCGGTCTGGCGGCGGGCACGCAGTACGGCGTGTCGTCCGTTTTGATTTATCTGGCGATCTACGTTGTCATGACGCTCGGTAGCTTCGCCGTCGTCCTCGCGATGCGCCGCGCCAACGAGATGGACGAAACCATAGGTTCGCTCGCCGGTCTGTCGCAGACCAACCTTCCGCTGGCGGTCGCCTTCGCCGCGCTGCTCTTTTCGCTGGCCGGCATTCCCCCGCTCGCCGGCTTCTTTGCCAAGTTCTACGTCCTCGACGCGGCGATCAAGGCGGGTCTCACGCCGCTCGCGATCATCGGCGTTCTGGCCAGCGTCGTTGGTGCGTTCTACTATCTGCGCCTCGTCAAGATCATGTTTTTCGATGCGCCGGGCGAAGCGTTCACGCAGGCCGAACCTGCCGTGCGCTGGGTCTTCACCCTGTCGGCCCTCCTGGTCACATTCTATGTGGTCTATCCCGCATTCTTGCTCGACGCCGCCGGCACCGCCGCGCGCGCGCTGGTGCCCTGACGGGTGGCGCCAGTGCCTCCCTGGCCGCCGCTCGGTCCCGCCCGCGTGGTGCATCTTGCCGAGACGGGGTCGACCAACAGCGAGGCCCTGCGCCTCGCGTCACATGGCGCTGCAAGCGGCACGTGGGTCATTGCCGACCGGCAGACGGCCGGGCGCGGCCGCTCTGGCCGCAGTTGGCAGTCGGAGCCCGGCAATTTCTACGCAAGCCTAATCCTGCGCGATGTATTTCCGTTGGAGAAGGCCGCCCAGTTGGCCCTCGTCAGCGGTGTCGCGGTCCACGCGGCCGTTACGGCAGCAGCGGGCGAAAATCTGCAAGCCGCGCATGCTTTGCTCGAGCTGAAGTGGCCGAATGATATTTTGCTGGGACGCCGAAAACTGGGTGGTATTCTTGTCGAAAGCAGCGTGACGGGCCGCAACAAGGGCGCGCTTGCCGTTGTCGGAATCGGGCTCAATCTGGCTCATCATCCTGACCTGCCCGGCGGCACGGCAACGGACATTTTGGCAGCTGGTGCGTCGATTGCTCCGTTGAATTTCCTTCCCAGTCTCGATGGGACCATGCAGGAATGGAATTCGAAGTGGGCGTCCGGCACTGGATTCCCGGCCGTCCGCGAGGCTTGGCTCGCCCGGTCGCTTCCGCTGGGCGTCGGCCTCACGGTCAATTCCGGCCGCGGTGCGGTGAAGGGCGTGTTCGCGGGGCTTGATCCCGACGGAGCGCTGCTTCTCACCGACGAGACCGGAGCCCTGCAGACGGTGACGTTCGGAGACGTAGCGCTCTCGACCTGAGGGGGCGCGGCGCGCGAACTGGCGTTTGACAGAAACGATAAGCGGCAAGGGCTGGCGCGCGAATGGCGAAAAACGGCAACGGCGAGGCAAAGAGCGGCAAGCCCGAACTGGTGTTTGCGGCTCTGGGTGGTCTCGGAGAGGTGGGCATGAACGCCTACCTTTATGGCATTGGGCCGGCGGATAACCGCGAATGGCTGATCGTCGATCTCGGCATCACCTTTCCCGAAGGCGAGGACGATCCCGGCGTCGACGTGATCCTGCCCGACGTGCGCTTTTTGGAGGCGCAGAAAAAGCAGATCGCAGGCCTCATCATCACCCACGCCCATGAGGATCATCTCGGCGCCGTGCTCGAACTCTGGCCGCGTCTGCAATGCCCGGTTTACGTCACGCCGTTTACAGCCGGCATGCTGAAGTCGAAGACGGCCGACTATGGCCGCGGCCGCGACATGCCCATGACGATCATCCCGCTCGACAGCCGCTTTCATGTCGGATCGTTCGACGTGGAACTGGTCAGCGTCGCCCACTCGGTGCCCGAAACGAGCGGTCTTATTTTGCGCACGTCGCTCGGCACCGTCTATCACACCGCCGATTGGAAGATCGACGCCACCCCTTACATCGGCGAACCGGCCAAACCTTCGCGTCTATCGGCAATCGGCGACGAAGGCGTCCTCGCTCTGGTGTGCGATTCGACCAATGCCATGCGCGACGGCGAGAGCCCGAGTGAAACTGAAGTCGCCGAGAGCATCGCTGAGATCGTCGCCAAGGCTCCCAATCGCGTTGTGGTCACGACGTTTTCCTCGAATGTTGCACGGATCAAGGCCTGCTACGAGGCCGCCCGCAGGTCGGGCCGTCGCCTCGTCGTTGCTGGCCGTGCGCTGCATCGTGTCATCGAAGTCGCGATTGAAACCGGCTACCTGCCGAAAGACTTCACGTGGTCCGATCAGCAGCAGTTCAAGTATTTCAAGCGCGAAGAAGTGGTCCTGCTGTGCACCGGCAGCCAGGGCGAGCCGCGCGCCGCCATGGCCCGCATCGCCGAGAACGAACACCCCGAAGTCTCTCTCGACAAGGGTGACCTGGTGCTCTTTTCGTCACGCGCCATTCCCGGCAACGAAAAGGGCATCGGACACATCCAGAACGCACTCGTTCGCGCCGGCTGCGAAGTCATGACCGACGGCGACGCGCTAATCCACGTCACCGGCCATCCCCGCCGCGGGGAGCTGCGCCAGATGTACGGCTGGATCCGCCCTCGCATTGTCGTTCCCATGCATGGCGAGGCACGCCACTTGATGGCCAATGCAGCGCTCGCCCGCTCGCTCGGCGTCGGCGAAGTCGTCCCCACCTTCAACGGCGAGATGGTGCGGCTTGCTCCCGGTCCCGCCCGCAAGATCGACGACGTTCCCGTCGGCCGCCTCTTCCGCGATGGCAATTTGCTGGTCCCCGAAGGCGAGGGACCTGTTCGTGAAAGGCGCAAGCTGGCCGCTGTCGGCGTCGCGGTCGCCAGTCTCGTCCTATCGCGCAAGGGTGAATTGATCGCCGATCCGATCGTCGAACTCGACGGTGTCCCAATCGAAGATGCCGCCGGCGAAAGCATGCTCGACATCGCCTACGATGCGGTCGAGGGCACGCTGAAGTCGATCCCGCCCGCCCGCCGCCGCGATCCCGATCTTGTCGAGGAAGCCGTGCGCAAGGCCCTGCGCAACGCGATCCATGCGGCCTGGGGCAAAAAGCCGATCTGTAAGGTGATGGTCTCGATGGTCGACGCGCGGTGACGACCGCACCCGCTGCCGCACGGGGTTGGAATCTGAGCGACCCTCGCGCTAGATAGCGGCCAAGGTTCCAACAGATGAACGAAAGGGCACGACCATGATCGGGCGTCTCAACCATGTGGCCATCGCGGTGCGCAACCTCGAAGCAGCCGTCGCAACCTATAAAGACGCGCTCGGCGCCAAGGTTTCCGAAGCCACCGCCGAGCCCGAACATGGCGTTACCGTCGTGTTTGTGGAACTGCCCAACACCAAGATCGAATTCCTCGAACCGTTGGGCGAGAATTCACCGATCGCCAAGTTTCTGGAGCGCAATCCGGACGGCGGTATTCACCATGTCTGCTACGAGGTCGACGACATCCTGGCCGCCCGCGACCAGTTGAAGGCCAGAGGCGCCCGCGTGCTGGGCGACGGCAATCCCAAGATCGGTGCGCACGGCAAGCCGGTCCTCTTCCTGCATCCAAAGGACTTTCTTGGCACGCTGACCGAGTTGGAACAGGTATGACGATCGCCCTCGGGTTCGCTCTCTACTTCATGATCTGGTGGCTCGTGCTGTTCACCGTGCTGCCGTTCGGTGTCGTCACCCAGGATGAAACCACCGATGTGGTTCCAGGGACACCCGGTAGCGCTCCATCGAAGTTCAATTGGCAAAAAGTCTTCCTCGTCAATACCGTGGTTGCTACCCTGGCTTTTGCGGTCGTGTGGACGGCCCTCGAAAACAATTGGCTTGGCACCACGCCACCACTCGAGGACGCCCCGCCCGCCCTGAAGGTCGAAGCGCCAAAGCCTGGCTAAGGGCCGGCTCGGCGGAGGCTTTCAGGTTTTGTTGCGGCTTCGGTCCGCCTCGGGGGAGGGGCGGGCAGAGGGCTTTGATAGCATCGGGCGGGTTGGTGTGATGCGTTGGGCTTTGGGGGGTATGGCGCGGGTCGCGGCGGCGATTATCGCGTTTGTGTGGGTTTCACCGGCATTCGCCGCGGAACTGCGCATCGAATACAAGGAGTTGGCTGCGATTGCGCAACAGGCGCTTGGCGGCGCAAAGCTTCGCCTGCATAACGCGCCCGCCGGCGGAATTCTCGACTTTTCGGCCGGCTCATCCGTCACTATCGGCACCACGGCGGTGCCGATCCCTGTCCCAGCGCGTACCTTCGCCATCGCCGGCGGCAACTACGCCTACTATCTGAACGATATTAATTCCACCGCGGTCACCTTCGAATTCATTCCCGGCGCGGTCCGGCTGACGCTGCTCTTCGAAAGTGACAACCCTGAATTGATCGGACGCTGCCGCTCTGGGATCTGCGCCCCGATCAACGCCTTGCCGCGGATTGAGTGGTCCAACGCGTCCGTTTCCATCGATCTGGCGCCCGTCGGCCTGGGTGACAGCCTGTCGCTCGAAGCCAAGGCGGTGAAGATCGGCGGAACATTTGTCCCGGCGTGCGCGCCAAGTGCCGCTTTGATCTCGGGCGGCATCTGCAAGTCGGTGTTGTCAAAGGCGCGCCAAGCCGTCGCCAAACTGCGAGGCGATCTTGACGGGCTCCTGCGCTCCGAAGTCAACAAGCCGGACGTTCAAGCCAAAATCGCAGCCGAACTGAAAAAGCGGCTGGTGCTGGGTCCAGCTGGGGCTTTGATCATCAGAGCCGTGACGACGGACGAGAGCGCCGTCTCGATCTCATTCTGCCTGGCCTGCGGTGGCTGAGCCGGAATCTTGAGCCGGAAGCAACAGCCGACGGCCTTCCACACGCCGCCCGTTGCCGGAGCCACGGCCAGCCGCTAATGACGGCGGAGCAAGCGGCCGACTCAGAGGCAATTCTGTGACCGGCCGCACCATAGCATTCTGTTGATTAGGCCCCCCATGCGTCCCATGTCGACTGCCGCATCCGTCTTTTTCGCACCGCGGGCCGCCCGCGACACCGGCGGTGCTCGATGAGCAAGCGCGCTCTCACGGTCACTCGTGAGCAAAGTTTCCCCGAGTGGTATCAAGAGGCGGTTCGCGACGGCGACATGGCCGAGCAGAGCCCCGTTCGCGGCTGCATGATCATCAAGCCCTGGGGCTGGGGCGTGTGGGAGCGGGTTCAGGCCGAACTCGATCAGCGCATCAAGGATACGGGTCACGAGAACTGCTACTTCCCGCTGTTTATTCCCATGAGCTTCATCGCCAAGGAGGCGGAGCACGTCGAGGGCTTCGCCAAGGAAATGGCGGTCGTCACGCATCACCGCCTCAAGAATGAGGGCGGCAAGTTGGTGCTCGACCCTGACGCGAAACTTGAGGAGCCCTTGATCGTCCGGCCGACCTCGGAAACAATCATCGGGGACGCCTTTCAGCGCTGGATCAAGAGCTATCGTGACCTGCCGCTGCTCATCAACCAGTGGGCCAACGTGGTTCGCTGGGAAATGCGCACGCGGCTGTTCCTTCGCACCACCGAGTTCCTTTGGCAGGAAGGCCACACGGCGCACGCCGACCGAGACGATGCGATGGCCGAAACATTGAAGATGCTCGAAGTCTATCGCGAGTTTGCCGAAAACGTTCTCGCCATGCCCGTGATCGCTGGAGAGAAACCCGCCAACGAACGCTTCCCCGGAGCCGACAACACCTATTCCATCGAAGCCATGATGCAGGATGGCAAGGCTCTCCAAGCCGGCACGTCGCATTATCTCGGCACGCATTTCGCTAAAGCACAGAACATCCAATTTCAAAACCAGGACGGCAAGCTCACCCACTGCCATACAACGAGCTGGGGTGTGTCCACGCGCCTCATCGGCGGCGTCATCATGAGCCACGGCGACGACGATGGTCTCCGGCTGCCACCCAAAATCGCCCCGCGTCAGATCGTGATCGTGCCGATGCTGCGCGACAAGCCGGAAGATGCAGAGCTGAAATCCTACTGCGCCGAACTCGAAGTTGAGTTGAAGGCGCAGGGCCTTCGCGTGCTTGTCGATTTAAAACCGATCAAGTCGGCCGAGAAACGCTGGAACTGGGTCCGTCGTGGCGCGCCCGTTATCGTCGAGGTGGGCGGCCGCGATGCCGCCGGCGGCAATGTCACGTTCATGCGCCGCGACCGTCTGCGCGATGGCGACAAGGTCGTGTCGCAGACGCAATCGCGGGCCGAGTTCGTCGCTGGGGCGCGCACGTTGCTGGAGGCCATTCAGGATGCTTTGTTTGCCGAGGCAAAAGAGCGCCTCGAAAGCAACATCGTCACCCACGTCAGGTCGTTCGCCGATATCGAATCTCATTTCGGCGTCGCGGCGGGCGACGACGACGCAGGTGAATTCAAAGGCTGGGCCGGTGTCATGTGGGCAAAGCCCGAGGGCGCGGCTCTCGACGCGATCGCCGAGCAGTTGAAAGCCTTGAAGCTGACGATTCGCAATGCGCCCCTGGTTCAGCCGCCACTCGACGGACAATGCTGCGTTTTCAGCGGTGAACCGGCGCGCGAATACGTGTTGATTGGACGGTCTTATTGACCGGCGGCCCTGGCAAAACAGGGCAGAATCGACGGCAACGTAATCTGGCCCGATTGCGCCGCTAGGCGTGCTACAGCCATCCGGCCGGTTGCATTGGGAAACCCGGTCGCACTTGGAAACGCCAGGCTTGGAAAACGGGTACGGAGCCACAGCTGCATGACCGCGATACCTGACACCAAACCTTTTGCGCCATTCGAATGGCTGCTGGCCGGCAGATATTTGCGCGCACGCCGGAAGGAAGGCTTTATTTCCGTCATCGCCGGATTCTCTTTCCTGGGAATCACGCTCGGCGTTGCAACACTGATCATCGTCATGGCCGTGATGAATGGATTTCGCAAAGATCTGTTCGCCAAGATCCTCGGCCTCAATGGCCACGTCATCGTTTACAAGATCGGTGAACCGTTCACGGACTACGTCGACAAGTCGGCAAAAATCGCCGCCGTGCCGGGCGTCACGCATGCCATACCGATTGTCGAGGGTCAGGTGATGGTCTCATCCAGCGCCCAGGCGTTGGGTGCATTGGTGCGCGGCATCGCTGAAAAGGACTTGAAATCGCTGAAACTCGTCGCCGACAACATCCGCGGCGGCTCGCTTGACGGCTTTGACAACAGCCAGTCGATCGCCATCGGCACACGGCTCGCCAATTCGCTCTATGTCAATGTCGGGGATACGCTGACGCTCGTGTCTCCGCGTGGCGCCGCGACACCGTTCGGCACCGCCCCGCGTTCCAAGCCCTATATGGTCTCGGCAATTTTCGAGCTCGGGATGTCCGAATACGATAAGACCATGATCTTCATGCCGCTGCGCGAGAGTCAGCGCTATTTCTCCAAGGGCGACGAAGCCGATGTCCTTGAGGTGGTAGTCGACAATCCCGAGCGGGTGGATCTGTTCGCCGCCGAGATTCGCGGCGCGGCTGGACCGACGATCAACGTCACCGACTGGCGGCAGAAGAACGAAACCTTCTTCACCGTCCTCGAAGTCGAGCGCAACGTGATGTTCATCATCCTGTCGCTTATCATCCTCGTTGCGGCTTTGAATATCATCTCCGGCATGATGATGCTGGTGAAGGATAAGGGTCGCGACATCGCGGTGTTGCGCACCATGGGTGCTTCAAAGAACGCCGTGATGCGGGTTTTCCTCATAACCGGCGCCTCGATTGGCGTCGTCGGGACCCTGGCGGGGCTCATTCTCGGGATCGTGTTTTGTTGGAATATCGAGAGTATCCGTCAGTTCATTACCTGGATGACGGGCACCCCGATGTTTGATCCCAATATCTACTACCTGACCAAGCTGCCGGCGGAAATCAATCCATCTGAGACAGCCTGGATCGTTTTCATGGCACTCGCTCTGTCGATCTTGGCAACGCTCTATCCGTCGTGGCGCGCCTCCAAGCTCGACCCCGTCGAAGCACTCCGGTACGAATAAGGAGAGCCGGACAGATGCTCGACACGCCGACAACCACAGCCGTCCTCAAGCTCGACGGCCTGATGCGCTCGTTCAAGCAAGGCGAGCGCGAAATCGTAGTTCTCAATGGCGCAAGCGCTGCAATTTATCCCGGCGAATCCGTTGCGCTCGTCGGTCCCTCCGGCGCGGGCAAGTCTACGCTTCTGCACATCGCGGGTCTGCTTGAGACACCGACAGCGGGTTCGGTCGTGATGGGCGGACGCGACTGCTCAAAGCTCGGCGACGACCAGCGTACGCGCATCCGGCGCACGGATGTCGGATTCATTTATCAGTTCCACCAGCTGTTGCCGGAGTTCTCCGCACTCGAGAACGTCATGATGCCGCTGATGATCCTAGGCAAGCCGCGCCGCGAGGCTGTCGCGCGGGCAACCGATCTCCTCTCGACATTGGGCCTGTCGCACCGCCTGGAGCATCGTCCGGCGCAGTTGTCGGGCGGCGAACAACAGCGGACCGCCATCTGCCGCGCGCTGGCCAATAAGCCCAAACTCATCCTCGCCGATGAGCCCACGGGCAATCTCGACCCGAAAACGTCCGAACTCGTGTTCCACGAATTGATCGGACTGTTCAAAAGCGAAGGGGTGGCCGCGCTGATCGCGACCCACAACCTGGATATCGCAGCCCGCATGGATCGCATTCTGCGCATGGAAAATGGCCAACTCGTCGAGGTGGCTCCAGATGCCGTTCGCTAAAAAAATCCACGGGACGACCTTATGAGTACTCCCGTCACGAGACCGTTACGTAGCCGCGCTGGGATATCAATCGGTCCGGCAGCCGCCTGTCCGCTGCGAAAGGTTTGACATGGTTTGGAAGAGCGCGCTGACCCGTTGGGTGTTTTGTATGAGCGTCTTAGCGCTACCGGGACATGCCGGCGCCCACAGCAATGATTCCGTTCCGCCTTCGACCCCATCGGCCCTGCAAGCCCGCAAACTCGATGTCGGCAAAATTCCGCGAACGTATCAGCTCTATGTTCCGCAAGGTGGCGGCCGTGCACCCGGCCCGGTCATGATCGTCCTGCACGGGGCCGGCGGCACCGGCGCCCGCATGCACACGTATTTCGGATCCGCACCGGCAGCGGATCGGGCGGGGTTTGCCGTGGCCTATCCCGACGGAGTGAACGGCCAGTGGAACGACGGCCGTCCCCCGAGCCTACGCTACCTGCCCCAGCTGCAAGATGTGGACGATGTCGGCTTTATCGCAGCGGTCGCCCAGGATCTGATTGCCCGCCGCATTGCCGACCCGCGCCGCATTTTCATCGTCGGACTGTCGAACGGCGGCGGCATGGCGTTGCGCATCGCTTGTGACCGGCCCGACACCGCAGCGGGATACGGTTTCATCGCCGCGCCCGCCGGCGATCTGGTGATCAACGCCTGCCGCGGTGGCCGGCCGCGGCCCATACTGCTCATCCATGGAACCAAGGACCGGACCATTCCTTACGGCGGGGGCGTGATCCGCAAGTCGGCGTTAGATCGCCTGCTGTCGGCGCCGGAGCAAGCGCAGTTTTGGGCGCGGCGCAACGGCTGCCTCGATACGGTGGCGTTGAACGACCTGCCCGATCTCGATCCGTCCGATAACACGCGCATTCAACGCGCGGCGTATCAATCGTGCCCCAACGGCGCACCGGTAGAACTGCTGACGATCGAGGGCGGTGGTCACCAGCCGCCGATCGCAAAAGCTGGCGCAGCCACCGCCACGGGATCGCCTGTCGGAATGCTCGGCAGTCGCAGCCATGACCTTGACGCCACGGAAGCGATGTGGCGGTTTTTCAATTCCGGGCCCCAGGCAAGCGGAGCGGCCGCCGGCATCTCCGGGCGGCGATAGTCAGGGCTTAGGATAGCCGCGGGTCGCCATCGCGCAGCGGTGCGCCGGGAAAACTGTCGTTCTGCATCATCATGTCAATGAGCGCGGCCATGGGATACTCCATCGGTTAAGGTTTCAATATCAAGGAACCTAACCCTGGCCGTGGCAGCCTGCTGTTCCGCCCGGAACAGGCGTCCGTCGCCGGCCACCGATCGCGCGGCGGAAGAGATCGTCGAATAAGTGTTGAAAACGCCGTCGCTCCCTGGCTGGCCGGGCTAATCTCTCCCGATGACCGAATCTCCCATGATGCCGAAATTCATCCATCTCAAGGTTCATTCCGCCTATTCGCTGCTTGAAGGCGCGTTGCCGATCGCCAAGCTGGCGAAGCTATCGGACGGCTACGGTTTTCCAGCTCTCGGCCTGACCGACACCAACAACATGTTCGGCGCGCTCGAATTCTCCGACAAGCTCGCCGGTGCCGGCATTCAGCCGATCGTCGGTGTTTCGCTTGCCTGCCAGCTTAAAGAGAAGGGCAGCGCTCCGGGACAGCTTCCGGGCCCGAGTGTGCGCCAGCATACCTGGCGCGATGGTCTCCTAGCGCTCTACGCCATGAACGAGGCCGGCTACGCAAATCTGATGAAGCTCGTCTCGATTGCGCATCTGGGCACGGCTGGCGAAGACGCGCCATTCGTCACCGCGATTGCAATCGCAGCCCATGCCGAAGGTGTCATCGCGCTGACCGGCGGTCCTGATGGACCGATCGATCGCGCCCTGCTCGACGGTCAGCCGGGCCTCGCCGAAGAGCGCTTGGCCTTTCTCAAGACCGCTTTTGGCGACCGGCTGTATGTCGAGGTTCAGCGGCACGGTACGCGAGCCGAGCAGGAGGTCGAACCCCAGCTTCTCCGCCTCGCCTACGACCAAGATGTGCCGATCGTCGCCACGAACGAAGTCTACTTCGCGACACCGGACGACTACGAAGCCCACGACGCGCTATTGTGCATCGCCGACGGCCGCTACGTCGGCGAGGACGACCGCCGCCGTGTGACGCGCGAACATCACATGAAGAGCGCCGACGATATGGCGGCCGTATTTGCCGACTTGCCGGAAGCGCTTGCCAACACGGTCGAAATTGCACGGCGGTCTGCATTTCGGCCGCAAGGCAGAAAGCCAATCCTGCCCCGCTTCGTGCAGACGAGCGCGGCGTCGGAAGCCGATCAGCTGGCCGCCGAAGCAGCCGAATTGAAACGTCAGGCCGAGGAGGGGTTGCGCACGCGGCTTGCCGTGCTCCCGTTGGCGCCGGGCTTCACGACAGAGGATTACTGGAATCGCTTGGCGTTCGAAGTCGACGTGATCACGAAGATGAAGTTCCCCGGCTACTTCCTGATCGTTGCCGATTTCATCAAATGGTCGAAGGCGAACCGGATCCCCGTCGGGCCGGGGCGCGGTTCGGGCGCCGGCTCCCTCGTCGCCTGGTCGCTGACGATCACGGATCTCGATCCCTTGCGCTTCGGACTCCTGTTCGAGCGCTTTCTCAATCCCGAACGCGTTTCGATGCCCGATTTCGACATCGACTTCTGCCAGGATCGCCGCGACGAAGTCATCCGCTACGTACAGCAGAAATACGGCACGGACCGCGTCGCGCAGATCATCACGCATGGCAAGTTGCAGGCCCGTGCGGTGCTGCGAGATGTCGGTCGCGTGCTGCAAATGCCCTATGGTCAGGTCGACCGTTTGTGCAAGCTGGTGCCGAACAATCCGGCCAACCCCGTCACACTCGATCAAGCGATCGAAGGCGAACCGAAATTGCAGGAAGCGCGCGATACCGACGAAGTCGTCGCGCGGCTGTTGCAGGTCGCGCAGAAACTCGAAGGTCTCTATCGGCACGCATCTACCCATGCCGCCGGCATCGTGATCGGTGATCGTCCGCTGGATGAGCTTGTGCCGCTCTACCGCGACCCGAAATCGAATATGCCGGTCACGCAGTTCAACTGGAAAATGGTTGAAGCGGCGGGCCTCGTGAAGTTTGACTTCCTCGGCCTGAAAACACTGACCGTGCTGGAAAAAGCCGTTGAACTCGTGCAACGCGGCCGTGGCATCTCGATCGATTTGGCAACGCTGCCGCTGGACGATGTGCCATCTTATCTGCTGCTCGCCAAAGCCGATACGGTTGGCGTGTTCCAGCTTGAAAGCACCGGCATGCGCGAGAGCTTGAAAAGGCTCAAGCCCGACCGCTTCGAAGACATCATCGCGATGGTGGCCCTCTATCGCCCTGGCCCCATGGACAACATTCCAACCTACATCAATCGCAAGCACGGCGAAGAGCCGGTCGATTTCTTGCATCCCATGCTGGAAAGCATCCTCAAAGAAACCTACGGCGTCATCATCTATCAGGAACAGGTGATGCAGATCGCGCAGGTGCTGGCCGGTTATTCGCTCGGCGACGCCGATCTTCTGCGCCGTGCGATGGGCAAGAAAGACAAGATTGAGATGGCCCGCCAGCAGGCGCGCTTCGTCGATGGCGCGATGCAGAACGGCGTCAAGAAAGACGACGCCGTCTTTATCTTCGAACTCGTCGACAAGTTCGCCGGCTACGGCTTCAACAAATCGCACGCGGCCGCCTACGCGCTCGTCAGCTATCATACGGCCTATCTGAAGGCGAATTTCCGCGAGGAATTTCTCGCTGCCTCGATGACGCTCGACATGGGCAACACCGACAAGCTCGCCATGTTCGCGTCGGAGGCCAAGAAGAGTGGCATTCCGGTTCTGCCGCCAAATGTGAATTCCTCTGAGGTTGATTTTCTCGTCGAGACCGTTTCGGCTGGCGCCATGTCTTCCCCCCCTCCCCGCGTGCGGGGAGAGGGTCGGGGTGAGGGGCAGCAGCAGCCGTTATCGCAAGCGGCTGCCCCTCACCCTGGCCCTCTCCCCACCGAAGCCGTTGGGGAGAAGGGACAGCGCTCCATTCGCTATTCACTCGCGGCCTTGAAGAACATCGGCGCGTCGGCAGTTGAAACGATCGTCGCAGCGCGAACGTCGGATGGACCCTACCGCTCGCTGGCCGATTTTGCCGCTCGCCTCAACCCGAAGGCATTGAACAAGCGCGGCCTGGAAACGCTCGCCATGGCCGGCGCGTTCGACGCGCTGGAGCCCAACCGGGCGCTGGTCCATGCAAATGTGGAACAAATCATTCGTGAAGCCGGCCACAAAGCGAGTGACGACGAGGTCGGTCAGCTTGGGCTACTTGGGGCTATGGAGACGCAGTCAGGTCCATCTCTCAAGCTTAAGCCCGCAAAAGCCTGGACGCCGATGGAGCGCCTGCAAGAGGAATTCGATGCCATCGGCTTCTTCCTCTCAGGCCATCCGCTTGATGCCTATGAGACTGTCTTGAAAAAACTGGGCGTCCGCCGTTTCGTGGACTTCGAAGCAGCAACCGCGCGCGGCGTCTCAGGCGGGCGGCTCGCGGGCATCGTCATCTCCGCGCGTGAGCGGCGCTCGCAGAAGGGCAACAAATTCGCTTTCGCGATGTTCTCGGATGCCAGCGGCCAGTTCGAGGCGGTGATTTTCTCCGACACGCTCAACGCCTGCCGCGACCTGCTGGAAGGCGGCACGCCGGTGGTCCTCAACGTCGAAGCCGAGCGCGACGGCGACACAGTCAAGTTGCGCGTCCAAAGTATGGAGGCGCTCGATAAGGCGGCCGCCGAAATCGATCGGGGACTGAAGATCGTATTCGATACGGGTGTCGTCGCCGCCCGCCGCGGCGTCGTCGATGAATTGAAAGCGCAGCTGAAACCCGGTCAGACAGGAGCCCGAAAGGGGGGCGAAATCCGCCTCGTACTTCCCGTTGGCGCCCGCGAACTGGAAATCATCCTCCCCGGCCGTTACGACGTCTCCCCCGCCCAAGCCGGCCATCTCTCGACCGTCCCCGGCGTGGTGGAAGTGCTGGAGATTTGAGGGCTGCACGACCGGGCGTGCCAGACGTCCGCTTGCCAAAATCCCCATCTTCCGCCATACACCGCCCATCTCACACGCGGCTCGCGCGCTGGACGGATTGAAAGCCCCGTCTTGCGCTCCGGTGGACGATATGCAACTCGGGTTTCCGGGTCGCCGTCTTCACAACGAACCGCGGAGGATTAAACCGGAAAAAGGATACCCGCTGATGACGCTTCCCGCGTTCAACATGCGTCAGCTTTTGGAAGCTGGCGTGCACTTCGGTCACCAGTCGCACCGCTGGAACCCCAAGATGGCCCCGTTCATCTACGGCGCCCGCAATAACATTCACATTCTCGATCTGACGCAGACGGTGCCGATGCTGCACCAGGCGCTGCTCAAGATTTCTGACACGGTCGCCGGCGGCGGTCGCGTGCTCTTCGTCGCAACCAAGCGCCAGGCCTCCGACGCCATTGCCGAGGCCGCCAAGCGCTCGGCCCAGTACTACATCAACCATCGCTGGCCCGGCGGCACGCTGACCAACTGGAAGACAATCTCGACTTCGATCCGCCGTCTGCGCCAGCTCGATGACATCCTCGCCGATCCGCAAGGCCGCACGAAAAAGGAAATCCTCACCATTCAGCGCGAGCGCGACACCCTTGAAAAGGAGCGCGGCGGCATCAAGGAAATGGGCGGCGTACCCGATCTTCTGTTCGTGATCGACACCAACAAGGAAAAGATCGCGATCCTCGAAGCCCGCAAGCTCGGCATTCCGATCGTCGCCATCGTCGACACCAACTGCGATCCCGACGGCATCGACTTCCCGGTTCCCGGCAACGACGACGCCGGCCGCGCACTCACGCTGTACTGTGACCTTGTCGCCCGGGCCGCTCTGGACGGTCTGGAGCGCAGTCAGTCGTCCTCCGGCGTCGACGTGGGCGCAATGGCCAACCCGCCTGTCGAATCGCTGCCGGTCAAGTTCAAGGGCATCGACGCGCCGCGCGGCGAAGCCGACGACCTGAAGCGCATCACCAGCATTTCGCCCAAGATCGAACAGCGGCTCAACGACGCCGGCGTGTTCCACTTCTGGCAAATCGCCGACCTCGATGCCGACAATGCCAAGGCGCTCGATCTGCTATTGCGCTTGAAGGGTCAGATCGAAACCGAAGGCTGGATTGCGCAGGCCAAGAAGTTCGTCGACGCCGCAGCCGCGTAATAAATGGCGAATAGGTGTGCGGGAACAACGGACGGGTGATCCCCGTTTGTTGACCCGCCTATTCGTAATTAGATCGCCAATACACGTCCAAATAACCAAGACACTTCGCACCCCGCTCGCTGAGAGCGAAAGGAGCTGACATGAGCATGATCACCGCAGCAATGGTGAAGGACCTGCGCGAGAAAACCGGCGCGGGCATGATGGACTGCAAGACGGCCTTGACCGAAGCCAATGGCGACATGGACGCCGCCATCGAGTGGCTGCGCAAGAAAGGTTTATCGAAGGCCGCCAAAAAGTCGGACCGCATTGCGGCCCAGGGCCTCATCGGTGTCGTCTCGATGGTCAAGTCGGGCGCGGTCGTTGAAGTGAACTCCGAAACAGACTTCGTGGCTCGCAATCCTCAGTTCCAGGAAATGGTGCAAAAAATCGTCTCGCTGGCTCCCGCAGCCAACGGCGACACCGCCAAGCTGCTCGCCGCCACCTATCCCGGATCGTCCGATACGGTTGAGGCGACCGTCAAGGAAGCGGTCGCGACCATCGGCGAAAACATGGGCGTGCGCCGCACCGGCTCTCTCACTGTTAAGGACGGCGTCGTTGCCGATTATGTGCACAACAAAGCAGCTGACGGCCTCGGCAAGATCGGCGTGCTCGTTGCCATCGAAAGCGCGGGCGACACCAATACCCTGATGACCTTCGGCCGTCAGGTGGCGATGCATGTGGCCGCCGCCAAGCCGCTGGCAATGACGCCGGCCGATCTCGATCCGGCTACCGTCGAGAAGGAGCGCGCCTTCTACACCGAGCAGGCACTGGCATCGGGCAAGCCCAAGGACATCGTCGACAAAATGGTCGAAGGCCGTTTGAAGAAGGAATTCTTCCAGCAAGCCTGCCTTCTGAGCCAGGTCTTCGTGCTCGATGGCAAGGCGACCGTTGAGGAAGCCGCCAAGGTCGCAGAAAAGGCCGCCGGTGCCCCGCTAAAAATCGTGGGCTTCTTGCGCTACGAATTGGGTGAAGGCATCGAGAAGAAAGAAGAGGACTTCGCCGCCGAGGTCGCCAAGACCGTGGCCGCCTCAAAAGGCGCTTGACCGCCGTCGCATTCAAGCTGGCCTGCACATTTGGCCGGCGGTCACCCGCCGGCCAACTCAAAAATTGCCGGCGAACACTTTCGGCATCGCACATGAGATGTCGAAAAAGGGCTGGAATATGCAAAACAGCGCCATTAATGACGCACTCCGGCAACAAATGGCCCCGCGACTCGGCATACGGTGCGGCATATGAGAGTGGGCGCTCGGCCACAGGCCTGACGGGCGCTAAGGAGCTAATATGGCGTCCGGTCCAGGCGGTCTCAGATATAAGCGTCTCCTGATCAAGCTCTCGGGCGAAGCGCTGATGGGACGCAGCGCCTACGGCATCGACATGAGCGTGGCCGACCGTCTGGCTGGCGATATCGTTGATGCGGTCAAGGCCGGCGGTGAGATCGCCGTCGTGGTCGGCGGCGGCAACATTTATCGCGGCTTGCAAGGCGCGGCCAACGGCATGGATCGGGCCACCGGCGACTACATGGGCATGCTCGCCACCGTCATGAATGCGCTGGCCTTTCAGCACGCCTTGACCGCACGGGGAGGCGATGCGCGCGTCATGTCCGCGATCCCGATGGAGACCGTGTGCGAAAGCTACGTCCGTCCCCGGGCGTTGAGCCACTTGGCCCAGGGCAGGATCGTCGTCTTTGCAGCAGGCACGGGAAACCCGTTCTTCACCACGGATACGGCAGCCACGCTGCGCGCCATCGAGACATCATGCGAGGCGGTGGTGAAGGCGACACAGGTGGACGGGGTCTATTCGGCCGATCCCAAGAAGGATCCGTCCGCCGTCCGCTACGACCGCTTGACTTACGCGGAGGTCTTAGCGCGCGACCTCAAGGTCATGGACGGAGCGGCGATCGCGCTTGCCCGCGATAATCGACTTCCGGTAATTGTTTGTGCCATTGAGGAGGCCGGCAACCTGCTGAAGGTCATGAGAGGGGACGCCCGGGCGACGGTGATCGAGGCGTGAGGCCTGCGGGAGTTGTCACTGGCCGGTCCACTTGCGACAAGATCGCCGCCTCCAGCTGGCGTTTGGTCTACCGCGAATACGGGCGACGACAAAGCCCTGGCGCCGGCATGACTGAGGCTACGACAAGGAAAGACGATGTCCGCTTTGACATACGATATCAAGGAATTGGAAAATCGGATGCGCGCGTCAATCGACGCATTCAAGCGTGAATTGCAGGGCCTGCGCACGGGCCGGGCCAGCGCACATCTGCTCGATCCGGTGCAGGTGGTCGTTTATGGATCGCGCATGCCACTGAACCAGCTCGCGACCATCACGACGCCCGAAGCGCGCATGATTGCGGTACAAGTCTGGGATCGCTCCAACGTGATCGCTGTCGACAAAGCATTGCGTGAGGCCAATCTGGGCGTCAATCCGGTTGTCGATGGGCAGCTGATCCGCTTGCCGCTTCCCGCACCGACCGCAGATCGGCGCAACGAACTCGTCAAACAGGCTCATAAGTATGCCGAAAGCCACAGGATTGCCGTGCGCAACGTGCGCCGCGATGGCCTTGATCTTCTCAAGAAGCTCGAGAAGGACGGAAAAATGAGCGAGGACGATCACAAGAAGAACTCCGCTAAGGTGCAGGAGTTGACCGATAGATTGATCAAGGAAATCGACCAGACCCTCTCAACGAAGGAAACCGAAATCCAGAAGGTCTGAACGCTCACCACCGCGCACGACACGAGGCAACCCGCTCTCCGACGAGCCAAATCGCAGGTCCGGCCGAGCCCATGAGATCGCAGACGAGCCCCGGTGCATTCCCAGCCCTCGCGCCCCCGCGTCATGTGGCCATCATCATGGACGGAAACGGCCGCTGGGCCGCCGAACGCGGTCTGCCGCGAACCTGGGGTCACCGCCAAGGCGTCGAAGCGGTCCGCCGCACCGTCCGCGCGGCCCGCGAGCGCGACATCGCCTTTCTCACGATTTACAGTTTCTCGTCAGAAAACTGGTCGCGTCCGGCCGCCGAGATCGACGACTTGATGGGCCTTATGCGCCGCTTCATCAAAAGCGACTTGGCGGATCTGCACAAATCCAATGTTCGCGTTATGGTCATCGGCGAACGCGACCGCGTCGATCCCGAACTGATGGCCCTGATCGACGAGGCGCGAGACCTGACTTCGCAGAACACGGGGCTATCCCTGGTCATTGCGTTCAACTACGGATCGCGCGCCGAGATAGCCAAGGCCGCACGCCAACTGGCGCATAAAGTCGCTCGCGGCGAACTTGATCCCGATGCGATCGAGCCCGAGCATTTGTCCGCCAGCCTCGACACCGCCGGCATTCCCGATCCGGATCTGTTGATCCGCACCAGTGGCGAAATGCGGCTTTCGAATTTCCTCCTCTGGCAGACCGCCTACACCGAGTTCATCTTTCTTGACGCGTACTGGCCCGATTTCGGCCAGGAACTACTCGACGAAGCGATCAAGACCTATCACGCGCGCGATCGCCGCTTTGGCGGCCTCACGCAGCGATCGACGGCCTGAGGCCGGCATGAACTCTGACCCGGCCGAAATCTCCGGTACGGCCGTAGCATTGCCGCGCAGTGGTGCTCGCGATGTCGCCGTCCGCGTCGCGTCGGGCATCATCATGGCGTTGGTCGCGGGAGCTTTACTCTACTTTGGCCCATTCTCGTTTGCATGTCTGGTCGCCGGCGTTGCGATGCTGACCAGCATCGAATGGACCCGCATCGTTCGCCGCGTCGATCTCGACGCCGGTCTCGCCGTCCAAGGTGCGACCGTCGTGATCGCTGCGATATTGACCGCGTTCGGTCTGGCCGCGCTAGGGATTGCCGCGGTGGTGGCCGGCGCGATTCTGACGGGGTTGCTCTGCTTCGGGAACCGGCCGCTGCTCTCGGCGGAAGGCGTACTCTACGCCGGCCTTCCAGTCGTGTCGTTGATCTGGTTGCGCGAAGATCAGCCGCACGGATTGACTGCGGTGCTGTTCATCCTTCTCGCGGTCATTGCCACCGACATTGCAGCTTTCATTTTCGGGCGTATGATTGGCGGCCCCAAGCTCGCCACCGCCGTGTCGCCGAACAAGACATGGGCGGGGTTCCTCGGCGGCATCCTGACCGCCGGGATCGTCAGTGCCGCATTTGGCCAATGGATCGGGGCCGATCCGGCCATGCTCGGTGCATCGGGCATCATCCTGGGCATCGTCGCCCAACTCGGCGACCTGACAGAATCGGCTCTGAAGCGCAGCTTCGGCATCAAGGATTCGGGCACGATTATTCCCGGTCACGGAGGTATCATGGATCGGGTCGACGGCCTCGTGTTTGCGTCGGCTGCGGCCGGGTTCGTAGCCTTTGCAGTCAATCCGCAATCGCCAGCGACAGCGTTGTTGTTCGGCGGATGACCCAATGACGGCTCAGTTTACGAGACCCGCCGCGATCAAGCTCGCCGACCATGGCGAGCGGCCGCTGGCCGAACCGCAACGGCTCACAGTTCTGGGCGCCACCGGCTCGATCGGCGAGAGCACGCTCGACCTCGTCGGACGTGAGCCAGAACGCTTTGAGATCATCGCACTCACGGCCCAGTGCAATGTGGAAAAACTAGCCCGCCTCGCCATCGCCCACCGTGCGCGCCTTGCCGTCGTCGGCGACGAGACGTGCTACGCCGAGCTGAAACAACGGTTGTCGGGAACCGGCATTGAAACGGCTGCCGGCGAGGCAGCCCTCGTCGACGCCGCCTCCCGGCCCGCCGACTGCACGATGGCGGCCATCGTTGGAGCCGCGGGGCTGCGTCCAACGTTTGCCGCCGCGCGCCAGGGTCGCCGCGTGGCGCTGGCCAACAAGGAATGCCTCGTCTCAGCTGGCGACGTCTTCTTGTCCGAGGTCCGTAAGGCCGGCGCTGAACTGCTCCCGGTCGATAGCGAACATTCCGCCGCCCTGCAGTCACTGGCCGGCGCTGAGCGCACTGCCGTCGAGCGCATCGTTCTCACCGCGTCCGGCGGGCCCTTTCGCTGCTGGTCGCTAGAGCAGCTGAAAGACGCCCGGCCCGAGCAGGCACTCAAACATCCCAACTGGGCGATGGGCGCCAAGATCACCATCGACAGCGCGACTTTGATGAACAAAGGACTGGAACTGATCGAGGCCTATCATCTGTTTCCAGTCGGCGTCGATCAACTCGACGCCGTCGTCCATCCCCAATCGGTTGTCCATTGCCTCGTCCACTACATCGACGGATCGGTCATCGCGCAATTGGGCCCGCCGGATATGCGCACGCCCATCGCGCTGGCGCTGAACTGGCCCGAGCGACGCACCACACCGACGGCGAAACTCGACCTCGTCAAGATCGGGTCACTGACGTTTGAACCGGTGGATGCCGTCCGCTTTCCCGGCCCCAGCATAGCCAAGGACGCCCTGCGCCGCGGCGGCAGCGCGTCTGCGATCCTGAACGCCGCCAACGAAATCGCTGTCGACGCTTTTTTGAACGCAAACATAGGGTTTCTCGATATATCCCGTATCGTCCGCCAAACCCTCGAACACGCCGAGGCGCGGGGCTTGATCTGTGCTACGCAGTCACTCGACGACGTCCTCAGCGCTGATCGGGAAGCCCGCGCCCTGGCACGAACTGTTATCGAGTCCCTAAATTAGCTGGCCCGCCGTCACCGACCTCGGTCGACGCCAGGACAAGACATCGCCGCCGAGCCGCGGCGTCACCGGAGACCACCATGGAAGTCATTTCCAACGCGATTTCGGGACCGCTGCTTTATGGAGCGGCGTTTCTCACAGTCCTGACGATCGTCGTGTTCTTCCACGAACTCGGGCACTTCCTGGTCGCACGCTGGTGCGGTGTGAAGGTCAAGGCGTTCTCGATCGGATTTGGCAAGGAAATCGCTGGATTTGATGACCGTTACGGCACCCGCTGGAAACTTTGCTGGATACCTCTCGGCGGCTACGTCAAGTTCATGGACGACGAGAATGCGGCGAGCGTTCCCTCCCGCGAGGCGATCGAGCGCATGAGCCCAGAGGATCGGGCGGGCTCGTTCCATGCCAAACCAGTTTGGCAGCGCGCTGCGGTGGTCGTCGCCGGCCCCGTCGCTAATTTCATCCTGGCCATCGTGATTTTCACCTTTTGGTTCTGGGTGAACGGTGTCTATTCGACCGAGGCGCGCGTGGACGAAGTTGTGCCTGACGGCCCGGCGGCACGGGCCGGGATCAAGGCCGGCGACCTCGTCACGGCCATTGACGGGCGGCCGGTCACGGCTTTCGAACACATCCAGCGCTACGTCGGCAGCAGCGTCGGCAGTGGCCTGACATTCACGGTCGATCGCGCGGGCGAAAAACTGGATTTCGTCGTAACGCCAGAGGTTCGCGAACAGCGCGACGACAAGGGCGACAAGCTGCAAATGGTCATGATCGGAGTGAAGCGCATGCCCGGACAAGCCGGCGTGAAGCTTTACCAGCCCGGCTTTGGCGAATCGATCGCCATCGCCGGCGACCGCACCTGGTTCATCGTCACCAGCACGCTCGGCTATCTGCGCGACGTTATTGGCGGGCGCCAGTCGGCGGACCAATTGGGCGGACCGATTCGTATCGCCGACGTTGCGGGTCGGGTTGCGACGCAGGGATTTGAGTACATCATTCAGCTGGCTGCCTTTATTTCAGTCAGCGTCGGACTGATCAACCTGTTCCCTATTCCCCTTTTGGACGGCGGTCATTTGATGTTCTACGCCATAGAAGCCGTGCGTGGCCGGCCACTGGACGAACGCCATCAGGAACTCGGTTTCCGGATCGGTTTGGCGCTCGTGTTGAGTCTCATGATTTTTGCCACTTTCAACGACTTACATATTCTCAAGCGGTGGCTTGGAGGGGCCGGTTAGATTCGCCGCCGGTGACGTATTCTTGCCACTTCCAGACCGGTTACTGAATCGTTAAAAGGTCACTGTCGATGGTGGTGTGGTGTGGAGTCTGTCTAAGGACTTCCCACACAAGTGGGGTCCGTCGGCTGCCGTTGGGTACGGCAAGCATAAAATTTCCGCGTGCGGCCGGTTGGCTGTTCACGCGGCTCAGGGGGAACGGCAAAAGCATGAGGGCTGATCCGCGTCATGGGTTCTCCCGGTTCTTGGCATCCGCAGGCGTTCGCCTGTTCGCCTTAGCGCTGGTGTTCCTCGCGATCGAAATCTCTGCTCCGCGATTCGGCGCATCCTCGGCTGCGATGGCCCAGGGTGTCGTGCGCAGCATCGAGGTTGAAGGCAACCGTCGCGTCGAAGCCGATACCGTTCGGTCCTATCTGCAATTCAACGTCGGTGATTCCTACGACGCCGGCAAAGTCGACGGCTCGCTCAAGGCCTTGTTCGCAACTGGCTTATTTGCCGACGTATCGATCGATAACAACGGCAGCGTTGTGATCGTCCGCGTCGTTGAGAACCCGGTCGTCAACCAGGTCGCGTTCGAAGGCAACAGCGAGGTCGACACCGACACGCTGCGCAACGAAGTGCAGCTCAAGCCGCGCTCCGTCTTTACCCGCGCTCGTGCCCAGGCGGACGTGCAGCGTATCCTGGACGTGTACACCCGCCAGGGCCGCTTCGCCGCGTCCGTTGAACCCAAGATCATCGAACTCGAACAGAGCCGCGTTAACGTGGTGTTCGAAATTGTCGAAGGCGGCGCAACCAAGGTCAAAGGCGTCAACTTCGTCGGCAACAGCGCGTTCAATGACGAGCAGCTGCGCGACATCATTTCCACGACGCAGCAGGGCTGGTTCGACTTCCTCAAGGGGACCAGCATCTACGATCCCGATCGTATGAACTTGGATCGCGAATTACTGCGTCAGTTCTACCTCAAGAATGGTTATGCCGACGCCCGGGTGACGGCCGCGCAGGCCGATCTTGACCGTGATGGCTCCGGCTTCGTCATCACGTTCGCCATCGAGGAAGGCGTGCCGTACAATTTCGGTGCCGTGACCGTTGAAAATGGTCTTCCCGATTTGAATGCGTCCGCCCTCAACGGCGAAGTCATTACTTACCAGGGTGACACTTATAACGCCCAGAACGTGGATAAGACGGTTGAGCGCTTGACGCTCGCCACGGCTGAGCAGGGCTACCCCTTCGCCCGCGTCCGGCCGCGCGCCACCCCTGATGCGGCCAACCGCACGATCGCCGTTGTTTACGCCATCGACGAAGGTCCGCGCGTTTACATTGAGCGAATCAACGTCATCGGCAACACGCGCACCAAGGATTTCGTCATTCGCCGCGAGTTCCGCTTGGCGGAAGGCGACGCCTATAACCCGCTCCTCGTCGATCGCGCCAAGAAGCGTCTGCAAGGTCTCGGCATCTTCAAGTCCGCCGAAGTCAAGCGCCGCCCCGGCTCCGCGCCCGACCGCGTTGTCCTCGATGTCGAACTCGAAGAACAATCCACCGGTGAGCTGTCGTTCGGTGCCGGCTATTCGACCAACGAAGGTATCATCGGCGACGTTTCGATCACCGAGCGCAACTTCATGGGCAACGGACAGTTCCTGCGCCTGAAGCTCGCTGGCTCCATCGAGCGCCTGCAGGTTGATCTGTCGTTCACGGAACCGCGCTTCCTCGACCGCAACTTGTCGGCCGGCTTCGACCTCTTCCACAAGGAGCTCGATCAGCAGGATGACTCAGGGTTCTCCAGCCGTACGTCCGGCGGCACCGTTCGCCTCGGCTTCCCACTCGCCGAACAGCTCTGGGTCCAGACGGGCTACACTTTAAAGCGCGACGAAATCTTCGACGTCGAATCAAACTCGTCGCTCGCCGTGAAGCAGGCATGCGGCGACGCTAATCTCGGTGCTGCCGCAAATGTCGACGGGGACCCTCTTACCAACGCGGCCGTAAACTGCCAAGACGACGCCTACTGGACCTCATCAGTCGGAGCATCGCTGACCTACGACAAGCGCAACCATCCGCGCAACCCGACCAGCGGCTACTACTTCCAGCTTTCGAGCGACTTTGCCGGTCTGGGCGGCGATGTGAATTACGTCCGCGTTCAGGGCGAAGGCCGCGCCTACTATCCGATCACCGACAAGATCACCTTCGTCGGCCGCGCTGTTGCCGGAACGATCCAAGGCTGGGGCGGCGAAGATGTCCGCCTGCTCGACCTTTATTTCCGCGGTGGCGAGACGGTGCGTGGCTTCGATCGCGCCGGCTTTGGTCCGCGTGACTCGTCGACGGGTGACGCCATCGGTGGACAGAACTTCTGGGCGGCGACCGCCGAAGTTCGCTTCCCGCTGCCATTCGTTCCCGATGATCTTGGTATCAGTGGAGCGGTGTTTGCTGACGCCGGTTCACTTTGGGAAGCGCCCTCGGATATTGCTGACATCCTGGATGATAAACTTCAGGATGAGAACTCCATCCGCGCCGCAGTCGGTGTGAGCTTGCTCTGGAATTCTCCGGTTGGTCCGCTGCGTGTGGATTACGCCGAGGCTTTCGAGAAGGAAGAATTCGATCAAACCCAGCAGCTCCGTTTTGGTGCCTCGACGAAGTTCTGATCGTCGGCTGCGGTTCCTGTGTGCAAGATCCGGCGGCGCTGCCTCAGCGCCGCCGTTTTGTTTGATGCGGACGGCAGCGGGACTATACTGAGCCGGCTTTGCGTTCCCGTTCCGCGCAGCAAAGAGGGTGCCGCCATGCTTCATCCCGGTTTCTTTGAGAACAAGGGACCGTTTCCGGCCGCAGACCTGGCCCGTTTCGTTGGCGCCGAATTGGCTCCGGGCACGGACGGCCGTTGCCCCATCGCGGATGTTCGTGCTCTCTCCGATGCAGGTTCGGCGGATATTTCGTTCCTCGATAATCGCAAGTATCTGCCGCAACTCGATACGACAGCCGCCGGCTTCGTTCTCGTCCAGCCGGCCTTCGCCACCCGCGTCCCCGCCCATGCCAAGCCGCTTGTGACGAAGGCGCCCTATCGCTCGTTCGCGCTGGCGCTGCAAAAATTCTACCCCGATGCCATGCAGCCAAAAGCGGCCATCGGCAAAGCCGGGTTCAATGTCGATCCGTCGGCGCAGCTTGAAGAGGGCGTCGTCGTCGAGCCCGGCGCCATCGTCGGGCCTGAGGCCATGATCGGCCGCCACACCCGCATCGCCGCCGGTGCCGTCATCGGCTACCGCGTCGCTATTGGCCGCGACTGCTACGTCGGCCCCTCGGCGACGATTGTGCACGCCCTCATTGGCGACCGTGTGATTATCCATGCCGGCACGCGCATTGGCCAGGATGGCTTCGGCTTCGCGATGAGCCGCGAGGGCCACATGAAGGTGCCGCAGATCGGTCGGGTCGTGATCCAGGATTGGGTCGAGATCGGCGCCAATACCACGATCGACCGCGGCGCTCTTAAGGATACGATCATCGGAGAGGGCACCAAAATTGATAATCTGGTCCAGATCGGGCACAACGTCGTGATTGGACGGCATTGCGTGATCGTTGCTCACACGGGCATCTCGGGCTCCACCGAACTTGGCGACTTCGTGGTCATGGGCGGCCAGTCGGGCACGGTCGGCCACATCAAGATCGGCAGTGGAGCCCAGGTGGCGGGCGCCTCGCACCCGAAAGAGGATGTACCAGCCGGAGCGGCGGTCGGCGGTACGCCAGCCCGACCGTTGAAGCAGTGGGCCCGCGAACTCGCCATTCTGTCGCGGCTTGCCGCCCGCAAAGGCGAGGCAAGCGACGGCGTGGACGATTGACGGGATGGCTTTCGAGCCTCACGAAAGCGCCACATGAAGGCTGCGCCTAGGCCTTGGCTCATAACGGGCCTTGGGCGGAACAATGACGGCGGCGGCTGCGTTGCCGGAGCGAGAGGACGATGGACGACACGACCAAGACAAAGAGCAAGACACTCGGCACGGCCGACATTGCCAAGGTGATGAAGTTCCTGCCCCATCGGTACCCGTTCCTGCTCCTCGACCGCATGTATGACATGAACGGTGATGAGAGCTGTATCGGCTTGAAGAATGTGACCATCAACGAGCCGTTTTTCCAGGGCCATTTTCCCCAGTACCCGGTCATGCCAGGCGTGTTGATCATCGAAGGGTTGGCCCAGACCGCCGGCGCACTCTGCGTCTCAAGCCTCGGCGAGGATTACAAGGCCGAACTCGTCTACTTCATGGGGATAGACAAGGCGAAGTTCCGCAAGCCCGTTCTGCCCGGCGACCAGCTGCATTATCATGTTCGCAAGATCCGCAATCGCGGTCGCGTCTGGCGCTTTTACGGCGAAGCGAAAGTCGATGGCGCCGTGGTTGCCGAAGCGGAGATTAGCGCCATGCTCGCCGACACCGCCGATGCCCATGCATTCGTGGCCTCGAAGTCCTGATGCCCAACTCTGAAATTCATTCCTCCGCGGTCGTCTCACCGGACGCGCGCCTTGGAGCCGGTGTCAAGGTCGGTCCATTCTGCGTTGTCGAAGCCGGTGTCGAACTGGGCGACGGCGTTGAACTCGTAAGTCACGTCGTCGTCGCGGGCCGCACGACCGTTGGCGCCCGCACGCGCATATTTCCGTTCGCCTCCATCGGTCATCAGCCTCAGGATTTGAAGTTCAAAGGCGAACCGTCGACGCTGACGATTGGCGCCGATTGCCTGATCCGCGAGGGCGTCACCATGAATCCCGGCACCGAAGGTGGCGGCATGGTGACCACCGTCGGCGACCGCTGCGCCTTCCTCGCCAACAGTCACGTCGGACATGATTGCCGCGTCGGCAACAACGTCGTCTTTTCCAACAACGTCATGCTCGCGGGTCATTGCACCATCGGCGATTTCGTCATCATCGGCGGCGGCGCCGCCGTCATTCAGTTCGCGCGCGTCGGGACACATGCCTTCATCGGCGGCATGTCCGGCCTTGAGCACGATCTCATTCCCTATGGCATGGCCATCGGCAATCGCGCCTACCTGTCGGGCCTCAATCTTATTGGTCTGCAGCGGCGCGGCTTTACACGCGCCCAGATTCACGACCTGCGCCGCGCCTATCGCCTGATGTTCGCGCAGGAGGGCACACTGCTTGAGCGCGTCGAAGACGTGGCGGCCGAATTCCAGGAACACCCGATCGTCATCGAAATTGTTGAATTCATCCGCCAGGGTGGCAAGCGGTCGCTGTGTACGCCACAGGGCACAGCCGAGGCCTGAACCGAGCGCCTAAAACATCAAGGCGCCTGAGCCAACAGAGGGCCTGAGTTCATGCAGCGCGGTTCGAAAACCGTCGTCGGGATTTTGGCGGGCGGTGGTTCACTGCCGCGCGAGATCGCCGATGTCGTGGCCGCGCAAGGCACCACGCCTGTCATCGTCGGCCTGGAAGGCGAGGTCAATCCGCGCGATTTTGCCGGTCATGACTTCACGCTGGTCAACTGGGGCCGCATCGGCCAGTTGATGCACTCGTTCAAGCAAAAGAACGTCACGGATCTCGTCATCGTCGGCAGCGTCACGCGGCCTGACCTGTGGGCCATCCGAACCGATTTCGGCTTCTGGCGCAACCTGCCGAGCATTCTAAAAATCATCAGGTCCGGCGGCGACGACAGCGTGCTGCGCCGGGTCGTCGGCTTCTTCGAAAGCCAAGGCTTCACCGTGCGCGGTCCCGCCGAAGTCGCCCCGGCTCTCGTCATCGGGGAAGGCCCGTTTGGCCGCGTGGCCATGGCCGAGGCGGCGTTGCGCGACTTCGAAGTCGGACGCGATATCGTGGCCCGGCTGGCGCCATTCGACATCGGACAGGCCGTTGTCGTGGCAGGTGGGCAGGTCCTCACAGTGGAGGGCGCTGAAGGCACCGATGCGATGCTGCAGCGGGTTGCATCCGGCCGCACCCAACGCCAGGGCGGCGTTCTCGTCAAATGGCCCAAGCCCGGCCAGGAATTGCGCGTCGACATGCCGGCGATCGGTCCCAATACGGTCGCCGCTGTCGCTGCCGCCGGACTTGATGGCATCGCGGTGCAGGCGGGCGCAACGCTGGCGGCTCAACGCGCCGACATGCTTGGTGCCGCTGATGCCAACAACGTCTTCATCGAAGGCCTGCGCGCGCAATCGATCGCGGTGGCAAAGTCCAAGGTCGCCGATGACGGCGATGTGGGGCTCGGCGTCCTTGCTGCACTCGATGGTAGCGTTGTGAGCCGCGGCGTCGTCATTGTCCGTCGCCATGTCCTTGCTGTCGAAACGGGCGAAGGTCTAGCCGCACTTGTTAGTCGCGCGACACGGTTGCGCCAGTGGGGCAAGAGCAAGAAACGCCGCGGCGCCCTTGTCGTGGCAAATCTTTCAGATCTTGGCCAGGACGTCATCGAAGCCTGCGCAGCGGCCGGCTATGAGCGCATTGTTGTCATTTCAGACCCGTCGGCAGCGTCCGCGATCGAGCCATTCATGCGCGCGGCGGGCTTGACGCTCGATCTGCGGAGGCCAAACGCATGACATCGGCCACGGCAAGGCCGCTGCGCCTTTATCTGATTGCCGGCGAACATTCTGGCGATGCGCTAGGCGCCAAGCTGATGGCGGAAATAAAAACGCGGCTCGGCGCTGCAGTCGTCTTCGACGGCGTCGGCGGCGAGGACATGGCGCGCGAAGGTCTTGTTTCGCTATTCCCTCTTTCTGAAGTCGCCGTTATGGGACCGATCAATATTTTCAAACAGCTGCCCCGCCTTATCGACCGCGTGCACGAAACCGTCCGCGACGCGGTGGCGGTCAGCCCGGACGCCATCGTCATCATCGACAGTCCGGAATTCACCCATCCGATTGCCAAGCGCATTCGCCAACGCCTGCCGTCCGTGCCCGTGATCGACTACGTCAGCCCGACGATCTGGGCTTGGCGCCCGGGCCGCGCCAGGAAAATGCGAGCCTATGTCGATCATGTCCTGGCGCTGTTGCCGTTCGAGCCGGACGCGCATGCGCGGCTCGGTGGCCCTGCCTGTACGTACATCGGGCATGCGCTCAGCGAACGGCTCGATATGATCCGGTCGCCGAACGCAGACGCCCTGCGCGCCCGATTGTCGCTCGATCCCAAGAAGCGCATTCTCGTTGTCCTGCCCGGCAGCCGCGTCTCCGAAGTCTCGCGCCTGATGCCGCCGTTCGGCCAGACCGTGCGGCGGCTGCGCGATGCGCTTCCCGAGGGCTTGGAAGTTCTGCTCCCGGTGGTGCCTTCGGTGCGGGGGCTGATCGAGGAAGCACTCAAAACCTGGGACGTTCCGGTTCATGTCATTGAGGGCGAGGCGGACAAGTTCGCGGCCTTCCAGCTGGCCGATGCGGCGCTGGCGGCATCGGGCACGGTGACGCTGGAACTGGGACTGGTCGGGACGCCCGCCATCGTCGCCTACAAGGTCGACGTGGTGATCTCGCACATGCGTTTTTTGCTCAAGGCGCAATCGGTCGTTTTGGCCAACCTGGTCGCGGGCGAAAACATCTATCCCGAGTTTCTCCAGGAGAACGCCACCCCGGAGAAAATGGCCCGCGCGCTCATCCCGCTCTTGTCCCATTCGACGGAGCGGACAAAACAGGTCGAAGCTCTCGCGCGCGTTTCAGAGCGGATTGCGACCGGCGGCCGGCGGCCCAGCGCGCTCGCGGCCGATGTCGTGCTCGATTATGCAATCCACGCCCGGCTCAGAGCCTGAGCCGCCGTGCGGCCGCCTGTTCGACCACCAGCCGTCGCGCATCGAGCGGTTCTTTCATGATGTTCCGATAGTGTTCCAGCAATTCTGGAGAAGCCGTCTCAGGCGATCCGGCATCGAATGGCGGCGACGGATTGTACTCCATGAAGAGCTGAATGAATTCGGCACTCGGCTGACCGCCCAATTCGGCAGCCAGCGTCAAGCCGAAGTCGATGCCCGCCGTGACGCCACCGCCCGTCACCCGGTTCCGGTCGATGCACACCCGCGTGTCGACGACCGTCGCGCCAAAGCTCCCCAGGAAATCGCGCGAGGCCCAGTGCGTTGCCGCCTTATAGCCTTCAAGAAGGCCCGCGGCTCCCAGTACGAGCGCGCCGGTGCAGACGGACGTCACGTAACGCGCGCGGTCGGCCTTCGCGCGCACGAAGCCGAGCACAGCTTCATCGTTGAGCAGCGCGTTGACGCCTGGACCACCTGGAATGCAGATCACGTCGAGGTCGGGGCAGTCGGCAAACGTGACGGTCGGCGTGAGAACGAGACCTGTATCGCTGCGGACCGGACCAAGCGTTTTCCACGCCAGATGAACCTGGCTTCCCGCCATGCGCGCGAAGACCTCGAACGGTCCGGTCATATCGAGCTGCGTAATGCCAGGAAAAATCACGAAGCCGATGTGAAGGGGGGCGGACAATCTGCACCTGCTTTTTTGGCGACTGACACGACAAGGGCCGGCACATGGCCGGCCCCGTATAATCCGTCTTTGCAACGTCGCGATGTCTACTCCGCCGCTGCCATGGCTGGCTGGTTGACGCGGCTGACCTCGACGAGATTGTCGGAAAAGGTCGGCGCGCGGCCAAGGCCGCAATGAGCATCGGAGGAAATCGAATTGACCGACCCGTCGGTGCGATTGAGGGATCGCCAATAGCCCAGCGTCGCCACCACGATTCCGGGGTTGACGTCGTCCGTCACCCGGGCCAGGCCGGTAAAGTCGCCACGGTCGTTGTAGACCCGCACCGGATCGCCGTCCTGGATGTTGCGCTTCAGCGCATCCGCCGGCGAGATCAGAACGAACTGCTCACCCTGCGCTTTGATCTTGTGCTCCTCGTTGGCGTAGCACGAGTTCATGAATGCGTGGCTCTTTGGCGAGATGATGTTCAGCGAATAGAGCTTGGCGCGCTCCGGGTTTGTTTCGGGCGCTTCGCGGTTGGCGATGTAGCCCGGCAGCGGATCGACGGGTGAGCCGTCTTGATCGCCCTCGTACATGGCGCGGAACGGACCAGCGACGAAGTTCTTCGCATCATGGAGCAGAAACTCGACTTTGCCCGATGGCGTCGGAAACTTGCCCTCGCTGTGCGGCGTGCGCGTATCGGCCGAGCCGACGTCGATTTTGAAGTACCCGTGCGTTTTGAAGTACTCCATGTCGATGCCGGCCATCTTGGGGTCGTCCCAGTTGATGTAGTGGGTGGCCAGTTCGCTGTCGGTCATCTGGAAAACGGGATCATCAAAGCCCATTTCCTTGGCCAACAGGCGCCACATGTCACTGGTCGGACGCGCTTCGCCCGGCGGTTCGACGGCCTTCTGATTATACGTGAAATAGAAGTGCCCCCAAGACCACATCATGTCTTCCGCTTCGCCGGCCATCGCGTTCGGCAACACGATGTCAGCGTACTTCGCCGTATCGGTCATGAAGTGCTCGGCGACGACCGTGAAGAGATCTTCGCGCTTCAGTCCTTTGACGATCTTGTTCGTCTCGGGCGCCTGACTGACGGGGTTGGTGCAAAAAACGAACAGCGACTTCAGCGGCGGGTCGAGCTTCATCTCGCCGGTCAGCGCCGCACCAAGCCGCAAGTTGTTGATGGCCCGCGTGCCGGGCCGAATCCAGTCGGCGCGCGAGACCTTCGCCCAATCGACGGGAAAATCCCAAAGCGGCATCTGGAGAAGGCCGCCGCCGACGTGCTTCCATGAACCGACCAGCGCCGGCAGCGCGCAAACGGCGCGAATGGCCTGCCCCCCCCCGGCGTGCCGCTCGAGTGCGACCCCGAGACGAATGACTGAAGGTTGAGCGGTCGCGAATTCCTTGGCGAACCGGCGAATGTCGTCGGCCTTCACGCCGGTAATCTTTTCCACGTAATCGGGTGAGAATTCGGCCGACCGATACTGCAGCTCTGGATAACCATAGGTGTGCTTGTCGACCCACGGCTGATCGACGAGCCCCTGCGCGATGATGGAATGAATGAACCCCATTGCGAGCGCGCCGTCCGTGCCGGGCTTGGGGCAAATGTGCCAGTCGGCGGCCTTCGCGGTGCGCGACTTGTAGCTGTCGATCACGACAACTTTGGCGCCACGCTTCTGGGCCTCGAGCACGAAGGGCCAGTGATGCAGGTTGGTCGAGATCGAATTGCACGCCCAGATGACGATGAACTTGGCATGCACGAAGCTTTCCGGATCGACGCCGCCCGTGGGACCGACCGTCAACAGCCACGCCGTTGAGGAACCCGACGCACAGAACGTTTTTTCATTCACCGTCGTGCCGAGGCGGTTGAAAAACGGATCGCCGGAGTTGATGCCCTGGACGAGGCCCATGTTGCCGAGATAGCTGTACGGCATGATCGCCTGGCTGCCGTGCTCCGCGATGATGTCGCGCCAGCGGCGGCCGATCTCCGAAATGGCGTCGTCCCAAGTGATCCGCTCCCACTGGCCGGAGCCTTTCGGCCCCTTTCGGCGGAGCGGATACAGCAGGCGGTCGGGGTTGGCGTGATGGTCGTGGAAATCCTTGACCTTCACGCACAGGGTGCCGCGCGTCATCGGATGGTCTTTGTTGCCGCGCACATCGACCAGCTTGCCGTCCCGGACTTCATAGACCATCGAGCAAGTGTCGGGGCAGTCGTGTGGACAGGCGCCGTGAAACGTCTCTGACTTCAGCTGCTCATTCATGGCACTTCCTCTCCAGGATTCAGTTATGGGCCGACACATTGACGGCCGCCGGTCCACGTCGAGGCGGACCGGTCGTTCAAAAGGTGCGTCAGTCTGACATTGATCAGTTGATCCGGCAATCTGGATCACGCCCTGGCAGGCAGCGAATGGATACGTATGCCGGCGCTATCGAAAATCAGCAAACCTACGTAAGGACATCGCGATAAATGTGCACGCGGCCTAAAGCGTCACGAACCTCGCATCCCTCGTCCGTTTGCCGAACTTCTGCCGATATCAGGGAAACTTTGCCGGCACCACCGGGCAGATCAAGCACGTAATCGGGTCGCGCAAGGCCCGAAACGCGGCGATGCAGTTCGCGGACGAGTTCGATGCCCCGGGCGACGGGGATACGGAAATGTGCCGTGCCCGGCGCAAGGTCGCCGTGATGAAGGTAGTACGGCAGCACGCGCGCTTCCACGAAGCCGCGCATCAACGTTTCGAGTATAACGACATCATCATTGATGCCGCGCAACAGGACGCTCTGGCTGACCAGCGCAATGCCGGCGCGCGCAAGCCGGTCGAGCGCACAACGAGCGCCCGCGGTGAGTTCGCGGGGATGATTGGCGTGCAGCCCGACGACGACGGTCTTGCGCGTCGTCGTGAGCGCCGTGACGAATGCTTCGGTTACCATCTGCGGAGCGACCACGGGAACGCGTGTATGCCAGCGCACGACCTTCACATGCGCAATCGCATCGAGCGCCTGCATCAACGCCCGCACGCGCCGTTCCGACAGCATGAACGGATCGCCGCCGGTAAGGATGACCTCCCAGATGGCGGGTGTGTCGCGAATGTAGGAGAGCGCCGCGTCGAGTTCCGCTTCACTCAGGTTGTGCCCCGTATCGGGGCCGACCATTTCGCGGCGAAAGCAGAACCGGCAGTAAACCGGACAGACGCCGACGATCTTCAACAGCACGCGATCGGGATAGCGGTGCACGACGCCATCAACGGGGCTTTTTGCGTAATCACCGATCGGGTCGGCCAGTTCCGCTGCGTGGGCAAAGAGTTCCGCGGCGCTCGGCAAGAATTGTCGGCCGATCGGGTCGCCCGCATCGGCCGGGTCGATGAGGGCGGCCATCGCGGGCGTGATGGCAACCGCGTAGCGACGAGCGACCGCTTGTAGCGTTGCGGATTGCGCCGGCGCGGCAAGTCCGGCAGCGATGAGATCGGCTGCGCTGCGCAGTGTTCTCGCCCCGGCTGTCACTTCAGCGGCCACACATCGGTGTCGTGGTCGGGGTGCTGATTGGAGACGAGCTGGTCCAGGAACGGCGCGGCGATGATGTCGTCTGCGGTCAGTTTGCCGGGCAATGAAGGAATGCTGTCGACATAGGGCAGCTTTCCTTCGATGCCAAATTGGACGCTAGGCGGGAGCAATTCAGGATGATCGAAAGCTGCGATCGCGAGTGCAATGCCGTCTGGGGCTTCATAGGTAAGGGGCGTGCCGCAGTTCTCACAAAATCCGCGCTTGACGAAGTTGGATGATGCGAAGTGTTTGGGGCCGCCGCGCGTCCAGCTGAATTTGGCGCTTCGGGTGTTGACCAGCGGCGCATAAAAGCCGCCGAACGCCTTCTGACACATGCGGCAATGGCAAACCGATACATCCTTCAGTTCGCCCTCGACGCGAAATCGAACGGCGCCGCACTGGCAACCGCCGGTAAGCACGTGTGTCATGCAAAACTCCTACTCACCCTTGCGGCGGCTCATGAAGGCGATGCGCTCGAAAAGATGAACGTCCTGCTCGTTCTTCAAAAGCGCGCCAGCGAGCGGCGGGATCAGCTTGCGACTGTCGGTTTCTTTCAACGTCGTGTGGTCGATGTCTTCGGCCAGGAGAAGCTTCAGCCAGTCGATCAATTCTGAGGTCGACGGCTTCTTCTTCAGTCCCGGCACATCGCGCATGTCGTAGAAGATGCGCAGCGCTTCGGACACGAGACGCCCCTTCAAATTGGGAAAGTGAACGTCCACGATCTTTTGCATCGTTTCGGGGTCGGGGAACTTGATGAAGTGGAAAAAGCATCGCCGCAGGAAGGCGTCCGGCAGCTCCTTCTCGTTATTGGAGGTAATGATAACGATCGGTCGCTGCGCCGCCTTGATCGTCTCGCCGGTTTCGTACACGAAGAATTCCATGCGATCGAGTTCCTGCAGCAGGTCGTTGGGAAACTCGATGTCGGCCTTGTCGATTTCGTCGATGAGCAGGATCGGCCGGCGCTCCATGATGAACGCTTCCCACAGCTTGCCTTTCTTAATGTAATTGCCGATGTCCTTGACCCGCTCGTCGCCCAGTTGGCTGTCGCGCAGCCGCGAAACGGCGTCGTATTCGTAGAGACCTTGCTGCGCCTTGGTGGTCGATTTGATGTGCCACTCGATGATTGGCGTGCCCAGCGCCCGGGCAACCTCGAGAGCGAGGACGGTCTTTCCGGTGCCGGGTTCGCCCTTGATCAGCAGCGGACGCTCAAGCGTTATGGCCGCGTTGACGGCGACTTTAAGGTCTGGCGTCGCGACGTAGCTCTTCGTGCCTTCGAATTTCATGATCCGGGTTCGCGCGTCCCTGTGGCCTCTGCGATTCCAACGTACGGCGGCGAGGCAGGCGGGGGAAGGGGACCGATCGCCTCGAAAGCGTTGAACGCCGCGCGCGGGTCGGGCACGCGCGCGGCGTCAAGTGCCGCCAAGACTGCGGCAGGGCGTTCGGGAGGCGCCGTGCTGTACAACTCGCGAGCTTCCCACTGTTGGGAAAAGGGAGGCTCGGCCTGACAGCGCCGTGTGGGAGCGGTGGTCCTCCAGTGCCTCCACGCGCCTGCCGTAAGCCGGCCCAGCGCAGCGGTTGCATGCGAACAACCCTAGATTGTACAATAGAGAATAATATTTCCTTAACGCTGGAGTTATCGCGTTGCCTCCCCAGATGACTGCGGAGCACGTCTCAACTTCCGGAATTCACGAGGAAAATAAAAAGGCTGACGTCACAATCGCGCCGTGCCTTGACACCGCCCTCAGGCCGCGAGAAGAGGATCGCGAACGCTGGCCCCCCAGGCACGAGTCGTGCCGGACGCCGCAGTTGAGTTTTCATTGCGCGAGCGTGCCTTAAGTGGAGACCGGCCATGGGCAAACGCGACGACAAGGCAAAAACTTCCAAACTTTCCCCTCCTGTCCGGGGCAAATCGACGGCGGCAAGCAAGGCGCGCTCATTAAAGGGGCCTGCGCCAGCTTCAAAGCCGGCCTCCAAAACAGCATCAAAGTTGCCCGTCCGCCCGGCGACCGTGAAAGCACCGCCGGCCAAGGTCGCGGTTGCCAAGCCCGCTTCCATTGCCCCCGTCAGGGCGCGTTCGGTCACCAAGGCGGCACAGAAGCAGTCGGACAAGAAGCTGGTTGACCGCGCGAAAGCGTCCGCCATCGTCCTGCCGCCGGATTACCACCCGTCGGAAGACGAGCCGTTCATGAACGAATATCAGCGCCTCTATTTCCGCCAGAAGCTCGTGAACTGGAAAGAGGACATCATCCGTCAGACCAAGGAGACACTCGAAGGTCTGCACGAAGATAGCGTCCAGCACGCGGATCTGGCCGACCGGGCGACATCTGAAACGGATCGCGCCCTCGAACTGCGTGCACGCGACCGCCAGCGCAAGCTGATCTCCAAAATCGACGCCGCCCTCTCACGCATCGAAGACGGGACCTACGGGTACTGCGAGGAAACTGGCGAGCCGATTGGTCTGAAGCGGCTCGATGCCCGTCCGATCGCCACGCTCTCCCTCGAGGCCCAGGAGCGCCACGAACGCCGCGAGCGGGTCTATCGCGAGGATTGAACCGCTATCTGCCCGTCCTGGTTTGAAACGGCCATTAACGGCCGCGTAAGCATTCTGCCTCACACTTCTTAGCAAGCCTCTTTCCGGCTGCTCGGAGTGTATTGCGATGTTGTCCATCCTCATATTCAGCGGCAAGCAATGGTCGCGCGCTGCGTTGGCCTGGCTTTTGTTCGCCGTTGCCGTCGATGGTTTGGCTAGAGCCGGATCGGAAGCCGCCGAAGCCAAACTGGCGGCCTACAACACGGCGGTGGCCTTGGGCGTGCTCAGTGCCGCCGAGCGCCTCGGTCCTCATGGCCAGTACCAGGTCGCCAAAATTGCAATCGTCGACCTTGATCTCGCGCGAATGGAGCCCACGGCTTTCGGTGATGTCGACGACGCGCAACCGCCAAAGCCCTGATTAAAACCGTCGCTTAAACCTGACCTCGGCGTCCGGTTCGCCAGCCGGCGTTTCGTCTGGCTTGACTGTCGGTTCGCCTGGTGCCGCCGCAGCTCGCGGGGCGGCCCCGTCCCGACTGCTCTCCCCTTGCCGCACCTCTTGCACGCGCTGCACCAGCGCCTTGACGAAGTCGAGATCGCGAAGGTGCACGTCATGCTGCGCCAGCGGCATCTCGATGCCGGCTTCCCGGAACGCCTTCACGATCCGAAAGCGCAGGTCCGACATGGCCGCGAAACGCTTGTTAAATTCCGAAACGCTGCCCGATAGAGTAAACTCGAAGCCGTTGCTGCCGAAACTGTCGAAGCTGGCGCCGGGCTTGGGCTGCTGCAGGAGCAGCGGGCAGTCCGCAGCAACTTTTTCCAAAACCTGCTTGATGTGCTCAGGGTCGGATCGATAGCTTGCCTTGACCGACACCGACACGCTCGAAAGGGCGTTGCGGTGCGTCCAATTCAGGAACGAGTTTGTGATCAGTTCTGAGTTTGGAATAATGAGCGTGGCTCGCTCCCCGGTCTCCAGTTCCGTCGATCGCACTGAGATGTTGCGCACGCGGCCGGTTTGTCCGCCCACGACGATCAGGTCGCCAACCTTGAGCGGGCGCTCGAACAACAAGATCAGACCCGACACGAAGTTGTTGATGATCGACTGCAGCCCGAAACCGATCCCCACCGAAAGCGCGCCAGCAACGATCGCGATATTCGTGATGTCCAGGCCGGCGTATGAGAGAGCCACGAGCAGCGCCAGCGCAAAGCCTGCGTAGCCGATGGACTTGTGGATGGACGTGGCGACGCCGGCATCGATCCGCGCCGTAGATAGGAATGTGCCGTTGATCCAACGCTGCAAGAGACGGGTGACGAACAAGAGACCGGCAAAGAGGGCCACGGCCGTCGCGATCTGCGCCAGTGAAATTCGCACGTGACCGATTTCAAAACCGAAAATCAGGGATTTCAACCCGGCCAACGTATCGGGCAGCGCAAAGCCCCACGTGACGAGGATGAACGGCAGCGCCACTAAAGCCAGTAAACCGTCCAGCGCGAACGCGGCCACTTTAGTCAGCGTTCGCGATTGCGTGTCGTCCAGCCCCAGGCGTTCGTGCATGACGCGGCCTAGCGCGCGCTCCTGGCGCGATTCTTCGCCCACGAGCGCCCGGATCGCCAGATGCAGAAGAATGACCAGCACCACGACGCTGCCGGTCACGATGACCTGACCGGAAACAAACCGGCCCAACGCGACATATCCGGCAAGCGACGTGCCGAGAATGAAAAGTGCAACGCCCAGCAGCGGTATTTTGAGGAGGCGCGGTTCCAGCCAGTTGACGTCAGACGCCACCCGCTCAAACGGCGGCGCATCCTTCGGCACGGCTGTCAACGCGTCAGACGGTTCAACATCATCGCTCGCCCGCGGCGGTTGTGGCGTGAAGCGCGTGCGCACGATCTTGAACAGCAGGGCAGCCAGCGCCACGCTGGAGAGCGTGGCCGTCGCCACGCTGACCGACAGCGGCATGGCCAGGATGCGGATTGCTTCCTTCAGCAGCAGATCGACGGCATAGATCGCCCCGATCCATGTCATGGCGTTGGCGAGTGAAGCGGCCGGCTTGTCGGCCAGATTGATCAGCCGCCATTTGGGCCGCCGCGGCTGTAGGATCGCGCGCGCCAGCGCCCGCACCGCGATGAAGACGAGCGCCGCCGGGAGCACGGTGAAGACGATCCGGTCACTATCCAGGAACCAGAGCCCGAGATTGTCGAAACCGAAGGCCACAACCGTCACGGCCAGTGCGGCCGGCAGAACATTAAGGCTCGCGACCCAGCCAGCCATACCGGCCCGCCGGAAAAAGTCGGGTTCGGCATCGGGCGCGGCATCGAGGCGGGCGGCAAAGACACGCCGGCGCACGTGCGCCATGCCGAAATACACCGCCAGCGCCGCCCCGAGCAGCCCGAGAACAGCAGGAACATTTTCCTCAGCGGATCGGCGCCAGCGCCAGAAGGTCCACTTTAATTCCGTGATCGCCGGCGGAATGGCCTCGGCAACCTTCGACCAGGTGTCGAAACTCAGCGGCGACGCGTTGCGACGAAACAGCTGGCTGGTGAAAATCCGGGTCCTGTAGTCCTGCACGCGCGTCAACAACTCGCGGGCGCGGTATTGAACGAGCCCCGTGGCCTTGATCGAACCGTCGATTTCGGCGGAAAGCTGACCGAGCCGTTGCCGCTCGGCAGCAATGGCCGGCGCTTCGGTCGGCTGGTCTTTCGCCGGCGCTGGCCCCAACTTCCCGATTTGTGAGGCGGCATCACGATAGCGGGGCTGTAAACTCTCCAGAAAAAGATCCGAAGCTTGGATGAGCGCCTCGATTTCCACACGCTGCCGGGCGAGAGCCTCGTCGTTGGTTTTTGACGCTTCGACGTCGCCTTCAAGCGCCTCGATGGCCGTACGCAGATAGGCTGCCGGCTGGCGTATTTCATCGATCGTCGCTTGATCGGCCGCGCTGTCGGGCGCCGGTCCGGCTGCCGCAGCCGGAGGATTTGCAGCCGCCTGTGGCTCACTTGCCGGCGCGGCGGGTGCGACACCCGTCTCTGGAGACGGGGCCACGGCCGGACCATTGTCCGGCGCAATAGGCTCGGAAACTCCGGGGGTAGTTCCAACAGCAACGCCAGGTGCCGATTCGGGTGCGGCTTGTTGCTCGACTTGAGCTGCCGCGCCCACGCTTTCGAACAGGGCCTGCGCCCGCACGGGTGCGTCAACGCCAAAAGCCAAGATGAGCGCGAAGATCAGCGCGCGCGGCACCGCCGCTTGAAATGCCGTTACAGCTCGCATCATCCGTCCTGCCGTACAAATCCTGGCGGGTTCAATATTTGGTGTGTCACGCCGCGCCGGTTCGAACGCAGCGCGCCGTCCGCGTAACTCATGTTTGACCTTGACCGCCCAAGTGTGGCCCGGGCGCGGCACGGCGAGGTTGGTGCGGCGCCGGGCCTCACACAAACTTTGTACAGCAAGGCATGTCCGAGCCTCACTTTTCTCCGGCCGTGGCTTGTCCGAACGTGCGCGCCGGCCGCGAGAAGACCGGCTGTGGCTCGACAGCCTCGGGCCGTATTGCTGCCTCAGGTCGCGCTGGTGCCCGCTGTGCGATCCCGGTTTCGATGACCACGTCCACTGGCCCGCCGGTCATGATCAGGTGTTCGACATTGTCACGCCGGATAAGGACAAGCCGGCGCCGGCCATCAACGGCGGCATGCTCCACCACGTCGAGGCGGCGGTCGGGCTTGGGCCCAAAAAAACCGTCGAGCGGCGACGTGCCGTTCATGCTGCTTCGCGCCACCAGCGCCGCGGCGATCAAAGCACCGGCGATAAGAACGATCAGCAGCAGGTAGGTGAGAATATCCCACATCGCGCGGCGTCTCCTGTGCAGCCGAGATCAACGGCTGATATTTGCTGCCCTGCCGCCGCACTGCCCACTCACACTCAACTGATATGTGAGGCCGGACGGCGGAGGCGATTGATACATCGCCCCAATTACGCTCCCGCGTTGAGGCGTTCGAAAGGAGGCGTGCTCCTTTTGGACTCGGTCTGCCCAAAACGAAGCAGCGCGTAACCGGAGCTATAGCGCGAAGTTCACGTCAATTTAACCCTGATGATCGAACTGTGGACAGCGTTCCCACAACGGAGTTGGGCCTCAGGCTCGCTCCGTCTGACCGGGAGACGATTTGCCAGTAATGCGTAACGAGGCCGTTGATCCATGCCGCCAGTCGAGGCCTCCCCTTCCCAGAATCAGATACCCTTCGACTTCATGAGCGATAGTGGTGTGACGGCTCACCGCCGACCGGCGCAGCCCGGAACGCCGGGCCCGTATTCTGTCGAAGCGATCACGTCGGATTTGCCGATGCTCGGCGCGGTCTTCGCGCTGGGCGTCGTTGCGGTCGCTGTTGCCGCAAGCACGGCCGGCACCCCCGTTCTGCTCACGCTTCTGGCCTGTTTTGCGATCCTGGGTGTTTTCTTCTCGTTGGGGTTGCTTGCTGGCCATGTCCGCGTCGGCGATCGGCTGCTGACCGATGATGTGACTCTCGGTATTACCGAAGGCATCGATCGCGGCCTTATGGTCGCCCGCCGTGACGGCTCGGTACTCTACGTCAATCGCAAGCTCGAGGAACTCGTCGGCCGCCTCGCTTCGCGTGAAGTATCATCCCTCGACATGGCGTTCGGCGCCGATCTCGCCGTGCGCGAGGCTTTCTTTCGCTTGAACCGTGCCGCCGACCGCGGCGATCGACACGGCGAGGACTTCCGACTGGCGGCCGGCGGCGCGTTGCCCCAGCGCATCTTGCACATCGATGTTGCGCCGTTGGATCTCGGCCGCAACCGTGAAACCGGTCCAACTGTGCTGTGGACGATTGAGGACGTCACCGACGACCGAATGCACACCGCGGCGGCCCGCCAGAGCCTCGTTGATACATTGCGCTTCTATGATGCCGCCCCCGTCGGTTTGCTGACCGTCGATCACGGCGGCACCGTTCGCCACATCAACGGCACGCTCGCACGCTGGCTCGGCTACCCCGCCCAGCCGCTTGTCAATCGCGTCGTGCGCCTGACGGACATTCTCACCGCCGAGACCGTTGCTCTTATCGACGGCGCCCGCCGGGCCGGCGCGGAAGACATGGTCTCACTCGACATCGATGCCACGCGCGAGGACGGTCGCCTGCTCCCCGTTCGCCTCGTCTCGCGCACCGGCCGCGATGGCTATCGGCTCATCGCCTTCATCAATCGTGAAGCCGATCATGGCTTGGGTTTCGACGCGCCCGCCAGCGACGTTCGTTTTGCACGCTTCTTCCAATCTGCCCCGTTCGGGATTGCGAGCGTATCGGCCGATGGTCGCGTGACAAGTTCCAACGGCGCCTTCGCCCGCCTCATGCTTGACGCGACGGGCGGCGTCGGCAAGCGCGCCGTCGATGTTTTGACCCGCCCAGACGACAAAGTGGCCCGGGCTGGTGTTGACGAAACTCTTCGCCGTGTGCTGGCCGGTAAGGCCGCCGCTCAGCCACTCGAAACGGCCCTATCCGCAAGCACGGTGCGCCGCGTCTTCATGAGCCCCATGGTCGAGCAGGCCACCGACCGCGAAGCCGCCATGCTCTATGTCGTCGATGCCACCGAGCAGAAGGCGCTCGAAGTGCAGTACGCGCAATCCTCGAAAATGGAAGCAGTCGGCAAACTCGCCGGAGGTATCGCGCACGATTTCAACAATGTTCTGACTGCGATCATCGGCTACTCCGATCTCCTGCTGCAGACGCACGCCATGTCCGATCCCGCCTATAAGGACATCAAGAACATCCAGGGCAGCGCTTACCGCGCCGCCGGTATGGTCCGTCAGCTCCTGTCGTTTTCGCGCAGGCAGACATTGCAGGCCGAATCTTTGCTGCTCGACGAGGTGATCAACGAAAATACGTCCATGCTCCGCACGTCGTTGGGCGAGAAGATCACGCTCAAGAATCAGCCGAGCCGCGACCTCTGGTACGTCAAGGTGGACAAGGGCGAGTTCGCCCGCGTCATCCTCAATCTGACTGTCAACGCCCGTGATGCCATGCCCGGCGGCGGTGTTCTGACGATCCAGACGCGCAACGTCACCGAACGCGAAAGCCAGAAGCTTGGCCGCGAAGGAATGCCGATCGGCGAATACGTCGCCGTCGAAGTGTCCGACACCGGCACCGGGATGCCGTCGGACGTCCTCGAAAAGATTTTCGAGCCATTCTTCACGACCAAAGGCATCGGCAAAGGCACTGGTCTGGGCCTGTCGACCGTCTATGGCATCGTCAAGCAGTCGGGCGGCTTTATTTATGCCGATAGTGCGCCGGGCAAAGGCACATCGTTCCAGGTTTTCTTGCCGCGCTACATTCCCGAACTCGACGAAGACGAACCCGCCGTAGCGCTAGCCCCGCCTAAGGACAGTGTGTCTAAAGACGCCGCCGCCAAAGCCGCCGATCTCACCGGCACTGGCCGCGTGCTTCTCGTTGAAGACGAAGAAGTCGTGCGCTCGTTTGCTGTCCGCGCCCTGACCCGCCAGGGCTACGAAGTTCTTGAGGCCTCCGACGGCCAAGAAGCCCTCGACATTGTCGCCGCCCACAACGGCGAGATCGACATCGTCGTCACCGACGTCGTCATGCCGGAAATGGACGGGCCGACCATGTTCCGCGCACTGCGCAAAACCAACCCGTCGATCAAGGTGATCTTCGTGTCTGGTTATCCCAATGAGGCATTTCGCGAAACGCTCGGCAGCGAGGAAGTGGCCTTCCTTCCCAAGCCATTCTCGCTGCCCCAGTTGGCCGAGAAGGTGAAGCAGGAACTGAACCGCTGACACGCTGCAGCCGAATGAAAAACGCCCGGGATAAATCCCGGGCGTTTCTCGTTGCCTAATGTGTGCTTCGATTCATGTGAGCCAAGTCAAGGGCGAGCCGCTCGCTGTCAGCGCCGGTTGCTCGATGACGAGGATGGTTTGTCCCAGTGCAGATAGATCACGGTGACAACGGCCGTTAGAACCATGGTGCCGATGACCTCAGGTCGCTGGATGAAAGCGAGCCAAGCCGAAAGGCCCGACGCCGAACCGCCTTTGGCGGTCAGCATGCTGTTGGTGACGATGACGGCGAGCGTCAGCAGGGCGGTCAGTCCCATGGCTGTCAGCGTTTGCAGTGCACGCTTGGCCAGCCGTGGTACGAGCAGGGTCTTGCCTGCAACGTCGATCATGGTGCGGTCCGACATGCGTCCGGGTCTCCTCCCTGCGCGGTTATGATCCCTGCAATGCCCAAGTGAAGCGCACAGCGACGGAATCCGAATCAATCCACGTTAACCCTCCTCTGGGGCAAACCCGGGGCATCGCAGCCGTTAATCGCGGGTCGTGACCCGTCCGCCACATGGCTAAGCCTTTGGACTGCATGACTCGTAACGAGAACAAAACAAGATTGACCAGCGGGAACAAAGCGGGTACAAAGTTGCGAAATTGTAGCTCTGCAACTTTAACCCTAAGGTGCGCCCGATGACGAACAAGCCGGACTTGAAAGTGATCGAAGGGGGATCCTCGAAGATGGATAAGAAGCAGGCGCTCGAAGCGGCCCTGGCTCAAATCGACAAGAATTTCGGCAAGGGCTCAATCATGCGATTGGGCGCCAATGACAAGTCGATCGATGTCGAGGCGATTTCGACTGGATCGCTGGGGCTCGACATTGCGCTCGGGATCGGCGGCTTGCCCAAGGGACGTGTTGTCGAAATCTACGGGCCTGAATCGTCCGGCAAGACCACACTCACGCTGCACGTCATCGCAGAGGCCCAGAAAAAGGGCGGAATTTGCTCTTTCATCGACGCGGAGCACGCCCTTGACCCCGTCTATGCGCGCAAACTCGGCGTCAAGGTCGAAGACCTGCTGATTTCGCAACCCGATACCGGTGAACAAGCCCTTGAAATTGCCGACACCCTCGTTCGGTCCGGTGCCGTCGACGTGCTCGTTATCGACTCGGTGGCAGCCCTGACGCCGAAAGCCGAGCTCGAAGGCGAAATGGGCGACAGCCTGCCGGGCTTACAGGCCCGCCTGATGAGTCAGGCACTGCGCAAGTTGACCGCCTCGATTTCCAAGTCGGGCTGCATGGTCATCTTCATCAACCAGATCCGCATGAAAATCGGCGTCATGTTCGGCAATCCCGAAACGACGACCGGCGGCAATGCCTTGAAATTCTACGCCTCGGTCCGCCTCGATATCCGCCGCATCGGCCAGATCAAGGACAAGGACGAACCGGTCGGCAACCAGACCCGCGTCAAGGTTGTCAAAAACAAGGTCGCCCCGCCCTTCAAGCAGGTCGAATTCGACATCATGTACGGCGAGGGCATCTCCAAATTTGGCGAACTTGTCGATCTTGGCGTCAAGGCCAACATCATTGAAAAGTCGGGTTCTTGGATGTCGTATAATGGCGAGCGCATCGGCCAAGGCCGGGAGAACACCAAGGAATTTTTGAAGTCCAATCCAAAAGCTGCCGCAGCCCTCGAAAAAGCCATCCGCGCCAATGCCGGCCTGATCGTCGACAAGATGCTCGTTGATCCTGAATCAGGTGAAGCAGATGCTGAAACGCCGGACGAAGATGGCGTTCTGCCTGATGTCGAGGACACGCCGAAGAAGGGCGCCAAGGCCAAGCGCTGAACCGGCACGCCGGTGAGCACGAATGCGGACTGGGGCGGGGGCAGTGTGCCCCCGTTTTGCCGTCACCCAATGGCCCGCGGCCTTTCGGCCCCGATTGACCTCCCAGCCGCTTGCGGCAGCAGCGTTTCTGGACAAAGTCGCAGAGCGGCGGCTAGAACCGCCCAACTCACTCTGCAGCCGGCGGAGAATGGCCGTCGGCAGGGCGCACCTTGGCGCCGGGCTGCCGGCAGTGCCGGTCGCCCAACAATCCGGAAAGCTTGGAACGACATGACCGGCGTCAACGAAATCAGAACGGCCTTCCTCGACTACTTCAAGCGCAATGGGCATGAAGTCGTGCCGTCGTCGCCGCTCGTGCCGCGCAACGACCCGACGCTGATGTTCACCAATGCCGGCATGGTGCAGTTCAAAAATGTGTTCACCGGTCAGGAAACCCGCCCCTATTCGACGGCGGCGTCATCACAGAAATGCGTCCGCGCCGGCGGCAAGCACAACGATCTAGACAACGTCGGCTACACCGCAAGGCACCATACGTTTTTCGAGATGCTCGGCAATTTCTCGTTCGGCGACTACTTCAAGGAACACGCGATCGAACTTGCCTGGGACCTCATTACCAAGGACTACGGCCTCGACAAGAAGCGCCTGTACGTCACCGTCTATCACACAGACGACGACGCCTTCCGCATCTGGAAGAAGCTGACCGGCTTTTCTGACGAAAAAATTATCCGCATCCCCACCGCCGATAACTTCTGGGCCATGGGTGATACGGGCCCGTGCGGCCCGTGCTCGGAAATGTTCTACGACCATGATCCCGATGGCCAGAAGGGTATCCCTGGCGGACCGCCGGGCTCGTCCGATGCCGATGGCGACCGCTTCATCGAGATCTGGAATCTTGTCTTCATGCAGTTCGAGCAGCGCGCGCCCGGTGACCGCGTGCCGTTGCCCAAGCCCTCGATCGACACCGGCATGGGTCTGGAACGCATCTCAGCCGTGCTCCAGGGCGTGCACGACAACTACGACACCGATCTGTTCAAGGCACTCATCGCCGCGTCCGTTGATGCGACCGGGGTCAAGGCCGAAGGCGAAGCGCGTTTCTCCCACCGCGTAATCGCCGACCACCTGCGCTCGACAAGTTTTCTCATCGCCGACGGCGTGCTGCCCTCCAACGAGGGCCGTGGCTATGTTCTTCGCCGCATCATGCGCCGCGCCATGCGCCACGCACACTTGCTCGGTGCCCGCGATCCGTTGATGTACCGCCTCGTCCCGGCCCTTGTGCGCCAGATGAGCGATGCCTATCCCGAATTGTCACGCGCGCAAGCTCTCATCACCGAAACGCTGAAACTCGAAGAAACCCGCTTCCGCAAGACGCTCGAAAACGGGTTGAAGCTTCTGGGCGACGCGTCCTCAACATTGCATCAGGGCGCTGTGTTCCCCGGTGACGTGGCCTTCAAGCTCTACGACACGTTTGGTTTTCCTCTCGATCTGACGGAAGACGCGCTAAAGCCGCGCGGCATCACCGTCGATACGAGCGTGTTCAACGCCGCGATGCAGAAACAGAAGGAGGATGCGCGCCGCGCCTGGAAAGGCTCGGGCGAAGCGGCGACGGAGACCATCTGGTACGAAATCAAAGAGAAAACCGGCGCGACGGAATTCTTAGGCTATGACACCGAGGCCGCTGAAGCTGTCGTCGCCACGATCGTCGCCGGCAGCCGGCAAGTGGACATCTTGAAGTCTGGCGACGAAGGTGCGCTGATCCTCAACCAAACGCCATTCTATGGTGAAAGCGGCGGTCAGGTTGGCGACCGCGGTGTCATTCGAGGACCCAATGGGGCGCGCTTCCGCGTCACCGAGACGCAAAAGAAGTTGGGCGATCTGTTTGTCCATATCGGTGTCGTGGAGAGCGGCGCGTTTCATCGGAACGACGCCGTTGAACTCGAGGTTGACCATGCCCGCCGCACCGAGACGCGCGCCAATCACTCCGCCACTCACCTTCTGCACGAAGCGCTGCGCCAGATCCTCGGGGAGCATGTTGCGCAGAAGGGTTCGCTCGTCTCGCCCGACCGCCTGCGCTTCGATTTCGTCCATCAAAAACCGATGAGCCATGACGAGGTGAAACAGGTCGAATCTCTCGCCAATGCCCTCGTGCTTCAGAATTCCCTCGTCGAAACCCGGCTGATGGCGCTCGACGAGGCCAAAGCATCCGGTGCGATGGCGCTATTTGGCGAAAAATACGGCGACGAAGTTCGCGTTGTGTCGATGGGGGACCCAAGGCCCGGAGCCAACAAGGCTTGGTCGGTGGAACTCTGCGGCGGCACACACGTCCGGCGAACCGGCGACATCGGCCTGATCAAGATCGTCGGCGAGAGTGCCAGCTCGGCCGGCGTCCGCCGCATCGAAGCGCTCACCGCCGATGGTGCCCGCGCTTATCTGGCGGAGGCCGACGAACGGCTGAAGGAAGTGGCCGCCATCCTCAAGACGCGGCCCGACGATGTCGTCGAACGCTTGCGGGCGATCGTCGATGAACGCAAGTCGCTCGAAAAGCAATTGGCCGACGCAAAGAAGCAACTTGCCTTGGGCGGCGGCGCCGCCGCTGGAGCCGGCTCATCGCCCATCATCAAAATAGGCGATACCAGCTTCTTCCGCATTGCTGTATCTGGCGTCGATATGAAGGACTTGAAGGCAATGGCCGACGACGGCCGCGCCAAGGTCGGTTCCGGCGTGGTTGCGATCGCGAACGCCTCGGCCGACGGCAAGCTGGGAATCGTCGTGGCGGTCACGCCCGACCTCATTGGCCGATACAACGCCGTGGACCTCGTCCGCGTCGCTTCCGAAAAAACGGGTGGCAAAGGCGGCGGCGGACGGCCCGATATGGCTCAGGCCGGTGGGCCGGATGGTTCGAAGGCGGAGGACGCGTTGGCTGCCATCGAAGCACTGATCGGTCTCTAACCAGCTTGCGTAGTTATTGCGCTGCCAAGCTGGCAAAAAACGCCCTTTATGAATTCAAGAAAGAACTGGGAGTGACCGCGTGACCTGCAAACTTGCGAGCCTGCCAGCGGCATGTGCCGTTTTATTGTGCTCTCTGCCGGCCTTGGCCGAAACACCTGCCACCGTCTGCGGTGTTAATGCAGATATGGTCGGCATTATTCTGCGCATGAATGAGGATGGCGTCGAGCAGGTCGGCGTCGACAACAAAATGTTCGTTAAGCGCGACAGCCGCGATGGCACCCTTTGGGTGATCTCTCTGCCGAACACGACAGCGCATCCTGCCCTTGCCTGTCGCACCAAAGCAAAGCAGACGGAATTGCTTTGTAGTGCCGGAGAAAAAACCTGCGCCAGTTTCCTGGCGCAGGCGACCGCTCGGCTCGACAAAGCCGAGAAGGCAGCACCGTGAAGGGTGTTCGGTGGTGCCGCGTCAGCCGCGCATAACCTTGCGCTTGCTGCCGATAAGCCTGACAATCCATCGCTTGATGCGCGAGGCGGGATGAATGGCAGCAGGCTTCCACGACATTGCAGCCTACAAGGATGGCATGGTCATCCTTGCCACGGCCGCGATTGCAATCCCGTTGTTTCAGCGCGTGCGCATCAGTCCGGTGCTGGGGTATCTCCTGATGGGGATGCTGCTGGGGCCGCACATGATCGGCTCCTTCACACGCTTCGTCCCTGCCGCCGACTGGGTCACAATCTCCAATCCGGAAAATCTAGCCGTCGTCGGAGAATTCGGCGTTGCGTTTCTTCTCTTCATCATCGGTCTTGAGCTTGCCCCGCAGCGGTTGTGGATCATGCGCCGGCTCGTGTTCGGCATGGGCTCGCTGCAAATCATTCTGAGCACCGCGCTCATTGCGAGCCTGGCGGCCATGCTCGGGCAGCCGCCGGCCGCCGCCCTCATTATCGGAGCCTCGCTGGCTCTGTCGTCGACGGCGATCGTCGTCGAATTGCTGGCGCAGCAGAACCGTCTGTCGCTTGGGACCGGCCGAACCAGCTTTTCGATTCTCTTGATGCAGGATCTCGCCGTGATCCCGCTGTTGCTCCTGGTCCCGGCGTTGGCGCCTGGATCGGAAGGATCGCTGGCCGTCAGTCTGCTGCAGGCTCTCGGCCAGGCCGCTTTCGCCGTCGGCCTGATCGTAGTCATCGGCTATGTCGTGTTGCGGCCGCTGTTCCGCCTCGTGGCCAATGCTGACAGCAATGACTTGTTTGTCGCCGCCGTGCTCCTGGTTGCTGCCGGAAGTGGCGTTTTCACGGCTGCCGTTGGATTGTCGATGGCTCTTGGCGCCTTCGTTGCCGGACTGCTTCTCGCCGAAACGGAATACCGCAGGGCGATCGAAGCAACGATTCAGCCCGTCAAAGGTTTACTTCTCGGCTGCTTCTTTTTCACAGTTGGCGCGCAGCTCGATCTCAGCGTCATCCTCGACAATCCGGTCTACGTCCTTCTCGGCCTCGTCACGCTGCTCTTGCTCAAAGGCGCCATCGTCGCCGGCGTGGTGGCCTTCTATGGTTTCAACACCGCCGTCGCCGGCCGCTCCGCGGCTTTGCTCGGTCCGGGCGGAGAATTCGCCTTCATTGTGCTTGGGCTCGCAACGACGTCGAAAATTATCAGCCCGGACGTTTCCGCCTACCTTCTGGCCCTCACCTCGCTGTCGATGGCGTTGATCCCTGCACTCGACCGTCTCGCTCAAGCGCTCCTCCCGATTCCGGTGAGCGCGCCGACGGATCCGGCCCTCCTGGCCATCCCGGCTGCGGAAGAGCCCGTCACCGCAATTGTCATTGGCTTCGGCCGCGTCGGCGCGCTCGTGTCCGACATGCTCACCGTGCACAATGTCTCCCACATCGTTACCGAGAAGCGGCCCGACCTTGTCAGCGATGGCCGCAAGAACAACCATCCTGTCTTTTACGGCGACGCGCTGAACACAGCTTTTCTGCAAGCGTGTGGACTGATGCGCGCCAAAGCCGTCATCCTCACCATCCACGATTGGGAAGCGATGGATAACATCGTGCGCGCGATCCTCTCGCTGAACCCGACGATCACCATCGTTGCCCGCGCCCGCGACGCAGATCATGCGCGCGCCTTATACGAGATTGGGGTATCCGACGCCGTGCCCGAGACCATCGAAGCCAGTCTGCAGCTCTCCGAGGCAGCCTTGGTGGATTTGGGCATTCCGGCTGGTCCGGTGATCGCCTCGATCCACGAAAAGCGCGATGAATTTCGGGCCGCATTGCAGGCCGCCGCCGGCAAGGCGGGCCGCGGAACGAGCCACGCCGTGCGCGCAAAAACCCGCGATCGGGCCCGGTACTGACGCGTTATTCCGTAACTTTCGACCAGTCGATGATGTCGAAGTCCGCCAGGATAGCGGCTAGCCGCCCATCCGCGTCCATGCCCGCATATACCGAATAGACGCCGTCGCCCCAACCCGCATCGAACGCAACGACCGTGCCGGCCCCGCTCCCGATCTGCAGTCGGAACGCCCCGGTCGCACCGCGTTCTTTGGCGCCGGCGTTTTGTCCTTGTTCAAGCCAACGGTCGAAAACGTCGACATTGGCTTTGGCAGCATTCGTCGCGGCCGCGCCGGCCGCGGGATCGAAGAAGGCGGCGACCCCGCTGTCGACAGTAAAGCCCCAATCGCCATCCGGATTTTCCGCATCCCTGTGCATGTCGATCGGCCTCGCCGTCTCCCAGCGCACAACGGGCCTTTCCGTGACTGCAAGGCGGGCAAAGGCCACGCGTCCGCGCCCCATCGTGCCCTGCAGCACGGCAAGACGAACCGGATAATCGCCATTGGTAATGTCGAGAGCGAGTGGCTGCTGATCGGCGCCGATGAACGGATCGGCGACCACGACCTTCCCCGATACGATCTTCACAACGCCGGCTTCTATGGTGCGAAAGTAGATTTTGACGGGTCGCGGCCGTTCGCCAGGAAGTGAATCGTCCGCGGTTGCCACAAAATCAGGAGAGAAAGCGCGCGTAAAGAGGTGGGCATGCAACGGTTCAGCGGCCGACGCTTCCGCTATGCCCGACACCAGCGTGGCGGCCAGACCGGCAATCAGCAATGTGCGATGGATGAGCATGGGGGCATGAGTGCTTTCGTCGGCAGCCTCACGTAGCACGCGCGCGCCGGACCCGCATAGGAAGCCGAACATAGCGTCAATGCGGGGTTCAGTGGCTCTGCAACCTGATGCACCTTTTCCGGTTCGACCGTGCCGCAAACGCTGCGGCCAATCGAGAGGTTCCCCACCTCAAGGCATATTGCGCGGTCCATAGTAGAAGCGATCGCGACCGAAACGAGGACATCACGCAGTCGGTCTGCTGTGTGTTCGACGGTCGCCGGATCGCTCAACCCGTCATCGCCGTTTTCAAATTCTCATCGACCTTGTCGAGGAAGCCTGTGGTCGACAGCCATTTCTGGTCGGGACCGACGAGGAGGGCCAAGTCCTTGGTCATGAACCCGGCTTCGACCGTATCGATGCACACCTTTTCTAGTGTGTCGGCGAAACGCTGGAGTTGCGAATTGTCGTCGAGCTTGGCGCGATGGGCGAGCGCCCGCGTCCAGGCAAAGATGGAGGCGATCGAGTTCGTCGATGTCTCCTTGCCTTTCTGGTGTTCGCGGTAGTGGCGCGTCACTGTTCCATGTGCTGCCTCCGCCTCCACCGTTTGGCCGTCGGGCGTCAAGAGCACTGACGTCATGAGTCCAAGCGAACCGAACCCTTGCGCGACGGTGTCGGACTGCACGTCGCCGTCGTAGTTCTTGCACGCCCAGATGTAGCCGCCCGACCACTTGAGCGCTGAGGCGACCATGTCATCTATGAGCCGGTGCTCATAGGTCAACTTGCGCTTTTGAAACTCTGACTTGAATTCCGCTTCAAAGACCTCCTGAAAGATATCCTTGAAGCGACCATCATAGGCCTTGAGGATGGTGTTCTTCGTCGAAAGGTAGACCGGGTAATTCCGATTGAGGCCATAGTTGAGGGAAGCGCGGGCGAATTCCCGGATGCTCTCGTCCAGGTTATACATGGCCATCGCCACGCCTGCCCCCGGCGCCTTGAACACTTCCCTTTCGATCACATGGCCGTCCTCGCCGACGAACTTGATTGTCAGCGTGCCTTTGCCGGGAAACGTGAAGTCCGTGGCCTTGTACTGGTCGCCGAAAGCGTGCCGGCCGACGATGATCGGCTGCGTCCAGCCCGGGACGAGCCGCGGCACGTTTTTGCAAATAATGGGTTCGCGGAAAATGACCCCCCCAAGGATGTTGCGAATGGTCCCATTCGGGCTCTTCCACATGTCCTTGAGATTGAATTCCTTCACGCGGGCTTCGTCCGGCGTGATGGTGGCGCACTTGACCCCGACGCCGTGCTTCTTGATGGCGTTGGCGCTGTCGATGGTGACCCGATCGCTGGTCTTGTCCCTGTTCTCGACGGAAAGGTCGTAATATTCGAGATCCACATCGAGGTAGGGATTGATCAGCTTGTCCTTGATGAGCTGCCAGATGATGCGGGTCATCTCGTCACCGTCGAGCTCCACGACGGTGCCGGTCACCTTGATTTTGGTCATTCGCAAGAGCCTGTCGGTTGAAAAGCGCGGGCGCCGATTGATGCGCCGCACCATAAAGCCGACACAGCCCGTCGCCAAGAGCCGCCCGGCCGCACCCGTCGGATCTGCGAAACGGTGTCCGGTGCTTGGCGGATGCGCGCCAGCCCGCTAAGGGAGAGCCAATAGAAAAAGTCTCGGATCGCGGCCGCAATGACAGCATTGATCGACACGTCGGCCAGCGAACCCCGGTTCGGCGGTGTGCCGTTGGCCGCGATCGTCCATGCGTGTCACGAGAAAACCGTCGACGCGGGACTGGCGGCGCTTGCTCTCCCGGGGCTCGACCGCGCGACCCTCGAACCCGTCCTGACCTATTGCGCCGAGCTGCGCTGCGAGACCGACGCGGTCACGTGTCCGGGCTGCAAACGGCAGACGGAGGCCGACGGCATCACCTCGCTCGATGATTTTATCAGGCGCCATGAGGAAATCATCGTCGGCGACGGCGCTGTCCGGCTGAAGGGGACGGGTACGGGAGTTCTCACGACACCCGCGCTTGCCGCACTGGAGAAGACCTGGTCTGGCGAGAACTACTGGTTCTGGGCTCGCCGCGTACTCCGCAAGCTGCGCCATGGCATCCGCCGTGCCCACATTCGCGGCAACGCGATCGCTCCTCCCGGCACGACACCGTCGGTCATCCTCATCGAACCGCAATTACCCGACAACATCGGCATGGTGGCCCGCGCGTGTGCCAACTTCGGCCTCGATGATTTGCGTCTGGTCGACCCCCGCGACGGCTGGCCGAATGAGAAAGCCCGCATCGCGGCCTCCGGCGCCAATTACGTCATCGATGATGCAGCGGCCTACGAAACCTTTGACGCCGCGCTGTCGGACCTCAATTGGGTCTGCGCCACAACCGCCCGACAGCGAGATCTGCGCAAGCCGGTCCTCACTCCGCAAGAAGCCGTCGCCGAAATGGGCCGTCGCATCGCCGCCGGACAACGCTGTGGGGTCATTTTTGGGCGGGAGCGCAATGGTCTGGAAACACACGAGGTCGCCCGCGCCGATGCCGTCGTCATGATCCCCGTCAATAGCCGCTTTGCTTCCTTGAATCTCGCCCAGGCCGTTCTCATTCTTGGCTATGAATGGATGCGCAACTCAGGCGCGGCAACTCTGGGCCGCGTCACAACTTTTGAGGCGCCCATGCAATCGGGTCTATATCTGGGGGATCAAAGTCCTGCGACCCGTGAGGAACTTTTTGCGTTCTTCGACCATCTGGAGCGCGAACTGGAACGGCAGGGATTCTTTTCATCGCCCGACAAGCGCCCTTCGGTGGTCAATAACTTGCGAACAATGTTCCTTCGCGCCGAGCCGACGGGGCAGGAGGTCAAAACCCTTCGTGGCATTGTGGCAACGCTGGCGAAGGGCAAGGCGGTGACACCCAAGCCATCCACATGACCTGCCTTGTTATGGCCAAGTTTTGAGCCGAGCGATGCCCGGGAAAACGTCACGGCGCGTCTATCGGAGGCGGGCTGGCCAAGGCTCTGCGGAAGCCAGCCGGCACATTGCGATACGTCAAAAATCCGGCGCTCGCCGGCGGTAACACTCGCTACGGACCGGGCAACGGGCCGAAAAGGCTCAAATGAAAACAGGGGCAACTACATGCGAATGAGGGTCTGGGCGGGGACGATCGGATTGTGCACGGCGGTGGCGACTCTGTCCGGAGCAGCAGGGCAGGCCACGGCTCAGGAACTCAGCGAGAAGTCGGTCCGCTCGTTCATGGATTATGCCTGGTCGCTAACGCCGCAGCAGTTTTCCAAGCAGGACGGCACCGTCATTGTCATCGACAAAAAGAAGCCCAACGATGTCATGGTGCCCATCGATGTTGCCCGCGAAGTCATTCGGGTCGGCCGGTTGTCGGCGCACGCCCAGATTTGCAACCTCGCCGACCACCAGGTCATCAATCACCGCTCGCTCATGAAGCGGGAAGAGGAAAAGAAGGCCTGGACCGACCAGCAGATCGTCTACATCAACCAGCTTCACCTCACGACGGTCATGCTGCTGACTGGACGCATCCGGGTTGTCGAGAAGGAAGGCGACAAGGAAGTTGTCGTCGACGACGGCAAGGCATCGCAAAAGACCTGCACCGATGAAGAACGCGCCAAGGTGCGCGACACCATCGTCGCCTATGTCGAGGCCGGCCCGAACTTCAAGGTCAATGTCGCCCCCGTGGCTGGCGCACCTGCGGGTGGCGCGGCCCCCGCCGCCGCTGCCGCCCCTGCCCCCGGTCCAGCACCGGCGTCTCAGACGGCAACGGGGTCGACGTCAATCCCCAAAACCAAGTGAGGCGTCAGCAGCCGCGTTGCTTGACCGCAGCGTAGTTGACGACCGCCGCGATTGAGCTTACTGAACCCATAACGCGGGCCGATTTGGCCCGCGTTCCTTTTTTGCGCACCCGCGGTTGCCGGCCGTCACGCCGGAGACCTGTCGATCCAAGGTCTTGGATTTCAAGACGGTGGATAGAGGAGGGGGCGCTCCAATCGGGCCCGGCGCTGGTCGCGCTGCGCCTGCAACTCATTAATGGAGTGCCAGACCATGACCAAGCGCCACAGCGCCAAGCATAAGATTGATCGCCGCCTGGGTGAAAACATCTGGGGGCGTCCGAAAAGCCCGCTCAACAAGCGCGAGAGCCGTCCCGGCCAGCATGGCGAACGTCGCGTTTCCAAGCTGTCCGACTTCGGCCAGCAGCTCAAGGCCAAGCAGAAGCTTCGCGGCTACTACGGCAACATCTCCGAGCGCCAGTTCCTCCGCTTGTTCAAGGAAGCCGCAAGCCTGAAGGGTTCGACCTCAGAGCAATTGATCGGGTTGCTGGAACGTCGCCTCGACGCGGTCGTCTACCGCGCCAAATTTGTACCAACCGTTTTTGCGGCCCGCCAGTTCGTCAGCCACGGACATGTTTTCGTCAACGGCCGCCGCGTGACGATCCCGTCCATTCGCCTGCGCATCGGCGATGTGGTGGAGGTGAAGGAAAGCTCGCGCCAGCTGCCGCTGCTGCTCGAAGCGATCAAGAGCGCCGAGCGCGACATTCCCGATTACATCGACGCCGATCACTCCAAGATGACGGCGAAACTGTCGCGCATCCCGGCGTTGGCCGACGTACCATACCCCGTCGTGATGGAACCAAACCTCGTGGTCGAGTTCTACTCGCGCTAAGTGACCACCATCTGGTATCTCGGAACGGCCGGGCCTTCGCAGCCTGGCCGCTTTCGTTTCAGGCGCACGGGGGCGTTGCGATGCAAAATCCGTTATGGCTGGCCGCCGGCGGATTATTGGTTGTGTTTGGCGCGCTGATGCTGCGCTGGGCCGGGCGCTACGATGCGACCGGCATTGCCATGGATGCGGCGTGGCGCATGGCGCGTACCGGCAGCGCAACGGGCGCTCGCGATGAACTCGGCCGCGTCATCGATGAGCAGTTAACAGATATCCGTGCCGATGCCGATCGCATCGGCCATACCCGCACCGCCATCAAGCATGGGTGGCGCTTCTTCATCGCCCGGTTCGTAAGCATCCTCGCGTTCATCCTGATTGCGATCGGCATTGCCGTGATCGCCGCGGCGTTTCTCTGGATCTGATCGGATCAGTTGCGCCAGCGGCGCGCCGGATGCGTGGGCAGCGTGACCGGCTCCCCGATGGGCTGAGGTTGAGGATGGGATTCACCGATCGCACCCGGCTCTGACCTGTTCGTGCGCCGCCCCGGAACCGTATTCGCCCAACCATACGCGAGCATCGTGATCAGCGCACTTGCAGCGAAGAAGTACACGCCGGGAAGAACGCGCGCTTCCGTGTAGCCCGACGAGTTCACGTAGAAAATCATGAGCGCCAGGACCATCACGTCGGTCATCGAATAGCGGCCGAGCCATTCCATCGTGGCAATTGATTTCTTGCGAAATTCCGGCGGAATATCAGGGGATGTGACGAGCGTGAGAAGGTAAAGCAGCTTCAGAAAAGGAAACAGGATCGAGAACAGGAACAGCACGGTACACAGAAAAACTTCTTCGCTCTCCCACAGCGCCCAGATGATCGTCCCGATCGAGTGTTCGTTGGTCCAGACATATACGGTGGTGAAGCGGATCGACGGCAGGATGATGCCCAGCGCAAAGCAGACCGTCGCCACAATGATAAGGAACGAGAGAACGAAATTGCGGAACGCGGGTACCGGCAAAGTGGGTGCAGGATCTGTAATCTGGACCGCCGCCAATCCCTCGTTATGCAGCCAGGCGTAGGAAAGGATCATCAGCATGACCGCGGCGGTGAAGAAGTAGACGCCAGCCAGGCTCGCCGCATCGTAAAGGCCCTGCGCCTTAATAAAAAAGATTGTCAGCGCCAGGACCAGCACATCGTGCATGGACCATTTCCCGAGCCATTCAAGCGCCTTCAGGCGTTGGTGCTGACGCACGATTTCGGCCGCCGGGAGGGTCGAGACGAGCAGCAGATACAAAAGCTTCAACACGGGCAGCACGATTGAAAAAATCAGTATGGTGAAGCCGAGGAACATCTGGCCATCGTGGATCAGCACTTCCACCGTCGACAGCAGCGAATGTTCCGTTGACCAGAAGACGTACTTGGTCAGCCGGATGATCGGCAGCGAAATGCCGAGCGCCAGACACACCGCCGCGCCGATGATGGCGAAGCTCAAAAGGAACCGCCGTCCGCCGAGCCGCATGTCCCGCCCGCAAAATATGCAAAAAGAAAACCCGGGCCGCCATATCGGCGACCCGGGCTTTTATCAATCCGTCACATGGCGAAAGCGGGGCTGCAGCAGCCCCTCAGCCATGCCGGCCTAACCGTGGTGGTGCTGATGCGGGATACCCTTCGCGCAGACAAGGTCATGCAGTTCGCCCGCCTCGAACATTTCCCGCATGATGTCGCAACCGCCGACAAATTCCCCCTTGACGTAGAGTTGCGGAATGGTCGGCCAGTTTGAATAGCTCTTGATGGCTTCCCGAATTCCCTGATCGTCGAGCACGTTCACGTCCTTGAACGGCACGCCGAGGTGCTGCAGAATTTTCGTTGCGGTCGCGGAAAATCCGCATTGAGGGAAACGCGCGTTGCCCTTCATGAACAGGACGACATCATTGCCCTCGATGGTTTCCTTGATCCAGGCGTTCACGTCTTTCTCGCTCATCGTTCGATCTCCTGCGCGACGGCGGGCCATCCGAGCCCACACGCTTTCGGCTAGATGGGGTTTAGGTCTGGCAAAAGTCAATGCGCGGTGTGGCCGGATTTGGGCCTGGCCGTCAGTCGCGGCCACTAATCCGGCGGGGCAGCGGTCGTGAGCTGCAGCGCATGCAACACATTGCCCATTTCGCCGCCAAAAGCATCGTACACAAGCTGGTGTTGGCGCACCCGCGGCAGGCCCTTGAAGGCCCCCGAGACGACGTGCGCTGACCAGTGGTCGTTGTCGCCGGCCAGATCGGTCAGCCGTACCTCCGCATCGGGCAACTTCGCCTTGATGCGTCTCTCAATTTCAGCAGCCGACATGGGCATGGGTCAGTTCCTTTCAATCAGTGCGCAGCCCTATGCACGCTCGCCCGGTCGCATGCAAGTGGCTGCCGTGACGAAACAACGCTGGCCCTTCCGCCCGCTTCCTGGGAACTCTGGCGGCCAAGCCAGCGTTTGGGGCCCATGAAAATCCACGTGATCGTCAATGCGCGCGCCGGAACGGTTCTCGATTGGGAGGCACAGCCCTTACGACAGGAAATCGTCAGCGCGTTCAAGGCCGCCGGCCACGACGTGGCGGTGCATATGATTGCCCCGGACGAACTCAAGGATGCGATTGCCAAGGCCCTTGCGCAAGGCTGTGACGCGGTGGTCATTGGCGGCGGCGACGGTACGGTGCGGGCCGCCGCGGAATTGCTGATCGGAACAGGTATCCCTCTCGGCATTCTCCCGCTCGGCACAATGAATCGTCTTGCGCGCGATCTTAAAATTCCGCTGACGGTCGCAGAAGCCGCCGCCGCTCTTGCTGGCGGTGAAACCGCATCCATTGATGTCGGCGACGTCAATGGCCGAATTTTCCTCAACAACTCCATATTCGGCGTCTCGACGCTATATTCCGAATACAGGCAGTCGTTGCGCGGCAAACCGACAATGCAACGCATGCGCGGCTATGTTCGGGCCGTGAAGGAAATTTTGCAAAGCCGTCGTCGCATGGAAATTGACGTTGACGATGGCCACAAGCCCGTGCGGTTGCGCATTCTGTCCATGGCGGTCTCGAACAACCGTTATGCCAATCGGCCAAGCCTCACGCTCGCCAAGGACGGGCTGCACCACGGCGTTCTTGCTGCTTATATCTCAAAGCATCCGTCGGGTTGGGGCATGGCCCGCGCCGTCATTCGCGCGATGTTGGGCCGGCTCAAATCGGATCCCGACGTCGTGCATCTGGAAGGCCGTCGCTTTGACGTTTTGACCCGGCGCTCCACCCTGCGGCTGGCCAACGACGGCGAATTGGAAACCGTGGAATTGCCGCTACGCTATACGATCCGCCCCGGGGCCTTGACAGTAATGGTCCCTGCAACCGAGAATCGGACCGATGCTGAGCGAGCCGCCACCGTCGTCAACTGATGCTGAAAAGACGGTTGATTCGCCGGGTTGGCGTGGACGGTGGCCGATCGAGGCGGAAGTGCTCCTGGCACTTTCCGCCACGGCGGCCGGGTTGCTCGCGTTTCTACTCATCACCGGCACGGTCGTGAACGGCGGCTTTCGCGGCATTGACGAAGCCGTGCTGTTGGCGCTGCGCAATCCGGCGGATCTCTCCGATCCCGTTGGACCGCGTTGGTTTGAAGAGTTTGTCCGCGATATCACAGCGCTGGGTTCAACCGGCGTTCTAACACTCATCGTGGTCGCCGTTTCGGGATTTCTCTACCTCGCCGGCGATCTCAAAAAAGCCCTCGCCGTCGTTGTGTGGAGTTTGGCTGGCGCTCTACTCAGCCAATTTGCCAAGGCCGGATTCGCCAGGCCCCGGCCAGACCTCGTCCCGCACGCAGCGGAGGTTTTCACTTTGTCGTTTCCAAGTGGCCACGCCCTGCAGTCGGCGGTGATCTACCTCACGCTCGGCACCATGATTGCGGCCACCCAGCAATCCCGGCGCATCAAGTTCTACGTCCTCGCCTTCGCCGTAACACTGACCATGCTGGTCGGCATGAGCCGCGTCTATCTCGGCGTGCACTGGCCCTCGGACGTCCTCGCCGGCTGGACGCTCGGCGCTGCGTGGGCCTGTCTGGGCTGGCTCATCTTCCGCCGGATCGGCTCCGAACCATCCCGTCAGTGACCACCCAGAACCAAGGTTTTCACCGGCAGTAACAGCGCCTGAGCCCGCAAGATCAGCGCGTGAACGACGGCCACGGTGTCGACGGCGTGCAGCCAAACGCGGCGAAAGAAATTGGTCTCCGTGGCGATTCGATCGTGATTGTTCGAATAAGCGTTCACGATGCAGCTCGATCCAGGTGTGACGCCGTCGAGCCCGCCGGCAAATAGCGGTTCCAGATAGACGGTAATCGAACCGGGCGCGCGACTCTGCTGCAAATCAATGAGTTGTTCGCCAGCGCGAAATTGGCCGGTTGCGATAAATTCCTGCACGTCGGTGACGACGAGGGGAATGATCGCCAGCGGCTTTGAGAAGCACGTCGCCTCCGCCACCATGCCAACCTTCATGATCTGGGCTTCAATCTGCCCGAAGCCGGCATGCAGTTGTCGCTGCGCGGTCCTTGTCGGTATGAGTATGCCCGCCGGACGCATGACCGGGCTGACGAAATCGCCCCGCTTCAGCACGAACTGTTCGATGTTTCCGTCGATACCGGCGTAAACCACCGTCTTGTCGAGTTCGACCTGCGCTTGGGCCAGCGCCGCCTTGGCGCTTTCCTTCTCGGCTGGAATGAGCGTTGAAATCTTGGTCTCCGCAGCCTGCAGCTCGGCTTCGGCGGCCGCGACCTGGCCCTTGCGCGCTTCAACTCCAACCTGGAGTTTTTCGATATCTCGGGCCGCGACGACCCCAGGGCTGCGCTGAACCAATTCCTGCTTTGTCCGCAGTTCATCGAGCGCCTGCTGCAGTGAACCCTTCGCCTCTTGGATTTTCCCACCGGCAGCCGCGACGTCGGCCTTCGTCATCTCCGCTTGCGCATCGAGTTCCGCGACCCGCCGCTTGGCCGTCTCTAGGGCCGCTTCCTGTTTGGCGCTGTCGAGCTTGAACAACTTGTCGCCCTGTTTCACCTCGTCAGTGACGTTGACATAAATTTCGTCGACGCGCCCGCCGGCCTCCGGCAAAATTGGTACTGTCCGGAAGAACGAGATCGCATTGGTTGTCGAGGGATGATTGTAGAAGATGACGGTGATCAACAGCACCGTCAGGATAAGGCACCCGGTGATGCCCCAGCGCAATTCATACCAGACCGAATAAAGTGTGATTTCGCGGCCGATTTCCTTGCCTTGGTAGAAGCGGCGATACAGGTAATCCGGCACGATCGTGAAGAGAGAGCAGACGAGAATCTCCAGCATGGTCTCAGCCTCCCTGCGCCGAAGGTGCGACGCCGGACGCCGGCGGCAGCGGCGTTGCGGGCGTCTGCGTCAGCAACGGTGGCTCGGGCGGGGCTTCGATCCCGGCGATCTTTTCCGATGCGCCGGCGATCCGTTTCAGCGGGGTCATGAAATCCGGCAAATCGATCAGAGCGAGCAAGAGGGCCGCGACCCAGAAGGCGTGAATATGAGTGAAGAGCGACAGGAGCCCGAGCACGGCAACGATCTCGAACTGAAGCTTCTTGTGCCCCATGCGTTCGGGTAGCGAATGCAACGTGAAAAACAACACACCCAGACCGATAACGGCGGCCAGAACGCTCACAGTCGTCATGACGTAGAGGGCGTCACCCTCGTGTGGCCCACTGATGAACCACGGCACACTATGCGGTGCTGCTGGGTGCAAACCGTCTGACACGCTATTCTCCCCGTGCTGTACGTTTCAATCAGCGTGCTGCAGAGCGGTTGTGGAACCGCTGCCCTAACCCAGCGTATGCATAGTATGATCAGATAGAGTGGTAAAACGCCAAAACGGGAATTGACCGCCAGGATGGTTGGCCATGCGTCACGGCCGGCTTTGATCGCTGCGCTGATCACAGCGTTGACGAACGCGGCCGCCACATCGGTCGGCGCTGAGCCTGGTCAACAATGGGCTCAGGTCAACTCGCGCTCCTTCGATAGCCGACCTGCGAACGGACCCCCAACGCCCGCACCGCGCTCATCCAGCGGCGCAACGACGGTTCTGCCTCGCGTCCCCTACGACAATCGCCCCGACAGCCAGCGCCGCCTCTACCGCGACGCCTATCCCAATCGCAATCCGCAGCGAACCCCCGAAAGCCAGCGCGTGGTGCCGAATGCTCCGCCAGCCGGCGGCGATCCGCAACGTTTCTTCGATCCACCGGCCCAGAACAGCATCAGTTGCGAAACGCTGCGCCGCCTCGCAACCCGCACCGGCCGGCTCTACTGGACAACCCGATACCGGCGATGCATCGGGCTCGACTAGGTCATCGATAAATGTAGGTAACGAAGAATATCAGGTCGGCGGGCACGGCATTGTGCGGCGGAAAAGGGAAGCTCGACTGCTGGGTCGCGAACACAACACTCTGATCGAGACCCGCAATCTCCGAAGGTTTGATAACGTTGGTGCGAACGAGATTGCCGTTCTTGTTCAGTTCGATGCGCACGGTCACGCGGCCGAATGTGTTCCTCAGTTGCGGCATCGTCGTCTGCAGCGCACGAATGACGTTGCGAGCAAAATCGTCGTTTTCGCCTGAGCGCGTGATACCGGCGGGCCGCTGAACCCCGGCGCCACCCCCACCTACGGGCGCCTGGAAAATCGCCGGAGGCGTGAGGTCGAGTTTTGCCGTTTCGGTACGTTGCGTGGGCTTCTTTTGGGGCTCCGCCTTCGGCTTTTGTTGAGCCGGCTTTTCTGCTGGTTTTGACTTCGCCGGCGGCTCGGGTTTTTCAACCGGTTTGGCGGCCTCTTCCGTCTTCTCGGATTTGACGGCCTGCTCCGAAGACTTTTCGCTTTCGCTTTTCTCCGGTGCCGGCTTCGGCTCGGATTGTTTTGGCGCCGGTTCGACAGCCTCGTCCGGCAGCGTCGGCTTGAGCTCAGCAGGCGGCGCGGGTTTCTCGGCAGGCGCTAGCGCAGCGGCAGGCGGAGGAGGAGGGGGCACGGGTGGCGCCGCCGCTTCGGGGGCTGGCGGCTCCGGGGTTGGCGGCACGGGGGGCGGTTGCGCGGCCGGCTCTGCCTGAGGCGTTGGCGTGGGCGGCGGCGGTGGTGCGGGCAACCCGGCTGCCTGGTCTTCCACCGTTGCCCGGCCTTTCAAGTCGCGCTCGGTGATCAGAGAGACGCTGATCGCATCGTCGGCCCCCCCTGCAGCCCCGAGCCGCCGCGGCGCGCTCGTATGGACTTGGATCAGCAGCATGGCATGCAGCGTGATCGCAACGACGAGGAACCGGAAAAATCGGCGGTCCTCGGCCGCAGTTCGGGCCGCATCCGAACCGGGGCCGGCGTCGGCGGGATCCAAGCTCAATGTTGTGGCGATATTTGCCATTGCCCCCAATTAGCGCGATTTGCTGCGTTGCGAAATGCGGTTCGCCGCGCGCCCCCCGTGCACGGGTCAGACCCGGGCACAACTTTTACGAGCCAACGTGCACGGGTCCGACCCGGGCACAACTTTTAAGAGCCAACGTGCACTGGTCAGACCCGGGCACGACTTTTAAGAGCCAACGTGCACGGGTCAGACCCGGGCACAACCACAGCGAGAAAGTGTTACACCTCGCAGGAGTGCGACGGTGCGTTGAAGCCGTGATGAATTTGTGGCATGCACGATAGTGTGTGTCTTTAGCGTAGGGGTGTGGTGGCATGGAATTCACAGAATTTAATCTGCTCGCGCTGATTGCTACTGTTTTCGTCGTATCCTACGCCATCTGGGGCGTGCACCGGCTTTATGTCGTGTTCGGCAAATGCCCCCAATGCAATCATAGATTGAATCGCACTGTTGAAGTCTGCGGTGCGTGCGGCTGCCGTCAGCATGAATATGTCGCCGAACGCAAGCAGCGCAACGTCCAGCGCACCATGGTACGCGGTTGATGGCGTAAGATCGGCACTGTCTGGATATTTAATGGTTTGCCCGTCGTTCTAGTTTTCTGCGCGCGGGGGGCGTTGACAGTTGGCCAAATCCACTTAGAGAACACGGCCAACCCAGGAGATGACGCTCATGCCGACGATGTCGAACTCGCGCCGCCGTAAAATTCAAGCCCGCCAGCGCAAGGCCCGCAACACGAATGCGCGTTTGGCCAAGATTGAGAAGAAAGAACAGAACGCCGCCAAAGCGGGTTGAACTCAGCCCGTCAGCGAATGGCGTTGATGGCATCGGGCGTCAGCCGTAACAGACAGCCTTACTTGCCGGCTTTCAGAACATAGAGATCGCCGTTGGAGGCTTCGTCGCGATGCCATAGCCAACCGGCAGGCCATATTCCCGACAACCTATGCGTTGGCCGATACTGAATCTTCGGGGGATTAAAGCGATCTCGGCTTGATGAGTTAATGAGCCGAAAGACCCGCCATGTAGTCCGGCAGCCAGCCCTCATGGAGGGTGCGCAGGCCGGCCAGCGGGAAGGGGTCACCGTCGCCGCGTATGACGAGACTGTCGCCGCCAACCCTGCCAACAACGCGGGCGGGCAAGGCGAGCAGACGGGCCCGCTCCAAAGTTTCTTCCGCTTGCGCCGGTGAAACGGACAGGACATAGCGGCCCTGGTCTTCGCCAAACCAGACCGCATGCGGCGGCAGGCTGCCCTCATATGGGTAGAGTTCAACGCCGATGTCGCCGGCCAGCGCCATCTCAACGACCGTGACCAGAAGACCGCCATCGGCGCAATCGTGCACGGCCGAAACGTTGCCTTCGCGGATCAGAGCCCGCACCAGCCGTCCGGCTTTCAATTCATCGGCAAGGTCCACTGGCGGCGGCGCCCCTTCGAACCGTCCGGCAATAATACCCTGATAGAGGGATTGCCCGAGCCAACCGCGTTCCAACCCAATGACGATGAGAAGATCACCGTCACGCTTCAGGGCGATATCGGCGATCTTCGCCACATCCGGCACGAGCCCCACGCCGCCGATCGCGGGCGTTGGCGGAATGCCAATGCCGTTGGTCTCGTTGTAAAGCGAGACGTTGCCCGACACGACGGGGTAGTCGAGCACGCGGCAGGCTTCTCCCATCCCTTTGACGCTGGCAACGAATTGGCCCATGATTTCGGGCCTCTCCGGATTGGCGAAATTCATGTTGTCCGTGATCGCGATTGGGTCGGCGCCGACCGCGCACAGATTGCGCCACGTTTCGACAACGGCCTGCTTGGTCCCCATCTCCGGGTCCGCGGCAACATAGCGGGGCGTCACATCGCAGGTCGCCGCGATGCCCTTCTGCGTGTTGTGCACGCGCACGATCCCGGCATCGCCGCCAGGACGGCCGACGGTATCGCCCATCACCATGTGATCATACTGCTGGTAGATCCACCGGCGCGAAGCCAGTGCCGGCGAACCCATCATTGTTCGCAGTGCGCTCATCAGGCTGTTGGGCGCGGCAACCCATTCCGGCAGCACGGGTGCCGGGGGCACGGGATGGAAGTAAGGCCTTTCGTACATCGGTGCGGAGTTGGCAAGCACGGTCACCGGCAAATCGGCTTCGACCTTGCCCTTGTGCGTCACGATCATGCGACCGGTGTCGGTCGTTTTGCCGATGACGGCAAAGTCGAGGCCCCACTTGGTGAAGATCTTTTCCGCATCCGGTTCCCGGCCGGGCTTCAAGATCATCAACATGCGCTCCTGGCTTTCGGAGAGCATCATTTCATAGGCGGTCATGTTGGCTTCGCGTTGCGGCACATGATCGAGCACGAGCTCGATGCCGACGCCGCCTTTGTCGGCCATCTCCGACGTCGACGACGTAAGACCTGCAGCCCCCATGTCTTGAATGGCGATGATCATATCAGTCGCCATGAGTTCGAGGCAGGCCTCGATGAGCAATTTTTCGGTGAACGGGTCGCCGACCTGCACGGTCGGACGTTTTTCGTCGCTCTTGTCGTCGAATTCGGCCGATGCCATCGTCGCGCCGTGAATACCGTCGCGACCGGTTTTTGAACCGACGTAAACCACGGGCAGCCCGACACCCTTGGCCGCTGAATAAAATATCTTGTCGGCCCTCGCCAGGCCAACACACATCGCGTTGACGAGGATGTTGTTGTTGTAGCCCGCGTCGAAGTTTGTTTCGCCGCCGATGGTTGGAACGCCGGTACAATTGCCGTAGTGCGCAATACCGGCCACAACGCCATCGACCAATTGGCGCGTTTTGGGATGTTCGGGCGCACCGAACCGCAGCGCATTGAGATTTGCCACCGGTCGCGCACCCATCGTGAACACGTCACGCATGATGCCGCCGACGCCGGTTGCCGCCCCCTGGAACGGCTCGATGTAGGACGGGTGGTTGTGGCTCTCCATTTTGAAGACCGCACAATCGCCATCGCCGAGATCGACCACGCCAGCATTCTCGCCAGGCCCCTGAATGACCTTCGGGCCGGAAGTCGGCAGTGTCTTCAGCCAGACGCGCGACGACTTATACGAGCAGTGTTCAGACCACATCACGGAAAAGATGCCGAGTTCAGTGAGCGACGGCTCACGTCCCAGGATTTTCAAGAGCCGCTGGTATTCGTCGGGCTTGAGGCCATGTTCGGCGACGATCTCTGGCGTGATGGTAGGTTTTTCGGCAGCGTCTTGCATCGGGTCTCTGCGATCTGGATCACGGGCGCAATTCGCGTGCTTATAGCGGCTGGAGCAAGCGTTGTCGCGCAGACCCGGCCCATTTGTCCCAAGGGATGGCCGCCGCCCGCGCTGGCGTTTCAATCCCGTATCGCCTCTGCCTGCCTTGAACCCAATCATGCACGGACGCGATGTCTGAAAGGCATCTGGCGGCGCCTCTCAATCGATCGCCCCTTCCGGTCGGCCAGGGCCAAAAAATGATTTTTTGACTGTGTTCCACTTGAAGATGGCCGTGTGATCGGTCTTGAGCCCCCAGACACCCGCCTTCGGCGGCCCGTCGCCAAAGGTGCGGCTCTACAAATCGACACGACCGCCAGCCACTCCGCGTCATTCGAATGCGCCAAGGAAGGCGATGACGTGCACGCTAAGGTTTTCACCCGCGAGCCGCATCCCAAAGGTAAGACGCAATAGTACTACCGTCTCAAAACGCATAGCTGAGAAGAAATTGGCGGCCTGAGCGGGTAACCCTTCCCGCTTCGGCTGTGACGATCTTGCGCTGCAACATTTGCAGGGCTGTCCCGTCGAGATAGCACTTTCGTATTGGACTGTGGGGGTTTACGCAACAGGTCGCCAGCAGTTGAGACCGATCATGAGCACGTGAGGCCGCTGCGGGCGCTGTTTGTGTTTACAACTTCGAAACACGAAGGAGCCCCAAATGACACGTCTTTCCACGTTCAAGTCTGGTCTAGCCACAGCCGCCATCCTGGCTGGCGTTGCAGCGTTCGATACAGGCTCCGGCCACGCCGGCGAATTCTCTTCTGCGTCAATCGTCCGGCCAATGGCGGGCCTGTCGTTTGTCATCGGCTCGAAGCAAGCTGTCGGCTATTACCTGCCCCAACGGGGCGGCTGCGATCTCATGTTGATTATCGGTGAAGCCTCTGAAACGGCTACACAATCCGATACTCCGGCACGGTTCTCGACGTTTGTTGCCGCCGGCCGGACAGCCCGCATGGACACCGCTGATGGGCCGTCTGTCGAATTCTTCTGCTCGACCGGTACTTCGTTCCTGACGACACGCCTCATCGAACGGGTGGCCTATCAGTCGCCTGCCGCAAAATAAGTCTGACCAATAATTTCCCACTCCAAGGGGCGCCCACCGGCGCCCCTTTTTCGCGCGTGCCGCAGTTGAACGACGCCGATATGCGCGCTACGCAATGCTGCGCTGCATAATGGAGACTTCTACATCGTAGAATTCTGATTTATCAAGTGACGATCGAATGGCACAGGCAGTCGTTGCGCCGTTCATCAGAAAAACTGACGAGGGCCAGCTACGGGTCCAGGAGATGTTTATGCAAGCCTTCATCCTCGCGCTGCTGCGCCAGTCCGAGCTGGTTGTCCGAGCCGGTTCGCCGTCACGGGTCCGCACGCTGAACCGCTAGTTTCGTAACGCGCCCGCAAGGGTGCGGCGATTGAGTTTCCTCCCCGTGTCACGGCGTCTTCCTCCAAACGCGTTATGACACGAGACGAATGGGGTGGTCGCCAAGGCCACCCCATTTTGTTTGAACGACTTGGCGTCGGCCGTACTGCGCATGAAAGACACTGCGCACGAAAGAAACGACCCACGACGGATTATGAAAACCCGCGGCACGCAATCGCCGCATGGGAGTGCATTGCAACCCGACCGCTGAACCTCAAGCCTCTTCGGCTTCGTCCGCCGCGGGCGATGCACCTTCCTCGAACATGTCTTCCGAGTAGGTCTCGATGTCGAGCTTCTCGTCCTTGATCACGGTGACATTCTCACCGCGCGCCTGACGCTCAGCTTCTTCCTGCGACCGCGCCACGTTGATCGCAACGCCAACCAGCACTTCCGGATGTAACTGGACCTTGGCGCCGTGCACGCCCAGTGTCTTGATCGGCTTGTCGATGACGACCTGGCTCCGGTCGATCGTAAAACCGCCAGCCGTGACGACCTCGGCGATGTCGCGCGGCGAGACCGAACCGTAAAGCTGACCCGTGTCGCCGGCGGAGCGGATGGCGATAAATGACTGCCCGTTGAGCTTGCCGGCAACCGCTTCAGCTTCCTTCTTCTGTTCCAGGTTCACAGCTTCGAGCTGCGACCGCTGGCCGTCAAACTTAGCCAGGTTTTCCTTGGTGGCGCGCAGGGCCTTTTTCTGCGGCAGCAGAAAATTGCGCGCGAAGCCGTCTTTGACGTTGACGACATCGCCCATCTGACCGATGCGGCCGACACGCTGCAGGAGGATGACTTGCATGAGAGGTGGTCCTTTCTACTGTTTGCTATTCCAAGACTGAGGGTTCAGGTGGCGACCGGCGCCGGAGGTGGCGGTGGACCTGAGGGAAAGGCACGATCCCGCAGCCGCAGCGGCCGCTCCGCCAGTCCCACAAGCGCTATGATGACGGCAATCCAAACGGCAACGATGAGCAGGCCGACGTACAGCATCCAAAGCCCCAGCGAGCGCCAGGACTTGCCGCGCGTGACATAATGGATGACGGCGAGCCCCGCGAAGACGTAGGCCAGAAAGAAGGCCCCAAGAAATGCCGTGCCGACGGCTCCCGCGATACCTTTGGCCCCCGTACCGAGCATGGACGCCAAAAGCATGAGAGCCGTGCCCGGCGGAAACTCCATGGCTGAAATATCGGGCCAAGGCCGCTGCAGCTGCCCAGCAGCAAGTGTAATGCGGCCGGCAAGCCAAAGATTGAACACCAGTGCCGTCAACCAGGAGACGGCGGATGCCGCTGGCATGACGGCAACGACGATGTTGGTCATCGTCTCAAGCTGCTGCTCATCGAGCGGCGCACCGCCCGCGCTCTCCGGCATACTGGTTTTAATGGCTTCCGAAAGATACGTCTTGAGCCCGGCCCGGAGCTCTTCGAAATCCTGCCCGATGATCAGCAGCACGAGGAGAGTGATCGTGCCGGCCATGACGGCCGCCCACAGCACCAATCGCCCGACCGGATACCATTCGGTGACGGCGGCATCAGATCCCTCCGGCTTATAAGCCCGGTTGAGGAGCGCCAGATAACTCAGAATGATAGCCGGCACGATCTGCGTCAGCGCATAGATGGCGCCGGCCAAAGGTCCAGCGAGGAGGCCAACGAACGTGGCGCTGGCCCCGCCAGCCACGGCGGCGAACCGCCAGCCCCAACCAAGCCCGGCAAGAAAAATCGGCAACGAGGTCAGAAGGAAAAGAACGTAGCGAAATAGCACCGGCCCAGTGGTCGCGGAAGCAAAAACCACCGCCGACACGAGGCCGAGCAAAAGAGCTATGAGCAGTTGATTGCGCATCGTCTAAGCTGTCCCGCTTTCGCGGTTAGGAACAGATCCGGCGCCGCGCGCCGCTGTCCCAACCATTCTTTCGCATGACGTCAAAGTCTGCCACCGGCCGGACCGCGCAGCGCGCTCCGGCCGACGGGACCAACTTATTTCAGAACATAAGGCAGCAGACCAAGAAACCGCGAACGCTTGATGGCCTTTGCCAGTTCACGTTGCTTCTTGGCCGATACGGCCGTGATCCGGCTCGGCACGATCTTGCCGCGCTCGGAGATGTAGCGACCCAGAAGGCGCACATCCTTGTAGTCGATCTTCGGCGCATGCTCGCCCGAGAACGGGCAGGTCTTGCGACGGCGATGGAACGGCCGGCGAGCGGCCAGTTGCTGAACTTCAGCCATGAATTAGCCCTCCGAACCAGGATTGTCGCTGCGTGGCGGGCGAGGCCCGCGCGGACCGCGAGGCGCTTCGCCATCGCGGAAGGAGCCGCCCTCGCGGGGAGGCCGCGGACGGAACGTCGAACCGCCTTCGCGATCGCCGCCACGGAAGCCGCCGCCGCCGCGCGGACCACGGTCGCCGCGATCGCCCCGATCACCGCGCTCGCCCCGCTCGTCGCGGTCCTGCTTGCGCATCATGGCCGACGGTTCGGTTTCGTGTTCCTCAACCTTGATGGTGATGAAGCGCAGGATGTCCGTCTGAATGCCCATCCGGCGTTCCATCTCGACTACCGCCGCTGAAGGAGCGTCGATGTTCAGAAGCGAAAAATGCGCCTTGCGGTTCTTCTTGATCTTATAGGCAAGCCCCTTCAGTCCCCAATATTCGGACTTGGTGATCTTGCCGCCGCCTTCGGTGATGACGTCGCTGAATTCTTTTGTCAGCGTCTCAACCTGTTGGTTGGACACGTCTTGACGCGTCATGAAGACATGCTCGTACAACGGCATGTGGTGGCCCTCTGGTTGGCCCGCACATAGGAATGGGCGGGCTACGTTTCCCTCCCGAGTTTCAGGGAGCGGGTCATCCTCCGGCGCAAAGCCTCTGCTGGACCTGGACAGGCCAACAGGAAACCCATGAGAGTGAAGACACAGGGAGACGGGACCCTTCAGCCCCAGCCGCATCGATTGGCGTTTAGCCAACACAACACGGTCTCCCGTTCAGCCTCCAACCGGAGCGAGTGACGGACGCGTTATACGCGAATTGAACTGTGTGGCAAGCGTTCGGATCGTGCGAGGGAGTAACCGACGTTGTGGTTGTCCGCCGGCCAACTGTCACGCAAAAGCCTCATCGGTCGAGCGGATCAAATACGTGTGGAAAAAATCCCACTTGAGCTGGACAAACTTCAGCGCTTAAGAATAGGCGGGAATATTGGGGCTGTGTAATGCGTAAAGTGTCGGGCCGGGCCGGAAACCGGTTCACGTTGGGTCTGCGGGGCAACCATGTTTTAAAGACAGCGCGCAAACGAGCTAGGCGGTTCCGGTTGCATGCTGTTGTCGGGCTTTTGGCCGCGACCGTTGGTTTGACGGTTCTCGGGCACTCTTTGGTGGCGGCCTCCCTGGAAAACAGGGGGAGCCTTTTTGCTTATCTTGAAGCAGAATTGACACCTGCGTCCGCTTTGCTGGCGGTTACGGCCTCTCAAGGCAACACGATTGCATCTGTCGATATCGTGGAGACAGCCGTTGCGACACCTTCGAACGCGATTGCAGCTGTGGTCGCTTCGGAAGTCAGCTACACGCCCGAAGCACAGGTCAACAATCAGCCGACACCGCCGGCCGAAGTCCTAACTGATGCCGGACCAGCCGAAGATCGCCCTGCTGCTCCTCCGGCTGAAGCAGTGCAACTGGCGTCGCTCGAGCCGACAACCGTTGATCCTCGGACGAGTACGAACACATCCGCCCAGGCGCAATGCCGGGACGATGCGGCCAAGGCGCTCGCCAAAGTCGTCGTTCGGTTTGACACCGCCAGCACAAAACTCCGCACCGCCGATATGGACCAGATTACGAAGGTTGTCGGCGTTCTCTCGCAATGCCCAGACGTTGGCCTTGAAGTTGCCGGCCATACCGACACCACCGGTGCGGATGCGCAGAACTACAATCTAAGCTGGGAGCGGGCCGAAGCCGTTCAAAAAGAACTCATTCGCGCTGGCGTCGTCGAAAGCAGGGCCTATCCCGTCGGGCACGGCGCCCGCCGCCCCGCCGCGCGCCTGCCGGCAAAGCCGACTGAGACAGACTATTTTTTCTATAAGGAAACGAGTGAAGCCGACTTGAAGAAGTATCAAGCGGAGCTCGAAAAGAGCAACTCCATGAATCGCCGTGTTGAATTTGTCGTTCGTTGAAATCGGTTGAAACCTTGGTCAGTGGAGTGGCGGTGGAATGTCGGTTATCTTGATGGAAGTGGCAGTCGTGGTGGTCACAGCGATTCTAATCGGCTTTACCGCAGCGCGCTTTTATTATCGCAGTGCGAGCAATCAGGAATCCACCGCTCTGCGGCGGGAGCTTTACCGCCAGCAGCGGCGCTCGCGCGTCGAGGAACGCCGGGAAATTGCAAAGGAGCGCCAGATCGAAAAGGCGCGCCGCACGGAGCGCATCCAGCGTCGCTTTGCCTGACGGCCAACGGATGAGCGAACTGGCGATTATTTGCGCTTAAGCCGGACAACGGTCACGCCATCTTCCGATCGATGACTGGATTCCACTCCGACGCTATCGGCGACGGCCTTGACGGCGCTCAAATGATCTTTGAGTTTAACGCTCGATGCTTCATCGGATATGTGGACTGTCATACCCGCGGCAATAACGAAGTCTTCGAGCAACTTGGTCAGGCGATGCGTATAAAAGTTGTCTGCCATTGCTAAACCTTACTTCCTCGCAATTGCCTACGAGGATTACAGTCAAACGGACGTCTTCGACGTCCATGGTGATGACGCTAGCACGACCATAGGTCGCGACTTGCGGGCTACACGATATTAGCAGCGCAAGGTGTTAACCCAAGTGTTGTAAGATCACGAAACAAAACTATTTCCATAGCAATTGAGATATGGTCGCAGCAGAACAGCGCAGTTAGACTGGGGCTTGTAGCTGTTGAATTTGCAAGACCCGGAGTCGCACGCGAATGAATCTGTGTCGATTGGTGTATTACAGCGAACGAAATCCGACTGTAAATATGGACCTCAGGACGTTAATTGCGACGTGCCATAAGAATAACACCGCGCGCTCGGTGACCGGGCTGCTGCATCACAACGGCAATTATTTCATTCAAGTCCTTGAGGGATCACGCGCTGACGTCAGTTCGATTTATCATCGCATCGTCACCGATCCGAGGCATATCAATTGCATTCTGCTGGCATGCACGGACGTGCGCGAGCGCTTGTTTCCAACGTGGTCCATGGGCCTGCATGAAGGCATGACGGACCGGACAAAGGAAATCTTTCTGCGTTATTTTTCCAAGGATCGAATCGATCCCGAAGTTATAAACGTCGATAGCTTGCTCGACGTTTTGCAGGATATTGCAGCGGAGCTTTAAGCAGCCGCAGATTAAGTGCGTGCGACCTGCGAGAGTTCAAGCACAAGCTCTTTCAGTTTGTCTTGAGCGAAACCAACAAAAAGTTCGTGACCGGCAATGTCCGGGGCATTGGCGAGCTGCTCCCGCCAGTAGCCGAGCAGTCCTGCACATGCTGGCCCTGCCAGCCAACGATGCATGTCGATAAGAACCGGCATTGCCGTTCGCACGATATATTCCGATTGCATGGCGAGTTCGTTGACCGTCGGCGGTCGAAACGATGCCACGATGTCCGACGGCAGTTCCGCAGCTGTGTCCTCGCCTTCGCGTTCGCTGGCGTAGAACGTTTGCGGCTCGTCCAAAACAGTCGCGGGCAGCCACCCCAATCGATCATGGACGACGATGGGACAGGCCTGGCGGTCCTGCAGACGACGGATTGCAACAGCGAACTGATGCGCCACGAGAAGCGACACCAATTCAGGTCGGGCCGGGTATCCGGCCAGCACAACGAGCTGGTCGTGGGCGCGCCGCATCTCGCCGCGCGCGTCGCTTTCCAGAGTTTGCGCGGGAATGATGAAGGTATGACCCGAGCTTTGCCGCCGCTCCTGCTCAAGATCGCGCAAAAAGCCTCTGGATAGGCGCAACTCAACGCGCGGAGCCTGTTTCAATGCAAGCTCTGGCGTTAACTTGCCCGCGAGCGGACGGTCAGCGAGGATGATGGTGCGGGCATCAAGGGCCTCGATCAGCGCTTGCAGCACGCCATGCGGCTGCCCCCCGCGGATGATTGCCAACGCCCCGCGTTCCCGCGCCGATAACCACTCCGGCAATTCCACACCAGTCCTCGATTGTTTAACCGTGAGCATGCTTCGCGGGACGCGCAATCTTTCAGGTCCCGCTGTGCAGAGAAAGTATTGCTCATAGTTATAGTTTCCGGCGACTTTAGGAATGATGTCTGCGGCTATATCAATCGATCCAGGTCTGCCGACACGTCAAGAGCGTTACCAAACGAAGACGCTGTGACGAAGGATGCGGAATGCTACGCAAAGACCAACGCAAGTCCCTGAGACCCACGGCCGACGCGGCCGAAGTGGCGCGGTTCAACGCGCTGGCGGAGGAGTGGTGGAAACCATCTGGCGCCTTCAAGGTGGTGCATGAGTTCAATGCAGCCCGACTATCGTACCTGTCGGAGCAGTTACCAGCCTTGCATGGCCGCCGTCGCACGAGCGATGCGCCATTGGCGGGCTTGCGACTCCTGGACGCCGGCTGCGGTGCCGGTCTCGTTGCCGAACCGATGGCGCGCCTGGGAGCCGAGGTCATCGGCATCGACGCCTCCGAACGCAACGTGAGTGTCGCCCGTCTGCACGCAGAGCAGTCCGGTCTGGACATTGATTATCGCCATGCCCTGCCGGAAGATCTGCACTCCGACGAAAGCACATTCGACATTGTTCTTTCGCTGGAGGTCGTCGAACACGTTTCCGACGTTTCCGCATTCTTCACCGCTGTCGGCCGTCTCGTGAAGCCCGGCGGCGTCCTGGTCATCGGTACGCTGAACCGCACGCCCCAATCCTACATCAAAGCCATCATCGGCGCGGAATATGTGCTGGGCTGGCTGCCGCGTGGCACGCATGCGTGGACAAAGTTCGTCACCCCCGCTGAAGTCGTCCGCCACCTCGCGCCGATCGACTTCGATGAGATCGACCTAAAAGGCGTTTCGCTCAATCCCTTCGGCTTCCGCTGGAGTGTCGGATCCGACACCAGCGTCAACTATCTGCACGTCCATCGCCGTCGCCCTGCGACGGAATGACCGATGCAACCCCAACCAGCTAGGCCGTTTGTCACCGTGAGCGGCAACACGCTTGCGGTGCCTGATCGGATCGGGTCAAAACGGCAGCAGTTTGGTTCGGCGGCAACGGGAAACATGGCATGAGCGGACTACTCGCACTTCTCGACGACGTCGTCGCGCTCGCCAAAATTGCCGCGACGACGCTGGACGACGCCGCAGCGCAGGCCGGAAAAGCTGGGGCGAAAGCGGCCGGCATCGTCATCGACGACGCCGCGGTGACGCCGCGCTATGTAACCGGCCTCGCCGCCCAGCGCGAATTGCCGATCATCGGCCGCATCGCGCTTGGGTCTTTGAAAAACAAGCTGCTCATTCTATTGCCGGCGGCTTTGATCCTGGCGACGTTTGCGCCCTGGGCGATCACACCGATCCTGATGGTCGGAGGGCTCTATCTGGCCTTCGAAGGCTACGAAAAGCTGCACCACATCATTGTTCCATCCGCCGTCGAAAAGACCGTTGCCGATGTGCAGGAAGGAACGCCAGAGGCAGCGAGCCTCGAAAACGAACGCGTGGCAGGCGCCATCCGCACGGATTTCATTTTATCGGCCGAGATCATGGCCATTGCGTTGAACACGATCACGCCACCCGACGGTCCGCAGCCAGCCCTGATCACCCAAGGCACCGTGCTGGCCGTTGTCGGACTGATGATGACACTTATCGTTTATGGCGCCGTCGCGCTGATCGTGAAGGCTGACGACGTCGGCGTCTGGCTGGCCAAGCGTGGTGGACCACTGTCCGCCCCTCTCGGCCGCTCGCTGGTCAAGGGCATGCCGCCGTTTCTGCAGATCTTGAGTGTGGTCGGAATGATCGCCATGCTCTGGGTCGGCGGTGGCATTCTGATCCACAGTCTCGCCATCTACGGCTTTGCCGCGCCCGAACACGTCATCCATGACGCGTCGGAAGCAGTCCGCTCGGCAATGCCCGTCGCCTCGGGCTTTTTTGCCTGGCTGACGGGGACACTCGCTGCCGCCGTCGTCGGCGTTGTCGCTGGCGCCATCACGGCGGTCATTGTCGGTCTGGTGAAGCCGATGTTTGGGGCCAAGGCAGCCCACTGACGCGTCAGTCGCAACGCTTCCGCCTTGACGGGACGCGCCGGCTTGAGGCATTGCCGCGCCAGGTGTTGGGACATCCGCGCCTCCAGAACGAAAGGCGCGAGAATGGCCATCGCATTCGTGTTTCCCGGACAGGGAAGTCAGGACGTCGGCATGGGCCGCGAATTGGCTGAGACCTACAAAGTCGCCGCCGATGTTTTCGCCGAAGTCGACGACGCGCTCGGCCAAAAGCTGTCGGCGATCATGTGGGACGGCCCGAAGGACACGCTCACGCTGACGCAAAACGCCCAGCCGGCCCTGATGGCCGTATCGATTGCGGTCATGCGTGTGCTCGAACGCGAGAAGGGGTTCTCTCTCAAAGACAAGGTGCGGTTTGTTGCCGGTCACTCGCTTGGCGAATACTCGGCATTGGCCGCCGCTGGCGCATTCTCCCTCGCCGACACCGCGCGCCTCTTGAAGCTACGCGGAGAGGCGATGCAAAAGGCCGTTCCGGTTGGACAGGGCGCCATGACCGCTCTTCTCGGCGTCGGCCTCGACGTGGCGCAAAAGGTGGCCGAGGCTGCCGCGCAAGGCGATGTCTGTCAGGTTGCCAACGACAATGAGCCGACACAGGTCGTGCTCTCCGGCCATAAGTCTGCCATCGACCGTGTGCCCGAGGCCGGCAAGGCGTTCGGTCTTCGCCGCGCAATTCTGCTGCCGGTCTCCGCACCTTTCCATTGCACACTCATGCAGCCGGCCGCCGACGCAATGGCCGATGCGCTATCCAAGGTGCAGGTCAATGCGCCGGTTGTGCCCGTCGTCGCCAACGTTCTGGCCAGTCCCGTTTCGGACCCCGACGAGATCCGAAAGTGTCTCGTTGAACAGGTCACCGGCACGGTCCGCTGGCGCGAATGCGTGCAATATCTAGCCGCGAACGGGATCACCGAGGTCTACGAGATCGGCGCTGGGCGCGTTCTGTCCGGTCTGGTCGGCCGTATCGACAAGTCTGTCAAAGCGACACCCATTGGCACCCCCACCGACATCGAAGCCATGTTCGCGGCCCCGATGTGAGCGCCGGCCGTTAACCCTCTGCATCGCCGCAGCCGACGGCGGGCCCTTGACGAGACGCGGGGCCAGTTACAAGAGTTTGGCCCAGCAGATCGCCCGACTTGAAAGCCGGGCCAATCCCCACAAAAATTGAGGACGTCGCTTCATGTTCGATCTGACCGGCAAGACCGCGCTCGTGACCGGAGCCACAGGCGGCATTGGTGCCGAAATCGCCCGCGCTTATCATGCCGCCGGCGCTACCGTTGCGATCTCCGGGCGGCAGGTCGATAAGCTCGAAGCTTTGCAATCCGAACTCGGCGACCGCATCGTCGTCGTGCCGTGCGATCTGGCCGACCGGGCTCAAGTCCAAAAGCTCATTGATGAGGCTGTGAAAGCGCTGGGCGGCCGCCTCGATATTCTCGTCAACAATGCCGGCCTGACCAAAGACAATCTGTTCATGGTCATGAAAGATGAGCAGTGGGACGACGTCATCGCGGTCAATCTCACGTCGACATTCATGCTCTGTCGCGCCGCCGTGCGCGCCATGCTGCGCAACAAGACCGGATATGGCCGCATCATCAACATTTCGTCCGTTTCTGGCGTTTTCGGCAATCCCGGACAGGGCAACTATGCAGCCTCCAAGGCGGGCATGATCGGCATGACGAAGAGCCTTGCCCGCGAAGTCGCAAACCGCGGCATCACGGCTAACTGCATCGCCCCGGGCTTCATAAAAACCGCCATGACGGAAGCCCTGAACGGTAAGCAGCAGGAAGAAATCGCCAAAATGATCCCGGCCCAGCGTTTTGGCTCGGTTGGAGATATCGCGGCTGGCGCCGTCTATCTGGCCTCCAACGAGGGGGGTTACGTGACCGGCCAGACCCTGCATATCAACGGCGGCATGGCGATGGTGTAGAACGTTGACGGGCCTCAAGTCGCCGGTCAATGGCTTGGCACGGTGGGATTTTCGCTGACATGATCGACCGGCTGCGGCAAAACTCCGCGAAGGTGGCCAAACGGTAAGGAACTGTGTTACCGAGCGTTGTTTTTTGCTGCGGAAGCTGGGGAAAAGTCCTAACGATCGTGGCGATGGCGCTGGGGTGACGCGAGGACTCAGATTAGCCGGACAGAGGGGATGGCAAAGTGCCCGTCCGTTCGTTCGAGGTGACGGCCGGCGACGGTCGCGTGCCGGATAACTACCGAAGACAAACAATTCAACGTTGATACAGGGACGCGAGGAAGACGATGAGCGATGTCGCAGAGCGCGTGAAGAAGATCGTTGTTGAGCATCTGGGCGTCGAGAGCGAGAAGGTGACGGAGAACGCCAGCTTTATCGACGACCTCGGCGCCGACAGCTTGGACACGGTCGAACTTGTCATGGCCTTTGAGGAAGAGTTTGGCTGTGAAATTCCGGATGACGCCGCAGAGCACATCCTGACCGTCGGCGATGCCGTGCGGTTCCTCGAGAAGAATGCCACCGCCGCCTAAGGGCGCCGGACGGGCCGGGACTGCCCTTGAGGCATCCATCCGGTCTTCAGAGATTGTGCGGCGTTCGGGCTCTTTCGGTCCCGGACGCCGTTCGTCCATCTGGTCCTAAAAAGTACCGGCCGGACCGCAAAAACCAGCAGCGGCGTAAACGACCAAAGGGTCACCGCCGCGCGAGCAAGGGAAGGTGAGGGGATGCTGCGTCGTGTCGTCGTGACGGGCTTGGGGCTGGTAACACCCGTTGGTGTTGGTGTTGAAGCAGCATGGAAGAACTTGCTCGCAGGCGAGAACGGCGCGCGTCGCATCGGTGACGAATTCGAGGCGTCCGACCTGTCCTGCCAGATAGCCAATTTCGTCCCGCGAGGATCGACCGCCGACGGCAAGTTCAATGCCGATGACTGGATGGAACCCAAAGAGCAGCGCAAGGTCGACGACTTCATCATCTTTGCGATGGCCGCCGCAGACCAGGCGATCAAGGATTCCGGCTTTACCGCCGACACCATCGAAAAACAGGAATCGACCGGTGTGCTCATCGGCGCCGGCATCGGCGGCCTCTCAGGCATTGCCGACACTTCGCTCCTGCTCAAGGAAAAGGGGCCGCGCCGCGTTTCGCCATTCTTTATCCCCGGCCGTCTGATCAATCTCGCCGGCGGATATGTGTCGATTCGGCATGGCCTCAAGGGCCCCAATCATGCCGTGGTCACAGCCTGCGCCACCGGCACACACGCGATCGGCGACGCGGCCCGCCTCGTTGCGCTCGGAGACGCCGAAGTCATGGTTGCCGGCGGTACTGAAAGTCCCATCTGCCGCATCGGCATGGCCGGATTCATTGCCTGCCGGGCGCTGTCGACCGGCTTCAACGACAACCCGAAAAAGGCCTCGCGCCCCTACGACCGCGACCGTGACGGGTTCGTGATGGGCGAGGGCGCCGGTGTCGTCGTGCTCGAAAGTCTGGAACACGCGCAAGCTCGCGGTGCCAAGATCTACGGCGAAATCATCGGTTACGGCATGTCAGGCGATGCCTACCACATCACCGCGCCGTCGGAATCGGGCGACGGGGCCTTCCGGTGCATGCGCGCGGCATTGAAGAGCGCCAAGATCGACGCGTCCGATATCGACTACATCAATGCACATGGCACCTCGACGCCGATGGGAGACGAAATCGAATTGAGCGCGGTGGAACGCTTGTTCGGCAACACGGCTGCAAAACTATCCATGTCGTCGACCAAATCCGCGATCGGGCACCTCTTGGGTGCAGCCGGGGCTGTCGAAGCGGTTTTCTCGCTCCTGGCGATGCGCGATCAAATCGCGCCTCCGACCCTGAATCTCGATAACCCCTCGGTCCAAACAGCGATCGACCTTGTCCCGCACATCGCGAAGAAACAGCAGATCGATACGGTGCTGACCAATTCCTTCGGCTTCGGCGGCACCAATGCCTCGCTCATCCTGCGCCGCGTGACATAAACCGGCTTGTGGGCCACGCCCAGCCCGCGCCTTAATTTGCCCAGCATGCCGGGCTTAGTGAAACAGCTGAGTGGAATGGGGACGGCGGAGGAACCGCTGCCGTCTCGAACACCGCGCCGTTCGAGGAGCCGCGATGATCCAGCGCCGTGATGGTCCCCAGACGATGTCGCCCCACGCAAGTATGCGTCCACGTAGCCCGGCCGAGGCTTTGGAGCCCACACGCGCCCCGCAGCGGCCCCGCGGCGGAAAGATCCGCCAGCCCTCCCGCGTGTTGTCGGCCATCGCGCGGATTGGCAGTGCGATCATCACGATTTCCGTTTTTGCTCTCATCGTAATCGGTGGGCTGGCGCTGCTGCTGGGTCACTTCTACGAACGGCCCGGGCCGCTGACGGACGCGCGCACCGTCGTCATCGAAAAGGGTGCCGGCCGCATCGAAATCGCCGAACAACTGGAACGCGACGGCATCATTTCCAGCCGCTGGGCGTTCGTCGCCAATCATCTCCTGCACAACGTCATGAGCGGCGGCAAGCCGATCGAAATGAAGGCCGGTGAATACGAGGTCAAGGCCACGGCCAGTATGCGCGACGTTCTGGAGCTGTTGGGCGAGGGCAAATCGATCCTCTACAAGGTGACGCTACCCGAGGGGCTGACGAGCCAGCAGATTGTCGAACGGCTCAACGCCGAGCCAACCCTCTCGGGAGAGATCACACAGATCCCGCCCGAGGGTTCGTTGCTCCCCGACACCTACCGGATCTCGAAAGGCATGTCGCGCCAGGAACTGCTCGATCGTATGCAGCAGGAAAGCGCCGATTTTCTAGCCGCCGCCTGGGAGAAGAGGGCGCCAGACATTCCCGTGTCGACACCGCGCGAGGCCCTGATTCTCGCATCGATCATCGAGAAGGAAACCGGCAAGGATGACGAGCGGCGCCGGGTTGCGGCCGTCTTCAGCAATCGCCTGAAAAAGAAGATGCGCCTGCAGTCCGATCCCACCATCATTTACGGGATCGTCGGCGGACGCGGCCCCCTTGGACGTCCCATTACCCGTGCGGACATCGATACCAAGACCGACCACAACACCTACAGGATCAATGGCCTTCCTCCGACGCCGATCTGCAACCCAGGTCGCGCGACAATCGAGGCAACGCTCAATCCCGCCGCGACCAACGACCTCTACTTCGTCGCCGACGGCACGGGCGGGCACACGTTCTCCGAAACGCTGTCTGCGCACAATGCCGCCGTACAGAACTGGCGCAAGATCGAAAAGGCCCAATCGGCGGAGGACGGCAAGGACAAGACAGCGGGCCCCGGTGTCGTGGACACGGACTCTACAGAAGCAGCCGATCCCACACCCGCCACGGCGGCAACCCCGACCGCAGCGGCCGCTCCCGCCGTCGCGGCCGCTCCGGCAGCCAAAACCAGCACCATTCCGCTGCCCGTCCGCAAGCCAAAGCCGCCGGTGAATTAAAGTCGCCAGGCGCGCGACCGCCGAGCCGCCCTTGGCGGATCGGATCGGTGCAGGTAAAGCTCAAGCCGCTGCCGTCCGGCAGGTCCCGGCTCGTCCACCAGTGTTCAGGCACCCATGACGCTCAACAGCATGACCGGCTTTGCCCGTGCCGACGGCTCACACGCCGGCGTGCGCTGGTATTGGGAGGTCAAGAGCGTCAACGGTCGCGGCCTTGATGTGCGCGTTCGCTTGCCCCAGGGCCACGATCAGCTTGAACCGAAGGTCCGCGAAGCCGCTGCCAAGCGCTTCGTTCGCGGCAGTCTGACGATCAATCTGAGCGCACAACGCGACAACTCCGCCATCGAAGTACGCATCAACGAACATGCCCTGGCGCAAGTGCTGCGCGCCGTCGAGGAGGTTCGCCGCTTGACGGGCGCTCCACCGCCCAGTGCCGACGGTCTGCTGGCCCTTCGCGGCGTGCTCGAAGTGACCGAGGCCGACGGCGCGCTCGATAGCGACGTCGCGGCGGCGATGCTGGTGTCGTTCGATGCAGCGCTCGACGCTTTGATGGCCGCCCGCGCCGATGAGGGCCGGCGGTTGACGGCCGTCCTTTCCCATCACATCGATGAAATTGAACGGCTGACGCGCCTTGTGCAAGCCTCTCCCTCGCGCACTCCGGATGCGATAGGCGCGCGTCTCGCCGATCAGGTAGCAAGGCTCACCACCGCAAGCCCGGCGCTCGATCCCGCGCGCCTGCATCAGGAAGCCATCTTGCTCGCCACCCGATCCGACGTCGAAGAGGAACTGCAGCGGCTCACCGCTCATGTCGCCTCGGCGCGCGGGCTCTTGAGCGAAAGCGCTCCCGCAGGCCGCAAGCTCGACTTCTTGGCGCAGGAATTCAACCGCGAGGCCAACACGCTGACATCCAAGGCGATCGACATGGATGTCTCGCGCTCCGGCCTCGCCTTGAAGACGATCATCGATCAACTCCGCGAGCAGGTGCAGAACATTGAATAGCGCCGCCACTTCGCCCCATCCTCCCATCGCCCGCCGTGGCGTTCTCCTCGTGCTGTCGTCACCCTCGGGCGCCGGCAAGACGACGCTGTCGCGGGCGTTGCTCGAAGGCGACGGCGGCATCCGGCTATCGATTTCGGTGACGACGCGCAAGCCGCGTCCCGGCGAGGTTGATGGCGCCGATTACATTTTCGTCGACGAAGCCCGCTTCAAGGCGATGCGCGCTGACGCCGAATTACTGGAATGGGCGACCGTCTTCGGCAATTCCTACGGCACCCCACGCGCTCCAGTCGAAGCCGCGATTTCTCGCGGTGAGGACGTTCTGTTCGATATCGACTGGCAGGGTGCCCAGCAGCTGTCGGAGAAAATGGCCGGTGATCTCGTTCGCGTCTTCATCCTGCCGCCCTCGGGTCGGGTGCTCGAAACCCGGCTGAAGGGACGCGCCCAAGATCCGCCCGACGTTGTCGCCAAGCGCATGGCGGAAGCGGCCGCCGAGATCAGCCATTGGGCGGAATATGATTATGTCATCGTCAATGCCGACCTGGATACGAGCGTCGCGGGACTGAAATCCATCCTTGCCGCCGAGCGGTTGAAAAGAGATCGGCTTCTTGGCCTGTCGCAGTTCGTGCGCGATCTTCAGTCGGGCCTGGAGACCGGCGTGTGAGCCGAGCGCTCGAAGATCAGCGCCATGCGCGCAAAATCTTCGACCGAAAGTTGTTCCGCGCGCAGTTCCGGCGAGATGCCAGCCTCCCGCAACAGCAACTCCGGCATCGGCGTCAGTGATTTCAAGGATTGGCGCAGCATTTTGCGCCGTTGGCCGAAGGCTGCTTGCGTCACCCGTCCGAGCGTCTTCACCGAACACTCCGGCTGCGGCCGCTCTTTGGGCTCGAACACGACCACCGCTGAAGAAACTTTCGGCGGCGGTGTGAACGCCGCCGGGGGCAGCGTCAGCGCAATGCGGGCCCGCGTGCGCCATTGCGCGATGACCGCCAGCCGCCCGTATACCTTCGAACCCGGTCCGGCGACGATGCGCTCCGCAACCTCTTTTTGAAACATCAGCGCCATGCGGCTCCACCACGGCGGCCACGGCTCCGTTTCAAGCCATCCGATGAGAAGCAGCGTCGCGATATTGTAGGGCAGGTTGGCGACGATCACCGCCTTCGCGTCGGGTTGACCCGCCGCAAGGCTGTCGACAATCTGCCGCCAGTTTGCCTGGAGTGCATCGCCCTCGTGCACGGTCAGCCGGCCGGGATAGGCCGCAGAGATATCGGCCAGTGCCGCCAGACAGCGGGCGTCGCGCTCCACCGCCACCACGTGCCGCGCCCCTTCCATAAGGAGTGCGCGCGTCAGCCCACCAGGCCCCGGCCCGACCTCGATCACTGTTGCCGCATCGAACGGTTGGGCCAGACGCGCAATGCGCCGCGTCAGATTGAGGTCGAGAATGAAATTCTGGCCCAGGCTCTTTTTGGCCGCCAGATCGTGCGTCTTGATCACGTCGCGCAACGGGGCCAACCCATCGCCGGTCACGCCCGGCGGCGTACTCATTCCGCGGCCGCCCGAGAACGACGGCGCTCGGCCAGATCGGCGGCCATGCGAATGGCTGCAATCATGCTGTCCGGCGAGGCGATCCCTTTGCCCGCGATGTCAAACGCCGTACCGTGATCGGGCGACGTGCGCACGAACGGCAGGCCGAGCGTGATGTTGACGCCGGTGTCGAACGACAACGTCTTGATCGGGATCAGCGCCTGATCATGATACATGCACACGGCCGCGTCGTAGGTCTTGCGCGCATTGGCGTGAAACAGCGTATCGGCCGAATGTGGTCCGGTGACCGAAAGTCCTTCGCGGCGCAGCTCTTCGATGGCCGGCGCGATGAGATCGATATCCTCGCGCCCGATCGTCCCGCCTTCGCCCGCGTGCGGATTGAGCCCCGCCACCGCCACCCTCGGCTCGTCGATCCCGAAGTCGGACTTGAGGCTGCGCCAGGTGATATTGATCGTCTCGTACAGCAGTCGCCTGGAGAGCGCGCGCGGCACATCCGACACCGGAACGTGGATCGTCACCGGAACGACGCGCAGCAGATCGGAGGCCAGCATCATAACCGGGTGATACCGCTTGCTAGGCACCAGCGATCCGGCGAGCGCGGCCAGGAACTCCGTATGGCCGGGGTGAACGAAGCCGGCGGCATAGAGCACGGCCTTGGCGATCGGTGCGGTGACGACGGCGCTGGCCTCGCCGGCAACGACCGCGCGGACGGCCTGCTCAATAGCCGATATGGTGCCCATGGCGTTGTCGGCCAGCGGCACGCCTGGCTTCACCTCGCGCGCCACCGCAATGGGAACGACCGGCAATTTGCTGCCAAACAGGGCCATCGCCTCGGCCGGACTTGCGACCTCGATGATCTCGACATCAATGCCAATGAGGCGAGCACGCTCGGCCAGGGTTTTCGGACAACCATAAACAGTGAAAGCCGACAAGCCACGATCGCCGCGACGAGAATAGGCTTTCAATACGATCTCCGGGCCAATTCCGGCCGGATCACCCATCGTGACGGCAAGGGGGAGCGCGCGCTCGGGCGCGGACGCGGACATCAACGAAACTCGATCGCCGCGTCCTGGCGCAGGTCCTTTAAATGTTTCTTGGCGAGCACTTCGAACTCCTTCTGGCGCAGATCGGCTTGAACACTTTGCCGACGTTCCATGTCCGCCGCCACCGCTTTACGACTGCAGACCGCCCAGATCTCGACGCCCTCTCCTCCCACGCTCGGCGGCAGCAGTTCGCCGTCGCGCGCATTGAGCAGCAGACTGCGGGTGGGTTCGGGGATCGCCGAGGGCAGGCGCCCGCCCAGGTTTTCAAACCGCGCTCCCGCAACTGTCGTTGCGTTTGCAGACATCTGTGCGCAGCCACCGCCCCGCTGGTTCAGGCTTTCGGCCTCCGCAATTCGCTGTGCCAGCACCTTCTGATCGAGCCCGGCCGGAATTGGCAGGATAATACGCTGGACCTGCAACTCGACAGCATCCGCATTTGAGCCCGGTGAGTTCGCAACGATTCGGTCGACATCGCGATCGTTGACGTCGATCCGCGCGCCGAACTTGCGCCGGATGACTTCCTGCCAGGACATGTTGGCCTTGAAGCGCTGCCGCATGACGTTGGGATCGGCGCCCATCTTGCGCAAGTGCGCCTCGAACTCAGGCGCCGTCATCTTATTCTTTTCGGCGATCGATCCCATGATCTTGTTGACCTCTTCGTCACCGGCGATGACGTTGAGCTTCTTGGCCTCCTGCAGCTTCAGCCGCTCGTCGATCAACTCTTCGAGCGCTTCCTTGCGCAGACCCGGCATAACGCTGCCGCGCGCACTCTCCACGGCTTCCTGCTGCAGCGCCTTTGCGAATTCGGTTTTGCGCTTCTCGAAGATGGCAACAACCTGCTCGCGCGATTTGCCCTCGTTCTCTTTGATCGTCTTTTCCAGGATGGCTTTCAGGCGATCGCTTGTCGATTTGGCCTTGATGAGCGTTTTGAAATTCGCCTGCGCCCGTTCGCCGATGTTGCTGTTGCCCATCCCCATCAGGCGCTGGCGCTGCGAAATCTCATAGCCCGTAATGGGCTCGTCATTGACCAGCACGGCAATCGACTGCCCGCTGCCGCTGATCCGCCCCTCCTTGCCGTCGCCGCCGGGCTTGATCGCCGCGGATTTTGCATCCCCGCCGGATTTTGCCGCCGGCTTTGGTTTTGCCTTGGGCTTTTCGGCTGGCGGCGCTTCGGTGTTGGGAACGACGACTTCGGGCAGCGGCGTCGCGCCCGGCGGCACGGTTACCGTCACGCCCTGCTGCGCCAAAGCTGTGCCGGCATGACCAAACGCCCACAATGCGGCCAGCAGGGCGGTCATGCCGAGCCGCAAGCGTATCGGAAGAGGATGCGGGATGAAGCGCATGCTGTGTTCGCGTTCTCCAGTGATGCCGAATTCTCGTTGCGCGAGCGGCGGAGCGGACCGGTCAGCGATCCCGTTTCACCGAACGGCAGTCGCGACCCAGCGAGTCGCCTGATGAAACTCTACCCGGCGGCTCGCTGCGAGAATATCCGGTTATCCACTGCAACCGTGGCCGCGACGTGGCAGTACCCGGCAGTACTGCCCGGTTACGGGATAATTCCGGCCTGCTGACCCGGCTCCTGCTGGTCCGAGTTCACGTAATCAAGGACGTTGGACTTATAATTGAACCCGCCCAGATACTTGTACTCCAGCCGCAGCATGACGGTCTGATCGGGCTCGATGTCCCGTTCCACATCCCGGATATGATACTGGTCGTAGCTCACGCTGAGCATGAAGCAATCGTCTTGATAGCGGATGGCCAACGTGTCGGTGATGAACTGGCTCTCGTCGATGTCGTAGCGCAGACCCCCGAGAAGCGACCAGCGGTCGGTGAGACGAAGGCCAAATAGGCCGCTGATATCCTGCTCGCTACCCGCCCCAAGCTCTGGATCGGAGAACGTGTAGGTGTAAGTGGCGCCCAGCGCCAGGGGCCCGTAGTTGATTGCAACGGCTGTGTCCGACCGCTTCAGTTCCAGGTTGTTGTCGTCAAAGCGGTTCTGCGAAATGACACGGAAGCTGTCTGTCGGTGCGACGTAGGCGCCGAGCACGTAATCAGACGAAGCCGTTTCCAATCCGCTGTTGGGCGAGAAAACCGGGTTGCAGTTGTCGTCGACGCCGGCGGCGATGACAGTGCTTGTCACGCCGCCAGTCGTGCATTCAATCGACCGGTTCTCATACGGATTGTCGCCGGAGAGTTGGTAGCTCTGCCCGGCCAGCAATCGTGCATGGCCGCCCGACCAGGGCTGGAAAGTGTATTGCAGGCCGATGTTGGCCCGCGTGCCCGTTTCGAGCCGATCCCAGCCGGAGAACTTGTTCGTGTCGAACAGGTTCGTGTCATCGAAAACAAGGCTGCGCGCGTCTTCGACCGGGAACTGGTCTTGATCGACGCTGGCCGTGCGCGTGATAATCTGCCCGATCGGCTCGATGACGTGCGAAGCCCCGTTGGTATTCGCGATCCACGGATAAGCAACGGTTACGCCGCCAGCCGCCAACCCGCGCGCCAGCGTATCGTTGTCGATGACCTGGTCGTTCTCTGCGTCGGTATAGTTATTGTACTGCTGAAGGTCGCCGCGCAGTTCCCCGAACGGAGTGTACGTAATGCCGAGCTGATCGATCAGCCGGCGCCGCCACTTCACCTCGACCGAAGCCCGCGCTGATTCTTGATCGGCCTCACCCGCCACGCCGTCAGAGCGTGAGAAGCTCAATGCATTGCCGGCAACCGACAGCTCGCCGCCGACGACGGGCGTGTCGACGACGTAGTTGTAGTCAATGACGGGATGAACATTGCTCTCGGACTGCGGCGTGTCGGTCAGCAGAAGGCCGCCGAACTGATAGAAGTTCGTCGACAGGTAGTTCCGCTCCGACAGGCCGGTGAAGTAGAGCTTGTTGATGCGATCGGTCAGAAGAATGCTGTCGAGTTTGTAGAAGCGGCGGAACGTGTCGTCCGTCTCCAGCGTCACGTCCCAGCCCGTACGCCACCAGCTCGCCACCGAGAAATCGCCTTTGGTTACAAGGCTGCCCCGGAAACCGTCGAGTTCACGCTGCGTGGCCAGATCAGCTGAATCAAGATCGCTGCCATCCTGATCAATGCCGGCAAGTTTGATCGTGTATTGCCCGCTGGCAAACCGCTGCCGCCAGTCGCCCATCCACAAGACGCCCTGACCGGTCATGTACCGGGGGTGGAACGTGAAGTCGTATGAGGGTGACAAAGCGAAGTAGTAGGGGATCTCGGTGAAGAAGCCGAGATCTCCGGAGTTGCCTATGTCAGGCGACAGGAAACCCGACTTGCGCTTCACGGTCGGATCGGGATGTTCGAAATACGGCAATCCCAGAATTGGCACTCCGAACATATTGAACTGCGCATCCTGGTAGCTGATCGTTTGCGCGGCCTGGTCGTGGGTCACCTTTCGGGCTGAGATACACCACAGCGGCTGCTGCGTTCCGTCCGTTTTGCACGGCGTGAATTTGGCATTTGAGAATTCGGTGACGTTGCCGTCGCGGCGAACGCCTTGTTCAGCCGAAATTTTAGATTCGTCCGCAGCGACCACGCTCAGCGATTGCACGAAACCGTCGCGGAAGTCGTCGGTCAACGTGTAGCGCTCGGCGCGTACGATATTGCCGTTAACGTCGCGCAGCACGACGTTGCCGGAGGCGTTCAACGTATTGGCTTTCTGATCGTAGACGACCTCATCGGCGGTGAGATTATTGCCTTCGTACTGAATCTCGACGTTGCCCTTGGCGATGACCTTGGCGCCGTCGCTGTCGTAGACCAGTTCGTCGGCCTGCAAGTGCAACGGTAGCTGGCCGTCAAATTTCTGGGTCTTGCCGAACATGCCGTCCTTCGGCTTGGGGAACGACGATGTTGTTTGCTGCGCTGCGGCCGGAACAAGCGATGCGGCGAGCGCGAACACAAGTGCGGCGAGCGTCACCATGATGTGACGCGCCGTCCCCCGGTCCCCTCGAGCCGTTGCCTGCGAATGCCGCAGAGCACGCATCACTCAGCCATCCTCCTGGTGCAGCAGCACCGTTGTCGTGGCGACCAGCGCCAATATGATGGGGAACCAGACCGCGATTTTAGGAGCGACAAGACCTGCCGACCCCAATTGTCGTGAAATCTCAGCCAGTAGGAAGAACCCGAAGCCCCCGATCATCCCAGTGACGACCATAGTCTGGACGCCGCCCGAGCGGAATGACTTAAGCGACACAGTCGCCGCCAAAAGCACCATCACAACGCACAGGAATGGCCTTGACAGGAGAAGCTCGTATTGGAGCTCGAGAGAGGCCGTCGAAAGTTTTGCTTTTTCAGCGACTTCAATAAGCCCCGGAAGCTCCCAGAAGGAGACCGCGATCACGCGACCTAAGGCGTCCGAAACCCGCTCCGGACTAAGGTATGTCGAGAGCAAATACGACCCGTATTTTTCAGGCTCGTCGCCGGCCCGCGAAACCGTCACATCGTCGAGCTTCCAGAACCCGTCGAGAAGCGTGGCTTTGGCCGCATCCACGCGCTCCTTGAACCGGCCATCCTTATCGAACACGAACGCGGTCACGAGCCGAAGTTCAAGTCCGTTGCGCGCCGCCCCCCCCGCCGTGAGCACCGACTGCCCGTCGATGCCGTCCTGGCGCAGCCACGAACCGGCGGTGCCTGACCGCAAGAGGTTGGTTTCGCGACCGAAATATTCGTTGAAGAGCTCGTCGGCGTAGGCCCGCGCCGAGGCCGCCATGGGGTTGTACAACGCAACGCTCAGCACGCCGAGAGTAAAGGCCACGATCAGCCCCGGTCGCAGGAACTGCCACGCGGATAATCCTGCTGAGCGAATAACCGCCAATTCGCTTTTGCGCGCCAGCATGAGGAGGGCGCCGATCGAACCGACAAGAACACCGAAGGCGAGCAGAAACTCAGTGTAGGCGGGCAGCCGCAGCAACGTCAGCCAAACGATTTTCCAGGCCGCAACGCTGCCGTGCTTGCCCGATTGACGAAGCATTTCAACAAGATCGATCACAAAAATCAAAAACGAACACACGACGAACGTGATCGCGATCATGGCAAAGAAGCGCCGGGCGACGTAAACGCCGACAGTCGACGGCAGCAGGCGCGGGAGGGCCATCAGCGTCCTCCCGCCGGCCTTGGCAATGTCGTCCTCGCCCAGGCCGCCACGGCAGCGCCGGTGCCGGCCAAGACATCGGTGATGCCATCAAACCAACCTGGTCCCGATCTTTGCCGGCTTGCCCCGGCGATCGCGAAGAGGCTGACACCCATTGCTGTGAGCGGCAGCAGATAGAGCAGGGGGGTCAACGCTGGATTGCGCACCACGACGTTGACGAGGCCGAGCCCCGCGAGCCTGACCCCGGCACCGGCTATGAAGCCGATCGCCACGGATCGCGTTTTGTTCTGTCGCGTCGACTGGGCGTTCCCGACCGCCGCCAGTGCAATCAGCACAAAGGCGAGTGGGTACAGAGTACTCGCGAAGCGTTCATGCAACTCCGCATTGAAGATGCCGGGGTTGCGCTTAAAATCGCGACTCTTCGGATCGGGCGACACGAGTTCGGAAAAGTATCGTTCGCGCGGCCTGAGATCCTTGTCGTCGCTGACCTTTTGATCGAACGCGTCGAGGTCGATCGCATAGCGATCGAAAGCCACGATCCGCGGCGGCGCGTTGAGATCGTCCTGAGACAGAACGTGCCCGCCCGTCATGACCATGAAGGCGTTGCTGTCCTGCTTCACGATCTGCCCGCGCTCGGCCAGATAAGACAAGGCGCTCTTGTTCGAGCGCGTGTCGTGCATGATGAGCCCCAGGATATCCCCATTGGGGGCCCGCTCGCGAATATGGAACGTGATGCCTTGTTCGGGGCTGGAAAACTTGCCCGGTTGCAGCACTTGCGAAAGCAGGTCGGTGCGCACCTGCAAGACATAGTCGCGCAGCATCCTGAGGCTCCACGGCATACCGACGTGGTTGACGAACGACACCGCCATCGTGACGATCAAAGCCAATAAAATCAGCGGCCGCCCAATCACCCAGATCGTGGCGCCCGATGCCGTCATGACGATCAGTTCGCTATCTCCATTGAGCCGATTGAGCGTGTGCATGACGGCGATGAGAAGGGCGAAGGGAGCGATGAGCGCCAGGAGGTTAGGCAGGGCCAGCGTCGTCATGGCCAGCAGCGTCCCCGCGTTCTGCCCCTGGCTCGTGACCACTTCGAGCTGCCGCAGCGCAAGCGCAATCCACACCACGCCCGACAACGACGACAGGATAAGCAGCAAGGCCCCCGCCGCCTGCCGGAACACGTAACGCGAGAAGATCGTCGTCATGCGCGTTGATCACCGGTTCGCTCGCAGATCGATGGGCGGGCCATCACTTGGCGGAACGTCGCGTTAACCGTCAAGTCGGATCCCCCCGGCATACCATCCCGCTCCCACACCACAGTGGCCGAAATTCGGCCGGACCGACCGCGACTTGTGCCCCGTCGGACGTGAACGGGGAGCAGCCGGCGCCGAACAAAGCCGCCCTGCATTGCCGCCAACGATGGTGCGGGTGCCGCCACAACTTGCGCCCCGCCACGAAGCGGCTAATCTCTGCCGGCAAACCGCTTTTTCTTCCCCGAGCTCAAACGAGGCTTGGATCGTGTGTCGGTCGCGTCTGTGACGCGCTGCGCCGGCCCCTCAGCCATGAGCCGTTCAATTCTCGGATCGATCTCACTACCGCCCCCAACAGGAGCCCCTGATGTCCGCCGCACTCGAGATCACTTTCGCGCCGTTGAGCGCGCCGATGCAACACACGGCGCTGGTTTTCGCCGGTAGCGAACTGGCGCTGGCAGATAGCGTCAAGGCGCTGAACCAGAAAACCGGCGGCCAGTTGCTCAAGGCCGCCGACGCTTCGCAGTTTCGCGGCAAAGCGAAATCCTCTTTCGAGCTTCTGGCGCCCGCCAAACTCGACGTCGATCGCCTGATCGTGGCCGGAGCGGGCAAAACGGCCGACAACACGGACACCGACTGGGCCAATCTTGGCGGCTTTGCCTACGCGCAGATCGTCTTGCGCAAGACTCAGCAGGCCAGCCTTCTGGCAGACTTTGAAGAAACCGGCAGCACCAAGCCCGCCGAGGTTGCGGCTCAAATGGCCTTCGGCGTCCTGCTGCGCCACTACAATTTCACAAAGTACAAAACGAAGAAAAACGGCGGCGAAGAAGGCGCCGTGCCCGCCGACGGAACCGAGGCGCCCGCGCCGCAATCGGACGGTCTGGTAAAGCTCGTCATTCTGACCGCCGATCCCGATAGGGCGCGAGCCCATTTCGTACGCCAGCAAGCGGTGGCAAATGGCATCATGCTCGCCCGCGATCTGGTCAATGAGCCAGCAAACGTGCTGGGCCCGGTGGAGTTCGCCGATCGCGTCAAGGAACTGGAACGTGTTGGTCTCGACGTCGAAATTCTCGATGTCGATGCCCTTTCAGCACTTAAAATGGATACGTTGCTGGCTGTTGGCCAAGGCAGCACGCGCCCCTCGCGCGTTGCCATCATGCATTGGAACGGCGCCAAGTCGAAGCGCGCCAAGCCGGTTTGCTTCGTTGGCAAGGGCGTCGTCTTCGATACCGGCGGCTATTCGATCAAACCGGCCGGCGGCATGGAGGACATGAAGGGCGACATGGGCGGCGCGGCGGCCGTCGTCGGCCTCATGTCTGCGCTCGCCGAGCGCAAGGCGAACGTCAACGCCGTCGGCATCATCGGCCTCGTCGAAAACATGGTGTCGGGCAATGCAACCCGTCCCGGCGACATTGTCACCTCCATGTCCGGCCAGACGATTGAGATCCTCAACACCGATGCGGAAGGCCGCCTGGTCCTGGCCGATGTGCTCTGGTACGCCCAGGAGCGCTACAAGCCCAAGCTGATCGTCGATCTCGCCACCCTGACCGGGGCCATCATGATTGCGCTGGGCAAGGAGTACGCGGGCCTCTTCGTCAACGACGACCGCCTCGCCAACGATCTTTTAGCGGCTTCGAAGGCGACCGGCGAGAAGCTGTGGCGCATGCCGCTCGACAAGGCCTTCCACCGCATGATCGACGGCAAGACTGCCGATATCAAGAACATCGGCGGGCGTTGGGCCGGCTCGTGCACGGCCGCAGCCTTCCTGGAACGCTTCATCAAGGACACGCCTTGGGCGCATCTCGACGTCGCCGGCACGGCCATGGATTCCGGCCGCTCGGACATCAACACCAGTTGGGGTTCGGGTTGGGGCGTCCGCCTGCTCGATCGCTTCGTCGCCGACCACCACGAAAAGGGCTAAGCTGGAAGGCCCGGCGAACCCAATCTCGTCGCCGGGCTACGGTCACAACCAACGGCCACAACCAGCTGAACTACTGCGCACCCTCCTCACTATTTTCCATAATATATATTATGCGAATAGCGGATATGAGTGAAGCGTCCTGTCGTTTGCGCCTACGCTGGCTCGGCGCGCCGCACGATGCCGGCGATGATCGCCGCATACAGCGAAGCCACGAATCCGGCCAGCACATTGACGCTAAGAACGATGCCCAGCGCGCGTGCCCACACCGTCGGCAGATGGACAGATAGAAGCGTCACCACGAAATCGTCGAAAGCCTGTTTCAGCCGGAAGAACAATTCACTCGTCTGCTCCACGGTTGGGATCTTGGGCATCTCCCACACGATCGTCCAGCCGATGTCACTCACCGTCGGCGACGGCACCAGCCCATACACCGCCAGGAATGCGATTGCGGCCGAGAACAGCAGCCCGAGCGGCGGACCGAGCCGGAAAAAGCCCCACCGCTCCGGCCGCGCGTCGAGCCGGATCGCGAGCCACCTGAGCAGCCCCGCGCCGGCATACACGGTCAGACCGAACGCGACGGCCACCCAGAACAGCCGGCCCTGATCCGTGCCGGAGAACGTGAACAGCGCCGCGACGCCAGCCAGGAGCCCCTTGAACAGCGCCTCACCGAAACCGACGATCGGCACGAATAGACCGCGCAGCGAATTCCCCGGTCCGAAGTAAAACGGCATCTCGTTTCTCAGTCGCAGCACTTCGAGCCTGAGACCGAGGATGAACGCCAGCGCGCCGGTCACCGCCGCAAAAATGATCGGATAGTTCAAGCCCAACCACGCCAGAGCCACGCAAGCCGCGATCTCGAACACAATGAGCAGCAGGTTCAAGATCACGCGCATGACACTGTCGTCGCCCCCACTGCAGGCCCCTCGCCCCGCGCCACAATAGACATCGCGCACGCGGGCGCAAAGCGCCTCCGCGATCCGGGGCCCTTGCGCACGATCCGTCCCGCCGCACCACCGCCCTTGACCCGGCTGCCGCGAACGCGCTTCTTTCATGTCATTCTGCCGAAGAGGCATTCATGCGGACAGTCACAAGTGTCGTCGTTGGTCTCGCTGTCGGCTACGTGTGTGGCGCCGCCCTCGGGTATGTCGCAACGCAAGTCTTTTCCGGCAACGTTCACGACAAGGAATTGGAAGCCGTCATGACGGCCGCCTTCGCCACCGGCCCGCTCGGTGCAGCCCTCGGCGTTGCCGCCGCCCTCTTTTTCGCTCGCCGGCGCTAACAGGTCAGCGCGTGGCGACCTGGCTCCTCACAAAAAGGTCGCCTGAGCGCTGATAAATCAACTCACCGGCTTGTCGCTCGCCTTGCACACGGCTTCGCCGACGCGGGTCAAGGCGGTGTGGAACGGAAACGAACGCCGGAACATGCGGAACTCGGGTCCCGTATCACCGACGATTTCAAGGACGGCCGGGCGGCCGTCTTCCGCGGGCTCCAACTGCGCTTCAATGACATAGCCCTGCGTGCCTTTGCCCAGCGAGAGCTTGCCCTCAAAAGCGTTGCGGCGCTGTTGATCCTTATGACCGCTAAGCTGCATGAGCGTGTCGGCGCAGGCGTTCGCCTTGTCGACTTCGATCCCGCACCATCCTCCCGCGCATGGCACGATATCGAGCACGAGCTTGCAGTCATCGCCATCGCAGCGCGAGGTATCGTTGCGCACCGCGTAAGGCGTTCCGCTCCAGCGGCCGGCAAGCACCGCAGTGCTCAGCGCCGCCACGGCGATCGGCTCGCCAGGCTTGGACAATTCACCAGCAATCACGCTCGTTGTCGCCAGCACCGCCGCAGTGACGCCACACAGCCCGCCGACGATCGCGCCGACCATGCCAACAACGACGCGCCCGGCCATGACACCAGCCCCTGCCCTCCCCGCTCCGCGTCTGCCGCTCGGCACGCGCGCCGCCCTTGCGCTGGGTCTCGTGTTGTCGCTGATCGTCGCCCTGGTGGCGCTGGGATCGGGATCAGGTTTCATCGCACTTCCTTTCGAGATGTCGCTGGTCGACAGGCGCCTGCCGGTCGTCTTCCGCATTCACATGCTCGCCTCGGCGATGGTTCTCGTTCTCTTGCCCGTGTCGCTCGCCTTGCGCTTTCACCCACAGCTTCACCGCAAGATCGGGTGGACGTTGGGCGCTTTCGTGGTGGCCGGAGGGCTGACCGCTCTGCCCGTTGCCATATTCAGCTATTCGTCGTTGCCTGCCCGCGCCGGCTTCTTCGTGCAGGGACTTGTGTGGCTCTGGCTCTTTGGCGCAGCGGTGGTTGCGATCCGCGGTGGCAATCGCGCCCGCCACGCCCACCTCATGCTCGCCATGGCAGCGGTCACGACGGGCGCGGTCTGGTTTCGCGTCCTGACCGGCTCCGCGATCCTGTTCGAACTGCCGTTCGAGCCGATTTACGCCGCCTCCGCATGGATTGCTTGGCTGGTCCCACTGGCTTTGGTGTTGCGCAACGCCGAACGTCTGGATCGGTGGGCTTTCAGCATCCCGGCTCTCGCCCCGGCGCGGTCGATCGGCTAGAACGCGGCCATGACAAAACCCGATACCCCGTCCGCCGCCGATGCGCTGCAACGACTCCTCGCGATCATGGCCGCACTGCGCACGCCAGGCACCGGCTGCCCGTGGGATCTCGAACAGACATTCGAGTCCATTGCGCCCTACACCATCGAGGAAGCCTACGAAGTGGCCGACGCCATTCGGCGCCGCGACATGCCGGACCTCAAGGACGAACTCGGCGATCTCCTGCTTCAGGTCGTCTACCACGCGCGCATGGCCGAGGAAGCCGATGCGTTCGCGTTCGCCGACGTTGCCGAAGCTGTCAACGCCAAGATGGTCCGCCGCCACCCGCATGTTTTTGGCAGCAACGAGGAGCGCGGAGCTGGCGCACAGCCAGACTTCTGGTCGCGCATTAAGGCTGAGGAACGCGCAGCAAAGGCCGAAGAGCGCGCGCGACTTTCATCGACTGGTGTCGATGTACCAAGCGCACACGGCTCGTCGCTTCTCGCCGACGTACCCGTGGCCATGCCGGCCCTTACACGCGCCATAAAGTTACAAGAAAAAGCCGCGAAAGTTGGCTTCGACTGGCCCGACCTTGCCCCCGTATTCGCCAAGCTGAAAGAAGAAGTCACCGAACTGGAAGAAGTAATTTTAGCAATCGACGCGACCAACCAACCCCCCGCAGTTTCCGGCCGGCTCCCAGCACGGGAGTCGGAAACTGCAAACAAAGAAGAAGAACTCGGCGACATCCTGTTTGTGATTGCCAACGTCGCGCGGCATCTGAAGCTTGATCCCGAGACCGCACTGCGCAAGGCGAACGACAAATTCACCCGCCGCTTCGCCTACATCGAGCGGCGGCTCGCCGAGCAAGGCAAGACTTGCGAGCAGTCCTCGCTCGAAGAAATGGATGCGCTGTGGAATGAAATCCGTGTTGCCGATAAGAAGCGGAACTGACGCTGACCGCCCGCCGTTGCCCCGAAGGTCCCCGGCTTGCTGTTAGCTTGGATGACCACTTTTCTTCAATTGCGCGTCGAGACGGGCGCGATTTTCCAGCGTTGTCCGCAGCGTCAGATGTAACGCTCCGGTCTCCTCGTCCGTATTCCGCGTCAGCACGTCTGTATTCTCATACGTCCAGGCGATCAGCCGGCCATCATGCGCGGGAATGGTCACCTCCACGATTTCATCGGTGGCGCCGAGCCGCGCATCGATCGCATCCAGAAGATCCGCAATACCCTCGCCGCTGACGGCGGAGACGAGCGCAGGACGCCGCTCCTGAAACCGCGCCATGTTGCGAGCCTCGTCGCGCATTGATTCTGCAAGGAGATCGATCTTGTTCCAGACCTCCAGGATGTGACTGTGCGCCGGCACGGTGTCGATGCCAAGGTCGCCCAACAATCCCTCCACGTCCGCTGCCTGCGCGTCGGTCTCGGGATGCGAAATGTCACGCACGTGCAGGATCAGATCGGCTTCGATAACTTCTTCTAACGTGGCGCGGAATGCCGCCACGAGCATCGTCGGCAGCGCCGAGATGAACCCGACCGTGTCGGAGAGAATGATCCGCCGGCCGGATCGCAGCCGCACTTCGCGCATCGTCGGATCGAGCGTTGCAAACACCTGATCCTTGGCCAGAACGGATGCGCCCGTCACAAGATTGAACAACGTCGATTTGCCGGCGTTGGTGTAACCGACAATGGCCACAATCGGATACGGCACCTTGCGGCGGCCCGCCCGATGCAGTTCGCGTGTTTTGACGACGTGCGTCAGTTCCTTCTTGATTGACAGGATACGCGCTTCGAGGATCCGCCGATCGAGTTCAAGCTGCGCTTCACCAGGCCCGCCAAGGAAGCCGCCGCCGCCACGTTGGCGCTCCAAATGGGTCCAGGCCCGCACCAAGCGTCCTTTTTGATAAGTGAGATGGGCGAGCTCGACTTGTAGCCGCCCCTCGCGCGTCCGCGCGCGCCGCCCAAAAATTTCAAGAATGAGCCCGGTGCGGTCGAGCACTTTCGCATTCCAGGCCTTCTCCAGATTGCTCTGCTGCACGGGCGTGATCGCGTGATCGACAATGACCAGATCAGCACCGGTCTCGGCTACGATCAGGCGGAGTTCTTCGACTTTCCCTTTGCCGAAGAGCGTTGCCGGCCGCGGCGTCGCGATAGAAACAATCCTCGCGTCCGCGATCTCCAGATCGATCGCTTCAGCAAGACCTGTCGCCTCCGTCAACCGGTCTTGCGACGAATGCGTGACAACCGCAGCACCGCGACTGTCGCGCGCTGCTTCATCCGCCGAACCGCGTTGCAAAACCGGAACGATGACGATCGCGCGGCCGGTCGTGACGCGCAAGACATCACCGCCCGGCTTGGAAGGGCCGCCGGACAGTTCAAGGTTGTCGTCTGTGGTCGACTTGTCGATAACGGGTGCCGTTCAAGCTTGAGCGCAGAGGCCACTTAAGCCTCGTCGCCGCCTTCACCGTCCATCAGGTTCACGGGAGCGCCGGGCATGATGGTAGAGATGGCATGCTTATAGACCAGCTGCGAGTGGCCGTCACGACGAAGCAGCACGCAAAAACTGTCAAACCAGGTCACGATGCCTTGCAGCTTAACACCGTTGATGAGGAAAATCGTGAGCGGAACCTTCTGCTTACGGACGTGATTGAGAAACGTGTCCTGAAGGCTTGGCGTGCGGTCGGCGGCCATTTTGTTTTTCTTTCCGAGTGTAAACGTCGGTTTTCATTCACGTCTACGCCGAAGGCGGACAATTGGTTTCAACGCCCAAAAAGAGCAATCAAGCGTGCCGTCTTTTTAGCGGCTTTCGTTAGCAGTTGCAGCAAAAATGACGGGGCGTTCTGGAGCAAGTAGGCGCAGACGGCGGTGAAAAGATATTCAAGTTGGCAGTTTTTCCGCCATTGAATGGAACTTTTCCCGCAACCGCACAGTCAATGTCCCGGGCCTGCCATCTGCGATGCGACGATCATCGACGACGGTGACCGGCATCACGGTGGCCGAAGCCGATGTCACAAATGCTTCTTTGGCAGCCCAGGCGTCCGCGATTGTGAAGGCCCGCTGCTCCACCGGTACGCCGAGTTGTTTGATGAGATCGAGCAACGTGGAACGCGTGACCCCGCCGAGGATGCGCGCATCAAGCGGGCGGGTCAGCACGAAGCCGTCGGAACGCACGATCCACGCGTTGCTCGACGCGCCCTCGGTCACAAATCCTTTTTCGTCTACGAACCAAGCCTCCTGGGCGCCCGCTGCCCGCGCATTTTCCTTCGCCAGAGCCGCCGGCAACAGCATGACGGTCTTCAGATCGCAGCGACCCCATCGGTTGTCCGGCACGCTTTTGACAGCGATCCCATGGCGCGCCTTGGCGGCTATCTTGGCTGGATCAATGGACCGCGCAACCACAACGAGCGTGGGCTCGGTATCGGGACCGGGAAAAACAAAATCGCGCGGCGCGCGGCCACGCGTGACCTGCAGATAGACCAGTCCGTCGCGAATGCGGTTGCGCCGCACGACCTCGCTGAGCACATGCCGCAAGGCCGGGTCCGCCATCGGCCGCTCGATGCGCAATTCCTCTAGCGAGCGGGCCAGTCGCGCCAGATGCCGTGTGACGTCGATGAGCGCCCCGCCCTTGACCTCGCAGACCTCATAGACACTGTCGGCGAACTGGAATCCGCGATCCTCCACATGCACGCCCGCCTCGGCATATGGCAGATAGCGGCCGTTGACATAGACAATGCGGGCCATGATCGATCGACATCCAGATTGAATGAGGCGACTAGACCGGGCGGCCCTCGGTGCGCTGGTCTGAGGATACGCCAAGGGCGCGCAGCTTGCGGTGCAGCGCCGAACGCTCCATGCCGACGAACTCCGCAGTGCGTGAGATATTGCCACCAAACCGGTTGATCTGCGCCAGCAGATATTCGCGTTCGAAAATTTCACGCGCCTCGCGCAGCGGCAGCGACATCAGATGCTCCGCCCCGCCGTTGACCGGCAGCGGCACGTTGGAGCCAATCTCCTCCGGCAGCATTTCCGCGGTGATGACCGTGTTCGGATCGCCGCCGGCGAGGATCATGAGGCGCTCGATATTGTTTCTCAACTCGCGCACGTTGCCGGGCCAGTCGTGCGCCTGCAGGACCGCGATCGCATCCTCGCCGATCCGTCGTGGCGCCAACCCTGATGCTTGCGCCAATTGCAGAATGAAGAACTGGATCAGATCGGGAATATCCTCGCGCCGCTCGGCCAGGCTCGGCACCCGAAGCGGCACGACGTTCAGCCGATGATAGAGATCCTCGCGAAACCGGCCCTCCGCCATTTCCCGCTCCAGATCGCGGCTGGTCGAGGAAATAATGCGCGCATCGACGGACACCTTCTGTGAGCCCCCGATACGCTGAAACTTCTGCTCGACCAGAACGCGCAGCACCTTGCCCTGCGTCTCAAGCGGCATGTCAGCCACTTCATCGATATAGAGCGTGCCGCCGTGACTTTCCTCCAGCGCACCGACCTTGCGCGGGCCGCCACTGCGATCTTCCGTTCCGAAAAGCTCTTCCTCGACACGATCGGGAGCCATGGCGGCTGCGTTGAGTACGACGAACGGCGCATCGGCGCGGCGCGATTTCACATGGATGACCCGCGCCGAAAGCTCTTTGCCCGTGCCCGACGAGCCCCGGATCAGAATGCGGCTGTTGGTTGGCGCCAGCCGGTCGATCTGCGCCTTGAGCTGGTTGACCGCCGCCGATTTGCCGATCATGTCGGCCGACACCGTCGAGCGCTCGCGCAGTTCCTTGACCTCACGCTTCAAGTTCGACGCTTCCAACGCTCTCAGCGCGACCAGAATAAGCCGGTCGGCCTTGAACGGCTTCTCGATGTAGTCGTAGGCGCCACGTTTAATCGCCGTGACCGCTGTCTCGATGTTGCCATGACCCGAGATGATGACGACCGGAAGATCCGGATAGGTGCGCTTGATGACCGATAGCACTTCCAATCCGTCGAGCCGGCTACCCTGCAGCCAGATGTCGAGCACGACCAGATGCGGCCTTCGCTCCTCGATGGCGCGCAGGGCTTCATCGCTGTCGCGGGCGAGCCGCGACCGGTGCCCTTCATCTTCAAGAATGCCGGCGACAAGCTCGCGAATGTCGGCTTCGTCGTCGACGATCAGAATATCAGCTGCCATCGAAACATCTCCTCTCGGGTCGTCAATTCACTACGGCGCGCGCGGCAGCCTCTTCGGCTGACGCAACACCAGGGTTGAATTCATCGGTTTCGTTCCGTGCGACGCGGCGGCCGTCACGGGGAATGGTGATGCGCACGAGCGCTCCGCTCGTTCGGTCGGCGGCATGCGGCGCATCGTCGAGCGACAGCGCGCCGCCATGCTGTTCGGTGATCTTTTGCACGATGGCCAATCCCAGCCCCGTGCCCTTCGAACCCTTGGTCGTGACGTAGGGTTCGAGCAAGCGGGAACGATTCTGCTTCGGCAGCCCGATGCCGTTGTCGATCACCTCGATCTCGATCCGCTCGGATGAGACCCGCAGCACCGTCTCGACGCGGCCTTTCGCGATCTGGCCGGCCTGCACCGCGCTTTCGACCGCTTCGGTCGCGTTCTTGACGAGGTTGGTCACTGCCTGCGTGATGAGCCGCCGGTCGAAAAGCGTCGTGACCGGATCGTTGGGCATGACGAGATCGTAGCCAAGTTCGGGATGGCCTTCGCGAAACAGAATGACGGATTCCTGCACCGCATCGCGCAAATCGCCCTTCTCCATGACGGGTTTGGGAACCCGCGCGAACGCCGCGAACTCGTCAACCATCGTTTTGATGTCGCCGGCCTGACGCTCGATGGTCGCCGTCAATTTATCGAAGGTTTCACGGTCTTCGACGATCATTTTTCCATATTTGCGCCGGATGCGCTCCGCCGACAGGATGATCGGTGTCAGCGGATTTTTGATCTCGTGCGCAATGCGGCGCGCCACATCTCCCCACGCCGACGTGCGCTGGGCTGCCACAAGCTCCGAAATATCATCAAACGTCATCACCGAACCGACCGAACCGCCTTGCGCCTCTTCGTCGGTGACGCGCGCCGAGAATGTGCGTTCGTCGTTGCCCACCACGCGGCGCACTTCAACCGCCCCCTTGGCTTTGATCGAGGGCTCCTGGTGGCGTTCAAGAACTGGGCTGAACTCCGGCAGCACTTCTGCGATCGGCTGCCCCACCACGTCTTCTTCATGGCAATCAAGCAGCCTCTGCGCCGACGGCGAGATGAGCGTGATCCGGCGTTCGGCATCCAGCCCGATGATGCCCGATGAAACACCTGCCAGCACCGCTTCGATGAAGCTTGTCCGCTCCGACAGCTGCGCGTTGGTTGTCACCAGGGCATCGCGCTGATGTTTCAATTCGCGCGTCATGGTGTTGAACGTGCTCGACAGACGCCGCAAGTCGCCTTCGCCGCGCCGCTCAGGCAACTCAACATCAAGGTTGCCGGTCGAAACTTCGCGCGCCCCGGCGATGAGGCGACGGATCGGCGCCACGAACCGGCCAGCGAACCACAATCCCGTCCAGATGGCAGCCAAGAGCGCCGTCATCGAGATCATGGTGTACATGAGCCCGTGCGCGAGCTTAAGCCCGCCGCGCGCCCGCCGCAGCCGATTGTATTCGTCGACACTCTGCTCGGTACGCTTCAGGTACGCCATGACCTTGGCGCTGACCGCCCGTGTCACGAGCAGATATTGACCCGGAAAGCGCTGCAGCCGCGCCAACGCCGCGACGCGGGCCCGTTCCAACGATTTGATAATCGCGATCTGGCCCTTTTCAGCCTCGGCGATGGCAGCCGGTGGCGGGCTGGCGAACGTTTCTTTTTCGTCATCGAAGGCCGATACGAGCAGCTGTCCGTTCGGCGATACCAGATAAGCGCTCGCCAGTTCACGCAATCCGGCTTGCGCAATCATGAGCTGCTTTAATGCTTGCGGATTGTCGACGACATCATTGGCCGCCGCATCGATATCGCGCGCCATGTTGGCGACATCGGTGCGGATCACCGCGCCGTGCTCCTGCAGATAAGATTGGGCGACTTCCATCGAGTTCTCGATGATCGCCCGCGCGCGAGCGGTGAACCAACTGTCGATGGCGCGCGAAAAAGTCGTGGTCGCCGCGACCGCCAGCAGGATCGCCGGTAGGGCTGCGATGATGGAAAACAATCCAACGATGCGCACATGCAGGCGCGCACCGGGGATCTGCGCCCGCCAGGCTCGCCAAAGCTCGATGCCATGCCAGACGAGCAGCGCGATCATCGCGATGATCAGAGCAATGTTGACCAGCAACGCGGCCAGCACGATGTCATCGCGCGGCGTGATCGGCGTAAGCCCGGTTAAAATGAGAAATGTCGCAAAGCCCGAGACGACCGACAGAACAACGGTAATGAGTCCGATGGAGAACGCCCGGTCACCGGCCTCGAGCGACGGCGCTCGCGAAGGCCCGAGCGCGTTCAAGAACACGGCTTTGAGTTTCTCTGCCACCATTGCGCTGGTCATTCGCCACGGGCGTCCGGAAGCCTGACCGCGAGGGGCCCGATCTCTCGTCGCTGTTGAGATGCCCGATGGCTGTGTACCCGACGGCACTCAGATCGGACTTGGAGAGGCAAGCGCGCAACGCCGACCATCAAAGGTGCAGCGCGCTAGTCACATGAACCAGCCAACTGTGACATTTTCGCGACAAAATCGTCAACGACAAATCAGTTGCCGTTTCTTTTCCGTCGCCAATCCTCAGACCAAAGGCGTCCGGAACACCTTAATGTTCAACTCTTTGATCCGGCTCCGGAGAGTATTGCGATTGAGGCCAAGCAGTTCGGCCGCCCGGATCTGATTGCCTCGCGTCGCCGCAAGCGCTGCCGACAGCAGCGGATATTCCACCTGCCGGATAATCCGATCATAGAGGCCGGCCGGAGGCAGCTCGTTTCCGAATTCGGCGAAATAGCCGGCGAGGTGGCGCTCGACCAGCTCCGACAGGTCTTTGGTGTTGGCCGACGTGGCTGGCATCCGCGCCGGGATCGCCTCGGCGAGTTCCTGCTCGATGATCGGCGCCGAGATGAGATCCTGCGTGTGCAAAGCAGCGACCCGGCGGACAAAGTTTTCCAGTTCGCGCACGTTACCGGGCCAAGGATGCTGCTTCAGCCGGTCGATGGCCGACTGCTCGATCGACTTCTGGCCGAGCCCCTCGCGTGCCGCCATCCGAAGAAAGTGTCGCGTCAAATCGCCGATGTCCTCGGTGCGCTCGCGCAGCGGCGGCAGGCGCAGCGGCACGACGTTCAGTCGATAGAACAAATCTTCGCGGAAGAGACCCTGCTGGATTTGCAAGCGCAGGTCGCGATGCGTCGCCGCGATGATGCGCACGTTGGTCCGGATCGGGGTGCGTCCGCCGACAGTCGTGTACTCTCCCTGCTGGAGAACGCGCAGCAGCCGGGTCTGCGCCTCGAGCGGCATGTCGCCGATCTCATCGAGGAACAGCGTGCCACCCTCGGCCTGCTCGAACCGGCCTTGGGTGCGCGCTTGCGCACCCGTGAAGGCGCCCTTCTCATGCCCGAACAGCTCACTCTCGATCAGCTCGCGCGGGATTGCCGCCATGTTGATTGCCACGAACGGACCTGTCCGCCGCTTGCCATGGTCGTGCAGCACGCGGGCGACGAGCTCCTTGCCCGTTCCGCTCTCACCCGTGATCATGATGGTCAGTTCCGTCTGCGTCAGACGGGCCAGCGCACGGTAGATATCCTGCATCGCCGGCGAGCGCCCGATCAGCGGCAGGTCTTCGCCGTCCGTTGTCTCCGGGCCGCGCTGCGGCTTACGGCCGGGTGATGCAAGTGCGCGCGAGACGACGGACACGACCTCCGCCAGATCGAACGGCTTGGGCAAATATTCATAAGCGCCCTTCTCCGCCGCCGTGAGCGCGGTCATGAGTGTATTTTGCGCGCTCATGACAATGATCGGCAGATCGGGCCGCAGCTTTTTGATACGCGGGATGAGATCGAACGCGTTCTCGTCGGGCATGACAACATCAGTGATGACGACGTCGCCCTCGCCCTGACTGACCCAGCGCCAAAGCGTCGCCGCGTTGCCGGTTGCGCGCGGCGCATATCCGGCCCGCGCCAGTGCCTGATTGAGCACCGTGCGAATAGCCGTATCATCGTCGGCGATCAGGATCGTTCCACGCGCCATTGGTTCTATTCTCCTGGGTCTAGGTCGCCACGCTTGCGCTCCTGCATCGGCAGAAGGACGCGGAACACCGTCCGGCGCGGCTCGCTGTCGTATTCGATGATGCCGCCGTGATCGCCGATGATCTTGGCGACAAGAGCCAGGCCGAGCCCGGTCCCGTTGTGCTTGGTCGTAACGAACGGATCGAACAGGTGGGGCCTCAGATGGTCGGGCACGCCGGTGCCGTTGTCTTCCACCTGGATCAGCAGAGGCAGGCTGACCCGCGAACTGGAGCCCGGCACCGACAGGCGCACGCCCGGCCGGAATTTTGTCGTCAGCACGATGCGGCCGTGATCGGCGCTGTCGGATGCAGCTTCCGCAGCGTTCTTCACAAGATTAAGGAATGCCTGCACTAGTTTATCGCGGTTGCCGGGCACGTGCGGCAGTGAGGGATCGTAATCCTCGATGAAGCGGACCCCGCGCGCAAACCCGGTTTCGGCCAGACGCCGGACGTGATTGAGAACATCGTGAATGTTGACCGCTTCTTTCGCCAGCGGCCGCTCGTCGCCGAAAACTTCCATGCGATCGACGAGATTGCGGATGCGGTCTGTCTCCGCGCAGATCAGCTGCGTCAGAGCGCGGTCGTCGTCCGACAGCGCCGGCTCCAAGAGTTGCGCGGCCCCACGAATGCCCGACAGCGGGTTCTTGATTTCGTGGGCCAGAACGGCAGCCATTCCCGACACCGTGCGCGCCGCGGCCCGGTGGGTAAACTGACGCTCGATCATCTGCGCCATGTTGCGCTGCTGGATCATGAGCAGGATGTGGCCGGGGCGCTCGGGAAAAGGCCCGGCGTGCACATCGACGAGCTTCGGCATCAGGAATTTCGGCGAGTGCATTTCCACGCCGTACTCGTTCACGGTCGCACCCGAACGGCGAACTTGATCGAGCAGGGGAAACAGCGGACTTCCAAAGGCCAGCAATTCGTCCAGCGTTTGCCGCTTCAACACAGCGATGCTCAACGAAAGAAAAGTTTCGGCCGCCGCACTGGCAAAGACGATGCGATTGTCCGGCGCCAGCACGAAGATCGGATACGGCAGCGCATAGAGCAGCAGGTCGAGTTCGATTGGGCGATCATCGCCCTTGTCCTTTGGTGAGCGCGCTTCGGCGGGAGGCGTCATGCGGCCAGCCTCCGGCTCTCTGCCGCATCCGCATAGGCGTTTTCAAGCCCGCTCAGGACGGACGCCGCGTTGTCATCGGTGCACAGCTGAGCCCGCCAGCGCTTCACCGCGACGTCTGGTAGTCCACTCGTCGCGAGATACCAGCCGATATGCTTGCGCGCGTTTCTGAGCCCAACGAAAGCGCCATAATGGTCGAGCATTGCCGCCACATGCTCTTTGGCGATGCGGCGCTGGACACCGATCGGAGGAGCGCCCGGATCAACTCCGGTCGCAAGCGCTGTGGCGATGCGACCCGGCATCCATGGCGCACCGTAGGCTCCGCGGCCGATCATGACGCCGTCAGCGCCTGACTGCGCGAGCGCGCTCAGAGCATCACTCACCGAAACGATGTCACCGTTGACGATGACGGGAATGGACACGGCTTTCTTCACCTGTCCGACGAAATTCCAGTCGACGCGTCCCTTGAAGAACTGGTTGCGCGTCCGGCCATGCACCGTCACCAACTGAATGCCTGCCTCTTCCGCCCGGCGGGCGAGTTCCGGCGCATTGCGTGTCGCGTCGTCCCAGCCGAGCCGCATTTTCAAGGTGACGGGAACCTTCACCGCTCCGACAACGGCTTCGATGAGACTGAGCGCATGACTGAGATCGCGCATCAGCGCGCTGCCCGACGCTTTGCCGGTCACTTCACGTGTGGGGCACCCCATATTGATGTCGATGATGTGGGCACCCTCGGCTTCGGCGATCCGGGCACCTTCCGCCATATGTTGTACATCACAACCAACAAGTTGTATGACATGCGGTGTAAGATCGCCACCTTCGGCTCGCCGTCGCACATCGGCGCGTTGCGCGATCAGCTCCGCACTGGCGACCATTTCGGAAACGACCAAGCCCGCACCAAGTTCATGTGCTAACGTTCGGAAAGGTAAGTCGGATACGCCAGTCATGGGCGCCAGAAACACGTTGTTGCGTGGCGCAATGCTAGCGATCGACAATGTCGCCTTCAAAGACGGCTCCCCTCAAGCTCGCGAACAGTTTGGACACTTTTTGTGCAGAAATGAAATGTGCCCTCAAGTTGGGCACCATACGGTTTGCCCAACCTTTTCGCAAGCGTCAACGCGGATGTGCAATTGCGGCGATAAGACCGGGAAGGCTATGGATCAACGGAACCGAAAGAGCGTCCAAGGAGCAACCGCCGGTGCGCATCGCTGCCCTCATTGTCGCCGCCGGACGCGGTAACCGGGCAAAGTCGGACGTCCCCAAACAATATCTCCAACTTGGGGCCGACACCGTCCTATCGCGGACTATTGCAGCGTTCTCCAACCATCCCGGCATAACCCGCATATTGCCTGTAATTCATGCCGACGATGCGGATCTCTACAGCGCGAGCGCGCCACACACCGCAGCCAAACTGGCGCCCCCGGTGGTCGGTGGCGCATCGCGTCAGGCAAGCGTCCACGCCGGGTTGGCGGCCCTTGCCGCCGAAACTCCCGACATCGTCCTCATCCATGATGCGGCGCGTCCGTTTATTGACCACCCTGTTATCGACCGTGTGATCGCGGCCCTGGCAAGCCATTCCGGCGCAATTCCCGCACTCGCCGTCGCCGATACCTTGAAGCGCGAGCGCCCTGGCGGCCTGATCGCCGGCACCGTGCCCCGCGCAGGTCTGTGGCTTGCGCAAACACCACAAGGCTTCCGTTTCACCGATATCCTGGCTGCCCACGACAGAGCGGCTCACTCCGGACTGGACCAGTTCACCGACGACGCATCCATCGCCGAATGGGCCGGTCTGTCCGTGGCTCTCGTCGAAGGCGCGCCCGCCAATATCAAGATCACAACGGCGGCCGATGTTGACGCCGCCCGCCGCAAAATTGAAACAGAGACAGTGATGGAACCGCGCATCGGCACCGGCTTTGACGTTCACCGCTTCGCTGCTGGATCTAGCGTCTGGCTATGCGGAGTTGAAATCCCGCACACACACAAGCTCGAAGGCCATTCCGATGCTGACGTCGCCCTGCACGCGCTGACCGATGCGCTTCTCGGCACCCTGGGCGATGGCGATATCGGCCAGCACTTTCCTCCCTCTGACCCGCAATGGAAGGGTGCCGCATCGCACCTGTTTTTAGAGGACGCCGTCCGTCGGCTTCGTCATCGCGGTGGCCGTATTGTCAATGTCGACGTGACCATCCTGGCTGAAGCGCCGCGCATCGGCCCCCATCGTACGGCGATGCAGGCCCGCGTCGCCGCCATTCTGGGGATCGCCCCGGACAGGGTCGGGGTCAAGGCAACGACAACGGAGGAACTCGGCGCCGTCGGCCGGCGAGAGGGCATCGTGGCCATGGCGAGCGCTCTTGTTCTCCTTCCGTTCACAGCCGGGTCCACCTAACCCAACCCCCCGCGACATTGACCCCCCTGGCAGAATCGCGGCACACCCGCCATAGCAGTTGTATGATCAAAAAGACGTCCAGATCATCAGACCGACCCGCTTAGAGGCGATGCAATGAATATTATGACCCAGCCCGTCGATCGCGCGGCCAAAGAGCCCGCCAACATGGCCGATATTGCCGAGACTACGGCGTCGTCCTGTTTGGCCACCCGTGTGCGCCAGTTATCTCGGATTATCACGCGCGTTTATGACGACGCGATGCGCCCGCTTGGTATAACGGCGAGCCAGTATACGCTGTTGGCTCAGCTTGCGGCCCGCGATGGCATCACCGCCGTCGAGATCGGACACGAGCTCGACATAGAAAAATCGACCCTCTCGCGCAACCTGAAGCGGCTACTCGCGCTGGGCCTCATCATTATGGATCCGCCGGCAGGTCGTCGGGGTCGCGGACTTCACCTGACACCGAAGGGCCAAGGCGTTCTGCGGGATGCCTTTCCGGTCTGGCAGAACGCGCAGAGCCACGCCATAGCGGTTATGGGTACAGATTCTCGCGCCACACTCGACGTGCTTTTGAAGCACGCTGAAAAATTGGTGGCCTCGTAAGTTTTGCTCGCGCCCTAGGCCGGGACTACACTCTGGCCGGTGCCTTCCTTGGGCGCCGGCCTTTTGTTTTTGGAGTGCGGCCTCGATGCTCCCCGATGATGTGCTCAACAGCGCCGCGGAACTGGTGTCGGTGATGCGCGCCGCGGGGCTGAAATTGGCCACCGCCGAGAGTTGTACCGGTGGTCTCGTCGCCGCCGCAATCACGGACGTGGCCGGTTCCTCTGCGGTTCTCGATCGCGGCTTCATAACCTACTCGAATGCAGCCAAAGCCGCTTCACTCGGCGTCGACCGTGGCCTCATCGAAGCCGAAGGCGCGGTCAGCCGCGCCGTGGCCGTGGCCATGGCCGAAGGCGCCCTCAGCCATTCCGTTGCCGACATCGCGGTCTCGGTCACCGGCATCGCCGGTCCCGGTGGGGCAACGGCAACAAAGCCAGTCGGACTCGTGCATTTGGCGGTGGCCCGGAAGGGTTATCCGACCGTAGACGAAACATGCCGTTTCGGTGATATCGGCCGCCGGCAGGTCCGCGTGGCCGCCGTTCGCAAGGCCCTGGCAATGCTGAGCAACGCTTGTGTTTGATCTTCTGGTTCCGGAGAACCGCATGTTTCGGATTAGTCTCGTCGCTGCTTTGTCACTGGCAGGCGTGGCCTCAGCGACAGTCGATGCTGCCGACATCACCGCCCGCGATGTGACCGAGCAACTGTTCCGGGGCTCTGGACCGGCGGATCTGTCGGGCAAGGATCTCGAAGGTCTCGATCTGTCGCTCATCGATTTCAAGAAGACCCGGTTCGTGAATGCAAAGATGTTCGGCGTCAATCTCTCAGGCTCCAACTTGTCCGGCGCCGATCTATCGTCCGCAAACCTCGATCGCGCCGTCATAATCGGAACCCGCTTCGACGGCGCCAATCTCTCGGGCGCAAGCTTGCTGCGGCCTGCAACGTCGGCCGGCCGTCAGCCCGGGGCCGAGCCGCCGCCCACGTTCATCGGCGCGGATCTCAAGGGCGCGAAGGTGTTCGGACAATTTGGACGCGTCGATCTCTCCGGTGCCAATCTTGAGGGCGCGACACTCGCGCCATTTGGCAAGACCGGGTTCATCGAAAATCTTTTTCGCACCGAAATGGAAGGCGCCAATCTCGCGGGCGCCAACCTCGGCGGCAGCGATCTCACGTACGTTTCGTTCCGCTTTGCAAGCTTGAGAGGAGCCAGCCTCAAAGGGGCAAAGCTGCACAACGCGGATTTTTCCAAGGCCGACCTGACCGGTGCTGATCTGACCGGCGCGGATGTGCGCAACGCCGATTTCGATGGCGCCATCCTGGCAAATGTCAAAGGACTTGACCGGATGGCGAGCCGCGACACCGCGCGCAATCTGCCAAACTGATCCGTGGGCTCAAGGCTGGACGCTGAATGACACGGCGGCGCGAGCCTCTTCCTCGCTGCCGATCGGCAGCTGATCATCGAGCATTTCGGCATTCCCGGCACCGGTGCGGAATTTCCGCAAGTCGTCCTGCGTCTTCTGGTAGGCAGCCTCCCGCACGGCCGTTTCGGCAAGAAACGTGCGCCAGTCGCCGAGCACCGTAAACCGCTGCCGCTCAAAATCGTGACCGATGCCTTCCGGCCGCTTTGCCGTGGCATTGCAGATCGCAACCACGGATTGCCGCCCCGGCTTATCGAGACGGATCTGAAACGGCGCCGATGGGGGTGGGAGCAACACCATCATTCCTTTGCCGACCCGATTGTCAACGCTGGTGTCGTTGGGATAAAGCACCGTTGCCAAGCCATCCGACTCCACAGCGATCAGCGTCAAGTTGCAGTCACCGTTCGGCCGCGCCCGCACGGTCAATAGATCGCCCGTCCGATAGGCCGGCGCATCTGTCCATAAAGCGATCCGAAGCTTCTCCGCGACGACGTTAGGCATGGCCGCGGTATCCTTGCCCACTTCCCGTCCCTCCAAGGTCGCCCGCAACCCCTGCCATTCGGTTCGGCTAAGCTCACGCGCAGCAAGTTGGAGCGCAAGCTCTGCATGGCTGCCCGTAACAGCGGCTAAGCGCACGCGCAATGAGGCCTCGTCGATGGCCATTTCGACGGCGGCTCGGCGAATGGAAACGGGTCGCGTATATTCGAGAGCCAGCGCCTCGACGGCGTCGATGCCGTCGATGAGACCGCTCGCTGCGGCGACAGGCGCTGGAGCTGCCACGGCCTGCCCGATCGCCCTGCTTTCCCCCACGACCGGCAATGAGGACGTCGCGGCAATGGCTCGTGCCGCCAGTGCGTCGGCATCCACGACCCCCGCGATCTCGAGACCTGCGCCCGCGCGCAAATCCCACGCGTCCGCCGTCAGGCCGAAGTCCGAAGGCCGAAAGGCCAGCAACACGCTGGCTTCCCCAACCGTATCGAGAGAGACATTTGGTTTGAGGGTCAACCGGGACAGCAGCGCCGCGACGCCGTCCCGATAAGCCGCGATCGTCGCATCGCTGCGGCAAAGGTTATGCAAGTTGGCCAATGAAACGAACCGCAGCGGCGTACTGGCATCAGGTTCGAAAGCTTCGCGCCAGGCCGCAATATCGCGTCTGAGATCGGCCTGTGTCACCGGCGGCTTTTCCCGGCATGGCAGCGTCCACGGGGCCAGCCCGGCGATCCACGCGCGCACTACGTCGATCTCGGCCGTGGTCGGCCCCGGGATGGGTCCAAAAAACGCCGTTAGCGGCCGGTGGCGAGCGAGTAAAACCTGGTACATGCGCGATGCATCCGGATCGGAAGCGACAATCAGATCGTCGCGTTCTAGGAGACGATCCAGGTTGAGGATGTTGCCGAGGTGACCCTTGGCCGGCGGATTTTCCAGTCGGCCGGCCTGATGGCAGCGCGCGCAATGTGAATCAAATATGGCCCGCGTCCGGACTGCAATGTCCTCCGCATGCGCGCCCCCCGCCGCCATTGCGCCCAACACGAATCCGGCTGCGATCCAATGGATCCCGGCCCTGAATGACAATCGCTTGCTTGCCAACCGTGCCCCCCGCACTCAACCGTCGCCGGCGGCCGGCGCCCCCACCCGCATCGGGTACCATACCGGCGCAGCCGCGGCAGGCCAATGGCTCCTCCGTCACAGGGCCTTGTCGATAGGCATCTGGACCCTACGTTCCAAGCACTGCCATTTGGCCGCCCACCCGCCTACGTAGCGTTACCTATCGAACCGGGCATCGTCTCCTGTCACGACCGCAGGGGAGGCCAGTTAGACTGATCGATCCTCCCAAGAAAGCATCACTGAACGATGTCCGCTAAATCGACGACACGGCAATGGCTGATCGGCTTGGGCTTCCTCGCGGCCTACGTGGCGCTCGATTACGTCAGCTACGTGAAACCCTATCGCGATATCGGCATTACGCCGTGGAACCCGCCGGCGGGTATTGCTATCGCCCTCATCTTTCTCGAGGGTCTGCCGCTGGTCCCATTTGTGCTGGTGGCACCGTTTGTCGCCGATCTTGTCGTGCGCAATGCGCAAATCCCTTTTCCACTTGATGTGCTGAGTTCGGTTCTGGTCGGCGGAACGTTCGCCGCCGCTGGCCTCGGACTGCAGCGCATCAAGCAATTCGATCCCCGCTTCAGATCCCTACGTGATGTGTTGGCGCTCGCCGCCGTTGCGGTTGTGACAGCGCTGACGGCGGCCAGCATTCTTGTGACCATCTTCTTCCTCGCTGGTTTGCTGCTGCGCGACGAAATCGGCATCGTGATATGGAGCTCGGCGGTTGGCGACATCATTGGGATTTTGACGGTTGTGCCGCTCGTCCTGTTGTGGCGCACCTATCGGCCCTGGCCGGCGCTCGGTCCCTGGATGCCTTTGCAGCTGCTGGCTCTGCTGTGCGCACTCGTCATTATTTTCGGCTATCAGGATGCCAGCGCATTCCAACTTTTCTATCTTCTTTTCCTGCCGGTCCTCTGGGTGTCGTTGAGCTATGGCCCGCCGGGCGCGGCCACGGCCTTGGTCGCGGTTCAGATCGGCATCGTGATCGGCGCCGAAATCCGCTTTGGCGCCGACCCCGGTTTCAGCGCCCTGCAAGTTTTGATGATTGCGTTGGCCATCACGGGGCTCATTGTCGGTGCCATTGTTGCTGAACGCGAAGACGCGGCGGCCCGTTTGCGCGATCAACAGACGGCTTTGAACCGCACGCTGCGGATCCGCTCTGCGGGCGAGATCGCCGCCACCATCGCACATGAAATGAAGCAGCCACTGACGGCCCTCGCAACGTATAGCGGCATTGCATCCAAAGCGCTGCGCGACGGCGATACACAACTGGCGGCCAAGGCCATCGGCAAAGTGGAAAGCGAGAGCCAGCGGGCCGCAACCGTGTTGACCGGCATCCGCGATCTGCTGCGCCAGGGTGCGTTGAACAAGTCCGTGGTCGATCTGGCCAAAGCGTTCGCGCAGATTTCGGATCTTTTGCGCGCAGACCTTGCCAAACGCAGCGTCACCCTCTCGATCGAACCCAGCGAACACGTGCCGCCCATCAGTGCCGATCCGGTACAATTGCAGCAGGCACTCCACAATCTCATTATCAATGGTGCCGAATCCATCGAAAGCGCCGGCGGCAAAGGGCGGGTGATTGTGCGGGCCATGACCGTCGGCAACGGCCGCGTCCGCATTGAAGTCAGCGATAGCGGACCTGGCTTTCCGCCGGCCTACGACATCTCCGATCCGCCCCCTTTCACATCGACCAAGGCTGAGGGGTCGGGCATCGGCTTGACCGTTGTGCGCTCGATCGCCGAAGCCCACTCCGGAAGCTTCCATATCCAGTCATCGGCTCGCGGCGCCACCGTCAGCCTTGAAATCCCCGCGACAGGAGATCTCGCATGAGCGACACCGTTGCTATCATCGACGACGAAGCCTCCGTGCGCGACGCCGTCAGCATGCTACTTGAGACCAACGGGTACACCGTCGCCGCCTACGCGAGCGCCACGGAGTTTTTGAACGCCCCCTTCGCCCCTGGCGTCATCGTCAGCGACGTCCGGATGCCTGAGACGACGGGCCTCGATCTGGTGCAGCGCTTAAAAAGCAAGGACGACCCCCGTCCTGTGATCCTGTTGACCGGGCACGGCGATATTGAAATGGCGGTGCAAGCCTTAAAGCTCGGGGCTTATGACTTCATCGAAAAGCCGTTCGAACTCGACCGTTTGCTCTCCTCCGTCGCCTCGGCAATCAAGACATCGGTCACATCACTGAAGACGACCCTCGAGTTGCAGGAATTGAAGGGTCGCTACGGCTCCCTGTCCGAGCGTCAGCGCGATACCATGCACCTCCTGATCCGTGGCATGTCGAACAAGGAGATTGGACTGGAACTGGGTATCAGTCCGCGCACGGTTGAAATCCACCGGACGTGGGTCATGACCCGCATGCAGGCCAAATCCATGGCCGAACTGGTCCGCATGGGGCTGGCGTTGGGCCTCGCCTGAAGCCGTCAACTGAGTTCGCACTTTTCCTTAACGGGGGCGCCGGACGCTCGCTTACAAGACCTCCAGGACATTGGCAGGACATTGGCAGGACGTTGGCGCCGCCGACGCCATCTAGGGGTCGCATAGCGATGCGCAGCGGAGGCCGCATACTCGTCGATCAACTCGCCCTGCAAGGTGCGGGCACGGCGTTTTTGGTGCCCGGTGAGAGCTTCCTTGCCGTTCTCGACGCGTTGTTCGATACGACAGCCGTTCGTACCGTCATCTGCCGCCATGAAGGCGGAGCCGCTATGATGGCCGAGGCGACGGGGCGGCTGACGGGCCGGCCGGGCATCGCCTTCGTGACCCGCGCTCCGGGCGCGACCAACGCAACCTCGGGCGTCTATGTGGCCGCTCAAGGTCAGACCCCGATGATCCTTTTCGTCGGCCTTCCGCCACGTGCCCGCGCCCACCTGAACACGTTTCAAGACTTCGATCTGCACGGCCTCTTTGCCAACATGGCCAAGCATGTGGAGATTGCGTCAGGGGCAGCCAACCTTCCCGAAACAATTTCGCGCGCTTACGCCTATGCACTCAACGGTCGCCCCGGCGCCGTCGTCATCGGATTGCCGGAGGACGTCCTGACCGAGACGGCGCATGTCCCCGATGCACCCTTCATCGACGCCGCGGCCGCCGAACCGTCCTCTCACGCCATGGCGGCCGTCCAAAAAGCACTTCTCCAGGCCGAACAGCCTGTCGTCATCGTCGGCGGCCCGCGCTGGTCATCCCACATCAAGGACGCCGTGCAATCTTTCGCCCAGCGTTTCGATCTGCCGATCGCCGTAGCGTTTCGGGCCCAGGATTATATCGACAACCGCCACCCGTCCTATTGCGGCCATATCGGCATCAACATGGACGAGCGACTGGCCACGGCCCTTCGTGCGGCCGATCTGCTCGTGGTCATCGGGGCGCCGCTCGACGAAATTCAAACCGGCGGCTGGTCGATCATTGCCTCGCCCGAACCCACCCAGCGCATCATCCATGTCCACCCGGCCGGGACCGACCCGCGTGATGGTGTGCGCACCCAGCAGCAAATCGTTGCCACGGCTGAAAGCTTCGCCAACGCGCTGCATCAATTGGAACCGCCGAACCAAAAGCGCTGGAGCACATTCCGGCGCGACATGCGCGCGGTGTTCGAGCGGTCGCAGCGGCCGGTACCGACGCCAGGGGCGGTGCAATTCGCCGAGATCGTTCGTCGGGTCAGCGAGCGACTACCGGAGACGGCCATTATTGCCAGCGGCGCGGGCAACTACAGCCAGTTCGTCCACCGCTACACGACATACACATCCTATCCGTCGAGCCTTGCTCCCGCCTCCGGCTCCATGGGCTACGGATTGCCCGCAGCCATCGCCGCAAAGTTCGAACACCCCGATCGTCATGTTGTCGCCTACGCCGGCGACGGCTGTTTCTTGATGACTGCGCAAGAACTCGCCACCGCCGTTCAGTACGGCCTACCGATCATCATCATCGTTGCCGATAACGGCATGTACGGCACCATTCGCATGCATCAGGAAAAATCCTACCCGGGGCGCGTCAGCGGCACGAGCCTCGTCAATCCGGACTTTGCCGAATTGGCACGCAGTTTCGGTGCCTACGCGGAAACGGTGACCGACACGACGCAATTTGACAGCGCATTCGAGGCAGCGCTCACGTGTGGTCGCCCCGCACTGATCGCACTCCGTCTGGACCCCGAAGCCATCACGCCGACAACGACATTGAGCGCCCTGCGCGCGCAGGCCCACACGCCCAAGGCGTAATCGTTACGGATTTGTTTCGGCGTGTGCCGCAAGGTGCTAACGAGACGTAAATTTCCCAAAAAGTGGGTTAGGGATGTCTGAGCCCATTCGTGGACGGATCGACGTTTTTGGCCTAAACAAATCCTCAACGCGGTCGACCACAAACCGCTCTCGACCTCTTCGACCCCTGACGGCACCGACGGCAACAAAGAGTTCACGGACATGGATCTTGACGCCCAATCCTTGATCAATCCCCCGGCCTCGCGCTGGGCTATGATTCTCGCCGTTGTCTGCTTCGCAATGGCCAGCGGTTTTCTTCTCAGTTCGCTCAGCAAAGCGCACCCAGTCAGCGCGGTGGCCGCTCCCACCGCCGCGCTTTCTGGCAGTGCCATAACCTGATCCACCACGTCCCCCACCCACCGGTTCGGTCCAAAAGCAAAGCCTCCACCTGCAAGGGTGGAGGCTTTCGCTTTTTCGATCCGGCACTCAGACGTGCGTCTGGCCAAACTGGCGCAGCGCGATCTGGTCGAGTACCCGGTGAAACCGCCGCACTGCCTCGGCGATATCGCCCGCATGGCGAACCGAGACTTGACCAAGTGCGGGCGGATGGGTGGTCCGGCCGGAAGGCCGCATCGCATCGATTTCCGACCCGAAGGGCACGACTTCCACATTCGGCCACAACGCCTTGAACGTGTCTATCGCCCCGGGCGGCACGGCGACCACGACGATGCGCCCTGCCTCCAGCGCCTCCAGAGCACCGTTGGTCAAGCCGTGACGTGCATCGGCGTTTTGCCACGAGACCGCGAAGCCCTGATTGCGTTCGATGTCCCGAAACACCCGCCGCGGCACCCCGATATGCGCGCTATCCAGTTCCGAGTCCCTCGTTTGCAGCCGAGCCGGAAATTCGAGTCGCGTATCGCCGGCGTATCGCCGCCGCGCTGCCGCGATCAGCAGATCGTCGCCCCGCGCTTGCGCGCTTGCCAGAAGAACCAGTAGACCGCGCTCGTCGCGATCACCTGACGCTGCGCTTGCCTGCATGTCCCGCCTCCCCGCGTGGTCCATCGACTCAAACGAGACTATGCCGAGACTAACGGCTGCAGCCTGAGCGGGCCGTGTCTGCGGCGGCACAGGCGCGCGGTAAGTTGCACCGTGAAGAGGATAGCCCAGGCGTCAGAGTTCGGCCGCGGAGCGCTTAAGCAGCACGCGGTAACCCGCCCTTTCCAGCGCTGTCACGGTCTCGGTCAGATGTCCCGCATCGCGGGTTTCGACAACAAGGTTGAGTTCGGTTCCCTTCGCGGGCAGATCGGTGAACACGCGCTGATGATAGACCTCGACGATGTTGGCGCCGGCTCCGCCAATTACGCCGGCCACTTTGGCGAGTTGTCCCGGCCTGTCGGGGATGTCGATCGCCAGCCGTGCCAGCCGGCCATCGCGCGCCAATTCCCGTGTCAAAACGCTGGCCAGCAGCCGCGCATCGATATTGCCCCCGCACAACACGAGGCCGACGCGGCGGTCGCGGAACCGGTGCCGGTCGGCAATGATCGCCGCCAGGCCGGCCGCGCCCGCTCCCTCCACGACCGTCTTTTCGACGCCGATCAACAGCGCGACGGCCCGTTCGATTTCAGCCTCGCTGACCAGCATGATGTCATCGACGACGTTGGCGATGATGGAGCGCGTCAGGGCTCCCGGTTCCTTGACCGCAATGCCCTCAGCCAGCGTGTCGCCGCCGATCGGCAGACTTGCGTGCTTCACCAGGTTGTACATCGATGGGTACAGACCGGCCTCGACGCCGATCACACGCAGCCCCGGCTTCAACGCTCGCGCCACGATCCCCATACCGGAGATCAATCCACCGCCGCCGATCGGCACGATGAAATCGTCGAGATCCGGCATGACGCCCAGCATCTCGAGTGCAACGGTTCCCTGCCCTGCGATCACCTTGGGATCGTCGAATGGATGAATGAACGTAAGACCGTGCTCGCGAGCCATCACGCGTGTCATACGCGCGCTGTCCTCCAACGTGGCGCCCTCCAGGATGACGCGTGCACCCAGCGCTCGCGTGTTCTCGACCTTCACCGCCGGCGTGCCTTCCGGCATCACGATCGTCGCCGGAATGCCGAGCCGCCGCGCATGGTAGGCGACGCCCTGCGCATGGTTGCCAGCAGACATGGCGATGACGCCGGCCTGACGCTCCGCTTCGCTGAGGCTCGCCAGTCGATTCAGTGCGCCACGCTCCTTGTAGGAGGCGGTGAACTGCAGGTTCTCGAATTTGAGCCAGATCTCGCACCCGAGCATGCCTGACAGTGTCCGGCTGTGCGCAAAGGGCGTGGCAACGATCGCGCCGTCAAGCGTTCGGGCCGCCGACTTAATGGCATTGAGGTCGATGGCCGTCGAGGTTTCGTCGACGGATACCGTCATCGCTGCTCTCCATTCCGGGCTAACCGGCAAAACGGGGCCGACCATGACCCGGCCGAACCGATTCTAAAAGATGCCGCCCTGGCCCGACACGAGACGGGCTGTCTCTCATCGGCTATATCGCCCCACCTGGGCAGCAACGCAGCAAGGGCGGAGACCAAACAATGGCGAATGTGGCATGGATCGGGCTCGGTGTGATGGGGTTCCCGATGGCGGGCCACCTCAAGGTCCGCGGCGGGCACGACGTCACGGTCTACAACCGCACGCCGGCCAAGGCCATCTCCTGGCTCGAAGCCTATTCAGGCGGCAGATCGGCATCGACGCCAGCGGCCGCCGCCGAGGGTGCCGATTTCGTCTTCGCCTGCGTCGGCAACGACGACGACCTGCGCGCGGTCACGATCGGCCCCGACGGCGCCTTCCGCACCATGCGACGCGGCGCGATTTTCATTGATCACACGACAGCGTCCGCCGAGGTCGCGCGGGAGTTGAGCCTTGCCGCCAAATCCAGCGGGTTGAGTTTCATCGATGCGCCCGTGTCGGGCGGACAGGCCGGGGCCGAAAACGGGCAGCTTGCCGTCATGTGCGGCGGTGAAGCCGAGGCATTTGCCCGCGCCCTGCCGCTCATTGAAACGTACGCCAAGCTCGCACGGTTGATCGGCCCGCCGGGTTCAGGCCAACTGACCAAAATGGTCAACCAGATCGCCATCGCCGGGCTTGTTCAGGGTCTTTCCGAAGCCATCGCCTTTGCCGAGCACGCGGGCCTCGACGTCGAGAGTGTCATCGGCGTCATTTCCAAAGGTGCTGCACAATCCTGGCAGATGGAGAACCGTTGGAAGTCGATGCATGCCCGCAAATTTGATTTCGGATTTGCCGTCGACTGGATGCGCAAGGATCTTGGCATTTGTCTCCGTGAAGCGGAACGTTGCGGTGCAGCACTCCCGGTCACGGCTCTGGTCGATCGCTATTATGCCGACATTCAGGCCCAAGGCGGCGCACGTTACGACACGTCGAGCCTCATCGTGCGCCTCGCCGACCCAATGCCGTGAGTGCGCTGCACTCATTCCAGGTGAGTGCGCTGCAATCATTCCAGGTGAGTGCGCTGCACTCATTCCCCACGACTGCACTGCACCATGAACAAACAGCAGAAGTGCAATGTTTAGCAATAAATCTTGGTCGTCATACTCTCGACAATCCGCCAGAGTATCGCTCTACTAGGGATACGGGGAGGCGCTTGAAATCCGCGCTGCAGTTGGGGTCTGCGGGGCAACGAAGGAGACAGCCATGGCCTTGCCGACGATATCGATCGACAACCGGGAAATCATCCTTGTCAGCGGTTTCGAAACGGTTGCGACAGGAACGAACGCGAAGAAGCCATTCCTGGTGATCCTCGACGAGCGACAGCTGGAACGCTCAGTCAAGAACGACAACGACGCCGTAGCCTACGGTTATGTTGCCGGACGCTGGATCGCCGTCGCTTAAACGATTGCCGCGAAAAAAATCAAAGGGCGCGTCCTTCTGAAGGCGCGCCCTTTTTGTTTCAACCGCGGAGCGATCTGTCCCCCCGCTCAAACGGCATCGCCCGAACGGTTGGAGCGGGCGAATTGCAGGGGCAGCGCCGTCGTGTATTTCATCTGCTCCATGGCGAATGCCGACGACACCTTGGCGATTTCGATCCGCGAGATCATCTTTTTGTAGAACTCGTCATAGGCGCGAATGTCAGGCACGACGACGCGCAACAGGTAATCCACCTCGCCCGACATGCGATAAAACTCGATGACTTCGGGAAAGTCATCGACCGCCTTGTGAAATCTGTCGAGCCAGGCGGTTGAGTGCTGATCCGTCTTGATGGAAACAAAAACGGTGACGCCCGCGTTCACGCGTTCAGGTTCTAGCACCGCAACCCGTTTGCGAATGACGCCGGTCTCTTCCAGTTTCTGTATCCGTCGCCAGCACGGCGTCGTCGAGAGGCCAACCTCTTTGCCGATGTCCGCCACCGGCCGCGTACAGTCTTCCTGCAGGATCGACAGGATTTTTACATCCATTTCGTCAAGCATGCGTCCTCCTGCGCGAGCAAAATCATTCCACCTACTATTGCTCAAGCGCAGTGTTTTGGAAAGTTATCCTCGAATAAAGTGCAAAATCGAGAACCGGATACTGCGTCAGACCCGCAATGCGGGTTCTGCGCCGACCATTCCATGCCGCGATGGAATTGGCGCGGTCAGATCGACAGCTTCAAACCGTCGAAAGCAAAAGTCACGCTTGGCTCACGAACGGCGTGCTGATTGGCCAGCATGTCCCGCCCCATGTGAGTCAACAAAACCTTGCGCGCGCGGATCGCTGGTAGAGCAGCCTCTATTGTCCGCCAATTGAGGTGGTGTCGCGCCGGCTTCTCGAACCCGGAGCATTCGGTGATAAAAAGATCGGCGCCCCGGGCGGCTTCGACAAGGCTTTCGACCCACTCCGTATCGCCCGAGAACGCGAGCACCTTGTCGTCGATTTTGAAGCGCAAGGCGTACGGTGGAGCGCCCGAAGGATGCGAGACTTCATAGGGCGTGACCGTCACACCGCCTGCTTCAAGCGGTTCGCGATCGCGGTAGGCGCGAAACGTCAGTGTGAAAGTCCGATGCGTCGTTGACGCGCCGGGAAACAAGACCTCAGCAGCCGCGATAAATCGCTCCTCAAGCCCCGCCGGGCCCGCCACCACCAGGGGAGCGGTGCGCTTGCCTATGTAATTGGAGTAAATCAGCCACCAGACGAGCCCCGAAAAATGGTCGCCGTGCAGATGCGTAATAAAAATAGTGCCGATGCTGTTGGGATCGATGCCTTCGCGTTCGAGGCCGATGAGGGACGTAGCACCACAATCGATGAGGAACGAAGCGCCGGAATGGGCAACGTGGAAACAGGTCTGAAGCCGCCCACCGCTTCCGAACGCGTCACTGCAGCCAATGACAGTCAGTTGCATGTCACCCCTTTTGGCTCGCTGGGCTGCAAAATTACACCTGCCCAGCGGCCCCCACTGTTCCGCACGTAACAGCACACCCGAAAGGCGGCAACCGCTCCTGGAGCAAAATCTGTCTCACACCGGGAATGCAAACGTTTCCCGAAGCCGCCGCGGCCAACAGGTCACAATCGTTCCGGCGACACGCGATCATGAGCCACCTCCGTCGCGGCGGCGCCACGTCTGCGGGCGCTCGAACTCCGACGCCCAGATCCCGCGCCGCTCGGCCTTTGCGTTTCGCTCCTCCCGTTCGTAACTGCCAAAAGCCACGGCAAAGCCCTCCGCAACCATGCGGGCATTCAAATTCTCGCCCGTCGCCGCGTAACAGGTGGCGAGCCCCCGGCCATGCTGATCTCTGGAATGAATGTCACATCGGATCGGCGCGCCGGCCATGAGCCGTTGGAGCGTGCGCTTGGCATCCTCCCCGCATCGCCAGGGCCGTCCGTCCCTGAGGCAAGACTGCCGTCCTTCCGGAGCGTCGATGCCTTGCATGCGCACTTCCGTTTGACCGATGAAAAAGCTGTCGCCGTCCACCAAACGTGGCCGCCCGTCCACCGAACTCTGGACGTTCTGCGGTGCGAAGCGAGCCGCAAGGGCCGCCACAACCCCTAGCGCGAGTAGGCCGATACTGCGCATGCCCCGTTGACTGAGGCCGAAGGGACCGCGTGCGTTATCTGCCCGCGAACCTGGCCTTGCCTTCCGCAATTGCGGCTGAAACCCCATAACCTGAACCTCTCCGGCAGTCTCGATAAACACAACATTAGCGATTGACTGCGAGATTAACGATGGTTGGCACCAAGGTGATTGCCGCCGGTCCGACCCTTTGCGCCCTCGCGCGATTGTGCGGCCCGGCCGACGCCTGGGCGCCCGGTGGCGGCGAGAATGACCAGAAACGCAACAGTCGAACAGCTCGAACGTCAGCGCCAGCGTCGTGAAACGCGCAAGCGGAGCTCGGACGATATTCGCGCCGCGCGCGAACGGCTGAGTGGCACCACCGCCATCAAACCCGAATTCGAATACGAACTTTTGGCGATGTTCGCGCGCAATGAAGTCGGCGCGGCCGTAACGATGCCAGCGTTGTCTGTCATATTCGCTCTAGCCGCCATGTTCTGGGCCCCTGTCGCCGAAGCCGTGGTCTGGCTCGGCCTCGTCATCACGGCCAAAGTCGTTCTCATCGAAAATTGCCGCCGCTTTCTAGCCCAACCCCGTGATCAGATCATTCTGGCCACGTGGCGCCGTCGCCTCATGATTTCCGAACTGCTGAATGGCACCACCTGGGCTGGCTTCGCCCTGGTCGGCCTCGACGATGCCCTGACCATGCAGCCCGGCGCGATGTTTACCTCGCACGTCTTTCTCTTTGCGACGCTCATCGTCGTCCTCGCCATTCGCATGAGTTTCGGCTCGACCGTGATGGGCATCCTCTACGCTGGCACGATTCCGATGACGCTCGTCGTTGTGGTGCGCCTGCTGATTCTGGGCGATCCTTTCTATCTGGCGCTGGCTTCGATGGCCGCCGGCGTCAACGTGTATTTCATCTTCCTCGCCAAAGGCTTGCACGCCACCGCCATGTCGATGTTGGAATTTCGGGCGCAGAAGGACGCTCTGATTTCTGAACTGGAGGAGGCCCAGCTTCTCTCCGACGAAGCACGCCGCCGTGCCGAAGCCGCCAACAAGGCGAAATCGCGTTTTCTGGCCACCATGAGCCATGAACTGCGCACGCCGCTCAACGCGATCATGGGCTTTTCTGAAGTTATGCAGAACGAGGTCATGGGCCCGATCGGATCGCCGCTCTACAAGGAGTATGCCGGCAATATCCACGACAGCGGCAAGCATCTGCTCAACCTGATCAATGAAATTCTCGATCTGTCGCGCATCGAAGCCGGGCGCTACGAACTGCACGAAGAACCCCTCCGCATCGCCGACATCGCCGAAGACTGCGTCCGTCTCTTGCGCCTGCGCGCGCAGTCCAAGACCGTCGAAATCGTAGAAGATTACGACACTGGTCTTTCGCAAGTTTGGGCCGACCAGCGCGCGCTGCGTCAAATCTGCCTCAACCTTCTCTCAAACGCCTTGAAGTTCACGCCCAAGGGTGGCCGCATCACGCTGACTGTCGGCGCCACCACCGACGGCGGCCAATACCTCTCCGTCCTCGATACCGGCCCCGGCATCCCGGCGGATGAAATTCCCAAGGTCCTCCAGGTCTTCGGGCAAGGCTCACTGGCGCACGAGAATGCCGAAGGCGGCACCGGCCTCGGCCTGCCGATCGTGCAAAACCTTATTGAACTTCATGGCGGCGCCTTCGAATTGCTTTCGGAACTGCGTAAGGGCACCGAAGCCATCATCACGCTGCCCAAGCAGCGTATCTTGGCGGCCGTGCCTCCCCTGCAGCCGCTCGGCCAGGAACGCCATCGCGGAGGCCATGCCCGCCAGTCGCGCCATGGCCGCCTCCGCGCCATCGCCTCCTGAGATTTGCACGTCTTAACATGCCCTGTGGCGCCCCGGCCCTTGCGGGTCATCGCCCCCCGCCTTAAGTCAAGAGGTCCGGATCGGGTAGGCTCAGCGCTTCGCGGGCCCGCCGCAATGTTGAGAACCTCGCCATGGAAATGCCGCGCATTGAATCGCCGTGCATCAAGACCTGCGTGATCGACCCAGCGACGCGGCTTTGCGACGGTTGCGGACGCACCATCGACGAAATCGCCGTCTGGTCGACCTATACCAACGACGATCGCCGCCGCATCATGGCCGACTTGCCGAGCCGGATGAGGCGTCCAATCAAGGCGTGAGCGCATGCTCGTCTGGCTGATGGTTCTGCTCGCCGCCCTCTCGGCACTTTTCTATTTGATGTCGGGACATCTCGGCGACTTATCGCAAATGGAAGGCGGCGAAATAGCGGTTCTCGTCGTTTTCGGCGCTCTGGCGCTGGTTTATCTCGTGTCACTTGCCGGTGACTATCGCGGCCGCGCACTCCTCGCCTTCCGGCACGCCGCCATCTGGATCGTCTTGTTTTTCATCGTGATCGCCGGCTATGCCTTTCGCCAGGATCTCGGACACGTCGCCCAGCGTGTCGGCGGTGAATTGCTGCCCCCCGGCGCACCGCTGCCGGAAGCCTCCGGCGAACTAGGCGAACGCGCTGTCCGCCTCAGAAAACATCCCAGCGGCCATTTTCTGGCTCGCGGAACAGTCAACGGCGCGCCCATGTCTCTGCTCGTCGATACCGGCGCTTCGACCGTCGTCCTGAAGCCCGCCGACGCCGAACGCGCTGGCATCGACCTTGGCGCCTTGAACTTCTCAACCCCCGTCAATACGGCCAATGGAATGGCGTTCGCTGCGCCCGTCCGCCTGCGCACCCTCGCGATCGGCGACATCGTCCTCGATGACGTCGAAGCACTGGTGTCAAAGCCTGGAACTCTTAACGAAAGCCTCCTCGGTATGAGTTTCTTAAGGCGTTTGCGATCCTATGAATTCAGCGGTGACTTCCTGACGCTCAGGGGCTGAGCAGGGCCCGCGACCGGTATCCTGCGCCGGCAATCGCCATTTGGATGCCCACCATATGTTTTCATCCGGACATCGCACCCTATTCTCTGAGGTCGCGACATGGGTATTTCTCGCGGCCGTCTCGGTCGTGGGCGTCACTCATTTCGATACTCTGAAAGCAATGGCACACCGCGTGGCGGGAACCGACATGGCACGCCTTGCCGCAGCGCGAACCGAAGCACCGGCTCCCCATTCAGGATCGGTAGCCGACGACGGCTACACGATCGAACTCCCGGTGTCCTCCGACGGCCACTACCACGCCGAGGCCGAGATAAACGGACGCTCGATTACTGCCCTTGTCGACACCGGCGCATCGGTTGTCGCCTTGACCGCTGAAGACGCGGAGGCGGCGGGAATCTACGTGAGCGACAAAGACTTCACCGCCATAATCCAAACCGCCAACGGCACTGCCCGCGTCGCCCCCGTCACACTCGACAAGGTCGCCATCGGTGACATCACTCTGCGCGACGTTCGTGCGGTGGTCTGCGAACCAGGTGCGATGACGGTTTCCCTGCTCGGCATGACCTTTCTTGGACAACTCGACCGTGTCGACATGCGCTCCGGGAAACTTATTCTGCAGGACTGACGTTCTGCGGCAGTGCCAGCCCGCGCTCCGCCACATTCGACGGGCAAAGCCGGCCGGCGCGCTTTCGCGCTGACACTGTCATTCAAGCCGACATATAGGTTGCTCATGCTCCCCCGCCCGCGCGCCGATCTCAAGCCCAACACCGCTGACTTCGAACGATATCCTCTCGTCAAGCCGACGGGATTTCGCGAGTACGATGCGCGCTGGCTCTTCCCTCAAGAAATCAACCTGATGGGGCTCAACGCCGTCGGTCTCGGGATGGCGACATTGTTTGCCGAACGCGGCGTGCCCAAGCGCCTCGTCGTCGGCCATGATTATCGCTGGTATTCAGCGAGCGTGAAGCAGGCGCTGATCACGGGCCTCCTTGCCGGTGGTTGCGAAGTGCATGACATCGGCCTCGCGCTCTCGCCAATGGCCTACTTTGCCCAATTCGATCTCGATGTCGAAGGCGTGGCAATGGTCACCGCCTCGCACAATGACAACGGCTGGACTGGCATCAAGATGGGCCTCGCCCGCCCTTTGACCTTTGGCCCCGATGAAATGAGCCGGCTGAAGGAAATCGTACTGAATGGCGGCTGCAAAACCGCCGAAGGCGGGCGCTACATATTTGTCCCCGACATGGCCGAGCGCTATATGGCGGCGCTTTCGAACCGGACGAAACTCAAGCGCAAATTGAAGGTGGTCGCGGCGTGCGGCAATGGCACGGCCGGCGCGTTCGCCCCGCACGTGCTGGAGGCGATCGGCTGCGAGGTCGTCCCCCTCGACTGCGATCTCGATCATTCCTTCCCACGCTACAATCCAAATCCCGAAGACATGCAGATGTTGCACGCGATTTCTGAGGCCGTGCTGGAGCACAAAGCCGATGTCGGCCTCGGCTTCGATGGCGACGGCGACCGCTGCGGCGTTGTCGACAACGAGGGGCATGAAATCTTTGCCGATACTGTCGGCGTGATGCTCGCCCGCGATATCTCCGCCCGCTATCCGAACGCGACATTTGTTGCAGACGTGAAATCGACAGGCCTGTTCATGACCGATCCCGTCCTGCAGGCCAATGGTGCCAAGGCGCTCTACTGGAAAACTGGCCATTCCTACATGAAGCGCTACACGTTCGAACAAAAGGCGCTGGTGGGCTTCGAGAAGTCGGGCCACTTCTTCTTCCAGCCGCCGCTCGGACGCGGTTACGACGATGGCCTCGTCGCGGCCCTCGCGGTGTGCGACATGCTTGATCGCGCGCCGGACAAGACCATGGCGGATCTGAAGCGGGCTTTGCCGAAAACCTATCAGTCGCCGACCATGTCGCCGCACTGTGACGACGAACAAAAGTACGGCATCGTTGATCAGATCGTGAAGGAATACGAGGGCATCGCAAAAGCCGGCGGTTCAATTGCGGGCCAAAGCGTGCGCGATCTGGTCACCGTCAACGGTGTTCGCGTCACCCTGGCCGACGGCACGTGGGGTCTCGTCCGCGCGTCCTCCAACAAACCCGAGCTTGTGATCGTGGTCGAGAGCCCCGTCTCGGAAGAAAACAAGATTGCGATGTTCCGCGACATCGAGGCGCGATTGGCCAAGCACCCTGAGGTTGGCGCCTACAATCAAAAAATTTGACCGACAGCAGTGTTTTGGCCGTCAATGCTGCGTCTCCGCTCCCACCTTCTCATAGAGTCACAGAAGCGACACAAATGAGCTCCAAGGCGGGTAAGATTGTATTCGGAGACGCACGATGGCATTGGCGCTGGCGGGAAACTCCCCAGACGGTGGACTTGGTGGCGTCCAGAGGCGGCGAAAATGGGCGCTATTGTCCTCCATCGTCCTTGCGGTCGCGTTTCTCGCAGTAACATCGTCGTCGTGGGATGTTGGCTCGTCGCTGATTTATGAGTCCATCGAGTGGATCGGAATGATCCTCATCCTGATCTGCGTCGCTGGGCGAACTTGGTGCAGCCTCTATATCGGCGGTCGTAAAAAGGCAGAACTGGTCGAACTGGGACCGTACTCGATCGTTCGCAACCCTCTCTACGTCTTCACACTCATTGGCGCGGTCGGGGTCGGCTTCCAAACCGGCAGTCTCATCGTTGGCGCGATTTGCGCCTTCGCCACATACGTTATCTTTCGCCGGGTCGTCGTGCGCGAGGAAGCTTTTCTCGCGGGAGCATTCCCTGAGGCGTTTCCGATTTACGCGGCACGCGTACCCCGGTTGTGGCCGAAGTTATCCTTGTGGGTCGATACCGACATGTTTGTTGTCGCGCCTCGGCCGGTCATAAGAACTTTCGCCGATACGTCGCTTTTCCTCATCGCGATACCGCTCGCGGAGATGATTGACGCTTTGCAGGCCGGCGGATCGCTGCCGATTTTATTCAATTTGCCCTGACCCTCGGGAGCGCTTTCCGCGTACGGCCTTTTACTTTTCGATCAGCGCCAGACATTTTCCGGCTTGCTGAGCGGCCGCGCGCGCTTCGAACAACCGCAATTGGCCTTCCGCAATAAGCTGCTTTGTCTGAGCCGCCACGATGCCACGTGCGGTTTCAGGCGTCGGCTTGTTGGCCAGCGTTCGCTGATAAATCTGTTGCGAGGGGGCGGACAATCCGGCGGCACACGCATCACCCGCACCACGATCAGCGAAGGCTGGCAACGGCACACACAAGACCAAGCCGATCATACATAAACGCGACACAATCGAATTCCTATTCGGGCTCGAAAAGTCCAATAGCATGCCGGCTGAGGCCAAGTTTACGTTTCGCTTCTGCCATCCTTAATTCGAAATCACGCCAAGCAGCAATGTACCGTCCGTGCGCCACGGATCGCCGCCGCCGTTGCGGCCTTCGCGCACGGCATGAAAGTCGGCGACCGGGATCACTTCTGAAAGCCGGCCTGCGGAATGAAGGCTGTTCATGACGTGGTCGCGCTCGGCATCGACATCGGGGGCAATATGGTGCGTGATCTGTCCGGTCGTATGACTCAACCCGACACTGCGATCGAACGAGGCTGACCCGACCCACAACGCCATCCCCGACGTGTGATCGGCCGGCGCCCGCCAGAAGCGCACGTGATGACGTTCCCGCGGCGACGCGCCAGCCGCCATTTCAAATGCGAGGTCCTCTTTGCGGCCGAACAGATAAAGATTGCTGACCGGAGCGTCGGCATAGGGCCGGTCAAGGACCGCATCCGCGACAATCCTGACGTCGCTTTCAAGCGACAGGGCATCAGCCGGGCTCCACTTGGCGGCGGCAAAAGCAGCGCGGATTTGAGCTTCCACTCCAGCCAGCGCGACATTGACCGGATCGCCAGGAATGCCGCTCGCGGTTTGCGTGACGCCGGGCACCCCATCGAGCGAGGGATGTCGATGGGCATACCGCTTCCACCACAGCGGCATCCCGACATAGGCAACGGCGGCCCAGGCGGCCAAACACGCAACGATGATCGCAACGACGGTGGTCCGCGTCACGTCGGCAAACCGACCGCGCACACGGCTGTCGTCCGCGCTAGGCGTGTAACAGGACGAGGCATGACTGCTCTCCGGTATTGAGCCTGAACCAAAGCCTGGCGGCAAAGCCTCGATCGCGTCACACCAATGTCATACCGCCGCTCGCCACGCCACCCTACCGCTGCTATTTGGTTTCTGATGTTGAACCTCATTACCGATGTTGCCGGCCTCAGCGTCGGCAACGCCCACGATCCAGCTGTCGCATCCGGCGTGACGGCAATCGTCTTCGATCAGCCGGCAAATGCATCCATCGCCATCCACGGCGGCGGACCGGCCGTTCGCGACACCGCACTCCTCGTGCCGGAGGCAACCGTCGAAACAATCGATGCCGTGGTGCTATCCGGCGGCTCCGCGTTCGGGCTTGATGCCGCCGGCGGCGTGATGGCTCAGTTGGCCAAAATCGGTCGCGGTTTTGAGGTCGGTAATGTGCGCGTTCCCATCGTTCCCGCCGCCAGCGTTTTCGATCTGGCTGTCGGAGGTAGCGCCTGGGGGCCATCCCCGCCCTGGTGGGAAATGGGCTTTGCGGCTGCCGCCTCCGCCCAGCGCATCTTCGCACTCGGAAGCGTCGGCGGCGGATATGGAGCGACGACCGCAACGCTGAAGGGCGGACTGGGTTCGGCCAGCGCAGTCACGGCGGCGGGATTTACAGTCGGGGCCATCGTGGTTGTCAACGCGGTCGGAACGGTCACGATCGGCGATACGCCACACTTCTGGGCCGCCCACGAAGAAATCGGCCATGAATTCGGTGGGCTGGGCGCACTCCAGAAGGTGCCTGACGGCGCCCGCTCACCGGCCATCAAGGGCGATGCCAATCCGCGCGCCAACACCACGATCGCTCTCGTTGCCACCGATGCCATCATGCCGAAGGCGTACCTGCGCCGCACGGCCATCATGGCCCACGACGGCATGGCCCGCGCGATCCGTCCCTCCCACGCGCCGCTCGACGGCGATCTCGTCTTCGCCGCGGCCACCGGTCAAAGCGGTCGCAGCCCCGATTTGCGCCAACGCGCCGACATCGGCCACATCGCCGCCCATTGTCTCGCCCGCGCAATTGCCCGCGCGGTCTTTGAAGCCGCCGCCCTGCCTTTCCCGGGCGCCCTCCCAAGCTATCGCGAAATGTTCAGCCAATGAGCCTGCGAAAACTACTCCTCTCAATCACCTTCACGGCAGTGTCAGCTGTCGCGGCCGCGCAAACAGGCAGCCAGCCCGAAGGCGTGATCGACACCGCCGTGCGCGATCTTGAATTGGCGCAGCACGCAAAGCTCGTGCACACGCGGTCGGCCCAAGGCGCGTCGCTATCCCCGTTCACGACCGACGGCTGTAGCGGTGGTCTCTCCTCTGTCTGGCTGACGACGACCGGCGCAATATCCGCTATTGCCCGGCGACATGGTGCCCATCCGCCGTGGGAAGCCTGTTGCGTCGCGCACGACCGGCTTTATCATGCGGCCGCGCCACCGGATGCCGATGCCCAGGCCAGCTACGATGCCCGCCTCCAGGCCGATACAGATTTGCGCCAATGCGTGCGCCGCACCGGGACCGAACGGCTCGCGGCCCTTTCGACGGAATATGACCTGAGCGAAAGCGAAGTCCGCACGATCTACGACGGAATCGCGAGCTTCATGTACCGCGCTGTCCGGCTGGGTGGCGCGCCGTGCACCGGCCTGTCCTGGCGATGGGGCTACGGCTGGCCCAACTGCCAATGACACGGCCAATCCTGACAGGCGGCTCCGGCCACGCCTCCTTTTGCTGCTACTCAGTCCCGGCCAGCTCCGCTATGGTCCGCCGCGATTTCATTATGCGAGCTCAACTTGACCTTTGATACGATCCCAATTCTCGACCTCTTCGCGCTCGGTTGGTTCACCGGTCTCATTGCCCTGTACGAGTTCATATCCACGCGCCCCGGCATCTATGAGAAATCCATCGCGGCCTACGTCCAAAATCATCGCCGCGATTGGATGATTGAAATGAGCCGCCGCGACAATCGCATCGTCGATGGTCAATTGCTCGGCTGGCTCGTCAACGCCAATGCGTTCTTTGCTTCCACAACGGTCATCGTCAATGGCGGACTAGCAGCGCTGCTGTCATACGGGGAAAAAGCTCGCGAGATCGTCGCCGCCCTGCCCTACGCCGAAAACTCGACCGCGACGCTGTGGGAGATCAAGGTCATTTTCCTGATGATGATCATGATCTACGCCTTTTTCAAATTCGCCTGGGCGTTCCGGCTCTCGCACTACACCGTGATGATGATGGGCGCGACCCCGGCCCACGATGATCCGCACGCCAAGGACCGCCTCGATCACGCCAAGCGCACCGCTGAACTCTTGGGTCTTGTCGGCTGGCATGCCAACCTCGGCCTGCGCTCGTTCTACTACACGATCGCCGGTCTGACGTGGTTCTTCCACCCGATCGCGTTCATCATTGCGACGTCGTGGGTTGTTCTCATTCTAACGCGGCGCGATTTCTTTTCCCACTCGCGCGCCATTCTCAAAGGCCCAAATGCTGCTCAGTCATGACACTGCTCAGCCGAAAAGCGTCCAAAGAAATTTCACCGCAACCAGGGCCAGGAACGCAGCGAACGCCAGTTCCAGAGACCGTTTCGGCAGCCCGTGCCCGACACGAACACCCAACGGAGCAAATGCGATACTCGTTGGCAGCATGAGAAGCGCGGCCGGAATATTGACATAGCCAAGCGACCCCGGCGGCAACCCCGCTGCGCCCCAGCCGGCCCATATAAATCCAGCAAGCCCCGTAACCGCGATGATCGGGCCGAATCCGGACGATGTGGCGACAGCCGCCAGCACCGGAAATCCGAACACCATGAGCAACGACACCATGAATAGACCGCCGCCGATGCTCATGAGAGCCGACAGCACGCCGATGAGAAACGCGGCAATTTCGATCGCGCGCGACGGCGGCAGCGCATCACCGAGCCGCCAGTCGTCACGGCCCAGCGCCAGTTTGGCGCTCATCACGATGGCCGCTATGACCCAGACCCAGCGCAAGCTGGCACCAGTTAGATTGCTCGCGATACCGACGCCCGCGATGACGCCGAGAAAGACCGCCGGCGCCAATCGCTTCAACGCAGCCATGTCGACAGCGTTGCGGGCGCGCTGGGCGAGATAGGATCGATAACCCGTCGGACCTATGACGCCAAACGAGGTCCCGAGCGTCACTTGCATGCGGACATCTTCCGGCACGCCGGCCGCGCCCATCGCCGTGTACAGCACCGGCACGAGCACCGATCCCCCGCCGATGCCGAACAGTCCCGATAGGAAGCCGGCCACGATTCCAGCTCCCGCAAGAGCCGCGATCATGGGTGCGTGGTCGATGAGGGAGGCGATTGCGTCGGACATGCCAACCGCAAACTACTCGGCCGCCGCGGCCAAAGCGATGCCGTTGCCGCCTTCTGCCGCAGCAATCGCCTTGATGAGCACCCCGGCATCCGCACCGGGCCGCTGTCCGTCTTCGCTGAGGATACGTCTGAATAGCCGGCCACGCGGCCGGCCATGATAAAGGCCAAGCACATGACGGGTGATATTGCTAAGCCGTCCGCCGGAAGCCATATGCCGTTCGATCGCCGGAACAAGCCGTTCGAGCGCCGCGCACCGCGTGACCGCTGGTTCGCTTGCACCGAAAAAGCGCCGGTCGACGTCGGCCAGAAGAAACGGATTCTGATAAGCGGCCCGTCCCAGCATGACCCCGTCCACGTGCGCGAGATGCCCGTCGGCCGCGTCGAGATCCTCGATGCCACCATTGAGTATGATCGTGAGGTCGGGTCGGGCCGCCTTGAGACGATAGACGCGACTGTAATCCAGCGGCGGAATCTCTCGGTTCTCCTTCGGCGACAACCCCTTCAGCCACGCCTTGCGGGCATGGACGATGAAGATGCGGCAGCCGGCGCCGGCGACGGTATCAACGAAATTTTGCAGATCGGCCTCGGCGTCTTGGTCATCGATGCCGATGCGGCACTTAACGGTGACCGGGATCGGCACCGCCTCCACCATCGCCGCAACACAGCTCGCAACGAGGCTGGGTTCCGCCATCAGGCACGCGCCAAAGCGGCCTTCTTGCACCCGGTCCGACGGACAACCCACATTCAGGTTGATCTCGCGATAGCCAAAGTCGGCGCCGATGCGAGCCGCGGTTGCGAGCTTCGCCGGATCAGAGCCGCCGAGTTGCAAAGCCAAGGGCTGCTCGGCGGCATCAAAGCCGAGAAGACGGCCGCGATCGCCATGCAGGATCGCTTCCGCCGTCACCATCTCCGTGTACAGCAGCCCATGCCGCGTCAACCCGCGATGGAACAGCCGGCAATGCCGGTCCGTCCAATCCATCATCGGGGCAACGCAAAATCTGTGGCTCGCTGGGCTCATGCCGTCTGGTAGCGATCCGCCGCCCCAATCGCAAGCCGCTGATGCCCCCTTTAGGCTCTTTACGCGCGAAAAAGCGTAATGCGGGGCAATCTTCCTTTTTCAGTCCTGGCTGCGTTCTCAATTGATTTCCATCAATCAAATCATCGTTCGACGAGCCTAAGCTGCGGCGTAAATCAAGAACGAACCACGAGCGGTCGCGTCTTGAGGTTCAACCAAGGTGCGATTGTGACTGTCCGCATCAAATGCTTGCAGTGTGCCGTTCGGCTCATCGCGCCATGTGGCGCCGTTTCACACGAGACGGCCAACGAGCTAGCCCGCATTGTCCATCGCCGACGTATCGCTGCCGGCCAGATCCTCAACAATACCGCCAACCAAGCGCAGACCTTCTCTATTATCGTCAAAGGGGTGGTGAAAATCGTCGACGAACACACCGATGGCCATGCGCAGATCGTCGGGTTGCAGTTCCCCTCCGAATTCGTCGGCAGGCCCTACGCCGAAAGCGCCAGATATTTGGCCGAAGCCGCAACCGATCTCGAAGTCTGCTCCTTCGCAGGGCCGGCTTTCGAAAACCTCATGCGCGTGCATCCCGACCTGGAACTCAACATCCTGAAGCGCACCCTCAACGATCTCGATCAGGCGCGGCAGTGGATGTCGCTGATCGCCCGCAAGACCGCGGAGGAACGTGTTGCCGGCCTGTTGCTCTTCATTGCCGGCAAGTTGCAAGCCGACGATGCCGAACCGTCCAATGCCGTCGCGTTCGACCTGCCCCTGTCGCGCACGGAATTCGCCGAATGCCTCAATCTGCGCCTTGAGACCGTCAGCCGCCAATTCGCCGCCTTGAAGGCGGAAGGCATCATCAAGACCAATCGGCGGCGCGCGCTGCAGGTTTGCGATCTGGCGGGATTGAAGGCCCGCGCGCAGGTCTAAATTTACCGTTGATTAAGGCACGGACTGCCCGCATGCCATGCTGGGTTGGCCGTGGCCCGCCGCGCCGCGCACCTTGCGGGAAACCGAGCCGGATCGCACGCCCAATGACCACAGCACAGATTGCCCCCCAGCAGCGCGATGCAATCGCGTTTCTCACCAACCCCGCATCCTATCCATCCATGCCACCCGTCGAACGCATCGATACGCACGGCGCGCATGTCTTTTTGTGCGGTAGCGATGTCTTCAAGATCAAGCGCGCCATTCGCTATCCCTACATGGATTTCTCGACGCTTGAAAAAAGGCATGCCGCCTGCGTGCGCGAACTCGAAGTCAATGCCCCCAACGCACCCATGATCTATAAGTCGCTGGTCGCAATCACGCGCGCCTACGATGGCCGCATGGCCTTCGCCGGTGACGGCGATCCCGTCGAGTGGGCCGTCCACATGACGCGTTTCCAAGAACGTGACGTTCTTGCAAATCGCATCGTCTCTGAGCCGATCAGCGACAAAGAGGCCAAGGGCCTGGCCGACGCCGTCTATGCCGCCCACGCCGCCGCGGTCGTGATCCAGCAGCCCCCGCCCGCGGCCCAGATCTCCCGCGTCGCCACCGATGTCCTCGCCGCGTTGACGTCACTGTTCGGACCTGAGGATCAGACAATAGTCGCAGGACTGCGGGCCCGGTTGACATCGGGCGCCACTGACTTGTCCGACCTCCTCCTTCGCCGCGCTCGCGACGGCCATGTGCGTCGCTGCCATGGCGATCTTCATTTAGGCAATATCGTATTCATCGACGGGCACGCGACGCTTTTTGACGCCATCGAGTTTGACGAGACGCTGGCGACCATCGACACCCTCTACGATTTGGCGTTCCTACTGATGGATCTCGACCATCGCGATCACCGCGCAACCGCCAACGCCGTGCTCAACCGCTATCTGTGGCGCTCGCAGCCGCTGAGCAACATCGAAGCGCTTGCGGCGCTTCCTGTGTTTCTGGCACTTCGCGCCGCGATCCGCGCCATGGTCGGTGCTCAGAAAGCAGTGCTTTCAGCGCATCCGTCCTCCGAGCCGCGCGGCTATCTGCAGCGAGCCCTGTCCTACTTGCATGAGGAAGTACCAGCCCTCGTTCTTATCGGCGGATTATCGGGCTCGGGAAAATCGACCCTCGCTTCGGCGCTGGCACCATCGTTCGGACGGGCGCCGGGCGCCTTGCATCTGCGCAGCGATCTGGAGCGCAAAGCCCTCTTCAACGCCGATGAGTTCGAACGCCTGCCCGCGTCGGCCTACACCGCAGCGGCCACCGCCGCCGTTTACGATCGCATGCTCGTCAAAACGCAAGCGGCCTTGCGTGCCGGACATTCTGTCATTGCTGATGCCGTTCACGCCGATCCCGGAGAGCGAACGGCGATTGCAGCACTGGCCGGCGCGACGGGTGCGCGCCTCGCGTCACTGTGGCTCGACGTCCCCGCGAACATTCTCATGGAGCGCGTCGCACAGCGTAAAAATGACGCTTCGGACGCCACGCCGCAGGTGGTCGAGCAGCAACTGGCCTACGGTCTGGGGCCGCTCGACTGGACGCGCCTAGACGCCAGCGGGCCATTTGAGGAAACGCTGCGCATGGCGATGTCACATTTGCATGCGAACTTCGACACGCGATGACAATCCGTAACCTAGAAGCGCTGCTCACTCCCCGATCTGTCGCCCTCATTGGCGCCAGCCCGAGGCCGCAATCCGTCGGCAACATCGTCGCGCGCAATCTGTTGCGCGCCGGGTTTGCCGGACCGATCCAATTCGTCAACCCGCGCCACCGTCACGTCGATGATCGCGTTTGCGCAACCTCCGTGCGTGAGTTGGAGGGCGTCCCTGATCTCGCCGTGATTGCGACTCCGCCCGAAACAATTCCAGGCATCATCGCCGAACTTGGCGTAAAAGGCGTCCGCGCGGCCGTCATCATCACAGCCGGCCTGTCCGCGGCACAAAAGACAGCCGTCCTCAAGGCCGCGCAACCAACCTGCCTGCGCGTGCAAGGTCCGAACTGCCTCGGACTGATGCTGCCGCAAATCGCACTCGATGCAAGCTTTTCCCATCGCGCTCCTTTGAGCGGCGACCTCGCCTTCCTGTCTCAGTCCGGAGCCTTGGTCACGAGCATCGTCGATTGGGCGAGCTCGCGTGGCATCGGTTTTAGCCACGTCGTCTCCCTCGGCGATATGCTCGACGTCGATTTCGGCGATCTGCTCGACTACCTCGCCGTCGACGTGTCGAGCCGCGCCATCCTGCTCTACATCGAGAACATTACCAACGCGCCGAAGTTCATGTCCGCGGCCCGCCGCGCCGCCCGCGCCAAGCCGGTCATCGTCATAAAATCTGGCCGCCACGCCGCTGGCGCCAAGGCCGCGCTGTCGCACACCGGCGCTCTCGCCGGCTCCGACAAGGCCTATGAGGCAGCCTTCCGCCGCGCCGGCGTCCTGCGCGTGCGCGAAATCGAACAGCTTTTCGATGCGGCCGAAACGCTCTCTCGCGTCGGCCGACTCAGCGGCGAGCGGTTGACCATCATCACCAACGGCGGCGGCGCCGGTGTCCTTGCTGTCGATCGCCTTGCCGACTGGGGTGGAATGCTCGCCCGGCCCGACCCGCAGACAATCGCCAGACTGGATGCCGTCCTGCCATCCACGTGGTCGCGCGCCAACCCAATCGACATCATCGGCGACGCCAATCCCGAACGATACGGGCAGACCGTCGCCGCCGTCCTCGACGATAGCGGCACGGATGCCATTCTGGTGATGAACTGTCCGACCGCGCTGTCCGACAGCACGCTCGCCGCCGAAACGATCATCGAGACCGTCAAGGCTCATAAGTCGGACGGCCATAAGCGGCCGCTGCTCGCCGTATGGCTGGGTGACGGCACGGCAGAACCCGGCCGCGCTGCCTTCCGCGCCGCGGGTCATCCCGCATTCGCAAGTCCCGACGATGCCATCAACGGCTTCATGCAGCTCGTCCGGCACCGCCGCGCGCAGGATCTTCTCATGCGCACGCCGCCGTCGCTGCCCGACGATATGCGGCTCGATCCGGCCAAGGTCAGCACGGCATTGAAGGAGGCCCTCAATCGTGGCGAGACCGTACTTGGCGAATCCCTCTCCAAGGATATTCTGACGGCCTACGGCATTGAAACGGTGACAACCCGGATTGCGTCCACGCCCGAAGACGTCCGAACGATCGCGGCGGAATTGCTTTCGTCCAACAAGTCCGTGGCCATCAAGATCCGCTCCCCTGACATCACGCATAAATCCGACGTCGGCGGCGTGCGCCTCGACCTGAGCACTCCGGAAGATTGTGCCGACGCAGCCGAAGCGATGCTGGCGCGCATCCAACGCTTGCGCCCTGAGGCGCGCATCGACGGGTTTACGGTCCAGCCCATGATCCGGAAGCGCGATGCCCAAGAACTCTTTGCCGGCGTGAGCACGGACGCCACATTCGGACCGCTGATCGTGTTCGGAGCCGGCGGCACGGGTGTGGAAATCATGCGCGATACAGCCGAGGCGCTGCCCCCGCTCGATCTTGGCCTCGCCCACGATTTGATCGCGCAGACGCGGGTCTCGCGGCTCCTCGCCGGCTATCGCGATCATCTGGCGGCCGATCTCGACCGGATCGCCATGGTGCTCGTGCGCTTGAGCTACCTCGTGGCGGGCCACCCAGAGATTCGCGAGATCGATATCAATCCGCTGATTGCCGACGATCGCGACGTGCTGGCGCTCGATGCCCGTATTGTCATCGCCGACCCTGTCGCCAATCCAAGAACGCCCATGAGCATCCGCCCCTACCCCACGCGCTGGGAGGCCGAATTCACGATGTCGACCGGACAGCAGTTGCTGATCCGGCCGATCCGGCCCGACGATGAACATCGCTACGAGGCCTTTTTCCGGCAAGTCACACCGCACGACATGCGCATGCGGTTCTTCATGGCGGCCAAGACCTTGACGCACGCCACCATCGCGCGCCTGACGCAGATCGACTACGGGCGTGAAATGGCATTCGTGGCGATTGAAAAGGACACCGGCGCGCTGCACGGCGTCGCCCGGATGATGGCCGGATCGGACTACCAACAGGCCGAGTTCGCGATCCTCGTTGCCTCCGACCTCAAGGGCCGAGGCTTGGGCCGACGCCTGATGGAGCACCTCGTCGCTTACGCCCAGGCGGAGGGCTTAAGCGAACTTTCGGGCACCGTTCTGGCGGAGAATAAAACGATGCTGGATTTCTGTCAGCGGCTCGGGTTCAAGATCAGCGCAGACCCCGCCGATTGCAGCATCCGGATCGCGACGATGAAACTCAGGGATGCCAAGATCGCTTGAGTTTGCCGTCGGTGCGCTTCATGTGTGAGGCGCGATTTCTCCACTCTTCAGTTTGGCTAGATATTCAGCGAGATCCCTCTTCACCTCGGGCATCAGGATGTAGAGCCCCGTGATGTTGATGAGCGCCATGGAAAAGATCGCCGCGTCAGCGAAGTCGATGACATGGTTCAAATTGATCGCTGCGCCCACCACGACCATCGAACAATAGATCGAATTGAATGTTATCTCGCGCGCCCGGCCCTCTCCGAAAAGATAGGTCCAGGACTTGAGTCCATAATAGGACCATGAGATCAAGGTTGAGAAAGCAAACAGAATGACGGCGACCGCGAGGACGTAGGGGAACCACCAGAACGCGCTTTCAAAAGCGGCCGAGGTCAATTCCACGCCGGTCAGATTGCCTTGTGTAGCAATCCGCCCTGCTTCCGCGTTCCAAACATACAGTCCGGTTGCCGGGTCGATCTGGAGGACACCTGTCATAACGATCACGAGAGCCGTGCACGTGCAAATGACGATGGTATCGATGAAGGGTTCGAGCAGCGACACAAGACCTTCCGTTACTGGGTGTTTGGTCTTCACTGCGGAATGTGCAATGGCCGCCGAACCAATGCCAGCCTCGTTGGAAAATGAGGCGCGTCGGAAGCCCTGGATGAGTGCGCCCAGCATGCCGCCAGCCACACCGGCTCCGGTAAAAGCTCCGTTGACGATCTGACCGATGGCCCACGGCAGCTTTTCAATATTCATGCCGATGATGATCAACGCAGCTCCGCAGTAGATGATCGCCATAATGGGCACGATGAACTCAGCAAAGGTGGCGATGGATTTGATGCCACCGACGATCACGGTGAAAACGATGACTGCAAGGATAAGTCCGGTAATCCACCCCTGTCCCGCCAGCATACTGGCGTCACCGCCCGTCACGTTGACCAGCTGGGCGTGGACCTGATTGGCCTGAAACATGTTGCCGGCCCCGAACGAACCGAGGATGCAAAACACGGCAAACGTCGCCGCCATGATCCGGCCGGGGACTGCAAAGCCGCGCGCGGCCAGACCCTTTGACAGGTAATACATGGGGCCGCCAGAAACATGCCCGTCCGCAAATTCGTTGCGGTACTTCACGCCCAAGGTGCATTCGGTGAATTTGGTCGCCATGCCGAGGAAACCGGCAAGGATCATCCAGAATGTGGCGCCTGGCCCGCCAACCGAAACGGCGACCGCCACGCCTGCGATGTTGCCCAGGCCGACGGTGCCGGACAATGCCGTTGAGAGCGCTTGAAAGTGGCTGACCTCGCCAGGATCTTTTTTATTATCGTATTTGCCGCGAACAAGTGCCAGAGCATGACCGAACCCTCGAATCTGGATCAGACCGAAGTACACGGTAAAGATGACGGCGGCCGCAATCAGCCACATCACGATCCAGGGAAACGCAGTGCCGGGAAAGGGCGAGAAGACAAAATTGACGAACGGAGCGGTAAGAGCCCCGACCGTATCGTTGATCACCAGATCAATGCTGACGGGTGCCGTGTCGGGACCCGCACCAGCACATGCCGTCACCGGCACAGTAAACGCGGCAAGCCCAGCCAAACCGATACGAGCCGCGGACCGGATCCGCGGATTGAGTGCCGTCATTTCGTAGCCCCCCGGCCGTCGCGCCGTCACTCTGATGCCCTGGGTATCAGGAATAATGCGTAAATATCCTAGGCCAGCCCGAGTGTGCGACGCAAGATCGGCTTCGCCGTGAGACTCACGGCGCATCACCAACCCCTATAGTCTCCGGATGTGGTCAGTTTCAAAATTCATTAAATCGCTCGCGATCGCTCAAGTCCTTGCCACGACTTTCGGCGGCCTCGGCGCTACACCCTCCATCGCTCAGCCCACCGTCGTCGTCGCCGGGCCCGCTACTGGCCGCCATGCCGAGCTTCTGCGCGCCATGCGCGAAGGCGCCGGCAAAGCCATCGAAGCCGATGCTGACGTGACCGTGACCGAAGTCGACGATGGCTGCGACGCCGGCCGTGCCGAAGCAGCTGCCCGTCTGGTCGCGGCCGCGCGCCCTGCTCTGGTCATCGGTCATCCCTGCGCCGCCGCAGCGATCGCCGCTGCACGCATTTACGCCACCGCCGGCATCGCTTTTATCGCGCTCGGCGTCCGCCATCCCGACTTGACGTCAAAACGGGCCGGACCAACAATTTTTCGCTTGGCCGGCCGCGACGATCGCCAAGGCGAAGCAGCGGCCGTCGAATTGATCGCCCAAGCTCCCGGCGCAATAGCCGTTATCCAGGACCGCACGGCGTACGCTCGAACGCTTACCGCGTCGATCACCGCAGCCCTCACGGCACGCAATCAGCCAGCTCCGATCATTATCCCCATCGTCGCTGGCCGGCGCGACTACGAGGTTGAACTGGCCAAGCTGAAAGCGGCTCCGCTGAAGGTCGTTTTCTTTGCCGGCTATCCGCCGGAAGCAAGCGTGGTGCTGCGCGGCATGCGCAAAGCCGGCATCACGTCGCCACTCATTGCGTCCGACGCGAACGCGACCGATGACTTCGCCGCGACCGCCGCAGCGCTCGATCCATCGGCGTCGGGCGTCAAGGTCATGCTGCGCGCGCCGCACTCGGGCGGACTGGCCGCCACCGATCTCACAGCCGCCGCACAGATGGCCGTTGCCGCCTGGCGCACGGCCTCGCGCACGGCCGGCGCTAGCGGTGATGCCATTGCGCTTTTATCCGGGCCGGATGGGTCCGCAGCGTTATTCAATACCAACGGCGATGCGCGGATTGCTTCGTTTGTCGCCGTACCGCTGGTGGCCGGGCGATGGTCGAAAAACGCGAACGCCGGCCCCTGACAGGACCGGCGCCGCACTCTCAACGGTGAGACCCAATCAACGGCCTTGCGATTCCGAAAGGCACTCCTGCAAAAGAACGCGTTCCATGCGCTGCAGGGGCTCGGGAACGACGATGCCGCGTGACCTATAGGCGTTGATGCGCTCTTTCAAAAGAGCGTACTGTTCGCGGGGATCGTCGAGCTCGTCGAAGCGCTGATTGAGTTCCGAAATCTCGCACTGCATCTGTTCAGACATTGTTTGCCCATTCGTCCAATTTTCTCGGGACAGTTCCCAGGGTCGTCGCGATCGGTTCACAACCGGCTCTGCTGTCTCTTCCTCATCGCGTGCCGTCAATTCCGGATACTGTACGCCGGTTGACGTTTACACAGAGTTGCGGTCGCGCCCTTGGGATGCAAGTGCCGGAACGCCGCTCCGTTAAGAACCGTGTCCCTTTTCCTACATCGAACCTGAAGCAAACCTGAACAGTTCGCTGCGCGGCTCCGACGTAATACTCCACCTGAATATGGCTCGAAAGCGGCACTAGCTTCGGCTCTGCAGCAATCCGTGGCGCAGCGGAAACAACCCTTAAAAATGTTGGCAATTGTGGACCTGCCACGAAGCGGCCATATGCGCAGCGCGACACGAGATTTTGCACGGCAACATAAGTCACTTGCGGGCGAACGCTCATCAGTGGCTTCGCAGCTGCGAGATGAATATTCGTTCAGTTTAACGTAATTCTTTTTGACTGGTAAGAATTGCCGCAGGTCGCACCTCAGGCATCACAACGTGAATTTTTGCGCTCATCCCTGAATATGTCACTAGCCGAATTGATTCGAACGACGGGCCACGTTGCTGCCTGGGCCGCCGGGTGGTACCCCCTCGACGCGAGCCGACCGGCATCATAAGCCGCCGCAAGACACAGCCCGACGAGAGGTTCCATGATTCCCCGCTACTCCCGGCCCGAGATGGTTCGCATTTGGGAGCCCGAGACGCGCTTTCGCATCTGGTTTGAAATCGAAAGCCACGCCGCAACCGCGATGGCCAACCTCGGCATCATTCCCAAGGAAGCCGCCGACGTTATCTGGAAGAAGGGCTCGCAGGCCCGCTTCGAGGTCGCGCGAATTGATGCCATCGAGCAGGTCACCAAACACGATGTTATCGCCTTCCTGACCCACCTTGCGGAAATCGTCGGGCCGGAAGCACGCTTCGTGCACCAGGGAATGACATCCTCCGATGTGCTCGACACGACGCTCAACGTGCAATTGGTGCGCGCAGCCGATATCTTGCTCGCCGATATCGAGCGTCTGCTTGAAGCGTTGAAACTGCGCGCCTTCGAACACCGCTTGACGCCAACGATCGGCCGCAGTCACGGCATCCATGCCGAACCGACAACGTTCGGGCTGAAGCTCGCCTGCGCTTATGCCGAATTCGAGCGCGCTAAGGAGCGTCTTGCGGCGGCCCGCGAGGACGTGCGCACGTGCGCGATTTCAGGCGCCGTCGGCACGTTTGCCAACATCGATCCGAGGGTCGAAGAGTTCGTTGCCGAACGCATGGGTCTGCGGCCCGAACCTGTCTCGACGCAAGTCGTCCCGCGTGACCGTCATGCCATGTACTTTGCCACGCTCGGCGTCGTCGCCTCCTCGGTCGAGCGTCTGGCCACCGAGATCCGCCATCTCCAGAGGACGGAAGTGCTCGAGGCCGAAGAATACTTCGCGCCCGGCCAGAAGGGGTCCTCGGCCATGCCGCACAAGCGCAACCCCGTGCTGGCGGAAAATCTCACCGGTCTTGCCCGCATCGTGCGCGGCTACGCGATGCCAGCCATGGAGAATGTCGCCCTCTGGCACGAGCGCGACATCTCTCACTCCTCGGTTGAGCGGATCATCGGCCCCGATGCCACCGTCACGCTGGACTTCGCCCTGAGCAGGCTCGCCGGTGTGATCGAGAAGCTCGTCATCTATCCCGACAACATGCGCAAAAATCTGGACCGTCTCGGCGGATTGCATAACTCCCAGCGTGTTCTGCTGGCACTGACCCAAGCCGGCGTCTCACGCGAGGATGCCTATGCCATAGTCCAGCGCAATGCGATGAAAACCTGGGAGGAAGGCAAGGACTTCCTGACCGAACTGAAGAGCGACGCGGAAGTCACCGCCAAGGTTGCGGCCTCGGATTTGGAAGCCATGTTCGACCTTGGCTATCATTTCAAGCACGTCGACACGATTTTCGATCGCGTCTTCGGCCGGGGCTGATGAAAGGTTTGCCATGTACACCGTGATTGGAGCACCGACGACACGCACATTTCGCGTGGTCGCCATGTTGGAAGAACTGGGCGAACCCTACACCCTTGACCCCAAGCGCCCGCACGATCCGGCAGTCGTTGCTCTCAACCCATCCGGCAAGGTCCCCATTCTCCTCGACGGCGGCGTTCCCATCTTTGACAGCGTCGCGATCTGCCAGTACCTCGCCGACAAGCACGGCACGTTCACGTTCAAAGCCGGAACCATCGAGCGCGCGCAGCAGGACAGCTTCACGCAGTTCAGCGTCGATGACATCGAAGGCCCGCTGTGGGTGGCCGCTAAGCACTCCTTTGTCCTTCCAGAGGAGTACCGCGTCAAAGAGGTCAAGCGGGCTTGCGCCTTCGAGTTCGGCCGCGCCGTCGCAACATTATCAAAGCGGCTCGCCAGCAAGCCCTATGTCATGGGAGAAAACTTTACGGTGCCCGACCTGCTGCTCGGCCATTGCCTGGGTTGGGCGCGCTCCATCAAATGGGAACTGCCGGAGGGCAATGTCCGCGATTACTTCGATCGCATTTGCGCCCGACCCGCACAAAAAAAAGCCATTGCAATCCGGGCGGCCGCTTAATCGCGGGCTTGCTCGACGGCCGTGGTCTCCGCTATTCGGTCCGTCATGAAAACTTCCGAAGCCGACATCCTCATTATTCCGGGCTGGTCGAGTTCCGGCGCCGATCACTGGCAGACGCGCTGGGAAAACAACCTCAAGACCGCGCGCCGCGTTGAGCAGCACGACTGGGTGCGACCGGATAAAGATGCGTGGGTTGCCCGCATCGTCGAAGCCGCGGCGCAATCTGTTCGCCCGGTCGTGCTGGTGGCGCACAGTCTGGGTGCAGTGGCGGTTGCCCACGCCGGTGCAAAGCTTGCCCGCCTGCCCGCGCGCCCTGTCGGGGCCTTCCTTGTCGCCCCCGCCGACGTCGATAACGCCCACGCGTGGCCGGTGACGGCTGGAGAGATGTTTGGCGCCACCCAGGAAACCGGCTTCGCGCCGGCGCCAAAGTCGATCCTGCCATTTCCCTCAGTGCTGGTCGCGTCGTCAAATGACCCGTACTGCTCACTCGACCGCGCGCGCCACCTTGCAACGACGTGGGGTTCTGCCGTGATCGAAAGCGGCGCGGTGGGCCATATCAACATTGCGAGCGGTCACGGCCCATGGCCGGACGGCCTGCTAGCTTTCGGCATCTTTCTGCAGCGGCTTTCGCCGGCGCCGGTGCCGTTGAAACGCACACCGGACGCCTGAGCGCAATCAGCGCCTGCTGCCACTGCTACGACGCGGGCTTCTCCAATTCTGACACGGCCTTAGCCAGCGCTTCGTGCATAACCTTGCGGATATCTTCGTCCGTGACAGACAAGCCCTTTGCCGTCAGATCACCTTTGACCTTGCGAAAAACATCATCGTCGCCCTTCTCAGCAAGATCCGCCTTGCGCACGTCCTTGATGTAATCGTCGAGCGCAGAACCCGTCAGGCCAAGCAATCCGCCGGCCCATTCCGCAAGAGTGCGGTTGCGGCGCGACTCGGCCTTGAACTTCAAGTCGCTGTCGCGAGCGAACTTGTTTTCGTAGGCCTTTTCGCGATTGTCGAAGGTTGTCATGTCGCGTCTCCGCTGGGATTGTTCTTGAAATGTTCAGTGTCTCGCTCCGGTTGTAGATCATTCCGTGGAGACATCTGTTGGTGCTGCCTAACCTGTCCACCATGACAAATCAACGGCTTGTGGATGACGTGAACCATTGCCCTGAGATAGCGATCGGTGCGGCGTCGTTAAGATTGTTTCTCCCCCCCGCTTCGGCTAGGGTCCAGCAGTCGCTTTTTTCCGAACGGCGCTTCCTGACCCTACCTCCAAAAGAAGCAGAATAACCTGCAACGTCAAAGGGCAGCGGCCTCGGTAGCGTGTGGTCGGCGTGTTGAGTGAGCATGAGCGTGATCGTCAAAGGACCAGGATCAATGAACAGGCGGCGGCGGATCTACGAGGGCAAGGCGAAGGTACTCTACGAGGGTCCCGAGCCCGGCACCTTGATCCAGCATTTCAAGGATGACGCGACCGCGTTCAATGCGAAGAAGCACGCCCTCATCGAAGGCAAGGGTGTGCTCAACAATCGCATTTCCGAATATATCTTCTCACGCCTCGGCGAGATCGGCGTGCCGACGCACTTCATCAAGCGGCTCAACATGCGCGAGCAGCTGATCCGCGAAGTCGAAATCGTACCGCTTGAAGTTGTCGTGCGAAACGTCGCTGCCGGTTCGCTCGCAACGCGACTCGGCCTTGAAGAAGGCACGCCCCTGCCGCGCTCGATCATCGAATTCTATTACAAGGCCGATGCGCTGAACGACCCGATGGTCTCCGAAGAACACATCACGGCATTCGGCTGGGCCACGCCGACCGAAATCGACGAGATCATGCAGCTTGCGTTGCGGATCAACGATTTCCTTGTCGGCCTCTTCCTCGGTATCGGCATCCGTCTGATCGACTTCAAGGTTGAATTCGGCCGCCTCTGGGACAACGAACAGATGCGGATTGTTCTAGCCGACGAAATCAGCCCGGACTGCTGCCGCCTGTGGGACATCACGTCTGGCGACAAGCTTGACAAGGACCGCTTCCGTCGCGACCTCGGCGGCGTTCTCGAAGCCTACCAGGAAGTCGCCCGCCGGCTTGGCGTGTTGACTGAAAATCCGCGCCCGAAGGGCTCAGGTCCCGTCCTCGTTGCGTCGAACCCGACAGGCAAGCCCAACTGATGGCCACACCGCGCGACCGGCATCCGCCACCGAAACTTCATTCGGAGCGGAGACGGTCGCCGGTGACCGGTTGCCGGAGATCGATATGAAGGCCTTAATCCGCATCACTTTGAAAAATGGCGTTCTCGACCCGCAGGGCAAGGCCATCGAGGGCGCCGTGCGCGGCCTAGGCATCACCGGCATCGGCGATGTCCGGCAGGGCAAATTCATCGAAGTCCAGTTGACCGAGACGGATCAGTCCAAGGCCAAACAGATCGTCGAGCAAATGTGCAAGGACCTGCTCGCCAATACCGTCATTGAAAACTACGCCTACGACCTGGTGCCATGACGCTCGGCCGACACTGTGGGCTTGTTGCTGCGGCTTTCATCGTGCTCAGCGCCCCGGCTTTTGCCGATCCGAGCCCCAGCGCGCCCCTGCAGTCCGCACCCCTCAAACTTGAACCGGCCAAACCTGTCGAACTGACGTGCCGGTCAAAATCGGTCGTCGTCTCGACCAACGCCGCCAACGCGACGAACGGAAATTTGACGTTGACCCTCGTGCTGAAGGACACCGCCGCCAAGCCGGCAACCGGTGCCTGGCGGATCGCCGCCGTCGATCCCGCCCATACCGGCTCGCTCGGTCAACGCGAAGGCAAAACCTGCGCCGAAACATGTCCGTTGACCCTCGCTGCCGATGGCAACGTGGAACTTTGGTCGCCGGCTCCCAAGGCGATCGACAAATTGGCCGACGGTGAATGGCTGTTGCTGGCTGTCGTCAAGGCTGCAACCCTCGACTTGCGCGCCACGACATTCAGCGGCAAACAGATCGAGAGCCTCGAAGAAGGCACTTGCAGGGTCGGTTCATGATCAAAGCTTCCGTCATCGTCTTCCCCGGATCGAATTGCGACCGCGACGTCAAAGTCGCGATCGAGCGCATCACGGGTTATGCGCCCAATATGATCTGGCACGGCGATGCCAGCGTCCCGTCGTCCGATCTCATCGTCCTGCCCGGCGGCTTTTCGTACGGCGATTATCTCCGCTGCGGAGCCATGGCCGCGCATTCGCCGATCATGAAAGACGTCATCGCCAAGGCGAAAGCCGGGACGCCCGTACTCGGCATCTGCAACGGCTTTCAGGTGCTGTGCGAATCGGGGCTGCTGCCCGGCGTTCTGATGCGCAACCGCTCGCTCAAGTTCATCTGCAAGGATGTGTTCCTGCGCGTCGAACGCGACGACACGTTCTTCTCACGCTGCTACCGCAAAGGCGAGGTCATCAAGGTCCCGATCGCCCATGCCGAAGGCAACTACTTCGCCGATACGGAAACGCTGGACCGGCTCGAAGGTGAAGGCCGCGTTGCGTTGCGCTATTGCGATGAGACGGGCACCGTCAGCGATGCCGCCTCGCCCAATGGCGCCCAGCGCAACATCGCCGGCATCACTGACCCGACGGGCCGCATCCTTGGCATGATGCCCCACCCCGAACGGCTTTATGAAGCCGCCCTCGGAGGCACCGACGGCCGCCGCATTTTCGAAAGCGCCGTCATTAGCCTCACCGCCGACGCGGCTTAGACCAACGTCGAACTATGCACAGATAAGCTAAGCTCAAACCTTGTGCTCGATCATGCAGCTTCTACCCTCGCGATTATTGATTTGCGAGGCCTTTGATGATTCGATTTTCAACGAATTTAGGTGTGGCGTCGGCCGGTTTGCTTCTTATCGGCTGCGCCGGTCGCGCTCCCGATATGGTTCCGATCGTGCAGGTCAATGATCCTGTTCTGACCTGTGATCAGATCGTTGCTGAAGCGAAGATCAACAACGATCGCATCACCGAACTTGCCCGCGAGGAAGGCTGGAAAGTCACTTAGAACGTGGCCGCAGGGGTCGTGGGCCTTGTGATCTGGCCAGTTTGGTTCGGAATGGATTTTCAAGATGCAGCTGGCAAGGAAGGCCGGGCACTATCGCAACGAAATGAATACCTCGGCACGCTTGCCACGCAGCGCTGCAGTCCGCCTGCAACGACAGCATCCATTTCAAAAAGAAGCAGCTGACTGAAAACCCGCGCGTTCATCGCGCAGGTAAGAGCGGCCGTCTTTCCAGCGCCCCGACATGAAAGGGGCGCGCAGTGGGGTTGTGGCCAAGCGATTCGGGGAGTGCCACTTCCAGTGTGTTCTCCAGATCGAATTAAATCTCTGGCCGTCGAACGGCCCCACCCCTGTGGATACCTGGGATAGCTCTCGCTTGACGCCCTACCGGCAGCGATTCGCATCTGCCGACCAGGACGGACTCGGTCTAACACAGACCCATGGCTGAACCCGTCCTCCTCCCCACCGAAAAGCTGCGCGCCGTGGCGAACGCCACCGAGCCGGTCAACTTTCGGCATGTCCCGCACAACATCGAGGCCGAGCAGGCGCTGCTCGGCGCGATCTTTGTCAACAACGAAGCGCTCGATCGGGTCACCGACTTCCTCGAGCCGGTGCATTTCTACGATCCGCTTCACGCCGAAATCTATGAAACCGCCACGAAGCTGATCCAGGCCGGCAAACAGGCGACGCCTGTGACGCTAAAGACGTTCTTTGAAAACGCCGAGCCGATCGGCCCGAATATGACGGTGCCGCAGTATCTCGGCAAACTCGCCGCCAGCGCCACGACCATCATCAACGCGCACGACTACGGCCAGACGGTCTACGACCTCGCCATCCGGCGCAATCTCATCGTGATCGGTGAGGACCTGGTCAACACCGCCTTCGACAGTCCCGTCGATCATTCGCCCGACGACCAGATCGCCGACGCGGAATCGAAACTCTACGCGCTGGCGGAGAAGGGCAAATACGGCCAAGGCTTCCTCTCGTTCGGCACCGCGCTGACGCACGCGATCGACATGGCCAACAGCGCCTACGAACGCGACGGCCATCTGTCGGGCATATCCACCGGCCTCACCGATCTCGACGGCAAACTCGGTGGCCTGCAATCGTCCGACCTGATCATCCTCGCCGGTCGCCCCTCGATGGGCAAAACCGCGCTCGTCACCAATATCGCCTACAACGTCGCCAAGGCCTATCGCTCCGAAATGCAGCCGAACGGCGAGGAGAAGGCTGTCGACGGCGCGATCGTCGGCTTCTTCTCGCTGGAAATGTCAGCCGAACAGCTCGCCACACGTATCCTGTCGGAGCAGTCGGAAATCGCATCGGAGCGTATCCGCCGCGGCATGATCAATCAGGACGAGTTCAGCAAGCTCGTTCTTGTCTCGCAGGAAATGAGCCGCGTTCCCCTCTACATCGACCAGACCGGCGGCATCACCGTGGCGCAGCTTGCCGCCCGCGCCCGCAAACTGAAGCGACAGAAGGGCCTTGGCCTGCTCATCATCGACTACCTGCAGCTGCTTGCAGGTTCGTCGAAGTCGGCGAGCGCCGGGCGCGTGCAGGAAGTGACCGAGATCACGACCGGCCTCAAGGCTCTCGCCAAGGAACTACAAGTTCCCATCATCGCGTTGTCCCAGCTCTCGCGCGCCGTCGAGCAGCGCGAAGACAAGCGTCCGCAACTGTCCGATCTTCGCGAATCGGGATCGATCGAACAGGACGCCGACGTCGTCATGTTCGTCTTCCGCGAGGAATACTATGTCGAGCGCCTGAAGCCCAACGAGAGCGATCCAAAATTCCAGGAATGGCAGCAGAAGATGATGCAGGTCTCCGGCAAGGCCGAAGTCATCATCGGCAAGCAGCGCCATGGTCCCGTGGGCACTGTTCCCCTGTCCTTCGAAAGCCAGTTCACCCGCTTCGGCAACCTCGCCCGCGACGCCTGGATGCCGGAACGCATGGAATAACGGCCGATAAAGTCGGCAACCGACGCACTGTCGGCCACAAGCCAGAAAGGATTGTAGCCCTGCACCACGTGTGGCGCCTCAGGCCTCGCAACGGCCATCGCGGTGTGCGAAAGCTCCACCCATGAGCCGTCCCGAGCCGAAGTCCGCCCCCCCTCCTGAGGTCGCCGTCGCCATGTCCGCGGCGGAAATCGGCGTTCTGCGCGTTGATCTTGCGGCCATCGCCCACAACTGGCGCGCATTGGCCGATCACGTCGCGCCGGCCGAGTGTGGCGCCGTCGTCAAGGCCGATGCCTACGGTCTGGGGATTGCCCGCGTGCTGCCCGCCCTCTCCGCCGCCGGATGCCGAACCTTTTTCGTGGCAACACCGCGCGAAGCGGCCGAGGCCCGCGCTCTTCATTCCACCGCTCGTGTGTTCGTGCTCAACGGCCTGTTTCCCGGCGCCGCCGACACGATTCTCGCTGCCGGTGCGATCCCGTGCTTGGCCAGCCTTGCCGAAATCGAGGAATGGTCCGCGCATGCCCGCCGCATCGGCGCCCGCCTCGCCTCGGCCATTCATGTCGATAGCGGCTTGCATCGACTCGGTCTGCCGGCTGGCGAAGTCGCGCGGTTGGCAGCCCGGCCGGAATGGCTCGAACCGCTCGACGTCGTTCTGATCATGAGCCACCTCGCCTCTGCCGACGATCCCAACGATCCCGCCAGTGCAGCCCAGCAACAGACCTTCGAGAGGCTGCGCGAGATGTTGCCGGCGGCCCCCGCCTCGCTCGCTGCCTCCGACGGACTCATGCTCGGTCAGCCCTACCATTTCGACCTCGTGCGCCCCGGTTATGCACTCTACGGCGGACAGGCATCGGGCGGGGCAAGAGCCCCTGTCGTCCCCGTCGTTTCACTTTATGCGCGCGTACTGCAGGTCCGCGAGGTCGGCACCCGCGGGCAGGTCGGCTACTCAGGCGCGTGGTCGGCCTCGCGACCAAGTCGCATTGCGACAATCGCCGCTGGCTATGCCGACGGGTTCGCGCGCACAGCCAGCGCCACCACCGACAGGAGAGGCGGATCGGTTTTGATCCATGGTTCGCTGTTACCTATCGTCGGTCGCGTCTCCATGGATCTGATCACTGTCGACGTCACGGACTGCCCTATCCTGGTCACCCGCGGTGACATCGCCGAATTGATCGGGCCGGCCCTGCCGCTCGAAACCGTCGGCGCGGAGGCTGGCACCATTGGCTATGAAGTCCTCACTCGGCTCGGTCGCCGCTTTGAACGCGTCTACGCCGGAGACGGCGCGTAAATGGCCAAAGCAGCAAAATCGCTCTACGTCTGTCAGGCCTGCAGCGCCACCTCGCCGCGCTGGGCGGGCAAGTGCGCATCGTGCGGCGAGTGGAATACGCTCGCCGAAGAAACCGACGCCGGCCCGCCACCCAAGTCCGGCATGACGCGCCACTCGAAGGGCAAGCCGGTCAAGCTCGGAACCCTTGCAGGCGGTGCCGACGAAGCCCCCCGCTTCACCACAGGCATGGCCGAACTCGATCGCGTCACCGGTGGCGGCATCGTTCCCGGTTCCGCACTTCTCATCGGCGGCGAACCCGGCATCGGTAAATCGACACTTCTGCTGCAGCTCTCTGCTTCGCTGGCGCGTGCCGGTCGCAGCGCGATCTACTTTTCCGGCGAGGAAGCGACCGCCCAAGTCCGCTTGCGCGCCGAACGGCTGGGTCTGGCTTCCGCTCCCGTAGCGCTGGCCGCCGAGACCAATCTCGCCAACATTCTGGCCACACTCGATGCCCGCGCCAGACCCGACCTTGTCGTGGTCGACAGCATCCAGACCCTCTGGTCCGATGAACTCGACGCCGCACCCGGCACCGTCAGCCAGGTCCGCGCCGCGACGCAATCGTTGATCCGCTACGCCAAGCTCGAAGGCGCCGCCCTCCTGCTCGTTGGCCACGTGACCAAGGACGGTCAAATCGCCGGACCCAAGGTTGTCGAGCACATGGTCGATTGCGTTCTCTCTTTTGAAGGCGATCGCGGCCATCCTTTCCGCATCCTGCGCGCCACCAAAAATCGGTTCGGCGCCACCGACGAGATCGGTGTCTTCGAAATGGTCCAGCAGGGGTTACGGGAAGTCGCCAATCCGTCCGAAATGTTTCTCGGCGACCGCGAAGCCTCCGTACCCGGCGCCGCGGTCTTTGCCGGAATGGAAGGGACGCGGCCGATCCTGGTTGAAATCCAGGCCCTCGTCGCACCCTCGCCGCTGGGAACACCACGGCGCGCCGTTGTCGGCTGGGATAGCAACCGCTTGTCGATGATCCTGGCCGTCCTCGAAGCGCGCTGTGGCGTCTCGCTGGCCCAACACGATGTCTACCTCAACGTGGCCGGTGGCCTGAAAATCTCCGAGCCGGCAGCCGATCTCGCCGTCGCGGCGGCGCTTTTGTCGTCGTTCTCCGGCAAGGCCCTACCACCTCAGCGGGTGACGTTCGGCGAAATCTCGCTGTCCGGTGCCGTGCGGGCCGGCGCACACACGGCGCTCCGCCTGAAAGAAGCCAAGAAACTCGGCTTCACCCAAGCCGTCATACCGGCGGCCGGGGAAACCGGCGCCGATGCGGCCAACATGTCACTCACACGCCTCACCCATCTCAAAGAGCTTGCGGACCCGTTGCGCACATGAGACTGACCCGTGCAAATATGGTGAACTGCAGCCCTTTCGCGGCCAGCCCATTCCTGGAGAGTGCCTCGACATGATCGGTCCGCTGACCTACCTCGACGCCGCGCTGATCGCCGTGGCGTTCATTTCCGGGCTGCTGGCCATGTACCGTGGCCTCACCCGGGAGCTGCTTTCGATCGTCTCCTGGGCGGTGGCCGCGCTCGCGGTGCTGTATTTCGTGTTGAACTATAAGAAGTTCGCCGAAGACATGGCGGCACAGATGGGCACGCAGGTCGCTATTGCGCAAATCGCCATCGGCGCCGTTATCTTCCTGATCGTGCTGATCATCGTGCATCTGATCACGTCACGGATCTCCGACATCATCCTCGACAGTTCGGTCGGCATGATCGACCGCATCTTGGGGTTTCTGTTCGGCGTCGTGCGCGGCTTCATCCTCGTGGTCATTCCTTACATGTTCTACGAATCATTCATTCCCGACCCTGCCAATCAGCAACCCTGGGTTCGCGATTCCGCATCTCTGCCCTATATCAAAGCGACGGGTAATACGATCCGGTCCACGCTCGAAACCCACATGCCCTCGAGCCTCACCAACCCGCAACCGGCACCCGCAGCCCCGGTCGAACCTCCGCCCGGCTGATCTCGGCAGAGTCCATCGTGTTAATAAATGAAAAACACTTTCGCACAGTCGCCGATGTGACAGTGCGGCGACGAGCCATGGCGCTCGACCCGAAAGTGGTGTTAAAGACGGGCGTTCACGGGCCGGCATCTCTCAAGAGCCGGACTCGCGCAGCGGATGCTTGAGCGGGAGGCAACCATGGCGCAGTCCCACGACGCCGGTTCGACGGCCGGTGACTTCGGTTACTCTAAGTTCGGAGACGACCGGCTGCGCGAAGAGTGCGGCGTCTTCGGCGTGTTCGGCCATCCGGATGCGGCGGCCCTGACGGCACTCGGCTTGCACGCCCTGCAGCATCGCGGGCAGGAAGCCGCCGGCATCGTGACTTACGACGGCCAGCAGTTCCATTCCGAACGCCATCTTGGCCTCGTCGGCGACAATTTCAACGAAGCTGCCGTGATCGGCCGCCTCAAGGGCGCCATGGCCGTCGGCCACAATCGCTATTCGACGACCGGTGAACCGGCTCTGAAAAACGTCCAGCCGCTCTATGCGGATATCGATACGGGCGGTTTTGCCGTCGGCCATAACGGCAATCTGACCAATGCGCTGACGCTGCGCCGCGAGTTAATTTCCTCCGGCGCGATCTTTCCCTCCACCTCCGACACCGAGGTCATTCTTCATTTGCTGTCGCGCTCCAAGAAGCGGCGCATGGTTGACCGCTTCATCGAAGCAATCCGGCAGATCGAAGGCGCCTATGCCCTGGTGGCGCTGACGAACGACATGATGATCGCCGCACGCGATCCGATCGGCATTCGCCCGCTAGTGCTCGGCCGCCTCGATGGCGCAACGATCCTTGCCTCAGAAACCTGTGCTCTCGACATGGTTGGCGCGCAGTTCGTGCGCGAAGTGGAGAACGGCGAAGTCATCGTCGTGACAAAAGACGGGATCGAGAGCCATCGCCCCTTCCCTCGGCGGCCCGCCCGGCCCTGCATCTTCGAATACATCTACTTCTCCCGCCCCGACAGCGTCATCGGCGGCCGTTCCGTTTACGACATCCGCAAGCAGATGGGCGTGCAGCTGGCCATCGAATCGGCACCGAATGCCGACGTCATCGTTCCCATTCCCGACTCAGGTGTGCCCGCCGCCATTGGCTTCTCCCAGCAATCCGGCATTCCCTTCGAACTGGGCATCATCCGTAATCACTACGTCGGCCGCACCTTCATCGAACCCGAGCAGCGCATCCGCGCCCTCGGCGTCAAGCTGAAGCATTCCGCCAACGCAGGCGTCATCCGCGGCAAGAGCATCGTCCTGATCGATGACAGCGTGGTGCGTGGCACCACATCCAAGAAAATCGTGGAACTCATGTACGACGCGGGCGCACGCGAGGTGCACATGCGCATCTCCTCGCCTCCCATCACCCATCCCGACTATTACGGCATCGACACGCCGCGCAAGAAAGACCTGCTGGCCGCGAATATGGACATCGAAGCCATGCGCCAGTTCATGGGTGCCGACAGCCTCGCCTTCCTGTCGGTTGACGGCATCTACCGCGCCGTCGGCTTTGACGCCCGCGACCCGCGCGCGCCTCAGTTCACCGATCACTGCTTCACCGGCGAATATCCCACCGAACTCGTCGACCAGAACGGCACCGGTTTCCGGCAACTGTCGCTCCTTGCCGAAGTGGTCTGAAACTTTGACTGACGCCGCGGGACCGCCGCCGGCCAAATCTTGAGGCCCCCATCCGTGACGTCTAATCCTGCTCCCCTGAAAGGGCGCCTCGCCCTCGTCACCGGCGCCACGCGCGGTCTGGGCCGTGCGGTCGCCGTCAGTTTTGCCAAGGCCGGCGCCCACGTCATCGCCGTTGGCCGGACCACGGGCGCTCTGGAAGAACTCGACGACGAGATCCAGAAAGTTGGCGAACCTGCAACGCTTCTGACACTCGATCTGCGCAAGGGCGACACGATTGACGCGCTGGGCCCGACGATTTTCGAGCGTTGGGGCAAACTTGATATTCTCGTCGGCAATGCCGCGATGCTGGGCCCCTTGTCGCCGCTACCGCACATCACGGCGGATGCCTGGCAGCACGTCATTGATGTCAATTTAACCGCAAACTGGCGTCTCATTCGCACGCTCGATCCGTTGTTGAAGCGCGCGGATGCCGGCCGCGTCATTCTGGTGTCGTCGGGCGCCGCCGATGGACAGCACGCCTACTGGGGTCCGTATGCAATTTCCAAGGCGGCCGTCGAATGCATGGGACGGATGTATGCGGTGGAATGCGACAACACACCCATCCGCGTTGCGATCGTCAATCCCGGCGCGATCAGCACAGCGATGCGGGCCAAGGCCTTCCCCGGCGAAGATCCAGCGACGCTGCCAACCCCGCAGGATGTCGCCCCACTCTTTTTAGAGCTCGCAAGTCCGCACAGCACGATCCACGGTGAGGTCGTCCGCTACCGGGACTGGCGCGATGCCCGCTCCCTCGCGGCCAGCGGCTGATCAGCCGGGTGCTTCGATGACCATTCCGTCGTAGGCCGGTTCCACACCCGCCGGCAACTCAGCCGCCAGCGTCGCATAGTCAAGATCGCTCGTCATATGCGTGAGGATGGCCCGCTTCGGCTTCAGCCGCGCAATCCATTGCAGCGCCTGCGCCACGTTGAAGTGGTTTGGATGCGGCGTGTAACGCAAGGCATCGACAATCCAGACGTCGAGGTTTTCCAAGAGTGGAACGGACGCCTCCGGAAGCGCGGAGATGTCGGGTGAATAGGCCAATCCGCCGAACCTGAAGCCGAGCGAGGCAATGTCGCCATGCGCCTGCGGCACTGCCAGAATGTCGAACGCGGTGTTGACGCCGTTGATGCGGATCCGGCCGTCGGACGGTATGTCGACGGCCTTCAGGATCGAGTGGTAGCCCGATCCAGGCTTGGTTTCGAAGCAGTAGTTAAATCTCGACATCAGGCTGTCGCGCGTCGCCTCGTCGAAGTGGCACACCACCTTCGACTTCATGGCGTAGGCCACCATCCGCAGATCGTCGATGCCATGCGTGTGATCGGCATGGTCGTGGGTGAATAGGACGCCATCCAGATGCGTGACCCGCGCGTCGATCAACTGCTCGCGCATATCGGGCGGCGTATCGACCAGCACGTTGACAAAACCGCCGCCAACGATCTTTTCCACGAGCACCGAACACCGCCTGCGCCGGTTTTTCGAATTGGCCGCATCGCACGCGCCCCAATTCGGCCCAAGCCTCGGCACACCGCCAGACGAGCCGCAGCCAAGGATCGTGAGGCGGATCGTCATGCGGCCGCCCGAGGGCGCGGAACTTTTTGATACAGCTTGAAGAAATTGTCGGTCGTGGCGTGGGCAAAATCTTCAAAAGCCATGCCGCGCGCGTCGGCCAGAGCCCGCGCCGTGTGCACGACATACGACGGTTCGTTCTGCTTTCCCCGATACGGTTCGGGCGCGAGGTAGGGCGCATCGGTTTCAATCAGAACACGGTCAAGCGGAACCGCGTTGGCGATCGCGCGCAAAGCGTCATTTTTCTTAAAGCTCACGACACCGGAGAACGATACGTAAAGCCCCAGTTCAACCGCGCGCCGCGCCAGCTCCAGTCCGCCGGTGAAGCAATGCAGAACCGCTAAAAAAGCGCCCTTTGCCTGTTCCTCTTCCAGAATGCGGATCGTATCGGCATCCGCATCGCGGGTATGAATTTCAAGCGGCAGCCCGGTCAGCCGCGCCGCAGCGATATGCGTGCGAAATCCTTGCGCCTGCGCCTCGGGCGTCGAGTGCTTGTAGAAATAATCAAGCCCGGCCTCGCCGATCCCGACAATCTTGGGATGTTCCGCGTAGTGCGCCAGATCGAGCGCGGTGACGTCCAATTCCTCGTGCGCGTAGTGCGGGTGCGTTCCGACCGTGCCGTACACCGTGTCGAAGCGCTCCACGACCGAAATCAAATGATCGAACTTTCCGACCCGCGTCGAGATGTTGACCATAATACCGACGCCGGCCGCATGAGCCCGCGCGACGACGCCATCGAGATCATCAGCGAACTCGGGTCGGTCGATATGGCAATGGTGATCGACGAGCAGCATGTCAGGCGCCGTTCCCGCCCTGCGATTTCTGGCGGTTGGCCTCTTTCTGCGCCCTCTTGGCAAGCCGTGCCGCCTCCTGCACGTCAGCCGACGACGACCCGCTCTTCTTTGCCTCGGCCTCGGGATCGACGTAGCGTGGAAACACGCCTTGCGGTTCGGGCAACTGAAGGCCCGGCTGCAAGCGGCCCCTAGGACCCAGCGCTGCAAACTGCCGCGCCGCAGTCTCCGTCTGACCGAGCTGATTGAGAAGTTTATCGGCGGCGGCCGGCATAGCCGGCTGCACGAGAACAGCGAGTTGGCGGACCACCTCGGCTGTCACGTAAAGGATTGTCCCCTTGCGCTCGTTCGTCAAAGACTTGTCGAACGGCTTCTCGCTCGCGAAATATCGATCCCCCTCGCCGACGACGTCCCAAGCGGCATCGAGCCAAGACTTGATCGCTTGTCGGTCCATGGCCTCGCGGCAAACGGCGTACAGCGCATCGGCCTTGGCAAGGAGCGCGGCATCGGCGTCCGTGAAGGCTTGCGGCGTCGGCACCACACCACCGAAACCCTTCCAGATCATCGACAGACAGCGTTGCGCGAGATTGCCCAGTCCGTTGGCGAGATCCGCGTTGATACGGTTGACAATGGCTTCGGCTGAATAGTTTCCGTCCTGCCCGAAAATCACTTCGCGCAAAAAGAAATAACGCACCTGATCGCGCCCGTAGGCGCCGACGAGGTCGAACGGATCGACGACATTGCCGACCGACTTCGACATCTTCTCGCCCTTGTTCAACACGAACCCATGCGAAAAGACGCGCTTTGGCAGCGGCAAGCCTGCACTCATCAGGAACGCCGGCCAATAGACGGCATGAAACCGCACAATGTCCTTGCCGATGACGTGCACGTCGGCCGGCCAATAGGCTTTACGTGGATTGTCGCCGGCGTTGAGTAGCCCCGTGGCCGTGACATAGTTGGTCAACGCGTCGACCCAGACATACATGACATGTCCCGGCGCGTCGGGAACCGGAATTCCCCAGTCGAGCGTGGAGCGCGAGATCGACAGATCCTCAAGTCCCATCCGCACGAAGCTCACCACCTCGTTGCGCCGCTCCGCCGGTAGAATGAAATCAGGGTTTGCTTCGTAGAACGCCAGCAGCCGCTCCTGATAGGCCGAGAGCCGGAAGAAATACGTCTCCTCCTCCGTCCATTCGACAGGCGTACCGGTCGCGACCGCCACCCGCTCCCCGTCGCGGACCTCCGTCTCGCTTTCCTTGTAATAAAGCTCGTCACGAACCGAATACCAGCCGCCGTACGCCTTCTGGAAAATGTCGCCGGCTTTTTCCATCCGCCGCCACAGGTCCGCGCAGGCCTCGTAATGCCGCGCCTCGGTCGTGCGGATAAAATCGTCGTTCGACAGTCCCAGTATGGCCGCCATCTCGATGAAGCGGGCGGAGTTGCGATCAGCAAGTTGACGCGGGCTCGTGCCCTCCTTTGCCGCCGTCTGCTTCATCTTCAGCCCATGCTCGTCGGTGCCTGTGAGAAAGAACACGTCCCGGCCGTCAAGCCGCTCGAACCGTGCGATCGCATCCGTCGCAATGGCCTCGTAGGCATGCCCGACATGCGGCACGCCGTTGGGATAGGAGATCGCCGTCGTGATGTAGAAGCGTTTGCTCATGGCCTCGCGCGCCGGGGATGAGAGGGGCTGCGGTTGCAGACAACCGCCAACGGTCACGCCGGAGCGGCGCCGCGTGTGGCCTGCACGATCCTTTGGAACGTCAACAGGATCAGAGATTTGCGATCCAGGTTGTAGATCTCCGTGCTGGCCTTCTCGGCGACCGTGGTTTCCCACAGTTGCGCCCAGGCTGCAAGCCGCTCCTCCGGGATCAGCCGGGCGGCCAATTCGACGTCGCCGCGCTCGCCCTCGCCCGTCGCACCGGCCCGTATGAGCCGGGCCAGCACGCCAAGCAGCAGATCGAAAAACAACTCATATTTCGCCTCGGCCGCCGGCGACGCCAATTCATCCCCGATCTGGTGCACCAAGACCCAGTCGAGACGCGGCAATCCGGCGATGAGCTTGGCAATCTTACCGTAAAGGTCGAGGCCTTTGCCCGTCTGCAGCATCAGCAGGCGACGCACACTGCCCTCGGCCAAACGCGACAACGTCTGCCACTCTTCGCCCGATGGCAAAGCCGCTTCCGCGCCCGCATCCTCCAGAGCGTTGAGCGCTTGCGCCACCGCCTTGCGCAAATCGTCATCGCTCAACGATCCCGCCGCGAGCATCCGGCACCGCGATCGGATCGTCGGCAGCAGCCGATCCGGTGCCGAGGCCACAAGCAGAAAAACGGTCCGCCGCGGCGGCTCCTCAAGCGACTTCAGCAGCGCGTTGGCGGCGTTGGTATTCAGTTCGTCGATGGGATCGATGATGACGACGCGCCATCCCTCACCCGCACCCATACTCAAGAACCCCTTGAGGCGGCGAACCTCGTCGACCGTGATCTCGCTCTTCAGCTTCTTTGTCTGAAAGTTGTACGGACGGCGCAGCACCAGAAGTTCGGGGTGGGACAGGTTGCCGACGAGCCGCGCCGCCCGCGTCGCCGGATCAATGTCGAGCGAAGTGCCGAACATGTCGCGCTCGCTCTCGGCTGCGAGTAAAAACCGCGCAATCCGATAGCACAGTGTTGCTTTGCCGACACCCGTCGGCCCCGCCACGATCCAGGCATGATGCATGCGGCCCGACCGGAATGCATCGAGAAATCCCTGTTCGGCCGCCGCCTGCCCGTAAAGCCGCTCCGTCGAGCGCGGCGAGGGAAACCGATCGAGCTTGTCCGGCTCGGGCAGCAGTTCGATTTCGGCCGATAGCGCTGGCGAGCGGGCCATGACTCAGGATGCCTCGGTGAGGAGGCGCGTCGTCACCGCCGTCCACACCTCGTGCGCCACCTCGTCGGCCGATTTCTGGCCATCAACAATGACGCACCGCTGCGGCTCCAGCCGGGCGATCTCCAGAAAACCTTCACGCAGCCGCTTATGAAAGCCAAGGTCGCGCGCCTCGAAACGGTCAGCCAGCAGACCCCGCGGCTGCTTGGGCACTTTCTCGCTCGGTGGCGTCACTGCCGTCGGAACGCTGAGGCGCAGCGCCGCGCGCGCCAATCCGATCTCGGCTGGAATATCAACCACGATCGTCAAATCCGGCTTCGTGTTCTGCACGACGATAAGTTCGAGCGCTTCGAGCAGCCGCGGTTCCACGTGCCCGGCAAAGCCTTGATAGATCCGCGTCGAATCCGAAAACCGGTCGCAAATGACGATCCGCCCTTCCCCTAGCGCCGGACGAATGACCTGCTCGAGGTGATCCGCCCGAGCCGAAGCAAACAGCAACGCTTCGGCAAGGGGCGCATGTTTTTCCAGACCCGGATCGAGGATCAGCAACCGCAGTCGTTCAGCGAAGGGCGATCCGCCCGGTTCGCGTGTCAGCGTCACGGCCCGGCTTTGCGCCATCAGCCGCTCGGCGAGACGCTTGGCTTGGGTCGACTTTCCCGATCCCTCGCCGCCCTCGAAAGTAATGAACCAACCGGCCGTCATGAACTCTTTCAGTCGGGCTTACCCGGCCCCGGACCCTTGTCACGGTCCATCAAGCCTTTTTTTAAAGGTTGACCCAGCGCAACGCCAGAAAAACCAGACTGTCCAGGCCTTGCCGCCACACGGTCGCCGCCTCCACATCCTCAGCGGCCACCAGCGGCACCTCCGTTGTGGCGTTGGACGAACTCGTCACCCTGAGCCGCGCGACTTGATCGCCCTTTTTGACCGGCGGCTTCAGCGGCCCATCATAAACAAGTTCCGCGCGCAGCTTCTGGTTCGCCGGAAAACGCGGCAGCACGACGCTCAGCGGCCCGTTTCCCTTCGCGGCCAGCGGCACATAAAACTGCGTTCCACCCCAAACGCGCGCGCTGCCGACCTCCTCGTTCGCATCAAACAGCGTGAACTTGGCGAAGCTGCGTTGTCCCCATTCCAGCAGCCGCCGCGCCTCCTCGCGTCGCTCCTTCTCGTCAGCCATCCCCATGACGACCCCGATCAGACGCCGCCCGTTGGCAACCGCCGATACGACAATACCGTAACCGGCCTCCTTCGTGTGCCCCGTCTTGAGCCCGTCGACGCCCAATCCCTCGGCACTGAGCAGCGGATTTCGATTGTAGAACTTGTGTTTGCGATAATCGAATTCGCGCTGGGCGAAGATCTTATACTCTTCCGGGTACTCGCGGATGATGTGCTGAGCCAGCAACGCCAGTTCCCGCGCCGTCATCAGATGCTCGGGATGATAAAGTCCGGTGGAATTGCGGAACGTTGATTTCTTGAGCCCGATCCGCCGCGCCTCTTGCTCCATGAGCTTGGCGAAGCCCTCTTCCGTCCCGCCCAACGCTTCGGCGACCGCGATCGCCGCGTCATTGCCCGACTGCACGATAATGCCCTGCACGAGTTCATCGACCCGCGCCCGCGTGTTGATGGGAACGAACATCGCCGACGTGCCCGACGGAGCTCCGCCCGTCCGCCACGCGTATTCACTCATCAGAAATTCGTCTTCGGGCTTCACTTTGCCCTGCTTCATGGCCTGGAACAGGACTTCCAGCGTCATGAGTTTGCTCATGCTCGCCGGTGGCGCCAGTTCATCGGCATTGAACTGGAACAGTACCGCTCCCGTTTCGGCGTCCATCAGAATCGCACGCTTGGCCCGCGTCGTGAACTCGCCCGACGCCTGCGCCAACGCGGGTCCGCCGCCACACAGCCACGCAGGTCCCCCCGCAGCCACCAGCGAGACGGCGAATATTGCCAAACAGAGAAGCCGAAAACTCGATCGCGCTGCCGGTAGAACCACAGGGACGTCTCCTCGGCGGTCGTTGAGGCGCTTTTGTCAGCACATCAGAAGTGCGACTTTATGCGAGCGCGAGAAGGTCGGGTCAACCCCGCGCGCGGACTTGCGCTCAGCGAATATCGCCGCCCAGGCTCGACCGCCGGTGATCCATCACCCAATTCCCTTGCGACCGTGGCACCTGCGCTGCCCAGGGCGTCGCGGCACGATTTGCAACTCTGCCGTCCATCGATGGCCGTTGTGCAAGAAATTGCCGTTCCCGCGTATCGTCGCCGCTCATCGGCGCCCGTCCGGCATGGCGCACGCGCACGCGGCCCAAACCCTGGCCTTTGGTTCCAAGCGCTTGGGCCGCCGCCCGCGACAGGTCGATAACCCGATTGCCCACGTAGGGTCCACGATCGTTGACGCGCACGAGCACCGTGCGCCCGTTGTCCAGATTGGTCACATAGGCATAAGTCGGCAGCGGCAGCGTCGGATGCGCGGCCGACATCCGGTTCATGTCGTAGATTTCGCCGTTCGCCGTTTTGCGACCGTGAAAATCGTCGCCGTACCAGGACGCAATGCCGACCTCGTCGAGGCCGGGCTGATCGCGCGGGGTGTACCAACGCCCACCCACCGAGTAAGGGCGGCCTACCTTGTAGAAGCCACCGCCTTTGGGGATCCGATCATTCGCGCCATAGACACGCGGGCTTGCGCTCACCCCTAACTTCGGGTCCGGTCCTCCCGACGAACAGCCGCCCGCCACGACGATTGCCAGGACGAGCACCAGACCGGTGCGAACGACATTTGCCGGCGGACGGATCGCGAATTCGTTACGCACAACACACACCCAATAACCGGCAGCCGATCAGCCAACAGCCGAACACGGGCTAGTCTCGACGACAAGCGCGGCCCGCCCGGGACCGGATCGTGGCGAAATGTGCTTAGGATCGGGTAAACTTGGGCCCGAATTGACCGGCGGCAGACCGCCGCGAGCCCTTGAGGCCGCGCACGCCCCCGCGTATAGGGGGCGCACCGGAGGGATGGTCGAGTGGTTTAAGGCACCGGTCTTGAAAACCGGCGTGGGTGCAAGCTCACCGTGGGTTCGAATCCCACTCCCTCCGCCATGACCCCGTCCGTTACCATCCATGGAAGTCCACAAAACCCCAACTTTTTTTGGATTTTTTGCTTCCGTTTCCTGACGAAGCCCATGGGCTCTAGAGCCTCAGTGTTATACCCAGGTTTTTGCTAAGAGCGGGGTGTGAAGCCGGTGGACAAGCGTCCTAAGCGCTTGCTGCTCGACGACGGTTTGCCTCAACTGGTCAGCGAGACGGAGGGGGCAAGCGTGCGGGCCATAGACCGGGTGCGAGCGATCCAAGCCATCGTTGCTACGATGGAAGCCGCGATGGGCTTCGAAGATATAAGAGTGTTCTTCGATGCTATGGACGTCCCGCCGGAGACAGACGACTTCGGTAACCCAATAGGCGGATCGAAACGCCAGGTTATTCGAAGCTTCGTTGACCATTGCCAAAACGCCAAGTTGCTCGACATAGCCGAACAATTTGGGTTGGAGCTGAATCTCACTTCGTCAAGCATCGCTCAGCTAGGGGAAAGCAAGTACTGGTCTGCGGATCATTTCCGCGTATTCATCAGTCACGTGCACACCGAAAAGGTGTCGGCGGCAAACCTAAAATTCTCACTGCAAAGGTTTGGCATATCCTGCTTCGTGGCTCACGAAGATATTGACCCGAGCGACGAATGGCGTGACGAGATTCTAAGATGTCTTAACTCGATGGACGCAATGCTTGTCATTCTATCAAGCGACTTCAACGCGAGTAAGTGGACCGATCAGGAGGTCGGATTCGCAGTTTGCCGAGATGTTCTCATTGTCCCGCTCAACAAGGGTGCGCAGCCGTACGGGTTCATTGAGAAATTTCAGTCGTACAACACGCAAAGCCGAAAGATCGGCGAAGTAGCGCAAAAGGTGTTCGACACCATAGCCACCAACCGTAGAACTAGAGAGCTCTTAATCGACAACTTGATCAAACTTGTTTCGACAGGCTCGCAGGTCGCACTTTCTATATTTCGGTTACGCCAGTTTGCTTCAATTGCCGGAACAGAGAGAGGTCTGGGAAAAGCTGCGTGATAGCATCCAGGCTCAACCGGCCTTGAGCGACTTCAAGGCTCTCATCGAGGTTCTCAATCCAATGCTAACCTCTAAAGGACTACCGCCAGTCACCCCATCTGGTGAAAAGCGCCGCTCTGTTCTCGATGACGAAATCCCATTTTGACGGCCTGCCGCTAAAATAAAGTGGCTTGCTCTCCCCACATCTCCGATGGCGGCGTCGCGACCGTCCAAGCAATTGGCAGCCGCCATCGAGCCAGCTAGGGTCTTTCAAAACCTGAAACGGCGCGAGCAGGTGCTGTGATCGGCAACGCCGCCAGCAGGTAAACATTGCGCCGGCTCCCCGACAGGGGAGTCGCAAGGCCAGAAAAAGAGGGGAAGTAGACATGACGCTCGACCAGAGCGACGTCGTACGCCGCGTCCATGCCGATCCCAATTTTCATGAACTCGTTCGGCGCCGATCGCGCTTCGCCTGGCTCCTGACGGCGCTGATGGTCACAGTCTATTTCGGCTTCATCCTGACGATCGCCTACTTCAAAAGCGTCACAGCCCTTTCGGTGGCAGGCGGCGTCACCACGGTCGGCATCGTTTTAGGTCTCGGCGTCATCATCGCCGCGTTCACGCTCACCGGGATCTATGTCGCCCGCGCCAACACCACCTTCGACGAACTGACCCGCAAGATTGTCGAAGGGCTAGCGAAATGAGGTCCCCGCACGTCGCGATCACCGTTTTGACCACGGCCATCGTCGCCGTCAGTACAACATCGGCCTTCGCCGACAGCATCCAGGTGGCCGGTAAATCGACGCTGAACTACGCCGCCATTGCGATGTTTCTTCTCTTCGTCGTGGCAACCCTCGGCATTACGAAATGGGCCGCCGGACGCACGAAGTCGACCTCCGATTTTTACGCGGCCGGAGGCGGCATCACCGGCTTTCAGAATGGACTGGCGATCGCCGGCGATTATATGTCGGCCGCATCGTTCCTGGGCATATCTGGTCTCGTCTTCGCCAACGGTTTTGACGGCCTCATCTATTCGGTTGGATGGCTCGTCGGATGGCCGATCGTTCTGTTCCTGATCGCCGAACGCTTACGTAATCTGGGCAAATTCACTTTTGCCGATGTGGCTGCCTTCCGCTTACAACCGACGCCGATTCGCATCCTGTCTGCTGTCGGCACGCTGGTGGTGGTGGCTTTCTATCTCATCGCGCAAATGGTCGGCGCCGGCAAACTCATCCAGACGCTTTTCGGTCTCGAGTATCTCTACGCCGTGATCGTTGTCGGTATCTTGATGATCGTCTACGTGGCCTTCGGCGGCATGGTGGCGACGACCTGGGTGCAAATCATCAAGGCGTGTCTGCTCCTCGGCGGCGCCAGCGTCATGGCCCTGCTCGTCCTCGCCAATTTCAACTTCTCACCCGAGGCGATGTTCAAGCGGGCGACTGAAATCCACCCCGATGGCTTGGCAATCATGCAACCGGGCTCCCTCGTCAAAGATCCTATTTCGACGATCTCACTCGGATTGGCGCTGATGTTCGGCACCGCCGGCCTGCCCCATATCCTGATGCGCTTTTTCACCGTCGCCGACGCCAAGGCGGCCCGCAAATCCGTATTCTATGCCACAGGCTTTATCGGCTACTTTTATATCCTGACTTTCATCATTGGCTTTGGCGCCATAACCCTGCTGTTGCAAGATCCCGACTACTTCAAGCTGGGTGCGGTCCCCGCTCCCGGCGGGAGCTATGCACCATCGGACATGATCGGGTCGGGCAACATGTCAGCCGTACATCTGTCGAACGCACTCGGCGGCTCTCTTTTCTTAGGCTTCATCTCTGCCGTTGCCTTCGCGACCATCCTCGCCGTCGTCGCAGGCCTGACATTGGCCGGTGCCACCGCCGTTAGTCACGACATCTACGCATCGATCATTGCGCGTGGCCGGGCGAATGAATTCCAAGAGATACGCATTTCCAAAATCGCTGCTTGTGCCATCGGAGTTCTGGCAATCTTTCTCGGCTACATTTTTGAAAATCAGAACGTCGCTTTCATGGTCGGATTGGCCTTCGCCATTGCCGCCAGCTGTAATTTCCCGGTTCTCGCCATGAGCATCTTTTGGCAAGGCACCACGACGCGCGGCGCAACCATCGGTGGATTTCTCGGCCTGCTCAGCGCCACAACCTTGGTTGTACTAAGCCCATCGGTATGGGAAAAAACACTCGGTCACCCGCCGGGCTCCGCACTCTTTCCCTACGACAATCCCGCGCTCTTCTCCATGAGCCTGGCATTCTTTGCCATTTGGATCTTTTCAATCACCGACCGCTCGCCAACCGCGGATGCCGAACGCGCAGCCTTCGATGCCCAGTATGTCCGGTCTGAGACCGGCATAGGGGCCGCCGGTGCTTCCTCTCATTGACGCGAAGGCGGCGATGCATTCGCATCGCCGCCTTCCAATTTAAACTACCAGCGCCGCCGGTCCATTTTCCACAACGCTCCGATGAGAAGACCAGCCGCGGCAACAGCTGCGAGTGTCAGCATCGGTTGATCGCGCATCGTGCGATCAACTGCCGTCAGCGCCTGCCGCCCCCGCACCGCGGCATTGCGGGCTAATGTCTCTGCGCTGTCGAAAGCTTGGTCCATCTGCCGTCCGGCGGCGTCGCCGAACTGCGATGCGCGCTCGCTCATATCGCTGGACGTACTGCCATAATTGCCCGTAGCCATGCCCACTCTCCTTCTCATGTTTTACAGCAAATCACTCGAACTTAAGCGACGCCCGCTGCTCGGCCGCCTGATGCACTCACGTTCGGTGGGTGTTCAACGGCGAAACGGCCGTTGCGTTCCAATTCGTCCGGGACCGCGGCCACGGCCACAGCGTTGCACACCGGTGCATCGCCTACAGACGCAGTCACTCTCATCCGCACTTTCAATTCCTCTGTTGTTGAAAGTGGATTGAACCAGCTCATCATCCGTTGGTTCAACATGGTGCGTACCCGCTCATTGGCGAACCCGACAATCACCTGGGAACCGCACGATCAGGTTCGCGTTGCCGCTCTGCAGTAATCAGCGCAGGTAGAGCAAAGGATATGAAAATTGGCCGAAGATCGGGATGTAAACGTTGCACGCGATAAGTTGTGGAACCTAGTCGAAAAGTTTCACGCCACAATCCTGGTAACGCGGGGGCAGGACGGGCGGTTGAGTGGTCGTCCGATGACGCCGTTGGTGCGCAGGAATGACGGCGTAATTTATGTTCTCGCTGAACAAGCGACCGAGGGTGTCAGGGCAATCGAACACGATCCAACGGCCCTGCTGACCTTTGCCGATGGAAAGCGCTATGTCTCGATCTCAGTGCGAGCCACCATTTCAAAAGATCGCCGGCTGATCGAAGACTTGTGGAATCCGGGAGCCCAAGCGTTCTGGCCGCAAGGTCCGTCGCAACCGGACATTTGCGCGCTCGTGCTGCAACCGCTCATCGGCGAATACTGGGACGGAGACAATTCGATCTCGGCCGTCGTGCAGATGTTGGTCGCGAACGTGACGGGCAAACAGCCCGACCTTGGCGACCACGGCGAAGTCCGCCTTTAAGTCCTTTTCATCGACCACAGACAAGCGAGCTTCATTATGTCGGATCGAACAAAGCTGAACTTATGTGTCGGTATCGTTGCGCTATCGCTAACCGGCTGCGGGGAAGAAAGCATATTGCCAAAAGGGGCGGATACTGGAAAAAATCCGGCGATTGCAAAACCCGTTGAAGGCCTCATCCCGACGGTAAATATTGCACCGGCCAGAGGCTGGCCGTCGGATAAGGGCCCGTCACCCGCCAACGGATTAACCGCTACCGCATTTGCCCGCGATCTCAATCATCCGCGATCAATCCTGATCTTGCCTAACGGTGACGTTCTCGTGGCCGAGAGCAATGCGCCGCCGAAAGTACAGAGCACCGGCCTTAAAGGTCTTGTGATGCAGTTCGTGATGTGGCGTGCGGGCGCCGGCGTGGAAAGCCCAAATCGTGTCGTCCTCTTACGCGACACGAATGGCGATGGCGCCGCGGACATCAAAACCAACTATATTGAAGGCCTATTCTCGCCCTTCGGATTGGCGCTTGTCGGCACGACGCTTTACGTGGCGAACGCCGACAGCATTGTTGCCTTTCCCTATGTCGAAGGGGCCGACAAGATAACCGCAAAGCCGGAGAAGATCGTTGACCTCCCCGGCGGTCCGCTCAATCACCATTGGACCAAGAGCCTGATCGCCAGCGCTGACGGCCGCACACTCTACGTAGGTGTCGGCTCGAACAGCAACGTTGGAGAAAACGGCTTGAACATGGAGCAGGATCGCGCTGCAATACTCTCCGTCGATATCGCCGCCAAGACGTATCAGCCGTTCGCCACCGGCTTGCGCAACCCGGTTGGAATGGCGTGGGAGCCGACCACGAAAGCGCTTTGGACGGTGGTCAATGAACGCGACGAAATCGGCTCCGATCTCGTCCCCGACTATTTGACGGAGGTAAAACAGGGCGCATTCTACGGCTGGCCTTACAGTTATTTTGGAAGTCACGTCGATGAACGTGTTTCGCCACAGCGGGCCGATCTAATCGCCAAGGCTGTAACCCCGGATTATGCTCTCGGCGCACACACGGCCTCTTTGGGTCTCGCCTTCAACCAGGCGCAAGGCAGCTGGCCGCGAGAATTTAGCAACGGAGCCTTCATCGCCCAGCACGGTTCCTGGAACCGCAATCCGCCCTCAGGCTACAAGGTTGTTTTCGTCCCGTTTGAAAACGGAAAGCCGAACGGCGAAATGCGCGACGTCTTGACAGGATTTCTCAGCCCGAATGGTGACGCCCTCGGCCGCCCCGTTAGCGTCGCATTCGATAAGTCAGCCGCGCTTCTTGTCACCGATGATGTCGGTAATGCCGTCTGGCGCGTCACCGCGCAACCAACGCAAACCACCGCTCGATGATTTGACCAACCTCCAGTGCGTGCATGACACGGGTCAGATCTGCGCCGATTCTCATTGCCAGACAGCGGGGAACCAACCCGTGCATCAACCGGTTCAATCGCACGAAATCCAATTCAGGGATCATATGCAAAATAAGAACGCGGGAGATGTGAAATGGCTGACAAGAACCAGCGCTCGGGGTCTTCCGGGCGGGGCTTTGCCGGAATGGACGAGACCAAGCAGCGTGAAATAGCGCGCAAAGGTGGCGAGAGCGTACCAGCCGAAAAGCGCAGCTTTTCTCTCAATCACGACCTGGCCGTGCAGGCTGGGCGCAAAGGCGGACAGAGCGTCGCGGCTGAAGATCGTAGCTTTTCCAAAGATCGTGAACTTGCGGCCGAGGCCGGTCGCAAGGGCGGACAGGAAGGCGGTCGCGGCAGCCTGAATCGAGCGCCGATCGCCAGACCGGCGAGCGGCGGCGATGACCAATAGCACGCGCTGTGAAATCGCCGCGAGATTGGCAGGTATGGCAGCTTACAAACGACACACTATGGCGCTATCGCGGCCGTTGAGCGTGGCTGTGATGTGCCTGCACCAGCGGGTGTTTCCACGCTGCTGTTTTCGCCGGACGGCGAGGCGAGGAAAAAGAAATAAAGTCCTGTAAATATGAGCGCGATGAGAAACAAAGACGTCGCTAAAACGCGAAAATTCATTTTCTCCTTCGTCCCTTGGCGCGCTGCCACTTTTTCTTTGTCCTGTCGGGAATCGTGCATCATCAGGCAGCGCCTCCAATAGTCTCATAAGGTGGAAGAACGCGACGCAGGACGTTCGGTTTCGAAAAAAACTCGAAACATCAGCAGTTAAAGAACAGCCTCTGACTAATGACGCCCTTGACGTGTTCTGGAACGATGGGGGTCTTTCGCCCTCTCACGATGGCTTCCACGGCACCCAGGCCGGAATTACTATCCGCAAGCAAGACAATCTTGGCGAGGCTTTGACCTCCGGTGCGGTCAACAGTGAATGGCGCCGCTGATTTTCACCACTGAGGCGTTGCCGCGCTAGGGATTTCCCAGCAAAGCCGGGCTCCAAGGAACGCTCATGCCGCACGTGCGTTGTGCTGAGTGATCGACCAAAGGAATCAATGCTGTGTCGCGCCTGATCTGCGTTTCCAATCGTGTCGCACTGCCGGACGCCACGGAGACGAGTGGCGGACTTGCCGTCGCGGTACGCGAACTTCTATGTCAGCGCGCCGGCTTGTGGATTGGCTGGTCGGGAAACATCTCCGACAGATCAGAATTCGATATTCATCACGGCCGCTTTTCTGCGGTGACACTCGACATGACGGCTGAAGAGCATGAAGGAGCTTATCTTGGATACGCGAATTCCGTGCTCTGGCCTGTCTTTCACAATCGGCTCGACTTGGCGCGGTTTGACCGGAACTTTTACGGTTCATACGCCGCTTACAACATCAGACTTGCAGTAGTCATTGCCAGCCTCGTACGACCCGGGGATCAGATCTGGGTTCACGACTACCATTTCATGATCCTCGGGCGGCTGCTGCGCGCGCAAGGCATCGAAAATCAGATTGGTTTCTTTCTTCATATTCCGATGCCGCCCCCCGAAGCATTTCTAGCAATTCCGGAGTTCCGCGAGCTGGCATCTTCGCTGGCCGCGTACGATCTCGTAGGGTGTCAGACGACCAACGACGTCGGCAATATGCTCGCATGCCTGCGCGCGGCCACTGGCGCAGAGCTTCTGCCCAGCGGCCGACTATCAATCGCAGGAGAGGCGTTCCACGTCGGAAGCTTCCCTATCAGCGTCGACAGTCAAACGTTCGCCATGGCAGGCCACCAGCCGCGCAACACCACAATTAAGCGCGTTCTTGGCGTTGATCGCCTCGACTACACCAAAGGGCTACCGCAGAAGTTTCGCGGTTTTGCACATCTTTTGCGAGCGTACCCGCATTTTCGCAGGCAAACCGTGTTGACCCAAATCGCGGCGCCAACGCGCGATAGCGTCGAAGTCTATGCGGACATTCGGCAGGAATTGGAGGGCATATCCGGATCGATCAACGGCGAATACGGCGACGTTGACTGGATGCCCGTCCACTACATTCACCGCTCCATTCCGCGCAAGCGCTTGCGCGCGCTCTATCGCTCGGCCGCCGTGGGGTTTGTCACACCCCTTCGCGACGGTATGAACCTCACAGCCAAGGAGTACATTGCATCACAGGACGCAGCAGATCCTGGCGTATTGATATTGTCCCGGTTCGCAGGTGCCGCAGAAGAGTTACAACAAGCCATTCTCGTCAACCCGTATTGCGTTGAGGAGTTGGGTGATGCACTTGCCCAGGCCCTCGCTATGCCACTCGCTGAACGGCAAAGCCGCCACGCTGCTCTCTATGCCACTATTTCCCGTCGCGACACGACCACATGGGCAACCGACTTTCTCGAACACCTCAAGCGCGCCGGCGCCGACATGCGGACGCGCTACATTTCCAGTCCGGCGGCGTAACCGATGGTCGGTCACACCCGTTGCCAACGAGCCCCTGAGTTACTGCTCCTCGATCTGGATGGAACGCTCATCGATATTGCGTCCCGACCCGACGGCGTTGTTGTGGACCCCAAGCTCATTGCCAATCTGCAGCGTCTGTTCGTTGGCGATCCGCTCGGCTTGGTCGTTGTAACCGGTCGTGCGCTCGCGGATGCGGATCAGTTGTTGGCGCCCCTCAAGCTTGCGACGATTGCCAGTCACGGCGCTGAGGTTCGCGTCGCGGGCACGGGGGCGGGTCCCTCGCCGCCCCCGATCGGGCAATTCCGACCGCTAATCGAAAACCTCTGCCGGCCGTTTCCGGGCGTCATTCTCGAATGGAAACCCTACAGCGCCGCAATCCATTATCGCGACGCGCCATCGTTGGCCCGGCCGCTCGGCGTGGTGCTCGCCCAGTTTGCTGACGCCAACCGAACGTACCGTGTTCAGGAAGGCCGCCGAGTATTCGAAATCGTCCCCAGCGGCATTTCGAAAGCGGCTGCGGTGCGCCGATTGATGCAACACCTGCCCTACGCGGGCCGCCAAGTTACATACATCGGTGACGATTGCGCCGATCATGATGCGATGCTGGCTGTTGAAGCCGCGGGTGGCGTAGCTCTCAAGGTTGCTGGCGAATATTTTGGCAAAACAACCGCCCAGTTTTGCTCGCCATCTGAAGTGCGCACATGGCTCGCCCTGCGAGCGCATGAAATAGTTACTGGAACTGAGCAGTCGGTTTCGCTTTGCATCAGCGAGGTCGAGCGGAGAGTTTCATCATGATGCGTTTGATCCTGACAACGTGTCTAACGATTCCCTATCATGCCTAGCCGCGCGTTGTCAGTTGGAGCGAAGAACATCCGCAATGGCATGTCGTTTGCACCATCGACGCGATCAGCGCATGGTTGCGAGAAAAGCCAAGCTGACACCAACGCAACGGCAATCAAGCGAACGAGACGCTTATGACAAGCCCCGCAATGCTGGGCATCGCGGGGCTCTGGATTTGCATTTAAGGCGTGACCGCATCTCGCGTGGTGCTGCCGCCAGGATTGCCGTCTGCAGGCGGCGATGGCTGTGCTGGCACTTGCTCCTGCGTGACCGGCGGCGCGGGAGGAGCCGTGCCCGTCTGCTGCCGATCGCCACGCACTGCATATTGCGCAATGGCGGCCGCAAAAATAAACACGACCATCAAACCAACGAAAAAGCCGATAATCGAGCCAAACCCGGTTGGCGGCGAGCGCCTGCTGCCACGCTGGCCAACATATCCAGAAGCCGTATCCGGCCCCGTGGTCTGGGATCGACCCATCCCTGAGCGCTCATTCACGGAGCGCGGGTCCAGCCGCCCGGAACCGGCCGCTCCGATTTCGGAATTGCCCGACGAACCACCTGGGATCGGGCGCCCAATTGGTAGATCATTCATTGTTCAGCCTCCTCATGGCATCGCGGTTTGAACGCTTGCGAAGAAATGAAACCAGCAGCAGCACGCCAATCGCCAACGCGGCGCCAAGCGTGAACATCATCAAAACGCCGATTGAATCCGATTGCGGAGCGGGGGACGTGGCGCCCTGCGCGACCGCGACCGCCGGCAGTACCAGCACGGGTAAAGTAGTCGCAAAGGCACCCAGCGCCTTCGCTCGCGACGGTGAAACACGCAACATCAAAGACCTCTCAACGAATACCTTCAGGGTGAATGTGCCTGACGAATGCACCACCACGGCCGATGGTTCCGTCAGAGGTCACCGATCCAGGTCTAAAGTCGTCCGAAACCAAACTCACTGCGGGTGGTTGGACGACCGGATGAAATGACGCTGCGTGGTTGCGGACAATCTCTGTCCATCGCTCGCGGGGCCTGACGGTCGGAGCTGAACAATGTTATCGCGAATGGACTGGAGTCCACCGGAACGCCCATCGGCTCAAAAAATGGCGTGTGAGAAATGGTTGGCAACCATCACCGTCTGCGCCGCAATTATTCTTGCCGTGGTTGGGATTTACGCGAGCCTTCAGTAATTGCCGAAGTTTTTCCGACGAGATACCTGCTCAGCAAAGAGCCTTGCAGACAGAAACGAAAACGGGAGCCCTAGGGCCCCCGCTGTAGATCGTTCACCGACGTTATGCAGATCATCCTAGAAGTTATGCTTCACAGTACCGCGTATCTGCAGATCGTCGTCTGCCGGGTCCTGCGGAGTAGGCGCCGCCGAACGCGCGTCATTCGCGCCGTACAGCAATTCCAATCCGAAATCCATTTTCGGCAAAACGCCAAGCTTGCCCAAGCCCGGAATGCGCACCTCAGTACCCTCGGCCGGCTTCTGCGCCTCCTCCGGACTGAGCTGCATTTCGGCAGGCGCAACGCCGGTTCCGGGCTGCGCCGAAGCAGCCGGAGCCTCTGTTTGCGCCGCCGGAGCACCGCCAACAGTCTGTTCCTGGAAAGCCAGAGCCGGCAGCGCTGCGCCCAACAGCACCGCCGACAAGCAAATATGAACACATTTCATGGTCCGTCGAAACCCCGCTCCGGACGATTCCTTAGGATCGACAATGACGTCCGCTCTGGTCAAAAACAAGGATGCGGCGAACGTCCTTAAGCCCTTGTGAATGAATGTTCGCCAGGTGTTGTTTCTCTGTCATGTGGCTGTCAAGCAACATTTTCGCCCGTCAACCCCGAAGCGCGGCTCTCCACAAAGAAAAAGGGGCCGCCAAATGGCGACCCCTTTCCCGGAAAGATCCTGCAAATACTAGAACCGGATGATGCCACCGGCGACGACAAGATCGAGATCATCGTAGCCCGGCGAAGGAACAGCCACTCCGCCGCCCGTGGTCACCAGATCGAAGTCAGCCTCGACATGGCGATAGTAGACATAGAGGAGCATCGACGCGGCGCTGAGTTCCTGAACGACACCGCCACCATAGACATCGAGTTCAGAGCTAAGAATACCTGCTGAAGCTTGGGCGGCCGAGATTCCATCGCCAGACCCAGCAGTTGAACCGAGTGTGCGGTTCAGCGAACCTTGATCGGCCGTATAATACTGGCCGAAAATTGTCGTCTTGCCGAGAGGCATGAACTTCCTCTCGATGCCGGCTTCAAAGGCGTAGAAGCTGCTCTCGTCGTCGCCGGTGTTGTTAAACAAAACCGATGCGTTTTCGTCTTGGGTCATACCGGCAGCGAAGTTACCGTACAGGCCCGTGTCTTCATGCATGATGCTGATCGAGCCGCCGAGCAAGTCGCAGTCAACACCTAGCGCGGAGACATCAACCGGCGGTGCGCCCGACACACCCGACGGGGACCCCGCACGAGAATTGTTGCAGTTACCGATCTGAGCCGTGCCGTCTTCCGTCTTGTCCTGGCCATAAGAGATGCCAGCGGCCAACTTGAAGCCACCGAACTCACCCTTGTAGTTCAGGCCGATATCCCAATAATCGTCGGCGCCCCAGGCGGCCGTGCCCGTGAAGCCCTCGAACTCAGGCGTAACATACTTGACGATCTGACCGCGCTCGGTTTCACCGGGCTGGTCGCCGGAGTCACTGATGCCGCGACGGAACTGGGTGTTCGTAAGTTCTCCACCGGACGAGCGGACCAACAAGCCCAACCCGCTGTCTTCCACGTCGGAATACTTGGCGACGTCCTTCGTGTTGGCAAGATTGATTTCCGTGATGCTCTCACCGGCGGGCCCCGTGCGGCCGAGCCAAAGGGTACCGTAATTCTTGCTTTCGATGTACCAGGCCGAGTGACGAACATCGAGACCGTTATCCGACGCTGCAGCGGAAGGCAAATTCTGGTTGAAACGGTTCGAACGCGCGCTGCGAACGCCGATTTCGAGCAAGTAGCCGGCCTTCCAGCCATCAGCAATCGTAGCCGAACCCCTGAACCGGAAGCGCGTGCGAGAATTGTCGTTCGTGTAGACGCCGACGTTGCTCTCCTGGCCGTCATCCCAGAAAATCAAGGCTTCGTTGACGTGGCCCGAGATCTCTAGCTTGACCTTCCGGTTGCCCTTGCGGGCCGTCGTCGCCTCAAGTTCGGCAATACGCTCCTCGAGGTCCGCGCAGCAATCGCCGCCCAGATCCGCCGCAGCCGCCGGCATCGCACCGAGGCCGAGAACCGAAAGTACAGCGATCGTTGCCGTACCCATCTTTAAACCGCTAATCATACAAGTCCCCCTGGAGGCTTGCCCTGCACCTCCAGAGCCGTGGAATTGGTGCACTCGGATCGCCAGAGCTGCAAAGCCCACGCTAGGCAGCACCTCCGAATACCCACCTAACTAGCCAGATGCGTTAAGCCGCGTAAACCTCATTGGGTTGTTTGACAGTTTTACAAATCTGACTTTGTGGCTAAACGGACACGAAGTGGTTGCTTTGTTTCACTTTTATTACAGTTTAATGACAGTGGGATACGCCAAAGATTACGTAGATGAGCTGGAAGCTGCACACTGGACGCCATTCGAATACTCACTAGATTTGGTAGCACGCAGCCATCGCTGAAAGAGGATGCTTTTGAACCCGCTTCCCCAGAATTCACAGGTGGTTGTCGTTGGCGCCGGACCCGCTGGCCTGGCCACCGCCCTCTCGCTGGCAACCGCCGGCGTTGCCACCACCTTGGCGGCAGCACCCCACCGGCCAGCAGGGTTATCGCGCGATCGAAGAACGGCTGCGCTCTTTAACGGTTCGGTCGAACTTCTACGCAATCTCGGGCTATGGGACGCGCTTTCCGCCCACTGTGCCCCGATTGCCGCAATCCGCCTGATCGATGACACAGGCCGTCTGTTCCGCGCGCCGGAGGTCACATTTCACGCCCGCGAGGTCGGGTTGGAGGCCTTCGGCTACAACGTCCCCAACGACGCCCTGGTCGATGCGCTGTCCGCGCGAGCCGCGATGACGCCTGGGCTCACACTGCACGCGACCGCAGGGGCCAACGCGGTAAAGATTCGGGCAGGCTGCGCCACCATCCAGTTGGCCGAGGGCGACGAACTCGCCGCGCCGCTCGCCGTCGCAGCCGACGGCCGCCAGTCGGCGCTGCGCCAAGCCGCTGGCATCGAGGTGAAAACTTGGGACTACCCCCAGACAGCTCTCGTCACCTGGTTCACTCACCAGCGTCCCCATCATGGCATCTCGACGGAGTTTCACCGCTCAGCCGGTCCATTTACAACCGTACCGCTACCAGGCAATGCATCGTCGCTGGTATGGGTGGAAGAGCCAGCCGAGGCCGCTAGGTTGCTGTCGCTGCCGGACGCCGATTTCCGGCGCGCAATCGAGATCCGGCTGTCAGGTTTGCTCGGCACGATCGGCGAGATCGGACCGCGGGCGGCTTTCCCATTGAGCGGATTGACGCCCAATGCGTTTGCGATGAACCGGGTCGCCCTCGTCGGTGAATCGGGGCACGTCCTTCCTCCCATCGGCGCGCAAGGCTTGAACCTCGGCCTCAGGGATGCGGCAACGCTTGTCGATTGCGTCATCGATGCCCTGGCCGAAGGCCGCGATCCAGGCGGCTCGGCCGTCATGCAGCGCTACAGCGAACTGCGCGCACCGGATGTGAACGGGCGCATCACCGCGATCGACGTCTTGAACCGCACCCTGCTGTCGCCGTATCTGCCGGTCCACCTCATACGCGGATTTGGGTTGTATGCACTGAGCGCAGTCTCGCCGCTTCGGCGCAAAATCGTCCAGGAGGGCGTGCAGCCGACCTCCTACGTGCCGCGGCTCATGCGCCCGGGCGGCCTCAATCAACTGCAAAATGCGGCCGCAACCGCGCGTCTGGCGTCTCCGGCTTGACGGACGCTTCTCCGCCTCCCATGACGCAGGCATGACGTTCGAACTATCGCCGTTGCGCGACCTCCAGTTCCGCCTCGAATACGCCGCGCTCCGTTTTATCACCGGGCCGTTTCGGCTGCTTCCCCTCGAAGTCGCGGCGCCGTTCTCCGCCTGGTGGTGGCGCCGTCTCGCCCCTATTTTCAATCCCAGACGCCATCAACGCGCGCTCGAAAACCTGGCCATCGCCTTTCCCGAAAAAACGCCAGCCGAACGCCACGCGATCTGCCTTGCTCACTGGGAAAATCTCGGCCGCGTCATGGTCGAGACGATCCAGATCGACAAACTCATCGCCGACCCGACCCGCATTGCGATCACACCGGACCGCGTCTTCCGCCGCTACAAGGACAAGCTCGGACCCGCCATCGGCGTGTCCCTCCACATGGGCAACTGGGAACTGGCCATCTGGCCGTTCGTCGTCGCCAATGCCAATCCCGCCGCCGTCTATCGGTCGGTGAACAACCCCTATGTTGATCGTTACCTCCGCCACTTGCGCCGCGATCTCTACCCCGGCGGCTTGTTTGGCCGCGGCAAGGTCGAAGGCGACCACGGCGACAATCAAAGGACAGCACGCATCCTGACCGACTTCGTTCGCAACGGCGGCCGGCTGGGTCTTGTCTGTGATCTGTTCGACCGCACCGGCGTGCCTGTCGCCTTCTTTGGCGAACCGGCGCGAACTCAGGCAATCGGCGCCATGATTGCCCGCCGCGTCGGCAGCCGGATGTGGATGTCCTGTTGCCGCCGCATCGGATCGCAAAGCCGTTTCGTTGTCGAGATCAAGGAACTGCGCGTGCCCCGCACCGCCAACCAGAGCGACGATATCCGCGCCATCATGATCGAGATGCAGCGCCAGTTCGAAACCTGGGTCCGCGAAACTCCCGAACAATGGATGTGGTCCAACCGCCGTTGGAGTTGACCATCTAGCGCCGTCCCGCCGCTCGCGCGCCACCGCTCGCCGGCAATGGCGTATGCGCGGCCGGTAGACCGTTCAGCCGCTGGCCGCTTTGAGCCCGCTTCTCCTTGTCGATGTCTCCATTGCGCTCAGCTACAATCAGGGCTGTGAAAACAGCGTCAAGATGCCGGTCGCTGAATGACACGAGCAACAAATCGGCCCCGGCATTGAGGGCCTTGACCGCTGCCCCTCCGACGCCCTCCGCGGACTGCGTCACGGCCCCCATCGACAAATCATCCGTGATGAGCACGCCCTGGTGTCCCCACTCCGTTCGGATCAAACCGTCAATGACCGGACGCGAAAAAGACGCCGGCGTCACAGGATCAACTTCGCGCAGCCGCACATGGGCAAGCATCGTGACGACATGCGCCTGGCTCATCAACGAACGGAACGGCACCCAGTCCGCCCCGTACAGGTCGAGAACCGGAGCCTTGATGTCGCCAGCGTGACGATGCGTGTCGCGCGTGACGCGGCCAAGACCGGGAAAATGCTTGATGGTGCAGAAAATGCCGTCCGCGGCCAGCGTCTCGCAGTACCACCCGGCAGCAGTGCTAACGAGTTTGGGATTGGCCGACAGCGCCCGATAGCGCAACTGCGTTTCCCCATCGCTGCGTCGCCGCGGATCGATCTTGAGATCGACCACGGGCGAGAAATTCAGGTTGACCCCGATGCGTTTCAGTTCGCCCGCCTGCTTGCTTGCGTATTCAACGACGGCGGCCTTCACATCCGCGTCGGGCTTCAAATTGGCAAGCACACGCGCGAGGCCGGGCTGCCGCGCCAGCGGCGGTGAAAGCCGCGAGACCGCTCCGCCTTCCTGATCGGCGGCAATGATCAGCGGCGGCAGATGTTGGGTCGCCCGGATGGCCTGCCAGCTATCGATTTCAGCGCGAATAGCATCTATCCTGCGCCCGCGCACGTTATGATCGGTCAGGAAAACACCCGCAATGGCCTTCTTCTCCACCAGCGCCCTCACGCTAGACGGATTGTGATAGCCGATCACGATATGCCGCCCGAGGCGCTCAAGCCGCTCTGGATCAGAAGCGAGTATCCGTTCACGCGTCATCGCCGGCCCCGGCCGCGCACGCACCTCAACCACCGCCGCGGCCTTGCTCGATGTGCGCTTCGATGTTGCTTCGGTGACGACAGGCGTGCAGGTAACAGCCGCCACGCCGGCAGCGAGCAACATTCTCCGGGCTGCGGTCCGACGCTTCAGGCCGTGTGTTGTCAGCATCACCACGCCAGCACCTCCGAAGTCGACCGGATCGCTTTCAGACCACAACCGACGCCCGACATGGAGCCGATTTGCGCTGGTGCCAACGCTGCCAATGCGCCGATTGACAGTTGCGGGGTCCGGCCTAATGTGCCCGCGAAATCACCTTCCGCCGTCCCATATCCCTCCACGACAAGACTTAAGAGGTACCCAATTACATGAGCGCCACGCGTACGCCCGCCAAGCATTTTGCCCCGCTCGCCATCGGTGCTCCCGAACCCTACCGCGCTCTGCCTGTCCGCATCGAACGGATGATCCATTTCATTCCGCCGCATAATGAGAAAATTCGCGCCAAACTGAAGGACACGATCCAACAGGTGGACGTCGTTCTCGGCAACCTCGAGGACGCCATCGCCGTCGGCGAGAAAGAACAAGCACGCGCCGGGTTCGTTTCCATGGCCAATGCGTTCGATTTCGGCCAGACCGGCCTGTGGACGCGGATCAACTGCCTCAATTCACCGTGGATGCTCGACGACATCACCGAAATCGTCAAGCACGCCGGTAACAAAGTCGACGTCATCATGCTGCCCAAGGTTGAGGGCCCATGGGATATTCATTACCTCGATCAGTTGCTGGCTCAGCTCGAAGCCAAATACAAGGTTACCCGTCCGATTCTGATCCACGCGATTCTCGAAACCGCCGAAGGCGTGAAAAACGTTGAAGACATTGCGGCGGCCTCCCCGCGCATGCACGGCATGAGCCTCGGCCCGGCCGATCTTGCCGCCTCACGCGGCATGAAGACCACGCGCGTCGGCGGCGGGCACCCCGACTATGGCGTCCTGGCGGATCCCACCGAGCAGGGCGCACCACGCATGCTCTACCAGCAAGATCTCTGGCACTACACCGTCGGCAAGATGGTTGATGCCTGTTTGTCATATGGGCTGAAGCCGTTTTATGGCCCATTCGGAGACTTTGCCGACGGCGCGGCCTGTGAAGCACAATTCCGCAATGCCTTCCTGCAGGGCTGTCTTGGAGCCTGGTCGCTGCATCCTTCGCAGATCGATATCGCCAAGCGCGTGTTTTCTCCCGATCCCAAGGAGGTCGCCTTCGCCCGCAAAATTCTCGATGCGATGCCGGATGGCACGGGCGCTGTGATGATTGATGGAAAAATGCAGGATGACGCGACCTGGAAGCAGGCCAAAGTCATCGTTGATCTGGCGCGACTGGTCGCCTCTAAGGACCCGGCCCGTGCCGCGGCATATGGTTTTTAATGCGCCGGTACTCAACCATGAAGCATAAGCGCCGCGGTCCCTTGACACGCGCCCCTCGTGCGGCGCGTAATTCACCCATGAGTGCAAAGCGTAAAGGGCCGGCTTCGGCCAAGGATCAGGTCGACAAACCCGGCGCCAAGCCGCCGGCTGACCTGAAGGCCGACAAGGCTAAACCACGCGCCAATCGAGCCGCTCCATTCGGCGCGGCCAAGGCCGCCGAAAAAATCAAAGTGAAGTTGAAGCGTAATTCCAAACCGGTTGCAGCCCCCGCAAAGCCCGTTAAAACGGCAGTGGCTGCAAAAGCAACGTCGCCTCGATCACGCGATGCCGAGCCAGCGCCCATTTCCCGCCCACGCTTGCGGCATTCCGCTGCGGCCAAGCGTAAGTCCCGGACGTCGCCCGTCTCCGAGGCGCGTTTTGCAGTCGGCGACGTCGTGCGCCATAAGTTCTACCCATTTCGCGGCGTGGTCTTCGACATCGACCCCGTATTCGCCAATACCGATGATTGGTGGTTGTCGATCCCCGAACAGATGCGGCCCAAAAAGAACCAGCCGTTTTATCACCTGCTCGCCGAAAACGCCGAGACCGAGTACATCGCCTACGTGTCGGAGCAGAATTTGCTCCCCGACACCACCGGGGTTCCCGTGCGGCACCCGCAGATACCTGAATATTTCATCGAGGAAGAAGATGGCCGCTACCGGCCGGTGTTCATGTCGATGCTCAACTGAACTCTTCGGCGCACCCCAGACATGAAAAAACCGCCCAGCTGATCGCCGGGCGGTTTTTTGTGGCGCACATAAGCGCTCCGCTTAAGGCTTCGCGGCGGGCTTCGCAGGAGCCGAACCCGTCGTCGTTGGCGGCGCGCCAGGAACATCCGTCGGGATTTTCTTCAACTGCTCGGCCTTGAACTTGTCGATCGCGGCCCTCTGGCGATCGCGAATTTGCGCCATCAACTGGCCGCGCGCTTTTTTGTATTCGGCATTATCGATCGGCTTGCCGCCGAACGCGTCGCCGAATCCATCCAGAGGCACGGGGAAACCAATCGGCTGCGCCGCAGCGTTCATGGCAACCACCATCAAACCACCGCCGGCCTTGAGCTGATCAAGGATCGATTGTTCCGCTTCGATCTCGGCGGTGCAGCCTGATGCATGACAGAGCGAATACTTGAGGTCGACGGGCTTCAGTTCCTTGTCGTCGACCTTTTCATTCTTGGCGATTTTCGCCCACTGATCTTTCGTGTATACGGCAGCGCGCAAGCCCGGTGGCAAAGCCATGCCGAGCGGGACCATGATCATCAGATGCTTCTTTTCCTGCCCCTGCACTTCGCGAATGGCGGCCGATACCAGAACCATTCCCGAATTGCCGTCGAGCCGCTCATGATGCGTCAGGCAGATGTCTTTTTCTTCCTTCACGTCCTTGCCGTCAGCGCCCTTTTTTACAAGCGGCGTTTTCTCACACAGTTTGACCCAAGCACTCTTGTTGGCAGCTCCACCCTTCGCAGCTGGAGCGGCCGCAGCAGCAGCCGGCTTGGCCGGAGCCGCGGCAGGTTTTTCCTGCGCCATCGCGGGCGATCCCGCGATCACGAGAGCAGCGGCAACCGCGCTCAACGAACTCAAACCAAACGTTCCAGCGTGTGCCATGGGAAAATCGACCTTTCTATCTGAGCCGCATTGCGCAGCTCCACCCCTTCACGGCGCGCTCGAAGGGTCATTGAGATACTGGTCCGACCGACGGGTTTGTCGAACCTGAACGCCCTCAAGCGCCCCTGCGCCAGCGGAGGCGCAGTAAGGCTCGGATTGCGGCAATCCCGTGACCGGGAGGATGGGCAGCCCGGGCGCCGCATGGGTACAAGACCGGACGTTGCAAACCGGCCACGGATCGGTCGCCTTTGCCCGTCATCAATATCGACTAACCGTGTGGGAAGGCTGTGCTAAATGTGCCGCCCGGCGGTAGGCTCACTGGCTTGGCTGCCCGGCCCACTATCACCGGAGACCCGATGACGCGCTCCCAGCGCTCGACTGACCCTTGGCGCCCGCGTCCATCAATTCGGGCCGCCGCCCTGTTTCTGGCACTCGCAGCCTCATGCCTGACTTCGGTCAATCCTGCCGCTGCGGACGCAGGTGCGCACGCCCTGTCTATGCACGGCACGCCAAAGTACGCCGCCGGCTTTACCCACTTTGATTATGCAGATCCCAACGCTCCAAAAGGCGGCCGGGTCGTTCTCGGGCAAACGGGTTCATTCGATACGCTGAACCCGCTTATTATTCGCGGCGAGCCGGTGGCCGGTATTCGCGAATGGGTCTACGAGACGCTCATGGCGCGCGGCCTCGACGAGCCGTTCACGATGTACGGCTTGATTGCCAAAACCATCGAGGTGCCCGAAGACCGGGCATCCGTGACCTTCCATCTCGATCCGGCCGCGCGTTTTTCCGACGGCGCTGCGGTGACCGCCGACGACGTGATATTCTCGATGGAAACACTGCGGGCCCGGGGCCGTCCCAACCATCGCAATTCATACAAAAAAGTCGTCCGCACCGAGCGCCTCTCCGACTTAGCGGTGAAATTTGTTTTTGACGACAGCGGCGATCGGGAAATGCCGCTCATCATGGCTTCCATGCCCGTGCTCCCCAAGCATTTGCTGACGCCGGAGAATTTCGAGCGCACGACCCTTGTCCCGATCATCGGCTCGGGACCTTACACGATCGCCGCCGTCGATGCCGGACGCTCGATCACCTATCGCCGCAACCCCGACTATTGGGGCCGTGACCTGCCCGTCAACAAAGGCCGCTTCAACTTCGATGAGATCCGTTACGAATACTTTCGCGACATCAGCGTGCAGTTCGAGGCTTTCAAATCTGGCGTGCTTGATGCCCGCACCGAAGACGATCCCAAGCTGTGGTCATCTGGCTACGATGTTCCAGCCAAGCGCGACGGCCGCATCCTCACACGCGAAATTGAAACCGGTCTGCCGGCCGGGATGTCGGCGCTGGCGTTCAACATCCGCCGCCCTGTGTTCCAGGACCCACGCGTCCGCCAGGCGCTCTTGATGCTGTTCAACTTCGAATGGGTCAACAAGACGCTGTATCATGGGCTCTACAAGCGCACCGAGAGCTTCTTCGAGCGCTCGTATCTTTCGTCAGCCGGCAAGCCGGCCGATGCCCGCGAGCGCGAAATGCTCGCTCCCTTTCCAGGCGCGGTGCGCACCGACATCATGGAAGGCCGCCACCGCGTGCCGGTCAGCGACGGCACCGGCCACAACCGCGAAAATGCCCGCGAAGCCTTCCGGCTCTTCAGTGAAGCCGGCTTCGTTATCGATGCCGGCCGCCTCGTGCACAAGCAGACCCGCCAGCCGTTAACCTTTGAAATTCTGGCCGGCTCGACCGCTCAGCAACGGCTGATCGCCAGCTACGTCTCCGATCTGGCCAAGCTCGGTATCGCCGCCCGCCTGCGCGTCGTCGACAGCGCACAATACCAGTCGCGCCTGAAAGACTACGATTACGACATGATCCAGACCGCCTGGCCGTCCTCCCTGTCGCCCGGCAACGAGCAGATATTCCGTTGGGACAGCCGCACCGCTGACACGCCGGGATCGTTCAATTTCGTCGGCGTGAAAAACCCCGCCGTCGATGCCATGATCAACCACCTGCTCGAAGCCAAATCCGACGACGACTTCACATCGGCCGTACGCGCGCTTGATCGCGTGCTCCTTTCGGGCGACTACGTGATCCCGCTGTTCCATGCCTCGCGCCAGTGGATTGCACACTGGAAGCAACTCCGCGCGCCCGAGCGGTTCCCCCTCTGGGGATACAATCTCGACACGTGGTGGATAGACGGGCAGAACTAGCCGCGCAATGTCGCCAACCACTTTCCGGTTCTGATCAATCCGCCATGACCACCGCCCTGCCGCCTCTCGTCATCCCCGAGCGCTTCAACATGGCGCGCTATTGCTTGGCTGCCCAGGCCACGCAGCTGCCTTCGAAGCCCGCCCTCGTGGTCATCGATGATCCGGCGCCCGGCACGCCTGCGCTCGAAATCTGGTCTTTCGCCGAACTCGAAGACGCCGTCCTTCGCCTCGCCGCCGCGCTGGAAGATCATGGCCTCAAGCCCGGCGATCGCATCCTGATCCGCCTTGATAACACCAGCACCTACCCGATCCTCTACTTCGCAGCGATTGCCGCCGGCCTTATCGCCGTTGCGACGTCGAGCCAGCTCACCGCGGCCGAAGCCGAATTCCTGATGCTCGACAGCGCACCCCGTGCGGTGGCCCTCGCCCCACAGCTCCCGCGCGGAACGATCCCGGCGGACGTGCTTGTGCTCGAAGAGGCGGCCGTGCGCGAAATGATCCGTCACCCGCGCCGCGCCGCCTATGCCGATACGCGCGCCGAAGACCCCGCCTATCTCCTCTACACGTCCGGTACCACCGCGCGCCCGAAAGGTGTCGTGCATGCCCATCGCGTGGCTCTGGGTCGTTCTCGAACCTATCAGGGCTGGTACGGCATCCGGCCCGACGACATCATGTTACACGCGGGCGCTTTCAACTGGACCTACACGCTCGGCACCGGCCTCATCGACCCTTGGGCCAATGGGGTCACAGCGACGATTTTCGTGGGCGACAAGACACCCCAAGCCTGGCCCGCCATCATCCGCAAAAGCGGCGCCACTTTGTTTGCCGCCGTTCCCGGTCTCTTCCGCCAGATCATGAAATATGCCCCGCCCGGACCCATCGACGTGCGCCCCTTACGTCATGGATTGATCGCCGGGGAATCCCCTGCCGCCTCGCTTTTCGGAGATTGGCAGGCCCGCACGGGAACTGAGATCTACGAAGCCCTCGGCATGAGCGAGATCTCGACCTACGTCTCGACCAGCCCCGGCATGGTTCGCAAAGACGGCTCGCCCGGTCGCGGCCAGCCCGGCCGGCGCGTTGCGATCCTGCCCGTCGAGGGCGGCACCGATCCGCTCCCGCCCGGACACGAAGGCCTCCTCGCCGTTCATCGCTCCGATCCGGGCCTGATGCTGGGCTACTGGAACCGCACCGACGAAGAGGCCGAAGTCTACCGCGGCGAATGGTTCCTCGGCGGCGATCTCGGTGTCATCGATGCCGATGGCTACGTCTTCCACCAGGGTCGCGCCAATGACGTGATGAAGGCTCTCGGCTACCGCGTGTCGCCTTTGGAAGTTGAAACCGCGCTCGCTCAGCATCCCGACATCGCTGAAGTCGCCTGCGCCGAAATCAGCCCGCGCGAAGGCGTCACCGTCATCGGCGCATTCCTCGTCGCCAAACCCGGCCACACACCCGACCCCGCCGATGTCGTCCATTTCGCCAAGGAACGCCTCGCGCAATACAAGTGCCCGCGCGAGATCGTCATCGTTGACGCCCTGCCGCGCACACCCAATGGCAAAGTCAAACGCAGCGAGCTGCAAAAGACCTACAAGGCCCGGCACGAGCACTCTGCTTGATACCCCGCGCTCGGCGGCCGGCTCCCCCAAGGGGAGTCGCCGAGCGCCTCAAAAAACCCAGTCGCCGAGCGCCAAACAAAGCTCTAAGCCGCTTTCTTCGCTTCACCCGCGATCCGCGCCAGTGACGCAACGAGCACGCGGACGCCCTTGATGCGTTCCAGCGCCGTATCGAAATCACCGCGAAAGACGATCTTGTGATCGGTCTGCATTTTCGCCCGCGTCCGCTCCGCATGCAGGAACTGCGCAAGTCCGGCCGCATTGGCAAAATCGTTTTTGCGGAACGTGATCACCGCACCCTTGGGACCCGCATCGACCTTGGCGATGTTGGCCGCGCGACAAAGACCCTTGATCTCCATGACGTCGAGGAGGTAGCGCACCTCATCGGGCAACTCGCCGAAGCGATCGACCAATTCGGCCGCGAACGCATCGATATCCGCGCGTGTTTCCAGCGACGACAACCGCCGGTATAGCCCGAGCCGGAGCTGCAGGTCAGCGACGTAGGCTTCCGGGATCAACACCGGCATGCCGAGCGCGATTTCCGGGCTCCATTTGTCCTGAGCCTCGACAAAGTCGCCGCCCTTCATGGCCGCGACGGCCTCTTCCAGCATCGACTGATAGAGTTCGAACCCGACTTCGCGGATATGGCCGGACTGTTCCTCGCCGAGCAGATTGCCCGCCCCGCGAATATCGAGATCGTGCGAGGCCAGAGAGAACCCTGCCCCCAGGGTGTCCAGCGACTGCAGCACCTTGAGCCGCTTGTCGGCCCCCTCGGTCAGGACGCGATTGGGCGGCGTCGTGAAATAGGCATACGCGCGCCGCTTCGACCGGCCGACGCGCCCGCGCAACTGATACAGCGCCGACAGCCCGAACATGTCGGCCCGATGCACGATCAGCGTGTTGGCATTGGGAACGTCGAGCCCGGATTCCACGATCGCGGTGGACAGCAGGATGTCGTACTGACCCTCGTAGAAGGCCGTCATGATGTCTTCGAGCTCCGTCGGCGTCAGCTGACCGTGCGCGCGCGCAACCTTTAAATCCGGCACCACTTCGCGCAGGAACTCGGCCACCTCGTCGAGATCGGCGATGCGCGGCACGACATAAAAACTCTGCCCACCGCGCGCCCGCTCACGTTTCAACGCATCGGCGAGAATGACCGGGTCGAACGGCGAAATGAACGTGCGCACCGCCAGTCGGTCGACCGGAGGCGTGGTGATGAGCGAGAGTTCGCGCACGCCCGTCAGCGCCAGTTGTAATGTGCGCGGGATCGGCGTCGCTGAAAGCGTCAGCACATGCACATCCTCACGCAGCTTCTTCAACCGCTCCTTGTGCGTCACGCCGAAGTGTTGCTCCTCGTCGACAACGATCAATCCCAGACGCGCGAATTCGATCGCCTTGCCCAGAAGCGCGTGCGTGCCCACCACGATATCGATCGTGCCGGCCTTAAGCCCCGCCTTGACCTCGGCAAGGTCCTTGGTTGAGACGAGGCGAGACGCCTGCGCGACCTTGACGGGCAGACCCTGAAAGCGATCCGAAAATGTTTTGAAATGCTGCCGTGCCAGCAGCGTCGTCGGCACTACGACGGCCACCTGCATGCCATTGAGCGCCGCAACGAATGCAGCCCGCAGGGCAACCTCCGTTTTGCCGAACCCGACATCGCCACACACAAGCCGGTCCATGGGCCGTCCCGATGCCAGATCGGCCAGCACGGATTCGATACTCAGCGCCTGATCCTCGGTCTCCTCATATGGGAATCGCGCAACGAATTCATCCCACGCGCCGGCCGGCGGGGACACCGCGGGGGCCTCTTTGAGTTGCCGCAGCGCTGCGATCTTGATGAGTTCGCCGGCGATCTCGCGCAGCCGGTTTTTCAGCCGCGCCTTGCGCGACTGCCACGCGCCGCCACCCAGTCGATCGAGTTGCCCATCGCCCTCGTCCGATCCGAAGCGCGACAGAAGCTCGATGTTTTCAACCGGCAGATAGAGCTTGTCGCCGCCGGCATAGATCAGTTCCAGACAGTCGTGCGGCGCACCCAGCGCGGTGATGGTCTTCAACCCTGCGAACCGCCCGATGCCATGGTCGGCATGGACGACGAGATCGCCGACCGACAGGCTCGTAGCCTCCGTCAGAACGCTGGCCGCACGCTTCGGCTTGCGCCGCGGACGCACCAGCCGGTCGCCGAGAATGTCCTGTTCGCCGATGACGGCGAGTGTAGGCGTCTCGAAGCCCTCTTCGATGCCGAGCACGCCGAGCGCAGTTGCATCCCCTGGCAGCGCCAGGGCTTCATCGTAGCTATCGACCTTGCGCACGTCCTTGAGACCATGCTCGGCCAACAGGTGGCTGAGCCGTTCACGCGCGCCCGGCGTCCACGTGACGACCATGACCCGCCGCTTAGAGGCTTGCAGCGCACGAATGGTGTCGACGACGGCGTCGAAGACGTTGATGTCGGGATTTTGCCGTTCCAGCGCGAATGTCTTACCCTTCTTCGCGTGCAGCGACCGCACGTTCGGCCCCTCCGCCTGCTCGAATGCCGTCAGCCGCACGATCTCGTGCCCGCTGAGCGCCTGCGCCCACGCCTTGGCATCGAGGAACAACTGCTCTGGCGGAACGGGCTTATAAGGTTCAGCGCCGAACGTCTTGCTCTCGAGACCCTCAACGCGCGCCTCGTAATGTTCGCCGATCTGTTCGAACCGCGACACCACCACGTCTTCGGCATGATGATCGAAAGACACCTTCACGCCCGGCATGTAGTCGAAAAGCGCTTCCATCTTCTCGTGATAGAACGGCAGCCAGTGTTCTTGCCCCTGGAACCGGCGGCCGGCACTGACCGCTTCATAGAGTGGATCGTCTCCCGTCGCGCCCCCGAACAATTCCACGTAGCGTCGCCGGAACAGCGCGATCGGATGTTCGCCGAATGCAACCTCCGAAACCGGCATCAGCACGACCTTCGGCACCGGCTTCAGTGAACGCTGCGTCTCGATGTCGAACGACTTGATGCTTTCGATCGTGTCGCCAAAGAAATCGAGGCGGATCGGCGTCTGCCGCCCCGGTGAGAAGAGGTCGAGGATGCCACCGCGCACCGCAAATTCGCCCGGCTCCATGACTGTGGACGAACGCGTATATCCGGCAAGTGCCAACCGCCGCGTCAGCTCACCCATGTCGATGCGCTGGCCCGGCGCCATGCTTTTCATCGCGTTCTTGATGAACTGGCGCGGCGGCACTTTTTGCAGCACGGCGTTGACGGTCGTCAGAACGATGGTGGGATCTTTGCGCCCGCCGTGCGCCAGCCTTGCCAGCGCCGTGATGCGCTTGGCGATGATGTCGCTGTTCGGGCTGACGCGATCATAAGGAACCGTGTCCCAAGCCGGAAACGGGATCACCTTCACCTTCGGCGCAAAAAACCGCAGCGCCTGTTCGATTTCTTCCGTGCGGCGATCGTCGCGCGCGATGTGCAGGTGCAGACCCGCTCCAGCCGAACTCCCGGCTTCCTGCACGAGCCCTGATAAAACGAGCGCGTCGAGGCCTTCGGGAACGCCACACAGGATGGTGTCGTGCTTAACTGTCATCAGGAGCAACTTATCTCGTCATCAGGCCGCGGACATGCCGTGAAATGCGCGGACCGCATTGATGATGTCGGCAAACGGGACATCGTCGGCGGCCTTGGGCGACAAAAGCCACGCCTGGAGTTCCGCCTCCTGCAGCAACAGAAATTGCTCAAACCTCGCCAACTCGGCCGTGTCCATTTCCGCCAGCCGATTTCCCGCATAAGTTCCCAAAAGAATATCGAGTTCCTTGGTCCCGCGATGCGTTGCGCGCCATAAGGCCCGCCGCCGCCGCATGTCCATTTCGTCGCTATCGAGAGAAGCTTGCATGACCGGCGCCATGTCCTTGTGGGGTTTTAAGCGAGAACGCTTGACGCCCCCATCCCGGATCGCCTTTGCTCCGTTAGAGGTCGAACGCAAGCTGATCGATGAGGCCGGAACCCAAGTTCCCGAGCCGGTTCTATAGCCTCCGGCCAGGGTTCCGGCTAGACCACGCGGGGTCCGGCCGTCGCAGACGATGAAATGCCGCGCCTCTTTCGGCCGGCCGTCGCGCGCTGGCCCGGCAGCCAGCACCGTCCACCCTCGACCGGAGCCCCATGCGGCCCAACGAACTCATACCCCTCTTTGCACCGGTCGAAACGCTGAAAGGCATCGGCCCGCGTCTTGCCGTGCTGATGAAGAAAGCTCTGCGATTGCCGCCGGGCGTGCGGGATGCGCGGGTGCTCGATCTTGTCTGGCACATGCCGACCGGCGTGGTTGATCGGCGGGCCGAGCCCTCCGTCGCCGAGGCCATTCCCGGCACGATCGTCACTCTGAAGGTGCGCGTTCTGAAGCATAAGGCCCCGCCGCGCGGGAACGCCAAAGTGCCCTACAAGATCGCCACCGAGGACGACACGGGCCGTCTCGACCTCATCTTCTTTCGCGCCGAGCCGAGCTTCATCGAGCGCCAGTTGCCGATCGGCGAAATCCGCTATGTGTCCGGCCGCGCCGAGAAATATGGCGACACTCTACAGATGGCGCACCCCGACTACATCGTTGACGAGGATCATCGCGCCGACCTGCCGCTGCTCGAACCCGTCTATCCTCTGACGGCCGGATTGTCGGCCAAGGTGATCCTCAAATCCGTGCGCCAGGCTGCCTGCCTCGTGCCGACATTCCCTGAATGGCAAGATCCGGCGTGGTTGAAGGCGCGCGGATGGGATGGCTTTGCCCCCTCTGTCCAGCGCATCCATTTGCCCGCCGACTCAAGTGATGTTTCGCCGTCCTCGCCCGCCTGGCAACGTCTCGCCTATGACGAATTACTCGCCAATCAGCTGGCGCTCGGCATCGTCCGCCAAAGCTTCAAGGCGCAGCGCGGCCGGCCCGTGCGCGGCGACGGCCGCATCCGCTCAAAACTCATCAACGCGCTGCCGTTCGCTTTGACCAATTCGCAAAAGACCGCGCTGTCGGAAATCGCAGCCGACATGAACGCTCCAAAGCGCATGCTGCGCCTGCTGCAGGGCGACGTCGGTTCCGGCAAGACCATCGTCGCGCTGATGGCTATGGCCATCGCCGTCGAAGATGGCGCGCAGTCCGCCCTCATGGCTCCAACGGAAGTTCTGGCCCGCCAGCACCTGGAAACAATCGCGCCGCTCGCCGACGCCGCTGGCCTGCGCATAGCACTGCTGACGGGCCGCGAGAAAGGCAAGCCGCGCGAACACTTGCTCGACGCCCTCCGTAACGGCGACATCGACATTCTCATCGGCACGCACGCGCTGTTCCAGGACGATGTGATCTTCCGTGACCTTGCCTTCGCCGTCATCGACGAACAGCACCGCTTCGGCGTTCATCAACGTCTGGCACTGCAGATGAAGGGTGGCGAAGGCGGCGCCAACATGCTGGTGATGACCGCGACGCCGATCCCGCGCACGCTTCTGATGACCCACTATGGCGATCTCGACGTTTCCAAGCTCACCGAGAAACCCGCCGGCCGCAAACCGATCGTCACCAAGGCAGTTCCGACGGACGCGATGGAAAAGCTCATCGACCGTATCCGCGTGCAGTTGGCGGAAGGGGCTCAGGTCTATTGGGTCTGCCCGCTGATTGAATCCTCAGAAATCACCGAATTGGCCGCCGCCGAAGAGCGCCACGCGCACCTGCAGCAGATTTTCGGTGCCCGTGTCGGCCTCCTGCACGGCGCCATGGCGGCAGCGGCCAAGGACGCCACCATGGAGGCCTTCGCCAAAAACCAGCTGCAAATTCTGGTCGCCACGACCGTGATTGAAGTCGGCGTCAACGTCCCCAACGCCAACATCATGGTCATCGAACACGCCGAGCGCTTCGGCCTCGCCCAGCTGCATCAGTTGCGCGGCCGTGTCGGGCGCGGTTCGCGCGAGAGTTTCTGCATGCTGCTCTACGCCCAGCCGCTGGGAGAAACAGCCAAAGAGAGACTCGCCATGATGGAGACGACCGAAGACGGCTTCGCCATTGCGGAAAAAGACCTGGAGTTGCGCGGCGGTGGCGAAGTCTTGGGCGCGCGACAAAGCGGGCTACCCGAGTTCAGGATCGCGGACGTGCCGGGCTTTCCCATGCTGCTTGCCGCAGCCCGCGACGACGCCACCATGATCCTTGAGCGTGATCCGGCTCTCGCCTCGCCCCGTGGACGCGCCCTGCGCACGCTTCTTTATCTGTTTGAATGCGACGAGGCCGTGCGCCTGTTTCGCGCGGCCTAGGCCGCCGGTTTCGGTCCATCGGCCAGCTTGCGCAAGCGCGCCATTTGCTGATCGGGTGTCACCATTCCGCCCGAAATAACGATCTTGGCCGCATCCTCGACACTCAGCTTCAGCAAGATGACATCGCGGCGCGGCACGAAGCAGACAAAGCCCGTCGGCGGTACAATTCCTGTCGGCATGAACACAGCGACCAGATCTACTTCACCGCCGGGCTTGGCCGCCGCGACTTCTCCCCCCGCTTCGCCCGTCACGAAGACGATCGACCACAACCCCTTCGATGGAAACTCGACCAGACCGACCTTTTGAAACGCCCGCTTGCTATCGGTCGCCGTCACCGCGCTCTCGAAAATCTGCTTCAGCGCCCGGTACACATTGCGCACGATCGGCATGCGGTCGAGAATCATCTCACCGCCCGAGATCAACGATCGGCCGAGCAGATTTGCACCAAGAAAACCAATCAGCGTCAATCCGACCACGCCGAACAACACCCCGATTCCGGGGATCGCGAATGGCAAATACGTCTCGGGCAAGTAGATCGACGGAATGAGCGGTTTGACATAGTCGTCGGCGAACTCGATGAACCATTTGATCAGGTACACCGTCACCGCTACCGGACCGACGATGATGATCCCGGTCAGGAAATAATTACGAATCCGCGCACCCAGCCGGAGCGGCACCGCCTCGTCCTCGTGCGCGAGGCGTTTCAGCCCTTCCGCCAGCATCCCATCACGATCGGTTGCGGTGGCTTGCGGCGGTGGCGTTTCGGGAGTGTCGCTGCTCATCGCACCATGGTGCGGCGCAAGGCGGTCCGCGTCAACGGCGGCGTCTGGTCAACGCCCGGCCGCTGGATCACTTGGACAAAACGAGGCAATCAAATCCTTTCGGCTTCAGGGCCGAGCAGAATTGTCCGGGCTCGACCGCACTGGCATAGGGACCAACTTGCACCCGGTAGAACGTGTTGCTGCCGAAAGCCACTTCGTCGATCGCCGGCGCGGCCGCACCGATGGCCGCTCCATGCTCGCTTCTGAGCCGGGCCGTGATCTGCTCGGCTTCCTCGCGCGACCGCACGATGCCGACCTGCAAACGGTACTTGCCCGATGCCGCGGCGCGCGACGGATCGACGGCCGCCGTCTTGGGCTTCTTCACAGCCTTTGGAGCCGTCGGCGTGGTCCCTGACTGCACGCTGGTTGCAGCCCCCCAATCGACCGCCGCCGGCACGGCGGGCGATGGCGGCGCGGGAGTTTCGGGCGAAGCAGCCGCAGTGGCGACATCGGCCGACGCCGCGGCCGTGGCGCTATTGCCTCCTCCGCCAAACATATTGCCGAAGAACCCTGTCACCGCGCTGCCCGCATTGCTCATCGCCGTGCCGACGCCGGCAAGAGGGGCACTGGCCGACGTCTCGGCCGGCCCTTCTCCCTGTGGCATTGCCGAAAGTGACGGCGCGCTCGGCGCCGAAACGAAGCCTGAATCGGACGCCGCCGTCGGCAGGGTCGGCACCGAAGCTTCGGCCGCGCCCTTGGCGCTCGTCGCCGCCCACGATGAGGTCGCCGCGTCCCCAGCAACCGGCGCCGCCGCCGGATTTGCAACTGAAGCTGCAACCGGCGCATCAAGCGGAGCAGCACCCGCCGGCGGCCCCGTCCCGAGCCCGGCTTCCTGGTAGGCGCCTTGCCGCTGTTCGGTGGCCGCCGCGCGATCGGCATCGCTGAGGCCGTTCTTTAGCCAAACCGCCGATGTGAGGTCTGAAATTGCCTGCGCCGACTTGCCGGTCTTGCGGTAGGCCGCGCCGCGATAATAGAGCGCCTTGGCCATTTGCTGGCTCGAAAGCCCGCCGGCCGACAGCGCGGACGACAGCGATTGGATCGCCGGGGAATACTTACCGGCTTCAAAAGCCTTAGCCCCGGCTTCATAGGCTTTCACGCCGGTTGCAGACGTCTTCTGCGCTGCGGCTGGCGCGGCAGGTACCGTCTGCGCCTCGACCACAGCCGGCACAGCGAGCATGGCAGCCGCACATCCGGCTGCGAGCAACAATCGCTTGGCATGCATGCTTGTCGTCATCCCCCGGCGTTAAAGCACGCTGCACACGGACAAAGAATCTGGGCCACCTTCTATGTCAAGCCGCAACGGGTGGCAATTCTGCGGCACGACCCGCACAGCCTCGTGATGGACGGCCAACGCCCCGCTTCTGCGGCCGGAATGCAACGGTTAACGGCCGACTGACCGCGCCGCCTTATTCGACGGTGACCGACTTGGCGAGGTTACGCGGCTGATCCACGTCCGTGCCCATGAAGACGGCCGTATGATAGGCAATCAGTTGGATCGGCACCGCATAAAGCAGTGGATTGGCAAAGTCGTGGCCCGTCGGCACCTTGATGTGGGCCACAAGTTTGCAGCCGCACTTCTCCGTCGGCGCATTGGAAATCAGGATGATCTGGCCCCCGCGCGCCGCCACCTCCTGCATGTTGGAAACCGTCTTTTCGAATAAATCATCATCGGGTGCCACCACGATAACAGGCACATTCTCGTCAATGAGCGCAATTGGCCCGTGCTTAAGTTCACCCGCCGCGTAGCCCTCGGCATGAATATAGGAAATTTCCTTCAGCTTCAGCGCGCCTTCTAGCGCCAGCGGATAGTTGATCCCGCGGCCGAGAAAGAGCACGTCGCGCGCTTTCGAAAGATATTGAGCCAGATCCTCATATTGCTGCTCGGAGTGCAGCATCGACGACATCAGGCGCGGCACTTCGATCAGCGCCTTGACAAGTTCGCCCTCCTTCTCTGGTGTAATCGTCCCCTTGGCCCGGCCAATGGCGATGGCAAGGCACGCCAGCGCCGACAGCTGACACGAGAACGCTTTCGTGGACGCGACCCCAATCTCCGGTCCAGCCAGCGTCGGCAGCACCGCGTCACTCTCACGCGCGATGGTCGATGTGCGCACGTTGACGATCGCAACAATCCGCTGCCCGCCCGCCTTGCAGTAGCGCAGCGTCGCCAGCGTATCTGCCGTCTCTCCCGATTGCGACACGAATACCGCCAGCCCGCCCTCGACCAGCGGCGCCTCGCGATAGCGAAACTCTGATGCAATATCGATCTCGACCGGCACGCGCGCATACCGCTCGATCCAGTATTTGGCGACGAGGCCGGCATAGTAAGCCGTCCCGCATGCCGAGATCGTCACCCGCGGAACCTTCGCCAGATCGATGCCGAGATCCGGGAACGCGATGGTCCCCGCCCCCATGTCGAGATAGTTCGCCAGCGTGTGGCTGACCACTTCCGGCTGCTCATGGATTTCCTTGGCCATGAAGTGGCGGTGGTTGCCTTTATCGACCAGCAGCGCGCTCGCCACCGATTTGATTTTCGGCCGATCGACGCGGCGGCCCGCTTCATCATAGATTTCAACGCCGGAACGCCGCATCACCGCCCAGTCGCCCTCGTCGAGATAGGTGATGGTGTCGGTAAAGGGGGCCAGCGCAATCGCATCCGAACCGAGATAGACTTCGCCTGTGCCATAGCCGATCGCCAGCGGACTGCCTTTGCGCGCCGCGATCATGAGATCGTCGTGGCCGGAAAAGATGATCCCCAGCGCGAATGCTCCCTGCAGCTTGGACAGCGCCGCCTTCGTCGCGGCAATGGGATCAAGACCCTTTTCGAGTTCGTGCGTCACAAGGTGCACGACGGCTTCTGTGTCGGTGTCGGTTTCAAAGACGTGCCCGGCCGCCGTCAGTTCTGCCTTGAGCGCGCGATAGTTTTCAATGATCCCGTTGTGCACCACTCCGACCTTGGCGCTCATGTGCGGATGCGCGTTGCGCTCCGTCGGCCGCCCGTGCGTGGCCCAGCGCGTATGCCCGATGCCGACGTGGCCCTGCAGTGGTTGCTCGTGCAGGCGCAGTTCCAGATTGCGCAACTTGCCTTCCGCCCGCCGGCGGTCGAGATGCCCATTCTCCAGCGTCGCGATCCCGGCGCTGTCGTAGCCGCGATATTCCAGCCGCCGCAGCGCATCGACAAGGTCGATCGCCACCGGCTTGTTTGCAAGAATTCCGACGATGCCGCACATGCGCGCTTTCCTGTCGTCCTGGAGATCAGATGAATAGGCGGTGCGTCGCTGGCAACGACAAATCAAACTGTGTTGCGAACCGTTGTCTCATGTCTTGGCTGCCTTCCGGCGCGCCATGACAGCGCGGAACTTCGCCGCCCATTCCGGCCGCTCCTCCTGCGCCGAACGCTCGATGGCCAGCGCATCCGCAGCGACGTCCTTAGTGATGACGCTGCCCGAACCGATATAGGCGCCATCTCCGATCTTCACCGGCGCGATCAGCGACGAATTCGATCCGATGAAAGCACCCGCGCCGATTTCGGTCTTGTGCTTGAAAAAGCCATCGTAATTGCAAAAGATCGTGCCCGCGCCGATGTTGGCACCCGCCCCGACCGTTCCATCTCCGAGATAGGCGAGATGATTGGCCTTGGCACCCGAGCCGACGGCGACATTTTTCACTTCGACAAAATTGCCGATGTGCACGTCAGGTCCCAGCGCCGCACCGGGCCTGAGACGCGCATACGGACCAACACGAGCGTTGGCGCCGATGGTGGCACCTTCCAGATGACAGAACGCTTTGATGTCCACACCGTCGGCAACCGTCACGCCGGTCCCGAACACCACGTGCGGCTCGACCGTGACATCGCGACCAAGCACGGTGTCATAACTGAGAAACACAGTCTCCGGCGCAATCAGCGTCACACCTTCCAGCATGATTTTCTGGCGCGCACGGTCCTGCCAGATGCGTTCGGCCACCGCCAGTTGCGACCGCGAGTTCACGCCAATCACCTCGTCCTCCGGACAGCGCACCACGCTCGCGCGTGCCCCGGACGAGCGCGCAATTTCAATGGCATCGGTCAGGTAGTATTCGCCCTTGGCGTTCGCATTTCCAATTCCACCGAGCACACCGAGAAGATCGGGGACGCGAAAAGCCAGCACGCCGGAATTGCACAGCGTAATCTTGCGCTCCTCAGGGCTCGAATCTTTATGCTCTCGGATAGCAAGCAGCGTGTTGCCGCCGACAGTGATCAGGCGGCCGTACCCGGTCGGATCCTTGGCCTGAAAACCCAAGACCGCCACGCCGGCCCCGGCATCGAGCGCGGCCTGTAGTGATTGCAACGTCCGGGCTTCGATCAATGGCGTATCGGCGTATAGCACGATCACATCGCCGCCGTGCCGCTCCAGAGCCGCGCGAGCGGCGAGCACAGCATCGGCGGTGCCGGCCTGCCTCTCTTGCACGAACACATCCGCGGCCGGCGCAATGCGCCCCACCTCGTTGCGGACCTCGTCCATGCCGGGTCCGACCACGACGGCAATCTCAGCCCCCGGCACCGTCGTGGCCAGCGCCAGCACGTGGCCGAGCATCGACCGCCCGGCGACCTTGTGCAAAACCTTTGGCAGCGCCGATTTCATGCGCGTGCCCTTGCCGGCGGCAAGAATGACGATCAGCGGCGCTGCGTTAGCCATGAGAAATCAGTGCAACCTTTTGTAAGGACGGCGGCGGCAAGACCGCACCGCGATCGAGTTCTGCAATGAGCATACCGCCGACGAGCTAGCCGAACCCCATGACGGCGGAAAGGCGAAACGCCAACCCGGCCCACCGCCGCAACCTGCCTGGATTCGACACCGCGCGCCTCACAGAACCGTGTTGTACAGCCCTGAACGGTATATCAAAAACAGTTTTCCGTGACCGATGAGACGTCGTCCACAGCCCCTCGGCGACGCCGGCGCAGGGCGCGTTGACCGTCCGGACCGACTCACGCAGCAATCCGCGAAAGGTCGATTTTTTCGAGGGTTTTAGAGCATGTCGCAGCTGCACAATCCCTACCCGCCGTTGCCGCCGCCGCTTCCCCCGGCCTACGCTGCCGGCCCAGCGCTCGGTCCGTCGCTGCAGCCAGGACCCGCGGGCCGGTCCGAGCACCCGCTGGAACCAGCCTTTGAGCCGCACCACCACCGGGCACCACGCGCGCCTCGCCATCGATCGCCGGTTTCGCTCGGAGCCGCACTTTGGGGTGTGGCAGCGGCGACCGCCGTGGCCTACCTCGCCGTCGTGTTGCTCAGACCCGACCTCGTGGCTCAGATCGACATGGGCGCGCGAAGCGCCGTCGCCGAGATCGAGACCCTGCGTGGCGAGGTCGACGGACTGCGCCGCGACGTGGCGGACATCCGCACCACCGTGACCGAAACTACGTCGCAGCAAAAAGTCATCTTTGAACGACTGGCCGCCCTCGGTGCGCCGATGGCGCAGCCCATACCGGCGTCTGATCCCACCACACCCGCACCGGCGCTGCGTCTCGACAGCGTTCCGGTCAACGCACCTCTTTCACCCCGTGTCGACGCGAACCCGGCCATCACGCCGCCTGTCGCCCCACCTTCATCCGCCGCCAAGCGGATCGCTGAAGCAAAGGTTTTGAACGCCAAGCCCGCTCTAGAAACCGGCAGCGTCAAACCCGCGCCCGCAACGGCGGCTCAACTCGCCGCGACACCGGCGGCAGCCCCACCGTTCGGAGCGCCTGTCGTGACGCCCGCCGCCAAGCCCGTCGGCGTGCAAATCGCGTCCGGGTCATCACTGGATAGCTTGAAGTTGAGCTGGAACCTCCTGTCGGAAACGCACGCCGACAAGTTCAAGAACCTGGAGCCGCGCTACTCGCTCTCCGTCGATGGCAGCACGGTCGTATACAATCTACTGGCAGGACCCGTGAAATCGGAGGCCGAAGCCCGCAAGATGTGCAAAGCCCTCGCAGCCAAGGCGGTCCCGTGCAAGATCGTCGGCGAATTCGGCGGCGCTGCGCTCTAGTTCATTCCCATCGAAAACAGAAAATGCCGCGTATGCGCGGCATTTTTCATGACGTCGGCGGCATCGCCCAGGCGCGCCGTTTCACGAACCGACGCTCGATCTCGCGCGCGATGAGCCCCGTCGCATCGATCGGCGAATAGCTCCACCGGGGCAGCCGCTCGACGACATCCGGCAGCGGCCGTGTCGCGTTGATATCCGCGAGCCGCGCGTGGAACCGGTGAAACTTCGCCTTCCCCCCCGTCGGATGAAAAACATACACCGGCCGTCCGGTGGCGCAGCACTCGCCCGTCATGTTGACGCTATCGGCCGTGACGACGAACGCATCCGCGTGCGCCAGAATATCAGGATAGGGGTTGGCGCCTGTACCGTCCCAAAGCAATCGCGGCGCCCCGCGCGTGGCCTGTTCCGTCACGTCAAGGAGACGCGGATGCGTCCGCCGCGACGGCGTGATCAGAAACGACGCGCCAAGAGTTGCCAACGACCGCAAGGCCGCCTGGAAACGATCGTCATCGGCATCGCTGAAGCGGTACGACCCATTTTTTCCGCCCAGCAGTACCGCGATCCGCGGCTGCGGCAATGCCGCGATCTCAGGCGGCACATGTGCCCGCAAACGCGCAATCCGTTCCGCCGAAAAGCCATGCGGTGACGTCGGTGTCGTGAAAACGTTCGCCCCCCGCCGCCGATCGTGTTCCGGCACCCAGATAAAATCCGCGGTTCCCGGCCCGGTTTGCGGGTCGAGGAGCACCACGGTGAACAGCGATGGACCAGCCCGCCTCCGCAACTCTATTAAATACGGAATGGACGCCCGTCCCGTCGCAATGGCCAGCGCCGGCCAGGGCGGATGAAACGCCGATCCCGCCGAACCGAAAGCCGCCTGCCTGGGCACACGGCCCCACGGCGCTGTCCATTTCTTCAACCCGTCCAGTGTGACGCGCTTCATCTCGTATTCAACCCCGAGCGCTTCCGCCAGACCGCGGGTCTGCGTATCCATGCCGGCTTTGGCCTCGCTGATGATCCAGCAGGCAAGTCCGGCAAGCGGACGGTCGGTTGGGCGCGGGCGGACGGAGGCTGGATCAGGCGTCATGGCCGCAAAGTGCGGGCAACCGCGCGGGCTGTCCAGCGGGCGCGTGTCGCGCACTTCGGCAATTTCATTTCCCTGCCAAGGCCGACGCAGACATAATCGGTCGATTGTATCTCACCGGCTCGGCCCCATGCCCCGAACACTCGACAGCACGGACTGGCGCATCCTGAAAGAACTCATGGCCGACGGATCGCTCACCAACGTGGCGCTCGCCGGCAAAGTTGGGCTTTCGGCCCCCCCTTGTCTGCGCCGCGTCCGAGCCCTCGAGGAAGCGGGCGTCATCAGCGGCTATACGGCCCTCGTCGACGAGCGCGCGCTGGGCTTTGAATTGACGGCTTTCGCCATGGTCGGCTTGCACAATCAGTCCGAAAACGACCTTCGAACGTTCGAAAACCGCATCCTCGGCTGGCCAATCGTGCGCGAGGCCTACATGTTGTCGGGCGAAAGCGATTACATCTTGAAGTGTATCGCGCGCGATCTCTCCGCGTTCCAGGATTTCATCCTGAAGGACCTGACGGCGGTGCCCAACGTCGCCAGTGTAAAAACGACACTGGCCATCAGGCGGGCAAAAATGGCGCCGGGTGTTCCCCCGGTCGGCGACCGGGAAACCGGCTGAACACTCAACCCATCCGGTCGAGATGCCGGACGGTTCTGAGTTCTGGAAAGAGTCGCGCCCACAGTGCGGCGGTCATCAGCGCGCCTACCCCGCCGATGAGCACCGCCGGCACAGCGCCGAAGCCGGCCGCCATGCTCCCCGCGCGGAACTCGCCAAGTTCGTTGGACGCCCCGATGAAAGTCATGTTCACCGCGCTGACGCGTCCGCGCAATTCGTCGGGCGTCTTGAGCTGGATCAGCGTCTGCCGGATGAACACGCTCACCATGTCGGCCGCGCCCATCACGATCAGTGCCAGTACCGACAGCCACACCAGCGTCGACAGGCCGAACACGACGATGGCAAGTCCGTAAACCCCGACCGCCGCGAACATCGTCATCCCCGCGTGGTCGCGCACCGGATTATTGACCAGCCACAGGCTCATCAGCAGGGCCCCGACCCCAACAGCTGACCGCAGCGCGCCAAGCCCCCACGGCCCCACATCGAGAATGTCCCGGGCAAACACAGGCAGCAGTGCGGTCGCGCCACCCAGCATCACAGCCACCATATCGAGCGACAAAGCACCCAGCACAATCGGCTGGCTCCAGATATATCGAAACCCCGCAAACAAAGCCTCCGTCGACACGGGTTGCGACGTACTGCGCTGGCCCGTTTTCGGGATCATCAACGTCAGCACACCCGCGCAGATAAAGAACAGGATGGACACCGAATAGGAAAGCTCCGAGGACACGCCATAGAGCAATCCTCCGGCGGTCGGCCCGACGATCGTCGCGACCTGAAAACTCGACGAGTTGAGCGCGATGGCATTGGCCAGCGCCGACTGCGGCACCAGATTGGCAAGCAGCGACTGCACGGCCGGCCCCATGAAGGCGCGCGCGATCCCGAACACGAACAGCACCGCGAACACCGGCCACACCTGCGTCGTACCGGAGTGCAGAATTGTCAGCAACGCCAGCGCGCACAGCCCTTCAACCGCCATGCAGGCAGCCATGATGAACTGGCGATTGTAACGGTCCGCGACCGATCCCGTCACCAGGACCAGGACCGGCGCGGGTAGAAATTGCACCAGCCCGACAAGCCCGAGGAGAAAGGGATCACGTGTCTGGTCGTAGATTTGCCAGCCGACCGAAACACTCAAAACCTGGATGGCGAAGACAAGCAGAAATCGCCCGACCCAATAATAGCGAAAGCCGGGATAATCGAACGCGCGATCGGACTGAGGCGCTCCGGATAGAGGCGCACCGGCCGGCGCATCGGAAACGGTCATCGGTCTATTACTCTCCGGACGTCCGCCGCTGCGTCCACGCCGACCCTGCCGACCGATCGCCGGTTACTTCCACTCGACCTTCAAGATCTCATACGAACGCGAACCCTTCGGCGTCGTCACCTCGACGCTGTCGCCTTTGACTTTGCCGATCAGCGCACGCGCAATCGGGGACGAGATCGATATCTTGCCGTCCTTCACGCTGGCCTCGAGATCACCGACAATCTTGTACTTGACCTTATCTTCCGTATCCTCGTCGACAAGGGTGACGGTCGCACCGAATTTCACGTTGGCCCCCGACAAGCCAGCCGGATCGATGACTTCGGCGCGGCTGAACTTGTCCTCAAGTTCCGCGACGCGCGATTCGTTCAGCCCCTGCGCCTCTTTCGCGGCATGATACTCGGCATTTTCCGACAGATCGCCATGCGCACGCGCTTCCGCGATCGCCTGAATGATGCGCGGGCGTTCGAACGCTTTGAGGCGATGCAATTCCTCTTCGAGATTCTTGTACCCCTCGAGGGTCATCGGAACCCGATCCATCGACATTGCTAACGTCTCCTGATTGGCCTGGCCGCAGGGCCAGCACCCTTAGTAATAATCGCGTTACGCGGGAAAAACTTGGGTAGGAACCCGCGAGGGGCGCCACGGTTTCCGCAGCACCCTCAGCAACGGGCTAAGCTTCCCTTTCAGATCGCGCGCGCGACGTAGGCCTGCAAAGGCGCGACCTTGAGGGTGTCGGACTTCATGGCCTTTATGGCCTTCGTCACGGCAACGGCCCCGGCCAAGGTTGTATAATACGGTACGTGGTGAAGCAAGGCCGTGCGCCGGATATCCTTGCTGTCCGCCAAAGCCTTGGCACCCTCTGTCGTATTGAAAACCAAGGCAATTTCGCCATTTTTAATGGCATCCACAATGTGCGGCCGGCCTTCAAGGACCTTGTTGACGACTTCGCAAGCAATGCCTTCGGCCTCCAAATGCCGCCGCGTCCCGCGAGTCGCGACGATCTTGAAGCCCATGGCCGACAGCTCCCGCAGCGGCGCCACGATACGGTCCTTGTCGCGGTCTTTCACCGAAACGAAGACAGTTCCGCCCATCGGCATCTTCTGACCGGCACCGATCTGGCTCTTGCCGAAAGCGATCGCAAAATCACGGTCGATGCCCATGACCTCGCCCGTCGAGCGCATTTCTGGACCCAGGATAGGATCGACACCGGGGAAGCGAGCAAAGGGAAACACGGCTTCCTTAACCGCGATATGGCCGAGCTTCTTTGTCTTCAGACCGAACGACGCCAGCGGCTGGCCGGCCATGATCTTGGAGGCGATGCCGGCAATCGGCTCGCCAATAACCTTGGCCACGAACGGCACGGTGCGCGACGCGCGCGGGTTGACTTCGAGAATGTAGATCTCGTCGTCCTTGATTGCGAATTGCACGTTCATGAGCCCTTTGACCTCGAGCGCCAGCGCGAGCTTGCGCGTCTGCTCGCCGAGTTCGGCAATGACCTCATCGGAGAGGGAGTGCGGCGGCAGTGAGCAGGCGCTGTCTCCGGAATGGATCCCCGCCTCCTCAATGTGCTCCATGACACCCGCAACGAAGGTGTCCTGGCCATCGCAAAGACAGTCCACATCGACTTCGACCGCGTCCGACAAATAACGATCGATCAGCAACGGTCGCTTTGGCGACACGATGAGTTCAGACGGATTGTTCAGCGTCGCCGACAGCTTGGCGATGTAGCGGTCGATCTCGGCCCCGTCATGAATGATTTCCATGGCCCGGCCGCCAAGAACATAGGACGGCCGGATGACAACGGGGTAGCCGATCCGGTCAGCCACGGCGCGCGCTTCACCCGGCGTACCGGCAATGCCGCTGGCCGGCTGCTTCAGGTTCAGTTTTTCGATCAGCGCCTTAAACCGGTCCCGGTCTTCGGCAAGGTCGATGGCGTCCGGTGACGTGCCCAGAATGGGAACACCCGCCTCTTCCAACGGACCGGCGAGTTTCAAAGGTGTCTGTCCGCCGAACTGAACGATGACGCCTTTGACGCGCCCGTTCGACTGCTCCTTGCGAATGATTTCGAGCACGTCTTCCGCCGTCAGCGGCTCAAAGTAGAGCCGGTCCGACGTGTCGTAGTCGGTCGAGACGGTCTCCGGGTTGCAATTGACCATGATGGTCTCATAACCGGCGTCCGTCAGCGCGAAGCAGGCGTGGCAGCAGCAGTAATCGAACTCGATGCCCTGCCCGATCCGGTTCGGACCACCGCCCAAAATGATGATCTTCTCGCGATCCGTGGGTTTGGCTTCGCAAACCGGCTCGCTCGTCAGACCCGTCTCATAGGTCGAATACATGTAGGCCGTTGGCGATGCGAACTCGGCCGCGCATGTATCGATGCGCTTGTAGACGGGCGTGACCCCAAGGTCGTGCCGCGCGCGCCGGACATCGGCTTCCGGCCGTCCGGATAGCTTTGCCAGCCGGGCATCGGAAAAACCCGCCGCCTTCAGCATCCGCATCTGCCGCTCGCTGGTCGGCAGGCCATGCGCCTTCACGCGCGCCTCAAGATCGATAATCTCCTGGAGCCGCGCGATGAACCACGGATCATATTTCGCAAACGCGTGCACCGTCTCGTGGTCGACGCCCATTCGCAGCGCCTGCGCGACCTTCAGCAGCCGGTCGGGTGCCGGACGCGACAACGCCGCACGCACGACGTTCTTGTCATCGCTCAACCCCAAGCCTTCGAGCTCGATGTCATCCAGGCCCGTCAACCCGGTCTCCATCGACCGCAAGGCTTTTTGCAGGCTCTCGATGAACGTGCGGCCGATCGCCATCACTTCGCCGACGGACTTCATCGCCGTCGTCAGCGTGCTGTCGGCGCCGGGGAACTTTTCAAACGCAAAGCGCGGGATCTTCGTGACGACATAGTCGATCGTCGGCTCGAACGACGCGGGTGTTGCGCCGCCCGTAATGTCGTTCTCGAGTTCGTCGAGCGTGTAGCCGACGGCCAGACGCGCGGCAACCTTGGCGATCGGGAAGCCCGTCGCCTTCGAGGCCAGAGCCGAGGACCGCGACACACGCGGGTTCATTTCGATCACGACGAGCCGCCCGGTGGCCGGATCGACGGCGAACTGCACGTTCGACCCGCCGGTCTCGACCCCGATCTCGCGCAGAACCGCCAGCGAGGCGTCGCGCATGATCTGATATTCTTTGTCGGTCAGCGTCAGTGCCGGCGCGACGGTGATCGAATCGCCGGTGTGCACGCCCATCGGATCGAGGTTCTCGATCGAACAGATGATGATGGCATTGTCCGCCTTATCGCGGACGACCTCCATCTCATATTCTTTCCAGCCGATCAGACTTTCATCGATCAGGATCTGGCCGACGGGCGATGCATCGATACCGGATTTGGCGATGATCTCGAATTCTTCGCGATTGTAGCAGACGCCGCCGCCCGTACCGCCCATCGTGAATGCGGGGCGGATGATTGTCGGCAGGCCGATCGTGTCGAGCGCGCGCATGGCCTCGGCAAACCCGGCCGCCCGGTCATAGCCGATCACCCGGCCGTCGGCGTTACGGATTTCAGGCGACGACGCGATCAGCGCACGCGGACTTTCCAGGCCGATGCGATCCATGGCCTCGCGAAACAGCCGGCGGTCCTCCGCCATGTCGATGGCTTCGGCTTTCGCGCCAATGAGCTCCACGTTCATTTCCGCCAGCACGCCCTGCTTTTCGAGCGCAAGGGCGGTGTTGAGCGCCGTCTGCCCGCCCATGGTCGGCAATAGCACCAGTTTTTTGCCTGGGTGCAGAGCCTTTTCCTCGGCGATGATCTGGGCGACGACATCGGGAGTTATGGGTTCGATGTAGGTTGCATCCGCCAGATCCGGGTCCGTCATGATCGTCGCCGGATTGGAGTTGACCAGCACGATCCGGTAACCCTCGGCTTTCAAGGCTTTGCAGGCCTGAGTGCCGGAATAATCGAATTCACAAGCCTGCCCGATGACGATGGGCCCGGCTCCGATGATGAGTACGGTGTCGATATCTGTGCGTTTGGGCATGGCGGGGCCGACTCATATGTCAGGGCAGGCAATTTGGCTATAGGCCGCGACGTCTCGCGCCTGAGCTTCGCCTTAAGGCGCCGGAGTGACGGCAGCCTCGCTCGCAACAAAGCCCGGCACCGTCGACCGGCCCGGGCTCTGTCACAAATTCGTTGCGGCTGACCGAAATGCGTCAGGGCGCCGGCTTTTCGATCTTCAGATCGGTCGGGTAACTGTACACCTCCTTGAAGATCGGCTTATCCAGCATCCCTTCCCGCGCAAAAATAATCCGCGCCGGCAGCCCCGTCTCGACATCGAGATAAATCACCCGTACCGCCTCGTTCTTCGGCGATTCGGGTATCGGCTCACCCTTCTTTTCGGCTTCAATCTGCTCTGGCGTCTTCTGCGGCGGTTCGTCGATGCCTTTATAGGCCCGGACCTGCTTGCCTTCGATCGTTTCCGCGCCCATGCAGTTAAAGTTACCGATGCCCTGCGAGACTTCCGCCAGCGTACTCTTGAAGAAATTCACGATCTGATCCGTCGTCGTCTGATCGACTTTTTGCCACGCCCCGCCAGCCGGCTTCGTCCAGGCTTCCTTGCCGACCAGCACCGTTTCGGTCGGCTTGTCCGGCTCGATCACCGTCGTCACCACCTGGCGCATGCGGTCCGGCCTCAGGTACTCGACGGTCATCGTGAACGGACCCTGTTCGCCGATCAGGTTCGACACTTTGCGCAGCATGTCCGAATTGCTCTGCCGCGTGAACGCTTGCAGCACCTCCCGCGTGCAGTCGGCCGACGCGGTGGAAGTGGTCGCAGCGAGAGCCAGCAAGGCAGCCGCGCCGCGGATCAAAGTCGTCATCTTGTAGTCTCCATGGAACGTGAAAGGCACAACGGCCGACTCAACGGTCAAACCTACTTCTTGTCTGCGGACGATTCCGATCCGGCCAGCAATTCGTTCGGTGCCGTCACCGTGATCCCCTCATACGAATATGCCGCCACGAACTTCGCCGGACCGTCCGACTTCGCCGACTTGGTCACATAGTACGCCGGCAGACCCGTTTCGGGCGCGACATAGACTGTCGTGACGACATCCATGCCGTCGGTATCCTTGGCCACTGCGGTGCCGTAACCGACGAAAGCCTTGCCCTCGTACTTCACCGTTCCCAGGCATGTGAAATCGGCGGCGGCCTTCGGTGGCACCTTGTAGGCTTCGCGCTCCTGCGCGACGACTTGCGCGTTGTGCGGCGGCTGCTCTTCCCATCCGCCTTCCGTGTTCGCCCAGGCCCACTTGCCGATGCCGATGGTTTCGACTGGAGCATCTTCCGTCGGGCTTTCGATCTTGTTGTAGATCGCGTCCGGCGCAACGAAATCGATCGTGCGGATCAGCGGCCCATTGAGGGTCTGCGCGGAAGCCACGGTGCGAAAAGCCGGCTGGGCGCGCTGCTTGACGAACGCCGCCTCAAGCTCACCCTTACATTTGTCATCGGCCAGAGCCGGAAATATGCCTCCGGCCAGGGCCGCAAGGGACAAAACAACAGCACGCATTGTCGGGTAACCTCCCAGTTATATGACTTTTGCCGGTCTTATACGCGGGACCTAAGGCCGGCTGTCCTTAAATCTGGGAAAGGTTGACGGCCCCGCCAGCGTTTACTTTGCAAACCCCGCGCACGGGTCGTCACGGGCGATGGTTGGCGTCAGCACGAGATAGTCGGCCACCGGCTTTCCATCTGGATCGCGCGGAACATAAGCCTCCGGATCGTTCTGCCCCGGCTCGACCTCGACGAACGCGACCGAGATGACTGTCGTATCAGGTGCCCGGGCGCGAATGTACCAAGGCACGCCGCGATCCGTCCGGGCATGATTGTTGCCGGTCAGCAGCACGACCGATCCGCTCCCCGCCGCCGCCTTTGCTGTCAATGTCACGTCCGCAATATGCGCGTCGCGGTAACGCTGCGCAAAAGCCATGCGCGGGATCGCCGCCTCGGGCAGCATGCCGCAATGCGAGGCTTCGATTTCCTCCCCCGACACCGCATCGAGCTTCTCGCCTAACGATTGATCCAGCGCCAGCCGCGCGCGTTCAGCCTGCGGCAACGCTGCGACGCCTTCCTTCGCCGTTTTGCGGATGACATCGCGCGGCGGGTCGCCCGCGTATACCGGCACCTGCGCCGCGATCACCGCACTCAGCAGCGGATCGTAAGGATACTTGTCCCAGCCGCCCTTCGCCCAATCGACCTTGCTCTTGAAGTCCTGCAGCGTCGCGCTCCGCGCCGCCTTGAGATTGAAATCGTTGAACGCGGTCAGCCCGGCGCTTTGATCAGCGCGCAACTGCTCCATCACGATTGCCTTCGCCCGCGCATTAACGATCGCGACACGCGCCTTATGGTGATGCGGATTGTCATGCGCCTCGCCGAGCACAAGCACATCGATGGCCTCCGGAAGCGCAAGCGCTGCAACCACATCGGCATCGGCAGCAAGCTTCTTCAGCGATCGTGTGCCCGTCAAACGACCGGTGTCATAAACGGCGCAAGCATCGGCCTCGGCCGACGGACATAAAGCATGAAGAGCACTTTCGGCGAATACCGGGCGAGCGCCAAGCATGGACGCAACCAACCCCAGCAGACAGACCAGCAGCGACGGCAAATGTTTCATGCAAAGTCTACTTGCCACCGACGCCTGCGGATCACCGCTCCCTGACGAGGGGCGTGCCCTTCTGCGCGCGCATGAAGTTGGCGAACCGGTTGAACAGGTAATGGCTGTCCTGTGGTCCCGGCGACGCCTCGGGATGATGCTGCACGGAAAAGACCGGCTGGCCGTCCAGTGCCAGACCGCAATTCGACCCGTCAAACAACGACATATGGGTTTCGACGACGCCGTTTGGCAACGACGCCCGGTCGACTGCAAAGCCGTGGTTCATGGAAACGATCTCGACCTTATTCGTCGTGAAGTCTTTGACCGGGTGATTGGCTCCATGATGACCTTGATGCATTTTCTTCGTGGTCGCACCCAGCGCCAGCCCGAGCATCTGGTGGCCGAGGCAAATGCCGAACACCGGCTTGCCGCTCGCGACAAGTTTTTTGATCTGAGGCACGGCATACTTGCCGGTTTCAGCCGGATCGCCAGGTCCATTTGACAGAAAAACCCCGTCCGGCTGGCGCGCCAGAACCTCTTCCGCCGTCGCCGTGGCCGGCACGACAGTTACCCTGCAACCGGCATTGGCCAGGCAGCGCAGAATGTTGCGCTTCAAACCGTAGTCGATGGCCACGACGTGAAATTCGGGGGCGACATTGCGCGGATATCCCTCGCCCCAAACCCAGCGCATCTCGTCCCATGTGTAACTCTGCCCACTCGTCACGTCGGGAACCAGATCCATCCCGACAAGTCCCGGCCAAGCCGCTGCTTCCGCCTTCAGCTGGCCGATGTCGAAGTTCCCTGACGGATGATGCGCAATCACGCCGTTCGGCATCCCCTTCTCACGGATCAAGCCCGTCAGCGCCCGCGTGTCGACGCCCGCGATCGCGATGATGCCCCGCGCCTTCAGCCAAAGATCGAAGTGTTCGGCGGCCCGGTAATTTGATGGCTCGGTAATCGAAGCGCGCAGGACGCAGCCGCGCACGCCCGACAGCGAAGCAAGGTTGGACGTTTCCGTGTCTTCGATATTTGTGCCCACGTTGCCGACATGGGGAAACGTGAACGTGATGATCTGACCGGCATAGGACGGGTCGGTCAGAATTTCCTGGTAGCCCGTGATGGCCGTATTAAAGCACACCTCACCCACGGCGGTACCCGTGGCGCCCAGGCCCTGACCCTCGATCACGGTTCCATCGGCAAGAACGAGCCGCGCGGTGGTCGGCGCATCGGTCCATGGCGCGGGCACTGTTGCGGTCATGTCAAGCCTCGTTGGATCGACGACGTGGGCCGCGCGGAAGTCCGGACCGCGCGCTGGCGCGGCCACGGATTGAGCGTCTGGACCCCTGAAAATTTGGCCGGACCCTAGGGGAAGCGCTCTGTGAAATCAAGGAACAGCGGGTTCGATCCCGCCTTTCTGCCGCGTTCACCTTCCGCCACCTTGCCGCACCTGCGACAGTGTTCCGCCCGCTGACCCATCGACGTCCAGCAAGACTGCCAGTCTTGCCCCCTGCCAAGCATAATCCTACACACCGTCCTCAACCTGAGGAGCTTGGCCATGCGCACCCGTCTCACCGACGACATCAAGACGGCAATGAAATCTGGCGACAAGCGCCGCCTCGGCACCCTGCGGTTGATCAATGCGGCCATCAAAGACCGCGATCTGGACGCCCACGTCGATGATCAGGGCAAGCCCTCGGGCGTGGACAAGATCACCGACCAGGAGATCCTGTCCGTGCTGCAGAAGATGATCAAACAGCGCCGCGAAAGCATTGCGACCTACCGCCAGGGCAACCGCGAGGATTTGGCCGCCCAGGAACTCGAAGAAATCACCGTCATCGAAGGCTATTTGCCCCAGCAATTGACCGAGGCTGAAATCCGCGCCGCCGTCACGGACACCGTGGCCGCCCTCGAAGCCAAGGGCCTCAAGGATATGGGCCGCGTCATGGCCGCGCTCAAGGAGCGCTTCACCGGGTCCATGGATTTCGGCAAGGCCAGCGGCATCCTCAAAGAAGCCCTGAAATAAAGCCTCCGCGCCTGTGAATAACGGGGGTAGTGCCGATCCGCCGCCAGGCCCACCCCGCGAATCACCTAGCGTTCCCCAACGACCGGCCCGGATTGTACCGGCTGAGGAGCACCATGCGATTTTCGCCTCACCTTCTCGATGAGATCCGAGGCCGCCTGCCTGTGAGCCAGGTGGTGGGGCGCAAGGTTGCCTTGAAGAAGAAGGGCCGTGAATGGTCGGGCCTGTCGCCGTTCAAAATGGAAAAGACGGCCTCGTTCTTCGTCAATGACCAGAAGGGTTTCTACCACTGCTTCGCCTCCGGTGAGCACGGCGATATTTTCACATTCCTCATAAAAACCGAGGGTTTGACCTTCCCCGAAGCCGTCGAACGGCTGGCGGAGGAAGCCGGCGTGACACTTCCCAAGCCGGAGGTGCGCGATCAGGAGATCTACGATCAGCGCCAGCGTCTGTCGGCGCTGCTCGAAGCCTCCGTTGGGTTTTTCGAAGGGCAGTTGGCAGGCCCCGCCGGTGCGGACGCGCGCCGCTATCTCACTGAGAAGCGCGGCCTCAAGCGCGACACGATCAAGGCCTTCCGTCTGGGCTACGCGCCAAATTCCCGCACGGCGCTGCGTGACCACCTCGCAAAGCAGGGCTTCACGGTCGAGGAAATGACGATCTCCGGCATGCTGATCGCGGGCGAGGATATCCGCGAGCCCTACGACCGCTTCCGCAACCGAGTCATGTTCCCGATTGGCGACTGGAAAGGCCGCACGATCGCTTTTGGTGGCCGGGCGCTCGATCCCGACGCTCCGGCCAAATACCTGAATTCGCCGGAGACGCCGCTCTTTCACAAAGGGCACAACCTTTATAACGCCCATGGCGCACGCGGCCCCGCGCACGACAAGGATCGCGTCATCGCGGTCGAGGGCTACATGGACGTCGTGGCACTTAACGAAGGCGGTTTTGCCGAAAGCGTCGCCCCGCTAGGGACCGCCCTGACCGCCGAGCAGATCGGCCTCCTCTGGCGGATGCACGCGGAACCGATCCTCTGCTTTGATGGCGACACGGCCGGCAAGAAAGCCGCGCACCGGGCCATCGACACGGTCCTTCCCATGCTGAAGCCCGGCATGAGTGTGCGATTTGCGTTCCTACCCGACGGCCTCGATCCCGACGACCTCATTCGCCAGCAAGGCCCGCAATCCCTGCAAGCGGCCCTCGCGGCCGCCCAGCCCCTGGCGCAAGTCCTGTTTGATCGCGAGTGGATGCAGGACGACTGGTCGACGCCCGAGCGCCGCGCCCGGCTGGAACAGCAAATCCGACTTCTGACGGCCCGGATCGAGGATGCCTCGGTACGCACTCATTATGAGCAGGACATGCGCCGCCGCCTTCAGACCGCCTGGGGCGCCGACCGCGCCGCGCCATTTCGTCCGTCGCGGGAAACAGGCTTTGGCCGCCAATACCCCACAAGCCGCAACCCCGGCCAGCCGTCTTACCGCGGAGTGCCGGCCGGTGGACCGGCGCGCGGCGGCTTTGGCGGCCGGCCCAACGGCTATGGCGGAGCCCGCGGCCCGGCTTTCGCGCCGGGAACGCCGCCGATCCACGCTCTGGCGTCCTCCAGTCTCCTCAACAGCTCTCTGGTATCTGGTGACAAAACCCGTCCCGGATACCGGGAGCTTGTTCTCATCCGTACTCTGATTAACCACTCATGGCTGGCTCTAGCGCACGCCGAAACAATATCGGGGGTGACGTTCCTGGCACCTGTGCTTTCACGGTTGCGGGACGCCATCTTAGCTGCGGTTTCACTTGACAATTCCCTTGACAGCTCAGGGTTGCGATCCCATTTGGAGCAAACTGGGCACGGCGCGGTCCTCGACCTCGTCGATCGCTCGGTAACGCATAGATGCCACAGGTTCGCTGAACCCGGTACCGGGCACGCTGAGGTGGAAGCTGGCTGGCGCCACGCCCTCACGCTGCACGAACGGCAAGTTGGGTTGAAGGCGGCTCTCGAATGCGCGGAACGGGCTTGGCATGAAGATCGCAGCGAAGATGCTTTTCATCGCATCTGCGAACTTCAGGCCGAGCTTGAGCGTTTGGCGCGCCCGGAGGACCTGGATCACACTACAGAAGATGTCGCTGCGATATGAGGGAACCGCGCGCTCATCGTCCCGGAGGTCCTGGCTGCGCCACGCGAGTTGGCCTGCCCAGGGGTCCCGTGCCGGTTGACGTGACCGCTGTTTTGCTATCGCAAATATTTTTAGACCTCTCGAGAGGCAACATCGTATGAGCCGCGCCCCGCAGACCAAGACCAACGTCGCACCCAAGCGTGCAGCGCCCGCCGCAGCACCGCGTTCGGACGAGCCCGCTGCCGAAGCGCCCGAGCGCGACAGTCCCCTCCTTGATCTCTCTGACGCTGCCGTCAAACGCCTGCTCAAGACGGCCAAGGCCCGCGGCTATGTTACCTATGACGAGTTGAATGCCGTCCTCCCGTCCGAGGAAGTGTCGTCCGAGCAGATCGAAGACACGATGGCCATGCTCTCCGACATGGGCATCAATGTCGTCGATCAGGAAGAAGCCGAGGAAGGCGCCGAGGCCGTCGACGAAGCAGGCGATGAGGAAGAATCGGGGGGCCGCGCGCTGACCGCGACCACCGCGCTGGTCAAGACTGAGACGCGCGCCGAACCGACCGAACGCACGGACGACCCCGTGCGCATGTACCTGCGCGAGATGGGCTCCGTTGAGCTGCTCTCGCGTGAGGGCGAAATTGCCATCGCCAAGCGCATCGAGGCTGGGCGCGAAGCCATGATCGCCGGCTTGTGCGAAAGCCCGCTGACGTTCCAGGCCATCATCATCTGGATGACCGAACTCAACGACGGCAAGATCTTGCTGCGCGACATCATCGATCTCGAAGCGACCTATGAACCCGAGGTCAAGATTCCCGTCGCCGGCGAAAACGGCGCCGATCCCGAGGTCGCCGCCGCACCCGACGGCCAGGCCGCGCCCGCCGGGGACAACCCCGACGACGATGAAGATTTCGAAAATGCTCTCTCACTCGCTGCGATGGAAGCGGAACTGAAGCCAAAGGTTCTGGAAACCTTTGACCGCATTGCCAACACCTACAAAAAGCTGCGCAAGCAGCAGGACAAGAAGCTGGAGCAGCAGGTTGCAGGCGAGCAGGGCTCGCGCCAGCAGCAGAAGGCTTATGAAAAGCTGCGCGACGAAATCATCGTCGATGTCAAATCGCTGTCGCTGAACAATGCCCGTATCGAAAGCCTTGTCGAACAGCTCTACGCCATCAACAAGCGTCTCGTCGGCTTTGAAGGCCGGCTGATGCGCCTCGCGGACAGCTACGGCGTCGGTCGCCAGGATTTCATCGACGAGTATTTCGGCAACGAACTCGACCAGACCTGGATCGAGAAAATTTCCAACAAGGGCAAGAAGTGGACCAACCTCGTCAAACAGGAGCGTCCGAATATCGAGCGCATCCGAGGCGACATCCACAATCTGGCCACTGAGACAGGCCTCGAAATCCCCGAATTTCGCCGCATCGTGAAGGCGGTGCAGAAGGGTGAGCGCGAAGCCCGCCAGGCGAAGAAGGAAATGGTCGAGGCCAACCTGCGTCTCGTCATCTCGATCGCCAAGAAATACACCAACCGCGGTCTGCAATTCCTCGATCTCATCCAGGAAGGCAACATCGGCTTGATGAAGGCTGTCGACAAATTCGAGTATCGCCGCGGTTACAAATTCTCGACCTACGCCACATGGTGGATTCGTCAGGCGATCACGCGGTCGATTGCCGATCAGGCGCGCACGATCCGCATTCCGGTGCACATGATCGAAACGATCAACAAGATCGTCCGCACGAGCCGCCAGATGCTGCACGAGATCGGCCGCGAGCCGACGCCGGAGGAACTGGCCGAGAAGCTGGCCATGCCGCTGGAAAAGGTTCGCAAGGTTCTCAAGATCGCCAAGGAGCCGATCTCTCTTGAAACCCCGATCGGCGATGAAGAAGACAGCCACCTCGGCGACTTCATCGAAGACCGCAACGCAATCCTGCCCATCGACGCGGCGATCCAGTCCAACCTGCGCGAAACGACGACCCGTGTGCTCGCTTCCCTGACCCCGCGCGAGGAGCGCGTTCTGCGCATGCGGTTCGGGATCGGCATGAACACCGATCACACGCTGGAAGAAGTCGGCCAGCAGTTTTCGGTCACGCGCGAACGCATCCGCCAGATCGAAGCCAAGGCATTGCGCAAGCTGAAGCACCCGAGCCGCTCACGCAAACTCCGCTCGTTCCTCGATAATTGACACGCACTGCTCCCTAGGGAATTTCCACAGGAGTGCTTTTTGCCGGCGGCGCACATCTGTCCCGCCGGCAAAGTCCCTCGTTTAATCTCATCCCGGCGCACGAGAGACACATCACACCCAGCTCAATTATCGTAGTCTGAGCTTCGCGCCGCACCACGACGGATGCAGGCATGCGGGGCAACGCCAGCTTATGCTGAAACGGAAAACGGAAATCGAAAAGAGGCCCCGGACCGTGCTGATTACCGGTGCCTCGCGCGGCATCGGTGAAGCAGCCGCTCGCTACTTCCATGATGCTGGGTGGTGTGTTGCAGCCACCATGCGTGCGCCCGGCGAATCTCAGCTTGCGCCATCCAACCGCCTCAACCTGTACGAAATGGACGTCACCTGCGCCGCGTCGATCGAAAAGGCCATTCGCGCGGCCATTGCCGACCATGGTCGCATCGATGTCGTTGTGAACAATGCCGGTTTGTGCCTGCTCGGTGCGCACGAGGAACTGACCGAGGCCGACGACCGCGCAATCATATCGACCAACATTCTGGGCACCATGCAGGTCACCCGCGCCCTGCTCCCGCATATGCGAGCCACCGGCGGCGGCCGGATCGTGAATGTCTCCTCGATGTGCGGAAGTATGACGCTGCCCCTTTACAGCGCGTATTGCGCCAGCAAGTGGGGTCTTGAGGGGTTTAGCGAAGCCCTCTCGTTCGAACTCCGCTCACAGGGCATCAAGGTGAAATTAGTCCAGCCGGGCGTTCACAGGACCGGCTCATTCGCCGGGCAACTCTCCCATCGCGCCAACCGCACCCCGCATCCGTCCTATGCAGCGTTCACAAACCAGGTGCTGCCGCGGCTGGCGGCGTTCGAGCGAGCCGCTCCACCCCCCGACGCTGTCGCCCAGGCTATCTACAAAGCCGCGACCGAGCGTTGGCCGCGACTACGATACCCGGTCCGCAGCCGGGCAGTCCTGACGGTCCGTCGTCTGATTCCAAGCGCCCTGTTCATCCGCGCCGTACGCCGCGCGCTGTCGGCCTGGTGACGAAACCCCGGCTATCGGAATCATTTGCGCAGCCGACAATTCAAGATGCGAAAAGCGGCATCTGACCCAAAATCGAAGTCCGATTGCGGCCTATCCCCAACAGTTCCACAACGGAATTGGGTCTGAGGCACGCCGTTAAACTATTGAAATCCTTACAGCTGGATGGGCGTACGTGGCGCTATCGCCACACAGCGGACACAGTCTCTGCCACATGGCCACTGCACGATTGTTGCGCAGGGGAGAATCACAGAGTCTCCGGCTTCAACGGCGGGTCACAATCTTATCGATGTGCCGTTCCTGTCTGAGAGCGCGGTTTCAGTTTGCGTATCAAAAAGTAGGGCGTCCGCCTTCGAAGATGCCAACGCAGATTGGGAGAAGCTCAATGAAGATTTATAGCCTGAGCGCCCTGGTGGCGGCCGGCCTGCTTGCAGGCGGACTCGCAACCAGCGCGAACGCTGCCGACCTCGGCGGCAATTGCTGCGCAGACCTTGAAGAGCGCATTGCTGAACTCGAAGCCACGACCGCCCGCAAGGGCAATCGCAAGGTTTCGCTCACCGTATCCGGTTGGGTCGGTCAGCAGATCTCGTTCTGGGATGACGGTATCGAATCGAACACCTACGTCCACGATCTCGGCACGACGCTGGCCAGCCACGTGAAGTTCACGGGTTCGGCTCAGATCTCGCCTGGCTGGTCGGCTGGTTACGTTCTGCAGATCGAGGCTATCGGTTCTGATGGCTTGACCACCTCGCAGGACAATCCGGATGGTCCGGCGGTCTTTAATGCACTGGGCGGCAGCGCGACGGGCCTTGGCGGCGTTCAAACGCTCCAGTCCTACTGGTTCGTCAAGTCTGACCAACTCGGTAAGATCAGCCTTGGCAAGCAGTCGCAGGCCTCTGACAACACTGCAATCCTGGTCGACGGTTCGGGCTCGCTCGTCCCCGCCAACTGGGTCGCATACGATGTCAACAGCTTCGCTATACGTGGCGTTGGCCCTGCTGTCGACAACGAGTCGACTTGGGGTAATGCTCAGTCGTGCCTCGGTCAAGGCGGAGCCTGGGGTGACTGCAACGGCTTGCCGCAAAACTCGGTTCGCTACGACACGCCCACGTTCGCCGGTTTCTCGGCGTCCGCATCTTGGGGCGCAGATGACTTCTGGGATGTTGCCCTGCGCTACGCTGGCGAGCATCACGGCTTCAAGCTTGCGGTCGCTGGCGCTTACAACGAGACCACCGATCAGGTCTACAACGGCGGCTCGAATGTTCCCGATCAGCAGTACTTCCAGATCGGCGTTTACCTCCAGCATGTCGCGACCGGTCTGTTCGGCCTCTATAACTTCGGCACGCTCGACGCCGATTTTGTAAGTGGTCCTAACGCCGGCCTGTCGATCGACGGTATCGATACGCACTACGCTAAGATCGGCCTTCGCACGAAGTTCAACCATCTTGGCGCCACCGTATTCTACGGTGAGTATCTGAATGGTCAGGATGGCGGCGACGAGGGTAGAGCGGCCCTCGCCGGCGTTGGTACCGAACTTGAAGTTTGGGGCTTGGGCGTGGTTCAGGAAGTTGACGCAGCCGCGATGTCGGTCTGGGTCAAGTACCGCAATATGAGCTACGAAGACGACCTCATCGGCACTGATTACGAAGACTTCAACTACGTTGGTGTCGGTGGTCTGATCAACTTCTAAACCTGCTCAGATCTCCCATCTGGTCGAAGGCCGCCCCGCAACGGGCGGCCTTCTTCCTTTTTAAGCCGGCAACGCGGGAAGATGGAAGATGGGGAAGATGGAAGATGGGGTCAGACCCCCGAAAAGGGGGTCTGACCCCTAGATGCCTAGATAATCCGACCTCCGAATAAACCGCAAAGCTGCCCGCCGCCGTCAATGCCAGCCGAGTGGGTCAGCAGCCCCCTTCTCAGGCGTCCGCCCTCTGACTAAACTCATGTCATGCTGACGAAATTCTTCTCCGAGCTCCGCTCCGCAAAGCTGCCGGTTTCCGTCAAGGAATACTTGGCGCTGCTCGAAGCCATGGACGCGGGCTGCGCCAACGGCCGCGTCGAGGATTTCTACTATCTGGCGCGTCTCACGCTGATCAAAGACGAGCGCCACTTCGACCGTTTCGATCAGGTCTTCGGCCACGTCTTCAAGGGCCTCGATCTGATGAGCGAGGCCATCGAAGCCGACATTCCCGACGAATGGCTGCGGGCCATATCGGCGCTGTGTTTATCCGACGATGAAAAGGCCAAAATCGAGGAGCTGGGCGGCTGGGATAAAATCATGGAGACGCTGCGCCAGCGGCTGCTGGAACAGAAGGAACGGCATCAGGGCGGCAACAAGTGGATCGGGACCGGCGGCACGTCGCCGTTTGGTGCTTACGGGTACAATCCGGCCGGCGTCCGCATTGGCCAGCCCGAAAGCCGCCACCGCCGCGCGATCAAGGTCTGGGACAAGCGCGAGTTCAAGGACCTTGCCGGCGACGTCGAGCTCGGCACGCGCAATATCAAGGTCGCGCTGCGCCGGCTGCGCCAGTTCGCTCGCACGGGCGCGGCCGATGAATTCGATCTCACGGGCACGATCCGCGGCACGGCCGAGAAAGGCCACCTCGACATTCACATGCGACCGGAACGCCGCAACGCTGTCAAAGTCCTGATGTTCTTCGACGTCGGCGGATCGATGGACTGGCATATCAAGGACGTCGAAGAGCTGTTTTCCGCTGCCCGCTCGGAATTCAAACACCTCGAATATTATTACTTCCACAACTGTCCCTATGAACGCCTCTGGCGCGACAACCAGCGCCGCTGGTCTGAGACCATTCCCACATGGGATGTGCTCCACACCTACCCGTCCGACTACAAGATCATTTTTGTCGGCGACGCTTCGATGAGCCCATACGAGATCATGCAGGCCGGCGGCTCGGTGGAGCACATGAACGAAGAGGCCGGCCACGTCTGGCTTTCGCGCGCAACTACGACCTACCCGCACGCCGTCTGGCTCAACCCCGTACCCGAGGAACACTGGGGCTGGACCCCCTCGATCGGCATGGTGCAACGACTGATGAAAGGCCGGATGTATCCGCTAACCCTCAACGGCCTCGAAAACGCGATCCGCACACTTCTCCGCTAGGCCATTTGCCTTGTCCCCGCCGCAATATAGGCGTGCGGTTGACGTGGGGACGTGTTCGGTTGCAATAGCGGGCAGCGGAATTGGGATTCGGTTCTGGGATTCGGGGACGGGCGAAATGTCGGGGCGAATTCTGATCGCAGCAGGTTTGGCGCTCACGCTGGGCGGCTGCGCAAGTTCTTCGGGCCTGTCCACCGGCTCATTGTTTGGGGGCGGCCAAGCCGCTGCCGCAGCCCCGGCCGCTGTCGGCAACCCGGCCGGTGATCCCACGAGCCGTGCCTTCCAGGTCGGATCCACCGCCGCACGCGCCGTCAAGTGCGGCTATAACTTCGATCCAGTGAAATTGCGCACGAACTTCCTCGCCACCGAGTCCGCTTCCGTTTCTGTGGCCGACATTCCTCGCGTCGAAAAGGTTTACGATACCGCCTACAACGGCGTCGCCAAGGCTGTTGCCGGACAGCCCGACTATTGCTCGCCGGAGAAAACCGCCGACATCAAGACCCATCTCACGCGCCACTTGGCAGGCGACTACACCCCCGCCGCGGCGAAGAAGCAGGCGGAAGAACCCGGCTGGTTTTCTAACTTTGGTGGCGGGGCCGACGACGGACCCAAGTTCGGTTCCGGCGACTGGTGGGATAAACAAACGGACGCAATCGGCGGTTAACGCGCCGACCGCGGCCCCGCCGTTCACCACTTTGCGCGCGTCAACCTTTTATTGGCAATATTCGCCCTCGTCGATGCATTTGGATGGTTGAATAGACCGTCGTGGCACCGCGCTTGCTGCTGGTCGGCGTCACCGCCCGCTCCGGCAAGCAAGGCCACCACCCATGACCGCAATCACGCTGGGATCGTCCCCGATTGAGACGCCATTCACCGCCAGTGCGGCCGCGTCCGTGCAGCAGCGATACACTTCGATCACGACCATCGACCCACTTGCCGCGATACAACCACAGTTAACTTTGCAACTGATCAGCGACCGCCTCGCCTTCAACGCTCTCGAAGACGAATGGACCGCGCTGTTCGCCCGCTCCGGCCGACCCGAGCAATTGTTTCAAGGCTTCGGCTGGCTCTGGCATTGGTGCAATCACTTCCTGATACCCGGCGATCGCAAGCAGTCGCTGGCCGTTGTCGCCGGCCGTCGCAATGGCATTCTCGTCGTCGCGTGCCCGTTTCTTGTCACTTCCGCGGGACCGCTGAAGATGCTCACATTCATGGGCGATCCTGTCCGCCAATACGGCGATGTTCTCGTCGAGACCGGAGCGTTCGCAGCCCAGGATGTCCGTGCCGCCTTTGCATTCGCGATTGAAACTACCGGTGTCCATCTTGTGCATCTGCGCAAGGTACGCGCCGACGCATCAATCGCTCCGGTTCTGCGCGATCGCGGAGCGGAAGTGACGGACATCCAGCAAGCTCCCTATGTGGCCTTCGACGGCACCCGCGACTTTGCAGCCGTCGAACAACGCTACCCCAAGTCGGCACGCAAGAACCGCAAACGGCAAATGCGCCGCCTCCAGGAGGCCGGCCCAACGTCGTTTGAAAGGCTGCAGCCCAGCATCGCCGCAAGCAACGCGGTTGGTCACGCTCTCGGCTTGAAGCGCGATTGGCTACGCCAGCGCGGCCTCTTATCGCCAGCGGTCGGCGATGAGCGCACGGAAGCATTTTTTCGCGATTGTGCGTCGGGTCGTGGCCCGGCAACCGGCGTCGAGATCGGGCTCGTCAGATCGGGCGACGACATCGCGGCCATCGAACTGGCAATCGAGTGCAAGGATCGCGTCGCGATCCACGTCATCGCCTACGATCCCCGGTTTGAGAAAACCGGCGCTGGCGCGCTTCTGATGGAAGACAGTATCCGCCGCGCATGCGAGCGTGGCCACTTGGCACTCGATCTGCTCGCGCCGGGTGCAGCCTACAAATTCGAATGGGCCGATCGCACGGTCGACGTTGGCGACTTCGCGCTCGGCTTGACTGCCGCCGGCCGCTTTTTCAACCGGCACTATCTGTCGCGCGTCAGGCCGGCCGCAAAGACCTTCATCGAAAACCTTCCAGCCAATATGCGCCGGCCGGTTTCCACGCTGCTGAGCGGACTTCTGCTGATCGCCCCGTGATCGACGGGCTACTTCACGCCAAGCTTCTTCTGCAGGCTTGACGATGACGTCGTGTATTGAAACACGACCTTCTTGTCCGGATAGACGATCTTTTGCGCGGCTTGAGCCATCAGCGCGGCTTCATGGAACCCGGACAGGATCAGCTTCAGTTTGCCGGGATACGTATTGATATCGCCGATGGCAAAAATGCCCTTCTCGCTCGTCTCGAATTTCTCGGTATCGACCGGGATCAGGTTTTCATTGAGATTGAGACCCCAGTCCGCGACCGGACCGAGCTTCATCGTCAAACCGAAAAACGGCAGCATCGTTTCGACGCCAATCGTTTCCTGACCGATGGCGGTCTTGACCGTGGCGGCGGCAAGTTTGCTGCCCTCACCATGCAGGGCCGTGACCTGACCGATCATGAGCCGAACGCGGCCCTCCTCGACCAGACGGCGCATCTCATTGACGGAGTGCGGCGCGCCGCGAAACTCGTCCCGGCGGTGCAAAAGCGTCAGGCTCTTCACCACCGGCTGCAGATTGAGCGTCCAGTCGAGTGCACTATCACCGCCGCCGACGATCAGCACGTCCTTGCCGCGGAAATCGTCCATCCGCCGCACGGAATAGAAAACCGACGTGCCTTCAAAAGCCTCGATGCCCTGCAGCGGCGGCCGCTTCGGCGTGAACGATCCACCCCCCGCCGCGATCACCACCACGTTGGCCAGAAACTGCTGCCCGCCGTCGGTGGTCAGCAAGAAGCGGCCATCTGTCTGTCGCGCCAGACCGTCAATCCGCTCGCCGAAGTGAAACACCGGATTGAACGGCTTGATCTGCTCCAGAAGACGATCCGTCAATTCTTGACCGGTGACGATCGGCAGTGCCGGCACATCGTAGATCGGTTTTTCTGGATAGAGCTCGGAGCATTGTCCGCCCGGCTTGCCGAGAATGTCGACGACATGGCATTTCAGATCGAGCAAGCCCAGTTCGAACACGGCAAACAGTCCGCACGGTCCCGCGCCGATGATCACTACATCGGTCTCGATCGGTTCCGGTTGGGCACCGTCCGGGCGCTCCAGTACGGTCATGCCGTCACTCCTTGTTCAACCGCGTGGCGACGGGATCAGAACTGCTTGGCGGGCACCCGCAGCACAAGCCCATCCAATTCCGCCGTCACTTTGACTTGGCAGCTAAGCCGGCTCTCCTCGCGAACATCGAACGCAAAATCGAGCATGTCTTCTTCCATGTCCGACGGCTTGCCGGTTTTTTCCCGCCAGTCCGCATCGACATAGACATGGCATGTGGCGCAGGCGCAGGCCCCGCCACATTCAGCCTCGATACCTGGAACGTCGGCCATTTTTGCCGCTTCCATGACCGTCAGGCCCGGCTCCGCGGTAACGACCTGTGCCGAGCCATCGGGCTGGATGAAAGTGATCTTGGCCATTTCGCCTCTATTGAATTGGTGTGTTGCAGTTGCGGCTGCCTCGGTTCGAAATCAGAACCTGAACGGCACGTTCCAATCAGCGCCACTTTCCATTTCATTAGTGGCGCCGCCAATGGGTGCGCGCATGGCCTTAGACGCGGCCCGATCCGAATTCAAGGCTGTTTGGCATCGCACCCGGCGCCCGCTCACGCCGGCGCGGTAAACCCGCGAACGTAGACGAGGCAATCACGGACGGCCAACTCACAGGCCGCAACCGTTTCGGCCTTGCTCACTGGGTCGTAAACGATCAACGGATCGGCCTCTGCGGCAACCGCCGCACTGGCGATCCGCCAGGCCCCGACGGCGCGCGCCGAACCTTTCAGCGTGTGCGCTGCAACTTTCCACTCATACGTTGTCTGGGCGGCGCGCAAGGCTGCCACCGTCTTGGGCAACTCCCCTGCGAAGAGTTCGAGAACCTCGGCTTCGAGTTGCTGATCCCCCATCGTGTACCGCCGCAGGTGATCGTGATCGATGGCATAGGAGGCGATGCGCTCGGACCTGGGGGTGACCGCAATGTCGGTGTGCATGGCCGCACCACTCTCAAGCATGCTCGAAACTCCCGAACTTTGGTCACGACTGCAGATATCTTGGCCGTCCGCTCTCTAAGCAATTCTAAATACTTGGGAAGAATTGCTCTCACCGTGAACAAAGTTTTGGCGGGTTGTCGTAGAGCGGGACAGCATCTTCATTTAGCCCCAAAACGCCGCTACGGCCTACGGGTTAGCCCGTTAACGGAGCACCTAATTCAGCGGTGCGCACCTTCAATTGCCAATTGAGGGTGCGATCCGAATTGGTCTATCTGTCGAAAGGGGACAGCGCCGCCAGGCGCCGGGGGACTGATCGCAGAGATGGCGCAAGACAACAAAGCATCGCGAGAGCCGCCCGGCTTGCTGTTGCCGCCGCCGCTTGCCATCGACCTTTCGCAGCTGCCCACTCCTCCCTTGCCGCCGACGTTGGACGCGGATGGCCCTCCCGCCCTGCCCCCGCCGCTTCCCACCATGGAAACAAAGCCCCGCAAGCCGAAGACGGTTGTCGAGGATGACGCGGCCGAACAAGCGTCTCCGCGCCGTGCCGCGCGCCGCCGGCCCGCCGGCCCGCCACGCGGCAAGGTTGCAGCCAACGATGACGTGCCCTCCATTGGCGGCCTGATCTACGCTCTCGACCAGAAGCCCGACGGCAAGCCGTTCCGATATGCCATGATCGCCAGTGCCGGCTGGGCCGTCACCACGGCGATCTTCAGCTGGATGGTCTTTTCCGCCAAGGTCAGCGACGGCTTAAGCTTCGGCGGCATCCTCGCCGATCCCGCCACGTTTCTGTTCCTTGCCGCACTCGTCGTCCCTGTCGCAGTAATGTGGTTTCTGGCGCTGCTGGCCTGGCGCGCGGAGGAACTCCGTCTGCGCTCCTCGACCATGACCGAAGTGGCGATCAGGCTCGCCGAACCCGACCGCATGGCCGAGCAGTCGATTGCCTCGCTCGGGCAGGCGGTGCGGCGCCAGGTTTCGTTCATGAACGATGCCGTCTCGCGCGCGCTCGGCCGCGCCGGCGAGCTTGAGGCCCTCGTCCACAACGAGGTGGCCGCCCTCGAACGCTCCTACGAAGAAAATGAACGCAAGATTCGCGGCCTGATCCAGGAATTGTCCGGCGAACGCGGCGCACTACTGGGCACTTCGGAACGCGTGACCGACACCCTGCGCTCGCTCGGCACCGAAATTCCCCAGCTCATCGACCGACTGTCGAACCAGCAGATCAAACTCGCAACGATCATTCAGAACGCCGGTGAAAATCTCACATCTCTCGAGACCGCCGTCGGGGCCAGCGCCGACCGGCTTGAATCGACGCTCGGCCAACGGACCGAGGAGATGCACTCGGTCCTCGTCGGCTACACGTCTGCCCTGGCCGATGCGCTCAGTTCTCGGACGGAAACCATCCAGAACGCGTTCCAGGACTATCTCGACAACCTCAACCAGTCACTCGACGGACGCACGCAAAACCTGCAGGCCGTTTTCGAAGAGTATGCCCGCGCGCTCGACAGCTCGCTCGCCAATCGCGCCCAGATTCTCGATACGCAGTTGATTGAGCGAACCCGTGCCCTGGACAGTGCCTTCAGCGACCGCCTGACGCTATTCGATGAATCGATCCAGCGCTCGACGCAGGCCATCGACTACGCCGTAACCGAGCGCTCACAAGCGCTCACATCGGCGCTCGACAATCACGCCCGCGTATTCAGCGACACCATCCAGCGCCAGACACATGATCTCGATGAGCAGCTCGTCGCGGGCATCAGCGCCGTCCGCCGCTCTTCGGAAAACATCACGCGCCAGTCGCTCAAGGCGATCGAAGGCCTAGCCGGCCAATCGGAGATGCTGCGCAACGTATCGGAGAACCTGCTCGGCCAGATCAACGCGGTCACCAACCGCTTCGAAAACCAGGGCCAGACGATCATGCGCGCTGCCAACGCGCTGGAATCGGTCAACTACAAGATCGACAACACGTTGCAGACCCGTCACGCCGCGCTGAACCAGACGCTCGAAAGCCTGTCCGGCAAAGCCGAGGAATTCGGCCGCTTCGTGCAGGGCTATTCATCCACGATCGAGGGCTCGCTATCGGACGCGGAATTGCGCGCTCGGGCTTCGGCCGAGGAAATTCGCCTGCAGGCCGAGAGCACACGGCGCAATGCGTTGGCCGATCTGGAGCGGCTTAAAACGGAAACGGATGCCGAAAGCGCCCGCCGTCTTGACGAACTCCGCAACCGATTTGCAACGGTGTCGTCCAGCGTCACCCGGGATCTCGACAGCCTCTCGTCCCGCGTCGACCAGACAGCCGACGAAGTCCGTCAACGCGCCGCGCGGACGTCAGCCGAAATCGCCGCCGAACAGGCCCACCTCAAGGACCAGCTCGACAAGCTGCCGCTCGCGACACGCGACAGTGCCGATCAAATGCGCAAGGCGCTGTCCGACCAGTTGAAAGCTCTCGACACGCTGGCGAACCTGACCCAGCGCACGCTGCAAAATCGCGACGTCACCCGCCCGACGGCACCACCCGCCGCGCTTCCCCCGCCACCGGCGGCATTCCAGCCGCCTCCTCAACAACAACCAGCCCCTCTCTCGCAGCTTGCACGACCGGCACCGGCCGAACCGGGCCGCGAAGGCTGGTCGCTGGGCGATCTGCTCGCCCGCGCCTCGCGCGACGAAGACCATGCCGCTGCCCCGCGTCCTCCGGGTTTGCCGCCGTCGCAATCTCAGCCACCGGCTTTCCGTCTGGATATCGACGTCGTCGCCCGCAGTCTCGACCAGGCCACCACGTCCGCGCTGTGGTCACGCATCAATGCCGGCCACAACAACGTCCTGTCGCGCGGTCTCTACTCGGCCGAAGGGCGTCAGGTTTTTGATGAAATCACGCGCCGGTTGCCGACCGATCCCGGCTTGCAGTCCACGCTCGGCCGATATCTCGAAGACTTCGAACGGATCCGCCGCGATCTCCTGGCTCGTGACCCCAGCGGTCGCTCGACACAAACTCATCTGCTGTCCGATTCCGGCCGCGTTTATCTGTTTCTTGCTCACGCAACAGGCCGGCTGAACTGACCGTCGGCGCCAGAGTGCGGGTCCCTCTCGATGCCGACGAACCGCACGATCCACGTCGCGATTGAAGCTTGGCCGCTCGCCACTCCGTTTGTCATCGCCCGCGGCGCCAAGACACAAGCCTGCGTCGTCACCGTTACCCTGCGCCAGCACGCCCCCGACGGCGGTATCGTTGAAGGCCGCGGCGAGTGCGTACCCTACGCGCGCTACGGCGAAACGCCCGAGGCCACCCTCGCTGCCATTGAAGCGATAGGCGCGCCGATTTCGCATGCAGACCTGCTCCGCACGCTTCCCGCGGGCGCGGCCCGCAACGCCCTCGACTGTGCCCTCTTCGATCTCGAAGCCAAGCTTGCCGGCGTGCCCATCGCCGTTCTCCTGAAGCGTCCCCAACCGGGTGCCCGCGAAACCTGTTTCACCTTGAGTCTCGATACGCCGGAAGCGATGGCGGCGGCGGCCCGTCGCGCCGGCAACCTGTCGCTCCTCAAACTGAAGCTCGGCGGCGTGGGGGACGAAGCCCGCATGCGCGCGGTGCGTGCCGCCCGGCCCGATGCGCGCCTCGTCGGCGACGCCAACGAGGCCTGGACCGTTGACCTTCTGCATCCGCTCCTGACGGTAGCCGCGGACTGCGGCTTCGAAACGATCGAGCAGCCGCTTCCCGCCGGTGACGACGACGTGTTGGCTGAACTGCCGCGCGCGGTCCCGGTCTGCGCCGACGAAAGTGCGCATGTGACCGCCGATATTGCCTCCCTCGTCGGGCGCTACGACGCCGTCAACATCAAGCTCGACAAGGCCGGCGGCCTTACCGAAGCGCTGGCGATGGCGGATGCCGCACGCGCAAGCGGCCTCGACATCATGGCCGGTTCGATGGTCTCGACCTCACTGGGCGTAGCGCCCGCCTTGCTCATCGCGCAATATGCCCGCTGGATCGACCTTGATGGGCCGCTGCTTCTCGCCCGCGATCGAGACCCGCGCATCACCATCCGCGACGGCATTATCGAGCCACCCGCGCGAGCCCTATGGGGATGATGCTCAAAGCGTGCCCTGGCTCCAGCGAACGCGGATGATCACCGCCGCCAGTGCGGAGATGACCGCGAGACCACTCATCGCCACGTAGCCCCCGCCCGCGTAGGCATGAAAGAGCGGTCCGCACGCCCACGTCGCAAGTCCCATCGCCACACCCGAAGCAAACGTCGCGTACAGCGCCTGCACGGTGCCGGAAACGTCGTCCGGCACCGCGCGCGCCACGAACAGGATCGCGCCGAGGTGCGTCGCTCCATAGGACAGCGCATGCAACAGCTGGAGCGGCAAGAGGAGTTCAAGTGGTGGATCGAACGCCATGACCGACCAGCGAACAAGAGCCGCCGCAGCGCCAGCCAGCAATAGCGTGTCCGGCTTGAGGTGGCGAAAGCGTGTTCCGGCCATAGCGAACAGCGCCACCTCCGCCAGCACCCCGATCGCCCATAGCGCGCCGACCCACGCCCCGGAGATCCCTTGCGCCCTGAGATGCAGGGCGCCGAATGTGTAGAACATCGCGTGAGACGCCTGCGCCGCGCTCGCCGCGACGAGAAAGGCCACGAAAACCGGCAGCCGGAACAACCGCCAGACTTCCTTCGTCACATCCCGCCGAGGCGTGGCCACGTCGCCATCATTCAGCGCGGCAGTCGTCGGTGCCGGCAACGCATGCGCGCCCACAACCGTCAACACGGCTCCGGCGATCAACACCCACAACGCCGCCTCCGATCCGCTGCGGTCGATGAGTGCGCCGACAATCAGCCCGACGACGACGAACGACAGTGACCCCCACAGCCGCATGCGGCCATAGTCGAGCGAGAAAAGCCGCACGCCTCGAACCGCGATCGCTTCGAGAAGCGGCATCATCGTTGCGGCCGCTAGTGAGAGCGCCGCAGCCACCATGAGGATTGGCCAGAACCCCGTCATGCCGCCAAGCAGCACCGCCGCCCCAAGCGCTGCCCATGCCGACGCGATGATAAACCGCCGATGCGCTGCCAGGCGATCGGCGAAAATGGCGACCGATGGCGTCACCGCGAGACGGAGCATGAACGGCACCGCGGTCACGATCGCGACTTCGTTGGCGTCGAGCCCGCGCCCATCGAGCCAAACCGGTAGGAACGGGATCAGCACGCCGTAGATGACGAACATCGCGCCAAAGCACGTCGCGACCCGCTGGCCATACGACGCGCCGGGATCGGGCAGGCGGTCAGGTTGATTGAGCAAGGGTCAAACAGCCTTTGAGATCGCACGAAAAGCAAAAAGGCCGGCACGCGGCCGACCCTCTCTAGCTTGAAACGCTCTGGGGCGGGAGGCCCGCGTCTCTAAAGTTTCGACCGGATACCGATCGAAATGATATCGACGGCCGACTCGGTGCTGCCCGTGAATACCGGCGCGGCAGCCGCGGCCGGATGCCGCTCGAAGTTGCCCTCGTCGACGAAAACGTGCGAATAGGCCAAGTCGACGGTCGCGTCGCGCAACAGACCCATGACATCACCGACCTTGTAGCTGGCGCCGGCGCTCAGCCAGTACCGATCGTCGTCGGGCAGCTGCACCAGTCGTTGCGACGGATCGTCGATGGGCGAGATCTCGTAGGCAAAGCCAGCCCGCAAAGTAAGATCGGCGCTGTAGTCATATTCGCCGCCGACCGCGAAATACCAGCCGTCTTCCCACTGGAAATCGAGACTGGTTGGCTGAGGCGCGCCATTGATCGGAATGACGCCGAGACGGCTCCAGTTGGTCCACTCGACGGTCGCACTCGCACGCACACCAGGCATGATGGCCTGAATGAGACTGGCCGTGATTTTTTCAGGGAGGTCCAGGTCTGCACTGATCGGAAACGTCGGGCCTGGCGTTGAGAAATCGCCTTTGAGATCGTGAGAGATCGATGACCGGTAGCCGATACCGATCGAAGTGCCCGCAGCAGGGGTGAAATTGACGCCGAGCGTGAAACCCACGCCAAAGTCGTCGCCGTCAAGCGCAGCTGTAGGACGGCCTGCAACGGGAACGGCCGAGCTGAACCGCACAAGATCAAAATACTGCAGTTGCAGGCCCGCGCCGACTTGGACGCCCGGCGCAATCTGGTAGGCAATCGTCGGCGCTGCGTTGACACTGAAGACTTTCGACGTCCGGCCGAGTATATCACCCGCCCACTGTTTGCTGTCCGACTTCGTGGAAAGCCCGAACTGCGAATTGATGCTCATCGCGAGAACGAGATCATTACTTAAGCGATAGGCCATGTAGCTCGCCGGAACGAGCGCGTCGCGACCAAAGTCGACTGACGTATCCAACGCACCAAAGCCGGTCAATTCCACCGGTACACCATTGACTTCTTCCACCGTCACGTCGGCGCGGGGAATGATGAGCGAGTAACCAGATTCAAAGCTCAACCCCTGTTCCGCATAGCCGGCTGCGGCCGGGTTCCAGAACATGGATGACAGCGATGATCCCCCTGCTGCCGCACCGGCAAAGGACATGCCTTGGAAATAGGTCGATTGCTCGCGGACTTCAAAGCCGCCCGCCATGGCCGAACCGGCCGTTGCGGATAAGGCGATCACTGCACTGCACGTTGCGCGAACGGTTCGCGGTGTCTGAAATGCGTGTCGCATGTCCCACCCCTCAGCAAATGTCCGGGTCGCCGGATTTGAAAACAGTAAAGCGGCTGTGTGCCGCACCCTCAACAGCAGCGTGGTGTTCAATTGGAAAATATGACGGTTTTTGCACTGCGGTGTTGCGGTTCGGAGACTTGCGCAAACCGGATGAATTCATTGGCTCAAAAACGAGAAAACCGGCCCGGATGATCCGGGCCGGTTTTCAATTTGAGCCTCCAACAGCGTCCCTGATCGCTGTCGCGGCTCTCCCCCCAACGAGATAGCTCCCCCGAAACCTCGTTAGCAAAATGAAACTTGCAGAAAGTTTAGCCAGCCGCAAGCACCGGCGCCGCGCAAGCGCAAACCGAGATGCATCGATGGTGCGCAATGATCACACACGCCGTGCGGCTGGCTGCCGGGATCGGCCATCGTCATCGGCGAAATACATGTAAATGATCGACCGGCCCGCAGCCATGCCCGATCGCCAAGAACCGACCACCATCAATGGCTTGCGCAAGATAATCCTTGGCGCGCGCAACCGCTGCATCAAGCCGCGTTTCGCCCTTTGCCAATTCGGCGACGATGGCGGCCGACAACGTGCAGCCAGTGCCGTGGGTATTTTTCGTATCAATCCGCGGCGCCGAATGATGCGAGACGCCGTCCGCCGAAACGAGAACATCGACGGCCATGTCTCCGGTCGCATGACCGCCCTTGACGAGAACGGCGCGCGCGCCGAGCCCTCGCAACCGCCAAGCCTGCTGCTCCATCTCCTCAACCGTCGTTGCGAGCGGTTCTCCGAGCAGCTTGGCCGCCTCGTGCAGATTTGGCGTGATCAGCGTCGCAAGCGGGATCAAAAGATTGCGGACGGCGGCCACCGCATCGCTGGCGAGCAGCACATCGCCGCTCGTTGCCACCATCACCGGATCGACGACCAGCGGCCCGAAGGCGAACTTGCGCAACAGCCCAACAACCGCCGCGACCGTCACCGTATCACCGAGCATGCCCGTCTTGACGGCCGAAATCGCCAGATCTTCAGCCAGCGTTTCGGCCTGCAGCATGATGAAGTCGGGCGGCACCTGCTGCACACCCGTTACGCGCACGGTGTTTTGCGCCGTCAGCGCTGTGACGACTGTCGCGCCGTAAACACCGAGGGCAGAAAACGTTTTTAGATCGGCTTGAAGTCCCGCGCCGCCCGACGGATCCGACCCCGCGATCGTCAGAGCAATCGGTGTCTTCACATGCGGCAACGACATCGAGGCATCCTTGGTCAGGGGGCCGGCCGCTGGTTCATGATCTCACGCTGGAGATCGCTCGGCAGAAACTTCTCCTCCAACGTCGTCAGACCGGGAAACGTTTCGATCATCCATTGACCGAACGCATTGATCGAGAACCAGTCGAAGACATTGAGGAACGCGATCCCGGTGAGCACCAGCAAGGCCCCCATGATTTTTTCCATGACGCCCAGGTGGCGCTTGAAGCGGTTCATGAAAGACAGAAACGGACGGATCGCAACAGCTGCCAGAACAAACGGAACGCCCAGGCCCAACGAATAGACGGCCAGCAACCGCACCCCGGCACCCAGACTATCGGCGTTGGCGGCAAGCGCCAGGACCGTCGCCAGGATCGGGCCGATGCAAGGCGTCCAGCCGAAGGCAAAGGCGAGCCCCAAGACATACGCGCCCGCGAAACTGGCCCCGTCGACATCAGCATGAATCCGCTTGTGCGAATGCAGCAGCGGAACATGCAAAACGCCAAGGAAGTGCAGCCCGAAAAGAATGATGACGATACCCGCGAGGGAAGCGAGCTGTGTCCGGTATTCCTGCACGAATTGTCCGAGCACCGAAGCCGTCGCGCCCAGCGCGATGAACACCGTTGTAAAGCCCAGCACGAAAAACACCGAAGCCACGACGACACGTCGCCAGACGCGCGTTTCCAAGCCCTTCTCAGCCGTCAAACCGTCGATGGTCGTGCCGCCGATGTAGCCAAGATAAGGGGGCACCAGCGGCAAGACGCAAGGCGACAGAAAGCTCACAAGACCCGCGAGCGCGACACCGGGATAGAGATGGGCTTCGGCGAACATGAATTAAGCAACTTTCCCGTTGGGTGGGCCGTCAGCTACGACGGGGCGCGAGCCGGTGCGGCAGACAACTGGTCATGCCCCAGCCAGCAGGCGATTTCGCGGCCAGCCTCCGCCAGCCCTGCAACCACCACGTCGGCCCCCAGGCTGTCGCGTGGCCGCTGTTCATAGCCATGCGCAACGACCATCGACGGACAGCCCGCAGCCCGAGCAGCATCGACATCCACGTGACTGTCGCCCACCATGAGCGTTTCCGCGGGCGTCGTACCGAGGTCGAAACATAATGTACGCAAGCACGCCGGGTCCGGTTTTAAGGGTCGCCCCGCTTCGCCGGCCCAAACCTCGCAAAAGGTGGCGGAGAGATCGAGCCGATCCAGGATACACCGCGTTAAGCCTATCGGTTTGTTGGTGCAAATGGCAAGCGGCAGCCCAATGGAGTTCAGATAATCAAGTAGCTCTCGGGCGCCGGAATAAAGGCGCGTTCGCCGCACCGGCTCGGCTTCGTAGCGCGCCAGGAAATCGCCAAACACGCGATCGACGTGGATCGCCGAAAATGTGTTGCCCAGCGCTCGCGCAACGAGTTCGCGCGCCCCTCCACCGACCAGCGCCGTAACTTCTACCTCAGTCAGAGGTGAAAGACCCTCAACCAACAGGCAGTCGTTAAGCGCGGCGGCAATGTCGGGAACGCTGTCGATGAGCGTCCCGTCGAGATCGAAGACGACGGCGCGAATTGGTCTCACCGCGTCAGCGCCGAAATGCCTGGAAGGTCTTTGCCTTCGAGCCACTCAAGAAATGCGCCACCCGCCGTCGAGACATAAGTGAATTCGCCAGCGACACCGGCCGCATTGAGCGCGGCAACCGTATCCCCACCCCCGGCGATGGACAGCAACGTTCCCTCGCGCGTCTGATTTGCCGCGTCGCGGGCGAGCGTGAACGTGCCCTCACCGAACGGACTGATTTCGAACGCACCCATCGGCCCGTTCCACAGCAGCGTCCGGCATTGGCGCAGATGAGCCCCCATGCTGGCGATCGAAGCCGGTCCAATATCGAGGATCATCGCATCGGTTGGCACATTTTCAACGCCCACCACCTCACACGCGGCACCCGGCTTAAACTCACGTGCAATCACCGCGTCCGACGGCAAGATGACGTCACACCCGTGCGCTTTGGCCATCGTCATGATGTCTCGCGCCATGTCATGAAATTCGGGCTCGGCGAGCGACCGTCCGACATCGATGCCTTGAGCTTGCAGGAAGGTATTCGCCATCCCGCCGCCGATGATGAGTTTGTCGACCTTGCCAACGAGATTGGTCAGAATGGGAATCTTTGTCGAGACCTTGGCACCGCCGACGACGGCGACTGTCGGACGCTTGGGAACTTCCAGCGCCGCCTTCAGCGCGTTGATCTCCTCCATCATCAGCGGTCCCGCATAGGACGGCAGATGATGTGTCAGCCCCTCCGTCGAGGCATGCGCCCGATGCGCGGCGGAGAAAGCGTCATTGACAAAAATATCGCCAAGTTCAGCCAGCGCCTCGGCGAAGGCCGGATCGTTCGTTTCTTCGCCCTTGTGAAACCGCGTGTTCTCCAGAACGCAGACGTCTCCAGGCTTCAGGGCATCGACGATGGCGTGGGCATGCAGGCCGATGCAGTCACCGGCGAGAGAAACGTGGCGCTGCAGGAGACCGCCGAGTGCCGCGGCCACCAGGCCCAGAGAATTCTCTTTATCGGGTCCCGACTTCGGACGCCCGAAATGCGAGATCACGATCACCTTGGCGCCACGGGCAGCTAAAGCCTGAAGCCCCGGCGCGACGCGTTCCAGGCGCGTTGCGTCCGTTATGACGCCGTCCTTGGCCGGAACGTTGAGGTCGGCGCGATACAGGACGCGCTTGCCGGCCACATCGATGCCGTCGGTCGTCTTCAAGTTGTCGAGGTTCATCGCGCACTCTGTTGGGGTCTTGGTCAGGCTTTGAGGCTGGCCTTGGCGGCGTCAGCCACCTTGCTGGCAGTAATGCCGAAATGCTCATAAAGTTTCTTGGCCGGTGCGGACGCCCCGAAACCCGTCATCCCGACAAACCGGTCACCCGGCCGCAGCCACTCGTGCCACCCCTGGACGATCGCTGCTTCGACGGCAACACGCGGCGCGTGTCCCAGGACGCTGTCCTGATACGAACTTGGCTGCTCGCGAAACAATTCAAACGACGGCATGGATACAACCGCGGCGCTGATACCGGACTGGCTGAGCAAAGCTGCGGCATCGACCGCGATCGCCACCTCCGAGCCCGTTGCAATCAGCGTCACGTCGCGCGCCTCGCCACCGCTGACGACATAGGCGCCGCGAGCCAGCAGATTTTCACCAACGCTGCCAGACCTTAATTTTGTCGGCACGGCATCGCGCGTCAGCGCCATCACCGTCGGCCGCGTATTGGAGGAGAGCGCGACGTGCCATGCCTCCGCCGTTTCCATTGCATCCGCCGGCCGCAGAACCTGCAAACCCGGGATCGCACGCAGCGCCGCGAGATGTTCAACCGGCTGATGCGTTGGACCGTCCTCGCCGACGCCGATGCTGTCGTGCGTCATCACGTAGATGGACCGCAATCCCATCAGCGCCGACAACCGGATCGATGGCCGGCAATAGTCGGTGAACACTAGGAATGTCGCCCCGAACGGAATCAGTCCGCGGTGCAGTGCGATGCCGTTCATAGCCCCTGCCATGGCATGCTCGCGCACGCCGAAATGGATGTAGTTGCCGTCGTATTTGTCGGCTGCCACGGGCTTGTAATGCGATGTCTTCGTGCCATTGGATGGCGTCAAATCGGCCGACCCGCCAACGAGCTGCGGAATGGCCGGGATCAGATGCTCCAACGTCATTTGCGACCAAACGCGGGACGCGCGCTTGGCCGTGTCGCTCTCGAACTGGCTCTTGGCGGCAGTGATGGCCGCAACGAGTGCCGCATCATCGACGTGCAAATCGTGGACACCGTCCATGCCGCCAGCTCGTTTGCGCCACTGGGCGCCGAGCTTGTCGCCTTTGGCGCCGACCGCGCGCCAGGCGGCGAGAATGTCGCCGGGAATTTCAAAAGGTGGCGACGACCATCCGAGAGCAGCGCGGGTCCGATCGACTTCTTCCGCCCCCAGCGGACTGCCGTGCGTATCTTTCGTTCCTTGCTTCGTCGGCGCGCCGTAACCGATGATCGTGCGCGCAGCAATCAGCCACGGTTTCGACGGGTCGGCCTTGGCTTTGGTGATGGCTGCCGAAATGGCCGCGTGGTCATGGCCATCCACGGCAATCGTATTCCAGCCGCACGCCGCGAACCGCTTCAATTGATCGTCTGACACGGACAAATTGGTCGCGCCGTCAATGGAGATCGAGTTGTCGTCCCAGAAAACGATGAGCTTGCCGAGCTTCAAGTGACCCGCCAGCGAGATCGCCTCGTGGCTGAGCCCTTCCATGAGGCAGCCGTCACCGGCAATGACGTAGGTATGATGATCGACGAGTTCACCGCCGTGCCGTGCCGCCAGCATGCGCTCGGCGAGCGCCATGCCGACCGCATTCGCGATCCCTTGTCCGAGCGGACCCGTCGTGGTCTCGATGCCCGGCGCATGTCCGTATTCGGGATGGCCAGCGGTTTTAGAACCCAATTGGCGAAAGTTCTTTAGCTCATCGATATCCATCCCCGGATACCCGGTGAGATAGAGCAACGAATAGAGAAGCATCGAGCCGTGGCCGGCCGAGAGAACAAAACGGTCGCGGTCGGGCCACGTCGGATCGACCGGATCGAAGCGAAGGTGTTCGGTGAAAAGGACGGTCGCCACATCGGCCATGCCCATTGGCATTCCCGGATGGCCGGAATTCGCCTTCTGCACCGCGTCCATGGACAACACCCGTATGGCATTGGCCATCTCGCGGGTGCTAACCGCCGTCTTCGCATCCACCATTCGCCCGCGCCCTTTTGTCTTTGTCCGGAGGAGAAATTTGTTCCGGCGCGGCAGGTTTAGCGGCGCTGACACGGCTCGTCTACGGCAGCGGACCCCGAACACGTGCAAAAGGGCGCCCCAGTTCCCCAGGACGCCCCCGTATTGTTGAAGATTTGGCTTTTCTTCGTCGAAACGATATAGCGGCGCCGATCCCTGCCGGATCAACCCCGCAACAGCATCATAACGGGGGTTGCTCCAGATCGGATCTACCCCGCGTCATTATGGTATCAAGACCCGATTGATGACGTGGATGACACCGTTGGACGCGTTCACGTCGGCGGCCACGACGCGAGCCCCATTGACCGTTACGCCACCGTGTTTGCGAACGGTCAGGGACTTGCCGTTGAGCGTTTTTACGTGTGAGCGGCCGGGCTTGATATCGGCGGCTTCGATTTCACCCGCCACGACGTGGTACTTCAGGATCGCAGCAAGCTTATGCTTGTTCTCCGGCTTCAGCAGCGTTTCGACCGTGCCCTTCGGTAGCTTGGCGAACGCCGCATCCGTCGGCGCAAACACCGTCAGCGGTCCCTTGCTCTTGAGTGCCGGGACGAGGCCGGCGGCCTTGGCAGCCGTCAGCAGGGTGCCAAACTGACCGGCACTCTTTGCCGTCTCGACGATGTTGGCGGCGTTGGCCGAAGCGGCCGACATCGCAAGCACCGCAGCAGTAGCGATAAGCTTCACGAACTTCATAGTCAGGAACCTCAATGTGGTTGAACACAACGAGGCATGTAACGTGCAGCGAGCGACGACCGGATCGCAGATGACGAAGAATTAAGCCGCTGACGAAACGTAGATTTCGTCACAATTCAGCCATTTACTCCGCCGCACGCGCGCGCTCGCCCGCGGCTGACGTCTTCGCAGCAGCCGCTTCCGTTTCGCGCGCGTCTTCCTCGAACAGCTGTTCGAGCGTTGCGGCGGCCGATCGGGCCTTGGACTGCATTTTTTCGATGTTTGTATAGTGCTTATAGTCCTCCGCCAGGCGGCGCTCGTCATGTGCGCGAAAAGTAGCGACCGTGCGTTCCGCTTCGCGGTCGGTGTAGCCAAGCCCCTTGAGCAGCTGCTTCGTCGTCTCCAGAGCCGAAAGAAGCGTTTCGCGCTGGATGAGCGTCACGCCAAGATCGAGATAGCGATGCGCGTGATCGCGGTTTCTGGCCCGCGCATAGATCGGCACTTTCGGCCAATTTGCCGTCACGAACTCCGCCGTTTTCAAGGAGGCTTCGACATCGTCGATGGCCAGAACAAAGGCCCGCGCATCGCCGATTTTAGCTGCGACCAAAATATCGGGCCGGCTGGCATCACCAAAAAAAGCTTCCGACCCGAATTTTCGGACGAGTTCGACCTGCTCGGCACTGATGTCGAGCGCGGTAAATGGTATTTTTTTCGCGCGCAGTACGCGGGCGACGATCTGGCCATAGCGGCCGAAGCCGGCGATGACGACGTGACCTGCATTTTCCGGCAGCACGTCGAAGGCCGCACCCTGTGTCGGTTTGCGTGTCAGTCGACTGTCGAGGACGAGCAGAAAAGGCGTCGCGATCATCGACACGGTGACGACGAGAACAAGCAGCGATTGCGTGTCCCGCGTCAGCACGCCGGCACTGAACCCGGCCGCGAAAAGTACAAACGCAAATTCTCCGCCCTGGCTGAGCGAGAGCCCCATGCGCCGCGCGCCGCGGTCGCCAAGACCCTGCCACCGGCCCAGCCCGTAAAGCACCATCGCCTTGACGACGACTAGAATGGCCGCGAACATCAACACTTCCCGCCAGCGACTGACGAGCAGATCGAGGTCAAGCGACATGCCGATCGCCGTGAAGAAGAGACCGAGCAGCAGCCCCTCGAACGGCTGAATATCCGCTTCGAGTTGATGCCGGTACGAGCTCTCGGCCAGCAGGGCACCGGCGATGAACGCACCCAGAGACGCTGTGACACCGGCCCATTGCATAATGGCTGCGGCCGTGACCACGGTCAGCAGGGCCGCCGCCGTCATGGCTTCACGCACCCGCGTTCTGGCAACGAGCCGGATGAAAACGTCCAGCGTCAGCCAACCGATGCCGGCCACCGCGACGATGACACCAAGCGTTTTGGCAGCCGCAGTAAAATCGAGCTGTGGGGCATCGGCGACAAAGGCAACCGCGAACAGCGGCGCCAGCGCGATCAGTGGTATGGCGGCCAGATCCTGGAACAGCAGCACCGCGAACCCGAGCCGGCCATGCTTCGTGCCAAGCTCGCCGTTCTCATCCATAACCTGCAGTGCGAAGGCCGTTGACGACAGCGCCAAGGCGAAGCCCATGAACAGGGCGCTTTTCCAAGGCAATGCAAACGCCATCGCAATCGCCGTCAGCAGCATAGCGGTTATGGCGACCTGCGCGCCGCCGAGGCCGAAAATCGCGCCCCGCATCGCCCAGAGCCGCAACGGCCGCAACTCCAAACCGATCAGGAACAGCAGCAGCACGACGCCAAATTCTGCCAGATGCAGGATTTCCTTGGCCTCGCCCGTGGAAAAGAGCCCGCCCAGGCCGAACGGTCCCACGACTGCTCCGGCGGCCAGATACCCCAATACCGTACCGATCCCCAGCGTCCGCGCGATGGGGGCCGCAATGGCGACGGCTGCGAGCAAGACGGCAATAGAACTAAGTTGTACGTCCGGCATGCGTTCTCCCTAGAAGGCCCGATTTGATCTGGAACCTTTACCCCGCCGTATGTTTGGCATCGGATGCGAGGTTAAGCTATGGTCCATGTCTTGGAGAATGCGCGAGCCACTCGGCGCCCGTATTCTGTTATCATCCCGAGGACCATGTCCGACCTCCTGCAGAAAGTTGCCCAAAGCCGGGATGTCGAGGCATTCCGCAAGCTGTTCGAGCTGTACGGCCCGCGCGTCAAATCCTACATGATGCGCCAGGGAGCCGACGCGACGACGGCTGAAGACCTGGCTCAAGAAACCCTCCTTACCGTCTGGCGCAAAGCTCAGCTCTATTCCGACGAGAAAGGCAGCGCGACGACGTGGATATTCACGATTGCGCGCAACCTTCGGATCGATCGGCTCCGCCGCGAAGTGTCCTGGCAGCCACTGCCCGAAAATCGCGATGAGGAGGCCTCCGACGCCCCCGATCCGGAACAGGAGGTCACCGAACGCGAGCGCCGCGACAAGGTGCGCGCCGCACTAGCAACTTTGCCGCCCGACCAGTCCGAAGTCGTTACCCTCTCGTATGTGGAAGGGCTATCGCACAGTGAAATCGCAGAGCGGCTGCAGTTACCGCTCGGGACCGTGAAGTCGCGTATGAGGCTCGCGTACCAAAAGGTGAAAGAAGCAGTCGAGGACATTCGTTAAGACAATGAAGATCACCCATCACCTTGATGACTCGACGCTCATGAGCTGCGCTGCAGGTGCCCAGCCGGAGGCGCTAGCCGCTGTCGTTTCATCCCATCTTGCAGTCTGCCCGCGCTGCCGCCAGGAACTGAAGAAGCATGCCGTGATCGGCGAAGCTCTCTTCGAGGCTCTGAAGCCGGAGCCGGTCACGCGCGGCGCTCCCGTCGTCGCCATGCGCTCCGGAGAAGCCGCTCTCGACGAATTGGATGTCGACGAGATGCCGGCGGCGTTGAAGGCCGCGCTGGAAGGCCGGTTTGACGACGTTCCCTGGCGGCGCGCCGGCCCGGGCATTTGGCATTATCCGCTGCCGCTGTCGGCCAAAGCCAAGGGCGACTTACGACTCTTGAAGGCAGCGCCCGGCACGCGCTTGCCTGAGCATGGCCACGGCGGTACCGAACTCACTCTCGTCCTTGACGGCGCCTATGCCGATGATTTCGGCACATTCCGCCGAGGTGACATCGCCGATCTCGGCGATGATGTTGAACATCGCCCCATTGCCGACCTCCAGCAGGGCTGTATTTGCCTTGCCGCGTCCGACGAGAAGCCACGCTTCACCGGCCTCTTCGCACGCCTGTTACAGCCGCTTGCCGGCCTATAGCGCCAACACACAGATCGCTTTCACGACAGCAAAAAGCCACCGGAACCCTTCTGGTGGCTTTTTTGTTTCAGCTCGTCAGGTCTTCACTACGCGGCCGCATTCACCTGTGGCTAACCATTAGGACTCTGTTAGCATTCCCTACTGCATTGTGAACGGGTTCAGCCCCGGCACGGTGCCCACGATCGGCAAGATTAATCCGCGTGATCAATGAGTATCCCTGCGTTTTCTGGACGTACGTCTCTCTCGTTCACCCCCGCAAGGTCCAGCCATGTCCTTTGACAACACTCTGCGAGCGATCTGCGCCATCGCCTGCGTTTACACATTCGGTTTGTTTGTCACCATCACGAGCACCGCCGCACTGAACGCAGTCGCTCATGAACCCGGCGGCATCTGCTCCGATACCAGCTGTGCCGTCGCGGCCCAGCACCACGCATTGGCGGGCACCACCGACGAACCCGGCTTCGCCGGCATCATCCATACCGCCGCCCTCTTCCTCGCCGGAGAATAATCACCGGCCACGATCGTACGCTTTCCCGGAGGTTCGGCCTGGGATAGCGGTCTCGTCCCAACTGTGAATTGAAGTGGAATCGCGCGCGGCTCAGGCCTGCGCGCGTTTCTGCTTTTTGACCACGGCATCGATCTCCATAAGTTCGCGCACCAGATCCTCAAACTCCGACAGCGGCACCATGTTCGGTCCGTCCGAGGGTGCGCGGTCGGGCGATTCATGAGTCTCGATGAAGAGACCGGCAACACCGACCGCGACCGCGGCGCGGGCAAGGACTGGGACGAAGCGTCGATCACCACCCGAACTCGTCCCCTGACCACCCGGCTGCTGCACCGAGTGCGTCGCGTCGAAAATCACCGGGGCCCCCGTTTCCGCCATGATCGGAAGCGACCGCATGTCGGCGACCAGCGTATTGTATCCGAAAGACACCCCACGCTCGGTCAATAGAATGTTCGAATTGCCGCTGCCCACGACCTTTGCGACGACGTTCTTCATGTCCCAAGGAGCCAAAAACTGCCCCTTTTTGATTTTCACGACGCGGCCGGTCTCGGCCGCCGCAATCAAGAGATCCGTTTGACGGCACAGGAACGCCGGAATTTGGAGAATATCGACCACCGGGGCCACCCGGGCGCAGTGCCCGACTTCGTGCACATCCGTCACAATCGGTAGGCCAAGGGACTCGCGGATCTCGGCAAAAACCGACAACGCTGCGTCAAGGCCGATCCCGCGCTTTCCAGATAACGATGTGCGATTGGCCTTGTCGAACGATGACTTATAGACGAGACCGATGCCGAGCCGACCGCTGATTTCTTTAAGCGCCGCGGCCATTTCCAGCGCGTGCTGGCGGCTTTCCATCTGGCACGGGCCGGCGAGAATCGCGATCGGCCCGTCGTTGGAAAACGTCACTCGGCCGGCCATAACGGCGCGGGCAGGCCGCAAGGCTTCTGAGTTGTTCATGGCCCTTTTATAGCCCGACTACGCCCCTCGTTGACAATGGATGCGGAAACGTTTTCCCGTGCTTCAAAGCCGTCAAAGCTGGGGGGCTTGCGGAACACGAGGGGAACGGCTAGGGTACGTTCCTGATTTGTCCTTACCCGTGCGTCAGCCGTAATCCTTGGGACATTCGAACCGGAGCATTGATTTCGCCATGCTGACCCAGAAACAGAAAGAACTGTTGCTGTTCATCCACGCCCGCATGCAGGATGAAGGCGTCCCGCCCTCATTTGACGAAATGCGCGATGCGCTGGACCTGAAATCAAAATCCGGAATTCACCGCCTCATTACCGCCCTTGTCGAGCGCGGCTTCATTCGCCGCCTCCCGCACCGCGCCCGAGCGATCGAAGTCATCAAACTGCCGGAAAACAGCCTGCCCGCCCCCGCCCACGAGCCGCCACGGCGTGGTTTCCAGCCGAGCGTGATTGAGGGCGACCGACGATCCAGCGAGCCGTCTCTGCCGCCAGCCTATCAAATCGACAGCCGTTCGGTCTGCGTTCCGCTCATGGGCCGCATCGCTGCAGGCGTTCCGATCAGCGCCATTCAAAACCATTCCAGCGACATCACATGCCCGCCCGACATGCTGGGCTCGGGCGAGCACTATGCGCTCGAGGTGAAAGGCGATTCGATGATCGAAGCCGGCATTCACGACGGTGATACGGTCATCGTCCGTCGTTGCCATTCCGCCGAAAACGGCGACATCGTCGTGGCCCTGGTCGAAAAAGAAGAGGCGACTCTGAAGCGCCTGCGCAAGAAGGGTTCGACCATTGCGCTGGAAGCGGCAAATCCGGCCTACGAGACGCGCATTTTCCGCCCTGATCAGGTCGATATTCAAGGCCGCCTTGTGGGTCTCATCCGCAAATACTGACATCAGTTCAAGGCAGGTCGTCCTCAACGTCGGGGCGCAACTCGGCTGGCACATCGAAAGCATCAGCAACGGCTTGGGGTGCCGCATACCGGCTGATATCCACCGTGCCCTCTACCGGCGACACGCGCGTCCTGGATGTAGTCTCGCCTAGCATCGTAACAGGGCGCGAACGGCGTGGCCTCGGTGGAATAGACCATGGCCGTGTCCCACGCGCCTCCGACACGCTTTCGCGACGAAAGCCGCCACTGCCGTCGCGGTAGAGGGCAATCGTACCGCTCGCCTTCAACAGATCACGGTCGAGCACCTCCTGCGGACCAATGCAATGACCAGGCGCGGCGCCCAGTGTGATCAGCACGCGCGCGCGAACGCAATCATCACCCGTCCCTGCGGGATGGCGCGAAATCGCCAGTATGCCGCCGGCGATCTCTGTCACACAACCCAGTGCATCGCATCGAAACGCACGCCCGTTGCGGACAAGTTTCGGATCGCGCGCATCGCCATCAGCTTCCAGCCAACGCTTCAATTCGAATGTCGACGCTCGTTCCGCGCGCGCAACGAGACTGCCCTTCGCGTCCCGCACCGCGACCAGACCGCCCTCTCGCCCGATCAGAATGTCGGGCCGAGGGGACCCAGGCGCCAGGAGAAGGCCTAAGAGAACGAGCGGAATTCCCGCAAGCCGCCAAGACTTTTGCCATAGAACGAGCCACAACCCGCCGCCCAGTACGAGGACAAACGCGGCGTCCGGCACTTGAGGCAGATGCGTCACCGCACCCGGTAATTCAGCGACGAAGCGGGCTGTTGCACCCATCAGGTCGATGCCGCCTCCCATCACCCAAAGGGGCCACACCTCCAACCCGAAAGGCATCGCAGCCAGTGTCGCCAATGCCGCCGGCATGACCACGAGATTGCACACCGGCACCGCAACGAGATTGGCGAGCGGCGCATAGTGCTGCATGGCGTGGAAATGGTAGACCGACAGCGGCGTCACAGCGAACCCAGCGATCAACGTCGAAAAGAGTATGCCACCCAGAAACAATGCTCCCGCCCACATCGGACCCGGCGTGAACGCGCGCCGATCCATGTGCAGTCGCACCGCTTCGTAAGCGGCAACCAGCGCCGCCACTGCTGCAAACGACATCTGAAAACCGACATCGAGCAAGCTTTCGGGAAAGACAACGAGGATCGCCAGCGCTGCGATGGCCACGTTGCGCATCGCGATGGCCGGACGCCCGAGCATGATCGCGAGAAAGAACACGATCATCATGATGGCTGATCTCAGCGTTGCCGCCGAACCGCCGGAGATGGCGAAGTAGAGGATCGCGCCGATCGCCCCGCCTGCGGCCGCCCACTTCTTGATCGGTTGCGTCAGCGCCAGTGCCGGGATGGCCGCCATGGCCAACCGCAATAGGGCGAACACGGCCCCGGCCATGATCGCCATGTGCAGACCCGAAATCGAGAGAATATGGACAAGGCCACTGTCGCGATACGCGTCAGTCGTCGCTTCGGACACTCCGCCCCGCTCGCCGGTGATCAGCGCGGTGGCGAGCGCGCCGCGCTCACCAGGCAATGCCAATTGGATGCGCCGCCCGATGTCCTGTCGCAGGTCCTCGATAAAGGCCCGCGTGCGAAGCGACAGGTTCGGCTCCAACGGCGGTTCCGGTGACAACTTCACCGGCGCCCGCAGCGCAAAGCCGACGGCGCCCACGCCTTCGAAGTAGGCTGCCCGCGCGAAATCGTGTCCGCCGGGCAATGCCGGTACAGACGGCGGCGACAGCGTCGCAGTCAGTTGCACGACGTCGCCAGGCACGATGTCGCCGGCCGGCATAAGGGTGCGAATACGGGCCCGATTCGGCAATAGCGCCGGTTCGACATCGCCCACAGAGATCAGACGTAATGTCAGCCGCTCGCCCCGTTTGGCATGCGGTTCCCGCCGCTCCACGACCCCCGTCACGCTGACACCGCGCAAATTCTTCTCAAGAACAGGTGCCGCAACGAACGCGGACCTCGCCTTGGCGACGGCAAAGCCGGCACCCGCAACGATGAGGAGAACGCCGATCAGCCGCAGCGCACCGTCGCGTTGCGCGAGCGCTGCCAGGATTACGCCCGTAACTAGGGGTAAACCGGCCAACGCAGCCGTCGGCTCGGTACCCAGCGTGAAGTAAACCCAGATCCCAGCTCCGAAAACCACCGGCAGCCAGTTGACGAACCTCGCCCTTTCCTCCGCGAACGATCGCCAAAACCACGTTCGCAGGCGCGGTCCCAATTCCAGCCAGGCCGAAGACCGCCCGTCTGCCGTGCGGCTGTGCCCGCGCGGGGGCAAATCCACCTCGGGCTCGTGATCCGCTGCTCCGCTCCCCACCTGAGACATCACCCTTTAAACGCCCGCAAGGCGTGTGCTACAGGGGGTCATCATCCCACAAATCCCAATCATGCGAAGACGCTCATGAGCACAACGACTGAGAGCGGCAAACCCGTTGTCCGGTTTGCGCCCTCCCCCACCGGCTACCTGCACATCGGCGGCGCCCGCACAGCCCTTTTTAATTGGCTATACGCCAAGGGTCGCGGCGGCCGCTTCGTGCTGCGCATCGAGGATACCGATCGCGAACGCAACAACCCGGCCGCCGTCGCAGCCATTCTGGATGGGCTTCAGTGGTTGCAGCTCGATTGGGAAGGCGAACCCGTCTCTCAGTTTGCTGCTGCCCCGCGCCACCGCGAAGTTGCCGAGGCGCTGCTCGCTTCCGGAAACGCCTATCGCTGCTATCTCACAGCCGGCGAACTCGACGAGATGCGCAAAACCGCCGAAGCCGAAAAGCGTCCGCTCACCATCCGCTCGCCCTGGCGCGACCGCGACCCCTCCGAAGCGCCCCCCGGCGCCCCATTCACGATCCGCCTCAAGGCCCCTCGCGAAGGTGAAACGGTCGTCGACGACCGCGTTCAAGGCCGCGTGACATTTGCCAACAAGGACCTCGACGATCTCATCATCCTGCGCTCCGACGGCAACCCGACCTACAATCTCGCCGTCGTTGTGGATGACCATGACATGGGCATCACGCACGTTGTCCGCGGCGTCGATCATCTGACCAACGCCGCACGGCAAACCCAGATCTACAACGGCATGGGATGGGTCGTGCCGGCATGGGCGCACGTGCCGCTGATCCATGGAGCCGATGGCGCCAAGCTCTCCAAGCGGCATGGCGCTCAGGGCATCGAAGAGTACCGCACGATGGGTTATCTGCCCGCAGCCTTGCGCAATTATCTGGTCCGCCTCGGCTGGAGCCATGGCGACGACGAAATCATGTCGACCGATCAACTCATCGCGTGGTTCGACATCGAAGACATCAACAAAAGTGCATCACGCTTTGACTTCAAAAAACTTGATGACTTGAACGCCCACTACATCCGCGAAGCCGACACGCAAGAACTCGTCGAGCGTATCCGGCAAATGCTGCCGTACCTCGATTTTGCCGCCCTCACCACCATGACGGTCGATCCAAAGGCGCCGCCCCGCTCCGACGTCGCGCTTGCCCATGAAGTATCAACCGTTCTGCCCAAACTGAAATCCGGCGTGGAACTATCGCAGAAGTTCGAGGCCAAGGGGTGGGACCGGTTCGCAGCCGCCATCCCCTCGCTGAAGGAGCGCGCCAGGACGCTGGCCGAATTGCTCTCTGGAGTGCTCTATCTTGTCGCGGAGCGGCCACTGGCTCTGGATGAAAAGGCGGCAAAGCTGATCGATGCGGAGGCAAGGGCGGTGATCGGCGGATTGCTGCCGCAGCTTGAGACGACGGCCGCATGGACCGCGGCCGATCTGGAGACGGCCGTGCGCACCTATGCCGAGCGCACCGGCTCCAAACTTGGTAAAGTAGCGCAACCCTTACGGGCGGCGCTGACCGGGCGCACGGTTTCCCCGCCTGTCTTCGACGTCATGGCCGTACTTGGCCGCGATGAATCTTTGGCTCGTCTGCGCGACCACGCCGCGTAATGTTGACGGTCTGCAGTCGCCTGATTTGCGGGCAGGACTTATCCTTAGGCGGCATTGGCCAACACTGTGCAGTCGCGGTATAACATTCGGCAGTGCAACATTTTGGCGGAATGCCATGGCCGGGCCATCTCAAGACTCGGCGAAGGAGACATCCATGACAATCCAGGAGCAGCCCCCCACGGCGGGCATCGTCGAAGGCAGCGCCACACTCTCCTACCAGGGCAAGCCGACCGAGTTTCCGCTGCGCCACGGCACGATTGGGCCGTCGGTGATGGACATCGGAAAACTGTACAAGGACACCGGCTGCTTTTCCTACGATCCCGGATTCACCTCGACGGCCAACTGCGCCTCGAAGATTACCTTCATCGATGGCGATAAAGGCGAATTGCTTTATCGCGGCTATCCGATCGAACAGATTGCCGAGCACTCGAACTTTCTCGCCACCTGTTTTCTGCTGCTCAACGGCGAGTTGCCAACCAACGAGCAGTTCCGCGAATTCCGCCGCACCATCACCCACCACACGATGGTCCACGAGCAGATGACGCGCTTCTACACCGGGTTCCGCCGGGACGCGCATCCAATGGCCGTCATGGTCGGCGTCGTCGGCGCTCTGTCGGCGTTCTACCACGACAGCACCGACATCACGAACCCCGAGCACCGCCGCGTCGCGACCAACCGCATGATCGCAAAAATGCCGACCATTGCCGCGATGGCCTACAAATATTCGATCGGTCATCCGTTCATCTATCCCCGCAACGATCTCGACTACACCTCCAACTTCCTGCAGATGTGCTTCGCAGTGCCGTGCGAACCCTACATCGTGAATCCGGTCGTTGCCCGCGCGCTCGACCGCATTTTCATCCTGCACGCCGACCACGAACAGAACGCCTCGACGTCGACGGTCCGGCTCGCGGGCTCATCGGGCGCCAATCCGTTTGCCTGCATCGCGTCCGGAATTGCCTGCCTGTGGGGCCCGGCCCACGGCGGCGCCAACGAAGCCGCCCTGACGATGCTGTCGGAAATCGGCTCCGTCGAGCGCATTCCCGAATTCATCGCCAAGGCCAAGGATAAGTCGTCGGGCTTCCGCCTGATGGGCTTTGGCCACCGCGTCTATAAAAACTACGATCCACGCGCCAAGGTCATGCAGAAGACCTGCCACGAGGTCCTCGATGCCCTCGACAAGCGTGACGACCCGCTGCTGAAGGTCGCGATGGAGTTGGAGCGGATCGCGCTACAGGACGAGTACTTCGTCAGCAAGAAGCTCTACCCCAACATCGACTTCTATTCCGGCATCACGCTGCGGGCGATCGGCTTCCCCGTGGAAATGTTCACCGTGCTGTTTGCCGTGGCCAGGACCGTCGGCTGGATCGCCCAGTGGCGCGAAATGATTGAAGATCCCGAGCAGCGCATCGGGAGGCCGCGTCAGTTGTACGTCGGCCCAGCACGCCGCGAATTCCCGCTTTAGCTGTTTGTTGCATCGCCGAACGGCCGCCCAGCGTCTTGTGCTGCTTTGAAGCCACTACGGAGTGCAATCCGCAGCCACTGACCGGCAGCGTGCTTCTCGCCTGCGAGGTCGAGCGGTTAAATACCCTCGCCGCGTGGGCGTGGGGGTTCTGGTATGCGTCGACTTGGTTTGCTTGTAACGGGGTTCGTGACGGGCGCCGCCGGAGGCGCGGCAGCCGATTCGATCTACGACAATCTGAATGTCATTCGCATGTCGCCGCCGCTCGCCTATTACACACCGGGCACCATTGCGCGCGGGTACCTCGACAAGCGCACATACGATCGCACCGGTGACCGCCTTCTGAAAGTCAATGTTGTGCGCTGCCGCGCCAAGTTCGATGAGGACGGCTTCAGCCAGATACTCGATGGTGCGGCGTTCTCCAGCCACGACCAGAAGTCATTCGGCCTCTCCGCCGGCTGGGCCAATATTCTCAACGCGTCGTTCAAGGGCAACCACGTCACCGCCGTCAACCTGACCTTCACCGGCACCATTTACGAGTACGATGAAGCAAAGCTCATTGCATTGCGCAAAAAGTGCCTGGGATCGGCCAATCCGAAGGGCGACAAAAGTCGCAATCAATTCCAGATCGTTCGCCTCGCTGTCGGCCGGTTCGAATACGCGCTGCAGTTCGCTGGCGATGCCAGCGCCGGCCTCAAGGCCGACATTGTCAACAAATTTGCCGGCGAACTGGGCGTCAACGGCGGCATCGACAAGCGCGGCACCGTGACCATCCCGAACGGAGCCATGGCGTTCCCCCTCTGGCGCGACGACTGGTGAACTCGAATGACCGAATGGACGATGCAATGGCTCGACCTCGTTGAGTGCATCGTTGCCAAACTCAGTCGCCTGTCTTGAAACAGTGCTGCTCCCGATCGCTGTCGCAATCGGAAGCTGCAAGGCGCTTGGGAGAAGCGAACGGAGCGGAAAACTCAGTAGCAATTCTGGGTCAGCGTCCAGGCCACCACCTTCATGCGCCCGTTGATCATCTTGTGCACCGGGATGCGCACGTAGCTGCAGTAATAGTCGCCATAGGGAGCCCGGCCTTCAAAACCGTGCAGCGGTCTGTCGCTCACGTAAGTCTGCGAATAAAATTCCTTACCGCGGCCGCCCGCTTCGGCCGGAGCGGCAAATGCGAAGGCCGCAAGAGCAATCGCCAGGGCGGAAGCTGTCTTGGTGGTGGCGAGCATGTCAGTCCCCTTGTCAGTCGAGGCCATCGGGCCGGTTCATTCTCGATGCGACAAGGTTTAGCCGCGCGTCCCGACTGCCGCTGTCCCCCACGGAACAGTGCTCCAAATCGGCAAACCGGGAGTGGAGGTCCGGTGCAGCCGGCCCGCACAGGACACTAGGCGCGCAAGGGAAAATAGCGCCGGAACAGTGCGATTGTGGCCGGCAGAATGACGAGCTGTCCGATCAGCGACGCCGCGAGGCAGATGCCGGCCAGCTCACCGAACAGACGCAGCGACGGCAGATGTGACAGCATCGTCACGCCGAGTCCCAGCGCCAGTACGATGGTTGTCAGCACCACAGCCGGCCCGATGTGATGCGCGGTCGCCATCAACGCCTGATGCGCGGACTGGGGGCCAGGCCCGATCCGGTCTTCCTCCAGCCGAAAGCGGTTGAGGAAGTGGATGGTGCTATCGATGGCCAGTGAGAACGCAACGGTCAACGCCATGATGGACGCGAACTGCATACCCTGACCGGTGGCCCAAAGTAGCGCCCCCGTGGCAAAGATCGGGAACAGAGACGGCAACACGGCGGCGACACCGACCATGACGGACCGCAGCGCGATGCCGAGGAAGATGAAGATGACGAAAATGTCGCCGACCAGCCCCCAATTCATTTCGGTGATCAGCTTGGCTGAATTACGCGCGGCAATGGCCGGCAACCCGGTCACACTGATTTCGTAGGCTGGATACTCTTTCCTGATCGGTTCCAGCGCCTGATCGATCTTATCCACGATCGGCAGGATCTGGCTGGCGTCGATATCCGGCAACCGCGCGGTCACCAGCACTGCGCTTTCGGTCTGATCGATGAACCGGTGCACGAGATGCTTGGGTAAAATGTCGACGTAACTTTTGATCGTCTCGACGCGCGCGTCGCCAGCCTCCGTCAGCCACCGCCGCAAGCTTTCCAGCGACCACACATTCCCCAGACCGGCTTCTGTTTCCAGAACCTGATGCGCCCGCGCGATCACCGACATCGTTGCAACATCATACAGACCGATACTCGGGTTGGCGTCGGTGCCCGTCTTCCACTGGATCATCACATGGACGGGATTGGCGCCGGTCAGCTTCTGGTCGAGCTTCGCCGTGGCCGCGAGCGCCTGCTCCTTATCGGGCACCTGGTCGGCCAACCGGTACATCGGTGTCAACTGCGAATAGGCCCATCCGGTGAACCCCACCGCACCGATACCGAAAGCAACAAAGATGATCGGCCACGCGATGACGAAGGCAATGATTCTTTCCGTCACTCTCTGCAAGAAACCAACACCCCCGGTGTCATGTTCCTTGATGTCGGGAATGGTTTCCGCTTCCGGCTGAATGAGTAGAGCGGCCAGCGTCGGCACCACCACCGCGACGGCAATATAAGAGATTGCCACGGCCAACAGCGCTGCTTGCCCGAAGGTTCGGATCAACGCAGAATCGGCGAATTGGAACGACAAGAGCGCCAGCGCCGCGTTCATGGCCGTCAGCAGACAAGCCGGCGCCACGTCACGCACGGCGTTCCTGGCCGCCTCGACCCGCGGCACGCCAGCCAGGATATCGCGCCGGATCGCGAACACCAGATGCATGCTGTCGGAGAACCCCGACACCAGGATCAAAGGCGTGATCACGTTGACAAACAGATTGAGCCGGTAATCCAGTCCACCGAGCACGCCCAGCGTCCAAAGGATCGCGATCGTCGGCCCCGCCACCGCAATCAGCGTCAGCGACAGCCGCCGGAAAAACAAAAACGCGACACTGAGACCGGCGAGAAATCCAAGCCCGTTGTAGATCAACCGGTCGCGCTCGACGGCGTTACGGATTTCAAGTTGCATCACCGGCGCACCGGTGAGCTTCGCATTCAGACCCGATCCCTCCAACTCCTTGTCGACGACCGCCTGAATACCGCCGATGACCGTGCGCGCCGTCTGCGCCTCGACGACCTTGCGATCGAGCGCAATAACGACCAGCGCCAGTTCACCGTCTTCGGAAATGAACTTGCCTTTGACGATATCGTTCGCCTTCAGATCGGCTATCATCGCGTCGAACGCCGGGCCGTCATCGGGCAACACATCTGGAACCACCGGCGCGGCATACCCGGTCGCGTCGGGCTTGGATCGCGCCGACAACATCGACACAATGCCTTCGACGCCATCAGTTAGTTGCAGTTCGACGACCATGTTGACGACGGCCTGCAACCCCGCGCGAGTCACGAGGTTCTTGCCATCCACAGCAACCAGCACATCGTATTCGCTCGAAGGAAAGCGCCGGTCGATTTCCTCGTATTGACGGAACTCCTTGGTGTCGGTCCGGAACAGTTCCGCCAGACTGTCATCGACGCGCAGGTTCGTCAGCCCATAGACGGCGAACGCCGTGATGAGCGCGATCACAAGCGCGGACAAGCGCGGCGCCCGCAGCGCCACGAGCCCCAATTTATCGATCCCGAACGAGAACAGAAACGAGCGGCGCGGCGCGTCCCCGGATGCCATCTGGTATATCCCCTCTGGGCCGGCCCATGTCGTTGCAGTGCCCCGGCACGTCCCCCGGCGGGCACCCTATAGCCGCTTCGCCTCGAACACCAAAGACCTTTGGAGAACGGCCCGCAAAGAGGCTTCAGCGTGACAATGGTTTCCGGTCTATTCAAACGGCTGTCTTGAGAGCCTAAGTCTTTCATATTAAAAGCCGCAATATGGCCTCGCCGGGCCGACGCCGGGCGCGTCAACTGCGGCATTTGCGAGATTATGGCCTACAAAACGATTGATACCCGCGGGATGCCCTGCCCGCTTCCGATTCTCAAGGCCCGCAAGGCCATTGGCGAGTTGCCGGTCGGCGGCATTCTCGAAGTGTTGTCGACGGACCCGGGCGCGCACGATGACTTTCGGGTTTTTGCCGAAACCACTGGGCACGTCCTTTTGGAGGGCAGCCACTCCGACGGCGTCTTCCGGTTTCTACTCCGCCGGATGCGATGACCTGCAACGACGTGCCTCGCGGAACCCTTTCCGGTCCGCTTGACACCCCGACGGCGGCTCTCCATAACGCGCCTCTCGGACGGCTGTCGCGTGTGACGCCTCGATATTTGCAATCCGGACCGGGCGGTTAGCTCAGCGGTAGAGCACACCCTTCACACGGGTGGGGTCGCAGGTTCAATCCCTGCACCGCCCACCATGTAAAGAAATACAAAAATCATCAGGCAATAGAAAGTACGCCCGTATCGGTGGGCCCACGTCTGCGTTCGACAGCGACACATGCCGTGCCGTTGGACAATTGGAGACGTTGGCAACCAGCGCACGTTTTCCGATGATGGGGCGCGCCGGGTACGCCTGCAAATGATGAGGGGCTTCAGTAAATGGAACATGCCGCGCCTGACTTAGCGACCTACGTCCGCAAGCCCCTGGCGCCCGCCCATGTCGCCCAGTTGCATGCCGCGGGCGAGGTCGTGAATTTTGCGCCGGGCGAGACCCTCGTCGCTTTTGGCCAACCCAGCGACGCGTTCTTCTACATTCTCGAAGGCGAGGCTGCAGCCTATGATGAGGTGACAGGTGAACGCTACGGCAACGCGACGTTGGGGCCTACGCAATTTACCGGCGAGATGAGCTTGTTGACCGGCGGCACTATCATGCTGACCAACCGAGCCGTCACACCTCTGCGCGCGATCCGGGTTCCGCGAGACGCAGTGTTACAGTTGATGTCCGCTATCCCAGACATGAGCGATATCATTGTGACGGTCCTGGCGGCCCGGCGCCGACGCCTCATCGACAGCGATCAGGCGGGATTGACGCTGATCGGTGCCGCCGAAGATCGCGGCGTTCGGCGCGTCGAAGCATTTGCAGCCTCCAATCGCATTCCATTCCGATCGTTGACACTGGACAGCGACGAGGCACAGATGCTCGCCACGCGCTGCGGGATTACCGCCGGCCAACCCGTAGTCGTGCTTGGTGAAGCCACGGTCTTAACCGACCCTACCCCACGCAGAATCGCGCGGCACTTCGGGCTGGACTCGGCCGTCGAGGAAGGCGCCCAATTCGATGTCGTCATCGTCGGCGCCGGACCGGCGGGGATCGCTGCTGGCGTCTACGCTGGAGCGGAAGGTCTGCGCGCCCTCGTGATCGATGAATTATCCGTCGGTGGTCAGGCGGCGACGTCGTCGCGCATCGAGAACTACATGGGCTTTCCTACCGGCATTTCGGGCGCGGACCTTTGTGCGCGGGGTGAAATACAAGCGCTGAAATTCGGCACCCGCTTCGCCGTGCCGCGCCGCGTTTGCGCGATCCACGAGAACGCTGCCGGTTTTGCACTGGAACTGGACGACGGTGTCAATGTGAAGGGCCGTGCCATCGTCGTTGCGACCGGCGTGCAATATCGGCGCTTGCCGATCGCTCGGCTGGACGAATTCGAAGGCGCAGGGGTGTCCTATGCCGCCACCGAGATCGAGGCTCGCCATCTGCGCGGTGCAGATGCGGTCGTTGTCGGAGGCGGCAACTCGGCCGGCCAAGCGGCGATGTTTCTCAGCCAGCGCGCCGGCCATGTTCATCTTGTCGTGCGTGGCACATCGCTGGCGGCCTCGATGTCGGATTACCTGATCGATCGCATCCATAAGACGCCCTCGATTACTCTGCATTTCCGATCAGAGGTGACCGGCCTGCATGGTGGCGACCAACTTGAGCGCGTGACGTTGGCCAAACAGGACAGCGGGGAGACGGTCCAGCTCCCAGCCGCGGGACTTTTCCTGATGGTCGGCGCAGCCCCCAACACAAGTTGGCTGTCGGAGTTTTTGGAATTGGACAAGCAAGGATACATCATGAGCACGGCGGACTTCAGCACATCGCGCCCCGGCGTGTTTGCAGTGGGCGACGTCCGCGCGACATCCATTAAGCGGGTCGCCTCGGCGGTAGGCGAAGGCTCAATCGTCATTTCAAGGGTTTGGAAACACCTGGCCGGCTGACATGAGTTGCAAGTTGCCACCCGTCACTCCAACCGGGCCGCTACCTTGCGTACGTAAGAAGCGTACGCCGACTTGCCGAGCCGGTCGAGCCACGGACCCATCTTCTCTATCGTCGTGAAACCCTGCCGCAGCGCGATCTCTTCGGGACAGCAAATCTTCAGGCTCTGGCGTTGTTCCAGGGTCGATACAAATTCCCCGGCCGCTAATAAGCTGTCGAAAGTCCCGGTGTCGAGCCACGCAAAGCCGCGACCCATGCGGATGACGTTGAGTTTTCCAGCTTGAAGATAGTGCTCGTTGAGCGTGGTGATTTCCAGTTCACCGCGCGCGGATGGTTTGATATCCCGCGCAATCTCAACCACGTCGTTGTCGTAGAAGTAGAGCCCCGTCACGGCAAAATTTGATTTCGGCGTGTGCGGCTTTTCCTCGATCGAGGTGGCCCGGCCCGAAGTATCGAATGCCACCACGCCATAGCGTTCCGGGTCGGCAACTTCATAGGCAAAAATGCTGGCGCCGACGGGGGTCTCGACCGCTTGGCTCAGCAGTTCCGGCAAGCCATGCCCGTAAAAGATGTTGTCACCGAGTACGAGTGCGACGCGATCCGTCCCAATGAAATCGGCGCCGATGATGAACGCTTGCGCGAGCCCGTCGGGCGCCGGTTGAACGGCATACGATATCGACAGGCCAAGCAGTTCGCCGTCACCGAGCAATTGCTTGAACAGCGGCTGATCATGCGGCGTCGTGATGATAAGAATTTCGCGGATGCCCGCCAGCATCAGAACTGAAAGCGGGTAATAGATCATCGGCTTGTCATACACCGGCAACAGCTGTTTGGAGACCGCATAGGTCAACGGATACAGCCGCGTGCCGCTGCCGCCCGCCAGAATGATGCCCTTCATGCCAACGGTCCTTTGCCGGTCTTTGCCATCGCCATTTGCTGACGATCGGACTTTAAACCGTACAGCGCGCTCGACTTGTAATTGGTTACTTCGAAAAACAACAATGCACAGGTGGTATTTTGCGTCCTAACGCGATATATCCGGTCGGCTATATCCGCGTTGGAGAGACGAACGATGCATCTTTTGAAAGTGTCGATGTTACGATCGGCAGTCGCCGTTGCAGTGACCCTGGCCTTTGCAGTGGGCTGGTGTGATACGGGGCACGCCGAAGCTCCAACGCCCCGCGCGGCTCAGTCGGGCGCCACCATCTTCGCCGCTTCTAGCCTGAAGAATGTGCTCGACGCGGCAGGCAAAGCGATGCAGGACGCTGGGAAGCCCAAGCCGATCGTGGCGCTCGCGTCGTCATCCGCCCTGGCCAAACAGATCGAACAGGGCGCTCCTGCCGACGTCTTCATCAGCGCCGATGCCGATTGGATGGACTATCTTGTCGGCAAGGATCTGGTGCGCGCCGAAACGCGCACCGTTGTTGCAACCAATACGTTGGTGCTCATCGCGCCGCGGTCGAGCCAGGCGACGGTGACCCTGACGCCCGGCGTTGATTTGGCCAGCATCCTCGGCGACGGACGCCTTGCTGTCGCTGATGTCAAAGCCGTCCCGGCCGGCAAATATGCCAAGGCCGCCTTGCAAAGCATGGGTGCCTGGGCCGGCGTCGAAAACAAATTGGCTCCGGCGGAAAATGTCCGCGCGGCCTTGGCGCTCGTCTCGCGCGCAGAAGCGCCGCTTGGAATTGTCTATGCTTCCGATGCCAACGCCGATCCAACCGTGCGCATCGTGGCGACGTTCCCCGCCAACTCCCATCCAGCGATCATTTATCCTGCCGCCGTGACGAAGGCTGCGGCTTCGCCCGACGCGGCGGCAGCCTTCATCAGCTTTCTTAAGTCAAGCGAAGGCGCAGCGCTGTTTGCAGCACATGGCTTTGGCCCAGCGCAGTGATCGAAGAGAAAACGAATGCCAGAGTTCATGCCATTCTTGCCCGAGTTCACGCCTGAAGAATGGACAGCCATCGGCCTGAGCGTACGGGTCGCCATCACAGCAACGCTGGCCTCGCTTCCTGTCGCGATTCTGGCGGGGTATGCACTTGCGCGATGGTCATTTCCTGGCAAGACACTGCTGAACGGCTTGCTGCATCTTCCGCTCGTTCTGCCGCCGGTCGTCACCGGCTACTTTCTGCTGCTGGCGTTTGGGCGGCAGGGGCCGGCCGGGGCATTCCTCTATGACACGCTGGGATTGACGTTCTCGTTCCGCTGGACCGGCGCGGCGCTGGCCGCTGCAGTGATGAGCTTTCCGCTCATGCTCCGCGCCATCCGCCTTTCCTTCGAAACAATTGACCGCCGTCTGGAACGAGCCGCCGGCACACTCGGTGCGGGACCGATGGCGACATTCTTCACCGTCACGTTGCCGCTCGCGGCGCCCGGCATCCTCGTCGGCGTCATTCTCTGTTTTGCCAAAGCGCTCGGCGAATTCGGCGCCACGATCACGTTCGTCTCCAACATACCTGGCGAAACCCAGACGATCCCCTCCGCAATCTACACCTACACACAAGTGCCCGGCGGCGAGGCAAGCGCACTGCGCCTTGCTGCCGTCTCCGTCACCATCGCGCTGCTGGCGCTCATTGCGTCCGAAGTCTTGAGCCAGAAGGTCCTCAAGCGCACCTCGGTCTTCGAATGAGCGTACTCGAATTCGATTGCACTTTGCGGCTGGGCAGCTTCGCGCTCGACGCCACCTTTTCGGCAGGCACTGGCATCACAGTTCTGTTCGGGCCCTCTGGTGCCGGCAAGACGACGATGCTGCATCTGATCGCCGGGCTGGAAAAGCCTGATCGCGGCCGCATCGTTATCGGCAGCGACGTGCTGACCGATACAAGCGCCCGCGTGTTCGTTAAGCCCTACAAGCGCCGCATCGGTCTCGTGTTCCAGGATGCGCAGCTATTCCCGCATCTGACGGTCGCGCAAAATCTTGCCTTCGGCAGCTGGTTCCGGGGCCGGGCTGACACCGTCATCGAGAGCGATCATGTCATCGAGGTTCTCGGTATTTCGCAACTGCTCTCCCGCCGGCCGGCCCGCTTGTCGGGTGGAGAAAAAAGCCGCGTCGCCCTCGCCAGGGCGCTCCTGTCCTCGCCCCGCCTGCTGCTGATGGACGAACCCTTGTCGGGACTTGATGAAGACAAGCGGCACGCCATCCTGCCGCTCATCGCCCGCATCCGCGACGAATTCCATGTGCCCGTGCTCTATGTCACGCACGGGCGCGACGAAGCCGTCCGGCTTGGCGACAGTGCACTTCGCATCGAGCGTGGCCGCATCACAGCAGCGGGCCCCCCGGCGCAGATCCTCGCGCGCTGATCAGACAGCTGGCTTACGGGACTTTGCCGATCTTGCCGGAGCAACAGCCTTGGCTGCCAAATGGCTTTCCAGAAACATGATCGGCTCGGCAAACACGCTGAGAGCTTTAGTTTCCATTGCGCGGTACTCCTCCACCAGCCGCGCCCCGAACGGCGTCAACGCCGCTGAGCCCCCGCCCTTGCCGCCGTGCTGACGTGCGATGAGCGGCTCACTGAACAGGCTGTTGAATTCGTCGATGAGATACCACGCACGCTTGTACGACATACCCATGGCTTTCGCTGCCTGGGCAATCGACCCGTGACGGCCGATGAGTTCAAGCAACTCAATGCGCCCGTGACCGATGTAACGGTCGCGATCAAAATCAACCCGCAGCCGGATCCGTGTCATGACAATTATCCTTTCCCCCGTCCTGATTAGCGGCGCGACCGGACAACAGCCAAGTCGAGAATTTGGGGGAATGGGGGTCAGGCGGACGGGCAAGTATCAGGGTTGGGCCGTTCTTCCTGTACCACCGCCGCGAGTCGAGCGCGATAAGCCGCGTTACGCAGCTTTGCACCCAGAACGAACGGCTCGCCGGACAAGCGCACAGCGGCGGTGACCGATACCGTCGGCGTGATGTCGCGGCGCAGCTGGCGCAATTCATATTCGCAGCCGGCAATCATCTGCCCGGCGGATCGCCCAGATGGCGGTCCGGCAGCGGGCGTGACTTCGGGTAGGGACATGTCACCGCAAAGTCGGTTCCATAAGCCCACAACGCTTGTCATGCTCATCTCCTCAGACTGCTGAATGAGCATGAGTCGTGCTGTGATTCGGGTGCCGCCGAGAGAGGGCGCGCGTCTTTCGCCTGTGGGTAAGCGAGGGACGAGCAAGCCTTAACGTTGGCCCGCCGCGCGGTTGATTTCGTCCGCGCCGTAAAGTGACATCATCGGCTCATCATCGAGAATGACTTCATCGTACCGGCCGTACCCGTTGAAGTCGCCGGCAATGGCTCGTCCGTAGGCACCAACATTGCCGATCTCGATGTAGTCGCCCTCTTTGATGTTCGCGGGCAACACGAACGGCCCTTTCATGAAGTCAATCGAATCGCACGTTGGCCCCCACAGCGCGAAGGCTTCCGTGCCTTCACCCTTTGCCGGAACGCGCGAGACCAACTGAGCGGGGAATACCCAGTTCAAATGAGCGGCATCAAACAGCACGCCGTAGCCGCCGTCGTTGATGAAAAGATCGGTGCCCCGCCGCGCCTCAACGCGCACGATCACGCTTTCGGCTTCCGCCACGAGCGCCCGCCCAGGTTCGCACATCAGTCGCACGTCTTCGCGGACCGGCAGCTTCTCCACACCCTCGCGGATGGCTGCCATGAAGCTCGAAAGCGGTGCCGGTGTCATACCCGGATAGAGCGCCGGAAAACCGCCGCCGACATCAAGACGATCGACGACGACACCCGCATGCCCGATCAGCTTGCCGACCTCACCAAGCGCGTGCGAGTACGCATCAGGCGTCATGGTTTGCGAACCGACGTGGAACGTGATGCCAAGCTCGTCAGCGGCTTGCCGCGCCTTGATCAGGAGCCGAGCCGCCGCTTCCCCCGAAATGCCGAACTTCCGCTCAAGCGGCACGGCCGAGTTGATCGGCGGCACGACGATGCGCACGAACAGAACCAGATCGCTTGCCGCACCCGTTTCAGTGACGATCTTTTGCAGCTCATCTTCACTATCGAGCGAAAATGAGCGGATCCCATGCGAATGATAAGCCTTCGCGATCGAACGACGCGACTTCACCGGATGCATGAAGTGCAAGTGCGCATTCGGAATGGTTGCGGCGTCTTCCAACTCCGGCGTTGAGGCAACGTCAAAGTGCCGAATACCGGCGCCATAGAGCGCACCGATCATGAAGACGGACGAATTGGCCTTGTAAGCGTAGGCAACGTCGCCGGGAAAATTCTGCAAAAACCAACGGGCGGCCCGCGCTGCGGCATGCGGCCGAGACGCCAGAACCGGACGTTCAGGCTGCTTGGCAGCGACAAGGGCGGCGGCAGACGGAAAGCGTTCCATCACGGTCGGGACCTCCAGCAGGATAAAACCAGAAGCGCCGTGCGAGTTATCCCGCCGTGCGTGACGCGGAAATAAGGCCTCCGCTCCCCCCTGTAAAGTGCGAAATCGTCAAGGCCCGTCATAAGGTTGTCGCAGCCAGCAATTCGCACTGCCGCAAACTCTCAGTCGACGCGAGCGAGAAAGGCTTCTAGCGCTGCCCAGGCTGCGGTCGACCCCTCGGGATTGCTGTCGGCACGAAGTAACGACGCGCCGTGTGGTCCGGCCTTTGGAACGAACTGTTCCTTTAGCTTGGACGGGCTTACCGCCAGGATATCTGCCGCAGCGCTGATCTCGAAGCTATCTGCCGCCGATGTGACGAAGACCGGCACTGTCACACGTTTGGCTGCCGCATCAACCGATGCACCCGACAGATACTCGCCAGGCGAAAACGCAACCACGGCCGCCACATCTGTAGGATGACCCGCAGCCAGCAGAAAAACCAGCGCGGCCGAGTAGCTCGATCCGATCACGACGATAGGTTTGCCCGGCAGGCGTTGACGTGCATCCGCCAAGGCCGCTTCGAGATCCGGCAGCGCGGCAAGAAAACCTGAAATTTTGCCGCGCGCGGCAACCGTCGCGTTGGCCCGTCCGTAAGCGTTTCCCCCCGCCCGTTGATCGATCGCCGTCACATCATAGCCAAGACCGGCAAGTCGCGGACCTATCGGAGCATACTCGCCGTAGTTGGAACCGGCCTGATGGAACAGGAGTACGCCGGCCTTCGCTTCACCCGCCGGAGTCCAGCGCATTCCCGAAACGGCACCGCCGTCGGATGCGCGCAGCGTGACCTCGGTGTTCGCCCGCGCAGAAGACACGGACATAAGAAATACCGACGCGACAAATAAAAAACGAAAGCTATTGCGAACCTGCATGTGACCCCGACCGGTTGAACGTCTCTGCTTATTACGTCGAGCACTGTCGTTGGGTTTCGCGTGGCCAGATCGTCCTTGTGCGCGACGTGTCAGATCAGTGCTTGGGGTGCAGCGATGGCGCGGCGTCCATAGACCACCGTGGCGCGCTCTTCAAAAGCCTCGGCAAACCGCCGGAAGGCTTTGTCGAAAACAGCCCCCATGATCACCGCCAGCAGGGGCGAGCTGAATTCATAGTCGATCGCAAAATGCACATCGCAACTTTGCTCGCCCTGCGGGGTGAAGCCCCAGACATTCTCAAGTCGGCGAAAGGGACCATTTTTATGCCGGACGACAATCGCCCGCGCGGCCGGATCGAGCGCGACGTGGGTCGTAAATTCTTCCCTGATCGCCTTGTAGCCAATCCCCATCGTGGCCGTGATCGAGCCGGTACCATCGGGCGCCGTCTCACGGCTATGCACGATCAGGCTCTCGCACAACGGCACGAACAGAGGATATTTGTCCACGTCCGCCACGAGTGCAAACATCTCATCGGCCGAGAACGGAACGGAGCGGAGAGAATTGAAGCGCGGCACCAAAAGCAACCTGTTTGAGCGCGCATGCACCCTCAACGAGCGATGATGCGCGCAATGATAACAACGATGATTGCGCCAACGGTCGAAACGACGATCTGATCCCCGAGCGCAAATCCGGTGGTGAACGGCAAGATCAACAGACCAGCCTTGATCAATACGCCGGCAAGAATGGCGCCGATGATACCGACCAACAAGTTGCGGATCAAACCACCGCCCCCGAGCAGGAGACCCGCCAGCCACCCCGCGATAAGGCCGTTGATGAGCATCACCACCCACGGATTCTGCAACGCGGTAATGGCCTGTTCCATTCGGACAACCTATGGGGCTGGATTAAGCGACGTGACAGCGTGCGCCAAGGTATTGATTGAGAATGCGATTGTAGGACTCTGCATCGGCCTTATCGCGCGCCGAAAGCGCCCGCCCCGCGCTCAGCGCCTCGACTTTCGGCTGCACGCCCTTGGCAAGAAGTCGATCGAGCTGGCCGCGCAAAGACTGGCATGTCTCGCCGGGAGGCAGGGACCGCGCACCGGGGTCGCCATAGCCACCACCGCCGCCCGCACAAGCCGCAACCGAGATGGTCAGACATGCAGCCACGATTGCGCGCGCGCGTCGGCCTGCGCTCACCACTTCGTACGACACCATCGCCCTCAGCCCCTCTCGCCGTGGTCCGACCTTCAGCGTTACCACGACCGTCCTCGTCTGCCGCCCCGCGCGACCATCTTATGCGTGTCTCACACACGCGTCCCCGCACCGCAACCCCCAGGTCCCATAGCAAGAACGCATAGTGACCTCATTGCTGCAGTCACACCCAAGCTCATCAAGAGTGAAACAAGTCATCGTGAGCGAATGAAGGCAGAGCCCCGTTTACGGAGCTTTCGCTGTCGTTGCAGGCGCCGCCGCAACAGAAGCCGACTTCGTGGCCGTCGCTGCCGGAGAAGCACTGCTCACCGCCGGCTTGGCCGCTGCGGGAGCAACTGGTGCAGCCGCGGAGGCCGGCAGTGGCACGGAACACTTGCGTTGGAACTCAGCGTTGGCTTTATCGAGTTCCGTGATCTTGACCAGGGATTCACGCTTGACGGTCACAGACTTACCGGTTCCGGCTGCGGCTTTCTCGACCCGATCGACGACACCATCCTTGCGCAACGCATCGATGCGCGACGACAGCGCAACGCACGCCGGATCGAATTTCGCAGCTGTGGTGGTCGGTCCCGAACCGATCGTGGCCGTGGACAGCAAGCCGTTCGTACCATCAGCGCATCCGGAGACGGTTAAGGCCCCCAGGGCCGCAAGCGCAAATTTCAAGCAATTGTTGGTCATAGCGATTTCCCTCGGTCGCGCTGAGTCGCGATTCTTCACGACTGATTTCTAGGACCGTCGATGACACGAGAGATAGCCGAGGCAACCGTTTGAGCGGTTGAAGAACGCGATCAATGGCGCCGAATCTGTGGATGCGCGGCCATTCCGCCACGGTTCGACATCACAAAAGCCCACGCCGTTTGAATGCGGCCCGCTCGTTCCGCGAAATCCAGGTTCGATGTGCTCGGTCGCCCAGATTTGCCAAAACGATGAGTGGCAGGGCCAAGACGTATAGGGCGAAGGCGACCGGTGCTCCCGGATGCCTCCAGTTGAGGCCGACCTGCCCCCGATGGCCGATGACGATCAGCGGGGTGTAAGACCATTTCTGTCGAAAGTACGGCCCACCCGACGGGCGGGCGACGAGCCGGCCCCGGCGATTCGCCTTTGGCGCCTGACCAGCGCTCATTCCGCACATGCGAGCGCGACAGCACGGGCAGCTATCGCCATCTCGTCCCGCGCCGATGCCTCGATGGCCAAGATTTCAGCCTCCGTTACCCCGGCGTCGATCAGGTAGCGCCGGCATCGCGCAAGTGGATCGGGACGATCCTGCCGCACGGTTGCTCGCTGACCTTCTGTCCGCGCGTGCCCCACGTACGGCGGCGTCAACACGGCTAGCCCGATCCGGTGGGCGCCGAGGCCATGACCCTCCCGCGCAGCAACAAGGGCAACGTTGACACCAACAACATCGGCGCCGTCGCATTCGCGCAGTAAAAAATCTTGAGATTGAGGCCACACCGGCGGCCGGCGATCGGCTGGCGCAATAACGACCGCCAGAATGACATTGGCAAGTTCGGCCGCGGCGGCCATCAGCGGCGCGGCATGCTGCCCCGCCAGTACGACGCCCGCTCCGCTGGCCGCAGCGGTCATCACGGCCGTCGCAACGTCCAGACGCCGTGGCGGCTCGCCCGGAAGCCGCAGGACGGCCGAGCGATCGACATTGTCATCTTCGCAAGACCGTAAGCGCTGAAATATCTCGCCAGGGGTCGCACCCAAAGCCAGGGCCAAGCCCGCTCCCGCATCGAGCGCGACCACGCAATCGTCCGGCGTCGTAGCGGCCGCGAGCGCGGCAATCGCGCCTTCCTGGCCGATCCCGAGTGGCAATGGCGCGCCAAGGGTTCCTAGCGCGTACATCATGCCCGCCTTCTCTTCCAGGCGGCGCATTCGCGACATCGCTAGAAAAAGGGCACGAAGAGTCTCGGCCGGCGCTGGCGCAAGTGAAACTTGGCGAGTGACAGTCATCACGGTGAGTGTCGTCCCCTACCCCGCGGCTTTGTCATCTCAGCCGCCCATAGATACTGCGGCAGGCCGCCGCGGATCGCAACCCACCCCCACGCTACTGTCGTATGTCCGATTTCAACAGAAAAACTCGGCCAATAGCATAGGGGGACGTCGGAGTGCCTTCTCATCGCCCCATTGCCACGCTGACCTTCTTTGTCAAGATCTAGGGCCCATGCAATGGACGATCTCGTACGAACCAACCCCACCGCGAATGTGACCCTCCAGGATTACCTTGCGGTAGCGACGCCTCACACCCCGCTTTCGGTCGATGGACGCGATAGCGACAGTGCCGTGCAGGAGGTCGAACAGCGCGGCTACGAACTCGCGCGCCGCCTCGGCGTCGAAAGCAAGAGCGGGCGGCTTCCCGCATACATCTGGGCCATCGTTTTCCGGCACGGGCAGTAGGCGGCCCGTCAGCGGGTGACGATCACGCGGTCGTCGGGATGAACATAGCCCAGGACATCGCGCGCAATTTCTTCAATGAAGTCGGAGTCGGGTTGGTTTCTCGTCAGAAGAGCCACATCGTGGCGCAGACGGGAGCGCACGGTCTCGAGACTCCGGATCTCGAATTCAAGGAGATCCGCCCGCTCGATCAATGCCGAGCGCGCCTCGAGACCATGCCGTCCGTGGATTGCGTGATGGGTGAAGTAGGCCGTCGCGCACAGGCTCGTAAGCAGCACAAGAACCTGTCGGACCCTCGATCGCCAATCATACATGGGATGTACGCAACACTTCTGGCTGTTCGTGGTGACGCAGGAACTATCAAACCGGGAACGAGACCGTTCTAACGCGCCACCACTTAAAGCGAAGTAAAGCCCCGTACGATTTTCGGGCTGGCGTCCTTGCAACCCTGATTTTGCCCGCCGCGGTAAAACTAAGCCACGCTCGCCCTGAGAATACTCTTGCCCGCATAAACGGCGACAGGACCCAGTTCGCCTTCGATGCGGATCAGCTGGTTGTATTTGGCGAGGCGGTCTGAACGGGAAAGAGATCCGGTTTTGATCTGCCCGCAGTTCGTCGCAACCGCGAGATCCGCAATCGTCGAATCTTCCGTTTCACCGGAGCGGTGCGACATGACTGCGGTATAGCCGGCACGCTGTGCCATGCTGACGGCATCCAGCGTTTCGGTGAGCGAACCAATCTGGTTGACCTTGACCAGGATCGAGTTGGCGATCCCCTTCGCGATGCCTTCCGACAGGCGTTTGGTGTTGGTGACGAACAGATCGTCGCCAACGAGCTGGCATTTCCGGCCCACCAGTTCGGTCAACGCTTTCCAGCCAGCCCAGTCGTCTTCGGCCATGCCGTCTTCAATGGAGATGATCGGATACCGCGCAACGAGATCGGCTAAGAACTTCGCGTTACCCTCGCTATCAAACGACTTGCCCTCGCCTTGCATCACGTACTTGCCGTCCTTGTGGTATTCCGTCGAAGCGCAATCGAGAGCGAGCATCACGTCGGAGCCGGGCTTGTAGCCCGCTTTCTCGATCGCTTTCATGATGAAACCCAAAGCATCGTCGGCGCTCTTCAGGTTGGGCGCAAAACCGCCCTCGTCGCCAATGCCGGTGTTGTGGCCGGCATCTTGAAGAGCCTTCTTGAGAGTATGAAAAATTTCCGCACCGACGCGCACCGCGTCCGCAATCGAATCGGCCGCGACCGGCATGATCATGAATTCCTGGATGTCAATCGGGTTGTCGGCATGCGCGCCACCGTTGACGATGTTCATCATCGGCACCGGCAGTACATGCGCGTTCGCCCCGCCGACATAACGATAGAGCGGCAAGTTGGAAGCGGATGCCGCCGCTTTCGCCACCGCCATCGAAACGCCGAGAATGGCATTGGCGCCGAGACGGGCCTTGTTCGGTGTGCCGTCGAGTTGAATCAGCGCCGTGTCGATGCCGCGCTGATCTTCCGCGTCCATGCCGACAACGGCATCCGCGATCTCTCCGTTGACGGCGGCCACCGCCTTCATCACGCCCTTGCCGAAGTAGCGCGTCTTGTCTCCGTCCCGCAATTCGATCGCCTCGTGCGCTCCGGTCGAGGCGCCGGACGGCACAGCCGCGCGGCCCATGGAGCCGTCTTCGAGCATCACGTCCACTTCGACGGTAGGATTGCCGCGGCTGTCGAGAATTTCGCGGCCTAGGATGTCGACGATGGCAGTCATGGTTTTTCCTATCTGATGCTCAAGGGCGAGCGAACATTGAAAGTCCAAATCCCCTCGCGTGAATCTGCGCCGGGTTGTAGCCTTGGCTGGCGCCAATCGCAAAGCCCCGCAGGGCGACCTTGTCCTACCCGGTCGGGCAGTCTCGTCCGACACCGAGCGTTCGGTGTGGCTCCTTCCTTGCACCAAAGTCGAAAGAGACGGTGACCCGTGAATGAACGATCCGCGCTCGTTTTGCTATCTGGCGGCCAGGATTCCACCGTCTGCCTGGCCTGGGCTTTGGAGCGCTACGACCACGTCGAGACGGTCGGTTTCCATTACGGCCAGCGGCACGAAATCGAACTTGCCCAGCGCGGCGTGATCCGGGAAGCGCTCGCGAAGTTGAGAAATTGGGGGCCCCGTCTCGGCCCCGACACGATGATCGCGTTGACCGAACTTGGCCGCATTTCTGAAACCGCCCTCACGCGCGATCGCGCCGTCGCGTACGAAAAAAGCGGGCTGCCCAATACTTTCGTGCCGGGCCGCAACCTTTTATTTCTGACCTATGCTGCAGCCGTCGCCTATCGCCGCGGCATCACAACGCTCGTCGGCGGCATGTGCGAGACGGACTACTCCGGCTATCCCGACTGCCGGCAGACCACGATGACCGCCATGCGCGAAGCGCTGTCCCTCGGCCTCGACTATCCGCTTGAGATCGAAACTCCGCTGATGCACGTCGACAAAGCCGGCACTTGGGCGATGGCGGAAGAACTCGGCGGCACGGCCCTCATCGACATCGTGATCGAGCACTCACACACGTGCTATGTCGGTAATCGCTCGCAGCGTCATCCCTGGGGGTACGGATGCGGAACGTGTCCCGCGTGCGAATTGCGCGCGAAGGGGTATGCGCATTGGCGCGGCTAAAGCCGATCTATGCGCGGCTACCGAAAATGGACGCAGACCCCTTCACCACTGTTGATGATCGGACAACTGCCGGTCGCTGTGCCCGAGACGGCGCGGCGGGGCGCGACGATGCCTTTGCCTTAAGACCGGCCGCAGTGACGGCCACATGACGTTCCGCCACAGCGGTCCATGAGGCGCCCGATGGATCGCGGAACCATTGCAAGAGACGACGAATTAGGAATGCCGCGCCCATCGCCGCTTTCCATTGCAAATAGCGGATCAACATAAAAGCCGCGATCACCGACACGATGGTGCTCACCAGGCCGATCGTGCCCCAGCCTCGATCCGAACCCTGCGACGTCGATTTAGTTCGGCCGCTCAAGCGGACCGGAACATCAGGCAGCCGTGTGATATTCGCCGCCAACATGATGGCAGCAAGCTGCTCGGGCGAGACTGTCAGATATTCGGTAGTCGAGCCGATGAAGCCCACCCATTCGCCCCCCGACCTGCCGATGAAATGCCAACCCAGATCTACGTAGCCGCCATCCTCGCGCTGAAACTCGGGCGCATCCGGCAAGTCCATAACCTTGACAACCTCCGGCGGCGTGACCTTGCCGCCGAAGCTGGGTAAATCGACGGTTAACGGCCGCACGATAGGCGCATCAGAATCGGCATCGCTGTGGTCGAGCGGCAGTTTCTCCGCAGCATCCTCGTCTGTCCTTGCGTGCGGCGAATCGTGCGGTTTTGATGTCGAAGAGAATGTTTCCATCATGCGCAAGCGTGGCTTCGCGGCAGCTTCCTGCACGTGGAGAACGACCGCCAACATGGCAACGATGCCGCCAACGCAAACTGATCTGATCGCGCGCATATGCCCCCGCTCATCGCCCGCCTCCCGGCAGCGACCCCTCTGTGGATTGCGGGTCAACATACGCTCTTCGCGGTTAGTCAAATGCCCAATAGGTTTGGTAAATTGAACGCTAACCGAGCCCGCTGTGCCCGGCGGAACAGACGAACGGCACGCGATGACCGACAAAGCGCTCATCCCATTCGTGACTGTGTGCCATGTATATCAATTTTCAATCATCCGCCCGCCACCTCGTTCACATCGTTGCCGCTCTTGCGGTTCTAGCGACGCTCTGTCCAATCAACGGACATCTGCCCGAACGGCACGCCGGCATTCGCACCGCCTTTGAACTGATCGACAAGCGCGGCGGCCCTCACTCCTTCAGCGTGAATGGATTGAAGTCCGTGTCACGGTCGTAATGGTCCTCCTGCTCGGCTTTTTTCAACGCCGTCACGATGCGGGTTGTGACCGGCAGAAACGCGACTTCAACGAGCGTCTTGGCTACGAATTGCGAGACGACAAGCGTCAGCACGAGATCGTTGGGCATGATGCCGGAATTCCAGAAGGCGAGCGGATAGAAAATGGCGCTGTCGACCGCTTCGCCTGCGACCGTCGAGGCAACAAAGCGTGTGCGCATATAAGCGCCCTTCGTCGCCACCTTCATTTTTGCCAGCACGAACGAGTTGACGAATTCGCCACAGAAGTAGGCGATCATGGACGCCCCCGCGATGCGCCACGTATTGCCGAACGCGATCTCATAGACCTTCTGGTTTTCCCACGTCGGCGCCGGCGGCAGTGCCACAACGACGGCGGCCATGACGGCTGCAAAAATCAGCGCAGCAAACCCCGTCCAAATGACGCGCCGGGCCCGCGCATACCCATACACTTCCGTCAGGATGTCGCCGAAAATGTATGAAATCGGAAAGAACAAGACTCCGGCGCCGAAGGTCACCGCACCAATGAGCGGCAGGTCGATCTGAGCCGCCTTCGCGGGCCCGATCAGGTTCGAACAGACCAGCACGACCACGAAGGCCACCATGACGAGGTCGAAATACTTGTAAGTCCGCTCCGCGTTCGGCATGCCTCGCCCCCGATCTTGACACCTGCCACGGGCTAGCTACGTGTGGGCCCATGTATCAGGTCAAGGAAATCTTCTACACACTGCAAGGCGAAGGCGCGAACGCTGGGACCCCCGCTGTGTTCTGCCGCTTCGCGGGTTGCAACTTATGGTCCGGTCGCGAAGTGGACCGGGCCACTGCGCAATGCCGCTTCTGTGACACGGATTTCGTCGGCACGGACGGCATAGGCGGCGGCAAGTTTGCGACTGCCGATGCTTTGGCGCAGGCGTGCCGCGCGGCCGTCACAGCCAACCATGGTCCGGCCATGATCGTTCTGACCGGCGGTGAACCGATGCTTCAGGTCGATCAGGACCTGATCGAGGCCCTGCATGCCCGCGGCTTCCAGATCGCCATCGAAACCAACGGAACGCTCGCGGTTCCCCAAGACATCGACTGGGTCTGCGTCAGCCCGAAAGCGGGTCAGCCTTTGGTCCAGCAGTGGGGTGACGAACTGAAACTTGTCTATCCCCAAGCCGGCATTGAACCGGAGCAATACCGCGATCTGGAATTCGAGCATCGCTTCCTGCAACCCATGGACGGGCCCGACCGTGAGGCAAACACGGCCGCAGCGATCTCCTACTGCAAGAGAAACCCGCCTTGGCGTCTCTCCGTCCAGACCCATAAAATTCTGGGAATTCCCTAACCCAGCCAGCCCGGCCTCGGCTTAACCCCGAGACATCGCCGCCCCTTGCACGGGCCCTGCTTCCCCCCTATTCCCTCCCCCATGCGCATCTACCGCGATTTCCTCTTTGAGGCGGCCCACTACCTGCCGTCCGCACCTCCGGGCCATCCGAATTCCCGCATCCACGGGCATTCGTTTCGTGCCCGCGTGTGTATCGACGGGGAGCCCGATCGCGAAACCGGCGTGGTGTTTCACTTTGATGATTTATCGGCAGCCCTTGTCGATTGTCAGGATGCTCTCGATCATCGAATGTTGAACGAGGTCGAGGGGCTCGCCGCCCCGACGCTTGAACGGATCGCCATGTGGATCTGGCATCGGCTCGACAACAAGGTGCCGGGCCTCGCGCAAATCGAGATCCACCGCGACAGCTGCCACGAGGGATGCATCTATAACGGACCGCAGCCGCCGCTGCGGCGGGCCGCGGAGTAGATCATGGCACACAAGGCCCCGCCCGTCACACAATTGGGTCAGCAGACCTCGTTGCCCGCTAGCCCGGAAGCGGCGCTGCTCGAACGCGTACCCAACCCGCATCCCGATACGCTCTATGTCGCCCGATTTACGCAACCGGAATTTACATCTCTGTGCCCGGTCACCGGCCAGCCCGACTTCGCGCATCTGATGATCGACTATGTGCCCAAGCAGTGGCTCGTCGAAAGCAAGTCGTTGAAACTCTACCTTGGCTCATTCCGCAACCACGGCGCTTTCCACGAGGACTGCACCGTCGCGATCGGCAGACGGATCGCAAACCTGCTCGATCCGCATTTCCTGCGCATCGGCGGCTACTGGTACCCGCGCGGCGGCATGCCGATTGACGTGTTCTGGCAGCGCGGTGAAGTGCCAGCGGGCGTCTGGCTGCCCGATCAGGGCGTCGCGCCCTATCGCGGCCGCGGTTGAGCCGATCGCTATAGTCTGAGGCCGTCGAACCCCGGCAGATGCGAAGCAGCCTCCGAGCGCGCCAGCATCATGCCGCGGTCGTGCGCATATTCGAAGTCACGCAGCACCGACGTTCGCGGAATGCGCGACCGAAAAAACTGCGCCCATCGGAACTCGGAATAAGGCAGATCCGACTTCATGAAGCCGCCGGCCTCCCGAACTGACCAGGCGAGATCACGATGCGCATCACGCTTCAGTTGCCGGATTGCGCCCGGCAGCGCCGACGGCGCAATGCGCTGGCCATGATGATCGAACGGATGCACACAACCGCGCTTGGCCATCAGCCGCCAGAAATCCGAGCGCGTCAGCCCCGACAGATCGCCGATCACCTGTATAAAGGCCTCGGTCACTTCGTTCTGCAGCAGCGCCACGCTCAAGTGATGGTGATCGATGATGTAGTAGCCGTCGTCGGGACCACGCACCGCGGGAATGGGGCGCTTCTCCAGATAACGCTGGATCTGCGTACGGCACTCGGCGCGCCGCGCGACTTTCTCCCGCTTGGCCGCCACCGCCCGCATGCCGACGGCGCCCTGCGTCGGCCGTAACAGGTCGAGTGGAACCAGAATGGGAGCATCGGTTCTGCGACGGCGTGTGTCCGATCCCATGAGCTGGGACGAGACATTGGCGGCCGGCATCGAATGCGCGGACGCCCGACGGACGGATGATGTCGGCATGGCCCTCTGAACAAGTGGGTCGGTCAGTTGATACTGTTGTTATGCTTTCGTCATCAAGGTTAAGAAATGGTTGACTAGTCATCGGAGCCATCCATGCGACACGCCAAACACCTCGCCATCACACAAGTGCTCGTTCTGCTAATGCCGCTGCAGCTTGCCCATGCCGATGACCCGCCTCAAGTCGAATGTGCACAGGCCTTATCGACCGCTGAAATGAACCAGTGCGCGTCGGCGGAATTCGCCAAGGCCGACGCCGAACTCAATACCGCGTATCAGACAGCACTGAAGGCGATCCCCGCCATGGCGGCGGATGATCCTCCCTGGGACGCAAAATCGTGGGAAAACGCACTCCGCAATTCCCAGCGCGCCTGGGTCGCCTTTCGTGATGCGGAATGCGACAACCACGTTGCGATGTTCTGGACCAACGGCAGTGGCGCAACCGTCGATATCCTCGGCTGCAAAACGGCAAAGACGGACGCCCGCACCAGAGAACTCAAGGACCGATACGAGGACCGGTAGCATGACATTGGTCACATCGAGTCAGTTGGCAAGAGCTTGGACGTTATGTCGGCTCCTTCAGTTTGCACCCCTCAATTAGCCGCTTTAGCACACGCGATGATCCGCCAGCGCTGAACGTCTTCGAATGCCCGACCTTGCCAAACGCCTCCTGCGCAACGGCAAAGCGACGCTTCGCGCCGGAAGTGGCGAAAATCAGATCTACCAACCCGTCGCCAGATGCTGTTAGACGGTATTTTTCGCCGTCTGGCGTCACATCGAGCTTGGCTTCAAATTCGAGCTTTTCTGCACCATCTACCACTACGAGCAAACTCTGAGGCAGCGCCTGGAGCAACCTAGTTTCCTGTGATCCTTCAGCCTTCTCCGGCGTCACAAAAACCAATTCCAGGTCATCTGGTCCAGAGCACCGAAATCCAGCCATGTAGCCCGAATACTCAATTGCCACACCGATGTGCTGATCCCCCTCAAAAGGGTTTTCCTCCAACTGGTAGATCCACTCGGCTTTCACGCAAACGGAAAAGGTAACCAACATGAAGAGCGTTAGCAAAAATCTGATCATTCAAACTATCCATTGAAACGCAATTGAGCCTAACCAGAACATCCAGTCACAGTCAAAACGATCTTCGCAAGCCGCTGTAAGAAATTTTAGGCGCTGCAATCTAAGTCCGCACCCTCAGTAGGTCACTTGACCAGATAGTGCTGCGGCTTACCCGTCGGCCCAGCTCCGCAAAAGGTTCGCATACGATTTAGCGACGAGATCGAACGTGCCGGTCTTGCCCTCTTTGTCAAAGATCGCGCGGCGCACCCGGTCGAGATCGAACAAGATCTCGCGTTGTCCCGGGTCGCGCACGCGGCTTTCGATCCACGTCACGGCAACAAGCCGCTGACCCGCGGTGACTGGCGCCACACGGTGCAGCAACGATGAAGGATACAAAACGGCATCGCCGGCCGGGAACTTGGCATCGTCCTCACCTGCCAGCGTCTCCACCATCAGTTCGCCGCCGACATAGGTTTTCGGATCGGACAGAAAAACCGTCACCGACAAATCGCTTCGGATCCCCGCCGCACCAATGAGGGCGTCGTCAACATGCGTCCCGTAGCCCTGTCCGGCCTCGCATCTGGAAACAAGCGGCGGCAACATCCGCCGCGGCAGAGCCATCGATTGCAATACGGGGTTTGCCTGCAGCGCGGCGACCACCAGATTTTGCAACCGTTCCAGAACCGGCCCCGCCAGCGCTTGATCGTTGTTTTTGACAGCTCGCGCATGCCATCCCGCCGTTGCCGCGCCCGCTCCCCACTGCAAACCTTCGGCAAGCAATCGCACGTTTCCGAGCATTGCAGCATCGAGCACATTCGGGATATGAACCAGCACCATTCAAGCTTCCAATCGAGGACGCGGAATTATGCGAAAAACGCGCCGACTTTGGACATCTCTTACGGTGGCAGGAGCCATTCTGCCAGTGACGAGTAGTTTGACAATCCCCGCCGCCGCGGCCGACGACGGCCATTCCGCGACCGTCCACGCAGGCGAAGGCCCCAGCGCCCTCAGTGTGGCCCAGGGCGGCGAAGGTGGTGAGGGCGGCGAAGGTGGCGAAGGCGGTGCAAGTGCTCTTGGAGGCGAGGCCGCGTTCGACGCCAGCAAGGCCACGACCGATCCCGTGGTCTATCTCACCGGCCTTGAAGTGATCCGCGCCCACTATCTCGCCGGACTGGCCGCCTACGCGGCCGGAAACGCTCAATCCGGCGCGGAAATGTTCGCCCATGCCCGCAGCGAAATCTACGTCGACCTCGAACCGGCACTAACAAATCTCGGCGTCAATGAATTCGACGACCTCATGCAGTCAACCGGGGACCTTGCCAATTCCAACGCGCCGCCCGCCAAAGTGGACGCGGCCGCTAAGGCAGTATTCGCAGCACTCGATGGCGCGGCCGCAAAAGCGCCGGGCTCCCCAACACCAAAGGATATCACGGCTGTGTTCGCCGATCTGATGGATCGCGCCGCTTTGCAATACGCACGAGCCAAACGCAGACCCGACGAACCCGATGCGTATCTCGACGGCTACGGGCTGTTTCAAGCAGCCAAGATCAAATCCGCGATCGTGTTGCCATCGCTCGACGCGTCGAATCCGGACGCTGCGAGTGCTGCCCGCGCGGCGCTCGCTGCCTTGGCCGCCGCCTACCCCTCCATCGCAAAGCCGGCGGCCGGCGCGCCCGAACCTGGGCCATCTCTCGTCGCAACATCCAAATTCCGCCTCGCGTTAAGCAGCCGCTGAGCCTTAACCGAACGGTCGTTTGCAATGCGCGGGTTATGCTCGCACCGGGCACCTCTCGCGACACTTTTCGGCCATTGGAATCAAGCGTTTTCACTGCCAAGGGGCGGACTGCAAGACGACACGAGGGATCAGCCATGAGCGCACTGCCGCAGCACGTCCACGACCTCTTGACCCGCCTCAACGAGACCTCCCGCAGCGAACTCGATCTCGTCCGCGATCTCTCAGACGCCATTCGCCGCGCCGATGATCAGCTGCTGAAGGAAGTGCGCAGTGTGTCCATGCTGCACGAGCTACGGCGCGAGGCCATTATGACGGAATTGCAGCTGCTGGCGCAACGCCTGTGCACATTGCCCGCCCGCGATCCGATCCGCATGCACACCCACACCGCGATTGCAGAACCCGCGACCGCTCTCGATGCACCCTCCCCTTCGACCGCGCATCAGCAGCTCGCTGACGCAGCGCCGATCGAGGAAGCGGTCATCACCGTCGAATCTCCGACAGTTGGACGCGCGGGCGACTGGCGGCAGGCTGCCCAGCGGATTGACGAAGAACTGGCGCAATATTTCGGCGGACCGGGCCCCCGCCACTGATCCGGTACTGTCTTGCAAATCGCGTGACCGCATGAGCGTTGATGCGGAACGTGGCCATCGCTCGCGCGTTCTCCTCCGTAAACCAAGAGGAGGCGAGCATGACCGTGACAAACCCACCCGCAACACGGCCGGAAAATCCCGGTGTCAAAGCACCCGGAGAAGACCCGCGCAGTGAGCCGATCGACAAGATTGCGCCACCCGCGCCCGGAGTTGGCCGCCCCTCCGAGGCTCCTGTCGATCCCAATCGAAGCCCTGACGATCTGCCGCCCGTTGAGGAACCAGGAAAGGACCCCGCGTAAATTCTGGGGTCGAGCGAGGAACGTTCTAATCCGCCACGTGGACGTTTAATCAAGGCTCGGGCATAGGAGCCCAACTCCTGGCCCGGGCTTATTCCATGTCATCTCGTCAACCCCTGCTCGGCATTCTATTCGCGGGGCTCGGTGCGACCTTGTTTTCGACCAAGGCCATCTTCATCAAGCTCGCCTATCAGGATCACGCCGACGCGGCGCTGATGCTTGCCTACCGAATGATTTTTGCCATGCCCGTCTTTGCCCTCGTCGGCTATTGGGCGTGGACGCAGCGCCGCGCACGCAATGAACCGCCGCCCTCTTCGATGGACATCGCCCGCGCCGCGTTCGTCGGCTTTCTGGGATACTACGTTGCATCGCAATTCGACTTTGCCGGGTTGATGTTCATCACCGCTCAGCTCGAACGTTTGGTGCTTTTTACGTATCCGCTGTTTGTCATGTTCCTCAGCTATCTGCTCTACGGCGAGCGCGTCACGGGATTTGGCCTGATCGCAGCCGCAATCACGTACACCGGGCTCGCCATCGTCTTTCTTATCGATTTGCCGGAAGGTGGACGCGATACCGTCATCGGTACACTGCTTGTCCTCGGCGCGGCCATATCGTTTGCGTTGCACCAGATTTATGCCAAACGCTTCATGGCCCCCATGGGCAGCGCCCTCTTCACTGCAATCGCACTGACGAGCGCATCCGTTTTCTGCATTTTGCACCAGCTCGTTGTAAGCGGAAGTTTCGCCGCCACGCCGCGCTTTCTCTGGCTCTCGGCCGGCTGCGCCATCGTTGCAACCGTCCTGCCGACTTTTCTCATCAACGCAGGTCTGGCGCGTATCTCCAGCGCTACGGTGTCTATGATTTCTACGGTGTCCCCCGTCGTGACCATCGGACTGGCCGTGATGATATTGGGGGAACCTTTCACTCTCGCTGATGCTATCGGCTCGAGCATGGTCCTTGCCGGAGTTGGCCTCTACGCTTGGGGTGAGAATACGCGGACTTGAGCCAACACGCACCGCGGCGGCGCACAGCAAGCACCTTGTGGCGTTCCAGTAGACTGCTACGCTCGATGCTGGTCCATTCCAGGGAGAGAGAACATTATGCAAAAGGCAAAGTCCTTTTTGTCTATCGCTTGCCTCACCATCATCACCGCCTCGCCGGCCTTGGCTAACTCAGCGAACGGTACCTGGCTCCGCAGCAACGGCGCCCATGTATCGGTGTTCGACTGCAAAGGCGGTCTGGGCATGAAGGTGATCAAATCGCCCGAACCAGAAAAGGTCGGAAGAACCATTATTTGTGGCGCCAAGAAAAGCGCTGACAACAAATGGAAGGGCACACTTCTCAATCTCGACGACGGTCAAACTTACTCCGGCACCGTGACGCTCAGCGGCAATAGCCTGACGCTCTCCGGCTGCGTTTTGGGAGGTTTGATCTGCAAAAACGACACGTGGTCACGCATCAACTAGCGGTGCGGCGCGTGTCCTCGATGCCGATGCTGGCAGGCCCCAGCATGCGTCGCCGCTGTCCCGGCGACGGCATGAAGCACGTGTCGCGAGACCCGAACCAGCCGATCCGATTGCGTTGAACAATGTCGTATATCCGGTCGCCGAGCACATTAGGCACGATCCGTCCAAACTGCGCCAACCATCGCCATGCCCCGGGCATCGTTCGCCCGGCGGCCAGAACGCCCTGCCATTTCAAATAGGGCATGCCGTCGGCAAGAACCAAGAACGTGTCGAACCGGACGGGATCAAGACCATAATGAAGATAAAGCGCGCGCGGGACCGGCTCCTGCACCGCTGCAAATCGTGTGGCCCCATCGGGATCGCGAGCCAGCATAAATTGCACACCCGCAGAACACAGCACACACATCCCGTCGAAAATGACGAGCGGATGCGCATCGTCAAACGGTGGCACCGACGGATCGGTCCGATAGCTGAAGGGCTTCTGGCTCACGGGATCTTCCACTGCGCAGTCCTTCTGGTGTCAGGTAGATCACGGTGTTTACTTTGAGAATACTATGGAAAACAAAGGTCATATTTTTTTTGAAACCTGATGCGGATGGCTCCGTACACCGACCGAGGCCTTTGCGCCTCGCAAGGCCAACAGGAGAAGTCAATGATGTCCGCACTTAAAAAAGTCTTCGCCACCGCGCTGACGGGATTGGCGCTTGCATTTGCGGCTCCAGTGCAAGCACTGGAACAGAAGGCGACCTACGAAGCCGCCATGTTCGATAAGGCGCAAGCCGCAAACCAGCATATCGTCGTCGAAGTTTTCAAAAAAGGCTGCCCTACGTGCGCCGCGCAGCAGCCGGGTCTCAATTCCGCCAAGGCAAAATTCCCGAAGGCCACATTTGTGACGGTGGATTTTCAGGGTGACGCCGACCCCGTAAAGCGGTTCCAGGCCGTAAAACAAAGCACAATCATCGTCTATAAGGGTTCCAAGGAAGTAGCCCGCCTCGTCGGCGAAACCGATTCAGACGCCATCGTCGCGGCGATTGCCAAGGGCGCTTAAGCGAACCGACTGCGGCGCGGCGGATCTCGCGCCGCAGTTTTCATCTCGACCGTTTGAGATCCCGCAATGACCAATGTTTTGATCGCCTACCTCGCAGGCGTCGTGACGATTTTATCCCCGTGCATTCTGCCACTGTTGCCAATCGTGTTGGGCGGAGCGCTGTCGTCGCACCGGTTCGGGCCTTATGCGCTGGCAGCCGGGCTCGTGCTGGCGTTCACGGGGTTCGGATTGCTTGTGGCGACGGTGGGGTTTGCGATTGGCCTGACGCCGCAGGTGCTCAATCAGATCGCGGCCGTGCTTATGATCGGGCTCGGCGCGATTTTGCTCTCCGCTTCTCTGCAGCAGCGGTTCGCGGTGGCGGCCTCCGTTGCGACTGGCGGGCTGCAGACGCGGGTGTCTGAGTACTCGCCGGATGGATTGAGCGGTCAGTTTTTGCTCGGCGCGATCCTCGGCGCGGTTTGGACACCGTGCGTCGGACCAACGCTAGGGGCGGCAATTGCACTGGCCGCGCAAGGGCAGTCGATTGGCTACGCGGCCACCGTCATGTTCGCTTTCGCGCTCGGCACGGTTACGCCGTTGCTCGCGATCATGCTGCTCTCGCGCGAGACCTTATTCAAAAACCGAGACGCGCTTATGACGGCTAGTCGCTGGCTCAAGCCGGCGCTCGGCGGCCTGCTGATCGTGCTTGGATTTGCGTTTCTCACGGGGCTGATGTCGGATTGGGAAGCTTTTGTGCTCGACCGGATGCCCGCGGGCCTGGTGCGATTTATTTATGGGTTGTGAGGCGGTCGCCGGTGTTCACTTTGGTACGGTGGCCGTGATACGTCACGGCTCCAGCGAGCCAACCATTGGCGCGCACATCAAGGAGCGAAAATGAGCGACCGGATCATCATGCGCATTGGTGAAAGCCTCGTGGCTGGTGGGCCGCCCGGTACGGCTGCCGAACCCGAAGTTGCCATCGGCGAAATGGATGGCCCCATGGGCACGGCGTTCGCGAACCTGCTCGGCAACCAGGTTGTCGGCCATTCGCGTGTGCTGGCACTGCTTAACACCGACGTCATGGTGCGCCCGCCGACGATATGCGTGTCGAAAGTGTCGGTCGACAACGAGCGCTACACCAGCATCCTCATGGGCACCGTCCAGTACGCCACCGCCATGGGCGTGCTCGACAGCGTGCGCTCGGGCGTCATCCCGCGCGAGAAGGCGAACGACCTCGGTATCGTCGTGTCGGTGTGGCTCAATCCGTCCGTCGCGAACGACAACAATCTCGACCACAAGATCCTGTTCGAGATCCACCGCAAGGCGACGACGCTCGCCATCACCAAAGCCATGCGCAGCGAACCCTCGATCGACTGGCTGCTCGAGAACCAAGACAAGGTGATCCATAAGTATTTCGAGAAGGGCCTGAAGGGCGAGATTTAGGCGGCGTGCGGCGAGCATTCGGTCTAGTCGACCAATCCCAGCACCAGGACAAGGGAGCGGTTGATGGCCAACAGCGCGTCTTCTTCGACTTTGCCTATAGGCTTGCTCAAGCGGTGACGGCCCAGGGCGACGAGCTTCCGGCGATATTGCTCGTGAGGCATGGGGCACGGCGATGGACGCGGATGCTCTGTTCGTCGCGCTCACCGTTGACTGGGTCCCGGCCTTCGCCGGGATGACGAGATGAAAAACTGTATGCGCAATAATGCAAGAAGCATGCTGCCCGATGGGTCGCGGGCACACGGCACGGGATAACAGCGGTGGGCTGGAAACGGTGTGGCTCACCCACAAATGTCATCCTCGGCTTTATGCCGAGGATCCATGGCCCAGCGTGGGTTGAGTTCCGTTTCGCCCCCACAACACTACCTTCACCCCTAACCCCGCAAATCCGGTGGCGTGGCCTCGTCCTTGAGCGCCGGCACAATTTCATCCAAGGCAATCACCGTCTGCTCCTGTGAGCCAAGCCGCCGGACGGAGACGTTGCGCGCCTCAGCGTCCCGCATGCCGACGGCAAGAATGACGGGGACTTTTGCCAGAGAGTGTTCGCGAACCTTGTAGCCGATCTTCTCATTGCGCAGGTCGGCTTCGACGCGCAGGCCGGCGGCTTTCAGCGCTGACACGACTTCGTTCGCGTAGGCGTCCGCTTCGCTCGTGATCGTCGCGACCACCACCTGCAGCGGCGCCAGCCACAGCGGGAAATGACCAGCGAAGTTCTCGATCAGAATTCCGGTGAAACGTTCGAGCGAACCGAACATGGCGCGGTGGATCATGACCGGCGTCTTCTTGTCGGAATTCTCGTCGATGTAGAACGCGCCCAGCCGGCCCGCGAGGTTGAAATCAACCTGCGTCGTGCCGCATTGCCATTCGCGACCGATGGCATCCTTCAACGTGTATTCGAGCTTGGGGCCATAGAACGCACCCTCGCCGGGCTGCAAGGCTGTACGAATGCGCCCGTTGGACTGCCGCTTTACTTCTTCCAGAACATCCGACAGCGCCTTTTCAGCTTTATCCCACAAATCATCCGCGCCGACCCGCTTTTCCGGCCGCGTCGAGAGCTTGATGAAAATATCCTCGAAGCCGAAGTCCTTATAGATCGCGAGCATCAGATCGTTGATCTTGAGGCACTCTTCCATGATCTGATCTTCGGTGATGAAAATGTGCGCATCGTCCTGTGTGAAGTGGCGCACGCGCAGCATGCCATGCAGCGCCCCCGACGGCTCATAGCGGTGCACCTTGCCGAACTCGGCGATCTTCAACGGCAGGTCGCGATAGCTCTTGAGGCCGTGCTTGTAGATTTGTACATGCCCCGGGCAGTTCATCGGCTTGCAGCAGAACACACGCTCGTCCGGCAGCGTCGTCGTGAACATGTTCTCGCCGTAGTTCTCCCAATGCCCGGACAGCTCCCAGAAGTGCTTCTCCATCATGTCGGGTGAATTGACTTCGACATAACCCGCCCGCTGCTGCTGACGGCGCATATAGGCAATCAGCGTCTGGAACAGCGTCCAACCATTCGGGTGCCAGAAGATCGAGCCTGGAGCCTCTTCCTGGAAATGGAACAGATCCATCTCACGGCCGAGTTTGCGATGGTCGCGCTTTTCAGCTTCTTCGAGCTGATGCAGATGGGCTTTCAGTTCGTCTTCACTTGCCCACGCGGTTCCATAGATGCGCTGCAGCTGGGGTCGGCTCGAGTCCCCGCGCCAATAGGCGCCGGCGAACTTCATCAGCTTGAACGCTTTGCCGATGTGCCCGGTGGATGTCATGTGTGGGCCGCGGCATAAATCGAACCACGCGCCCTGCTTATAGATTTTGAGGTCCTGGTCTTCCGGGATCGCGTCGACGAGTTCGACCTTGAAGCCCTCGCCCATCGCCGCGAACACATCTCGCGCCTCATTGCGCGCCCAGACTTCCTTCGTGAAGGGCGCGTTCTTCGCGATGATCTCGGCCATCTTCTTTTCGATTTTGCCGATGTCTTCCGGCAGAAACGGTTCACCCTTGGCAAAATCGTAATAGAATCCGTTCTCGATCACCGGGCCGATGGTCACCTGCGTGCCGGGCCACAACGCTTGCACGGCCTCGGCCATCACATGCGCGGCATCGTGCCGGATGAGTTCCAGCGCTGCGGGATCGGTCCGAGCGACAAAATTGATCGTGGCGTCGGCGGTGATAGGATCGGAAAGGTCGGCCAGGACGCCATTCAGTTGCATGGCGACCGTGCGCTTGGCGAGCGACGGCGAGATGGCCTTCGCCACGTCCAAGCCCGTGCTGCCGCCGGGAACCTTACGCGAAGCCCCGTCCGGAAACGTCAAAGTGACGTCGGTCATCTTTCTCTCCTGTTGCTCACTCGCCGCCAACGGGTGCGGCGTAAGACATATGCCGCCGGTGTCATGCCGCCGCGCGGGCCAGGATGTCAAGATTGTGTCGATGTGATCGGGCTGGGGATGCCGCCGTGACGAGCGCCATCAGCGGCCAGCGTGAAGCTCATAAAACTCACGTGGAATGGTGTCTTTCGGCAACTTCGTCCTCGAAATGAGGTTCCGGCCCCGCCACCGAACCGCCCGAATGACCCTGCAGCTAAAAGTCCATCCTGGCCCTCGCCAACTTCGGGTTGCGAACGTTCCTAGGCTCGCTTATTGGTCCAGTAATTCGGGCTGACCGCACTATGGCCGTACGGCCACCGCTTCGACTGGCATGGGGCTGATGACGCGCCGGCAGTCGATATGCCACAAGACCTAGGTGGTCACGGCCGCCCGCTCACACCGAGGTTGTTATGCTTCGCAGCGTGTTATCCTGGTTTGTTGTGATCGTTCTCATCGGCGGCATCACGGCGGCATTGGGTTTTTACAAATACACCCAGATCCTGGCCGGTATTGCGTCAGGAACATCTCGACCTGAACCTCAGGAAGCGGTGGCCATCGCCCGCGCGACATCGACGACATGGGCACCGACGACGCGCGCGATTGGCACTGTCGTGGCGAGCCAGCAGCTTGAGCTGCGCAACGAGATCGCAGGCCTTGTCGCAGCGCGCGGCTTCTCGTCCGGCGACACCGTGGAAAAAGGCCAGCTCCTTGTTCAATTCGACGATCGCCAGGAAAAGGCCGCGATGCAGGCCGCGGAAGCCGAAGCGCGGCTTGCCAAAGCCAACCTCGCGCGCCGCGAAGCGCTGCGAGACAGCCCTGCCTTTAACATCCAGGATTTCGACAAATCTCGTGAAGAGTTCGAGTCGGCAACCGCGCGTGCCGAAAACCTGCGTGTCGCCATCGACAAGAAGCGCATTGGCGCGCCGTTCAAGGCCCGTGTCGGCATCACCGACCTTCAACCGGGTGCTTACCTCGATGCCGGAACACTGATTGTCAAATTGCAGGGCGTCGAAGACGATCTCTTCATCGATTTCGCATTGCCTCAGGAGAACGCGGCACTCCTGCGTCCCGGCGATGAGGTCACGTTGATGTCGCCTGCCCTGACAGATGGTCCCCGTCCGATCAAGATCATGGCCGAGGACGACAGCGTCGATCCGGCCAACCGCAACGTCCGCTTCCGTACCCTCGCCAAAGGTCTGGGTTCGGTCTTGCGACCCGGCGCTTTCGTTGACGTCGTCGCCAAGACCGCCGAACCGCAGTCGCGCATCGTCGTGCCGCTGTCGGCGGTTCGCCGTTCGCCTGCCGGTCAGCATGTTTTCGTTATCGAAACGAAGGATGGCGTCAGCCGCGCACGGCAGCGACCGATACAGACCGGGGCAGTGATCGGCGACACAATTATTGTCGATAAGGGCCTCGAACTGGGTGAACCGATTGCAACGTTCGGGTCATTCAAGCTGCGCGACGGACTTCTGATCGCCTCCGAGCCCTCGCCAACCACCGACGGCGCAGCCGCGCTGAACTGACAGGCAACGAGGTCGTATGAAAGCGCTCGATATCTTCGTCCGGCGGCCGGTCATCGCGATCGTGTTGAACCTGGCCCTCGTACTGATCGGGCTGCGAGCCGCCTCGCAGCTGCCGGTCCAGCAATACCCGCGCATCGAAAGTTCCTCGATTGTCATCACGACGATCTACGTCGGCGCCTCGGCCGACACCATTCGCGGTTTTGTCACAACGCCCATCGAACGCGCTGTCTCATCACTGACCGGCATCGACTACGTGGAATCATCCAGTGTCCCCGGCCTCAGCACCGTCACAGCGCGCCTCAAACTCAATCAGCCGAGCACCACCGCTCTGGCCGAGGTCGGCAACCGCCTCGACCAGATCCGCAGCGAATTGCCTATTGAAATCGAAAGTCCCGTCGTCGAAGTCCAGCGTGCCGATCGTCCTTATGCCACGTTCTATGTCAGCGTGACGTCCAGCGCGATGACGCCGGCACAGGTGACCGACTACCTGATCCGCAACATCCAACCGCGCCTCAGCACGATATCCAACGTCCAGCGCGTCGGCCTCGAAGGGGCCCGGCCCCAAGCCATGCGGATCTGGCTCGACGCCGATCGTCTATCGGCCTTCAGTCTCAGTGCACTCGATGTCGAATTGGCGCTTCGCCGCAACAACTTCCTCGCCGCCGTCGGCCGCGCCAAGAGCAACGAGATCCAAGTCGACCTTCTGGCCGACACCGATCTGCGCAACGCGGAGGAATTCGAGCGCCTCATTGTGCGCGAGGATTCCGATCGCATGGTGCGCATTTCTGATCTCGGCCGCGTCGAGTTGGGGGCCGAGGAAGAAACGTCGAACGTACGACACAACGGCAAGGACGCGGTTTATCTATCGGTCTGGCCGCTTCCTGGCACGAATGAAATCAAGGTCGCGCAGGATCTGCGCCGTGAAGTGGCGGCGATCGCGCCAGCGTTACCGGAAGGCATGGAGATCGCGCTGGCCTATGACGGCGCCGTGTACATGGAAAACTCGATCCAGGAGATCCTCACCACTTTCGCCGAGACGGTGGCGATTGTCGGTCTCATCGTGTTCCTCTTCCTGGGGTCCTGGCGCAGTGCGCTGGTCCCCCTTGTCACCATCCCGATTTCGCTGATCGGCGCCATGGCGGCCATGATGGCGATGGGCTTCTCACTCAATCTGCTGACACTGTTGGCGATCGTTCTGTCCGTCGGCCTCGTTGTCGACGACGCCATTGTCGTTGTCGAGAATGTCTCCCGCCACATGCGCGACGGCATGAGCCGGACACAGGCGGCGCTGGTCAGTTCACGGCAGTTGTTCAGTCCGATCGTCGCCATGACGATTACACTGGCCGCAGTCTATGCTCCGATCGGCCTGCTCTCCGGGCTCACCGGCGTCCTATTCAAGGAATTCGCCTTCACGTTGGCCACCGCCGTCATTGTCTCGGGCATCGTCGCCATCACGCTGTCGCCCATCATGAGCGCCTACACCGCGCCGCAAGGCGGACAAGAAAGCCGCTATGCGCTGTTCATCGGCCGCCAGATGGATCGCCTTTCAGCCGGCTATGGACGACTGCTCGATGCCACTCTGTCGCTCAAGGGACCGATCATTGCCTTCGCGGTCTTCATCGGCCTGATCGCCGTGCCGCTCTACATGTTCTCAGGCAAGGAGTTGGCCCCGGTCGAAGACGAAGGCTTCATGCTACTGATTGTGAACTCCGCGCCCGATGCATCGCTGCCCTACACGACCGGCAACATGGACAAGGTCCTCGACGTCGGCAAAGCGTTGCCCGAATTCGAAAGCATGTTCGAGATCGTGTTCCCGTCCACAGGTTTCGGCGGCTACCTGTTCAAGAACTGGCATGAGCGCCAGCGCTCCGCCCAAGAGATTCAGCCCGAAATCTTCGGCGGCGTGGCAAAGATAAAGGAACTGCAGATCTATCCGATCCTGCCGCCGCCGTTGCCCGGTGCCGGAAACTTCGACGTCGAACTCGTTCTCAAAGGTCCCGGCACCCCCGAGCAGATGGCCGACTACGCCAGTCAGTTGGTCGGCGCCGCATTCAAGAGCGGCAAATTCATGTTTGCCGACACGGACCTCAAGATCGACCTGCCGCAGGTGCGCGTTCAGATCGACCGCGAGCGCGTCGCCGACTTGGGCCTCGACCTTGCCGACGTCGGTCGTCAGCTGGGCATCCTGATTGCCGGCAATTACGTCAACCGCTTTACCAGGGAAGGCCGCGCCTACAAGGTCATCCCGCAGGTCGAACAGATCGCGCGCGCCGCGGCTTCCACCTTGCTCGACTACAAGGTGCGAACCCGTGCCGGCCAGCAGGTTCCGATCTCCGCTTTCGCTCGCCTCGAAACGACGACCGCCCCGCGCACGCTTGCCCGTTTCCAACAGGCCGATAGCTTCCGCGTGTACGGAGGCGTGGTCCCTGGCGTTACCAAGGCGGACGGTCTCGACGCGCTCGAAGCCGCAGCCAAGGACATTCTACCGGCTGGGTACACCATCGATTACGCAGGTGAATCGCGCCAGATCAAGCAAGAGGGCACGACACTCGCCAGCACGCTCGGCTTTTCGATCCTTCTCATTTATCTGGTGCTTGCCGCGCAGTTCGGCAGCTTCCGCGACCCTCTCGTCGTCCTGCTCGGCTCCGTGCCCCTCGCGCTGTCAGCCGCGCTGCTGTTCACCTTCCTGGGCTTTACGACCATCAACATCTACAGCCAGATCGGATTGATCACTCTCGTCGGTCTCATCGCCAAGAACGGTATTTTGATCGTGGCGTTCGCCAACGAACTCCAGGAGATGGGCCACACCAAGTTGGCCGCCATCCGCGAGGCGTCCATGACACGCCTGCGGCCCATTCTCATGACAACAGCAGCAACCGTGTTCGGACATCTGCCGCTCGTCTTCGTGACGGGTGCCGGCGCGGAGGCGCGCAACAGCATCGGCATCATGCTCGTCAGCGGCATGGCAATCGGCACGCTGTTCACGCTTCTAATCCTGCCCGTCATCTACCTTGCCCTCGCCGCCGAGCATCGGCCGCGCGCTGAAGAGGAAGACGTCGACATGACAAAGGTCAAGCCGGCGATCGCGTAACTCTCGCGCAGCGCAGAACTAGACCTGCGGTTTCAACGGCCCCGGCGGATTGGCCGGCTCGCGGTGGTAGAACTTCAACGTCAGATACGCACCGATCCACGACCCCACGACTGCGAAGGCGACATAGACGTAGTTGTGCGTGTAGCTGATGACGGCGAACGACGAGAGCATGTACCACGCGCTGCTCCAGTTGGCTGCCGCCAGCGCCTTGCGGGCGACGACGGCGGACGTGAACATCACATACGCCGCATCCGTGGCAGCGGTTGCCAGCAGGACACCTGCTGCAATCAAATAATCGAATTCCATATCCATCCTCCCGCACATGCCTCGCGCAGGGTGTTTTCAATTTTATGGATGTTGCAACCAGAACCTTCACCCTTCCCAGCTAGGGTCATTAATGGTTTCGCGTACTGCCGGGGGTCGGCCGGCGCGCGAGCGGGGAGTTGAGCATGCAGCCGCCGAAGCTTCTGATCCGCAAAGGCATGGTCTCGATTCAGGGCCGCAGCCGGCCTTGTATTCAGGTTTTGGCCGTCGTCGATCCTGCGGCCAAGGCGAAACTCGAAGAACTTTTCGGCACCGAGAATTTGTTCAAGCGGACGGCCTACGCGACTGGCTTTCCCGCCGGCTTTCCGATGCCGTCGGCACCGCTGGCGCCGCATCTGGCGAACTTTATGAAAAGCGATGCCTGCCCGGAAATCACGGTCAAAACAATACTCGCAGGGCAGCTCTACCAGGCCCAGTCGATCTGGGAAATGAAGGCCTTCGAATTCATCGCGTGCCGCGCGTTCGACGCCTTGGTCGACTTTACGATCGCCGTCATGGAACTTGGCCGCGAGACGACCTACACCTCTGAAGCAGCACGGAATTACGCTGAAGCGGCCACCCTTGCCGCCGATGCGGCGGCCGCGGCATTACCACCCCTCCCGATTCCCGATCCGGTCATTGTGCAAACCGCCGCCTGAAACCTGTCAGGGCTTCCCCGCTGATTGCCTGGATGGGGGTGGCGTCGTCCGCCGCCACACGCCATATCGCCACGGCGCAAACGGGTGCCTCTGACGGGTTAGATCCGGCACCGGGTCATATCCGTGCGTTCCCCACGGATGGCACCGAGCCAGCCGCGACAGCATCAGCCAAAAACCTTTCCACGCCCCATTGCGGTCGATGGCTTCCAAGGCATATTCCGAACAGCTCGGCAGATGCCGGCATTCCATCCCGACCCACGGCTTGATCGTTGCTCGGTAAAGGTGCACCGGCGCCTTGAGCATGGTCTGGCTGAACCGGCCCACGCGATCAGCTTGCCGATTGAACGACGGGCGTCTGATGCGTGCCGTCTTCCACGGCCCGCAAGGCCCGCTCGACCGCGTCGAAAATCAGCAGCGTCGAGGCGTGCCGGTGTCGGTAATCGCGGACCGGTTGCAAGAGCCGCAAATCCACCCAACGCCCGCCGGGACCGGCCCCATTCTCCTTGAGCATCCGGCGCATGTCGTCTGCCACCTGCCGGAACTCGGCCACCTCGGTCCCGACGATCTCGCGCCCGACAACGGAAGCTGACGCCTGGCCAAGCAGGCACGCCTTCACGTTTTGGGCAAAACTGGCAATGCAATCCCCCTCCACAATGAGCTCGACCGAAACCGTCGATCCACACAGCTTGGAATGCGCCTCTCCACTCACCGCAGAGCCGCCCAAACGTCCCGTCCGCGGGATCGCCGCGGCCAGTTCGAGGATCTTCGTGTTGTAGATGTCGTCAAGCTCGGCCATTCACGCTCCGCTGCGGTCCCATGCCAAGGCGAACCGCGCTATATATAGGATCAAACAAAACGGACGACACCATGCCCCCCACATTTCCTGCACCCACCGATACGCAAAGCCTTGAACAGGGCCAAGCCCTGACCCCGCGCTTTGACGGCAACGGCCTCATAGCCGCGATCGCAACCGATGCGGTATCCGGCGACGTTCTCATGTTCGCCTGGATGAACGCCGACGCCCTGAGCCGCAGCATCGAGACGGGTCTGGCCCACTTCTGGAGCCGCTCGCGACGCACGCTCTGGAAGAAAGGCGAGGAAAGCGGCAACGAACTCGAAATCGAGGAAATGCGCGTCGACTGTGACCAGGACGCGATCTGGATGAAGGTCCGCGTTAAAGGCAGGGGTACCGCCTGCCATACCGGCACACGATCGTGTTTCTATCGCCGCGTTGCCTTAGGCGATGGGCAAGCGGTGCGCCTCCAACTCGTGCCGACGACCACGCCCCGCTGACATTCGTCCGTCCGCCGAACAATTCTCCGGCTTGGGATGGTTTCGGCACGCTCGGAGGTAATCATTTTACCAATCTTCTAGGGCGTCTTTAATGTCCTCCTGGCACGCTATGGCGACAAAGTAGGTACGGGCCTTGCTTTGACAGACCGCAAGCGGTCGGAGACGCACATGGCAGTCGGCAAGATTGGTTTGGCACTGGGCGCAGGTGCGGCGCGCGGATGGGCACACATCGGTGTCGTGCGCGCCCTGACGGCCGCCGGCATCAAGCCCGACATCGTCGTTGGAACCTCGATCGGCGCCGTCGTCGGCGGCTGTCATGTCGCCAACCAGCTGGACGATCTGGAAGACTTCGCCCGCAGCCTCACCAAGCGCCGCGTTTTCGGCTATCTCGATTTCAACCTCGCCGGCACCGGGCTCATCTCCGGTCAGAAGCTCTGCGAACGGCTCGAGCGCCATTTGAGCGACAAGCGCATCGAAGATCTGGACCGCCGCTTTACGGCCGTTGCGACCGAAATCGGCTCGGGCCACGAAGTCTGGCTCTCCCGCGGTCGCCTCGTCGATGCGATCCGGGCCTCCTATGCGCTGCCGGGAATTTTCAAGCCGGTCAAAATAGACGGCCGCTGGCTGTTTGACGGCGCGCTCGTCAATCCGATTCCGGTGTCCGTCTGCCGGGCCCTTGGCGCCCGCTACGTCATTGCGGTCAACCTCAACTACGACATCTCAAGCCGCTCCGCCGCGGCCAATGCCATCGTCGATGATGTCGAACAAGACGAAGCCCGCGAGCGCGAAGAAGCCGCCGCAGGAGAGAAATCAGGCGTCGGCGCGCGCTGGCTGTTGACGCGCCAGCTTTTCGGTCGTGGCGATAACGCCCCCGGCATCTCAACCGTCATGGTCGATGCACTCAATATCGTCCAGGATCGCATTGCCCGTTCGCGTCTAGCCGGCGACCCGCCCGACGCCATGATCAGCCCGCGCCTGCAAGGCATCGGACTGTTCGACTTCCACCGTGCCGATGACTTGATTGCTCGCGGTGAGGCAGCCGCCAAGCGCGAGGCCGAAGACATCGCTCGCGAGCTAAAATTACGCCGCGACGTCGATGCGCGCCTCGGCGCTCATGTGTGAGAAGCGCCAACAGTTATTTCAATTGCTGATCAGCCTGTCGCCAGATAATTGCGCATGGCGGAAACTTCCATCTCCACTGTTGCCACATGGTTTTTAACGACGTCTCCGATCGAGATGATGCCAACCAGCGATCCGTCCTCAACAACGGGAAGGTGACGGAACCGACCCGCCGTCATCATCTCCATCGTCTCGTCGACCAGGCTTGTTTCGCTGCACGTGATGACATCGCGCGTCATGAAACGCGAAACCGGCATTTCGAGTGCGGCAACGCCGCGCTCCGCGATGGCTCGGATCACGTCACGCTCCGACAAGATGCCGTCAACGGCACCATTTTCGCCGACGACGACCACAGCGCCGATCTTGCGCGCGGCGAGTTTCGCAGTGACTTCATGCAACGTATGATCCGGCCGCACCGTGGTAACAGAGCGGCCCTTACCTTTGAGAATGGTTGCGACGTTCATCTTGTCTTCTCCCGTCTGGTGCCGTTCGTTGACGAAGAGGAGTTCCAGAAGTGCACGAACTCGAGCGCCTTGAAATGACCGACGGCCCGAGCACGCGCCATCCTATGATCCCGGGGGCAACGCGACGCTCTATGTGACATTGCGAATGGTGATCCAGAATGTCGCATCATTCAAGCGCAATTCTAATTCTAGTCCGGCTCGATTTCATGCCGCGGTGCAATATCGAATAATCCGAACAACAGCAGACCTGAGATATAGCCGCCAACGTGGGCCTCCCACGCAATCGAATTCGAGGCGTTGATATCGCCAAAGCCGACCATCGCAGCGACATTCATCACCACAAATACGGCAGTAACTGCCAACAAACGCTTGTCTTGCAGAGCAACACGAAGTGGCTGCAGCGGAATGCTCGCCGGCGCTTCACTTAACCGGCGCAATCCACCGCCCGTATCCATCGCGCTGAAGAAAAAGCGCATAACGCCACCCATCAGTCCGGCAATTGCACCCGAGGCTCCGATCATTGGCGCCATCAATCCCGGGTTGAGTGCCACAAACGTTATTGCGCCCGCGAGGCCAGTCGCCAGAAAAAACAACAAGAGCCTTATTCCGCCGATCCGCTTTTCCAAAGCTCCCGCAAACGCCAGCAGTGAAGCACCGTTGAATGCCAGATGCATCGCGTCGGCGTGGACGAACATGTGGGTCACGAACTCGGTATAGATCGCCGAGGTTCCACCCGGAAGATTTGCCGCCTCGCCGGCAAGGCGGGCAGGGATGAGGGCGAGCGCCAGAACGAAGTCCGTGTCGGCTTCCGGATTGAGCGTTAAACGATACCCCATGACGCCAAGCATGACTGCGAGCAGGAAGAGCACCATCGGCGGCACGTTGAAGATCGGTTCGCGGGCCGTCTCGGCCGGATCAGGATGGCCGCTGTCGCCGCTCTCGGGCCGTCCGTCGTTCAAGATGGTCAATGTCCCCTCCTCAGGGCTCGGCCGGAAAAGACACCGATGCTGCGCTGTGATGACGCCAAGATGGCTACGGCGCCGACGTTGGGCAACTCAAAAGCCCGCACCCCGCCAACGGCAATTCCCTCGCCGCTTCTTATAGATGAACGCTGGCCAGTCCACCTGGATGGGCCCCGATGGCACAAATGCTGCGATCCAGGGGTTAGCACGTGCGGGTCGACCCGGGCGTGGTCCCAAACGTCCCCGCCGCATCAGGGCGGGATACGATCGATGGCCAAAAATGAGACATAAGACGTCCAAGTCCCTGTACGCATATTGGAATACTCTGCGCGGCAGCCGGGTGGCCCCGCGCCGTTTCGAAATTGAACCCGCCAGCCTGGGCGAAGCACTCCCCGACACGTTCATTCTGGAACGACAGGATCAGACCACGTTCCCGTATCGTCTCGCTGGTACTAGGCTCTGCGAGCGCTTTCGCAAGGAATTCCGTGGCCACAACTTCCTCGCAGGCTGGAGTGCGGCCGACAGCCTGGTTCTGCGCGACCGCTTGAATACCATTTCGATGCACGGCGGCGTCAGTCTGCTCACGGCAAAAGCCGATAGTGCGGCCGGCAAGACGCTCCTGGTCGAAATGCTGATCCTGCCGCTCATCCACGGCCAGGATATCGCAGACCGCTTCCTGGGGGCCTTGAGCCCGCTTGAATCGCCCGCCTGGCTCGGTTTCGATCCGCTCTGCAGCATGCGCATCGTAGCCGAAGAAACGATCTGGCCCGATGGTCGGCCAAGCACCGCCGAAGCCCTGACCGTTGATGACCGCCAGACCCCGTTTTTGCCCCAGGTCCGCCACGCCCGCATCGTTCGTTCAGACCGTCGCCAATTTCGAGTGTTTGAGGGCGGGCGCAGCGGCGCCCCGCAAGATCCGCCGCCAGAATTCTAATGCCCAGCGCTCGGCCCGCCGTTTCCGACCCGCTGCATGTCCACTTTCGGGATGGCTTTAGTCGTTCATTAACGGGCTCCGCCCCATAGTCGTCCTGTCTTCGCCCGGATACCTGCACCTTCCAAGTGTTGGATTTCGATCCGGGTCAGTTCCGCAGGTTGCCTATCGGGCCAACGACCATGTCCATCGCGTTTCAGGCTCTCAAGGAACCCGCCGTCCTTAGAGCTCATTCATCGACCGGTCAACGCCGCTACCGTCGTGTGGCCATGACGCTGCTCGGCCGCTTCATGCGCGCCAGCCGGCACGAGTACCCCTGCAAACTGAACGACATTTCCGTCGGCGGCGCGGCCATCAATTCTCCGGTAGCAGTGGAAGAAGGCGAGCGCATCGTCGTTTACTTTGATCACATCGGCGGCCTCGAAGGCAATGTCGTACGCGTGTTCGAAGGTGGCTTTGCCATGTTGTTCAAGATCACCGCGCACAAGCGCGAAAAACTGGCAGCACAGCTCACTTGGCTTGTGAACCGCGACTTCCTTACCGGCATCGATCAGCGCCGGCACGATCGCTATCCGGCCACTGAACCAGCAAAATCTATTGTGCTCGACAGCGGGCAAACGATTGAATGCGACGTGATCGACGTGTCGATCTCAGGCGCATCCTTGAAGATGGAACCGCGTCCGCCAGTGGGCACCGGCTTGACGCTTGGCCGCCTGCGCGGGCGCGTGATGCGCCATCACGGACACGGCATCGGCATCGGGTTCATAGACATCCAGGAACCGGAGGCTCTGCGCCGGCATTTTATGTGACGGAGCAGAGCAAAAGGAACATGCGGACACACGAATGGGCGCGGCAGAAAGATAAAGTTTTACGAAAATGCCGGGCTTCGAATTCAGGGGACATCGAGGAATTTACGCTAGTGTAAGGCGATTAGTACGGGGTTGTCGCATGAAGTGCGTTTCAGTAATCGTCGCTGGTGCCGCGCTAGGCGCCTTAATCGCTCAACCGGCTGCGGCCGAAACAGCGATGAAAACCACAATGTCCGAACGTGCCGCCTACATGCGCGTATACGGCTCGTCACAGCCCCCGTACGGCTTCGTCCGCTTTTGCGAACAAAGCCCTCAGTACTGTGTTCAGCGCGGCAACGGTAGTCGCTTTGAGGCGACGCCGGAAAGCCTGAGCGACCTTGACGAGGTCAATCGCCTGGTCAACCGGTCCGTCGAGCCGGCGACCGATAGCGAGATTTATGGCCTCAGCGAATACTGGACGCTCCCGGGCAACAAGGGCGACTGCGAGGATTATGCTCTCCTCAAGCAAAAAATTCTGGTCGGCCGCGGCTGGCCTTCGAGTTCCCTTCTACTCACTGTCGTTCGCGATGAAAAAGGCGAAGGGCACGCAGTGCTGACCGCTCGAACCAGCCAAGGCGATTTCGTGCTCGACAACAAGAGCGACGATGTCCGCCTGTGGGCGCGGTCGAACTATCAGTTCGTGATGCGCCAGTCCTATCTTGATCCGAAGGTCTGGGTGTCGCTCGATCCTCAGGATGCCGGCGTGCCCTCTTCACTGGCCGGCGTCCAGAACGATCGCTAACTGCATATCGACATGAACGAAGAAGCCGGACGCAACGCGCCCGGCTTTCTGTTAGGCGCCAGCCAGCCATCAGGTTTGCTCGGCCAGACCGGCAACATAGCGCTTCCAGTTCGCCACATAGCGCCCGGCACTGGCCTTCAGCCTATCGCTCTCCTCGACGCTAAGCTCACGCACCACTTTCCCCGGCGAGCCCAGAACCATGGACCTGGGCGGAAATTCCTTACCTTCGGTGATCAGCGTATTGGCGCCGATCAGGCAGCCCTCGCCGATCCTCGCGCCGTTGAGTATAATCGAGCCGATACCAATCAGGCTGCCGCTCCCGATGGTGCAGCCATGCAGCATGACCATATGACCGATGGTGCAATCCGAACCGATCTCCAGCGGAAATCCCGGATCGGTATGCAGCACGCATCCATCCTGGACATTGGATCGAGCGCCGACCCGGATCAATTCGTTGTCACCGCGCAGGACGGCGCCGAACCAGACGCTCGCGTCCTCACACAGTTCCACCTTGCCGAGCGCCACCGCATTGGGCGCGACCCACGCGCGATCTCCTTCAGGCATCACAACCGATGCCTCTCCCAGACGGTAGATGGTCATCGGCCGCCGCGCGCCCCGTGCCTTAGACTTCTTCCAGATCGACGTCGAGAATGGCCATCTGGAACTGGTAGGAGACTTCGCCGTCTTCATCTTCGCGGAACAGGACGGCTACAAAGTCGTCGCCGATATACACTTCCGCGCTGTCGTCTTTTTTGGGCCGCGGGCGTATCGACAGATTTTTCGTTCCAAACGTCTTGCGTAGGAAGGCTTCGACCTTCGCAATCTCTTCTTTCTTCACGTCTCTTCTCCGATTGTATGCTGAGGCGTAGGAAGCGCTGCGCGAAGGCAGCGGCTCACAACATGCTGTAGTCGTCAGGTCCAAAATAATCGGTCCCGAGCATCATTTGATCCATCGACCGGGCCGGTTCGGCGCAACTGACCCGACCGACAACCTTGGCCGGCACGCCGGCCACCGTCATGTTCGGCGGCACGTCCTGCAACACCACGCTGCCCGCCGCCACCAGCGCGCAATTGCCGACGTGAATGTTGCCAAGCACCTTCGCGCCCGCACCGATCAGTACGCCGGCGCCGATCTTTGGATGCCGGTCGCCGATCGACTTGCCACTGCCGCCGAGCGTTACGGCATGCAGGAACGAGCAGTTGTCTCCGACCACGGCCGTCTCGCCGACGACGAACCCGGTCGCATGGTCAAGCATAATGCCACGACCAAAGCGAGCAGCTGGATGGATATCGGTTGCGAAAATCTTCGACGATTGGCTCTGCAGATAAAGGGCAAAATCCTTGCGTCCTTGCCGCCACAGCTCATGCGCGAACCGGTGTGTGACGAGAGCGTGAAACCCCTTGAAAAACAGCAGCGGCTCCAGATACCGGTTGCAGGCCGGGTCCCGGTCGTAGACCGCCGCAAGATCGGCGCGGATCGCCAGCGATAGGTCGGGCTGGCTCAGCAGCACGTCCTGGAACGTGCTCAGAATGAGACCGGCGTCGACGTCGGAATGATTGAGCCTTTGCGCAACCCGGTACGCGATCGCATCTTCCAGCCGGTTGTGATTGACGACGGTCGCGAAAATGAACCCCGTCAACGCCGGCTCACCGGCCATGGCCGCCTGCCCCTCGCCGAGCACCTGCTCCCACACCGCATCGGCCGACGAGACAGACCCCGTCGGTCTCGACTTCGGCTTGACGCCGCCGCGCGTTGCGGCTCTGTCGGCGTTCTGGGGTCGGGAAGCGGACATGATGCGCCAGTCCTTGGAACATGAAGCGAAACCGGGTAACCGGCGTCAGCCTGAGCGTCAATCTAAACCTCCGTCGCGATGAAGGGAATGAGCGCAGAGGACTTGAGTTGCAGGACACACACAGCCATGAACTGTGGCCTCGCGACCAGACGGCCTGTTGTTCGCGGCGCTGTGCGGCTTTAGAAGCCGAAAGGTGCCCGCGGGGCTGACCGAGGATGGATCATGGCCGTTGACCACACACCCGATATCCGGTTGCAGCACGACGGCGCACGAGCCCTTCTCATCTTCGACAATCCGGCTCGGCTCAATGCGTTGACCGCCAAGATGTGGGCCGCCGTCCCGCACCTGATCGCCGCCGCCGATGCCGATCCGGCGATCCGCGTCATTGTGTTGAGCGGGGCTGGCGGCAAGGCCTTCTCCGCCGGCGCCGACATCTCGGAATTCGACAGCGCCCGCACCGGCAAGGCGGTCGAAACCTACGATGCTCTCAACCACGCAGCATTCGACGCCTTGCTCGACGCCAAAAAACCGACCATCGCCATGATCGACGGATTCTGCCTAGGCGGTGGCCTTGGGATAGCGGCTTGCTGCGATCTGAGGCTCGCCAGCGAAACGGCGACCTTTGCCATCCCGGCCGCCAAACTGGGCCTGGGCTATCACCCCCGCTGGGTGCGGACGTTGCTGACGCTCGCCCCTCCGCCCGCCGTCAAGGAACTTTTGTTTACCGGACGCCGGTACACCGCCGCCGAGGCATGCGCCATGGGCCTCATCAATCGTGTCTGTTCAGTCGCCGAACTCGAAACCGAAACCCGCACGCTCGCCGCCACGATCGCCGCCAACGCGCCGCTGACGATCCGCGCCGCCAAAGCCGCC
>JALHMJ010000001.1:258501-261163 GCA_022844105.1 Hyphomicrobium sp. | reverse complement strand
GCGCCATGGGCCTCATCAATCGTGTCTGTTCAGTCGCCGAACTCGAAACCGAAACCCGCACGCTCGCCGCCACGATCGCCGCCAACGCGCCGCTGACGATCCGCGCCGCCAAAGCCGCCATCGACGAGCTGACACTGAAGCCGGAAACCGCTGACATCGCCCGCCTCGAAGCGCTCGTGAAACTCTGCTTCGACAGCGCCGATTATGCCGAGGGGCGGCGCGCGTTTGGCGAGAAACGACAGCCACAGTTCAAGGGGAAATGATGTGATCCGTCGTGGCCTCACCGTCCTGGCGTGCGCGCTGCTGGCCGCCACCCCGGCGCTCGCCGGTGATCGCGCCAGCCTCCAGAACCGCTGCTGGTCTGCGGCCGCACTGTCGGGTACGCCCGAGGAAAAAAAGATCACCAAAGGCATCAAGACGTTCGACGCGCCGCCACCAGCAACAGCGCTCGAACCGTCGACACCCGTGCCCGTGCCCGTGGCGTGGCGCGGCGCCGTGCGGCGGGTCAAGCTCCAGCCGGGCAAGAAGCTGATTGCTCTCACATTCGACATGTGTGAATTGCCCGGTGAGGTGACAGGGTACGACACCCCGCTCGTTGACTACCTGCGCGCCAACGGCATCAAGGCGACGTTTTTCGCCAGCGGCAAATGGATGCGCTCGCACGCGAAACGAACACAGCAACTGATGGCCGATCCACTCTTTGAAATCGGCAACCACGCCGAAGCCCATCGCAATCTTCGACTGCTCTCGGGGCAGGCTCTGACAGACGAAATCGAGGGTCCCCAACGCGCCTACGAACTGCAGCGCGCACAACAGCGCAGCCATCAGTGCGTTGCCGATGACCCGGCGTTCGATACCATCCCGCCCCGCATGAGCTTGTTTCGCTTTCCCTTCGGTGCCTGCAACCAGGCCGCCCTCGACGCCGTCAACGACGCGGGATTACTGGCGATCCAGTGGGATGTCTCGACGGGAGATCCGGTACCGGCCCAATCGGCGGCGGCGATTGCCAATGCGATGCTCCAGGCCAAACCTGGCGCCATTGTTATCGGGCACGGCAACGGCCGCGGCTTCCATACGGCAGAAGCGCTCGCCATCGCCATCCCGCAATTGAAAGCCAAGGGCTTCGACTTCGTCACCGTATCCGAGCTTCTCGCCCAAGGAACGCCTGAAATTTCCGCCACGTGCTACGACAGGCGGCCGGGGGACACGGACCGATACGACACGTTCTTCAAACCGTCTCCGCCCAACGTCGACGTCAAACTTGATAAAAAGCACGCGGAGAAGCCGAATGAGCCAGCCGTCCCAGCCCGTTGAGCGCTACGAGACGGAACTGTTTTCCGGTGGCCGTACCGATCTCTCTCTGCGTGGCCTTCCGCCTGGCGAACCCCAGCGGCTCGGACCGATCTTCGCAGGCATCGACCCTTGGGCTCGGCTTGGCTACAAGGCCGAGGCCCTCTCCGCTTACCTCGGCACTTTGGAAAAAAGTGCGCCACGCTACGCCATTATGATCGGGAACGAAGTTGCCGGCGTGGCCGGCATTCGGCTCAACTGGCTGCGCGGCCCCTACGTGCAGTTCCTAGGCATTCTGCCTCAATACCAGAAGCACAAATTGGGCACGGCATTTCTTGCTTGGCTCGCGCATGAGGCGCGCCGTCACGGCGAACAGAACGTGTGGGTTCTGGCGTCCACGTTCAACGCCGATGCGCTGCGTTTTTATGAAACGAACGGCTTCGAGCGCACGGGCGAACTTGCAGATCTCGTGTCACTCGGCACGGCCGAGTATTTGCTGCGCCGCAAGCTGACCTGATCTCGTTCTTCGCAACCGCGAGCCGCCGCCTTCGCAGTGCGGAATCGTTTTTCGTTGCAAGCGGCAAGTTTGAACTCTTTAATTTGCCTCAGGCAGGCAAGCGAACCCGCCACAACAATGCAACGAGGTTTGGAACAAGCGGTGCGGCCGCACGTTCTTTCCCACGTTCAAACGAAGGGAGGCAGCAATGGGCTTTGCAACGCCGCTGAATGTTCTTGCCGCGTGTTTGTCCTTTGGCTTCATCGCGGCCATCTGTTTCGGTTACGTCTGACGCGCGCTAAAGACGCGCCGGTATCCGCCACAGCAATGAAAAAAGCGCCCAGACAAGAAAAGCGCGGAGCAAGCTCCGCGCTTTTCTAATTCAAGAGGCTCGATCACCGCTTGGCAAAGTATCCAAGCACGGCACCGATCAGAACCGCCCACTGCGCCGGAATTCTATTCCACGGCAAATCCGGGACGAGCGGCGGCACGAACGTCCAGATCAGCGCAAACACCAGAGCAAGCACCAGCGCCGACGACAACGTCGCACTACTCGGCGTTCCGACGTCCTTGACGATCTGAGCCGCAACAACTCCGATCAGAAAGATGATGACCGAGACCACTACCGCATAGACAAAAATTGATAGATCGCCTCGGACGGGGATGTAACCCATCGCGATCTTGCCTAGAAAAAATCCACCCGCAATTTGTAAAAGCAGCAGCACGAGCCGTCCCAGCATGTCGTCCCCCCTTATTGATAACCGCGTGACCGCTCACCGGCCCCGCCCCACGCAAAAACGCTAGCACGAGCGATACCACCGGAAAACAACAGGCTCGCGATTACCACCCACACCGGCCTGCCGAGTGTGGGTCAAC
>JALHMJ010000001.1:0-258401 GCA_022844105.1 Hyphomicrobium sp. | reverse complement strand
ATAACCGCGTGACCGCTCACCGGCCCCGCCCCACGCAAAAACGCTAGCACGAGCGATACCACCGGAAAACAACAGGCTCGCGATTACCACCCACACCGGCCTGCCGAGTGTGGGTCAACAACCTGTACAGCGTCTCAAGCTACTTTCGCCCGCGCCACGCCGACATCGTAGTTGAGCACGGGCGCGAGCCACCGCTCGCACTCTTCCACCGTCCAGCCCTTGCGGCGGGCGTAATCTTCGACCTGGTCGCGCTCGACCTTGCCGACACCGAAGTAATGACTCTGCGGATGCGCGAAATAGAGTCCAGAAACCGACGCGCCCGGCCACATGGCGTAACTCTCGGTCAGTTCGATCGATGTATTGCGCGGCACGTCCATGAGCGACCAAAGCGTCGCCTTTTCCGTGTGGTCGGGCTGTGCCGGATAGCCGGGCGCAGGCCGGATCCCGTCGTACTTTTCGAAAATAAGTTGATCCGCCGGCAGCTTCTCCGACTTTTCATAGCCCCACAATTCGCGCCGCACGCGCTCGTGCATCCGCTCGGCCAGCGCTTCCGCCAGTCGGTCGGCCAGTGCCTTGAGCATGATGCGTCCGTAGTCGTCGGTTTCCTTGATGTACGTCTTCAAGGCCTCCTCTTCACCGATCCCCGTCGTGACGGCAAACCCGCCGATGTAATCAGCCAGCCCGGTCGTCTTCGGAGCGACGAAATCGGCAAGCGCTGTATGCGCCCGATCGCGTGAGGGGTCACGCGCGATCTGCTGTCGAAGCGTGTGCAGCGTCGCCAGTTTCGTATGGCGCGGCTCGCCGGTATATAGCTCGATGTCATCACCGACGCTGTTAGCCGGCCAGAAGCCAACGACAGCATTCGCCGTCAGCCATTTTTCGGAAACAAGACGACGCAGCATGTCCTGCGCATCATCGAACAGCTTTTTCGCCTCCGCCCCAACCTTGTTGTCGGAAAGGATCTGCGGGTACCGTCCAGCCAGTTCCCACGTCTGGAAGAACGGCGTCCAATCAATATAGGCAACGAGTTCACTGAGATCGTACGAGCTGAATGCGCGCGGCCCCATGAACGTTGGCTTCGGCGGCGCATACGATGCCCAATCAATCTTGTACGGATTGCTCCGGGCCGCTGCGAGCGTAATTCGGTTCTTCTTCGCTTCGTTGGCCAGATGGGCTTCGCGCACCTTAATGTATTCAGCCCGCGTGGTGGCAACGAACCGATCCTTTTCGGTCTCCGAAAGCAGGTTCGACACGACACCCACCGCGCGGCTGGCATCCAGCACGTACACCGCTTGCCCACGATGATAATTCGGCGCGATCTTCACCGCCGTGTGAACGCGGCTGGTCGTAGCGCCACCGATGAGCAATGGAATGCTGAAACCCTCGCGCTCCAATTCCGCTGCAACAAAACACATCTCGTCAAGCGAAGGCGTAATCAGCCCCGACAACCCGATAATGTCGACCTTTTCCCTCTTGGCAGTCTCCAGGATCTTCGAAGCTGGCACCATGACGCCGAGATCAATCACTTCGTAGTTGTTGCACTGAAGCACGACGCCGACGATGTTTTTGCCGATGTCATGGACGTCTCCCTTGACAGTTGCCATCAAGATTTTGCCGGCCGCGGGCTTGGCTTCGAGGCCAGACGCCTTCTTTTCCGCTTCCAGATACGGCTGCAAGTAGGCGACCGCCTGCTTCATAACCCGGGCCGATTTCACCACCTGCGGCAGGAACATCTTGCCGGCACCGAACAAGTCGCCGACCACGTTCATGCCGGCCATCAATGGCCCCTCAATCACGTGTAACGGCTTTTCGGACTGCTGCCGCGCCTCCTCCGTGTCTGCCTCGATGAAGTCGGTGATGCCATGCACCAGCGAATGCGTCAGGCGCTCAGAGACCGGCGCATCACGCCACACCAAATCCTTCTCGACCCTCTTGGCCCCATCACCCTTATAGCGAGGCGCCGCATCAAGGAGACGGTCGGTCGCATCGTCGCGCCGGTTCAGCACGACGTCTTCGCAAAGTTCGCGCAGTTCCGCTGGAATATCGTCATAGACGGCAAGCTGGCCCGCATTGACGATGCCCATGTCCATGCCGGCTTGGATGGCATGATAGAGAAACACGGAGTGCATGGCTTCGCGAACCGGCTCATTGCCGCGGAAGGCAAATGATAAATTGGAGACGCCGCCGGAAACATGGACGAGCGGCATCTTCTCTTTGATCTGGCGCGTCGCTTCGATGAACGCGATGCCGTAGCCGTTGTGTTCTTCGATGCCGGTGGCGACAGCAAAAATATTGGGATCAAAGATAATGTCTTCGGGCGGAAACCCGATTGTTTCGGTCAGCAGTTTGTAGGCCCGTTCGCAGATCGCCACTTTACGCTCGATCGTGTCGGCCTGGCCCTGCTCGTCAAAGGCCATGACGACGACAGCGGCGCCATAGCGCAAAACCTTGCGCGCCTGATCGAGGAACTGACCCTCGCCCTCCTTCATCGATATCGAGTTGACGATCGCCTTGCCCTGCACACACTTCAGGCCGGCCTCGATGACGCTCCATTTCGATGAATCGATCATGATCGGCACCCGCGATATGTCGGGCTCGGACGCGATCATGTTCAAGAACGTCGTCATCGCCCGCTCGCTATCGAGCAGGCCTTCATCCATATTGACGTCGATGATCTGCGCGCCGCTCTCCACCTGTTGACGCGCAACCGACAGCGCCGCCTGATAGTCGCCCGCCTCGATCAGCTTGCGAAATTTCGCAGAGCCCGTGACGTTGGTGCGCTCGCCGACGTTGATAAAAGACTGTGCTGCGGAGGCGGAGGTCATTTTTTTGATTTTCTTTTCGCTTTTAACCAGCAACGAAGGGCTCAAGACCGGACAGACGTAACTTGCCGCTGGCCTTGGGCACGGCGCGCGGCGGGAACGCCTTCACGTGTTCGGCGATATGGGCGATGTGCTCCGGCGTCGATCCGCAGCAACCTCCGACGATGTTGACCAGCCCGTCGGACGCCCACGGTTCAATCTTGCAGGCCATTTCATCCGCCGTCTCATCGTAATCGCCCATTGCATTCGGCAGTCCGGCATTCGGGTAGGCTGAGATGCGTGTGTCGGCGATCATGGCGAGTTCCGCAACATGCGGACGCATCTTTTCGGCACCCAGCGCGCAGTTGAGACCAATCGAGAACGGCCGCAAGTGGCGCATCGAATACCAGAACGCCGTGGGCGTCTGGCCGGTCAAGGTCCGCCCGGCTTCATCCGTGATTGTGCCCGAAATCATGATCGGCAATTCGATGTCCTTCTCGTCGAACACTTCGAGCGTGGCAAAGCCCGCAGCCTTGGCGTTCAGCGTATCGAAAATCGTCTCGATCAAAATGATATCGGCGCCGCCATCGATGAGGCCGCGCACCTGTTCCCTATAGGCTTCGCGCAGCTGATCGAATGTGATCCGGCGGAAGCTCGGATCATCGACCTTCGGGGAAATCGAAGCGGTCATGTTGGTCGGGCCGACAGCACCGGCAACGAAGCGTGGCCGGTCGGGCGTATTCTTCGTCCAGACATCGGCGGCCTTTCGCGCCAACTGCGCGCTGGCGACGTTCATCTCGTAGGCCAGGCCTTGCATGCCGTAGTCGGCCTGCGAGATCACCTGTGCGCCAAACGTGTTCGACTCGCCGATGTCAGCACCGGCCGCGAAATATTCCTCATGGATATCCTGGATCATTTGCGGCTGCGTCAGTGACAAGAGTTCGTTGTTGCCCTTCACATCCTGACGCCAGTCCTTGAACCGCTCACCGCGATAGGTTGCTTCGCTCGGTTTATGTTGCTGGATCATCGTGCCCATGGCGCCGTCGATGATCAGAATCCGTTCGCTGGCGGCTTTTTCAAGCGCGGCGTAGCTGGCAAGACGCTTCATGGCAGTCTCTTTCTATTCTTTCGGATCACGTCTTCCCCACATTCACGCAATCATGATGCGTCGATCTTCGAGGGGTGCGGTCTTAAGCGGGCGCAAGCCCAGTAGATGGCAGATCGCATATACGAGATCGGCGCGGTTCAGCGTATAGAAGTGGAATGTTTTGATACCCTCGTCGACGAGCTGCATGACCTGCTCGGTCGCTGCCGCCGAGGCGACCATCTTTGTCGTCTCGGGATCATTGTCGAGACCCTCGAACCGGCGCGCAAGCCACGCCGGAACGGTGGCTCCGGCACGCACGGCAAACCCCGCAACCTGGCGGAAATTGTGGATCGGCACGATGCCGGGCGTAATGGGAATCCAGATGCCGGCAGCCCGCGCCCGCTCCAAGAAGCGCAGGTAATGCGCGTTGTCGAAGCCGAACTGGGTGATGATGCGGTCGGCACCGGCATCAACCTTGGCTTTCAAGTTATCCATATCGGCTTGGATCGTCGCGCTCTCGGGATGCTTCTCCGGATAGCCGCCGACGGAAATTTCAAAGTTGGCGATCTTTTTCAACCCCGCGACGAGTTCGGCCGCGCTCGCGTATCCGCCAGGGTGCGGATCGTATTTCTGGCCCGCCCCAGACACCGGATCACCACGCAAGGCGACGATATGGCGGACGCCCGCGTTCCAGTAGGCCTGCGCAACGGCATCGACTTCCTCGCGCGTGGCATCGACGCATGTCAGGTGGGCCGCCGGCCGCAGAGCCGTGTCCCGGACGATGCGTTCGACGGTCGCGTGCGTGCGCTCTCGCGTGGTCCCGCCGGCACCATAGGTTACTGATACGAACTCCGGCGCCAAGGGGGCCAACCGCTCGATCGACGACCAAAGCTGCTCTTCCATCTTCTCCGTCTTGGGCGGGAAGAATTCGAACGACACAGCGATTTCACCGGCTCCCAGAAGGCGGCTCTTGCGTTCCTTGCCCTCGACCATCAGCGGGCCTCCTCGATCTGGCGGGCCGTCGCGCCCACTCTATTCGTTGCCTGTGATAATGACGTGTGGGGCCGCTCCGCGACCCAAAGTGAAACCGTCAGCGCGCGCTGATCCGATCCGCCCTCGCGCGCCAACAGTTCGGAACGCTTCAGATCCAGGCCGGCCGCCCGCGTCCACTGGTCGATGACATCCGTCCCAATACCAAGGCGCTTGTGCGCGTGCTCTTGGCGTAGGAATTCAAGATCATGCGGCGCAAAGTCGACGATCAGGAGTTTACCACCCGGCGCCAGAATGCGCGCTGCTTCTGCGACCGCAGCACCCGGATCAGCCAAGAAGTGCAAAACCTGATGCATCACCACCGCATCCGCAACGCCGTCCTGCAGCGTCAGATCATAAAGATCGCCGTGCCGCACCTGCGTATTGTTCTGACCGGCGGCCGAGAGCTTGCTTTCGGCGTAAGCGAGCATCGACTGATTGAGGTCAAAGCCAAGGCCGCGCTCATAGCGGCCAACGAACAGTTCGAGCATCCGGCCCGTCCCGGTCCCAAGATCGACCAGAAGATGGAAAGGTCCCGTCCCCAGCGCCGCCAGCATCGCCTGTTCGACGGCCGCTTCCGGAACATAAAGACTGCGGATGCGGTCCCAGTCCGCGGCATGCGTTTTGAAGTAGATTTGAGCGGCCTGCTCGCGATCACGCTTTAGTGCATCCAGCCGCTCCCGATCGCGCCGCGCGACCGCGTCGGCACCCTCGACGGCCGCGATCAACCGGCGCGCCAGGTGCCCCCCCGCCGTGCGATCCGAAATATGGAAATAGACCCAACTGCCGTCGCGAAAGCGCTCAATCAGCCCAGCTTCGGTGAGAAGCTTCAAATGCCGTGACAGCCGCGGTTGGCTTTGCCCGAGAATCTGGGTCAGATCCTTCACCGTCAACTCGCCGCGGGCCAGCAGAAGCAAAATGCGCAGGCGCGTCGGTTCGGCGGCCGCTTTCAGCGCCGCGACCAGATCAGACATGGGAAGGGCTTCAGACACGATGCTCTCCAGCGACCATCCGGTAGACATAAAGATATGTTTATATCCGTCAAGACAAAAAACACGGTCATGCCCTTGAGATGTCGCGGAGGGAACAGCGTCCGGACACGTCTTAACCCACCATCAAGCTTACCAACGCTAGAGTTGCACCAGCCGATTAGGCCCCGTTCCCTCACGGAGACTTTTACAATGCGCATCGCAGCCATCGACCGGATGACCCCGTCGATGCCCGATTGGACCGCCGCTTCGATCCGCATCGAACAGGTCCCCGCCCGCCGCACGACCGGATTTCTACTTGCGGCTCTGATCGCCCTTGCTGCGATCCTTCTGTCACCTTTCTATTTGATCGCCACTGCCGCCCTGGCCGATCAAGGCGCGCGCGAGGCCGTCACGATCCGGCCTCTGGCCCTCGTGCAAATCATGGCTGGCTTGGCGTTTTGGATCGTTCTGCTTGGCTTTCCGATCTATCGCTTGATCGATACGCTAACCCGCAGCCGCACGATTGAGATCGCGGCGGGCCGCGTCACGGTCACCGACCGCGCCTTTGGCGGCACGAAAGTTTGGACGGACCCTCTGACAAATTTCCTCGGACTGGCCCCTTATTTGCGCGCCTCCCTGTCCGGCGTCCGGCACGAACTGATCCTGATCCATCCGGACCGCCGCCATTCGCTTCTGGTCGCCATGGCTCCCCGCCTCCTGCAATCCGATGTTGATCAAATCGCCGCTTTCTTCCAGCTGCACGAATTGGCGCCCCAGACTTTGCGCCGCAGCACTCCGGTTGCCGCCTGACATTGCCGCCCACGCGATCGCGTCGAGCATTTGACGGAATGGCTTCAGGATGCTGTACATTTTTTGGAGCGTCCAAAGCCACCAGCGTGCCGCATTCGCCCGCCATGGTTTTATCAAGTCCACGCCCTTGCGGGCCCCTCGAGTGAGCCAGTCCGAAATGCAGATCACGTTCCTTCGTCCCGCAGGCTTGCGTAGTGCCTTGTCCTGCGTAGTATTTCTCGTTTCGGCCAGTGTGGCGCTTGCCGAAACGCCGGCCGGCTACATGCAGCGCGTCGCCAACGAACTCGTTGCAGCCTCGCGCAGCGGTTCCGCCCAGGCATTCGCCACAACCCTGCGCAGCCATGCTGATCTTCCCGCTATCGGCCTCACCGCACTGGGATCGTATGCCAACCGGCTGTCGAAGTCCGATCGCCCCGCCTACTACAACGGCATGGTCAATTGGATTGCGGGCTATGCGGCCAAGGAGTCACCCAAATATCCAGTCGCCAAGGCAATCATTGTCGGCCAGTCCGCTGGCAACGGCGGCGTCACCTATGTCGACACATCCGTGACGTTGCGCAGCGGCGACGTCTATGATGTGCGCTGGACGGTGGTACGCCGTGGTTCAACCTACAAGGTCCGCGAGGCCGAAATCCTCCTGTTCCAAATGACGACCGTTCTGGGCAACCTGTTTCAAGATTACATCAGCAAGAACCAGGACAATCCAAAAGCCTTGGTCGCCGCACTCAATCAATCGCGATAGACTCTCGCAATCATCGGCCCACATCAAAAAGGCCGCCCATCCGGGCGGCCTTTTCTCATTCGAGAGCGGGGACGTGAACTAAACGCGGAAGATGGCTCCAGAGACGGACCGGGCCCTGGTGCGCACCGCGCCACCATCATTACCCGACTTGACGATCCACTGACCATTCGCCGCCCGACCGACAATCATGCCGACGTGATGGCGCCACACGACAACCGCGCCAACCTGCGGGCCGCTGGGCGAACCGTAGTTCCGCCAATTCCAAGCCAGATTGTACTGCGGTCCGCCGCCTTTTTGCGTGCGCATCCACCATCCGCACCAGCGCGAAGGCCGCGGCCCGACGCCGGACCCGCTCGGAGCGCGTTCGACTTGCTGCGCATAACGATGCTGCCGTCCGGTCTGGCGCGCGCCACGGCGAAGCGGTTGGCCCGCTTCGGTTTGCTGCCAGCCTTGAGATTGAGCTGGATCGTAAGGTCGTGCTTGGGCTGAGGGGACAGCAGCGACAGTGGCCAACGCCGCAAGCGCGGCAACGAAAAGTCTGCTCATGTGTATTGGTCCTGTTTTTGATTTTTCGTAAGCCACGTTTCGCATCAGCAATGCGGCACAAGCAAGTTGAGCCAAACCCGCCAAGTCCCAGCTGCCGCATGACAATTCGACGCCTGCGACAGGATGGTCCACGCGCAAAAGTTGCGCAGGTCACGCAACATTTTTGGCAACCTTCTGAAACTCGGACACGTTTGCGGTTGTGATCTGCAAACCTGCGCTTGCCTCCGGCTTAACTATGAAATCAGTGAAGTCGGCGGCGTGAATGAACAATCGTCGCTGAAGTGCGGGTTGCAATGGGGGAACTGCGCGGCCAACCGAACGCTCGCGTTGTCCGCCGCAGGATGCCCTGCAGCCAACGCAACGACGAAGAGCACTCTGGTTCGACTGAGGTGCGGCCTAAGACTTCGATCGCGACTTGACGGAAAGATTGTCCCGCTTCCGCCGTGCGCGGTTCACACCCTGCCGACGACCTTGCCAAACTGCGAAATCGTCAACAAACGTGCGCCGCTCGTCCATCAGCCACGACCGGAACGCCTGCGCCGGTTTTGACAGCCGAGCGCCCTTGGCGTGCACGAGGTAATAACCCGCCGGCGTGATGGCGATGTCGAACGGTCGCACGAGGCGACCCGCCATTAAGGCATCGCCGGCCTGCACATCGTCCGCCAGCGCGATGCCGCTACCGGACTCGGCCGCAGCAATCGCCATCTCGCCGCGCACTTGCGTGCCACCGAGCGCAGCCGGCACAATCACGCCCGCTGCCGCAAACCAGCCGAACCAGTAATCGTGCCGGTCTTCACGGATAAGGGCTGCGTCGGTCAATCCCTCTGGCGCGACGATTGCCGCTCCGGCCCACATTCTCGGGCTGCAGACTGGCCCGATACGCGCGTCAAACAGCAACTCAGCCGCGACGCCTTTCCAATCACCACCGCCATAGCGAACGCCGATGTCCGCTTCGCCCTTGGAGTAATCGACGAGATTTGTATTCGGATCGATGACGAGTTCGACATCAGGGTGAGCGCCAAGAAACCTCTTGAGACGCGGGACCAGCCACAGCGCGGCAAACGCCACATCAACCGAAACAACGAGCTGTTTCGACTTGCCCGGGTGATCGAAACGATCGACGGCTGCGGCGAGCCGATCGAACGCGCCGGTCAGATCGGCAGCGAACGCGCACCCCTCGTCCGTCAGTGTCACGCCCCGCCCCGTCCGGTGAAAGAGTTTGGCGCCGAGCCAGGATTCCAGTTCGCGAACGTGCCGGCTGATCGCCGCCTGCGCGACGTTGAGCTCAACCGAGGCCAGCGTCAGGCTGCCGTTGCGTGCAGCCGCCTCGAACGCCCGCAATGCATTCAGCGATGGAAGCCGTCGCACCATGGAACTCACAACTTCATGTTATGGGCACACCCTAGCAATGCTGTTTGTTCATAGTCAAAAACACGCGCAACGTCTCGCATGCCAACGGGAGACGCCACCATGTTTCACGCAATCGAAATGTTCGTCGATATGATCGAGCGGCTGTTGTTTCGCCGGGAGCGCGGCTCACCATCCAACAGTGACGATGAGCCGGCCCTGTCAGACGCGCTCAGCGCTCGAACCGCTTGAATTTGATGCGATGCGGCTCGACGGCGGCGTCGCCCAGGCGGCGCTTCTTGTCGTCCTCGTAGGCTTCGAAGTTACCTTCGAACCACTCGACATGGCTATCGCCTTCAAAAGCCAGAATGTGGGTCGCGAGACGATCGAGAAAGAAGCGATCGTGTGAAATCACGACCGCGCACCCGGGAAAATCCTCCAGCGCCGATTCCAGCGCGCCGAGCGTCTCGGTATCGAGATCGTTCGTCGGTTCGTCGAGAAGGAGCAGGTTGCCGCCCTCCTTCAACATCTTGGCAAGATGCACGCGATTGCGCTCTCCGCCGGAGAGAAGACCGACTTTCTTTTGCTGATCCGGCCCCTTGAAGTTGAACCAACCGCAATAAGCCCGGCTCGGCATTTCGCGCTTGTCGCCGTACTTCATGATGTCGAGGCCGCCGGAAATCTCCTCCCAGACAGTTTTGCTGTCGTCCAAGTGATCGCGGCTTTGATCGACATACGACAGCTTGACGGTCGGCCCGAGCTTGATCGAACCGGTGTCGGGCTGCTCCTTGCCCGTCAACATCTTGAATAGCGTCGTCTTGCCGGCGCCGTTCGGGCCGATGACCCCGACAATTCCACCCGGCGGAAGCTTGAACGACAAGTCGTCGATCAGCAGCCGGTCTCCGAACGCCTTCGTGAGATTGTCCACCTCCACGACCATGTCGCCGAGCCGTGGTCCCTCTGCGATCGAGAAGGTGGCCTTGCCCGTCTCCTCGCGCCCCGACTGCTCCACGAGCTTGTTGAAATTCGTGATCCGCGCTTTCGACTTGGCCTGCCGTGCCTTGGGTGAGGAGCGTATCCACTCGAGTTCGCGCGAAATCGCCTTCTGCCGGCCCTCTTCGGACGCCTTCTCCGCTTCCTGCCGCTTCGCCTTCTGCTCAAGCCAGCTTGAGTAGTTGCCCTTGTAGGGCACGCCTTGGCCGCGATCGAGTTCGAGCGTCCAGTCGGTGAGGTTATCGAGGAAGTAGCGGTCATGCGTGACGAGGATGACGCATCCTGTGTAGTCCTTGAGGAAGCGCTCGAGCCACGCGACGGATTCTGCGTCGAGATGGTTCGTGGGCTCGTCAAGAAGCAGAATATCCGGCTTCGACAGCAAAAGCCTCGTCAGCGCGACACGCCGCTTTTCGCCGCCCGAAAGTTTCGTCACAGCCGCGTCCCCCGGCGGACAGCGCAACGCATCGAGTGCCTGCTCGACCTGCGTATCGAGATCCCACAGGTTCATGGCGTCGATCTGATCCTGCAGCGCCGTCATCTCGTCGGCCGTCTCGTCGGTGTAGTTCGCCGCGATTTCGTTGTATCGATCAAGGATCGCCTTCTTCTCCGCCACGCCCTCCATGGCGTTGCCGAGCACGTCCTTGCTCGTATCGAGTTCCGGCTCCTGCGGCAGATAGCCGACCTTGACGCCGTCGGCGGCCCGCGCCTCACCGACGAAATCATCCGTCGTGCCGGCCATGATCTTCAACAACGTCGACTTGCCCGCACCATTAAGACCGACCACGCCGATCTTGGCGCCGGGCAGAAACGACAGCGAAATGTCTTTCAAAACCTGCTTGCCGCCCGGGTAGGATTTGGACAGCTTGTGCATGTGGTAGACGTACTGATGGGCCGCAGCCATGGAAGGCGCCTCTTTGCTGGGTTCGCGCTGATTGGAATTGGATTGCTTTCTAGCCGAACCCGCGACCGGGCTCAACAGACAGGGAGCCGCTGCTTCAGCCGACGTTCGATACGCCCGTGAAGAAGTAACGGCCAAGCCCGATCGTGAATATGAACACGCCCCAGATCGTATGCTCTAGGAACACCGCCCAGAACGATCGGGTTTCCGCGTAGCGCGCCGCAAACAGGCACCCGCCGAACACGGTGGCGATGACCGCGAACGGTTGCCCGATCACGATATGTCCGAAGCCGAACAGAAGTCCGTTGAGAGCAATGGCCAGACCCTGGCGATCGCCGAACAACGGCCCATATCGGTGGAAATAAAACGTGCGGTAGACGAACTCCTGCGTGGCGACCGAGAAAAAAGGATAGGCGAGCACCACAAGGAGCCAAAGCTCAGGACGGTTGCGGGGAAATTCGAAAAGCCAATCGGGATGCGTGTCCTTGAGCCACGCGAAGACCCCGAGGCCGCCGACCGCGAAAACCGCCAGAATGGATAGCAGCGTCCGCCAGCCAAAGCCGCGCCCAAGCTCTTTACTCAACGCGAACGTGGGATCGATCGCGAGAATGCCGACAACCACGACGAGCACCGGAATGAGAGCGATAAAGAGTGGAATGCGCGCTTCGTGCACCGCCCAATCCATGGCGAGGGGGGCAGCAATGAAAAGCAGCGTCAGCTCCACCACGAGCCACACCCTGCGCCGTCGGGTCAACTCCGGCTGACTGAGCGTTCCACCCGCCGCGACCGGCACGCGCTTAGAGATCGTCGGTGTTGAAGGTATCGCAGGCCTGCATCTTGCCCGACTTGTAGCCGTTGGTGAACCAGCGCATGCGCTGTTCGGCCGAGCCATGCGTGAACGCGTCGGGCACGACGTGACCCTGTGTCTTCTTCTGGATCATGTCGTCGCCGATGGCGTTCGCCGCCCGCAGACCTTCCTCGATATCGCCCGGCTCCAACCGGTTATTGAGCTGATGATTTAAGTTGGCCCACACCCCGGCAAGGCAATCGGCCTGCAACTCCATACGGACCTGTAGCGCGTTCGACTCCCGCTCGCTCATGCGCTGCTTTAAATCTTGAACCTTCTCCGCAATGCCGAGCAAAGTTTGCACATGATGGCCGACTTCATGCGCCACGACATACGCCTGCGCAAAGTCGCCCGGTGCATTGAAGCGCCGCTTCAACTCGTCATAGAAAGCCAGGTCGATGTAGATCTTCTGATCGATCGGGCAATAGAACGGCCCCATCTGCGTCTGCCCGACGCCGCACGCCGTCCGCGTTCCCCCCGAGAAGATGACGAGCTGCGGCTCCTTGTAGTTTTCGCCGAAGCTCTGGAAAACTTTGTTCCAGACCTGCTCCGTATCGGCCAGAACGCGACCGATGAAAACTTTCATCTCATCGCTCGAGGCCGTCGTGGTGCGGCCCTCTCCCGGAAGCCCCGGAATGTTCGGCCCCGAGCTTGGACGTTGCGTCGTCTCTTGCTGGGGAAGCTGAATGTTGGGGAAGTTGGCACCGCCCCCGCCGGTCAGGATGTCGAGCGGATTAATCCCGAACAACAGCATGATCGCGCCGATGATGAGGAGCGACGTCAGGCTCATCCCACCGCGTCCGCCGGTCGGCAACTGAAATCCACCGGGCATGCCGCCAAAACCGCCGCCCTGGCCACGACGATCCTCGACGTTCTTGCTTTCCTGATCTTTGTCGTCGTAGCGCATGCGCTGCCTCTGTCTCTCGGCCGCTGTGCGGCTTGGTCGACTCATCCATACTTTGCCGCGCCGCCTTAGTAAACGCGGGGCTTCGCGGCCGACGGCCCGTCAAACTCGCCGGGTCGCGGCGCAAGCGAGTTCGCAAATCGAACGGCACTTGGTGGGATCATGTCAATGCGCAGCCAATGCCATGAATGCAGCAACGGCGAGCCGATCGGCGGCTTTCCGCCTTCGCCGGGCCCACATGCGGTATGCTATGATCCTCCTCGGTCGCCGCCAGTCATGCGGCGCACGTGCCGGGGGAGTCAACAGCGCCATGTTCAACCGACCATTTCTGCCGTTCCGCGTTCGCCCAGTGCGGGAGGTCAAGGTGCGCCCGTCCGCACCGCAGGCCGCCGACATTCTCGCCGCCGTGGAAACCTTGAAGCCGGTGGCCGTGAAAGCCGAACGCCGCTCCATGCGGGCAACGCCGGTCCTTGGCGGTGGTCGCGGCCGGCCGAACGCAACGTCGGAGGACTAACCGGTCGCCAGTGCGCCGTTAACACTTTGTCAACCAACTGCGGTTGAAGCTCCGTGGGTCATTTCTTAATGATTTGCCCGCGAGGCCGGCCGTGGACGACCTGGAACCGACCCGAAAGCTGACGTCCTCTCTCAATGACGTCACCAACGACACCGGCCGCGTCGCATTCTGCGGCCCCTACGTCATATCTGCCGTCACGGGCTATCCCGTGAGCAAGGTCGAGCGCGCCATCAACGCCTACCGCGACTTGCCGCCCGACCTGAAACACCGCGTCAAGGGCACCTACGCCGACGAGGTCGAGGCCGCGCTCGCGATCTACGGCTACGCGATGACGCTGAAGGAAAGCTTCATGCACCTGGAACGCAAGAAGCGCCCCAGCGTGTGGACCTGGATGCAAAAGCCGCGCAATGCCTGGTCGCATTACATCCTGGCCATTCACAAGGGCAAGGAAGGCCACTGGATTCTGATCAAAGGCGTCAAGATGTGCGACACCTTTACGGAAGGTCAGTGGACCTTTGTCTGCGACGGCCCGCACCGCGGCTGCCGCATCATGGAAATCTTCGAGGTCAAACGCGCGATCGATTGCTGACCGCGTTTGCGGTCCACCTCCCGGCCCCTTTCGCGCGCGCATTTCTCACGCCGTTCGATAACGGGAGAAAGGGGTCAACGGGAGAAAGGGGTCAGACCCCATTTGGGGGGTCTGACCCCACGCCCCCATACTCCAGACGCTCCTCCAAGCCAAACTAGGTTCTAGAAAGGGGTCAGACCCCATTTGGGGGGGCTGACCCCACGCCCAATTCGAACCCCACTCCCTGACCCCACTCCAGACGGTCCTTCAAAATCTCGGAAACGACGGCAGTTGATAGCCAACGCGGCGGAGCGGGATCGCCAAAATAGAACTGCGCACTCGACCACGGCCACATCGGCGCCGCGCGGCACAGACCAGCAACCACCGGATTGCCGTGAATGTAACCTTGCGTACTAAACAGCTGAGCATCGCTCTCGATGAGGACCGACCGATACCGGCCTCGAAAAAGTGGACCGTCGCGGCGATGGCGGCGATTGAACGCCTGAGTGTAGCGGGCGCTAACACACTGCATAGCCTCCGACAGCCGGCCCGTCGTGGATTGCAGCAGGAGGTGAACGTGATTGCCCATGAGGCAATAGGCATGACATTCGACTGCCGCCCGTTCGGCGGCCTCAACCAGAAATTCGAGATACCGCTGCCGATCGATCTCATCATTGAAGATTCGGCCGCCAGCCACGCCACGATTCATGACGTGGTGCCACGCCCCTGGATAGTCGATCCTGCGCAACCTCGGCATTTCAATCCCCCACCTGCCTGGACGGTCTCCTTCATCAGACAACGGTGAAGAGGCGCGAACCCGTCGGTGGCACAGCAGGGAGCAGAGCCGTGGCAGCGGGGTCAGACCCCATTTGGAAGCGGCAGCGGGAGCAGCGGGGTCAGACCCCATTTGGGGGGTCTGACCCCAAAATCCTCTCCCCGAAATCCTCTCCGAACATCTCAGCAAAAAGGCCGCCCGGTGAGGGGCGGCCTTTCCAAATTCAGTTCGTAGTGACTGATCAGCTTAGAAGTTGATCAATCCGCCGACGCCGACATAATCGAAGTCATCACCACCGACCGCAGCTCCAGTCGAGTCTACGAGTCCGTCAACCTCGAGATGGCGATACTTAACCCAAACCGACATTGCAGCAGCGTCGACTTCCTGAACGATACCGACGCCCCACACTTCAAGTTCGCTACCGGTCGCCTGAACGACAACGTCGTTGCCGGCAACTGCATCGCCGAGGTCGTCGACACCGAACCCGCCGTCCTGACCATTCAGGTATTCGCCGTAGAACACCGTGTGGCCAAGAGCCGAAAGGCGCGAGCGCAGGCCGATCTTGCCATACCAAGTCTCGGCTTCATTAGCCACGAGATCAGAATTGGTTCCGGTCACATCGAGCGCATCCGTTTCGAGGTAACCGTAGTTGACCAAACCGAACAGGCCCGTCGGAACGTGCATCAAGAAAGCGCCAGCCTGAAAATACTGCTGGTCGGGAACGTTGCTGCCACCGTTGTAGCGCTGATCCGTAACTTCGTTATAGGCAGCCGCAGCCGCGAGCTTGAAGCCGGAGAATTCGCCGGCATAGCGAAGCGCCACATCCCAGAAGTCGTCTTCGCCCCAAGAGGCGCTGGCCGAGAACCCGCCAAACGTGGGCGTGTCATAGCGAACTGAGTTCTGCGGTAGGCCGTTGCAGTCACCCCAGGCGCCGCCCTCGCCGTAGCACGACTGAGCGTTGCCCCAGGTGAGGTTCAGATTTCCTGTATTCCGAACGGCAAAACTGTTGGTGTCGTATGCGACCCAGTTGGCGGGGACGAGCGAGCCCGAACCGTCGACGAGGATTGCGGTGTTGTCCGAGGCCTGCGACTGCAAGCCGACCGACACTTTGCCGAGTTGGTCAGACTTCACAAACCAGTACGACTGCAGCACCTGCGTGCCGCCGGCGCCGCCGAAAACCGCCGGACCATCGGGTACGGTCTGCGAAGTCGTCAGACCGTCAGAACCGATGGCTTCGATCTGCAGAACGTAACCAGCCGACCAGCCGGGTGAGATCTGAGCCGAACCCGTGAACTTGACGTGGCTGCCCAGCGTCGTGCCGACGTCGTGGACGTAGGCGTTGGATTCAACGCCGTCATCCCAGAACGAGATCTGCTGACCGACCCAACCGGATACGGTGAGCGAAACCTTGCGGTTGCCTTTGCGGGCGGTGGTGGCTTCGAGTTCGGCAATGCGCTCCTCGAGATCCGCGCAGCAGTTCCCCCCGAGGTCCGCTGCCGACGCGCTGGAAATCGACATGCCGCTTGCGAGCAAGCCGGCCGCCACCAGTGCGTAGAGGTTGTGTTTCTTCATTTACCTTCTCCCGTCTACTAACTTTAAGAACGGGCGCTTGACGCTACTGCTGCATAGTTCACGCAACCGACGCCACACGCTCATCTCGACCAGCGGTCAAAGCCTCGCTCCGAATCACCGCTCAGGGCAGGATACTAAGCAGATCGATCCGCCCGTTTAAACGCCAAACTGCCAATCGGCTGTGGATTCCGCCCGTGATGTTGCGCGATTGTCACGATGAATGTTCTGGGCCATAAGTCTATGATTTACCGATGAAAAATGACATTTCAATGCGATACGACCTTGCCGTTTGGGGCGCGCATTCGCTTTGCGCAACACTATCATAAGCACGTCAAACGACTGTCACATTGCACGTTTTTGACCAGCGACTGACGTGTCCGACGTTGTCTCAAGGCTTCCGTTCATAGCACCACTAGCAATAACCCATTAACGATGTGCGCCATCTTTTTTTGCGCGGCACAACCCCGCCCGCCTTGTTGAACGGTGCAAGTTACCGTAAGTTTGCTGCGCCGCAGCATCGTCGGAACCCGTTGAACCTGCATTCGTTGTCTCGGTAGGTCCTCACCGGTCCGGCAATGTCGCCACAATTTTCGGGTAACAGACCGATGCTGATGATTTCCACCTGCGCCGGGGGGCCCGACTTCCAGGGGACCAGACTTCGAAGTCTTAGAGCTGGATACCACGCGATAGGGTGTCCGCCAGTTAGGCGGGCATCAGGTATCGCAGCGGGTTACTCCTACGCGCTCTTCTCGCATTCAACCCGACAGACAGCATGACTGACCCAATCGAGGGACCATCACGCCGAGCGCTGCTTTTGACCGGGTCGGCTTGGGCCACGGTCCTGGCGCTGGCGCAGCTTGCATCGGCTCCCGAACGAGCCCTCGCCCAGGATGCGCCGCCGCCCACCGAGCCGTTTGCAGCCAAAGACGTGCTTAAATTGGCCGAGGACCTCGCGGCGAAGGACTTCGCCCGTCCGGCACTCGATGTGCCCGAACCGTTCAACGCCCTCAAACAGGAACAGTACCGCGACATCCGCTTCCGCAACGAGCAGGCGCTCTGGCAGTCGGAACGGATCGGCGTTGAGGTTCATTTGCTGCCGCGCGGCTGGATCTATGAGACGCCCGTCGAAATCCGCGTCGTGGAAGACGGACAGGCGCGACGCCTGCAAGCCGACAGCCGCATGTTCACGTTCGGCGAAACCATTTCAGCCGCTCCTGAAGCCGCCCCTTATGCATTCTCAGGCTTCCGCCTCGCCGGCCCGCTCAGTCGTGCCGATCGGGTCGATGAATTTGCCGTTTTCCAAGGGGCCAGCTACTTCCGCGCCGTTGGTCTCGGACAGACCTATGGCCTGTCGGCCCGCGGCCTCGCCGTTAATACAGCCCAGCCCGCCGGAGAAGAATTTCCGATTTTTCGCGCCTTCTGGATCGAAAAACCGCGCACCGCCGGAGCCGAAGTCGTGGTCCATGCGTTGCTCGACAGCCCCTCGGTCACCGGCGCCTATCGCTTCACGATCGCCCAGGGCGAAACCACCGTCATGCTGGTCGATACGGTGCTTTATCCGCGCCGCAGCTTGAAGCACGTCGGCTTCGCGCCACTGACGAGCATGTTTCTGAAAGGCCGTGCGCAAAGCCGCATCAACGGCGACCTCAGACCCGCCGTTTACAACAGTGAGGGGCTTGCCATCCTTAATGGTCGCGGCGAGCGCATCTGGCGTCCGCTCACCAATCCGCGCACCCTACAGACCAGCGCCTTCATCGATAAGAACCCGCGCGGCTTCGGCCTGATGCAGCGCGATCGCGACTTTGCCACCTTCGACGATCTGGCGGCGCGGTTCGAACGCCGGCCAAGCCTGTGGGTCGAGCCACGCGGCAGTTGGGGCGACGGCTACGTCGAGTTGATTGAAATTCCCTCCGAGGAAGAAATCCACGACAATATCGTTGCGTACTGGACACCGGCAAATTCCTTGGAACCCGGCAAGCCCTATCCGCTTTCATACAGATTGCATTGGGGTTCCAACGGTCCATTGCCGACACCTGGCGCACGCGTTGTGCGCACGGTGGTTGGCCCGATGCGAAAGGAAAACTGGGTTCGCTTCATGATCGACTTCGCCGGCCCCGCGTTAGCTCAACTGACCGAACTGCCGGCTCTCGATCTGTCCGTCAGCGCCGGCACCGTGCACGCTCCCGCGATCCAGCCGCACCCAGGCATCGGCGGCGTTCGGGTCTCGTTCAACTTCGCAACCGAGGGAGCCGATGTCAGCGAGATGCGTCTCGCGTTGAAGCGTGGCGACGCGACACTATCCGAAACATGGCTTTATCGGTGGACCGCCTGAAATGACGAATCCAGGTCTCGTGGACGCCGTCCGCAACGCACACGTAGAGCCGCCAGCGCAGGCCAGAACCGTTGCTGCCTTGCCGGCGGCCCGCAAGGATGCGAGCAGCCCCGAACTTCTGCCAGACGAATCGCCGCTGGCCATGCCGGCGCAGGACCTGACAAAGAAAATCCCATTCACCCTCGACCCGACGCAGCGTGGTTCGTGGGTCCCGCGCGCGGCCATCGTCGTCGGCGCATTGTCGTTGACGCTGGCCTTCGCTTACGAGTTGTACGGCGTTCTGTCGTTCGTCGCTGTCACCCCGATCCAGTTCGTCTTCCTGGTCCTGTCGACCATCACGTTCGGCTGGATCGCGTTCGGCTCGCTCAGCGCCGCCATGGGATTTCTGCCGCTGTTTGCCGGCGATCAAACGGACACGCTCAATGTCCCGCCGGCCAATGGTCCACTGCATAGCCGCACGGCACTTCTCTTTCCAGTGTATCAGGAAGAGCCGCACAGGATCGCCGGCACCATCGCTGCGATGGCTGAGGAACTGATCCACCTCGGCAAGGCGCAGCAGTTCGAAGTTTTCATTTTGTCCGATACGCGCGGCGCGGATGAGGGTGACGCTGAGGAAGCCTGCTATCGCCAGCTGGCCAAGCGGCTCGATGGCGTCATTTCGATCTATTATCGACGGCGCATCGAGAATAAGGCCAGGAAGGCCGGTAATATCGAAGACTGGGTCGAACGGTTCGGCGGCGCATACGATCACTTCATCATTCTGGACGGCGACAGCGTCATGTCGGGCGAGGCGGTCGTTCGGCTCGCACGCGCCATGGAGGGCGACCCGCGCGCCGGGCTCATCCAATCGATCCCGCGTCTGACCGGCGGCACCACGCTGCTGCAGCGACTGCAGCAGTTCGCCTGCAACGTTTACGGTCCAGCCGTTGCCGGAGGCCTCGCGTGCTGGCATCGCGACCAAGGCAACTACTGGGGCCACAACGCCATCATCCGAACCGAGGCCTTCGCCAGCGCCGCTGGATTGCCGATCCTAACCGGACGCAAGCCATTCGGAGGTCCGATCCTCAGCCACGATTTCGTGGAGGCGGCGCTGCTGCAGCGCGCCGGCTGGGGCGTGCACATGGTGCCGAGCGTTCAGGGTTCCTATGAAGGTATGCCGCCAGGGCTCATCGATCTCGTCGTGCGGGATCGCCGCTGGGCGCAGGGCAACTTGCAGCACATGGCATTAATCCCGCGCAAGGGGCTCAGCACCATGGGCCGCGTGCATCTGTCGATGGGTGCGTTTGCATATCTCGTATCCGCCATCTGGGCCCTGTCGCTCATCACAGGCATCGTGCTGGCGCTGCAGAGCCAACAGCTGATCCCGAGCTATTTTCAGGACAGCAAAACCCTGTTCCCGATCTGGCCGGTCATCGATCCGGGCGCAGCCATGCGCCTCTTCCTCGGTACCATGGCCGTCGTCCTGCTGCCAAAGCTGTTGGGGCTTGCGCTCGAAGTCAAACGTGCCGCAACGGCGGGCGAACTGTTCGGCCTGCCACGCGCATTGGCAGCTGTCTTGGTTGAAACCTTTTTCTCCATGCTCCTCGCTCCGATCTTGATGATGACGCAGACGTCGGCCGTGGTGCAGATCCTCTCCGGCATCGACAGCGGCTGGAAAGCCCAGCGCCGCGACGACGGCAGCGTACCCTTCCAGTTCGCCATGCGCTTTCACCTCCTGCACATGATCACGGGCGCCGTGATTGCCGCGATCTGCTGGATCGTCTCGCCCGGCCTCTTGCTGTGGATGCTGCCCGTGGTCGCCGGTCTCATCCTGGCCGGACCCTTGAATTGGCTGACCGGACAACAGGCCGGACCCGCGATGACCGCCCTCCTCAGCACATGGGATGATCGCGAACCGCCGCCGATCCTTGTTCGTGCCCGTGAATTGGCTCGCGAATGGCAGCAACAGTTCGCGCAAAAATCATCTGCACCATCCGCCGCCCCGACGCTGACGCCGGCCGAGGATGTTCCACGCGCCGCTTGATCAGACTATGCGTTACGTCACTTGCCGACCACTCGACGATGGCGGCTCGACGGTTTTGATCTTGCGAAATATCTCCGGCACGAGATCGCGCACGCGGATTTCAGGAGCATCCAAAAACGGTAACGGCCGCGTCACGCCCAGCGCCGCAACTCCGATCCGCGCCGTCAGCGCGCCGTTGAACGCGCCCTCCCCGAGCCTGCGACTAAGCCGGCGCAACAGATCCTGACCAAGGAACTGCCCGAGCAGATCGTCGGTCATCGCAACGCCACCGGTTGCCACGATATGGCCGATGACCATGCGCGCGATGTTGAGCGTTCCCGTCATCCCCGGCCGCCCGCCGTAGATCGCCGCCAGCGTGCGCAGCATCTTGAGGTTCTCGACTGCGACGTAAAGCATGGCGATCCACGCCATCGGGGAAATCGCCGTGACTGTCGCCACGCGCTTTGCCGATTTGAGGATCTGCCGCCGCGCCTGCAGATCGAGAGGCGCCATCACTTCCCGGTCAGCAAGACGCAAAAGGTCGCCCGGATCGCGGCCGTCGCTCGCGTGCTCGACCAGCCGCGCCAAGCCCCACTGACAATCCGCGCGGTTCGAAAGCAGCCGCTGCAGTGCGGCAACGGCGCTCTGTTCAGCCTTCACGTCCTGTTTGGCAAGCGCGGTCGCAACGGCCTCGTTCAGACCCTGCAGGCGCCGTAATCGGAAAAGACCAACGATCTCCCGAACGATCAGGACGAACGAAGCGACCAGCGCCACGATCCCTAACCCGAAAGCCAACCAGCCGACCCAATCCTGCCGCTCGAAAGCCGCCGCAACGAAACGGCCGAACGCGAGCCCGCCGGCAAGCCCCGCCAGTCCGGCCATCGCGGAGAACAGAATGGCCCCCCAGCGGATGCCACGGCCAATTTCCTCCGCCGTGGGACGCACCCGAACATCTCCCGGCAAGGCGCGATCACGAGTATCGGCACGCGACGACGACGTCGCTTCGATCGTCGCCTCTCCGACATCGAAGACCTGCGGACCACGCGGCGGTGACGGGGGCTGCGTCGGGTCTGTCATGGAAACCAATCCCCGATCAGATAATCGAGTGCCCGGTCGAGGCGAATATGCGGCGTCGGCGCCGGTTCGCTCGACCCGATCGGAGAAGCCAGACGCGGCGGTCGAAACCGAACGAAGGTCGCGGCCGCACCGGAGAGCTCCCGGCCAGGGTGGGCGAGTGCCTGCTGCGGATCGGCCGGCAGATCGCCGGGGAAAATGACAGCTTCACGCCGGCCGTCGAAAGTCTGACCGGCCACGACCTCTCCGGGCATGGGAATTCCCGCGATGCACGGCAACGTCTCCGACCCGCGCCGAACTTCGGCTTCGCGAGTCGCGCGCAGCGCTGCAATCGCCATGACGCGCACCTCGCCGCCAGCCTTTGTCACCCGCTGCGCTGCACGCGCCGTCAGCGCCATCAGGATGGCTTCCAGACGGTCATGGCTGGTTCGGCTGATATGATCGGCTTTCGTGGCCGCGAACAGCACCCGGTCGATGCGCCGGACGTAGAAGCTGGACAGCCACGAGTTCATGCCGGGACGAAAAGCGGCAAGGACGCTTGTCAGCGCATCTTCCAAATCGGCAACACTCTCCGCTCCCCGCGACAGCGAGCCCAGCACATCGACCAACACGACCTGTCGGTCGAGCTTCAGGAAATGATCGCGAAAGAACGGCTTGACGACGTCGCGCTTGTAGCTTTCGAAGCGCCGTTCGAGCAGCCGGAAAAGGGCGGATTTGGCCACGCCCGGCACGGCGACAAGATCCAGCGGAAAGAATGTCAAAAGCGGCGAGCCCGACAGATCCCCCGGCATCAGGAAGCGACCCGGCGTCAATGCGCCCACACCATGTTCGGACGCCTTGGCGGCAGCAAGGTAATCCGTGAACAGGCGCGCGCCTTCGATGGCCGTCTGTTCCGGGTTGGCGGCCACTGCGGCCTGCGCGGCGAACGCGCGCCACGCCTCGGACAGTGCGGCACGCGACGGGGCCCGCGCCTTGCGCAGGGCATCCGCGCACCAGGTCGTGAAGGACTGATCGATGAGTGCTAGGTCGATGAGCCACTCGCCAGGATAGTCGACGATATCGACATGCAGCCGGTCGATGCCGAGCGACCGGCGAATGAGATCGCGCGGTCGGAACCCGAGCGTCAGGCGCAATTCCGAGATGCGCCGCGTACTGTCTGGCCAGCCTGCGGGGTCGCCGGCCAGTGAACCCAGATGCGCCTCATAATCGAACCGGGGGACGGCATCGTCGGGCTGCGGCTCCAGAATGCAATCACGCAGCCGTCCTTCAGCCTCGGGGGTAAAGAACGGCAATCGCCCGCCGATCATCAAGTTGCGCACGAGTGCCGTGATAAAAACGGTTTTGCCGGCCCGCGACAGGCCCGTCACGCCCAGGCGGACGGTCGGCGTCAAAGCATCTCGTAAGCTTGCGCCCGCGGTCCTGAACGTCGACCGGCTCGGCAGCTCGAATAGGGGGCGGTTCAATGGGAACGTCTCCGGTTCCCTTACCTAGGACGCGAACCCTTTGACGGCAAGACGTTGTGGCGCGTGAACGAGCGATCGACGCCAGCGTGCAGGCCTACGCAGCCAAAACAGACCGTGCGGCCCGTTCGGCGTCGACTTCGTGCCCAAGAACGTCGAGCGCAATGGCACGGAACATACGCCGCGCTTTCCGGTCGGCGGATGCAAGAAACAGATCGAGAGCCAGAAGCTCTTCATCCGTAAAGGGCGGCACTTTCAAAGGATCAGATTGCGCTTCCAGCTCTTTGAGCCCGATCAGCCGATGTGAAAGCCCGCAGTCGGCAAGGAGTGCTGAACTCTTGGACGTGTTGCTTACAACGGCCAGGAACGGCAGGTGCATACGCATTGCCAGACAGACACCATGGTAGCGGCCCGAAATCACCCCGCCGGCTTGGCTGGCCAAAACGTTCACAAAGGCATCCGTTGATCGATGCGCGTGAGCATAACGCAAAGCGTATGCCCCCCTCGGCATGAACTGACTACCCAGCCGTTTCAGCTCGAACTTCACGCGCCGGGCCAGCGACCCGGCTACAGGTACGGGAGGAGCGGCGCGCAGCGAAATCATGCGGGCTTTACGACGCGCTGCAAGTCGCAACAGCGCGTCGGTCTTGTCCGCCTCGCATGAGTCCGTGACGAATGTATCCTCACCCCCGGACGCATGCGGCAGATCCGCAGTCAACGTCAGGTCCGGGACAACGTGCGAAGCGATCCCGACTCGCTTCAGCGATTTCTGGCTGGCGCTGTCGCGAACGAAGACCTTTCGAAACTGCGCGATGCCGCGGTAAACCCTGGCGCTGTTGTTTTCCTCGCTGGTATTGATCAAGTAGGCGGGGACATCTTCGCGCTGCATCCACAAACCAATGCGCGCAATAGCCTTGGCTGTTTTCGTGTCGTCGTGCAGCGAGCCTTCGCCGTTCACGATCACCAAATCAAAATCCGCCGCGTGCTTTGACAGGATCTTTTCGACCGATGGCCAGTCGCATCCGGTTTGCAACTCGATACCCGCTTCGCTCGCCAACTCCCGCGCGCGCCTGCTGACGAGTGCGGACCCGTGGTGGCCAGCCAGCGAGGCATCATTAACGAAGAGGGCTCGAAGCGAGCTCATGCCGTCGACTCCTGTACCGATCGTAGCGCCTGTGAAAACCACAGATTCTGGGAACACAAACGCAGACGGTACAGTGGGAGAAGAACCGCAAAACGAGGAACAAAAAAGGCCGCGACCAAAGCCGCAAGCTAACATCAGCGCCACGAATCAAACTGAGTCAACTCTCAGCGTGGCAAAGGTCACTGAAACGATCCTTGCAGCCGACAATCTGTAGATAACGGGGATAACTCAAATCCGTTGTAAGCGGCGACTCAAGACGACTGTTACTCTTCAGTCTAGAACGCTGACCGAGAGAGTCGGAGGCACGGGGCTGCACCGGGACCGGATCGGTCGGTGCACGGATACCCAGTGCACATAACATCGTCGACATCTGGGCGATGTGTTTCATGTTCGCCGTTTGATCGTCAGCCGCATCAGTCGCAGCATCGGGCTAATGTGACCAAGAGGACCCTCACCCCAGAGCCACGTGGTGGAACGCGACGAAAATACCGGCGCCGATGACGATCAGTCCCATCAGCAAAATGGCGCCCGAACGAAGCAACTCGCGCATGAATAAACCTCCGAGAGCCGTACACCGGCTCCAGGATCCGAATTTGCGCCCGATCGGCTGAATGACGTCTGAAACGGAAATTCATCTGCAGTTCATGTGCGGGCAGTTCAAGCGGCCCCCGTCCATAAAACCTGCTCGATATGCGTTGCTCCAGCCGCGAGCATCACCAGCCGATCGAAGCCGAGCGCGCACCCCGATGCCGCCGGCATCTCGGCCAGCGCGGCCAGGAAATCCTCATCGATGGGATACCGTTCAGCATAGATCGCTTCTTTAAGAGCCATTTGGCTCTCAAGGTTGGCGCGCTGCTGTACCGCGTCGGTTAGTTCGCCAAAACCGTTGGCCAGCTCGATGCCGCAACAATAGAGCTCGAACCGCTCCGCAACGCGCCTGTCCGCATCTGTCCGCCGCGCCAAGGCCGCCTCGACGGCCGGATACTCGGTCAGCAGTTGCGGCTGTCCGACGCCCAGCTTCGGTTCGATCTTCGCCGCCAGAACCCGCGCGAACAGATCCGACCAGCTGTCGTCTGGACGCACATTGAGACCCTGCGACCGGACCTGCTCGGCCAAGGCCTCCCGGTCCGGTTCACCCTCGGTGAGTGTCGCCAGTAGGTCAATTCCCGCAAACCGCGAAAACGCTTCCGCCACGGTCAGCCGATCCGCCGCCCCCTTGGGCACCGCAACCGAACCACGCCACGAGACGAGCCGTTGGCCAGTCGTCGCGCAAGCAAGCCGCAACAGATGCGCGGCATCGTCCATCACCATTTCGTAAGATGCGCCCACCCGGTACCATTCGAGCATGGTGAACTCGGTCGCGTGTAAAGGTCCATGCTCGCGATTGCGAAAGCAGGGCGTGAACGCAAAGATCTTTTCCTCCCCCGCCGCCAAGAGCTTCTTCATGGCAAACTCCGGCGACGTATGCAGATACCGCCGCTTGACCGAGAGATCCGGCCCGACGACATCGGTGGCGAGTGCGTGCAAATGCGCTTCGTTGCCGGGCGACACCTGCAGGCATTGCGGTTCGACTTCGATGAACCCTTCACTCTCAAACCAGGCCCGGATCGCGGCCTTGATCCGGCCTCGCGCGATGAGGAACGGGCGCCGGTCGGCATGGCGGTCACGGTTCCACCAGGGAGAATTTCTGATCATATTTCCTAGACTTTCCAGCCTTTGACAGCGCGCGGCGTCATGCCGAACGGCCGCACTTGGCCTTTTCACCGCGAATAGAGTATGAGAGGCGCACAAATCCCCGCTCGCCACCCCGCCCTTCGAGGCTTTTGGCTACGCGCGCCGTTCCGGCGCGTCCGACGGGGCGGCTTTGATGGAGACCACTCGTGGCCAAGGTTATCGCAAGCTCGGTGCGCAAGGGCAACGTGCTCGATCTGGACGGCAGGCTTGCTGTCGTCATGCACGCTGAAAACATTCACCCCGGCAAAGGCACGCCGGTCACCCATCTGGAATTACGGCGTATCGCCGACGGCGTCAAAATCGTTGAACGCTACCGCACCACCGATCAGGTCGAGCGCGCCTACCTCGACGAGAAAGATTACAATTATCTCTACGAAGACGAGATGGGCTACAACTTCATGCAGCCGGAAAATTTCGACCAGATCACGGTCTCGCGCGACGTGCTGGGCGACCAGGCTCAGTGGTTGCAGGAAGGCATGACCTGCTCGGTATCCCTTCACGAGGGCAACCCGATTTCGATCGAACTGCCGCAGCGCGTTTCCCTCGAGATCGTCGAAGCCGAACCCGTCGTGAAGGGCCAGACGGCCTCATCATCCTACAAGACCGCGAAGCTCTCGAACGGCGCCCGCGTCATGGTTCCCTCGCATATCGGCGCCGGAACCCGCGTCGTCGTCATGACGGCGGACGGCTCCTATGTCGAGCGCGCCAAGGATTGAATTCAATCTCGGCCCTGCTGAGTTCCGGCGCCGGATGCCAAGAGCGTCCGGCGTCTTTTTATCGGATGGCTTCGATCTCGGCGTCTGCCTGCCCCATCCGGACGGTGTCGCCTTCCGCCTTGCCCATCAGCGCTCGCGCCAGCGGCGAGACAAACGAGATGCTGCCCTGCGCGGGATCGGCTTCGTCTTCACCCACGATGCGATAGGTAACCCGCTGGCCAGCGTCGCGGACAAGCGTCACGCGCGAGCCGAATTGAACCGTCCCGCTCCCGCCCGGCTCCGGCATCACCTCCGCCGACTGACGTCGCTGGGACCAATAGCGCAGATCGCGCGCAACTTTTTGCAACTGCGCCCGGTCGGCCGAAGTTTGCGCTTGGGCATAGGCTTGGTTGAGCCGAGCGACCTCCGTCTCGATGGCAGCTAACCCATCGGCAGTCACAAAATTGCGGTGCTCGGAGATCGGACGATCGGGCAGGGTATCCAGCCCCTCACCCGTGTCCTCCTTGACGAATGCTCGGCTCATGGGAAAACTTCGTTCCACTTGGATTGTGTGGGCAACAGCATGCGTCAAAAACTCGAGACATTCACCGTAAAAACGTGCGGGGCCGGGCTCTACGAATTAACGAACGAGATCGAACGGCGCGTAGCGCTGTCGGAGTTAGCGACCGGCCTCGTCACTGTCTTTTGCGCCCACACCTCGGCATCCCTCTTGATCCAGGAAAATGCCGACCCTGACGTCCGGCGCGATCTTAATGCGTTTTTCCGTCGACTTGTTCCAGCCGGCGATGAGCTCTTCACCCACACGGCAGAAGGCCCCGACGACATGCCGGCCCATGTCAAAGCGGCGCTGACGCTGACGTCGCTCGGCATCCCGTTCAACGCAAGCCGAATGATGCTCGGCACATGGCAAGGCATTTATCTGTTTGAACATCGCACCGCCCCCCACATCCGCCGCATCGTTCTGCACATACTAGGGACGTAACGAGTGGCGTCCGACATTCTGCCAAAACGGCCAAATGCGGTTAGAAAACCGACGCGGAGTAAACCCAAACATCGAATAGCGAGAACGTCGCGCTCCTCGCTTGCTTGCTGTTACGACACACTTTTGAAAGCGCACGAATTCACTGTTTCGCTACGTCGTGTCAACGGACGAGTGACCCCCACGTGGCGGCGGAACCGTCGAGAATGATCCAATCAGGTTTGCGCCCGACGTCCGGAACACAAAGATTGGGAACCCGAACCGTCAAGCTTAAACTATGGCTGGCAACGACACTCCAAGGATAATAGCAACCGCGAAGCTGGCCAATGCTACGGCGACCAACGAGAAGTCAACCGAAGGATTGTCCGGTCCGAATTCATCATGCGGGCCGTAGAGACCCTCACAAGATTTGCCAAACATAGCGGGCACTCCGTTGAACAAACTTAGTCAAACTGATTCGCACCAGATTTCGTGCTCTCGAAAGTTTGCTGCACACCACAACTTCGACCGCAAGACAACGCTGAACCGCGGATCGGCGTGCGAAAAACGCTTCGCGCGCCGAAATATTCGCTGATGCGTTCCGCGGGCGCGGGCGAGCGTCAGGGCAATATCAACTTTCCCTTGTACCAGCCGGCGGCAAGGGTATCGGTCAGATTTTCATAGAAGTAGGTCCCGCCGCCACTGGCCCCCTTGTATTTGCCGGTGCCGCCCGTTTTTCTGTAGGGGTACTCCTTGAGATGAGAGCCCTCCTCCCAATCGAGAAAGACCTTGTCGCCGCCGGGAAGAGCGTCGGTGCACGAGCCGCTGCTCTTCCAACTGCCGTCAGGCATGTACTCGTATCTTCCGGTGCAGGTTTCCGTAACTTTCGGCATGGACTTGTCATCCGGAACCAGCACGCATCTGTTGGCGGAATTAACTAGCTTGTGTCCCTTCTCAATTTCCTTCTCATCCCACCTGTCGGTCACACACACAATTGAACCGCCTTCATTTATGGATTGAGCAGCTCTGGCGGGGACGGCAGGCAAGCCGGCAAGGGTCACCAGCACGACAGTCGCAAGTGATTTGGGGTTCATGACGATCCTCGTTGATCCAGTATTGGTCATGTCGACAAAGCCCGAACAGGACTTCGAGGCGACGCGCCATGGATGACAACGGACGTCCGTCTGGCCTAGTATGTAACAGTGTGCAACGGCCACAACAGTCTCGCTGGCCAAGCAAATTTGACTCGGCGGAGTTGACCCGTGGCTGCTTCTTCTCCTCACCGGTGGAGTGAAAGCGAGGTCGCAACGATCCGCAATGAACTTGCTCGGATTGTTAAAAGCGGTCCGTTCGAGCAGTCCGACCGCCGCCAGCGGTTTCTCAACTATATCGTTACTGAAGCGCTTGAAGGCCGTGCCGACAGACTGAAAGGCTATTCGATTGGCGTGGAAGTTTTCGACAAGCCTGTATCTTTCGACCCTCTGACGGATCCGGTCGTCAGGGTCGAGGCAGCCCGGCTGCGAGACAAGCTGCGCGAATTCTACGACACCGAAGGACAGGGTAATCCCGTCCGCATCGACATCCCTAAAGGCTCGTACGTTCCGCAGATCGAGGTTATCTCACCTCCAACAGATCAGAGCGGACCGAGCCTTTCTGCACCTGAGCCTGCAAAACCAGAGCCTTCACCGCGCCTTGCGACGTTGCATCGTCCGATCGGGATTTCGAGTGCGATTGTCTCAGCAGTAATTCTTTTATTGGTGGGGTGGAGCCTGTGGCGACAGCCAACGCCAGCCATGATGCCAAGATCTGAAAGGCTATCATTGGCCGTGATGCCGTTCGAGAACATTGGCGATGATCCAGCATGGCGCCGACTTGCGGACGGTATGACTGAGGACATCACAACCGATCTCTCCCAGTCCAAGGACCTGCTCGTCATCGCACGCAACTCGACCGAGGTTTATCGGAACAAGACGGCCGACGTTAGAAGCGTAGGTCGCGACCTCGGTGTGCGCTACGTGCTTCAGGGGAGCATCCAACCAACCGGAAATCGGATTCGCGTGACGGTAAGATTGATCGACATCCGATCCGGCGAGAACGTGTGGTCGACACGCTACAACCGGTCGGTCGCCGATATTTTTGAAGTTCAAAGCGCGGTGACGGACTCAATCGTTGCGACTCTCACGGGTTATGAAGGCGCCGTTGCCCAGGCAGAGCGAACGATCGTCCGGCGCAAACCGCCCAGCGTGCTGACGGCCTATGAACATTACCTACTTGGGACCGAAGCCAAGCATGGCGGCGCCTCCGTTGGCATCACAGAGGAAGGTCTGCAACGCGCTGAGCGACACTTCCTGAAAGCACTTGAAATAGATCCACAGCTTGCCCGAGCCTACGTCGCCCTGTCGTACGTGTACGAATATAGACTCGACTTGAATATTGGCGAAGCGACTGCGAACGTGAATCGCCTCGTGGACGTTGCCAATAGCGCCGTCCAGCTCGATCCAAACGACGGCGAGGCCCAAATGGTTCTTGGCCATGCCTACGCCTACCAAGGGCTTGGAGATAAAGCGCTTCGACAATTCGCCAGGGCCGAGGCCCTGGCGCCCAGCAACGCCGACGTTCTAATTCTGATCGCCTGGTATTTGCCGCAGCTTGGTCAGGTCGAACGAGCTGTTGGGCTTGCCGAACGTGCGCTGCGGCTCAATCCGAACTATCCCGCTTGGTACAATCAAGGCTTTCGCTATGTTTACTTCTTCAGCGGCGCGTTCGAAAAATCCGCAAAATTCGTCAAACTGGTACCCAATCCAAACCCCTTGGACTTTGCATTCCTGGCTATGGCCTCTGCGATGCTGAACGAAGAGACCGCTGCCCGGGCCGCTGCCGAAGAACTTCGTCGACGAGATGCCGCGTGGAATGTCGAGGCATACTTGAGCGATAACGGCGGCTTTCCGGAAAAACTGACACGCATGATTGTTGAGGCCGCACGCAAGGCCGCCGTTCCATTGTGCGCACCTGCCGAAAAGCTCAATGAAAATTTAGCGTTCGTGCGCCTTGCAGCGTGTGACGAGGAGCGCGTACAGCAGCAATCGAAGACGAAAGCCGGAGCGCAACCCACAAGTCAACTGGAACAGCAATAATCAGCCTTCGAGTGCCTTGGCAACGGCGGCGGTAATGTCCGGCACCGTGTGCGCGGTCAGGTCCTTGTCCAGCGTCGCCACGATCTTCTTTGCCAGCGGACCTTGCGCGGCCTTGCGCATTTCCCCCAGAGCCACCGGCGGCGCCACGATGACGAGTTCTTCAAACAGTCCTGCCGATGCGTCCTTCGCAAGATCGGCCACGATCTGATCCACAAAGCGATCCTCAGCGCGCCGATGCAGATCGGGCGTGGCCACGGCGGATCGGCTGTCACTGAACGACTGGAAGGACCGCGCCGGCCGGTCGCGGCCCTGCTCGCTGGTCTTGGGGTTGTCCTGCTCGTAAACCCGGACGACCTTCAACGCCGGCTCCAGTGCATCGCCCTCGTTGATGAGAACGAGCCCCCGCGCGCCGTCGGCAACAACGACCCACATGCCTTTTTTGATTTTCATTGTCGTCTCCTCACTGACATTGGAGAAGATTAAACGCCTCAGCCCGGGCTCCGACTGTGATGCAAATCAATATAGTTTCGGCCGGGAACCGACGAACGGTTCCATGCGGCAGCTGAGACGCCTGCAAACGCCGCGTTCACCGGCCGCAGAGCCGGGTCTTGTCTCGCAGGGCGAACCTGCTAATCAGGCCTCAATCCGCAGTCGTCCGTCCCCGATCCCGAACCGCCTGGAGCAACCATGACCGAAACGTCCGCCGAGAGCGCCGCCCGCACCGCCACCGCCGCCCTCATCCGCGACTACTACGCAGCCTTTAACCGCGGCGACACGAACACCATGCTCGACTTCCTGACCGAGGATGTCATCCACGACGTCAACCAGGGCGAGCGCCGCGAAAGCAAAGAAAAGTTCCGTGCGTTTAACGCACGCATGGACCACAATTATAAGGAAGAACTGAAGGACATCGTCGTGATGGTGTCGAAGGACGGCGCCCGCGCTTCGGCCGAGTTCAACGTGCACGGTGTCTATAAGAACACCGACGAAGGCCTCCCCCCCGCCAAGGGCCAGACTTATGTTCTGCCGGCCGGCACGTTCTTTGCCATCCGCGACGGTAAGATTGCGCGCGTCACGACGTACTACAATCTGACCGACTGGATCACGCAGGTCGCCGGCTGAGACATGGTCAGCCTAGGGAGACCGCGGTGGAGAAGAAAAAACTCGACGTCCGGTCGCTGACAGGGGCAGAGATCATACCGATCCTGCCCGATCTTGCCCGGCTGCGCATTGTCGTCTTCCGCGACTGGCCCTATCTCTACGACGGCACACTCGACTACGAAGAAAAATATCTGGCGAACTTTGCCGCCGCCAAGGGTGCCGTCGTCATCGCCGCCTATGACGGCAACGAGATGATCGGCGCATCCACGGGCGCTCCAATGATCGAGCACGCCGACGAGTTTGGCGAACCGTTCCGCGCGGCAGGTTTCAACATTGCGAAGATTTTCTACTGCGGCGAGAGCGTGCTCCTGAAAAGTCACCGCGGCTATGGCTTAGGCCATGCGTTCTTTGATGGCCGTGAAGCACAGGCCCATGCTCTCGGCGGCTTTACGCATTCGACTTTCTGCCGCGTCGTCCGGCCCGACGATCACCCTCTGAAACCGGCCGATTATGCGCCCCTCGATGGGTTCTGGACAAAACGCGGCTATGCGCCGGTCGACATCTTCGCGACCTACGACTGGAAAGATATCGATCAACCTCTGGAAACAACCCACCGCATGCAATTCTGGATGAAGGGTCTTTGATTTTGTCACGCGCCCCGCTCACAATTGCCAGCGCTCAATACCCCATCGGGCAACCGTCCAGCCTCGATGCGTGGGAAGAGAACATGTCGACATGGGTTGCACAGGGCGCGGCGACCGGTGCCAGTCTGTTGGTGTTTCCCGAATATGCGGCGATCGAGCAGGCTGCCTGCTTCGGCCCGGAAGTCTATTCCGACCTGCAAAAAACACTGCACACCGTTGCAGAACTCGCTGCCTCAAGGGTGGCGTTCCATCTCGATCTTGCGCGCGAAAACGACGTCCACATTCTGGTTGGCTCAGGCCCCGTGCTCAAATCCGATGGCCGCTTCGTCAACGCGGCCCAACTCGTGACGCCCCACGGCCTCGTCGGCGAGCAGGAAAAAATCGTCATGACGCCGTTTGAGCGCAATTGGGGAATTTCGGGTGGCGGGCCGCTCCGCGTCTTCGACACGTACCTTGGCAAGATCGCAATCCTGATCTGCTACGATAGCGAATTCCCGCTGCTCGGCCGCGCCTTGTCCGAAGCCGGCGCCGAAGTCGTACTCGTGCCCTCGTGCACGGAACGCGTCTCAGGGTTCCACCGGGTCCGCACCGGATGCATGGCGCGCGCACTCGAGAATAGCATCGTTACGGTCCAGAGCCCCACGGTCGGCGATGCGCTCTGGTCTCCCGCCGTCGATCGCAACGAAGGCTCCGCCGGAATTTTTGTGCCCTCCGAACACGGCGTCTCCGATACGGGTGTCCTTGCCGAGGGTCCGCTCAGCCAACCGGCGTGGGTCACCGCGACGATCGACCTGGAACGGCTGCATCGCGTGCGCACGACCGGCGAAATGCGTAACTACGCCGATTGGACGGCGCAGCCAGGTGCGCAACCTCTTCTGTCAGCGGTCGAGATCGCTTCGTTACGCGAAGACTCTATTCGAGTTCCCACGTCACGGTGACATTGGCGTCGAGAGACTGGGTGCCTCGCTCGATGGGCACAGCCTCCATCGCGGCGGCCGCGCGCCCGGCCTTGAAAAACGGCCGCGACTCCGGCGCGCCACCTTCATTGATCGCCATGACTTTTCCGACCTTCGCACCCGCAGCCGCCGCATAAAGCTCCGCCCGCCTGCGCGCGTTGGCGATGGCAGCCTTGCGGGCTTCATCACGCAGTGTCTCGGCCGCGGTGACCTCAAACGTGATGCCGTTCATCTGGTTGGCGCCGAGCGATACGAGCTTGTCCAGGATTTCCCCCAGCGAATCCAGATTGCCAACGCGCACCTCGACGCTGTTCGAGGCCTGATAACCGTCGATGATGGGCGGCTGTCCGTCGCGCGGATTGGTGTAACGCGGGTTGAGGTTGAACCCCGACGTCTGAATGTCTTTCGCCTCGATGCCGCTCTGCTTGAGACCGGCCACCAGCTTTTCCATCGCCGCGTTGTTTTCCGATAACGCCTCCCGCGCCGTCTTGCCTTCTGTGACCACACCCGTTTGAACACGTGCGGCGTCGGGCACGGCCGCGGCCGTTCCGGTTGCAGATACGGTAATGCTACGGTCCATACGTGAGTCCTCGGCGGTGGCGGGTTGCGTGACAGCAATGGCCGCCGTCACAGCCACAAACAGCATACGAATTCTGCACCGGAATGCGGTCATCGAGATAGATCCTTGCCTTGCGCGTGCCAATTGTCGTCAAGTTTGCCGAGTTTGCGAATTTTCCCGGCCGAATCATGACGTTTACGACCGCGCGACCGGCCGGCTCCCCGAAGGGGTGTCGGTCGCGCAATCAAAAACCTTCCGCGACCGGCCGGCTCCCCGAAAGGGGTGTCGGTCGCGCAATCAAAAAACCTTCCGCGACCGGCCGGCTCCCCGAAGGGGTGTCGGTCGCGCAATCAAAAACCTTCCGCGACCGGCCGGCTCCCCGAAGGGGTGTCGGTCGCGCAATCTAAGATGCCCGGTCGCGCAAACTCTAAAATGACCATTCATCGCCTTGAACTCCCCGGCGGACTGTGGTCCGTGTGCTCCTGGCTGAGCTGCGGGGTATGGAACCGGAACCGCACCCCGGAATGAAGGGCTTGGAATGGCGGCAAACAAGCAAGACCTCTGGCCGATATTGAAGCGTATCCTGCGCGAGGACGGGTCGCGCTTCTGGCCGCGCTATGCCATGGCGATCGGATTTTTGTCCCTCGCCGGCGCCTGCACGGCTTTCGCCGCGTGGATCATGAAGGACGTGATCAACAAAATCTTTGTCGACAAGGATCAGACGGCGATGCTGCTGATCCCGCTGGCCATCGTCGTCATCTTCATCGTCCGCGGTCTGGCGACCTATGCCGGCGAAGTCGTTTTGAGCCGCGTCGGTAACCGTATCGTCGCCGAAACACAGGCGAAACTCTATCGCCAGATACTGACGCAAGATGCTCAATTCTTCAAAACCTATCCTTCCGGCGACCTGATCACGCGCATGACGGTTAACGTCGGCTCCATGCGCGATCTGCTCAACCAGATCACCCTCAGCCTCGGCCGCGATGCCATGACCCTGATCGGTCTTCTGGCCGTCATGCTGAGCCAGGACTTCACGATGTTCCTCATCGTTTTCGCCGTCGGCCCTTTGGCCTTCCTGAGCGTGAAGAAGCTGACGCAGAAGATCCATTCGGTGGCCCGCAGCTCGTTTACCTCCAACGCCGACGTGATCTCCACCGTCCGTGACACCGTGCAAGGCGTGCAAACCGTCAAGTCGTTTCAGCTTGAAGAACGGCTTGAGCAAAACATTTCGCATTCGGTCGACGGAATTCGCCGCATGAGCAACCGCATGACCGCCATCCAGGCCAGCATCGCGCCCTTGATGGAAATTTTCTCTGGCGCCGCCGTCGCGCTTGTCATTTTCTATGCCGGTTATCGCCTCAGCGCCGACGGCAATCCGCCCGGGTCCTTCTTCGCCTTCGTCACCGCGTTGCTGATGGCGGCCGAACCCGCGCGGCGTCTCGCCCGCGTCCAGGGCCAGATGATCGCCAGCGCCACCGGCGCCAGCATGATCTACGAGATCCTCGACCTGCCGCCAACCGAGCGCGACCCACCCGGCATGCCCGAGCTGCAGGTCGGCGACGGAACGGTCGAATTGGAGCAGGTGACATTCAGCTACGGCGACGCCGGCGACGTGCTGAAAGGCATCTCGTTCACCGCGCCCGGCGGCAAAACGACCGCGCTGGTCGGCCTCTCGGGCAGCGGCAAGTCAACGACGGTCAGCCTCATCCAGCGCTTCTGGAACCCGACGTCCGGCACGATCCGCATCGACGGCCAGGACATCGGCGCCGTATCCCTGCGCAGCCTGCGCCGGCACATCTCCTTCGTCAGCCAGGACACCTTCCTCTTCCAGGGCACGATCAAGGACAACCTGCTCGCCGGCATGACCGAACGGACCATGGAAGACGTCGTCGCGGCCGCCAAGAACGCCCAGATCCACGAATTCATCGCCGGCCTGCCCGCCGGCTACGACACCCCCGTCGGCGAACTCGGCTCGCGCCTGTCCGGCGGCCAGCGCCAGCGCATCTCCATCGCCCGCGCCTTCCTCAAGGACGCCCCGATCGTGCTGCTCGACGAGCCGACCTCGGCGCTGGACAGCGAAACGGAACTGGCGCTGCGCCAGTCGCTGGACAAGCTCTCCAAGGGCCGCACGACGATCGTCATCGCCCACCGGCTGGCGACCGTTGTCGGCGCGGACCAGATCCTCGTGCTGGACAACGGGCGCATCGCCGAAACCGGCACCCACCGCGATCTCATCGGACAAGGCGCGGCCTACGCGCGCATCTACGATTTGCAGAAGCTGCACTGACAAGGGCGGCCGCGCGAGGCGCTTGCGGGACGGCGGGCAAAATGGTGTAGAGGGGGGCGACTTTGGCTAAGGGCTCGTAGCTCAACGGTTAGAGCTGGCGGCTCATAACCGCCTGGTTCCAGGTTCGAGTCCTGGCGGGCCCACCATAATACACAAATAAAGGCTTTCTATTACGGAGCATGACACCTGGGTTTTCCAACGACGCTACTGGACAAATGCTCCAATTCGACGCCGTCTTTGCCCGTCCATCGTGACCTAATGGCCGACACAGAATTTTCCAGATTTAAGATCGAGTAGACACACACAATGCCTCATCGCGCGACCATTGTAACATCTGTTCCATCGCGGTTGAAAAGACAGCGCGGACAAATCGAAGTCGGTCCAGCATATTTAATGGAATGCCTGACCTCTTGGCAGGCCGCTGGCTTTCATGTGATTTCTCTCAATCCGGAAGAAGAGGCCAAAGAACTTGAGCGCTTAGGGCTGCCCATAGAGATCAGAGCACTGGACTACGCAGGACTACCTTTCGTTGGAGACGTGGTTCGCGCCGCAGAGGCTTCTTCAACGGAACTCTGTGGAATAGTGAATTCGGACTGCGGATTGATAGCCCTGCCGTCTCTCATCGATCGGCTCATTGAAAAGACTAGCGACCGTCTGCTTCTAGCCGAAAGGTTAGACATCGACGCAAATACGGGCAAGCCGTTCCCTCCCGCTTGCGGCGGATACGATGGCTTTTTTTTCAAATCCCACGCAATCGATTGGACTACATGTCTCACGCAGTCGCATGCGTTTCGAATAGGTGATCCAATGTGGGACTATTGGTTTCCGTGTCGTGTTATCGCGGACGGTCATAACGTCGGGCGCATCGCTCTTCCAATTTTGACGCACCTCGATCACCCGCGCCGATGGGATCAAGAAAAGTGGCATCAAAACGCTAAAATTGTTCGCAGTGAATTGAATACACTACCAATATCCCAAAACAGCCCCCAATCATTCAAAGCTCTCGTTTCATCGATCGTTGATGAGAGCCCTAATTCAGTGATAAAAATTCCTAGCATTGGCGACTATGTCTGGTCTTCATCGGCCTGCGTACCCGTCTTCCTATACGACGTCGGAGAGGAAGCTCATTTCTTGGAGATAATGTTGTGCAGAATCCGTGACGCTGCCACTCAAGCCTACCTCCATCCCGCCAAAAAAGGCCAGCGACTATATGACCAAAAACCTAAGGTCGAAGTTTCAATCCGAAAGCCGACCACACTGTTAAGGTGGCTGGAGCAAACGCTTCGCAACAAAAACCGGGAACGGTTGGCCAGACGGAGGCGGCGCAGAATGGAAGTATCCAACCCGTGGAAAGACTGAAGACCTAATTTCGTACGTACCAGTCATCGTACTGCGATATGTTCTCTAATTTTCTCTCGCACCCAAAGTCGACAACCAGATATGACATCCTCTCAGAACGCCAAATTTAAAATATCACTCACCGCAAAACGGTTATTTCAAGCAATAAGAAATGGTCTACCCGCGACCAAGCGGCACATTTATGCCCTGCGTCGTGAAACCCAAGAACTTAAATCTGCAGTTGAATTATTGGGTAAAGCCAATGCGCCAGAGAAAGCTAATGTGCCAAAGATTGAGCCGATTGAGCACATCGACCAACTCGAAGGATTTTTGAAAGCCGCTCATGCCGTCGAATGCGGGCTGCCAATCGTTCGGATCGGCGGGCCGGGCGATGGGGGTTACTTAATTCCAGATGATCTTTGTGGGATAGAAGCGTGTTTTTCACCCGGAGTTTCGAATGTCTATGACTTTGAATTAGATCTAGCAGAACGAAATATAAAAAGCTTTATGGCTGATGCCTCCGTTAAATCAATTCCAGAAATAAATCCACTTCTTGCGTTCGAGAGCACATTTATTGGCGTTGTCGATGAGCCTAATTTTAAATCTCTCGACACATGGGTAGGCATGAACGCGCCAGAGGCGCATAATTTGATCTTGCAAATGGATATTGAAGGTTCTGAATTCGACGCAATTTGTGGAGCAAGCCGATCAACATTAAAGAAATTTAGAATTATGGCAATAGAATTTCACGACATGGAAAAGCTATTAACGCCCGACGGCTTTCGTCTAATAAATCTTACTTTTAAAAAAATACTAAACGACTTTTCGGTAGTTCACATTCACCCCAACAACTGCTGCGGGTCTGTCAAAAACGGAATCTACGAAATTCCGAGAGTTATGGAATTCACTTTTCTGAGAAATGACCGCTTTGTAAATGATTCAAAACTATTAAAGAGGATTACTGCATATCCGCATCCGCTGGACGCACCGAATGTCCCTGCATATGCAGATTTTTCCCTTCCGCCATGCTGGTATCCGCGAGCATAAAACCGCGCGACACGACGCTGGCCCCGCTAAATCCTACACCGCGTGGATGTCGAAACGTCTCTTGGACGGCTTCGTGCTTTAGTTCAGCCTTGGCTCTATTAGTTCGATTTAACCACCGCAATCATCCTCTCAGGCCGTGTGGATCGCGCGCAGAAATCGCACTGTCTTAGCAAGCTCACAAGCGCCAGAGCGCTTCTTGCTGCGCTTTTCATCTTTGTCGTCACGCGAACGTGAGCTAAGCCTGGACGCATTACCAAGTCGTGTGCTCTAGTCAGCCCTCACAAAAACTCCGCTCCGCGTGGACGTAATCGCCGCTGCATCCCACGGCAAGGTGCGAACAGGGTCGAAGATGCCTGCCAGTCCAACCAGCGCAATCGCCACACTTGTCACATCCGTTCAGCCTGGCATCGTCCGCTACAGAGGCAAGGTCGAAGTCGGGACGGAGTACACACGGCAGTGCGTCGAGTCCTGGTCGGCTGCTGGGTTCTCGATCATCTCGGTCAATTCTCCGGCAGAAGCCAAAGTGGTGCGCGAACTCGGGCTCGCATTGCAGGTCGAAGAGATCCCCTATTCCGGTCCACCATTGATCCGCGACATGGTTCGCGTCGCAGGTTCCAGCACAAGCTTGCTTATGGGGATCATAAACTCGGACTGCGCGCTGTATCCGTTTGCGGACCTGACACGTCATCTCCTCGACCAGTCGCGTGACAGCCTGATTCTCGCTGAACGCATTGATATCAATCCTGTAGATCAGTCGTTTATTACAAATCCTATTGGTGGGTTCGATGCGTTCTTCTTCCGCCAGTTGCCCGACTCCATCATTGCCGACATCGATGCGAGCTACGCCTTTCGTCTCGGAGACTTGTGGTGGGATTTCTGGTTTCCCTGCGTATTCTTGGCAAACGGATTGCCGGTGCGGCAGTGCATGTTGCCTCTGCTTTCGCACCTTGAACATGAACGCAACCGCAAGCCAGAAGTCTATCTTCGCAACGGTGAGTTGTTCCGGCGTGAACTGATGCGGCTTGCCCGGGCAAAACCCGGTGGACTGTTGTCGGAGGTTTTGGATCAGTTCAAGGATGTCGACAATGTTCCGCTGCAAGTTCTTGCGCGTGGCGTCCATCTGAAGCTCTGGCAGTCAATTCACGCCGAACCGGTGTCGTGCGGGCCAGGCGGCTTCAATGAATTGGAACCCTACCTGTACTATCTGCGACACCATCACCGGTGGGTGAGAAAAGAACGTCACGCGCGGAAGGGGCCGTTCTGGTTTATTCGCAACCTCAATCACCGCCGCCTCGATCGCCGCAGAACAATGAAGTCGAAGCGTTTGATTGATGAAGGTAGATGATGGAGTATCCCTGACAAGCCCTCCCATCGCGTGCTTTTGAGACATCGCTGAAGCGCCCTAACGCGTCCCACAACGTATGAGATTTGATTTGAAACCCAAGACCGCATTGATCACTGGGGTGACCGGCCAGGACGGCGCATATCTCGCCGAACTTCTGCTTGGCAAAGGCTACGTCGTTCACGGCATCAAGCGCCGCTCGTCATCCTTCAATACCGCGCGCGTCGATCACCTGTATGTGGACCCCCACGAGAATGACTCGCGGTTCTTCATGCATTACGGCGACCTGACGGACGCGACGAACCTGATCCGCATAGTCCAGGAAACGCAGCCCGACGAAATCTACAACCTCGCCGCTCAAAGCCATGTGCAGGTCAGCTTTGAGACACCGGAGTACACCGCCAATTCCGATGCGCTCGGCACGCTCCGGCTTCTCGAAGCACTCCGTATTCTCGGCATTGGAGGCACGACACGATTCTATCAGGCTTCGACGTCCGAATTGTATGGCAAGGTTCAGGAAATCCCGCAGAAAGAGACGACGCCCTTCTATCCCCGTTCGCCCTATGCGGCCGCGAAACTCTACGCCTACTGGATCACGGTCAACTACCGCGAAGCCTACGGCATGCATGCCTCAAACGGAATTTTGTTCAATCACGAAGGCCCAACACGCGGCGAAACCTTCGTCACGCGCAAAATCACACGCGCGGTCGCCGCCATCGATCGCGGCCTGCAAGACAAGCTTTACCTTGGCAACCTCGATGCCCAGCGCGATTGGGGCCATGCCCGCGACTACGTGGACGGGATGTGGCGCATCCTGCAGCAGTCGCACGGCGACGACTACGTGCTGGCAACCGGCGAAATGCATTCCGTGCGTGAATTCGTCGAACTCGCGTTCGCCGAGGTCGGACGCACAATTGTCTGGAAGGGCCAGGGTGTCGATGAGCAGGGAATCGACGCATCATCAGGAGCGGCTCTGGTGTGCATCGACCCTCGCTACTTCCGGCCAACCGAAGTGGATCAACTTCTCGGCGATCCGTCCAAGGCGCGCGCCAAACTGGGGTGGCAGCACACGACGTCCTTCAAGGACCTGGTCGCCGAGATGGTCGCAAGCGACATCAAGGAAATCGGCAATGAAGCGTGGCGTCAGGACAGGCAAGCGCGTTGAGTGGCCAATGACAAGAGACGTGGCGTGATTCCATATTCTCTCGAAGGCAAGCGGGTTTTTGTTGCAGGTCACCGCGGGATGGTCGGCGCGGCCATCGTTCGGCGCCTCGCCAGAGAGTCCTGTCGCGTTGTGACAGTCGATCGGCGGGAGACCGATCTCATGCGCCAAGATCAGGTCGAACGCTTCTTTGATCTCACAAAACCACAGGCCGTCTTCATGGCCGCGGCCAAGGTGGGTGGCATTCTTGCCAATTCCACATATCCCGCCGATTTTCTCTACGACAACCTGATGATCGCCGCCAATGTCACGCGCGCAGCCCACAACTCCGGCGTGGAAAAGATGCTGTTTTTGGGATCGTCCTGCATCTATCCGAGGCTCGCACCCCAGCCGATCTTGGAAGACACGCTTCTGACCGGGCCCCTTGAAGAAACCAACGAGTGGTACGCGATCGCCAAGATTGCGGGCATCAAGCTGACACAGGCCTATCGGCGCCAGCACGGCTGCGATTACATCTCGGCCATGCCGACAAACCTCTACGGCCCCGGCGACAACTTTGATTTAGCCAATAGCCACGTCTTGCCGGCACTCATTCGAAAGGCGCACGAGGCAAAAGTGAGCGGTGCGCCATCTTTTTCGGTGTGGGGAACCGGTATGCCGCTGCGCGAATTCCTGCACGCCGATGATTGCGCCGATGCACTGATCCACATCATGACGCATTATTCAGAGGATGAGCATATCAACGTTGGCTCGGGCAGCGACTTGAGCATTCGGGATCTGGCGCTGCTCGTGGCGCGCGTTGTCGGCTTTACAGGCCAGATCGACTTTGATGCCAGGAAGCCAGACGGAACGCCGCGCAAGCTGATGAGCGGGGCAAAATTGGCCCGGCTGGGTTGGACGCCGCAGATCTCTCTAGAAGTTGGCATTGCGCAGACTTACCGTTCCTTTCTGGCTGGGCTGGAAATCCGGTGCTAAGCGATGACACCCGCCATCGCAATCGGCGCGCGCAAGTCCGCCGCGCCAAGGTCACCGGCGCTGGCGACGCCCCATCGAGATCACACGCCCGCCAGCCGACCGACCGACCGCATCGCACTTGTTTTTCAAGCCAAAGTAGATTTGTTTGACCGTGGGGTCGATCTTAGGACAGAAAGGGAGGATCACCGGAAACCACGCGCGAAAGGTTTATTTTCAGTACCACGCATCAAGTTTATTCACGTTAGACAACGCATCATGGCCACTTATTTCAAGGTTGTGTTCGGATCACGATGGACAACGCAGCGCGCAAGATTGCGACCAAGCCCTATATCGTCTGTGCTTTTCATACTCCCGACTATGCGCCCATTGCGGCCGGATTGGCGGAGAGCTTGGACAGGTTCGGGCTCGAATACCATGTGAGCGAAGTCAAACCCGCCGGCACTTGGGAAGCCAACACACGCCTCAAGGCCAATTTCATCGCCGAATGCCTTTCAAAGTTCCCCGATCGGGACATCCTTTACCTCGACGCCGACGCGCGCTTGCGCAAACCCCCTGTGATTTTTGATACCATCACAACAGACATCGCGATCCGGCTGTTCCGCGTCAATAAACGGGGGCGGACATGGCTCCGGCCCTCTGCGAACACGATCTATTTTCGTAACACCGCGACAACCCGCAAGCTCGTCGATGACTGGGCTCGGCGCTCGACCGCAGCGGAAGATTATGAGGTGGATGAGGACACCCTTTGCAGCGCCATTGACGCGGCCGTCGATCTGACGATCACCGCACTGCCCGTCGCCTACTCCAAGGTTTTCGACGCCGACGGCGCTGAACCTATCATCGAACAACTGCAAGTGAGCCGCACGAAGTCCCGTCTCCTGCGCCGCAAGAGACGTTCGACGCATCTCGGGCTAGCTGCCGCAGTGGCCGCCGTCATGGGGCTGGCGTGCCTGTGGTTCTACCGCTCACTTTGAACTAGGCCTGAACGGTCTCGCCGCGACGTGTGTCTGGCATTGAGGCTCATCGGCCATGATGTCGCCCGGTCGACCGGACAAGGTCGCCCCGACAATGTTGACCGATCAATATCGGGCCGCCAGTCGTCGACCGAGGAGTTCCCCCTGCCCAACGTGCGCGCCCTGTTGTTGAGCGACGGCAAGCCGGGGCATTTCCGTTGCGCTGAAGCTATTGTCGAGGCCGTCCGCCGTTCGAGGCCGGTGGTGGTCACCACCATCTCGATCCGGCGGCCAACGCTCGTCCCCAATGCCGCATTGGCATGGATAACGGCTAAAAACGTATCGTCATCGTTCCTGCTCAAAACATTCTACGCCATCGATCCTGACGGCCTTGAAGATATCGACGTTATCGTGTCCGCGGGCGGCGATACGCTGCCCCCCAACATCGCGGCAGCGCGCCTCACCGGTAAACCCAATGTGTTCTTTGGTTCTCTGCGACGATTTTCGCCGACCGACTTCACGTTGGCTCTCAATTGCTACACGACGGACCGCCCGGCCGCGAACCAGGTCCGCATCCTGAAGCCCGCCCCTGCTGACCCCGCCACGCTGCCCGTCCCAGACCTGGATCATCGCCGTCTGCCCAAAGTATCGGGTCTCCTGATCGGCGGCCCGTCAGGCGACGCGCGCTACTCGGATCGAGACTGGTCGCAGCTCTTTGCCTTTCTCGAGGAAACGCGGCTTCGGCTGGGGATGGCGTGGATCGTATCCAATTCCCGGCGCACGCCGGATGCCATCAGTCAGCGTTGTGTAGCTCTCGCCGGCAAACCCAACGGGCCAATCAAGCACTTCATCGACGTCCGCAATGCCGGATCGGGCACGCTGGGTGCGCTGTTCGAGGCCAGCGGCGCCATCGCAGTGACATCGGACTCGAGCGCCATGATTTCCGAAGGTATTTGGATGCGGCGCCCGGTCGTGGCGTTGCGGCCGAAAGCTCTGCAACTGCCACCTAAAGAAAACGAATACCGTCGCTGGCTGGAAGGCCGCAACCTGTGCCGCGAGATTGGCTTGGCCGACATCACCGCCGAACGATACGCTTCGGCACTGCGCGAAGTCGTGCCGCTGAACGAGAACCCTCAGACCGAGTTGGCGCGACTGCTCGCTGAACGTCTGCCAGATCTGTTTGGTGCGTCGCGTGCCGGCGCTTGAAGGACACCGCGTCAGGTCGCCATCGAAATCGAAATGGCCTCACCAGCATGGACGGAGCGCAGCGTAGCCACGTCATCGAGTGCCATTGCCCAGATGTTGCAAGGCGCGGCAAGGCGCAACTCCCCGTTCCGCGACAGCGGCGTGGGACCGAACGCGATCGCAATCGCATCACCGGCAGGCCAGAAGACGATCTCTCCCAGGCTGACGATATCGCGGGCTTCGGGCTCTGCCTCGGCCTGAACTGAGGTGTGGAAATAGATCTCCGGTCCCCATGTCCGCGCCGATCCATGTAGGGGCAGGCAACGCCATATTTCATCGGCGGTGGGCGTGTCGAGCAAGCGGGCTCGAATAGAGACGTCGCCGGCGTGGATCACGACCTGACGCATATATCCTCCGGCGGACCCCGAATGACAGGATCTAATCTGCCTAGTCTCTCATCGCCCGCACCGGTCTACAAGGGCCCTGACAACCTCAGACTGGCGGAGGGCCAAAGATCAGAACTGCGTTGAGACCACCGAAGGCGAAGGAGTTCGACATGGCATAGGTGACATCAAGGTCGCGGCCGACGTTGGGAACGTAGTCAAGATCACAACCCTCGCCTGGCTCATCGAGCCCGATCGTGGGCGGCACCCAATTCTCCTGCATCGCTTTGATGCACGCGACCGCTTCGATCCCGCCGCCAGCACCGAGCGGATGCCCGTGCATGGATTTTGTCGACGAGATCGCAAGCTTGGCCGCATGGTCGCCAAAGACGTTCTTGATTGCCCGCGTCTCGTTGATGTCGTTGTCCATCGTCGCCGTACCGTGGGCATTGAGGTACTGAATGCTGGACGGTGCGAGACGCGCGTCATCGAGAGCATTCTGCATCGCAACGCTCGGGCCCTCGATGGTTGGCTTGACCATGTCTTGGCTATCGGAAGCCATGCCATAGCCCACGAGTTCGGCGAGAATAGTGGCACCGCGCGCCTGTGCGTGCTCGAGACTTTCCATCACGAAGATGCCGGCGCCTTCGCCGAGCACCGTCCCGTTCCGCCTTTTCGAGAACGGGAAACAGCCTTCCGGAGACAGAACGTGCAGCGCCTGCCAGGCTTTCATCGTGCCGTAATTGATCACGCTCTCCGAGGCCCCGGCGATGGCCACATCAACCAGTCCATGTTGGATGTAGTCGCGCGCAATTCCGATGGCATGCGTTGCCGTCGAACAGGCCGAACAGGTCGCAAAGGTCGGACCCTTGACCCCGAACTCGATCCCGACGTGCGCCGCGGCCGATGAGCCGATAATGCGCAGCAGCGTCAGCGGATGCGTGGCACGCTTGTTCAGAATAAAGAGATCGCGATAGGCGGTCTCAAAGGTGACGAGACCGCCAGCGCCCGATCCGATGATGCACGCCGAACGGTACGGATCGGCGATCGGCATTTCCAAGCCCGACATGCGCACCGCTTCGTCGGCGGCCACGGCAGCAAACCACGAGTAGCGATCGGCCAGCGAAATGATCCGGTCGCGCTTGAAGTGCTTCAGTCGGGCCTTGTGATCGAAATCCTTGATCTGCGCGGCGATCAGGATTTTCAGATCCTCGAGCGGGAAACCACCCAGTGCGCTGACGCCCGACTTGCCGGCACGCAACCCCGCCCAGAATTCGTCCACCGTGGTGCCGATCGGCGTGACGGCTCCCATGCCGGTGATGACGACACGGCGGCCGCGCTTCTCTTCAGCCATGACAATACTCACACTCTGGCCGGTGCATACCGGACCGCAAGAGATACAGTCTCACGAGGGCGCTTTGCAGCCTGGCCCAGATCAGAAGGGCGATCGGTGCGAGCGGCGTCAACCGCTCTCGCGCATCAGGCTTTCGCTGCTGCCGCGGGACCGCCTGCCATCAGCGATTTGACGCGATCGACAACCGAGCCAACGGTCTTGAAGTCTTCGACGTCTTCGTTGGCGTTGTAGGGGATCTCGATACCGAACGTGTCTTCGATGTCGAAAACGATCATCGCCAGATCGAGTGACTCGATCTTCAGGTCCGTCAATTGGGTCGAAAGCGAAATGTCGTCCCGAGGCTCCTTCATGTGCTTCTTAAGGATCTCGATGATTTTGGTCGCCACTTCGTCCATATCGCTCTCCACACCACCCCTGGCCCAGTGAAGGCCGAAGCTGGATACAGGTTCCCTAATCCGTTCCTAGGTCACGACAGATTTCGCAACAAGCTAGGCCGTCACATAACCTTAAAGGCATTCCAAGTCCAGCCGAGCTACCCCAGCCGACTTTAGTCTGCAACCCGCGGCATCGACATACCAGTCCCTGCTCTGTTCGGCCGCGTCACCGGCGAACATTCAGAAGCCGTCATACCGCTCGTCCCCAACGATCGGGACATTCGGGCTTCTCCGGGTCTAGTCCGAAAGCATGAAAAAGTGTTCAATGGATCCGCTGGTCGAACATTTCGACACGCTTTCGAGCATTGTTCAGCAGCGGAGAGAAGTGGCCTTGGCGCCGCATCGCCCCGACGCAGCGGGGCGGACGCCCGGCAACACCTGGAATGCCGTCGACTGACGAATGAAAAATCGTTACGCGTCAACCAATTGGCAGGCAGGACATGACCGATTTAGGCCCCACCGCCGCGGCTGGAACATCCACAGCAGAGCCTTGGCTGCGCCGTTATCCAAAAAACGTCGACTGGTACGCGCCCATTCCCGACGGGCCCGTGTACGGCTTGCTTGACGATGCTGCCCGCACGTTTCCTCAAAGACCCTGCACCAACTTCTTCGGCCGGTTAACAACCTACGCCGAAACGCAGGCTCTGGTCGATCGGGCGGCCGCCGGGTTGCAGCAGCTTGGTGTCGCAAAAGGAACAAAAGTCGGTCTGTTCCTGCCGAACTCGCCGACGTTCATCATCTACTACTATGCAGCCCTTAAGGCGGGCGCCACCGTCGTCAATTACAATCCGCTCTATACCGTGGAGGAACTTTCGTTTCAGGTGAGCGATAGCGAAACCGAAATAATGGTGACGCTCGATCTGGCCGTGTTGTTTGAAAAGGTCGACGCACTGCTACGTTCGGGTGTTTTGGGGCGCGCAGTTGTTTGTTCGTTTGCAAACCTACTGCCGTCCCCGAAGGGAACTCTTTTCAAGCTGTTTAAACGCAAACAGATCGCCAAACCCAAGGCATCGCCGGTTGCGGACCGCATTGTTCTGGAAAGCAACCTTGCACCGCGCGGTGCCAAGCCCAAACCGGTCGCCATCGATCCGCTCAACGACGTCGCCGTGCTGCAATACACCGGCGGCACGACAGGCACGCCGAAAGGCGCAATGCTCACGCATGCCAACCTGACGTGCAACACGCGTCAGGTCATGATGTGGGCGCCCGAACTTGGTCAGGGGCAGGAACGCGTCATGGGCGTTCTGCCCTTCTTTCACGTGTTTGCCATGACGGTCGTCCTGAATTTCGGCATCGCAAAAGCGGCCGAAATCGTCATGATGCCGCGCTTCACGCTCGACGAAGGCTTGGCACTGATCGCCAAGGTCCGGCCGACAATCATGCCCGGCGTTCCAACGCTGTTCAACGCCATTCAAAATCACCCCAAAATAAAATCCTTCGATTTAACGTCGTTGAAATTCTGCCTTTCGGGGGGCGCGCCGCTGCCCCTGGAAGTCAAGCAGAAGTTCGAGGCGACAACGGCCTGCAAGCTCGTGGAGGGTTATGGTCTGTCCGAAGCGTCTCCCGTCGTAACCTGCAACCCGCTCGAAGGTGATCCACCGCCCGGATCGATCGGCCTGCCCCTCCCCGGAACCATCATTTCGTTGCGCAGCCTAGCCGACCCTTCCGTTGTCGTGGCCCAAGGCGAACGCGGCGAACTCTGCGTGAAGGGGCCGCAGGTGATGCGCGGCTATTGGAAGAAGCCCGAGGAAACGGCGAACCAGTTCACGGGCGACTTCTTGCGCACCGGCGACGTGGCGATCATGGAAGAGAGTGGCTTTTTTAAAATCGTCGACCGCATCAAAGATCTCATTATTTGCTCGGGCTACAACGTCTACCCGCGCCGCGTCGAAGAAGCGATTTACCAACATCCCGCCGTCGAAGAGGTGACCGTGATTGGCATCCCCGACAAGTATCGAGGCGAGGCCCCCAAAGCCTTCATCAAACTACGCCCGGGGCACACCGCCACCGCCGAAGACATTCATCGGCATCTGGAAGTAAAGCTTTCAAAAATCGAAATGCCGGCCGCAATCGAGTTTCGCGACAGTTTGCCCAAAACGATGATCGGAAAGCTTTCCAAAAAGGAACTCAAGGCAGAGGCGGCGCAACAGCAACAATCTTAAAATTAGTCCGGAGGCGTTGAAAAACCGGCCGATTGATAAAATTGTCTTAAGTTCGAAAACCATCTCGCAATGGCCGCCCCCTATAACGGGGAAAAGCGACACCGCATCGAGGTGGGAGATGCATTCCAAAATTCCGTCTTTCGGCCAGCGCACGACGCTTCGCCAGCCGACGATTGTGCGCCGGCCGGCCGGCATGCCGGAGGTCGCTCCACTCGTCAGTCATTCAGCAGCGCCGCTGCACGCGCAGACGAGCTTTCGGCCGACCGCCGCGCCCGCTGAATCAGCGGCCCACGAGACCGCGTCCATCGACGCGCCGCCGGCGTACGCCGATGAAAATGAGACGCCGCCAACCCCTGAGCCCGTGCCGGTGACTGTGCAGTCGGATGCCGCGACAGACAGCGACGCCCGCTGGGCCCGCCGCACGACGTCGCGGCTCGGCGCTCACATCATGCACCAGTCGCTGCCAACGCCGCTCACCTGCACCATCCGCGACACGTCCTCCACCGGAGCCCGGTTGGAATTGGTTGTCCAGCGGGGGGGCAGCATGACCCGCGACCGCGTTCCAGATGACTTCACGCTCTTCATGCCCGCCGATCGGCTTGAGATTGACTGTCAGGTGATGTGGCGTCAGGGGGCCCAGATTGGCGTCCGCTACGCATCTCCCGCACGGCGCACCGCCCGGCAGCAACCGGCCAAGAAACCGGAATCTCCCAAGAAGCCGCACACCAGCCTCATCAAATTGCTGTTCAACCCACTGTAAGGCACGCACGTGTTGCACACGGGTCCGTTCAAGATTTTTGTCCCTTCGACTCCGGCAAGAATGCTGAACGCGCAATGAGGATCAGGATGGTTGAGCCGGCATAGAAAGAGCCGCGGATCGTTCCAGTGATCTTCGATCTGCCGATGCGCGGTCGATAACTGACGGGGATTTCCATGAGCCGCAGCCCCAAGGCCGCCGACTTGATTTGCATCTCGACCGTCCACCCAAACGTGCGCTCCCTCATTGCCAGCTTTTCCAACGCTCGTGTGTCGATCGCCCGGAATGGGCCCAGGTCCGTAAACCGTACGCCCCAGATGAGTCTGATCAGGCGGCAGGCCAGCCAGTTGCCAAATCTTTGGTGTGCGGCCAGCGCGCCCGGCTCCGCCCTTCCAAGCGTTCGCGATCCGATGACGAGATCGACCTTGCCCGACAAAATCGGTTCGACGAGCGCCGCCATGCGGGCTGGATCATCACTGTAATCGCCGTCCAGAAACACGATGATGTCGGGTGCATTGAGAGCCGCGATGCCGGCCAGGCAGGCGGCTCCGTAACCGCGTTCGGGTTCCGTCACGACCCGAGCGCCGGCCGCACGAGCCACAGCGGCGGTTGCATCGAATGAGCCGTTGTCGACCACCATGATCTCATCGACAAAATCGGGAATGTCGGCGATCACACGCCCGATCGCCTGTTCTTCGTCGAGCGCTGGAATGACGACGGCAATCTTCGAGGACGTCGCCATATCTGTTGACGTTCTTAGCACGTTGGTGCCTTGGGCTGCCGGTGCAGCAGGTCGCGCAGAAGCATAGCCCATATCGGAACCCACGCGAACCAGACGACGATGGTGTTGAAAATGTCGATCTGCTGGCGGGGCGCGAAATAGAAGGCGGTGTAGTACAGCGGCAGCGTTGCGGGCAGCAAAAGGAACGCGGCCAAGGGCTGAAAAGGTAGAAACGGCGCCAACCAAATCGCGTACCAAGGGTATTGGGCCGGCGCGACCAAGAGCAGCACGGCGATCACAATTGCCGCGCGAGCCATGAGATCGGCGGGTGACCCCAGCGGCCGTACCGCAACGGCAATGCTGACACTGGCGCATATCAGCGCGAGAAAAGCACGCGTGACGGCGCCCGCCTGCTCCCCCGGCAGACCGATGGCACCGATGATCTGGGCAAAGCCCTGCTCCAACAGCGGGAACAGGGCACTATTGCGCTGCCAGCCCTGCGAATAGGCGGTAAAGCCGGACGTATGATCAAAACCAGCTGCGATCACCGGCAAAAATTGCACCGCGATCAGCGCCGCAAAAAGGCCCTGTGCAGCGCCCAGCCGCGCGGGGGAACGCAGGGCCGGCTGAAGGACGAGTGGCAGCAATAGAATTGGCCAGATCTTGGCGCCCACCGCCAAGGCAAGAAATCCGGCGGCGGCGACGATCCATCCCCTGCCGGCGCAGAGCAGAGCCAGAAGCAGCGGGGGAAGGACGATCACATCCATGTGCGCGCCGTTGAACAGCGTCGTCACCACAAGCGGGTTCCACCAGTAAAGCGCCACCCAAAGCGGCGATCGTCCGGCTTGTTGAAGGAGAAGCAGGATCAACCCGAACGTCGCCATATCGAGAACAAGGATGACCGCACGCCACGCCGTCAGGCTCCACGGCTCGATAAAGTAGGCCGCGGCGAACGCCGCCTGGGCGACGGGCGGGTAAATAGTCCGCAGGTCAGCATAACTGACCCGGTCGAGGACGCGCGCAGCGTTCGCCGGCAGGGCCGCTGCGCTTGGTTGCGCCGCGACGACATCGGCCGGCGCAACGGCATAGGGGCTTTGGCCGGCTGCGGTGACGGACCCGTCCCACAGGTAGCGGTAGAAATCGTCTTCGAGGACAGGAACGCTGGCAAACAAGACAAGGCGGGCGAGCAGACCGGCTCCGAACACGATGCCGAGCAGCACCTTGGCGTGGCCGTCGTCACAATCGAGCCCGGATCTGATTAGGCGCGGCACGCAGAAAAAGAACGCAAGCCCGGCAGCACAGAACGCCACGGCGAATAACAACACGGGCTTGTCGACGAGGTTGCCGTCATAATCAAAGCGATACGACGCCAATGCGAGACTGGCGGCCGCGAGGATCAAAATCGCGCCACCCACCAACCAAGGCCGACAGGTGCCTTTCAAATCCCCGCTCGGGACAGCCGCTACAGCCGCCACCCGCCCGGCGTTAGGCATGGGACCGCAGGTCAGAACGAGCCTGACGGCCAGACGCACTTGTTGGTTGACGGCTTGTAGACCATGCCGTCGGGACACTTCGGCTTCTTCTTGGTGTCTGCCAGTGCGGGTGCCGCGCTGATTGTGAGAGCAGCGACGATAACGACAACGGTTCTGAACATGTCTGAATCCTCGTTGAGATGGACAAGCAGCCGGGGCCGCCATGCGGTGGCGGATGACCCCGATCGTTGTACGGACCGCTGCTGCGGTCAGTTTCAAAAAACGTCGGAATGGCACCCGCGGCCCGCAGCCTACACCAAGCGCGACTGCTCGATAGCTGCCGTGATGAAAGACCGAAACAACGGGTGGGGCTCGAAGGGCCGCGATTTCAACTCAGGATGAAACTGCACGCCGATGAACCAAGGGTGGTCGGGATATTCCACCGTCTCCGGTAAGAGACCGTCGGGCGACAAGCCTGCGAACTTAAGACCGGCCTGTTCAAGGCGCGTGCGGTAGCCGGTGTTGACTTCGTAGCGGTGCCGGTGGCGTTCGGAAATCTGGGTCTCGCCGTACACACCGGCAATGCGCGACGATGGCTCCAGCGCTGCCTGGAAGGCGCCGAGCCGCATGGTCCCGCCGAGGTCGCCGCCCAGACGCCGCGTCTCCAGTTCGTTGCCCCGCATCCACTCGGTCATCAGGCCAACGACAGGTTCACTCGTTTGCCCGAACTCGGTCGAACTCGCATCCCTGACACCGCACAGGTTGCGGGCCGCTTCGATGCACGCCATCTGCATGCCAAAGCAAATACCGAAATACGGCACTTTGCGCTCGCGCGCGAATTTGGCGGCTAAGATTTTGCCCTCCGAACCGCGCTCTCCAAACCCACCTGGCACCAGGATGCCGTGCACACCTTCGAGATAGGGGGCGGGATCTTCGCGTTCGAAAATCTCGCTCTCGATCCATTCCAGCCGCACTTTGACGCGATTGGCGATGCCGCCGTGCACGAGCGCTTCGATCAGCGACTTGTATGCGTCTTTCAGACCCGTGTATTTGCCGACGATGGCGATGTTCACCTCGCCTTCCGGATTGGCGATGTTGTGCGAGATCGTCTCCCAGCGCGATAAGTCCGGCTTCGGCGCGCCCGTGATTCCGAACGCGGCAAGGACTTCCCGGTCGAGCCCTTCGCGGTGATAGGCCAGCGGCACGTCGTAGATCGAGGCGACATCGAGTGCCTGAATCACGGCTTCGGGCCTCACATTGCAGAAGAGCGCGATCTTCTTGCGTTCCCCGACCGGGATCTCACGGTCAGACCGGCACAGCAGAATGTCGGGTTGAATGCCAATTGAGCGCAACTCCTTGACGGAATGCTGCGTCGGCTTGGTTTTCAGTTCGCCCGCCGAGGGAATGTAGGGCATCAGCGTCAGATGCACGTAAATGCACGCCCCGCGCGGAAGATCGTTACCAAGCTGCCGGATCGCTTCGAAGAACGGCAGGCCTTCGATGTCGCCGACCGTACCCCCGATTTCGACCAGTACGAAGTCGACGTCTTCGTTACCCGAAATGACGAACTGCTTGATCGCGTCCGTCACGTGCGGAATGACCTGCACGGTGCCACCGAGATAGTCACCGCGCCGCTCCTTGGCCAGGATGTCCTGGTAGATGCGTCCGGTGGTGATGTTGTCGGATTTCTTGGCCGGCACGCCCGTGAAGCGCTCGTAGTGGCCAAGGTCGAGATCGGTCTCCGCACCGTCATCGGTCACGAACACCTCGCCGTGCTGATACGGGCTCATCGTTCCCGGATCGACATTGAGATACGGATCGAGCTTGCGAAGACGGACGGAGTATCCACGCGCTTGAAGAAGCGCGCCGAGGGCGGCAGACGCGAGGCCTTTTCCAAGGGAGGAGACCACGCCGCCGGTAATGAAGATGTACCGCTGCATGGGGTTTGACGCTTACACGAGGCTCGGCACGATTCGAAGCAGTTTTATGGCCCCATCCACGGGAGGTTAGTGCGCCCCAGTTCGAGTTGTCTGCCAAACAGACCAGACCTTCGGTCAAACGACTAGGATGGGGATCGTCCACACGCCTGCTTGAGCTGTGCAACGAGGGCCGCTTGTGTTTCCGGCGGTATGATCTCGGCCTGCAGCTCGGCGATAAGGGCCGCCGATGTTTCTTTCGTCGGTTTGTCGGCAGGGTCGGCTGACGCACCACCGAACGTCGCGTCTATGACGACAACCCGGTAATCGTTCGGCACGATGCTTCGGGTATTCCCCCGCTCGCTGACCATGGTCTTGCCGCACCGAGTGGAATAGGCGGGCTCTCCAATCCGGAAGGTCTTTTTGTTGTTTTCCGCCCCGTGCTCCGCTGCCTTTGCCAAGGCTATTTTCAACAACCGCTCATTCGGCGTGGCGGCCGACCCCGTTGCAGTGACGCGCACGCCGCCGGTGTCACTGGACGAAATCTGATACCCTTGCGGAGCAACCGCATTCGCCTCTTGATAGCCGGTGACGCCAGGGCCTCCACCGAACCCGAGGCCGATGCCACCCGTCGATGACGCGCAGCCCTGCAGCATCGCTGCCCAGACAGCAGCAAGCCCAAAGCACAGACGTGCCGTATGGCTGGTCGGTGTGCGCATGATGCCCCCCCGTTACGTCCCGGCAATCTGACCGAGACGAACGGTAAAGTCCATGTCCGGAGGTGGCCTCGCGGGGGATTACTTCAGCTTATCGAGAATGCCGCCACGCGGCGCATCACCTGCGGGAGCTGCAGGCGAACCAGGCGTTGCTGGTGCCGTAGCTGCCGGCTTATCGAGGATGGAGGCTGGCGTCGAACCCTGTTGCGAGGCGATGGTCAGCAACAGGCTTGTGGTGAAGAACGCGACGCCGAGCCCGGCGGTCGCCCGCGTCATCAGGTTGGCCTTGCCCCGGCCGGCGAACATGCCGCCGCCGCCACCGATGCCAAGCGCACCACCCTCCGATTTCTGCACGAGCACGATGCCGACCAATGCGGCCGCGATCATGAGGTGAATAACGAGCAGGACGGTGGCCATCGAATGCAGACTTTCTAACGGTTATGATGGGAAGCCGGGTGTCTAGCTGATATTACGCACCAGGGCTAGAGGCAGTGGTGTCCATGACCTGCGCCAGCAACGAAATGGGTAGATTGACGTCAAGGCGCAAGGCCTTGGACGGGGGCAGGAACGGACAGTCCCGGCGCAGCATGCTGCAGTTCCTCACCTGAAAAAGGGACCGGCGGCCTGTATGCGTCCTCTGACTTTGGCTTTTTCTTCGCCGGCTTCGGCGGCGCCGGCTCTGCGCCCTCTCCCGAGGCCGCTTCAATAGCCGCCGGCTGTGGCTTTGATTTCTGAACCGATTTTTTCTCTTTCGGCTTCTCTCCCGCACCCGCCGGATCGCTGTCGTCCGCAGCCGTTTGAGGGGCCTTTACCGGCTTTGGACGAGGGCACCGAAAAAGTACGTGCTCCTCCAGTTCGATCCAACGCGCAATCCTTTTCAACCGGTCGGAAGACAGGTTAGCCCGCGCCCATTCAGGCTTTTGCGCCAAATCCAGTGCGACGCCCGCGGTTTCCAATCCGGCCTGCTCCGACCGCGCCCGATTGCACTCGTCAGGTGACAGTGGCAGGGCCTGAGCAAAGCCGCACATCCCCGCAAGCATCGTCAAGGCAAGACTGAAACGGCACACGGCTCGGAACATCCAGACGACTTCCATTGCAATCAACCACGCGTGTTATGGCGCGACTGCCCTTGGCGGGCAATGCCACGGGCTCACCCGTAGGCTGCGAGGATACCGAGAAAATCGGCGGCCTTGAGGCTCGCCCCGCCAACGAGTGCGCCATCAACATTGGCGACGTGCATCAGTTCGCGCGCATTCTGTGGTTTTACAGACCCACCGTAGAGAATACGCATGACATGGCCTTCTTTGCCGAAGCGCTCAACCAGCCGATCACGGATGGCCCCATGCACCAGCGCGACATCCCCGACGGTCGGCGTCAAACCCGTGCCGATAGCCCACACGGGTTCATAAGCAACCACCGTATTGGCAGCGGTCGAACCGTCCGCCACGGAACGATCGAGTTGCCGGACCACCACATCGAGTGTTTGTCCCGCAAGCCGTTGCCCCGCTGTTTCGCCGATACAGACGATGGCCGTCAAACCGGCCCGGTGCACAGCCGCCTGCTTGGCTCGCACAACAGCGTCGGTCTCGCCATGGTCGGCGCGGCGCTCCGAGTGACCGACAACGATGGCCGACGCCCCGGCATCCGCCAGAATTTCGGCAGATATGTCTCCGGTATGGGCGCCTGAAGCCGCCCGATGGCAGTCCTGCGCGCCGAACATGACGGGGCTGCCCCGCAATATCTCGGCCATGACCATAATCAGCGTCGCCGGCGGGCAGATGAGGACATTGGCAGCAAGTGGCATGGGTTGCGCCGCAAGTGCATCGGCGACGGCCTTCGCTTCGGCGAGCGCGCCCCGCAGCCCGTTCATCTTCCAGTTGCCGGCCACGAGCGGCCTCGGCCGCTTTTCCTCACCCGCCATGCCGTCTGATCCCTCGCCTCTTGCTTTCGCGAACCGGGTGGGCTTCATATCACGCCGAGCGCCCGCGTCACGCGCGGGTTTTCAGGTTTCAACCGCCGCGGACAAATCGGATTGGACGCGCCTTCGGGGCGCATCCGGGGCCGCGTCGCGATTCATGGGCACTTGAACGATGTTGAATGCACTGAGACGTGGCGCGAGCGGACTGATCGCCAAGCTGCTTTTGAGCTTGCTGATCGTGAGCTTTGCGGTCTGGGGTATTGCCGATGTCTTCACAGGTTACTCGCGCGGAGCCGTGGCGACCGTCGGCAACGCAAAAATTTCCGTCACGGATTTTGACCGCGTCCTGCGCACGGAACTCGATGGGTTCTCCGCGGAGGCCCAGCGCCGCGTAACCTTGGAAGACGCACGCAAGCAGGGTCTTGACCGCCTCGTGCTATCGAAAATGATCGGCCAGACCGCACTAAAAGAATATGCCCACAACATCAATCTCGGCCTGTCGCAAGACCGCGTCGTCAAGAACCTGTTCGAGGATCCGGGCTTTGCTGGACCCGACGGCAAATTCTCCCGAACCGGATTCAATGACCTTCTCTCCCGCCTCGGCATGAGCGAGAGCATGTTCCTGGCATTGCGCCTTGATGACGACCTGCGCCAGCAATTCTCGAGCGCTGTGCTCGCTGCAACGGTGACGCCCCAGGCGATGGTCGACATCAATAATGCGTTCAGCAACGAAACCCGGGACATCGAATTCTTCAAGATCGACGAGGCAAAATTGATCAACGCACCCGAACCCGACGACGCCAAGTTGCAGACTTACTACAACGATCACACATCGGCGTTCATGACGCCGGAATACCGCAAGTTCAACGTTCTCGTGGCAACAACGGGTGAGCTGAAAAAAGACGTCGTCATCACGGAAGACGAGGTGAAGATCGCGTATGAAGCGGAGAAAGAGACCTACGACACGCCCGAGAAGCGTCGCGTCCAGCAGATCTCGTTTAAAGACCGGGCAACGGCTGAAGCAGCCCGCGATGCGCTGGTCAAGGGCGGCAAGAACTTCATGGACGTCGCCAAGGAAAACGGCGCCAAAGAGAGCGACGTTAACCTTGGCTTGGTGACAAGATCGCAGCTCATAGACCCCAAAATTGCCGAAACGGCTTTCAAGATCGAGCGCGATGCCATCTCCGACGTCGTCGATGGCCGCTTTGCAACTGTTCTCATCCGCGTCATCGAGATCACGCCCGGCCGCGTCAGCACCTATGATGAGACCAAGGACAAAGTGCGCGATAAGCTCGCCACGGCGAAAGCGACCGCTTTGTTGCAGGAGAAGGTCGATCTGGTCGAGGAGGGCCGCAACGCCGGCAAAACAAAAAAGCAAATCGCTGACGAAGTGAAGCTACGCCTTATTGATGTGCCGGCCGCCGATACAAACGGCAAGAATCCGGCTGGCGCCGCCGTTCTCGACATCCCGACGCCGGAACGAATCACGCGCCTTGTTTTTCGCACCGATCCCGGAACGCTGGCCGAACCCGTCGAAATCGGCTCCGACGGTTACGGTTGGGTGGAAGTGGTAAGCGTCGAAGCCCCGAAGGAAAAACCGTTCGATACGGTCAAGGCGGAAGTCAAGGCGGCGGTGATCGACAGCGAGCGACGCAGGCTCGTCAAGGAACTGGCCGATAAGCTTGTAGAGCGGCTGAAGTCCGGCGAAGAATTTGCCAAGGTGGCCGCCGACGCCGGCGGGACGCCCGACAAGGTCGAAGCCGTGAAGCGCAACCTCGTCCCGCCCGGCCTGACAGAGGAGGCCATCGACATCGCTTTCGCTCTCCCGCTCGGTGGCGCCGGGTCCGCACTCACCGTCGACCGGAGCACGCGCGTCGTCATGAGGATTGCCAAGATCACTCCGGCCGGAGAATTGCCCGGCGCCGACAAGGACAAACTCGTCGGAGAATTGCGCCGCGGACTGCAAAACGATCTGCTCATTGCCTATGTCACCAGCCTTCAGGACCGGTTGGGCGTCGCCATCAACGATAACGAACTGGCGCGCGTGACGGGGGCCGACGTGGCCGCCAAGTAACCCCACGCCAAGCCCGCACTCGGGCCCTTGTGTTTCGCTAGAAGGACGATTGCCGCGTGAGCACGCATTCTGCCAGGGTCGGCGCGAGCGAGGCTAATCCGTCTTTGGAGAGCTTTACCACGACGTATGCGGCCGGAGAACCGCAGGTCGTCTGGACGCGACTGGTGGCAGACCTTGAGACCCCCGTCTCCGCCTACTTGAAACTCTGCGCCGGCCGTCCGATGAGCCTTCTGCTCGAAAGCGTCGAGGGCGGCTCTTCGCGCGGACGCTTTTCAATTATCGGCTTCGATCCCGACCTCATCTGGCGCGCCTCAGGCGACACCGCCGAGGTATCGGTCAATCCGCAAGCAAAGAAGCCGCTGTTCAAAACCGAGAGCTTGGGCACACTTGCATCACTGCGTGCGCTGCTCGCCTCATCCCGTCTTGAATTGCCGCCCGAACTGCCGCCGATGGCCGCTGGCGTCTTCGGCTACATGGGTTACGACACCATCCGCCTCGTCGAACACCTTCCCGGCACCAAGCCCGATGCCCTGGGCGTACCGGACGCTGTGCTCATCCGTCCAACCATCGTCGTCATCTTCGACAACGTGAAAGACGAAATGACACTCGTCACCCCGGTCCGGCCGGTCGAAGGAGAAAAGCCCGAAAAGGCCTATAAGGCCGCAACGAAGAGGCTGAAAAAGGTCATCGATGCGCTCGGCGAACCGGTCGAACACGCCAGCCTGCCGGCCGCCCGCAAGCTCATCGCGCCCGAGCCGACATCGAACACGACTGAAGCCGAATACCTCGCGATGGTGGCCAAGGCGAAGGACTACATCCGCACCGGCGATATCTTCCAAGTCGTCCTGTCGCAGCGGTTTTCAGCGCCCTTCGCGCTCTCGTCATTCGCGCTCTATAGATCGTTGCGGCGCATGAATCCGTCGCCCTTCCTGTTCCACCTTGACCTCGGCGCATTTTCCCTCGTCGGTTCAAGCCCAGAAATTCTCGTGCGCGTTCGCGACGGCCGCGTCACCATCAGGCCCATTGCCGGCACGGCCCGACGCGGCGCCGACGAAGCCGAAGACAAGGTCCTTGCCGCAGCACTCATCTCCGACCCCAAAGAGCGCGCTGAACACCTGATGCTGCTCGATCTCGGCCGCAACGACGTCGGCCGCGTCGCTGCAGTCGGCAGCGTGGAAGTCACCGACCAATTCGTGATCGAACGCTATAGCCACGTCATGCATATCGTCTCGAACGTGGCCGGACGGCTCGACCCGCATAAAGATAGTGTCGATGCTTTGATGGCCGGTTTTCCCGCCGGCACCGTTTCCGGCGCGCCGAAAGTACGGGCCATGGAAGTGATCGACGAACTGGAAAAAACGAAGCGCGGCCCCTACGCCGGCTGCGTCGGCTACTTTACCGCCGACGGTGAAATGGACACGTGCATTGTCCTGCGCACCGCGATCGTCAAGGACGGGGTGCTGCATGTGCAGTCCGGTGCCGGCATCGTCTATGATAGCGTACCCGAAAACGAGCAGCAGGAGTGCATCAATAAAGCCAAGGCCATTGTGCGCGCAGCGGAAGATGCCATCCGTTTCGCGGCCCGTTCCAAAAAGGGCGGCGCAAGACACAACGGCGGTCCGTTCTCTTGAAGGCGGATCAGATGCTGACCCTTGCGCTTTTGCGCCATGCAAAATCGAGTTGGGACGCCGATGGAATGCCCGACTTCGATCGCGATCTGGCCCCGCGCGGACTGGAAGCCGCCCCGCGCATGGGCGCCGAGATTGCCCGCATCGGTTTCTCGCCCGATCTCGTGCTCTGCTCGAGCGCCCTTCGCGCACGACGAACGCTGGACCTCGCACTTCCATTCGTCACACCGCCGCCACGCGCCATCCTTCATGAAGAACAGCTCTATATGGCGAGCGGAGCGCAACTGCTGCAACGTATCGGCGAGATTCCCGGCGACGTGCGGTCAGTCCTGATGGTCGGCCACAATCCGGGCTTCCACGAATTCAGCGTCGCACTCATCGGAGAGTTGGCCCCCGGAACGGAACGTGCTGCAAAGAGTAAGTTTCCGACCTGCGCTTTGGCCATATACACATTCGCGACCGACAGATGGACCGACGTTGGCCCTCGAAAAGGCCGCGTCGTTCATTTCGTCACCCCGCGCGCCTTGAGCGGCGGGTAACGAGAGGCTAGGGTCCGGCCAAATACCGGCGCTCCGGGCCAAAGGAACAACGATGCTCCTGCTCATCGATAACTACGACAGCTTCACCTATAACCTCGTCCACTTTCTGGGCGAGCTTGGCGCAACGTGCGAAGTCCACCGCAACGACAAGATTACGACCGATGAGGTTTTGAAAAAGAAGCCCCAGGCCATCGTCCTCTCGCCCGGCCCGTGCACACCCAACGACGCCGGCATCTGCCTCGATCTGATCGCCAAGGCGGGCCCCAACATCCCACTTCTGGGCGTTTGTCTAGGCCATCAATCCATCGGGCAAGTCTACGGCGGCAAGGTCATTCGCGCGCCCGAACCTCTGCACGGCAAACTCTCGACCATTCGTCATTTCAACACCAGCGTGTTCAAGGGCTTGCCCGAAACCTTCCAGGTCACGCGCTATCACTCGCTGATCGTCGAACGGGACTCGCTGCCCGATTGTCTCGAAATCACAGCCGAAACGAGCGACGGCATCATCATGGGCCTCATGCACAAATCCCATCCCGTGCATGGCGTGCAATTCCATCCTGAAAGCATCGCCTCTGAGCAAGGCCACGCCCTGCTTGCCAACTTCCTATCGCTAGCCGGATTGACGCCGAAGACGCGGCTGGCGGCTCCACAGCGCCCCGCCGCATGAGCCTGCGATGAGCGCAACCCAAGGCTTTGATGCCAAAGTTCTACTCGGCACCATCGCCGGCGGCCGGGCCCTATCCGCCGACGAGACCTTCCACGGCCTCGATCGCATGACCGCCGGCGAGGCGACACCCGCCCAGATGGGTGCGTTCCTTATGGGATTGCGCGTCCGTGGCGAGACTGTCGATGAATTGACCGGCGCTGCACGCCTTCTGCGGGCGCGGATGATCCCGGTCAACGCGCCGAACGATGCCGTCGACATCGTCGGCACCGGAGGCGACGGACTGAAAACCTATAATATCTCGACTTGCGCCGTGTTCGTCGCCGCCGGTGCCGGCCTCAAAGTTGCCAAGCACGGCAATCGCTCCGTGTCGTCGCTTTCCGGCGCCTCCGATGTGTTGACCGCGCTTGGCGTCAAGATCGACCTCGCACCCATCGAAATCAGCCGCGTCATCGAAGAAACTGGCCTCGCATTCCTGTGGGCGCCCATGCACCACCCGGCGATGAAAGTATGGGCTCCGATCCGCGCCGAACTCGGCCTGCGCACGCTGTTTAATCTGATGGGCCCGATCTGCAATCCGGCTGGCGTGACGCGGCAAGTGGTTGGCGTCTTCGCCCCCGAATGGGTCGAGCCGATCGCCCATGTTCTGCACAAGCTCGGCTCAAACCATGCCTGGGTCGTTCACGGCCGCGACGGCCTCGACGAACTGTCCACGACCGGCCCGACCCTCGTCGCCGAATTAAAAGACGGCGCCGTTTCGACGTTCGAAGTCTCCCCCGAGGACGCTGGCCTTGCGCGCGCAACGCTCGCCGATCTGAAGGGCGGCGATGCCACAGTCAATGCGGCGGCGCTGCGCGCGGTGCTCGCAGGCGAGCACAATGCTTACCGCGACATCGTGCTGATGAATGCCGGCGCAGCACTCCTGGTCGGTGGTAAGGCCGAAACACTCGCCGCCGGTGTCGCCCTCGCTGCAGCCTCGATCGATAGCGGCGCAGCCGCTGCCGCGCTCAACCGACTTGTTGCCGCCAGCAACCGCACCGATTAAGTCACCAGCGCTTGCAGGAGCCATGAAGATGCGTACCACGACCACAGTCGTCCTCGTGCTCGCCCTATTGCTCCTGGCCGCCTACATCGGCGATATCTTCGGACCGGCCCGGGATCGCCATGTTGCCGCGACGCCTGCAGCCTGCCACGCCGCCGCTGTCGAAGCGGCCGGCAAGCCAAACCCCACGAACGTGCCCTGCGATTGGAAGGCCGTCGAGATTGCAAGTTCTGCCGCGGCGCTCAACGGGCGCTATGCGGCGGCAAGCCCGGGCGTTTCCGGCCGACTGGTCATTATGGAAGACGCCGACAAACCGGCCCGCCTCGCCTTCTCGACCGCCGGCGAAAGTCCCCGTTACATCTGCACGGTCGCTCTTGAGGCCCGTCGCGAGACCGATCGGCTCGTGGCCCGTGCACCGAACGTGCCGGGCTGCGAATTGACGGTTCAGCGCACGCCGGGCACCGGTCTCGTCACGGTCATTGCCAGCGAACCGTGCAACACGTACTGCAACATGCGCGGCAGCCTGTCGGGCGAATTCAAACTGATGCCACACTAGAGCAACCAGCATCGTGGCAACCAACCCCCGCGAGCCGGGTTGTAGGCGGCGGGCCAGACCGATGATTGACCACCGCAGTGCATGCGGGTAGCAACCGGCGTGCCCCGGCGATAAGGTCCACCGATGTCCGACATCCTTGCAAAAATCACGAGCTACAAACTCGACGAAGTCGCCGCTGCCAAGGCCCGCCAGCCCTTGCAAGTGATGGCCGAATACGCCCGCTCGGCGCCGCCCGTGCGCTCCTTCGTCAATGCCATACGTGCAGCCCATCGCGACGGCCGCGCGGCACTGATTGCGGAAATCAAGAAGGCGTCGCCGTCAAAGGGCCTGATCCGCGCCGACTTCGATCCCCCCGCGCTGGCGAAAGCGTATGCTGCGGGCGGAGCGACCTGTCTGTCGATCTTGACCGACGAACCCTCGTTTCAAGGCAAGGCCGAGTACCTCACCAAGGCGCGCGCCGCCGTGTCCCTGCCGGTTCTGCGTAAAGATTTCATGGTCGACACCTACCAAGTCGTTGAAGCCCGCGCCTGGGGCGCCGATTGCATCCTCATCATCATGGCCGAAGTCGATGATGCGCTGGCCAGCGATCTTGCTTCCGCGGCCCGCGATTGGCACATGGACGCCATCGTTGAAGTTCACGACGAAGCCGAACTTGATCGCGCGCTGAAACTTCCCTGCCCGCTGATCGGCATCAACAATCGCAATCTCAAAACCTTCGCGACGACGCTGGCGACAACGGAAAACCTCGCAACCCACGTACCGAGTGATCGCATCGTCATCAGCGAAAGCGGGATCTTCACGCCGGCCGATGTCGCGCGATTGCAAAAGATTGGCGTCAACACCTTCCTGGTCGGTGAAAGCCTGATGCGCCAGGACGATGTCACAGCGGCGACCAAGGCTCTGCTGGCGAGGAACCGGGAATGACCAAGCTGTCTCACCTCAACGCCGCCGGCGAAGCCCACATGGTCGACGTTTCCGATAAGGACGTCACCAGCCGAACGGCCTTGGCGGAAGGCTTCATTTCCATGCTGCCCGCGACACTGGCGCTCGTGAACAGCGGCGAGGCCAAAAAGGGCGACGTGCTCGCCACCGCGCGCATCGCCGGCATTATGGCCGCCAAGCGAACACACGACCTCATCCCGCTGTGTCATCCGCTGGCGATTACGAAGGTCACTGTGGAATTCGAGCCATCCACAGCGCCCGCCGGACTGCACGTCGCGGCCACCGTCAAAGTCAGCGGGCAGACCGGCGTCGAAATGGAAGCGCTGACCGCGGTCTCGGTTGCCTGTCTGACGATCTACGACATGCTCAAGGCCGCCGACAAAGGCATGACGATAACGGGCATCCGTCTCGTGCAAAAAACGGGGGGTCGGTCGGGCGCCTATCACGCCCCCGGTAAGGTGTGAGCCATGCCGCTCCTGTCCGTCGATGAAGCCCTCGACCGCATCCTCGCAGGTGCCGATCCCCTGCCGGCGGAACGCACCCCCCTCCTCGAAGCGGCCCAGCGTGTGCTGGCCGAGGATGTGAGAGCGACGCTCACCCAGCCACCGTTCGACGCCTCCGCCATGGACGGATATGCGGCCCGTGCGGCTGATCTGGCCGTCTTGCCGGCACGGCTGCAACTCATCGGAGAAGCTCGCGCCGGACAAGCCTTCGCAGGGCTCGTCGGTCCGGGTGAATGCACCCGTATCTTCACCGGTGCGCCGGTACCTGCCGGTGCCGATGCTGTCGTCATCCAAGAAAACGCCGAATTGAACGGAAGCACCATCACGGTGGCAGAAGGCACGGTCGATTTCGATCACATACGCCCGCGGGGCGGCGACTTCACCGAAAACCAAGTCCTGCTTTCCAGCGGACGTGTGCTCGATGCCCGCGCACTGCTCCTTGCCGCCGCGATGGGACACGGCACGCTGGCCGTACACCGCAAGCCGGTCGTCGCCATCCTCGCCACCGGCGACGAACTGGTCGAGCCCGGCATTCAACCCGGACCCGACCAGATCGTCTCGTCCAATCCGTACGGACTTGCCGCCATGATTGCAGCCGCAGGCGCGCGACCACGGCTGCTCGGCATCGCGGCCGATACCCGCGCCGCGCTGGAGGAAAAAATTGCCGCGGCCGCCGACGCCGATATCTTGCTGACGACCGGCGGCGCCTCCGTCGGAGATCATGATCTGGTTGGCCCCGTCCTTCGATCACGCGGCATGGACCTCGATTTCTGGAAAATCGCCATGCGCCCCGGCAAGCCGATGCTGTTCGGTCGCCTCGGCGCCCAGCGTGTGCTGGGGCTACCCGGAAATCCGGTGGCTGCGATGGTTTGCGCCCGCATATTCCTTCTGCCCTTGATCGATAAACTGCTCGGCCGCCAGGCGTCGGCGTCACCGCCGCAGCGCGCGCTGTTGACAAACGCGACCGGAAAAAACGGCCCGCGTCAGCATTACATGCGCGCGGTCACATCGCGGGATGCCGGCGGCCAACTGCATGTCACGCTGCAGCCGTCGCAGGACAGTTCGCTCGTCCGTCTGCTTGCCGCATCGAACGCCCTTGTCGTGCGCATGGCGAACGACCCGCCGCTTCCCGCCGGTGCAGAGGTCGATGTGTTACCGCTGGATTTCTAGTGCGTCAGCGATAGAGATCCGCCCGCGTCGGCGGCAACGGCGAAGGACCCTTGGCCGATTTGGTCGCAACCGTCTGGAAGAGGCGCAGCGTACCGCGTGAGAAGGACAGCGAAACGCCTGCGAGATAAGCGACCCAGATCCGGTATTTCTCTTCGCCAACGAGCCTGATCGCGTGATCCTTATTGGCGGTCAGCCGTTCGCACCACAGTTTGCAGGTGCGTGCATAGTGTTCCCGCCAGCCTTCCACATCCTGCACCTCGAACCCGGCAATTTCCATCGCCGCCACGGAGTGGCCGATGTCGTCGAGTTCACCGCCCGGAAAGATGTATTTGGCGATCGCCTTCTTCTCCGGCCGCATACGCTGCGGCAGCAGGCCAGATGCCGGTTTGTGCGCCCGCCGTGAAATGGCGTGATTGAGAAACACTCCGTTGTCCGCCAGCAGCGAGCGAACCTTGGCCATGTAGGACGGAATATTTTTTAAACCGATATGCTCGTACATGCCGATCGATGCGATCTTGTCGTAGCGCCCTTCGGCCAGCATGTAGTCCTTGAGTTCGAGCGTTACGAGCTGCTCCAGACCGAGCCGCTTGACCTTCTCGCGTGCGAAGGCAAGTTGCTCTTCAGATAGCGTGATGCCATGTGCTTTCACGCCGAAGTTCTTTGCCGCGTGACAGACCAGCCCGCCCCAACCGCACCCGATATCGAGCAACGTGTCGCCAGGCTTCAGCCGCAGCTTGCGGCAAATCATTTCCAGCTTGTCGACCTGAGCTTGCTCGACGCCGTTTTTCCAATCGGTGTAGTACGCGCACGAGTACACCATCTCGGGATCGAGAAAGAGCGCATAGAATTCGTTCGAAAGGTCATAGTGGAACTGGATGAAAGCCTTGTTGTCGGCGAGGTTGCGGCGCTTGCCCGTGATCTCACCTTCAAATCCTCCCACTTCGCGCGGCGCTTCGGTTGGCGCAAAAAGAAAGGGCGAGAGACCTTTGACGAGGGCGAGCTTGGGAAGGTTCTTGAACTTGACCCCGCCTTTTGGTTTGACGAACTCCTGGCCAAAATCAACGAGTGTTCCCCCGTCGAAATCGACCCGCTTGGCAATATACAGCTGAATAAGCGTATCGAGCGAAGGTCGCCTGAGCATCGTCGCAATGACGCCGGGATCGGCAACGAGAATTTCACGCCGGCTCGACACAGACTTGCCAAGCGGTACGCTGGAACCATCCCATAGCGTCAGCCACAAATCGAGGTCGAGCTTGTCGGCCAGTGTCGCGGCAAGGCTCTTGGCCGCCGCGAGTTGTTTTTCCAGTTTATCCGCCGCCATGAACCGTCCCCGTCAGCTCGTCCACGGCGTAGCTGCCAGCCGGGGCGGCGGACCGTCAAGCAGCTTTCGCACTTTCCATGATAGCGGTAACGCCCATGCCGCCGGCAGTGCAGACGGAGATAAGCCCGCGTCCACCATTAACCGACAGTATCTTCGCCAGATTGCCGATAATGCGTGCACCAGTCGCAGCAAACGGATGTCCAACGGCGATCGACGATCCCTTCACGTTCATCTTCGACCGGTCGATCGAGCCGAGCGGCGCGTTCTTGCCCATATGCTTGGCGCAATACGCCGGATCTTCCCACGCCTTCAGCGTACACAGAACCTGCGCGGCGAATGCCTCGTGAATCTCATAAAAGTCGAAATCCTGCAGTGTCAGGCCGGCCCGGTCCAGCATCTTCGATACCGCGATGGCCGGCGCCATCAAGAGCCCGTCACCGTGAGCGAAGTCATTGCTCCAGTGCTGCCCATAGGTGAGGTAGGCAGCAATCGGCAGACCTCTTGCCCGCGCCCACTCTTCACTCGCCAACAACGCTGCCGAAGCACCGTCGGTGAGCGGCGTCGAATTGCCCGCCGTCAACGTGCCCTTGTCCGTTTTGTCGAAAGCCGTCTTGAGGCTCGCCAGTTTCTCCAGCGTGATGTCGGCACGCAAGTTGTTGTCCCGATAGACACCCGCGCACGCAACGATGAGGTCGTCAAACCAGCCCTCTGCGTAGGCGGCTGCGGCCTTGGTATGACTCTCGAAAGCGAGTTGATCCTGATCCGCGCGTGTGATGCCCCATTCCTGCGCCATCAGCTCGCAATGTTCCCCCATGCCGAGCCCCGTGCGCGGCTCTTTCACCGCCGGCGGCTGCGGCGTCAATTCCGCCGGTGTCAGCCCTTGGAACACGCGGATCTTGTCCAGGATCGTCTTTTTCGTATTGAGCTCGATAAGTCGTTTCGAGAACTTCTTCGAGAACACGATCGGCGCATCCGACGTTGTATCCGAGCCGCATGCAATGCCGCTCTCGATCTCGCCGGTCGCAATCTTGGCCGCCGTGCCGAGCGCCGCTTGCAAGCTGGTGCCGCAGGCTTGCTGCATCGTCACGCCCGGTGTCGAGGGGGCGAGCTTGGTCCCCAGCACGCTCTCTCGCGTCAGATTGAAATCGCGCGAGTGGGCGACGACCGCGCCACCGACGACTTCGTCGATGTGTTCGCCCTTGAGCTTGAAGCGATCGACGAGCCCGTTCAGCGCCGCCGTCATCATGTCTTGATTGGACAGGTCGGCATAAAGCGTACCCGACCGGCAGAACGGGATGCGCGTGCCGCCGATGACTGCCACCCGCCTCAATTCTCGTGTCATGCGAATCTCCGGTGAATGAACGTCGTCTTAGGCCGCGACCTGAGCCGGCTTGCCGGCTTCCTGTTCCTTGAAGTAGAGCGGACCACCGCGGAAAGGGGCAAAGCCCGTTCCGAATATCATTCCGGCATCAACGAGATCCGAAGACGCGACGACGCCCTCATCGAGGCTCTTTTGCGCCTCCTCGATAATCGGCGAAACAAGCTCACGGCCCAGCCGTTGCAGTTCTTCTTTCGACCACGTGTTGGTGCCCTTTTGCGGCTTGCCGTCGACCCACTTGTAGAAGCCCTCGCCCGACTTCTTGCCGAGTTTGCCGGCCTTGACGAGACTGTCGAGCCGCGAACCGGAAGGGTCTTGGCCCAAAATGCGCGCCACATGCGCGCAAATGTCGAGGCCGACGCTGTCGGCGAGTTCGATCGGCCCCATCGGCATGCCGAAGGTCCGAACGGCCTCGTCGATTTTTTCCTTATCTTCCCCCTTCTCCAGCCGCGCCATGGCGGCGAACATGTAGGGTGTGAGCACCTTGTTGACGAGGAAGCCGGGGACATCCTTGGTAATCAGCGGAAACTTTCCGATGGCGGTCACGAAGGCGGCACCCTTTTCAACTTCGCCGGAGTTGGTCGCCTCACCTTGAACGACTTCAACCAGCGGCATCAAGGCGACGGGCGAGAAGAAATGAAGGCCGATCAGCCGCGATGGTTCGCGCATCGGCTGCGAGATATCAGCCAGCTTCAGCGATGAGGTATTCGTCGCCAGGACCGCACCGGGCTTCACCTTCGATTCCAAATCGGAAAACAGTGCCTGCTTGATATCGAGGCGCTCGACGATCGCTTCAATCACGACGTCGGCACGACTGACGCCTTTACCGTCCGGGTCCGCAATAAGCCGCGCTTTGGCGGCGTCACGCGTGGCCTTCGTCTTGAACTTCTTCGCAAACAGCTTGCCCTGCGCCTTGATACCGGCTTCGAGCTGAACCGGCGAGATATCCTGCAGCGTCACTTCCATGCCGGCCGCAACGCACACACCCGCGATGTCGGCGCCCATCGTTCCCGCGCCGATCACGTGCACATGCGTCGGCTTCCATTTGATCGATTTGGGCGCCTGCGCCTTCAGCGCCTCCGACAGTTTGAACACCCGCCGCAGGCTCTTCGACTGCGGCGACATCAGCATAGGCGCGAACGCGATCGGTTCCGCCTGCTTCATGGCCTCCAGATCGCCGCCGTGCTTTTCGAACAGGTCGATGAGCCGGTAGGGCGCCGGATAGTGATCTTCGTTCGCCTTCTTGGCCACCTCGGAACGCATTTTTTTTGCCAGCGCCAACCGTGCCGGCCACTTGCCGAGCGCTGCCTTGGCAAAACCGGCGGGCTTGGATTTGCGACCCTGTAACACAGCCTTGCGGGCCGCCCAATGCAGACTGTCGGGCCCCGCGACAAGTTCGTCGATCAGACCCATGCCCTTGGCCGCCGACGCCGAAATGAACGACCCCGACAGCATGATGTTCATGGCAGCCATCGGTCCAGCCTGCCGGATCGAGCGTGCCGTGCCGTTGAAACCCGGGAAGATGCCGAGCTTCACTTCCGGGAAGCCAACCTTGGTCGAAGGATCGCGGGTGGCGATGCGATAATGGCAGGCCAGGATCAGTTCGAGCCCGCCCCCGACGCACACCCCGTGCACCGCCGCGACGACCGGGATAGGCAGCTTTTCGATGCGCTCCAGCATGGCATTGACCATGCTGACTTGCGCGATGACGTCTGCTTCCGTCGTTAATTTTTCAAACTCGTTGATATCGGCTCCGACGATAAAGCCCTTTGGCTTGCCAGAAATGATCACGAGCCCTTTGATGGCTCCGGACCGACCGGCCCGCTCAACAACTTCGATGATCCGACCGAGTTCCTCAAGCGGCCGCCGCCCGAGTGCATTGGCACTCGAATCTTCGCGATCGAAAGTAGCCCAGCCGATACCCTCCCGATCGACCTCGTAACGCCAGTCCTTCAGTGAAGCGGAATCGAGTGTCATTCAGTTTGACCTTTCGTCCAACGGGACCGTCATTCGGCAGCAGCGGCTTGTTCCACCGCCCGGCTGTTGTGACCAGGCTGCATATAGTTCGGACGCAGTTCCGCCGGATCGAAATGATCCACGGCAATGACGCGGGCAACCAACGTCTCCACCTCGCGCAGCAAGGCACCTTCACTTTCGCTGATCGCACCCTGGGTCACCGCGTCACCGATCCAGTCGATACCGTGATACCGGCGAACCGTGCCGGCGCGAATGGCCTTCTCCAGTTTCTTCTCCGCCTCTTCCGCAGCCACCACCTTCACAAGCGTGACCTCCAGGACCCCGGTCGGATCGGCGGCATCGTGCGACACGAAGATATGGCGGGTGAGCCGATCGCGGACCTCGCCCGGCGTCAGGACAAGTCCGGCAACGGTGCCGCCCAGCCGATCTGGCGCCGGCGCGTAGTGACGGCCCAGCGGGAAGACAATGGCCCACAGCAGCCAGCGAACAGGTGCTACCGGAAAATTCGCGATGACCCCGCGCAACGCGTTGTCAAACCTCGCCAGCCCATTGGCGATCGCCAGATCCACGATTGGCATGTCGGCGGCCGGCTGCCCATCATCCTCGTAGCGCTTCAGCACGCACGAACAGAAATAGAGTTCCGAGAGCGCATCCGCGAGGCGTCCGCATATCTTCTGCTTCGTTTTAAGACCGCCGCCAAGCACGGCAATCGTCATGTCGGACACGACGGCAAAATTGCGCGAACCGCGCGAGATCTGCCGGTAATACTTCTTCAAATCCGGTACCGCTGTCGGCGCGGGAGCAAAAAATCCAAACGTCACGTTGTGAAAGAACGCGCCGGCCATATTGGCGACCGAATGCGAAATGTGGCCGAGAAACGCGTCCTCGAAGTCCAGGAAGCCCTTTTCCGCGTCTGAATTTTGCGCGGATTGAATTTCGCGAATGAGATAGGGATGCGAACGCAGCGCGCCCTGCGCGAACGTGATCAGCGTCCGGGTCAAGATGTTGGCCCCTTCGACGGTGATGCCGACTGGCACCATCTGATAAGCCGACTGCAGATAATTGGTCGGTCCGTCGCAGATCGCACGCCCGCCGTGAATATCCATCGCATCGTTGACAGCAACTCGCAGCCGTTCCGTCGTCTGGTATTTCATCAAGGCTGAAATTACCGACGGCTTTTCGCCCCGCGAAACCATGGACGCTGTAACGCCGCGCGCGGCCTCGTTGACGTAGGCCGTCTCGACGATCCGCGCCAGCGGCTCCTCGATGCCCTCCATGCGCCCCACCGGCAAGCCAAATTGGCGCCGAATGCGAGCGTAAGCCGACGTCACCCGCAACATCGCCTTGGCACCCGCCGTCGCCGACGAGGGCAATGAGATGGCCCGGCCGGCGGCCAGACATTCCATCAGCATGCGCCAGCCCTGGCCGGCCATTTTTTCCCCGCCGATGATCCAATCAATCGGCATGAAAACGTCGGTGCCCCAGTTCGGACCATTGGGAAACGCGGCGCCCGACGGCAAGTGACGGCGGCCGATGTTGACGCCGGGATGGTTGGCCGGGATCATCGCCACCGTGATGCCGACATCCTCGCCCTTGCCGAGCAGGTTGTCCGGATCGAAGAGCCGGAACGCGAGACCCACCAGCGTCGCCTTTGGCCCGAGCGTGATGTAGCGCTTATCCCACGACAATCGCACCCCGAGCGTCTCGCGTCCGTCGTGAACGCCGCGCACGACCGTGCCGATGTCACGCATGGTTGCCGCGTCCGAACCCGACGTCGGCCCGGTCAGCGAGAAGCACGGCACTTCCTCCCCGCGCGCCAGTCGCGGCAAATAATGATGCTTTTGTTCCTCAGAACCGTATTTTTCGATGAGTTCGCCCGGACCGAGAGAATTCGGCACCATCACGATGGTGACGACATCGGGCGACCGCGACGCGATCTTGCCGAGGATCAAGGACTGCGCCTGCGCGGAAAATCCAAGTCCGCCGTGCTCCTTTGAAATCAACATGCCGAGAAATCCGTGCGACTTCACGAAATCCCAGATCGGCTCGGGTATTTCCCGTTGGGCATGTCGGACCTGCCAGTCGTTGATCATGCGGCAGAGTTCTTCCGTCGGCCCGTCGAGGAACGCTTGCTCCTCCCCGGTCAGCGTCACCGGCGGCACGGCGCGCAATTTGGCCCAATCGGGTGTTCCCGAGAACAGTTCCGCATCAAAGCCGACCGTGCCGGCATCCAAGGCCTGTTGCTCGGTGTCGGAGACTTTGGGCAGCGTCTTTTTCAGGAAATTGAAAGCCGGCGCGACGAAAAACTTGCGCCGGACTTCGGGCACGGAAAGCGCGGCCAGGATACCAATCGGGATCCAAGCGAGCAGCGACCAAAAACTGGTCAGCGGAAAGCCCGCGTTGTCGGTAAACAAACCCGTCTGCCAGACGAACAGCAGCGCGCCGAGCGCGATCGCCCAGACCGAAATGCGCGCCTTCATAATTCCCAGCGCGGTGATGGTACCGATGAGCAGGACGAGAAACACGATCGTGGACATGCGCTGAACCTCCAGGGCGTTACGCCCTTTCCGTGCCCGCTAAGGGCTGTGGCTGTGATTGCCGCAACGCGCGGACGATCCCGCCGGTCGGGCCGCCGCCACGCCAAAAAGCATGGCAGGCAATGTCATCACAAGGACTTAACTAGTGGCGACCACCGCCGAAACAACCGTAGCCGCGCTCGGGTTGCACAACCACTCTGTTTGGCCCGATCGTTATCTTTTCAGATTACCGGATTTTATGGCGGCCGGAACCCCAACCATTTCCTTTTTAAATATCTGCGTAATGAGTGTGGGGTACCACGCGAAGGTTTCATCGTAGACGATCTTGCGAACTTGCTGGCTTTCACCGGGCTTGGAGACGAACGCGTTCGAAGGCACCAGTCCGGTCTTGTTGCCAGCGAGGACGCCAGCCGCGTAATCAGCCCCGATCTTGATTGCGTCGTCCGGTGCGACGATCGACCAGCAGGTATTGCGATACCGTCCGGGATCCGGCCGGCGCGCCTCCAACTCAGCGGCGATATGTGCGGCAACGCCAAGCCCTTGACTATGAGCAGAAAAGGCCGACTTTGGCATATCGGCGGCAATCGCACTGTCCCCTAGAACATAGACGCCTGGCGCCTTTGCCGACTGGAAACTATCCGGCTCGATCGGACACCAGTCTCCATCTGCCAGGCCTGACTGAACCGCAATGGCGCCGGCCGTCTGCGGCGGGATGATATTGCCCACCGCGGCCTTGATGGTGAGCCCCGCCTTAGTCTGGATTGCACCGTCGCCCGGGTCGACACGAGTCACGGTAAAATCGTCGATGTCGTTGGAGAGATTAAGTTCGATGATGTCCTTGTAGTAGTGCTCAAAAGCTTCCAAGAACGCGGCTTGTTTGGAGAACGTCAATTTGGCGTCGAGGATGATGACCTTCGACTTCGGCTTTGCCTGTTGCAAATAATTTGCGATCAGGCAGGCCCGCTCGTAGGGTCCAGGCGGACAGCGATAGGGCATCTTGGGAACCGCGATGACGACCGTGCCGCCGTCCTCCATCGTCTCCAGGCGCTTGCGCAGCGCATAACTTTGGTCACCGCCCCGCCACGCATGCGGCATCGTTTGCGCAACCTCTTCGGAATAGCCCTCTATTGCATCCCACTTGAAATCAATCCCTGGAGCGACGACGAGCCGGTCGTAGTCGAGTATCGACTTGTTTCTCAGCGTGACCGTTTTCTTATTCGTGTCGATCGCATCCGCACGATCGTGCACCACCTTCACACCCAGATGCGTGAGCCCGGCATAGCCATGCGTCAGCACATCCCGGTTGATAAGGCCGCCGATGTAAGGGTTGGAGAAAAAGCAGCTGGTATATTGCGACTGCGGTTCGATAAGCGTCACTTCGAGCGCGGGAATACTGGACTTCAAGGCTCCCGCGACCGTCGCGCCGCCCGCGCCGCCCCCGATCACGACGACTTTTGCTTGACCGCGGGCTAGTGCCGGACGAGCCAGAAGACCGCTCATCGCCAGGGCCAGACCCGCTCCGAATTCGCGGCGCGTCAGATCAAGACCCATGCCGTCATCCCTTTATGCTGATACCGGCCGACGACATCAAGCTCGCCAACTCTTCCCAAAAATAAAACTGCCCGGGATAACCTGTGATCCGGCCCACTTCGCGCCCGTCACGCACCAAAATGAACGTTGGCGTGTAGACGACCACCGCGAAATTCCGCAGAACTTTGGCATCTCGGCCGACCCGCTGGAGCGGTGCGGCCCGGCCCTCCGCAGTGCGGCCATACCCTCCTCCGACATCGCGGTGCCAGCGCTTGCAATAGCTACACGCCGGATCGTCAACCATGATCAATCCAACAGTTGGCGCGCTGTCAGATGTCCCGCCGCTCGGCGGCTGCGCGCGCAGGGCGGCTGCCCCGACCGCGACGGACGCCACGATGGCGATGAGTAAAATCAGAACGCCACGCACGGGTGCACTCCGGCTTGTCGGGGAACGACTTAACTGGCCAACCGTAGCAGTGACACAGCACCGTGAGAAGCCGAACCGGGCTATCCTAACCGAGACGTAATCCTTGATTGTCCGGTTGTCGTGGAAACATCTCCATCGTCTGTGATATGCACGCAATTGCGATGCTGACCGACGTCAAAAAACATGCCCCGGAACGACGTGTCCGTGTTTTCGCCCGCCGGGATTTTATGGTCGGAGGTGCGTCTGCGGCCATGTTGGCGCTGATGCTGCGATCGGCCCCAGGACACGCTGAGACCAACAGTTCCGCAACGTCGCCGGCACCGGGTGGTGCGAGCCCTGCCCCAAGTCTCGCCGGCCGCATTCCAGTTTCGCCTGGGCTCTCTCATTCGCCGCAATTCGAGCAAGTCTTGCAGGAGGTTCTTGCCGACGCCGAACCCGTCCTCGACGGACCACTCACAATCGAGCTTCCGGAATTGGCCGAGAATGGCAACGTCGTGCCCTACACCCTGGCCGTCGAAAGCCCCATGACGGATGCGGACTACGTTCGCACGCTGCATCTCCTGTCGAGCGCCAATCCGCAGGCTGCCGTGGCGAAGTTCCACCTCATTCCCGCAACCGGCAAGGCATCTGTCTCCGGCCGCATGCGACTTGCCAAAACCCAAGACGTGGTCGCTGTTGCCGAACTCTTCACCGGACAATTGCTGGTCGCTGTCCGCAAAGTTGAGGTGACAATCGGTGGCTGCGGCAATGAGTAGGCGCCGATGACCAACAAAACCCGCATAAAGCTGCCCGAAAATCCGGCGGTGGGCGACGTCATCGAGATCCGCGCGCTCATCAATCACGTCATGGAAACCGGCAATCGCAAGGATGCCGCCGGTCAGGTGATCCCGCGCAATATCGTCAAGTCGTTAACCGTGACTTTTGCCAGCATCCCTGTTTTCAGCGCCGAGTTCGGGCCGGGAATATCGTCCAACCCGTTCGTAGCGTTCTACATGCGGGTGCCCGGGCCGGGTGAGTTTGTCTTCACCTGGGAAGACGACGACGGCCACACGACCATCGAGCGCACGCCTCTCAACGTCGCCTGAGGGTGATGCCACCACTGACCTGTATCAAAACTGAGCCGATCCGCTTGTCGCAGAAGCCGTAAGCCGCTACGCCTCGGGTCATCATCACACGCACCGGCGGCCGCCGTGCCAGACGAGGGGAACATCATGGCCGAGGAACCAATCGTCGCGCAAAAGGGGCCCTATCAAGTCGAGCTGATCGAAGGCAAGACCTACTACTACTGCCGCTGCGGGCGTTCACAGCGGCAGCCCTTTTGTGATGGCGCACACAAGACCACGGGCATCGAACCACTGGCCTTCACCCCTCCATCGAGCGGCACGTTCAACCTGTGCGGTTGCAAGACCACGGACGATGAACCCTACTGCGACGGTTCACATAATGTGATTTGAAAGCACCCCGCAGTGGCGCCGCGGCGGGTATCCGAATATAGAAACGGCCATGAGGATAAGGCCGCATTCCAAACTTTCGCATTTGTCGCCGGCTTTGCGCGGGCTTGTTCCGATTTGTCTCGCGACACTGGGGATTGCGGCAATTGTGGCGTGGTCGGGCTCGTTTCACGGCCTTGAGGCCCCGATCTTCATGGCGGCGGTCTTTTCAGGCTGGCGTGCCGGCCGCGATCCCGACGGAACCATTCCCGCCGCCGCAGCGGTTGGACCCGGCTCCGCACCAATCGCCGATTTAGGAGAAATCGTTCGCGCGCTCGACATTGCCGCCATCGTACTCGATGCGCAGCGCCGCATCCTCGTTTTCAATCGGCACGCCGCAGACCTTTTTCCAACAATTTCCACCGGCGACCCGATGGCGCTCGCGACGCGGAACCCCGAGCTGATGCAATCAATTGATCGCGTATTTGCCGAGGGTCGCAGCGAATCGACTGAGATAACGGAGCGCATGCTTCAGGGGCGGCGCTTCATCGTGACATCGAGCCCTCTAACCGGGCCAATGCTGCTCATTCAATTCCGCGACACCAGCGAACAATCGAGGCTGGCGCAACTGCGCGCCGACTTCATCGCTAATGCCAGCCACGAGTTGCGCACTCCCTTGGCGTCGATCAAGGGCTTCATTGAAACCCTGCTCGGTCCGGCGCGCGACGATGCCACGGCCCGCAAACAATTTCTCGCCGTCATGGCCACACAGGCCCAGCGCATGAACCGCATCCTCGACGATCTCTTATCGTTGAGCCGCATCGAGATGCGGGCCCATCTGAGACCTGAAGGTGAGGTCGATGTCGGTGAGGTCGTCGCGCATGTGATCCGCGGGCTAGACCCGCTCGCCAGGAAGGCCAAAATCGAACTCAAGTATATTCCCGCCAATGTGTCGGCACGCGTTCGTGGTGACCGCTACGAACTCGAACAGGTGATGCAGAACTTGGTCCACAACGCGATCAAATATGGCCGCGACGGTGGTCTGGTTGAAGTCAAGTTTAGCGAGCGTTCGGCGGCTCAGGGGGCCCGCCGTGCCCTGGTCGTCACGGTCGTCGACGACGGTCCCGGTATCGCCCCCGAGCACCTGCCTCGCCTGACAGAGCGTTTCTACCGGGTGGATACCGCCCGCAGCCGCGAACAGGGCGGCACGGGGCTAGGGCTGGCCATCGTCAAGCACATCCTCAATCGCCACCACGGCGAACTCGAAATCAGCTCGAATCTCGGTCGCGGGTCGGAGTTTAAGGTCGTGCTTGAGGCGCTTTCGGCCTGATACGGGCAACCACATTGTTGCACTTTTATTTTAACAATATATTTCAGCAACTTAGCCTGTCATAAAAGATTTGCCTCAGGTCGTTAATTGTCCCTGCGCGCATCGATGCCGGAGGCTGGACGTAGCGCCCCTCCAGACAATAGGAGTTTTCCTTTATGAACAAGGCACCCATTCTCGCGCTTGCAGTCGTGAGCGCTTGCGCATTCGCAACCGCCGCCGAGGCCCGGGACCAGATCCGCGTCGTCGGATCCTCGACCGTCTACCCATTCACGACAGCCGTCGCCGAACAATTCGGCAAATCGTCAGGTGGCAAAACTCCGGTTGTTGAATCGACCGGCACGGGCGGCGGCTTCAAGATTTTCTGTGAAGGTGTCGGCGTCGATAAAGCAGACGCTTCGAACGCCTCGCGCCGTATCAAGAAAAGCGAATTCGAACTATGCGATAAGAACGGTGTCAAGGATATCATCGAACTCACGGTCGGCTTCGATGGCCTGACGATTGCCCAGTCAAAGGACGGCCCAGCTCTCAACCTGACGCGTAAGCAGGTCTTCCAGGCGCTCGCCGAGAAGGTTCCCAACGACAAGGGTGAACTGGTCGACAACCCATATAAGAATTGGTCGGATATCGATCCGTCGCTGCCGGCGACCAAAATCGAAGTTCTTGGGCCCCCGCCGACCTCAGGCACGCGCGACTCGTTCCACGAACTTTTCCTTGAAAAGGGCGCCGAAGCCTTCGACAGCCTCAAAGCGATGAAGAAGAAGGACGAGGAAGCAAAGACCAAGGATTTTGAGAAGGTCTGGAAGTCGATCCGCAAGGACGGCGCCTACGTCGAAGCCGGTGAGAACGATAACGTGATCGTCCAGAAGCTCGAAGGCAACAAGAACGCCTTTGGTATTTTCGGATACTCCTTCCTGGAAGAAAATGCCGACAAACTGCGCGGTGTCTCAATCGAAGGCGCAGAGCCGACATTCGAAAACATCTCCGGCGGTAAGTACAAAGGTGCGAGGCCTCTGTTCGTTTATTTTAAAAAGGCGCACATTGGCGTGATCCCGGGCCTCGACAAATTCATCGCCGAATACACGTCTGAAAAGGCACTGGGCGAAGAAGGCTATCTCACGGAAAAGGGCCTCGTTGCTCTACCGAAGGAAGCCTTTGCTAAATCTGCCAAAGCAGCCAACGAAGGTGTGACGCTCAAGGCTGATGAACTGAAATAACTCAAGCTTGGGGCGGCGCAGAGCAGGTACTGTGCGCCGCCCCGACACACTGATTGAGCACGACTTGAAGTGCGACACGCGACCGGCTCGTTAGCCGCTTGGTTCACGAAGGAACGTTGGCGATGGCTGGGTGGTATGCGCTGCTGATCTTGGCTCTTTTGACCGCGGGATATGTCATATCCAGCGCCCGGGCCCGATCGATTGCTGGCGGCAACTATGCCGAAATGCATTCGCTGCCGGCGTATCATGGCCTCTACACGGCGGCTTTGGCTATGCTTCCGGCCCTGATTTGCTTCCTGATTGGAAGTCAGCTGGCCAGCTATTTCGCCACTCAAACCGCGATAGCCGCGCTCCCCGGTGACGTCCAGAACGATGTCTTGAAACAGGGCGCTGCGCTGCGCGAAGCATTCAATATCGCTGCCGGCGGCCCCATCAATTCCTCCAGTGCCGAGATTCAGAGCGCTGCGGCGGGCTATGCGTCGGTTCTGTCGGCTGGTCAGTGGATAACACTCGCGATCGGTACGTTCACCGGCCTAGCCGGTTTGTCATGGGGACTTAGCCGCGTCTCAATGAACTTTCGCGCTCGCAACGGCTTCGAAAAGCTGGTTCACGGTCTTTTGTGGGTGTGCGCGACGATCGCCGTTCTGACCACGATCGGGATTGTCTTTTCAGTCGTCGGCGAGACGTACCGGTTCTTCTTTGACCCCGCTATCACAGGCAAACCTACCGTCTTTGAATTCCTGTTCGGCACCGAGTGGAACCCTCAGGCCGCTCTGCGCGCCGACCAGGGCGAAATTCAAACCGCTTACGGCTTCTTGCCGCTGCTGACCGGCACGCTTCTGATCACCACGATCGCTATTGCGGTTGCAGGTCCGCTGGGTTTGTTCTCCGCCATCTATCTCGCCGAGTATGCGTCCCCGCGGTTCCGGGCCATCGCCAAGCCAATTCTTGAAATTCTGGCTGGCATCCCCACCGTCGTCCTCGGGTTCTTCGCGGCTCTAACGGTCGCTCCGTTCATTCGCGGCTGGGGCGAGACTTTCGGTTTGAACGTCGCATCGGAAAGCGCGCTCGCCGCTGGCGTGGTGATGGGCATGATGATCATCCCATTCATCTCATCGCTGTCCGACGACGTCATCAATGCCGTTCCGCAATCACTCCGAGATGGCGCTTATGCCATGGGCGCGACGAAGTCGGAAACCATCCGTCAGGTCATTCTTCCGGCCGCACTGCCGGGCATCGTCTCCGCTTTCATGTTGGCCATCAGCCGCGCCATTGGCGAAACCATGATCGTGGTGATGGCCGCGGGCCTTGCGGCAAACCTGACGTTCAATCCGCTCGAGGCCGTCACGACCATCACCGTTCAGATCAAAACCATTCTGGTCGGCGATCAGGAATTTGACAGTGCCAAAACGCTGGCGGCATTTGCACTCGGCTTCGTCCTCTTCTTTGTGACCTTGGTGCTCAACTACATCGCACTGAAGGTGGTCCAGAAATATCGAGAGCAATATGACTGATATCACCTCGGGCGAATTTCCATCCAGCATTCGGCGGGTCGAGTTCGACAGCGCCGAGTCTAAGGCGCGGTTGCGCGGCCGTTACAAATCCGAAGCCCGTTTCAAGGCTTACGGTATCGTTGCATTGGTCATAACGACGTCATTCCTGTTGGCCCTTCTGACCAGTATCGTCTCGCGCGGTGTTCCGGGCTTTTTCCAGAACTACCTTGTGACCGAAGTTTTGGTGGACGCTGCCAAGATTGATCCGCAGGGCAAAGGCACGCCCGAAGCGCTGCGCGCCGGCGACTACTCGGCCGTCGCCCGCGCAGCTCTCGCGGACGCCATTCCCGGCATTAACGAACGGCAACTGAAAAAGGAACTGAATGGGCTTCTCAGTTCGGGCGCCGGAGACGATCTGCGCGAAATGGTCTTGGCCAATCCGTCCCTGTTGGGGCAACGCATCAGGACACCGCTGCTCTTGGCCGACCAAGCCGATATCTTCTTGAAAGAAACCGAGAGTGCAGTACGGGTCTTTGCCGATACGCGCGGTAGCGCGACGCCTTCTGCGACAACCGGTGACATCACCATTCTCGTCAGCGGGAATGACTTCGCTGATGACGTGGCTCTGATCAAAGCAGAACTCGTAAATTCGGCGGTTGCGCTGGAAAAAAACATCGCACTTCGCGCGGGACGCGGTGCTTCGGCGGAAAGCCTTGCCGATCTCAAGGCGCAGGCCGCCGAACTTCGCCAACGCGCGGCTGGTACCGCGTCCGAAACGCTCGATTCCAAGACCGCCAGCCGTCTCGTCGCCATCAACGGCGGCGTCGTCAAGGTCAAAGAAATGACCCCGACATCGGTTCGCGGTGATGTCATCGTCCCACTCACAACGACGGCTGAGGCCGCTCCGGGAACTTGGCAGATCCGCGTCTACGACCGGCCCGAGGCTGATCGCAACATGAACGATCGCGCCGCGACGTTCTTGGAACAGCTAAAGTCGAAAGGCCTGATTGAAAGCAAGTTCAACTGGGCGTTCTTCACCCGCGGCGACAGCCGAGAGGCAGAACTTGCCGGCATTCAGGGTGCACTCGTCGGTTCAATTCTGACGCTCCTAGTGACCATCGGGCTGTGCTTACCGATCGGCGTTCTCGCGGCCATTTACCTGGAGGAGTTTGCTCCAAAAAATCGCTTCACGGAACTCATCGAAATCAACATCAACAATCTGGCTGCGGTGCCCTCAATCGTTTTCGGTCTCCTGGGTCTGGCGGTCTTCTTGAATTTCTTCGGCTTGCCCCGGTCGGCGCCACTCGTCGGCGGCCTCGTCCTGGCCCTGCTTGTGCTGCCAACAATCATCATCGCCTCGCGGGCAGCTTTGAAATCAGTCCCCCCATCAATCCGCGAGGCCGCACTCGGCGTTGGGGCTTCGCATCAACAAGCCGTCTTTCATCATGTCCTGCCGCTGGCGATGCCGGGCATCATGACCGGCACAATTATCGGAATGGCGCACGCCCTGGGCGAAACAGCGCCGCTTCTGATGATCGGCATGATTGCGTTCATCGTCGACGTCCCGACCAGTCTCACTCAGGCTGCTACCGTTCTGCCCGTCCAGATCTTCCTCTGGTCTGACCTTCCCGAACCGGCCTTCAAAATGAAGACGGCGGCGGCCATCTTGGTGCTCCTCGCCGTCCTCTTCCTGATGAACGGAATATCCATTTGGCTGCGCAAGAAGTTTGAACGTCGCTGGTAGTCGTTATAGGAACAATGAGAACTCTCATGGACATGCGCCCCGATCCCCTCGTCATGATGACCAGCTCCGTACAAGATCAGGCACCCAAACCGGTTAAGGTGGCTGCGAAAAACGTGAACGTTTACTATGGGGCGAAGCAAGCCCTTAAAGACGTGTCCGTCGATATCCCGGTCAAGGCCGTAACGGCTTTTATTGGCCCCTCGGGCTGTGGCAAGTCGACATTTCTGCGCTGCATCAACCGTATGAATGACACGGTTGCTTCTTGCCGGGTGGAAGGTCTCATTCAGATCGACGGCAAGGACATCTATGACCCTGCACTCGATCCGGTCCAGCTGCGGGCCCGCGTCGGCATGGTCTTCCAGAAACCCAATCCATTCCCAAAATCGATCTACGACAACGTGGCCTACGGCCCGCGCATCCACGGCTTGTCGCGGTCAAAAGCAGAATTGGATGAAATCGTCGAACACAGCCTGCGCAAGGCGAGCCTTTGGGAGGAAGTGAAGGATCGCCTCAAGGACAGCGGCACAGGCCTGTCTGGCGGCCAGCAGCAGCGGCTGTGCATCGCGCGCACGATCGCCATCAATCCTGAAATCATTCTCATGGACGAACCGTGCTCGGCGCTCGATCCGATCGCGACGGCCCGCATCGAAGAATTGATGGCGGAACTGCGGTCAAATTTCACGATCATCATCGTGACGCATTCGATGCAGCAAGCAGCGCGCGTATCTCAACGGACCGCCTTTTTTCATCTGGGGATTTTGGTGGAGAAAGGCGAGACAAGCCAGATCTTCACCAATCCGACGGACAAACGCACCCAGGATTACATCACGGGCCGCTTCGGCTGACCTACTGGCAACCATCCAGAACAATATCTCCGTGATCCGGAGAAGGAGACGCCATGTCCGAACACATCGTCAAGTCTTACGAGCAGGAACTTTCAACGCTCGATTCCAAAATCAGTCAGATGGGCGGCCTTGCCGAACAACTGGTTGGCGAAGCATTTGATAGTCTTGCGAGCCACAACCCGACGCGTGCCCAGGCGACCGTGGCGAGCGATGCCACCATCGATCTTTTGCATCGCGAACTGGAAGAGCAGGTCATTATGATGATCGCGCGCCGGCAGCCGCTCGCCAACGATCTCCGCCAGGTGATTTCGGTGCTCAAGGTTGCCGGGGAACTGGAACGTGTCGGCGATCTGGCCAAGAACGTCGCCAAGCGTGCCCAGACCGTGTCCGGGGAAACGCATCCCAAGGGCCTTCTGACGGGCCTGCAGCACATGACGGAACTCGCTTCGCGCCAGTTGAAGGATGTACTCGACGCCTTCGCCGCACGTGATGCTGAGCGCGCCATGGTCGTCTGGCGCAAGGATGAAAATCTCGACGCCGTGTACAATTCCGTGTTCCGCGAGCTCCTAACCTACATGATGGAAGATCCGCGCAACATCGGTCTGTGTAGTCATCTCCTGTTCGTCGCCAAAAACCTCGAGCGGATCGGCGACCACACCACCAACATCGCCGAAACCGTCAACTACATGACCCGCGGTACGATGCCGGAAGGCGAGCGGCCGAAAAGCGACATCACGAGTTCGACGCTTGTGTCGGGTCCACTGCGCTAAGCTTGTGAACGAGAAAAGATCAGAGAATGTCGGCTAAGGTACTCATTGTGGAAGACGAGGAATCGCTCGTCACGCTACTGACCTACAATCTTCAGTCGGAAGGCTACAACGTCGTCCATACGGCGTCAGGCACGGACGCCATCATGACCGTCAAGGAGGAGCGGCCCGACCTCGTTATTCTCGATTGGATGCTTCCCGGTCTTGCCGGCATCGAAATTTGCCGCCAGATACGCGCCCGCCCCGAGACCAAGGCACTCCCCGTCATCATGCTCACTGCGCGCGGCGAAGAAGGCGATCGCATCCGCGGCCTTCAGACCGGCGCGGATGACTATGTCGTCAAGCCGTTCTCTGTTTCCGAACTTGTCGCCCGTGTAAAAGCCCTGTTGCGCCGCTCGGCTCCCGAACGGATTGCTGACGTCCTCGAAGGCAACGGCATCAAGGTCGACCGGGTCGCGCACCGTGTCACCCGCTTCGGTCGCGAAGTAAATGTCGGCCCGACCGAATATCGGCTGCTCGAACAATTCATGGAAAACATCGGCCGTGTGCTCAGCCGATCGCAACTTCTGGATGGCACTTGGGGTCGGGATGCAGAGGTCGACGAGCGCACCGTCGACGTTCACGTCGGGAGGCTGCGCAAGGCGATCGTCCGCGGCATGGAACCCGATCCCATCCGGACCGTGCGCGGCGCCGGCTACGTTTTTGACAACGAAGCCTGAACTGCAGGTCCTTCACGGCGCACCGTTGCCACCGTGTCGATCCCATTGATGAAGGCAGTCATCGCGTCTGCGAATGCCTCGTCGGAGTTGAGCGTGCGAAACGCCGGCAGCAGCATCGCCGTCGCCGGAAACGTATCTGCGGCCAGAGCGGCCATCTCTTCCTCCTCCGCACCATCGAGCGGCGTCAGCAGCCCTTCGATTTCCGCCAGCGCAAATCCGAGCACGAAGGCGTAAAAAGCCAGTCCGAGCCCGGCCGCCCGATGCGGTGAAAGCCCAGCCTCCAATAGCGCCCGGTAGACGATTTCACTCGACACGTGATCGGCCATGCCGGTCGCGTGAAAACGGAAATGAAGATGGAACAGCCGCGGATGGCGGTGCGCAAGCGATCGGTAGGCGTCGGCAACGTTGCGCAGATCGGTACGCCAGACCCCTGTCGGCGGCGGCAGATTGATCGAACCCAGCGCCCTGTCGGCAATCTGGCGGAGCAACTCTTCCTTGGATCTGAAGTGATGCAGCACCGTCATGGGGTCGATCCCCATCGTGGCCCCGACCTTGCGCACCGAAAATCCGGCCTCGCCGGCCTCGTCCAACAAGCCGAAGGCCGTCTCCAGGATCGCGGATCGATCCAATCCACGGGGCGTGCGGGAGCGCTGTTTTGCTTTTTTCACGGTTCGCTCTTGACACTTCTACAGCGTAGATCATAACGTGTCTTTGATCGCCAAGACAATCTAAAGTTCCTCGCGCCGCAATCCGGCAATAACAAATTGCCGGTAAGGCCGTACTGAGCGACACTTTCTAACGAGGCCCGCGAGCCGATCGCAATTTGAACGAGGGAGGAGCGAGACCGTCATGACGCACAAAAATCGCCCCCCGCTTACCGCCAACATTTGCAACCCTCGCACCTTGAAGAAAGAACTTCTGCGCCTATGCGCACGCGTCGGATTTACACCCCCGGGAGATCTCCAGCCTTGATCTCGTGAGACCCCACGGGGGGGTCATGCCCTAGCTGGAGACGAAGCCCACATGTCGAACAAATACTCCACGGCTCAAATGAAAGAGCTGGATGCGCGCCACCATCTGCATCCATTCAGCAATCATAAATCACTGCGCGCGTCTGGTGCTCGCGTGATTGTCGGCGGCGAAGGCGCACATTTCATCGACAGTGACGGCAAGCGCGTTCTCGACGGCATGTCGGGACTGTGGACGACCAATGTCGGCTATGGCCGCGAGGAACTGGCCAAGGCCGCCTACGAGCAAATGATCGAATTGCCGTATTACAACACGTTTTTCCAGACGACCCACCCGCGCGTTGTTGAGCTGTCGCAGAAACTTTCCGAAATCGCTCCCGCCGGAATCCAGCAGGTTTTCTACGGCTCATCGGGCTCGGAATCCAACGATACCGCCGTTCGCATGATCCGCCATTACTGGGTGATCAAGGGCGAACCGAAGCGGCGCATCATCATCAGCCGCCGCAATGCTTATCACGGCTCCACCATCACGGCGGCGTCGATGGGTGGCATGTCGCTGATGCACGGGCAGCTGTACCCTGCCTACAGCGACTTCCGTCATGTCATGGAACCCTACTGGTACGGCAATGCCGTCGATGGCGAGACACCCGAAGCGTTCGGCCTGCGCGCCGCAAAAGCCGTCGAGGACGAAATTCTGGCCGTTGGACCGGAAAATGTCGCAGCGTTCGTCGGCGAGCCGGTCATGGGGGCTGGCGGCCTCAAGATCCCGCCGTCCACCTATTGGCCGGCCGTGCAGAAAATCGTCGATAAGTATGGCATTTTGCTTCTGCACGATGAAGTCATCACCGGCTTCGGACGCACTGGAAAGTGGTTTGCGGCCGACTATTACGGCACCAAGCCCGATCTCGTGACGTTCGCCAAGGCCGCGACGTCGGGATACATCCCCCTGTCGGGCCTGCTTGTCGGCGATCGCGTCGCTAATGCGTTCGCCGAGCACGACGATGAATTCTACCACGGCTACACCTACGCCGGTCACCCGGTGGCTTGCGCCGTGGCTTTGAAGAACATCGAGATCATGCAGCGTGAGCGCCTTGTCGAAAAAGTCGGCGAAACCACCGGACCGGCGCTCGCCGCCATGCTCGGCAAATTCAAGGATCACCCGCTCGTCGGCGAAGTCCGCTCGATCGGCTTGCTGGGCGCGCTTGAACTCGTGGCCGACAAGCGGACCCGTCGCCGCTTCGACGATCCCGGCCGCGTCGGCACCATCTGCCGCAACCACTTCTCACGCGAAGGCTTCATCATGCGTGCGATCGGCGACACCATGGTCACCGCACCGCCGTTGATCTTCACCGAGGAACATTTTGCCGAAGCCGAACGCGTCATGGCCAAGGTTCTTGATCTGACGCTCAACGATGTTGCCGGAGAACTCGCAGCATGAGCCGGCCGGTCGTTGTTATTCCCTGCTGCACCAAGATCATCGAGGGTTACACCTTTGACGCCGTCAGTCGGAAATATTCCGCAGCGGTGGCAGAGGTCGCTGAATGCCAGCCTTTGTTGATCCCGCTCGATGTCGCGCTCGTCGACATTAGCGCGGTGCTCGACGTGGCCGACGGAATCCTGTTCTCGGGCAGTCCGTCAAATGTCGCGCCGAGTTTCTACAGCCAGGAAGACCCCGTCATGCCGGACGCCCTCGATCCGGCGCGCGACGCGGTTACCTTGCCCCTGATCCGCACCGCGCTGGAACGGAAGATCCCGATGATGGCGATTTGCCGGGGATTTCAGGAACTGAACGTGGCGCTCGGCGGTACGCTGCACCAGGCCGTCCACGTCCAGAACGGCAAGCGCGACCATCGCGAGCGCAAGGAGATGCCCCTGGAAGAACGCTGGGGTCCCGTGCACGCATTGAACATCACCGGCAAGCTGCGCGAGTGGATTGGCCAAGACGAGATCATGGTCAACTCGCTGCACGGTCAAGGCTTGAAGGATTTGTCCTCTCGTCTCACGCCGGAAGCCTTCGCCGAAGATGGCCTTGTCGAAGCCGTCCGCGGCCCCGACGATCATCCCTTTTGCCTCGGTGTGCAGTGGCACCCCGAATGGCGAGCCTCAGAAAACCCCGTGTCCGTGAAGCTGTTCCGCCGGTTTGGCAGCGCAGCAGGAGCCAAGCTGTCATGACTGAAACGTACCTCACCACCGAGCATGCGACCGAATTTCTCGCCAAAAACCCGAGCGTCCGGTGGATCGATATTTTCATGCACGATCTGAACGGCATTCCGCGTGGTAAGCGGATCCGCTCTGGTGACCTGCATGCCTTCGCCGACAAGGGCTTCATGGTGCCCTCGACGTGCTACATCATGGACATGCGCGGCTCGTGTGTCGAAGAGACGGGCCGTTTGTGGGAGACAGGCGATCCCGACCTTCAGTTCCGGGTTCTGGCCGACACGCTGGTGCCGATCGACGTCGACGGCGCAACCCATGCGCAGGCGGTTATGGTTCCGGTCGAGGACGATGGCGGTCTCGACCCACGCCGCATCCTACAGCGACAAACAGCGGCGCTCGCCAAAATGGGTTTTCACCCGGTAACGGCCGTCGAACTCGAATTTTACGTCAGTTCCGTATCGTCCCACGGCGCCTTCGAACTAAAGACGCCCTGTGGCCTTGTCGAAAATCCCGATTGGCAGCAGCTGTATCAGTTCGAAGAATTGGATTGCGTCGCGCCCTTCATCGACGACATCTATCGCGTCTCGGAATCCCAGGGGCTACCCGTCGATGCCGTCCTCCAGGAAGCCGGACCGGGACAGTTCGAGATCAACCTGAAGCACAAGAAGGACGCTGCCGGGGCGGCCCTCGATGCGCTGCTTTTGAAACGAGCCGTCAAAGCCGCCGCCCGCGCGCACAAAATGGAAGCCACCTTCATGGCCAAGCCCCACCATGACTGGTCGGGTTCAGGCATGCACATCCACGTCTCGCTCCTCGACAACGGCGGCAAGAACGTCTTTGCCGGCGATCCGATCTCCCCGCTGTTTCGCAATGCACTTGGCGGATTACGCGAGACGATGGGCGACTTCATGGCGATCTGGGCTCAGTCGGCGAACGCCTACCGCCGCTATCAGCCGAAGTCCTATGTGCCGATGGCAGCTCACTGGGGCTTCAACAACCGCACCGCTTCGCTGCGCGTGTTGAATTCGTCGCCGAATGCAACCCGCGTTGAGCATCGCATCGCTGGCGCCGATGCAAACCCCTATCTTGTCCTCGCAGCCGTCCTCGGCGGCATCCATCATGGCATCGTCAATAAGCTCGACCCCGGTCCGGCCGCGGAGGGAAACTGCGACGGCTCGAACGCACCAAAAGTGCCGACCGCCTGGATCAATGCGATCGCGCAATTCCGCGAATCCACCGTCGCAACGGAACAACTGGGCGTGATATTCCAGAAAACCTATGCCGAGATGAAAGACACCGAACGTCGCGACTTCGAACGCGTCGTGACGTCCCTCGATCACCAATGGTACGCTCGCGTTGCGTGAGGATGAATTGATATGACCTCGCTCGCCCACTTCGAGACGCTGGCCGGCCAGATCGCGATTCCCGCTCACGCGGTCATCGACGGTAAGATTGTGCCCGCCGTGTCGGGCAAAACGTTCGCCAACACGACGCCGCGCAATGGCTCCATCATCAATCAAGTCGCGGAAACCGACGCGGCCGACATCGATATCGCCGTCGCCGCAGCCCGCCGCGTCTTCGAAGCCGGCACCTGGCGGCGCATGCACTACCGCCAGAAGAAAGCGATTTTGTTCAGGTTCGCCGAACTCATGGAACGCGATGCAGAGCAGTTGGCGCTGCTTGAAAGCCTCGACGTGGGCAAGCCGATCAAGGACGCGCTCGCCGTCGATGTCCCCGGCGCCATACGCACGTTGCGCTACTACGCCGAGGCCCTCGACAAAGTTTACGGTGAGGTTGGACCCGAAACGAATGACCGCCTCTCGTTTGCCGTCCACGAACCGCTGGGCGTCATCGGCGTCATCGTACCCTGGAATTTCCCGCTGCTGATGGCGATGTGGAAGGTCGGACCCGCGCTCGCGATGGGCAATTCAATCGTCCTGAAGCCGGCCGAGCAGTCCCCGCTGACCGCGCTCAAGATGGGCGAACTGGCCCTCGAAGCGGGCCTTCCCGCCGGTGTTCTCAACATCGTGCCGGGCTTTGGCGCGCGCGCCGGCAAGGCGCTCGCCTTGCATATGGACGTGGACATGATCGCGTTCACCGGCTCCGGCCCGGTCGGCAAACTGTTGATGCAGTATTCCGGCCAGTCGAACCTGAAGCGCGTATCGCTGGAACTGGGCGGCAAGTCTCCGCAGATCGTTTTTGCCGACTGCCCGGACCTCAACGCTGCCGCCGTGAGCGCGGCCTGGGGTGTGTTCTTCAACCAGGGCGAAGTGTGCACGTCCGCCTCACGTCTTCTCGTCCAGGACGAGATCGCCGATGCGTTCGTCGACAAGCTGCTGCAGGTTGCCCGGAAGATCATACCCGGTGATCCATTGAGCCCGTCGACCACGTTTGGCGCAATGGTGAGTGAAGAGCAGATGAAGACGGCGCTGCGCTACATCGGCACCGCAACGAACGAAGGCAACACGCTGCGCCTCGGCGGCAAGCGTGTCCGCGAAGAGACCGGCGGCTACTTCGTTGAGCCGACCGTATTCGATGCCGTGCAGCCATCCAACACGCTGGCAAGGGAAGAAGTGTTTGGTCCGGTCCTGGCCGTCACACGGTTCAAAACTTCGCAAGAGGCGATCAAAATCGCCAACGGCACGGTCTATGGACTGGCCGCCGGATTATGGACCCGCGACCTTTCGCTGGCCCATCGCGCCGCGCGCGAACTGAGGGCCGGCCTGGTCTGGGTCAACGGCTGGGATGCCTGCGATATCACCATGCCGTTCGGCGGCTTCAAACAGTCGGGCTTCGGCCGTGACCGCTCGCTGCACGCCTTGCACAAATATGCAGACCTCAAAGCCATATCGATTACGCTGCGTTGACGGAGACCGCGCCCATGGACATGACCCCTGACGAGTTTCCCACATCCGCCTACATTGGCGGCGAATGGGTGACGTCGAAGGACCGGTTCGCGGTCGTCAATCCGGCGACCGGCCTCGACATTGCAAGCGTGCCGAACCTGACGCCGGCCGACGCCCGCCGCGCCGTCGATGCAGCCAGTGCTGCCCTGCCCGCGTGGTCGGCGAAAACGGCCAAGGACCGCGCCGCGATATTGAAGCGCTGGTTCGACTTGATCATGTCGGAATCAGAAGCCCTGGCCCAACTGATGACGGCCGAGCAAGGCAAGCCGTTGGCGGAATCGCGTGGCGAGGTCGCCTATGGCGCATCGTTCGTCGAATGGTTTGCCGAAGAAGGCAAGCGCGCCTACGGCCGCACAATCCCAACAACCGCCGCCTCGAAGCGTTATCTCACCATCAAGCAGCCGATCGGCGTCGTCGCCGCGATCACGCCGTGGAATTTCCCGATCGCCATGATCACGCGCAAGGTGGCGCCTGCGCTCGCCGCCGGCTGCACCATCATCGTCAAGCCCGCCGAGGATACGCCGCTCTGCGCGCTGGCACTTGCCAAGCTCGCCGAAAAGGCCGGCGTTCCGGGCGGCGTGCTCAATGTCGTCACGACCCATGACGCGCGCGGCGTCGGCGAAGTCCTGTGCGCCGACCCGCGCGTGCGCAAGCTGACGTTTACCGGCTCGACCGAAGTCGGCAAAATTCTCTACCGACAGTGCGCCGACACCGTCAAAAAGCTGACGCTCGAACTTGGCGGCAATGCGCCCCTCATTGTTTTCAACGACGCCGACCTGGATCAGGCGATTGCGGGGGCCATGGCATCGAAATACCGCAACGCCGGTCAGACCTGCGTGTGCGCCAACCGCATCCTTGTCCAATCCGGAATTTACGACCGCTTTGCCGACACCCTCGCCAGCGCGGCGGAAAAACTCGTGGTCGGTGCGGGCACGGGCAAAGGCGTCAACCTCGGCCCGCTCATCAATGCCGAGGCCATCGCCAAGGTTGAAAGTTTGATGGCGGACGCCGTGGCCAAGGGCGGAACCGTCAAGACCGGCGGCGCAAAGGATGCGGCGGGGTCGCTGTTCTATAAACCCACCGTGCTGACCGGCGTCACGACCGAGATGGACATTGTCAGCCAGGAAATTTTCGGCCCCGTCGCATCGCTGATCAAGTTCGAGACGGACGACGAAGCCATCGCGCTTGCCAACAGCACCCCGTTCGGGCTCGCCGCTTATCTCTTCAGCCAGAACATCCAACGCGCCTGGAAGGCTGCGGAACGGCTGGAAGCCGGCATGGTCGGTGTCAACGAGGGGATTTTTTCCAACGAAGTCGTACCATTCGGCGGCGTCAAGGAATCGGGGCTTGGCCGCGAAGGCGCTGCCGAGGGCCTGGAAGAGTATCTGGAAACCAAGTTCATCTGCCTCGGCGGAATGTAGCAAAGGATGGGCCTGGCGATGTCAGTGGCAACTCAGAGGATCGAAGGTGTGGACGCCCTGGCCGGCGCAGAGCCCTCGTCGCGCGCTTCATTCGACTGGGCCGATCCGCTCGGCTTCGATGCGATGCTCACCGAAGACGAGCGCATGTTGCGCGAAACGGCACGCAGGTTTGCGGCCGACAAGCTCGCTCCACGTGTCGTTCAGGATTTTCGCACCGAAGGGTTCGATCGCTCGATCATGCGCGATTTGGGCGCCATGGGTTTCCTTGGGCCCACGATACCCGAAGCTTATGGGGGCGCAGGTGTCAGCGCCGTTGCATATGGATTGATCGCACGCGAGATCGAGGCTGTTGACAGCGGCTATCGTTCGGCAATGAGCGTGCAGTCGAGCCTCGTCATGTATCCGATCTGGGCCTATGGCTCCGAGGCCCAGCGGCAGCGCTTCCTGCCGGCCCTTGCCAACGCCGACCTCATTGGCTGCTTCGGCCTCACCGAACCCGATCATGGCTCGGACCCCGGCGGCATGACGACCCGCGCCCGCCGCGAGACCGGCGGTTATCGCCTCGACGGCGCCAAGACCTGGATCACCAATTCGCCGCTTGCCGACATCGCCGTGATTTGGGCCAAGACCGAAGATGGTGCCATTCGCGGGTTCATCGTCGAACGTGGCATGGCTGGATTTTCGACACCTCGCATCGATAGCAAACTGTCGCTGCGCGCGTCCGTCACCGGTGAAATCGTGCTCGAAGACGTGTTCGTTCCCGACGCCAATCTTCTGCCCAACGTGGCCGGGCTTAAAGGTCCGTTTGGCTGTCTGAACAACGCCCGCTTCGGTATTGCCTGGGGCGCGATCGGCGCCGCCGAAAGCTGCTGGCGCACGGCGCGGCAGTATGTTCTCGACCGCACCCAGTTCGGACGTCCACTGGCAGCCAACCAGCTGATCCAGAAAAAACTTGCCGACATGCAGACCGAAATCGCACTCGCCTTCGGAGCCTGCCTGCAAGCGGGCCGCATGAAGGATAACGGCCACCTCGCGCCGGAAGCCATTTCGCTCATCAAGCGCAACAGCTGCCTCAAAGCCCTCGACATCGCGCGGAACGCGCGCGACATGCTCGGCGGCAACGGCATTTCCGACGAGTATCCCGTTATCCGTCACATGCTGAACCTCGAAGCGGTCAACACGTACGAGGGGACAGCCGACATTCATGCCTTGATCCTGGGTCGCGCGCAGACCGGCATCCAGGCGTTCGCATAGGGAGCATAAGACACATGGCCACTTCTGCCGAATTGCACGAGCGCCGAACCGCTGCCATTCCGCGCGGCATCGGGCATGCGACATCGATTTACGCCGCCCGCGCGCTGAATTCCGAAATCTGGAGCGAGGACGGCAAACGCTACATCGACTTTGCGGCCGGCATCGCCGTCACCAACACCGGCCACCAGCACCCGCGCATCCTGAAGGCCGTCGAAGAACAGATGAAGGCGTTCAGCCACGTCTGCTTTCAGGTGACGCCCTACGAATCTTACGTGCGCCTTGCCGAGCGTCTCAATGCCGTCGCACCCGTTGCAGGCCCGGCCAAGACGATGCTGATCTCGACTGGAGCCGAAGCCGTCGAAAACGCGGTCAAGGTCGCGCGCGTTTATACCGGCCGTCCGGGCATCATTTCGTTTACCGCGGGGTTTCATGGTCGCACGCTGATGGGTATGGCCTTGACCGGCAAAGTTGTCCCCTACAAGAAGGGTTTCGGACCCTTTCCCGCCGACGTCTACCAGGTGGAATTCCCCAACGCCTACCACTGCGTTTCGGTCGAGCAGAGCCTCTACAGCCTGAAGAGCCTGTTCAAGCACACCGCCGATCCATCGAGCATCGCGGCCATCATCATCGAGCCGGTGCAAGGCGAAGGCGGCTTCAATATTGCCCCGCCCGAGTTCCTCCACGCGCTGCGCGAAATCTGTGACGAACACGGCATCGTGCTCATCGCCGACGAAATCCAGTCGGGCTTCGCGCGCACCGGCAAGATGTTCGCGATGGACCACGCCGGCGTAAAGGCCGACGTCGTCACCCTGGCGAAAGGCTTGGCAGGCGGGATGCCGCTCGCCGCCATCACCGGCCGCGCCGATATCATGGATGCCTCGGGCCCCGGCGGGCTTGGCGGCACCTACGCCGGCAATCCAGTCGCCTGCGCCGCGGCCCACGCGGTGCTCGACATCATCGAGGATGAGAAGCTGTGCGATCGCGCGGTCGCCATTGGCACGATCATGATGGACCGCTGCCGCGAACTTGCCGGCCGCTCCAACCTCAACTGCATCGGCGATGTTCGTGGCCTCGGCGCCATGTGCGCTGTCGAACTGGTCAAGGATCAGACGACGCATGAACCCGCACCGCAGTTGACCCAGGCGCTGCTGAAAGCCGCCAACGCGCGCGGGCTCATTCTCCTGTCGTGCGGCACCTACGGCAACGTCATCCGTTTTCTCTCGCCGTTGACGGCCAGCGACGAAATTGTTCGCGAAGGCATGGACGTTTTTGAAGCGGCCCTCACCGAGGCCGTCACGCAAGCCTCCTAAACCGCACCATAATTTTAGGGGGAATTCGATCTCCCGGGGACAGCCACATGAACGTGCAGTTGAAAACCAACGATCTCGAAGCCTTCTGGATGCCGTTCACGGCAAACCGGCAGTTCAAGAACGCGCCGCGACTGTTCGCGCGCGCCGACGGGGTCAACTACTTCACGCCCGACGGCCGCCGCGTGCTCGATGGGACGTCCGGTCTGTGGTGCGTCAACGCCGGTCACTGCCGCCCGAAGATCGTCGCGGCCATCAAGGAGCAAGCCGAGACGCTCGACTTCGCCGGCACATTCCAGATGGGACACGTCAAGGCGTTTGAAGCGGCATCCCGCCTCGTCAACGTCGCTCCCGAAGGGTTCAACCACGTCTTTTTCACCAACTCCGGCTCAGAGTCGGTCGAGACCGCTCTGAAGATGGCTCTCGCCTATCACCGCGCCAAGGGCAACGCGGCCAAGGTTCGCCTCATCGGCCGCGAGCGCGGCTACCACGGCGTGAATTTTGGCGGCATGTCGGTCGGCGGCATGGTCAACAACCGCAAGTGGTTCGGCGCCCTCGTCGCCGGCGTCGATCATCTTCGCCACACCCATGATCTGGCGCGCAACGCCTTCTCGAAAGGCGAGCCAGAGCATGGCGCCGAACTCGCCGACGATCTGGAACGGCTGGTCGCCTTGCATGACGCCTCAACGATCGCCGCTGTCATTGTCGAGCCCGTGGCCTGCTCGACCGGTGTCCTGATCCCGCCCAAGGGCTATCTGAAACGCCTCGAAGCGATCTGCCGCAAGCACGACATCCTGCTCATCGCCGACGAGGTGATCACCGCGTTCGGGCGCATGGGGACCGCGTTCGGCTCGGATTATTTCGGCATCAAGCCCGACATCATCACCACCGCCAAGGGTGTAACCAATGGCACGATCCCGATGGGTGCGGTGTTCGTCAACGATAAGGTCCACGGTGCTTTCCAGACCGGACCCGACTGGGTCATCGACTTCTTTCACGGCTACACCTACTCCGGTCATCCGATGGCCTGCGCCGCTGCACTCGGCACGCTCGACACCTTTGCCGAAGAAGGTTTGATGACCCGCGCGACCGAGCTTGCGCCCTATTGGGAAGAACGCCTTCATGCGATGCGCGAGATGCCCCACGTCATCGACATCCGCAACATCGGTCTCATCGGGGCCATCGAATTCCAGCCCATTCCCGATCAGCCCACCAAGCGCGCCTTCGATCGCTTCGTGAGCGCATTCGAGAAAGGCGTTCTTGTGCGCACCACGGGCGACATCATGGCTCTCTCGCCACCGCTCATCATTACGAAATCCGAAATCGACCACCTGTTCGACGTCCTGACCGACGTTCTCACGACGACGCCGTAGCCGAGGCCCTCATCATGCTCACGATCCAGAATGCCATCGACGGCCGCAAGGTGACGTCGGCGTCGACCCGCTTTGCTGCGGTCTTTAATCCCGCCACGGGCGAACAGATCGCGAGCCTTCCGCTGTCGGCCAAGGCCGAGGTTGACGCGGCCGTCGCCGTTGCCAAGGCCGCCGCGCCCGCGTGGGGCGCATTGCCTCCCATGAAGCGAGCCAAGGTCCTTTTCAAATATAAGGAGCTTCTCGAAAAGCGCGCCGACGACATCGCCCGCGCCATCTCTCTCGAACATGGCAAGACCCATTCCGACGCGCTCGGCGAACTGCAGCGCGGGATCGACGTCGTCGACTTCGCGTGCGGCATTCCCCATCTTCTGAAGGGCGAATTCAGCCGCAATGTCGGCCCTGATATCGACAGCTGGTCCGACCGTCAGCCGCTTGGCGTCGTCGCCGGTATCACGCCGTTCAACTTCCCCGTCATGGTGCCGATGTGGATGTTTCCGGTGGCCATCGCCTGCGGCAACACATTCATCCTGAAGCCGTCCGAGCGTGACCCCTCGGCCCCGATGCTGATCTGGGAACTGCTCGCTGAAGCCGGGCTGCCCAAGGGCGTTTTCAATGTCGTCCACGGCGACAAGGAAGCCGTCGACGCGATCCTCGATCATCCCGATATCGCCGCTGTAAGTTTCGTCGGGTCGACGCCGATCGCTGAATACATCTACGCTCGCGGCACCGCGAAGGGCAAACGCGTGCAGGCGCTCGGTGGCGCCAAGAACCACATGATCGTCATGCCGGACGCCGACATTGATCAGGCTGTCGATGCGCTCATGGGCGCCGGATATGGGTCCGCCGGAGAACGCTGCATGGCGATTTCCGTCGCAGTTCCGGTCGGCGAGACGACTGCGAACAAGCTCGTCGAAGCCTTGGCGCCGAAGGTGCGCGCCCTAAAGATCGGACCGGCAACCGATCCGGACGCCGAAATGGGACCCGTCGTCACCGCTGAAGCCAAGCGCAAAATCGCCGGCTTGATCGATCAGGGTGTCAAGGAAGGTGCCGAACTCGTTGTCGATGGGCGCGGCCTCGTTCTGCAGGGCTACGAGAACGGCTATTTCCTTGGCGGCTCACTCTTTGATCGCGTCACGCCAGAGATGACGATTTACAAGCAGGAAATTTTTGGCCCCGTGCTGTCGGTCGTGCGCGCCGGCTCGTTCGACGAGGCAGCCAAGCTGATCAACGATCACGAGTACGGCAACGGCACGGCAATCTTCACCCGTGACGGCGACGCCGCCCGCGCCTTCGCCGACAAAATCGAAGTCGGAATGGTGGGCATCAACGTGCCGCTCCCCGTTCCCGTCGCCTACCACTCCTTCGGCGGTTGGAAGCGGTCGCTGTTTGGCGATCACGCGATTTATGGGCCCGAGGGCGTGCGGTTTTACACCCGCCTTAAGACGGTCACGGCGCGATGGCCAACTGGCATTCGCAAGGGTGCGGAATTCAATTTCCCAAGCCTGAAATAGTCGAAATATACATAATGGGCTCTCCCTCGGACCGGATCGTATCGGTGAAACCCAGGAACGAACGGCGCGTAACTTCATTAGAGAGAACGACGGCCGCTCTCGCGGAACTGCCCTTCCATTGTCCAAATTGCGATGTAAGGTTAATCCTAGGACAGTGTGTTGATAGCCTCCGCGCAATGCAATCTACGATAGCCGTCCCCTATCGCTCGGAACAATCGTCTAAGGAGATTACCCATGAAAGCAGCACTTGTTGCACTTCTGGCGCTTGGCCTATCGGCATCCTACGCCGCGGCTGAGGACATTTCCGAAAAGGAAATGAAGGATAACCCCGGCGTAACCGGCCCCGGCCCCACGGCCGATCCCACTGCAAAACCTGCAACATCCGGCTTGGCCGAAAAGGCCATGAAAGATGCGCCGGGCGTAACCGGCGGTGGCACCACTGCCACGCCGACAGCGAAGCCGGAAACGGGCGGCCTTGCCGAAAAGGCCATGCAAGACCATCCGGGCATCGAAAAGAAATAAAATCTCGACGACATCTGACGGAGGCCCGCGTCAACTGGCGCGGGCGTTCTCGTTGACGGTGTCACTTTTCTACAAATGCTTTCTCGATAACGAAGGCGCCGGGCTGGCCGCTGCTGCCTTCATCAAATCCACGCGCCTCAAGCACCGCTTTCATGTCCGCCAGCATCTGCGGATTGCCGCACATCATCACCCGCTCCTCGCACGCCCCGAACGGCGCAAGGCCCAGGTCGCTCGCAATCGCGTTGGCAGCAATCAAATCCGGTATGCGCCCGTTGTGGTGAAAAGGTTCACGCGTCACGGTGGCATAATAATGCAGTTTTCCGTCCGCCAATTCGCCGAGATACTCGTGCGATCGCACCTCGGTCACGACCCGCGTTGCAAATTCCAATTCAGCGACCTTCCGGCAACCCTCGACGGCGATCACCGCATCGAAGTCTGAGTAGGTTTCCGGGTCCCGCACGATACTAGCAAACGGCGCAAATCCGGTGCCTGTCGCTAACAGCCACAGCCGCTTTCCCGGCCTCAGATTGGACAGCACCAGCGTACCGGTTGGCTTGCCGCTGACGACGATGCTGTCGCCGACTGAAATGTGCTGCAGCCGAGACGTGAGCGGTCCGTTCGGCACCTTGATCGAAAAGAACTCCAAATGATCATCATAGATCGCACTGGTCATCGAATAGGCGCGAAGCAGCGGCCGGCCCTGCGTTTCCAGCCCGATCATCGCAAATTGTCCGCTTTGAAAGCGAAACGAGGGTGAGCGGGTTGTCCGGAATGAAAATAGCTTATCGGTATGGTGGGCAATCGATAAAACGCGTTCCCGACGCAAGCCTGGAGCTAGCGGCCTATCGGTCTCGGGCGAATTGGCAATTTCCCGCACGGCGACGTCGTCCAGCATATCGAACGCTCCAGACCGAATGTGTCAGGTAAAGCTGACACTCTCAACTGTCAATCATACTAGACAGTTTCTGCGCGGGTGAAAACCCCCTCGCCGACTTTTGATCGGGCTGTCATAGGTATGCCGCCGCGATCCCGGTATGACGAAGGTCAAGGACCGGCGGCGGCGGATGGACGCGATGACCGGTCATCAAAGCCGGAGTGCACAGACCCGGAGCGCACAGAACGGTTCGCCGTCTCGCCCCAAAGTTAACCCATGTTATGATCCGCCTTGAATCTTGAAGGGGGATGAAATGCGCTTGCTGTTGACGGCCTTGGCCGTGACCTTGACCGCCGCCACCGCTTTCGCGGGACCCACCGCGCCGACGAAAGCGCCACCGACCGCCCCGCCGCCGGCTGTCAAACCGGTTTGCGCCAACCCCAATGCCCTGGGCGTCGCGCGCACGGCCGAAATAGACACCACGGGCGGACCCGGTTTCGGCTTTGAACAGTACAAGGCCTACGATTTCCTCGAAGATAAAGAAATCATTCTCACCTTCGACGACGGCCCGCAGGTTCACACCACGAAGGCCATTCTCGATGCGCTGCAGAACCACTGCACCAAGGCGACGTTTTTCTCCATCGGCAAGATGGCGCTCGGCCTGCCTGAAATTCTGCGTGACGTCGTCAAGCGCGGCCACACGGTCGGCTCGCACACCATGACCCACGCCAACATTCGCAAAAAGAAAGACCCCAAAGACGGCATTGACGAAATTGAAAAAGGCTTGAGCGCGGTCAAGCGGGCGGCCGGCGTCCCCATCGCGCCATTTTTCCGCTTTCCATATCTACAGGACAGCCGCGAAAGCCTGGAACATCTGGCCTCCCGCAACATCGCTGTCTTTTCGATGGACGTGGACAGCTTTGATTTCAAGTTTCGCAATGCTGAGCAGCTGGTGAAGGACACCATGGCGAAGCTCGACAAGAAGGGCAAAGGCATCGTGTTGATGCACGACATCCAGCCGGTCACCGCCAAAGCCCTGCCGGGCTTACTCGACGCCCTCAAGGCAGGTGGATACAAAGTCGTCCACATCAAGCCGAAAGCGCCCGCGGCGACGCTCGCTGAATATGACGCCCTCATCGAAAAGGACGTGAAAGGCCTACCCGCCAGCGCCGCTGACCGTCCGACCGCCAGTATCGTCAAGACCGTGCCCAACGACTGACACTGACACCCCGTTCGCCACGCTAATGCCGTTATATCGCGGTCTCCACGAATGGAGCACAACCATTCGGGGCCGTTCATGATTCTGACATCGCGATTTTACGCGATCACTCTGGCCATTCTGGCGTTGAGCGCCGGCGGCTTGGCAAAAGCGGGCCAGCCCGCTGCTACCTGCAACGAGGCGACATTTGCCGCCACCGTCGACAAGTTCGGTGCTTCACTGCGAGGCTACAACGCTGAAGCTCAGCCGCGCATGCGTGCGCGCCTCACCGCGCTTGCCGAAAAGAAGGGCTGGATGGGCGAGGACCGCGAAGAACGCGCCATGCTCTATTTAGAAGACGGCCGGCTCGGCGAACTGGATACTCGCGCCAACGATCTTTTGAGCAAGGTCGATCAGCTGGGCCGCCCCAATGCGGACGGTTCCTACGACTGCAACAAACTCGCCGAAATCGAAGCCGCCAGCATCGAAATGCTGGCCGTCATGAAGACCAAGGCCGCGTACTTGGATGACAAGGTCGATCGCGAAATCGGCTCGGGCAAGTCCGATACGCCGAAAACCGCTGAATTGAAGCCGTCGAACGCCAAGCCCGCGGCGGCGCCACCACCGGTCGCACCCGACATCAAAGCAAAATCCGACCCTGCTCCACCAACGGACATCGCCGCTCCTGCCAAAGCCCCAGCCAACACCAAACTGTCAGCCGTACCGCCGGCCAAACCAGCGCCATCCAAAACAGCTCCGCCCAGCGCGCCATCGCCGAGCGAACCGGATGGCGTGTGGAGTTCAAAGACGAAGTCCGTGTTGCCGCCTCCCGGAGGGCCGGCGGAAGCTGGCCCCTCCGTGGCGACGGCCCCCGCCGGGCCGGCGGGCGAACCGACGCTGCCGCCCGTCACGTTTGAAGCGGCGGAGCAAGGCTACACCATCGACGAAATCCGTGATGCGACACAAGGTTTCTTCGGCACGGTCTCGACCAATCTGGCAAGCGTGATCGAATACACGTTCGCCAATTCCGGCCGCCCGACCGGCTACATCCTGGGCACAGAAGGCGGCGGCGCGTTCCTGGCCGGACTGCGGTATGGCAAAGGCACACTCTATTTGCGCGAGGGCGGCACCCGTCCCATTCACTGGCATGGTCCATCGGTCGGTTATGATATAGGTGCTGAGGGCGGTCGCACACTGATCCTGGTCTACAAGATGCGCGATCCCGATCAGCTATATCGCAGTTTCACAGGCATCGATGGCTCGGCCTATCTGGTCGGCGGCGTCGGCATGACGCTTCTGAAAGGCGGCGACGTCATCATGGCCCCGATCCGGTCTGGGATCGGCCTGCGGCTTGGCGCCAACATCGGCTATCTACGCTTCACCGCTCAGCCGACGTGGAATCCGTTCTGATCGACGGACGGGCTTCAATACGCCGAATAATATTGCCGAACGGCGGCGCGGCGCTTCTTCATGGCAGCCGCCCGCTGCTTGTTGGTCTTGACGTAATAGCGCGGCCCATCGCCGGGATAGGCATAGCGCGGCGGCGCCCCATAGGATGAATAACCCGGGGCATAGCCATAAGGGCTATACGCATATCGCAAGCGCGTCGGATACCGCGGCCCCATCGGCCGCATCTGGGCCACCTGCGGCGCATATTTCGGTCGACCGTGAACCGTAATCTCAGTCCGGTCTTTGCCGTGCCGCGAGACGAGGCCGTACAGTCTTGCCGCATTTGAAGGGGAAAGCCGGACGCACCCGTGCGATGCCGGCGTGCCAAGCAGATAGATCGAACTCGTGGCGTGGATCGCGGCCCCGCCCTTGAAGAAAATCGAATGCGGCATCGGCGCGTTGTCATACTGCTTGGAGTACCACATCTGGGACATCCACGACGGCCGGAACGTACCGGTCGGAGTCGGATAGCCATACGCCCCGGATGAAACGGCCCATGTGTATTTGGCCGCGCCATTCTCGGTCACAACCATCCGCTGCGTGGTCAGGTTAATGTTGATCAACAGCGTGGGCTCGGCAGGAACGGCCGGCTCAGAGACAACCTCGGTATCGACAGGTTTTGCATCGCCGTCCGTTTGCGATGCGGTCGCAGGCTCGCTAACCGACACGGCTTCACCCGTCGTCACAACACCGGTGGACGGCGCCTCGATCTCTGCGGGTGCCGGTTCGGCGGCAAGCGATAGTGGGCTCAAAACGAGCCATCCGAAGAAGGCAAAACGGGCAGATCGGCGCATCGGAATCGGCTCCAGTTACGCAAGACTATAAGACCGGGGTCGAAAATGCACGCCCGCGCGGCCCAATCGGCCAGCGCGGTTCAACATCAGTTCGTAATCGTGACGCGTGTCTTATTCATGCCATAGGAACGGACCAGCGCAAACAACTCGCGCGCGTTCGCCGGATGCAAACGCACGCAGCCTCGCGAGGCCGGTCGCCCCAGCTGGCCGACATGCGTCGTGCCGTGAATGGCGTATCCGCCGGTAAAGAAGATCGAACTTGGCATTGGCGCATTGTCGTATTTGCGCGAGTACCACGACGGTTCGAGACGAGTTGGGCGCCAGGTTCCGGTCGGCGTGTAGTATCCCGATTTCGCCGTCGAGACCGGCCACTGATATTGCACCCAGCCATCGACCGCGACCGTCATGGTCTGCGAACTCTTATCGACCCTGATCCGCACATCAGCTGTGGCGGGAGCGACTGATACAACGGCAAAGAATGCGGCAAGGATCGCCGCGACCAGAACACGATGCTGCACACTACGACTCCCACCCGGATAACAAAACAACGCCCGTCCAGGTTGCGGCACACAACGCGGACTATGGACGGCACATTGTTAGAATACCCTTACCCTTGAGCGGGGCCAGCGTCGGTTCCGGCACAAATGACGTGCCAGGAGATAAGAAATAGCCAGTCCTCAGGCCCGCATTGCCGCATAGCCGTCAAGCGCGCGCTGCCGCGCGGCCGCATGGTCGACGATCGGCAGAGGATACGTTTTCCCCAGCGTGATCCCGGCTTTGTCGAGAACCGCCTTCGGTGCCGTCCATGGCGCGTGAATGACAGTGTCGGGGAGCTGCGCGATTTCCGGGACCCACCGCCGCACATAGGCAGCCTCCGTATCGAATTTTTCGCCCTGCGTAATGGGATTAAAAATTCGGAAATAGGGCGCGGCGTCGGCGCCCGATCCCGCCACCCACTGCCAGCTTGCCGAATTCGACGCCAGATCCGCATCGACGAGCGTGTCCCAGAACCAAGCCGCACCCGCCTGCCACGGAATCAGCAAATGCTTCACGAGGAATGAGGCAACGACCATCCGAACACGGTTGTGCATCCAGCCGGTATGCCAAAGTTGCCGCATCCCGGCGTCAACGATCGGATAACCGGTCCTCCCGCGCTGCCACGCTTTCAGCTTGTCCTCGTCCGCTTCCCACGGAAACGCCGAAAACTCCGGCCTGAACGGCTCGTCGGGAAGCGTCGGCCAGTGAAACAGCAGATGGTAGGAGAACTCACGCCACACCAGTTCCTTCAGAAACGTTTCCAGCGCCGCGTCCGACTGTGTCGCTGACTTTCGACCGGTCACCGCGAGCTGCCAGCACTGTCGCGGCGAGATTTCGCCGAAATGCAGGTGGGGCGACAGCCGCGACGTCCCTTCGACCGAGGGCAGATTGCGCTGGTCCGCGTAGCCGCCAAGTGATCCTTTCAGAAAGGTCGCGAGGCGAGCGTGCGCGCTCTCTTCGCCAGGAGACCACATGTCTCGCAGACCGCCCGACCAATCGGGCTTCGTTGGCAGCAACGCCCAGTCGGCAAGTCGATCGCTTGCGACGGTCTTGCCAGGTCCCGGCACGCTTTTGGGTGCCGGCAGCGGTGCACCCGGCGCTCCAAGCGCCATCAACGCGCGCCAAAACGGTGTGTAGACCTTGTAAGGCTCACCGGCTTTCGTACGCACATCTTCCGGTTCGCGCAGCAAGGCTCCGGCGAACCGCTTGACGTCGACGGTCGTGCCATCGAATGCCGCCTTGACCCGCTCCTCCTGCACCCGCGCCCAAGGCTCGTAGGACCGCGAAAAATAAAGTCCGCTCGCGCCACTCTCATCCACCAGTTCGCGCAGCGCGGTCTCACTCGACCCGTGCCGGAAAATGAGCCGGCTGCCGCGCTTCTCAAGCGCTGCATCGAGCGCTTGCAGAGAATGGCGCAGCCACCAACGCGAAGCCGAACCCGGCGTCCAAACGCCGGCAGCATGTGGATCGTGAATGAACACAGGCAGCACCGGCGCCTTCGTCGCAATCGCCGCCGTCAACGCCCGGTTATCGGCGAGGCGAAGATCGTTGCGAAACCAGACGATGATCGGTTTGGCGGACATGAGCGGTTCCAATCGACGGGCCATTAAGCGTTGGAAGCGCACAATGCGACCACCGCCGTGATCAACGCTTCAACCCGGCCAGCCGGATCAAATGAGATACCGGTTCGCCCGGTTCAATTGAACAAAAGCTCGAAAATATTCTTCGGCTTGCGCTTTTTGATCTGAGTGCGCGTCGGGCGCGGCTGCTGCCGCGCATTGGCATCGGGCATCGCAATAGGATCGTTCCATGGCGCCCACGCCGTGCCGGTCGGTGTTCCAGCCGCTAGCCGGCGCGTGCCCGCCGCCCCCGCGGCAGCACCAGCCGCCAATGCGCTGAAATTCGTCGACCCTTCGAGTGGAAATTCTTCCGTCAACCCGTCGATCGATGCGACCGTGATCCTGCGGTCCTCAAAAGTCCAGGTTGAGGCTTTCGTCCCCGCTTTATTGGTCTGCTTGTCGGGAACGATTGTAATCACGCGCTGCGCGACAAGATCGACGAGCGCGGCCATTTGAATGTCATCCGTGCCGCGACTGGACTGCAACTGGCCGGCCGCGAAACGCAGAATGCCGAAACCATCGTGCGGCGGCGGCATCGCTTCCCATTGCGTCAGTTTCGGCGTGCCTTCACTGAACATTTCGAGCGGCACCGCGAGCCTTGGAAAGACATCGCTGACCGCCTCGTAGCGAGACGCGCGCCGGATCACGCGCCAGTCGCCTGCCGCACCGGCATTGGCTACCTCGACGCGATCATCGCCGGCCGCTGGATCGAGCCGCTGCAGGAGCTCAATGGCGTCCTTGGAACCCGGCTTCCAAGCGAGCGCCAGTTTGGCATCCGCAATCGCTTGCTCAGCCATGCCCTGCGCTTCTTCGATCTCGGCCTTGGCCCACACGACGTCGCCACTCTTGGCATCGAGCTGCAAGGCCGTTTCGATATCCTTTTGCCCGACGCCGATTTGCCCAGTCTGCCGATACACGTACGCCCGAAAAGCGAATGCGCGCGCCGATCGTGGATCGAGTTCGATGGCACGATTGAGATCGGCAAATGCCTCGTCGAATGCATTTGCCCGCGCCTGCGCCAGGCCGCGGCCCAGATAAGCCCCGACATTTTTTGGATCGAGCATAAGCGCTTGGCTAAAATCCTTGATCGCAGCCGGCAAATCCCGGAGCCCCAGGTAGGATTCGCCGCGCAGAACATAAATCTCGGCGTTATTGACGTCGAATGCAGCGGCCCGCGATACGTCCTCTATCGCTTCCTGATAATTGGCAATCATCAGCTTGGCCGCCGCCCGGTCGAGATAGCCTTGCACGAAGCGGCTGTCGGCCGTCACCGCACGGGTAAAATCGCGCGCCGCCGCGTGCGGCCGCAGAAGCGCGAGATAAACTTGCCCGCGCCCCGCCAGCGGGGCCGCGGCCTGCGGACTGAGCTGCACGGCGCGCGAGTAATCGACAATCGCATCGCCATACTGTCCAAGACGGACATAAAGTCCGGCACGATTGTTGAACGCTGCCGTGTAACCGGGCGCCAGCAGGATGGCCCGGTCGAGATCCTTCATCGCCTCCTTCAACAGCCCCAGAGAAACGAGAAGATTGCCGCGGTTGTTATAAATCGCGGCATATTCGGGAAAAAGTGTCGCCGACGCGTTGAAGTCCTCGATGGCGAGTTTTACCTGCCCGGCCCTCGCATAGGCAACGCCGCGGTCATTGTGCAGTGTCGCGCGACGGTCGTTCGAAAGAGTGTTGTCGGCAAGCGCTGCCGAATAGGCATTGATCGCTTCGTTGGTCTGCCCCCGCGCCAGATGACCGGCGGCGGTGTCGGCAAGGCTGGATGCGGGTTTGCGTGCATCCTGAGCCTGCGCAAACGGCACCGACAGCACGATTGCAGCCACAAGCGCCGCCGCGCGCAGCCCACAGCGATCGAATGTCACGGACCTGCAAAACACTTGCGCCAAACCGTGCCCTTAGAAGTTGACGAGATCATTGCATTCGGGCCCGGCACCGGTTTGGTCGACTCCGCCCCCCGGGTCAATGCACACGATCAGCCTAGCCAGCGAATATGGCCATGACGGGGTCGCCCGTGGCAAGGTCGCAGTGATCCACAGACGACGGAAAGGGCACTCAATGAACCTATGGCTGCGCTTGTTAAGGTGCCTTGTGCCGGCCCTGTTCGCACGCCGCTTGGACCCGTCCAGGGACTTGTCCTTAGTCCATTTCCGCGTTTGGCCCCACGACCTCGACCCGTCCATGCACATGAACAATGGCCGCTATCTGACACTCATGGATCTAGGTCGGCTCGACATGCTGGCGCGCAGCGGCCTGTTGGCGGCGGCCTGGCGGCACCGGTGGACCCCGATCGCGAGCGGAATTCAAATTCGCTTTCGGCGCGAACTGCGCCTTTGGCAGAAATTTCGCTTGGAAACTCGACTTGTTTCCTGGCAGAGCCAGCTGGTCGTCATGGAGCAACGGTTTATCTTCGATGGCGGCCCTCTTGCGGGCCAGACGGCAGCTCATGCCCTGTTCAAAGGCGGCCTCTACGACCGGTCCGCACGCCGCTTCGTCGATCTTCAGCGCATGATGGCCGAAATCGGAGTGACAGCGCAAAGCCCGGCACTCACCGCCGATGTAACGGCGTTCTTAGCTTCCGATGACGCCATGCGGCAGGTCCAGAAATCGGCGAACGGGAACCCGTGACGGAAGTGTCAATTCGCCTTGCGCCCGGCTCCGCGCCATCCGGCCGGCTCCGCGCCAGCGGAGTCGGATGGCGCACTAAAAAACCCCGGCTCCGCGCCAGCGGAGTCGGATGGCGCAACTAGAAAACCCCGGCTCCGCGCCAGCGGAGTCGGATGGCGCCACTAAACAATCTTTCCCAGCGCCCGCGGCAGACACTCAGGCAAGTCTTCGGCGATAAGACCCGGCCCGAAAGCGTAAGCCGCCTCACCATGCAGCCACACCGCCGCACAGGCAGCCTCGAACGCCGGCATCTTCTGCGCCAGGAGTCCGGCCGCAATTCCGGCGAGAACATCTCCAGATCCAGCGGTAGCGAGGGACGGCGGGGCGTGGGCATTGATAACGGCGCGACCGTCGGGGGCGGCAATGACGGTATCGGCGCCCTTCAACACGACGATGGCTCCCGACATCTGCGCGGCGGCACGCGCGCGGTCGAGTTTCGATCCGGCCAGATCGGGAAACAACCGTTTGAATTCACCTTCGTGCGGCGTCAAAACAACGGGCCTTTCAGGACGACGCCGAACGAGTTTGAAAAGCGGCTCTGGACCAACGGCGGCCATTTGCATCGAGCTGGTAAAGCCAAAGCCAACGGCATTCTCTTTCTCGCGCTCGGCTTCGGCGAAGGAGGTCAGCGCGTCGGCATCAAGCACCACCGCCGCACCTGAGGCCAGCGCTGCCGCCGCCAAGTCGCACGTTTCCGGGCCGACCCCAGCGCCGGGTCCGAGCAACACCGCCGTGATGCGCCGATCGTCGAGCAACCGTTGAAAAGCAGCCGGACTTTCGCACGGCGCAATCATGATCGACGTCAGGTGGGCGGCGTTCTCGGGCAGCGCCGATGGCGGGCTGGCCATCGTCACGAGGCCCGCGCCTGCTCGCAGCGCTCCCCGCGCGCTGAGCCGGGCGGCACCCGACCGAAACGCTGGCCCAGACAGCACCACGGCATGACCGCGCGTGTATTTATGCCCATCCGCCTCCGGACGGGGAACATCCCGACGCCAAAGCTCCGGAGCGTTTTCAAACAGATTGACGGCAAGCCCGTCGCCCAGGACAGAGCCCGGGATGCCGATGTCGGCAACCACCAGTTCACCGCACAAGGTCCGGCCCGGCATCAACAGATGACCCGGCTTTTTGCGAAAAAACGTGACTGTGCGCCGAGCCTGAACGACCGCACCGCTGGCCGCGCCTGTCGTACCGTCGAGGCCGCTTGGCACATCGACGGCCAGCACCGGGAGGCCGCTAGCGTTGATGGCGCCGATCATCTCAGCCGCGACCCCGTCCGGCGCGCGGCTGAGCCCGGCTCCGAATAGGGCATCGACGATGAGGTGCATGCTTTCGACCGCGGTGGGGTCCATGGCGCGGACCGGACCGTCCCACCAGCGGGCCATCTCGGCGGCATCGCCCTTGAGGGCCGCTTTGTCGCCGAGAAGATGCAGACGGACGTCGTAGCTCGCCCGCTTCAAGTGCCGCGCGGCGACGAACCCGTCGCCACCATTATTGCCCGGACCGCAAAGCACCGCGATCCGGCTGCCCGGCGGCATCATGCGTCGGACCTCGTCGGCCACGGCCGTGCCGGCAGCCTCCATCAGCTTGAGTAACGGAACGCCGGCCGCTACAGCCGCCAAGTCGGCGCGGGCCATCTGTGCGGTCGTCAGCAATTCCAATCCGGGCATTCCGCGTCCTCGACCAGGGCTTCTCACAAAGCCCAAGCTCGCATTCCTCGTGGGGCCCGCAAAGTCCTAGACCTGATCATTTTGCTAGCGCTTCGCCCATAATATGGGCTACTGCCGCGTCTCAAGGCAGCCAAAAAATAGGCGATAATTGTTTAAAGCTCTGAAAGCATAGACAGAAAACACCGCCGCGGAAGTTGGCATGTGGCATGCTAACCAACGCGCGATGAGGATCGGGGCAGGCGCCAGTCCTCCGGGGAGGCCAAGGAGAACATGAAAAAAATCGAAGCCATCATCAAGCCGTTCAAACTCGACGAAGTAAAAGAAGCGCTGCAGGATATCGGGCTTCAGGGCATCACCGTGATCGAAGCCAAGGGCTTTGGCCGGCAGAAGGGCCATACCGAGTTGTATCGCGGCGCTGAATACGTCGTTGATTTTCTGCCCAAGGTTAAAATCGAGGTGGTTTTAGGCGACGAGATGCTCGATAAGGCCGTGGAAGCCATCCAGAAGGCCGCCAAGACCGGCCGCATCGGCGACGGGAAAATCTTCATTTCTAATGTGGAAGAAGCCATTCGCATCCGCACCGGAGAACACGGCGCCGACGCGATCTGAAGAATGCAGCGGGCCGAACGAGAGCCTGGAGCATAGTTAGTCAAACTGGGATCTCAGGGGAGTTCGTATGAAGACGGTCAGTGACGTCCTCAAGCTCATCAAGGACAAGGACGTGAAGTTCGTGGACCTTCGGTTCTCGGACACGAAGGGCAAGATGCAGCATGTCACCGCCGACGTGTCGTGCGTCGACGACAGCATGTTCACCGACGGCTACGCCTTCGACGGTTCGTCGATTGCCGGCTGGAAGGGCATCGAAGCCTCCGACATGCTGCTGATGCCGGATCCCGCGTCCGCCCATATCGACCCCTTTTTCGCCCAGTCGACACTTGCCGTGTTCTGCGATGTCCGCGAACCCTCCACCGGCCAGCCCTACGAGCGCGACCCTCGTTCGATCGCCAAGAAAGCAGAAGCCTTCATGCTTTCGCAGGGCATCGGCGATGCCGTCTACTTCGGTCCCGAAGCCGAGTTCTTCATCTTCGATGACGTCAAGTTCTCGACCGAAATGTACAAGGTCGGCTTTCAGGTCGATTCATCCGAACTCCCATCAAACTCCGACACCGTGTACGAGATGGGCAACCTCGCCCACCGTCCGCGCGTCAAGGGCGGCTACTTCCCCGTCCCCCCGATCGACAGCTGCCAGGACATGCGTTCAGAAATGCTGTCGGTGCTGACCGAAATGGGCGTCAGCGTTGAAAAGCATCACCACGAGGTGGCGTCCGCCCAGCATGAACTTGGCGTCAAATTCGGCCCCATGATTCAGATGGCCGACCACATGCAGATTTATAAGTACGTCGTGCATCAGGTCGCGCAGGCATACGGCAAGACGGCCACGTTCATGCCCAAGCCCGTCTTTGGCGACAACGGTTCGGGCATGCACGTCCATCAGTCGATCTGGAAGGCCGGCCAGCCGATGTTCGCCGGCAACAAGTATGCCGACCTCTCCGACACTTGCCTCTATTACATCGGCGGCATCCTGAAGCACGCCAAGGCGATCAACGCCTTCACCAACCCACTGACGAATTCCTACAAGCGCCTGGTGCCGGGCTACGAAGCCCCCGTGCTGCTCGCCTATTCGGCGCGCAATCGGTCGGCCTCTTGCCGCATCCCGCATGTGTCGTCGCCGAAGGCCAAGCGGATCGAAATTCGCTTCCCCGATCCTGGCGCCAATCCCTACCTCGCCTTCACCGCCATGTTGATGGCCGGCCTCGACGGCATCTTGAACAAGACCCATCCGGGCGATCCGATGGACAAGAACCTGTATGACTTGCCGCCCGCAGAGCTGGCCAAAATTCCGACGGTCGCCGGCTCCTTGCGCGAGGCGCTCGACGCTCTCGACAAGGATCGCGCGTTCCTCAAGGCCGGCGGCGTCATGAACGACGACATGATCGACGCCTACATCGAATTGCGCATGGCCGAGAATATGCGTTACGAAATGACGCCGCATCCCGTCGAATACGACATGTACTATTCGGTCTGAGAACTCCGGGTGGAGGTTCGGCGAGGGCGGCTTTCGGGCCGCCCTTTCTGTTTGTGGCGCGATGAGCGGCGGACTTATCGGTCTCTAGATCGCGCGGGTGGCAATCCGTTTACCCGGTTGTGACAAGTTCCAGCAGCGGTTGCGGCGAGCGCGGCTGCGCCCGGCCCGTCCACAGCCGCAGATCCACTGATGAACCCGCCCCACCGCGTTTTGATCGTCGTCGAAAATCTGACCGTCCCGCTCGACCGCCGCGTTTGGCAGGAAGCCACCGCCCTCAAGCGAGCCGGCTACACCGTCTCGGTCATCTGCCCGACGGGCGGCGCCTATCAGGCGCGCCACGAGATGATCGACGGCATCGCCATTTTTCGCCACCCGCTCCCGATCGAGGCCGACAGTGCGCTCGGCTACATCGCGGAATATACGATCGCACTTTTCTGGCAATTCGTTCTCTCGTTGCGGGTCAAGACAAAGATCGGCTTCGACGTGATCCAGGCCTGCAATCCCCCAGATACCATTTTCCTGCTGGCCGGCTTCTGGCGCCTCCTCGCTGGAACCCGTTTTGTGTTTGACCACCACGACATCAACCCAGAACTCTACGAAGCCAAGTTCGGCCGCCGCGGCCGGCTGTATGACGTTCTCGTCTGGCTCGAGAAGATGACCTTCCGTTTGGCCGATGTTTCGCTGGCGACCAACGAAAGTTACCGCCAGATCGCACTTCATCGCGGCGCGATGAGCAACGACCGTGTCTTCATCGTTCGTTCAACACCTGATCTCACCCGCTTCGAGCGCCGCGAGCCACGTCCGGATTTGCGCAATGGCCGCCGCATCGTTGCCGGATATGTCGGAGTGATGGGCGCGCAGGACGGGGTCGACAATCTCATCCGCGCCATGGCCACGATCGTCCATGTTCATCGCCGCGATGACATCCAATGCGTCCTGATCGGACGCGGCACGGAAGTTCCCGCATTGCAAAGACTAACGCGCGAACTTGGCCTCGAAAGCCGCGTAACATTCACCGGCTATTTATCTCCGGATGACTTTTTGAGCGCGATTTCGACCTTTGACATCGGCGTCGTTCCCGATCCCAACAACCCATTCAACGACAAGTGTTCGATGAACAAGGTCTTCGAATACATGTCGCTCGGCATTCCCTTCGCCGGCTTCGACTTGACCGAAACGATTCGCAGCGCCGGCGACGCGGGCTTATACGCCCGCCACAACGATACGCGGGAACTCGCACGTCTCATCCTTCGTCTGGCGGACGACGAGAGCTTACGCCGCCGGATGGGCGACATCGGGCACAAGCGCTCACGCACCACACTCGATTGGCGGGTTGAGGAAGCCTCGCTGCTTGCGGCCTACGAGAAGGCAATCGCAATCGCCAGCGCTGAACGCGGCCTGGAAACTGTGACAGCCGTGCACGATGAGCGATCGTCGCCGATCAGTAGAACACTAAGATCCCCAGCAGCATGAGCGCCAGCGCTCCGCGATAAAAGTTGCGCTCGTTGGCCCACAGCCAGTTGAGCATGCGACGCGGCATCTCGGCCCAGCTGATCTGCGCCAGCCACGACAGCATCAACCCGATAATCAATCCGATCGACAGCGAGCGATAGTCGAGGAGCGGCAAAGAGCCGTCCGTCGGGACACGAAACAGACCTGCACCGACCAGGGCGACCGCACTCGCAGCAATCAGCCCGACGGCCATGAGCGACACAAAGCTGAGAACGGGTTTCATCGTATCGTCTCCGTTGCGGGTTTGCCGTGACCCGGCACACACCCGTGACGCTAACGTTTCCTCTTTAACAATTGGTCAACCACGATCCCCGCCTGCTGCAACGCACGCTCGCGCGTCGAATAAAAACACTGCGTTTCGTGAATTGACAGCTTCTGGATCACGGCGCACACTTTGCTGTCTCTCGAAGGGAGGTCTAAGAAAATGTCTCCACCGGGTAGGAACAACGCCGCTTCAAGCGGAACTTAACGCAGCACCTGAACGAGCCGCCCGCGTGCACGCACGCACTCGGTCGTACACAGGTTCGCAGCGTTCGAATGCAAATTAGATTGAAGCCAAAAACAATCGACCTTGCTCGGACACAAGCGATGAAGCTCCGTTAGCTAGTACCGCAGTTAAGCGGCCACTCACACAATTTGAACCTGCGAACAGAGTGCCATCGTCGCGCGGCTTGGTTTCCGGTGCGCGTGCCCGATGTCGGAGATTTCGGTCGGGAGATCGCGTGCCCGCGGCACGCCTTCAAAGTCCGGCTGGAGGATCGAGACGATCGACGAGACGCAGCTCTGATGATCTGACGTGATTGGGTCGGGAGAATAGGCGGACATAAGCGGATCGGCAGCATGGTCCGGGCGGGCGCACAGCGCATCGACCCATGATGGACCAGACAGCCTAATCCCAAGCCGCGCAACCAAACTCCGGACGAGCCCAACGCTCCGAGCCCGGGAAAGGCTAGGCCTTTCCCGGGTTCTTGCATGGCCGGTCCGATAAAGCCCCCCCCACAATCCGCCACGATCATAGGCAAATGTGCAGCGGTCTCATTGAAACGAAGTTGCTCATGAAGTGCCCAATAAGGTCCCTGTGCCGTGCAGGACTTGCCATCATCGCCGCAAGTCTGGCGTCACTCCCGGTCCACGCCGAGACCCGCTATGCGTGGAACCCGACAGCGCAAAAAACCGAAACGTTGCAATCCCGCTTCGCTCCGCCCGCCGGCTTTGAACGCCGCCCGGCCGACCCACAGTCGTTCGCGGCCTGGCTGCGCGATCTGCCGATGAAACCGCAAGATGCCCCCGTCCTGTTGTATACCGGCGCCGCAAAATGGCGGCAGGACGTCCACGCCGCAGTTGTCGATATCGATGTTGGACGCCGCGATCTGCAGCAATGCGCCGATGCCGTCATGCGGCTCCGAGCGGAATGGCTATATACTGACGGCCGCAAGTCGGAGATTGCTTTCAATGACACGGATGGCAAACGGTTGCGATTTGCAGCCCGCTCAAAGCAGGACTATCCGGGCTTTCGCAAATACATGGACTATGTTTTTGCCTATGCCGGCACCTATTCTCTCGAACGCGAACTGATCCCGGCGGATGCCAACGACATCCGCACCGGAGATGTGTTCATCAAGGGCGGCTTCCCCGGCCATGCCGTCCTCGTGACAGACGTCGCCGTCAATCCCGCAACCGGTGAACGGCGCTTCCTGCTGACGCAGAGCTACATGCCGGCTCAGGATATCCACGTCTTGCGCAACCCGACGGCAAGCGACGGCTCGCCATGGTACCGAACGAATTTCGGCGACACTCTGGTCACGCCTGAATGGCGCTTCACGCGCCAGCAGCTGAGGCGCTGGAAGTCTTGAGCCGCTTGACGGCCAAGAGAGTCGTCCCGGATTTGGCAATCCGGTCGACGGCCTCCGGCAGGGTTTCAAAGACAGTGGCCATGTGATGCGCATTGGCGTGCAGGAGCATGATGCCGTCCGCCATGATGCCGACGTGTCCCGACCAGAAAACCAGATCGCCGCGCTGCATCCCCTCGAAGTCAGGAGCCACTTGGACCGCTTCGCCGAGTTCGGCAAACTGCATGTCGCTGTCGCGCGGGGCCGCAATGCCGGCGGCCTGGAGCGCGACTTGCACAAGTCCTGAACAGTCGACCCCGATGCGGGTCTTGCCACCCCACAGATACGGCGTCCCAATCAGCCACTCGGCGATCTCGACAAAGTCCCGCGCGGGTTTTTTCAAGTCGCCGATGTGCCGGTTGAAGACCCATCCCCCCACATGGGTTCGACTGAAGCGTTCCCCCTCTTCCACAATCGTCAATTCGGCATTGAGGCTGAGGTGAAGGATCGGAGCACACTTCATTTCGGGCTGGGGGTAAAGAAATGTACCCGAGGCCTTCACCCGGTGGGTCGGGGCGACGATGGTGTCGGAGATCGCGTTGCTTGGGATGTAGCCGACATATCCGTCACGCTCCAACTGCACCCAGGCCCACCCCTCATGCTCGTCGAAGACGCGCACGCGTTCCCCGTACAGCGCTTCCGTATCGAGCCCATCGGTCAACTGCGGTCGCCGCCGCAACGGCACCGCCGGACGTATGATCTGCGCCGGTTGGCCGGCGATATATCGGGTCGCCTCGAAGCGTCCGATGAGACGCTCGTCGGCCAAATCGGGGCGCACGGCATTTCGCCGGGTATCGAGGAGGTCGAAGGTCATGCGCCGGCCTCGCTCTCCGCGCGCAGAACCTCGACCACGGCGCGCGCCGTCTGAACTGCGCCGCCCTTGGGTCCAAGCGGGCGCGGCGCTGGCCGCCAGCCGTAAAGATCGATGTGCGCAAACCGTTTCGCGTTCCGCACGAACCGTTTCAGGAATAGCGCAGCGGTAATGGAACCGGCGAACGGGCTTTCCCAAACATTGTTCATGTCGGCGATTTCGCTGTCCAGGTTGCGGTCGTAACCGGCCCATAGCGGCAGACGCCACATCGGATCGCCAAATGCTTCGCCCGCGTCTTGCAGACGATTGGCCAGGATCGTGTCGTTTGTGAACAGCGCCGGCAAATCGGGCCCGAGCGCCGTGCGCGCCGCACCGGTCAATGTTGCAAAAACAAACACGCTGTCGGGCATGCCCTCGTCGGCGAGCGTCAGTGCGTCGGCAAGGACGAGCCGTCCCTCTGCATCCGTGTTTCCGACTTCGACCGTCAGCCCGGCACGGCTTTGCAGAACGTCGCCGGGCCGGAATGCGTCGCCCGATATCGAATTCTCGGCCGACGCGATCAACAGCTTCAAACGAACGTCGAGCCCCTGCCCCATGATCATGTGGGCGGTCGCGAGCGCCACCGCGGCCCCTCCCATGTCTTTCTTCATGATCAACATGGCCGACGCCGGCTTGATGTCGAGACCGCCGGTGTCGAACGTGATGCCTTTGCCGACCAGAGTGATTTTCGGCGCATCGGGCCGGCCGCCCGGCTTCGACCAGTCCAGTTCAATCAGTCGCGGCGCCCGCGGGCTGGCCCTGCCGACGGCATGAATCATCGGGAAATTCTGCGCCAGGAGATCCTCGCCCACGATGGATCGGACCGTCGCCCCATGCCGCGCACCAATGGAGCGAACGGCCGCTTCGATGTCCGCTGGACCCAAATCGCTGGCCGGCGTGTTGATCAGATCGCGGCCAAGCCAGATCGCCTCGGCGGTATTGAGAAGACGCATGCGATCGATCGCTGCGGGCAGAGCGAGCCGCGCCACCAGACCGTCGTTGCCGGTGGCAGTCCCGTTCGATTTGTAGCGGCGAAATCGGTACGCCCCCAACGCCCAGGACAGCGCCGCAAGCTCCGGCTTGGCGAACCCGCTTTCAAGTCGATACGTGCCCGGCGGCAGAACGCCCGCCAATTGCCCCAATAGGAGATCGGATGGACCGCACGGATCCCCGGCACTGCCCCCACCCGCGCCAAGCATGACACTGTCCAGCGACCCATCGGCGGCCGGCAGTAGGGCGAATGATTTCGGTGCGCCCTTGAAGCCCGTCGTTTCGGCCCAGCGCGCCGCAAGATCCGATGTCGTTGCGGGCCCGCAGCCCGCAGCCACGAGATGAATGGGAACGGATGGCGCATCGCTCGGCGCGAAAACGTCCAAGGCACCGCGCAGCGTGAACGAAGCCGTCGGGTCGCTTGCCGTGGTCATGGATCGTTGGTCTCACTCAGGTGAAGGAACAGTCAAAGCAACGTGCGACGGCGACAAAAAGACGGATCCACCCACAGCTCTTGTGCGGCGCCGCAAGCCGCCTTAGGACGATGGGTGGACCTAGCATATTCGCGACCGGAAGGCGAAAGCATGCCCGAATCCACGCTCTCCCTCGTGATCGGAAACAAGATCTGGTCGAGTTGGAGCCTCCGGCCCTGGCTTGTGCTCAAGCACTTCCAGATCCCCTTCGAGGAGATCAGCGTCAAGCTACGCCAGTCCGACAGCAAAACCGCCCTTCTGGCGCACTCCCCCGCCGGCAAGGTTCCGGTTCTACGCGATGGCGACATGCTGATCTGGGATAGCCTCGCCATCATCGAATATGTCGCCGACCTCTATCCAGACCGTCCGGTTTGGCCGCGCGATCGCATCGCCCGCGGCGTCGCCCGCGCGATGTGCGCAGAAATGCATGCCGGATTCCAGCAGTTGCGCGAAGTCTGCCCCATGGATCTGTTTGCCTCCAAGCCAATGACGGCATTTCCCGAAGGCGTCGAACACAACATCCGCCGCATCGTCCAGAGCTTCCGCGACTGCCGAACCGACTACGGCCGAGATGGACCATTTCTGTTTGGCTCATTCACCGCTGCCGACGCCATGTACGCTCCCGTGTGTTCCCGCTTCCGCACCTACGTTCCAGATCTCCGCTCGTTCGGCGATGACGGTACCGCCAAGGCCTACGTCGAGACCATTTTCGCCACGCCGGAGATGGAGTTGTGGGCCACCGCCGCACGCGCCGAAAGTGCCCTGGATTAATCGCGGGCCAAGTTGCAGCAACCCACACGAGACCCTTAAACCTTTCTTGAGAACTGTCCCGGAAAGTGACGCCCACACGAAAGAGGGCCGCAGGTGATTCGCCGGCGCCGCCCTGGGCGGGGAGCAGGCATAATGGCGGGCAAGTCGATTGACGGCGTATTCAAACGCAGCGCGGCAATTGCGGGCCGCATGGCTGTTTTGGCCCTCGCAACACTAATCGGTGCCTGTTCCAGCCTGTCGCAAGAAACCGGCCTCGAACTTCTCGCCTCATCCAAGCCGGCAGCCGACACACGCGCCGCCAACGAGGGCGGCACGCCACAAACAGAGATTGGCAAAGCCACCGAATATTGGGGCAAGGAATTCGCCAAGAACCCGGCCAACTCCGAAGCAGCCGTCGCCTATGCCAAAAACCTCAAGGTGCTCGGCAACAAGACCGAAGCCTTCAACGCGCTGCAGCAGTCAGCGCAGGCCAATCCCGACAGCAAGGAAGTGGCATCCGAGTTGGGCCGATTGGCCCTCGACTTGGATAAGGTCTCTCTCGCAGCCCAGATGCTGGAGTTCGCCGACGATCCCCTGCGTCCCGATTGGCGTGTCGTCTCTGCTCGTGGCGCGGCACTCGCCAAACTCGGACGCTACAAGGAAGCCGTCCAACACCTCGAGCGGGCAAGCCTGCTGGCGCCCGACCAGGTCGCCGTCCAAAACAACCTGGCGCTCGCCTATGCCATGAACGGCGACCCGGCCAAGGCTGAGACGCTCCTGCGTCAGGCGGTAAACCGTGACGGCGGCAGTCCCAAGACCAAGCAGAACCTCGCCCTCGTCCTCGGCCTTCAGGGCAAGTACGACGAAGCGACGTCTGTCGGCTCGACAGCGGTTGCAGCCGATGTCGCGCGGCAAAACACAAATCTCGTGCGTCAGATGGTCAAGCTTGACCCCAAGATGACACAGCCATTCACGGCTCCGGCCGCAATCGCCGCCGCGCCCGCGACGTCATCACCTGTCGCCTTCAAGCCGGCCACGATCGACAACACATCGGCGAACGCATGGGACGCAACAATCATCTCGCAAGCTGAATAACGCGGGTTCAGTGAATTACGGCCGGTTGAACCGGGCCATAAATCGCCGGTCAATCCAATCTTTCGCCAACCACGCCCAGTGGCCGGCCATGGCGATCGAGCCGCGGCTGGCAATGGCAGACTTGTCGCCAAGCGAGACGAGCGACAAGAACTCACGCTGCGGGACGAATGGGTCGAGCAGCCGGTTTTCCAACTGGCGCCGCAGCTGGCGCGCCAAGATCGGTCCCTGCCGGACCGCAAACACACCCGCCTTGGGCCGCGGATGCAGAATGACGCTCGCGCAATCACCTGCCGCGAAAACATTCTCGTCGCTGATTGTCTGAAGAGTGGGCCGCAAGGCTAGAAAACCCGCCGCATCGCGGGCGAGCCCGGTATCGGCGAACCACGACGGCGCCGCAGCTTTGGTGGAAATGATCGCCGTATCACAGGCAATCTCACGCCCTGAAAGCAGCTGCATCCGGCCAGGTGCCACCGCGACAGCACCGTCATTCTCGATGACCACCACGCCGGCATTCGCAAGTGCCGCCTTGGCCAACCGCTGCGCCCGCGACGGATGACCGGGCAATACTCCGGTGCCAGCAATGAGCGTGTACGTGAACGGGTCGCGCCGTCGCGTCTCCCAGGGCTGGGTTGCCGTTAAGCGAAAGCGCGCACCCAAAACCAGTTCCACACCCGCGGCACCGCCGCCGGTCACAACGATGTGACGCGGACCACCGGATGCCTCGGCCCGGCAAAGGAATGTCTGCCACTTGGCTGCAAATTCCGACACGGGTTTGACGATGAGCGCATGCTCGGCGGCGCCTGCAATCTCGCCCGTGTCGGGCGTTATCCCGACATTGATCGAGACGACATCGTATGCGGTGGTCGCGCCGTCGGCCATCTCCACGCAACGCTTTTCGAGGTCAATTCCGGTCACCTCGCCGACAACGAATTTGGCGCTCGCGGCGCGACTGAGCCGATCCAGATCGATCAAGCAATCACGCTCGCGATAATGGCCGGCGACAAATCCGGGTAGCATGCCCGAATACGGCGCCATGGGTTCCTTGGTAATCAGCGTGAGATCGAGCCCGGGCATGGGTTGGCGTGCGAAAGCTTCGAGAACGAAGACATGCGCATGCCCACCCCCGACGAGGACCAGTCGCTTGTGTTCGCAGGGCATGGTCACGAATGCTCCCGGGCGGCAGAAAGCGCAGCCGGGAGCACCTCAGCCAAAACATCGAGTTCGCTATCAAGACCGCAACTGATGCGAATACAGCGGTCGAGACCCGCAACGACGGGCTTTCGAACAAACACGTCGCGCGCGATGAGGCCATCGAGCACGGCTTGCGCGAATGCGCCATTCTGGCCGCAGTCGATCGCGACGAAATTGGTTGCTGATGGCAGCGCCATCAAACCGTTATCTCTTGCGATCCGGCCAAGCCTGTCCCGCGCTTGGCCAATCTGAGCCACAACGGTTTGCAGATGGCTTTGATCCTCGATTGCCGCCAAAGCCCCGATCTGCCCGGTGCGATTGATGCCGTAGTGATTGCGCACCTTTTCGAAATTGGCAATCACACCGGCTTCACCGATCGCATATCCGATACGCGCTCCGGCAAGACCGTAGGCTTTCGAAAACGTCCGTAACCGCAAAACCTGCGGATGGCGCACATCGACCTCTGGAACGCTGCCGGCAGGTGCTGTGTCGCAATAGGCCTCGTCGAGTAATAGAAGCAATTCATCGGGCAGCGCCGCAATGAGGTGTTCGAGTTCCGCCGATGTCCACCACGATCCCATCGGATTATTCGGATTGGATACGTACAGGATGCGGGCACGCTCGCGCTTGGCTGCCGCAAGGAGAGCGTCGAGATCTTCCTTGTCGTCGCGGAACGGCACTTTCACGAGCCGCGCCCCTTGCGCTGCAACGTGAAAGTTGAATGTCGGGTAGGCGCCATCGGAGGTGACAACAGGTGATCCGGGGCATGCGGCGATTTTCACCGCCAGACCCAGAAGCCCATCGATCCCCTCTCCGACAACAACGTTGTCGCTGCCGACCCCGTGCAACCGCGCGATGGCCGCGCGCAGATCGTAACTTTCCGGATCGCAGTATTTCCAGATGTCGCGCCCCGCCGCTTGCATTGCTGCGATCGCACCAGGAGCCGGACCGAAGGCGCTTTCATTCGCCCCCAGTCGAGCGCGAAACGGCCGCCCGCGCATACGCTCCATCTGCTCGGGCCCGACGAAAGGCACCGTTCGAGGCAACGCTTCGACAATAGAGGTGATGATAGGTCGGTTCACGGCACACGGATATCCGTCAAATGAGTCCAAGCGCGGCAAGATCGCGCCGCATGGCGGGCGGCAGGTCGGCCGCGTCGCCGCGAGTTCCCGTGCCAAGATCGGGCGGTGCATCGGCCAGGTCGAGATAACGCCAACCTTGAAATGCCCGCCGTGGAACCGGGCGCACAGATACGATCTCCGGATCCAAGAGTAATAGGCAGCATGGCGTGCCGTCTTCTTTGCGCCCCTCGTCGAACCCGACGAACCGCTGCCGCGCTTGAATGAGCCCCTTGATGACCCAGTAGAGAGAGCCGCCATCGAGCAACTCCGCCGTCCGCTTGGGACTTTGGAACGTGGTGTGAAAGACAGCCGAGATCTTGCCTACTTTGCGCCAGAACTGACGGTTCGCCGCTTGCCACGCAGCGTGGTCTTCCACCGTTTCCGAACCGACCGAGAGCTTGATCATATGCACGGTCAATGCAGCCCTCCTTCCTGATCCGCGAATTCGCCGTAACGGTTGAGCGCGGGCGTCACTCCGTACATGTCCCGGTGTACTGCCCGAAGAAGGGCACCCCCAGCAAGCCCAGATGACGGGAGTGGACAGCCGGGTGCAGTCCCGTCTTGGGGTCCTTGTCATAGACCGTCGTCAAGTTGAGGAACCCCTCGGTGACAACCTCAAGAAAATGGTTGGCATTGACAGCCCGCACGATACGGACGGTGACGGCGGGCGTCACCTCGCCCGTGCTGATCGCCGCCGATTGCCCTTCGAGATCAATTTTTGTGATTGTGAACACCAGCGGATTGGCCGTCTTCGACGTGAATTTTCCATCGCCGTAGCTGACCGAATTGCCGGTCCCAAACGTGCAGACGAAGCGGACCGGCGCCGTGTCGAGGTCGTCCGCGACGGCGGCACCTGAAAACGCCATCGCCAAGATTGCGCACGCCATGCCCGCCCGCCTCATCACGGCCCGCCTCGACCCGTACTCTGCCATGTCGTGCCTCCCGTCTTGCCAAGATTGATTGAAGCCGGGTGGACCGCGCTATGGCAAGCCGCGAATTGGCCGCCGGAGAAGCATCTTGCCGCCTTGCATAAGCCCGGCTTTTGCGAATGATCAAGCCAACTCCAGTCATGGGCGCCCAGGTGGTCAACCGCGCACGCATTCCACTCATGTTTTTCGCCGCGGCGGTGCTGCCGGGCTGCGCCGGCACCCCCGGCGATAGCGCGACGCTGCTCGCCCCCGGCAACTACACGCTGACCGCTGAGGAGAAGGCACTCGACTGCCGAAGGTTGACCGGCCGTATTCAGGTCCGGCTGCTGGCGCTGCGCGGCGAGGAATACAAAGTGCAGCCCTCTTCGACGGCCCAATCCATGCGTTCCGCCACGAGTGCTGCGCTCGGCACCGATACCGACAAGAACGCCACTGCCCGCGCGGCGACCAACCGCCCGATTTTGGACGCCTACAACAAACGTCTGGTGGAACTGGGATGTCCGAGCTTCGACATCGCCAAGGAGTTGCAGGCCCGCCCCTCCGCACCGACCCCCAATCCGGCTATCCCCGCATCGGGCAAGCGAGCCTCGTGACACGTGCGCCACCTCAAGGGCACTTGGTGGTGCCGAGAAAACTCTTGTCGGCGTAGCCTTCCACCGCGCCCTTGCGAACGGCGCACCAGTAGCCGCGAAGCGTACACAACGGCTTGCGCTTTTCCAGCACGTCTCCGGCGGCCGCGGTTCCGATCACTTTTGCGTCGCTATAAGGACGAGCGCGGATGTTGAGCGAGGGCGTCACCACTTGGAAACAACCGAAGTTGTTTGCCGCCTGCGCCGGAGACGTCGCAAGGCACATGGGTCCGATGATCAACGCGACGGCCATGACGACGCTAAAACGGCGCGAATGTGTGAACATGAAACTCTCCTGGACGATTTGGCATGACCAATGGCGGCTAGACGGAAGTTGCCGACGGCAGGGCCAGACAAACGCGTTTCTACCCCTGCAGCCGATCTGGGGGCGGTTCTAGCCGCCGATTGCGGCAACGTCGCGAACCCCACCAGATCAACTCCGCGTGGCGCTCGACCCGCTCCGTGATGTAGGGTTGCGCCGGGGTTCCGCCTGAAACTATTGAAGACTTTGCAAGAAGCGACGCCATGCCGACCGCTGCTGACCCACCCTCCGGCCACGCCCGGCCCGGCACGATTCCCTGGCCGCCTGTGCTGTTGGCGCTTGCCGTGGTCGGCGCGGTCGCACTCCAACAGGTGATGCCTTTGCCTTGGCCCGGCGTCGGCGATGGCCCAGCTTCACTCATCGGCCTAGGCTTTGGCGCCGCCGGACTGGCCATCGCCGTCTGGGCAGCGCTGACCCTGCGGCGGCACCGCACGACGATCTTGCCGCACCACGGGGCCACCACGCTGGTCACCGACGGACCGTATCGTTGGCGCCGGCATCCGATCTACATCGCCGATGTCTTTCTTCTTTTTGGCGCCGCCGAGCTGACGCGGAATGTCTGGTTTGTCATCCTGGCGTTCGCCTTCGCCGGCCTTGTCACGGTGCTCCAGATCCGCCCTGAGGAGCGCCATCTCGAAGCCGTCTTCGGCGACGCATGGCGCGCCTATGCCGCCCGGACCCGGCGGTGGATCTGATCGATGGCCATCGACTACGCCGAAAAGGAGCGCGAATTCCTCGACAGTCTCGCCGAGGACACCGGTCGCGACCTCGCGGGCTGGATGACGGCCATCCGTGAAGCAAAACTCGACGACCGCAACGCGATCATCGATTGGCTACGCCGGCAAGGTTTCCTCTTCGCCCGCGCCTCATGGCTGGAACGCATTCACCATAACGGCGGCCGCCCGATCTATTTTGCCCCGACCGTCGGCGTCGATTCCGCCGCAATGCCACGCGGCGCGGCATCTCCCGCCTTGTCCTCACCCGTCGCCGCACCGCCGGCAGCAACCGCGCCGCATTTTACGCCCGCGCCCGTCGCTCTTGTTCGCAAGCCCATCGACCCGCAGGCGCCGCCGCCGCGGCCAATCGCAACCAGGCCAGCCGGGCTATCCCTGGAGGCCGTTCTGGCCGAAGCGAAAGGGTACCGTCCATTGGCGCAATTCGTTCTGCGGGCGATCGAAGAGGCCGCTCCGGCACTGTCTGTCGTTCCGCGCGCCGGCTACATTGCTCTGTGTGCAGGCCAAACGGTGGTCGGGATATTGACCGTCTCCCCGAAGGAGTTGCGTTTGGCACTCGCTGGCGCCGCAGGCGATCCGTTGGACGGCTTCACACGCGCCAAGTTTGCCAGGACCCATGCCGACATTCCCCCGTCCATGACCCATATGGTCGTTCTGACGGACGCCCGTCAGGTGACAGCAGAACTGATGGCAGCCGTTGCTGGCGCGGCCGCAGCCGACCGCGCCGCCCCATTGCCGGACTGAACCCCAAGCACCATCTAATCGCCTGAATTCCCGCGCCAATAGTGCGCGCATGGAGGCCCTGCCCATGTTGCGTCAAAACCTGCGCCAATGCTCATCCCTGGCTGTACTGTTGATCGTTGCAACCGCGCCTTCCCTGGCGTTCGCCGACAACAAGGCCACGTCGATTTCCGACATTCTCAACCAAACGAAGTCAGCTGCCGCCGATATCGCACAGTCGGCAACCAGCACCACGCTGCCGGACCCCGCCGATCCCCGTGCCGGAGACAAAGACTACGAACAAGCCCGCCTGTTGATGCAGGCCGTCGAGGCCGTTCTTGCCGACACCGCCGATCAGCGGGGCGATGCTAAGAAACTGCCCAAGGAATCCGAGTTCGTCGTTCCCCCGTTGTGGACTGAAACCCGTGAGGATCGCGAGACACGGATCAAGGCGCTGCTCGACAGCGCCCTTGGCATCGTCACGGATGTCCCCGTAGTCGAAGTCCAAAAGCGAATCGAAACGCATCGCCGCACCATCGCCGATCTCGAAGGTCGCATTTCGGCTTTCAAAGAAAAGCAGTTGATGGCGCCCAAGGATGCAGCGCTGCCTGGTCTTCTGACCGATACCGTCGGCTCGCTCGATGCCGGCATCAAGGATCTGGAAGAGCGCATCACGAAGAACCGCGAAGGTATAAGGGCGGCCAAGAATGACGTCGGTGCCGCCCTCAAATCCTCAGGCGTCGAACTTTCACCGGACCAACTCGACCTCCTGCTCGATGGCGTCCTCTCCGGTGATCTCGTTCGCCTCGTTGCGACATTCGAAGCAGCCAAGCTGATCGACAGCCAGCTCGCCCGTCTGGTCGAAGCCGCCGGCGACAACGCCGGCACTGCCCGCAAGTATTTTGCCATGCATGCGGCCTTGTTCGCCATGCTGGTTCACGCCCAGGATATGGCGATTGCCAAGATCGACGCGAAGTACCTGCCCCGCCTCGATGCCGTGATGAAAGACATAACCGGCGCGAAAACACGCACCGCCGAATTGCTGCGCGCCGACAATCGCCCCGATCAGCTTCGCATCCTGGAGGCCAATCGCGACAGTCAGAAAGTGGCTGAAGATGCGGCGAAGGCCTACCGCCGTTACCTGCTGCAGCAGCGCGAGCAGATCGCCAAGGCCCGCCAGCGCGCCGTGCATGATCTAAAAATTGCCGACAACACCTTCGACACCGTGCAGGCGAGTTTTGAGTTGAACAACCTGATGCGCGACGGGGCTGCGTCATTCGAGGCGCTGCAAAAGCTGGAAGCGCCGACCTTCGAACAGATCTTCCGCAACGAGGAACTGCGCCGCGAATTCGAAGCCCTGACCCGCAAACTCGACCAGCCGACGAGCTGACCCAGGACGGCCCAGGACGGCCCAGAACGACCCAGAACAATTCAGAACGTCTCAGAACAGCCAGAGCGAGGCGAGCCCGAGAAAGGCAAAAAAGCCGACGCAATCCGTCACCATCGTGACGAACACACCTGAAGCAGGGGCTGGATCGAGTTCATATCGATGAAAGATGAGCGGGATCAGAATTCCGGCCAAGGCTGCGCAGAACAGGTTGACGATAATCGCCGTTCCGATGACGGCGCCGAGCGCACCCGAGCCGAACCAGAAAAAAACCACCGTCGCCATGATGACCGACAGTGTCAGTCCGTTCAGCAGGCCGACCAGAGCCTCACGGGTGATGACGCGGCGCGCATTCATGGCGCCGAGCTTGCTGGTCGCCAATGCCCGCACCGTGACTGTCATGGTTTGCGTCCCGGCGTTGCCGCCGGTCGAAGCCACGATCGGCATCAGCACCGCAAGAGCCACCATCTGCTCGATGCTGGCGTCGAACTGTTGAATAACGAACGACGCCAGGATGGCCGTGCCCAAATTGACAACGAGCCAGGGCACCCGGCTTTTGACGGTTTCCATGACGGTGTCAGCGAGACTTTCGTCGCCCACGCCGGCCAGCGCCTTCATGTCTTCGTCGGCCTCGTCGTCGAGCACTTCGACAACGTCATCGACGGTCACGACACCGACGAGCCGCTGATTCTCGTCCACCACGGGAACAGAGAACAGGTCATAGCGCTTGAATTGACGGGCGACCTCTTCCTGATCTTCCGTCGCCAGGACCACGTGACGGTCGGTCTCCATCAGCGTTTCGACAATCACCGATCGTTTCGAGCGCACCAGCCGCGAAAGCTCGACACTGCCCAAAACACGGAACGCGGGATCAACGACAAAGATTTCGGAGAACGCTTCCGGCAGGTCATCCGCCTCGCGCATGTAGTCGAGCACCTGCCCCACCGTCCAGAATGGTGCGACCGCCACAAAGTGCGCCTGCATGAGGCGTCCGGCCGTCTCTTCGGGATACTCCAGGTTGCGCTCGAGCGCGGCGCGATCGGACGTCTCCAGCTGAGCGAGGACTTCTTCCTTATCGCTGTCTTCCAGACCTTCGATGATGTAGGCCGCATCGTCGGTATCCAGTTCCGTGACGGCGCGAGCCAGGAATTCGTTCGGCAGCGCTTCCGACAACTGGTCGCGAACCGATTCGTCGAGCTCGGAGAAAACCTCAAAATCGAAATCCGCTCCGAATGCTTGGATCAGCGCGACACGGTCGTCTGGGTCAAGCAATTCGATGACGTCGGCAAGGTCGGGCGCGCGCAGGTCCTCAACAAATTCGCGTGCGGTCTGCGGCGCACCGGCCTCCAGCGCCGCCGCGACATCGCGCACCAGTTCGTCGGTCGTGGCCTCGGCGGCCTCAGGCGTGGAAAAGTTCGGACCGGCTTGCGACACGCGTCTGATACCCCTGTCTCTTTGAGCGGAAAAGCCCTTGCCAAAGACCGCCAAACGGCAGCAGCGGCCTTAGCATACGAGCGCACCACCGCATACCATGGTGCCGAAAAAGCACATACGGGATCGGCAACATGTTGCACCCGGCAAAGCGGCGCGGCTAATGTCCGCCCGCGTCCCGCCACAGATACGGACCGCCCGCACGCGACGCCTGTATCGACATCGCCGCGGGCGCATCGAAGGAAGACAGTTTCATGACACGCTCCGTCCGGCAGCATGTCTTATTTGGCGCTATATGCGCGATGGTTGTGCTCGCCGTCGCCGCCGCCGCGCGCGCGGGCGACGCACCGCCGGCGGAGGCCGCGCAATCACAACAGCCGGTGGCATGTCCGGACCCGAACGCCCTCGGCGTCTCCCGCGTCATTGAAATCGATGCCACCGATGGCCCCCGCTTCGGCGTTCCAGGGCCCGAGCCCTTCCAGCTGCTCCATGACAAGGAAGTCATCCTCACCTTCGATGACGGCCCTGTCCGCCGCTACACTGGTCCCATCCTCGACGCGCTCGACGAACAGTGTGTGAAAGCCACGTTCTTTTCCGTTGGCCGCATGGCGCTCTCCGATCCACAGACACTGCGCGACACAGCCAATCGCGGGCACACAATTGCCGCTCACACCTGGTCCCACAAACGTCTGGACAAGCTCGGTGCCGCGGCCTCCAAGCAGGAAGTCGAGTTGGGCTTCAGCGCCGTCGCCCTCGCGCTTGGTAGGCCCGTCGCTCCGTTTTTTCGCTTCCCCTATCTTGGTGAAAGTTCATCCGTGCGCGCGCACCTGCGGCAGCGCCACATCGCCAACTTCGCCATCGATATCGACAGTCGCGATTTTCTGACCCGTAATCCGTCCGTCATGCGCCGGAACGTGATGTCCCAGCTCGCCCGAAAGCATCGCGGCATCATCCTGTTTCACGACATTCAGCCGTCCACCGCCGGTGGGCTGCGAGCTCTGCTCACCGAATTGAAGGCGAACGGTTACAAGATCGTCCACCTTGTGCCCAAGACCGGCATACAGACGCTGCCGGACTTCGACGCCATGGCCGAACGTGAGGCGCAGCGGCGTAAAGTGGCACTCTCCCTTCAGCCGCTGGCGGACCGCGCTGCCGTCTGGCCGATGACGACGGGATCACCCGAACGCCTGCCGTGGTCCGTTGATTCCACGGCGGCTGACGCAAAGCCGGCAGCCGTTCGGCCGACCAACGCGCCGAAAGGTTTGCCGGCACTTCCGCCGCCGGTACGGCCAAACTTGAAGCCGGCGATGATCGAAGACAACTGGGCGACAAACCCGTTGGGACTTCCCTGACGGTGCGACAATGCCTCAGGGGGCGCATCTTCTGATGTCAGCCTGTTGCCGCGAACTGCGAATTCCGCCACCTTCGGCCCAACTTTAAGCCTTGGGAGGCAACGTGATCCGGCGGGCAGGGGTACTTATTGCGGCGTTGTTATTCGCCAGTTGCGCGAGCGGCGTGAACTCGGCCTTGGCGGACGACGCGTGTGCCGGTCCTGGCGCTGCGCTCGGCGTCGAACGCGTTGTCGACATCGATACTGCGAATGGACCGCTGTTTGGCGATCTCTCCGTTCTGGCACGCGAACCGTCGTTTCTCGGCCCTGGCGAAGTGGTGCTGACGTTCGATGACGGCCCGATGCCGTGGATCACCAAATCCATTCTCGACACGCTCGATCGCTTCTGCACCAAGGCCACGTTCTTTTCCGTCGGCAGCATGGCGATCGCCTATCCCGCGAGTGTCAGGGACGTTCTGGCCCGCGGACATACGCTTGGCGGCCACACGTGGTCCCATCCGTTGAACCTCAAGCGCCGCGGTCTAGACCGAGCAATCGACGAAATCGAACGCGGCTTTGCCGCGATCGCAATGGCCGCCGGCCAACCGATTGCGCCATTCTTTCGTTTTCCTGGCCTCAGCGATAGCGATCCGATGATGGCACATCTGCAGGCGCGCGGCATCGCGGCATTCACCGTCGACGTGGTATCCAACGATAGTTACATCGCCAACGCTGATCGTCTCGCCACTTACACTTTGGCGCAGATCGATAAACGGCAGGGCGGCATCGTGCTGTTTCACGACATCAAGAGTGCCACGGCCAAAGCCCTCCCTGTCATCCTCGCTGGCATCAAAAAGCGCGGCTATAAGGTCGTCCACATGCGCGCGAAGTCGCCGCTCGCGCCACTCGATACCTTCAATGCCGATCTTGAGAAGCGGCTGGTAAAAACCGATCCGGCACGCAAGTCGCCGCTGATCATCGCGTCAGTAACCGGCACGCCACCTCAGCCGGAAGCGCCCCAGCCCCACCTGCTGCCGTTCTTTGGATCGCCCGCTGTTTTGAAGACCCTATCGGGGGCCGACGCCGAGGTGACGACACTCGCGCCGCCGCAACGGCCCCGCATCGTCGTCACGACGAACGATCACACCGAGACGGTAAACGACGGCTCCAAGTCCGCTCGCGCCCATAGGGGCCACAAGGCCAAACCAGTCCGTATCAAGCGCGCCACAGCCGACGATCCACCATTCAACATATTCGGATTTTAATCCGTGCGTTTACGGTCCGGCCCCTGCGAGGGCCAGCCAGCCAGCGCCTGACGCGACGGACTGTGACGTGGGGGGAGCGCAAACAAAACCCGTGTAGGGTTGGGGTAGCGGGTGCGCGCAAAGCGTACACGCCCGCAGGGTTGGCGTGGCGACTGCGCGCAAAGAATACACGCGCGCAGGGTTGGTGTGGCGGCTGCGCGCAAAGAATGCACGCGCGCAGGGTTGGTGTGGCGGCTGCGCGCAAAGAAATATGGTGCGGTTGAGAGGACTCGAACCTCCACGAGTTGCCCCGTTACCACCTCAAGGTAGTGCGTCTACCAATTCCGCCACAACCGCATGGGATCACCTCATCGGACCGACGTCGGATGAGAAGAACCGCCCAGCGCGTCCGCGAAGAACACGCTGCCGAGGCGACCGGAACTAACAGACGGCTCCGGAGAAGGCAAGTACGAACCCGCTCCAGCCGCCCAAGTGTCGCCGGGCCAGCGGCAACCGGCATCGGCCGTCGCCATTTCCGCATTGCCGGCATCGCTTCGCCGCTGGCAAGTTGATCCGCCGGTCTCCTAATCGGCCCCACCGAAAGGAAACAGATGCCAGGGCCAGGCCCCATTCGCGTGCTGCATTCGACGGGGCTTGTCGATTACCCTGAAGCCGTGGCCGCGATGGATCGCGAGGCGGCAGCGATCGCAGACGGCGGCCATCACGAACTGCTTTGGTTTCTGGAACATCCCTCGCTCCTCACCCGAGCGGCCCGAGGCCGTGACGAGCATCTGCTCGATCCGGATCGCTTTCCCGTTTACGCCACGGACCGCGGTGGCGAGATCACCTACCACGGACCCGGACAGCGCATCGTCTACACCTTACTGGATGTTCGCCGCCTCACAGGTGGCGATGTCCGCAGCTTTGTTCGCTTGCTTGAAACGTGCGTTATCGGTGCGCTCGATAGGCTCGGCGTGACAGCGTTCAGCGATCCGGCCCGTCCGGGCGTGTGGGTCGCGCGGCCAGATCTTCCGCGCGGTGAGGCCAAGATTGGCGCAATCGGACTTAAGCTTCGCCGCGGCATCAGCCTGCACGGCATCAGCCTCAATGCCTCACCTGATTTGTCTCATTTCGCATCGATCGTTGCGTGCGGGCTGGAAGGATCGGCCGTAACGAGCCTTGCTGCATTGGGGGCGCCGGCAGATTTCGAATCTGTGGATAAGGCATTAGTCGCCAGCTTCACTGAGCATCTCGGCCCGCTCGAACCGGTCACAGCACCAATCGTGGAAACTCCGCGACCCCGTTGAGAGGGGCTATCGGATACCATTTCAGCTGCATGGAAGAGCGCAAAACAAAACGGCACCCGAGCCAGAGGGCGCGGGTGCCGGATTGCATTGCCTCGATCAACTCGACCGCTTTACGGGCCGGGCTTGGAAGGCTGGCCGGTTGCTCCAGATGATGGAGAAACCAGCGGCCCCTGCCCGTCTGCGTAGAGATCGCCCCCTTCGATGGTCGTGGCCTCGGTGCCCTCGAGCACATAAGGACCAACATCGTCACCGTCGATGCGGATGCTGCAGCCGCTCAGGCAGACCCCTTCAAGAACCTCGTCTTTTTTCAAAACGTGGTCGATCTGGGTACTACCCTCGATGACCGTGACCGTATGGTCCTTGTCATCCCGGTTTGTGACCGATGCCGCATGCGCGGCTGAGAAAGCGTTGATCAGCACCACCGTGGGAACCACTGATGCTCGCAAGAGCCAACTGACAAGGTTCCGGGGCACGAGGCAGGAAACTCTTACTTCTTCTTCTTCGCCGCCGGCTTCTTGGCAGCCTTCTTTGCGGCAGGCTTCTTTGCAGCTTTGGCCATGTGATTCGTCCTTCAATTTATCTGACCGTGCATGACTGCCCGGCTCTGCTTCCCCGACTCGACGTCGAGACGCCTGCAATGTGGTGAGAATCAAATCGCGCTTCAAACGGAAATTTCCGCTGACCACTATCGAATTTTTCGATAGATAGCACACAATCGTTTCTCTCACCGCGCGAGCACCCGATGGATATCAACCTCGCCCGCACATTCCTGATGGTCGCAGAAACCGGCAGTTTTATTGATGCCGCGCATCGTTTGAACATCACCCAGTCGACCGTTTCCGCGCGCATCAAAGGGCTTGAGGATCTCCTCGGACGTCCCGTTTTCGAACGCTCCAAAAGCGGTGCAGATCTGACGGCGGCCGGTGAACAATTCCACAAGCACGCGCTGGCGCTGGTCCGCGTGTGGCAGCGGGCGCAGCTTGAAGTCTCGCTTTCCGACCAGCATCGCGACCATATTGCGATTGGCGCACCGGCGACGCTCTGGCACGGCGTCCTGTTGAAAACGATTGCACGTTTGCGCGCCGAAACCCCCGATATCGCCCTATCTGCCACGGCCGCGCTGCCCGACGTCCTCAGTCAGCGCTTGATCGAGGGCACCTTGGACCTCGCCGTCATGTATCGGCCGATCCAGCCGCCGGGTCACACCGTCGAACATCTGTTTGACGAGGAATTCGTGCTCGTTTCCAGCGGCCGGGCCGGACAGCGCAAAAGCAACAGCGACTATGTGTTCATCAATTGGGGGCCCGATTTCCAGCAGGACCACGCCGCCGCCTACCCCGAACTGATCAAGCCGGGCTTGTCCCTGGATTTAGGCAGCATGCCGCTCGAATACGTGCTCGCGAACGAACTGACGGCCTACTTCCCGATGCGGCTCGTGCGACCGTATCTCTCCCGCGGCAGGCTCAAGCAGCCAAAACGCGCCCGCCGCTTCGTCTACCCTGTCTACCTTGTCTATCCCGAAGCCCGGGACGAAGAAGCCTACGAGCCTATTCTCGAAATGCTGCGCAGCGAATGCGGCCGCTACGCAGTCGATTGACGTCGGCTTCAAAACGGCAAAGGCCGGCCAGGGTTCCCCAGCCGGCCTTCGAAATCCGTACCGCCGCCGCGTCAACTCGCCGTCACGCGAACTCGATGATGACCGCATCGACCGCCAGGCTGTCACCCGGCTTGGCATTGACTTTCTTTACTATGCCGTCGATCTCCGCCTTGAGGATGTTCTCCATCTTCATCGCCTCGACGACAGCCAGCGGATCGCCGGCCTTGACCTCCGCGCCCTCGTCCACATTGATAGCCTTGACCAATCCTGGCATCGGACAGAGCAAAAACTTCGACATATCGGCCGCAGCCTTGATCGGCATCAGCGCTGCAAGCTGCGCCTCACGCATCGTGAAAACATGCACCGGCGCGGTGATGCCCCGATACGAAAGCGTCAGCCCGTTCAGCCGCGACCGGACCATGATCGACACGTCGCGGTTGTTCACCTTGCCGTGCCAGATCGGATCACCGGGCGCCCAGCTTGAAACGATCGAGATCGTCTCCCCAAGCGCATCGTCAGGTCCAATCATCGTCACCGCGAACGAGTGACCATCTCCGGCAACTTCCATTTTAAGCCGGTCGTCACCGATCTTGACGACGCGCGTCTTGGCAAAGCTGACCGCTGTGCCCGACATCTGGTGGGTAATCTTACGGCGGCGTATGTTCTGCTGGTGATCGATCACGGCAGCGACAGAGGCCAGCACACGCCGTTCCTCGCCTTCGGCCGCGCGTGCCTTGAAGCCGTCTGGATATTCTTCCTTGATAAAACCGGTTGAAATTTTGCCCGAGATCCAGCGCGGGTGCTGCATCACCGCCTGCAGGAAGGGAATATTATGCTGAATGCCGTCGATATAGAACGCATCGAGCGCGTCGGCCTGGGCCGCAATCGCTTTTTCGCGCGTCGATGCGTGGGTGACGAGCTTGGCGATCATCGGATCGTAGTACATGGAGATCTCGCCGCCCTCGAAGACGCCGGTATCGTTGCGCACGCTCGCCCCTTCGCGCACGCCCTCCACCGGCGGCCGGTACTTCACTAACCGACCGATCGACGGCAGAAAGTTGCGAAAAGGGTCTTCGGCATAGACCCGGCTTTCGACGGCCCAGCCGTTCAGTTTGATGTCGGACTGCTTAAAGGGAAGCTTCTCCCCCGCCGCCACACGGATCATGAGTTCGACGAGATCGACACCCGTGATCATCTCCGTGACCGGATGTTCAACCTGGAGCCGTGTATTCATCTCAAGGAAGAAGAACGATCGATCCTGGCCAGCGACAAACTCCACCGTACCGGCGCTGTCGTAGCCGACCGCCTTGGCCAGCGCGACGGATTGTTCGCCCATGGCCTTGCGGGTCTTTTCATCCAGCAGTGGCGACGGTGCCTCTTCGAGCACTTTTTGATTGCGCCGCTGAATAGAACACTCTCGCTCGCCGAGATAGACCACGTTCCCGTGCTTATCGCCGATCAGCTGAATTTCGATGTGGCGCGGATCGATGATGAACTTCTCGATGAACATCCGGTCGTCGCCAAACGACGCCTTCGCCTCGGATTTTGCCAGTGGGAAGCCTTCCTCGACTTCCTCACGATTGAAGGCGATGCGCATGCCCTTGCCGCCACCGCCGGCGGAGGCTTTCATCATCACGGGGTAGCCGATTTCCTCGGCGATCTTCACCGCGTGCTTTTCATCGCTGATCTCGCCCATGTAGCCGGGAACCGTCGAGACGTTCGCAGCGGCTGCGGCCTTCTTGGATTCGATCTTGTCGCCCATGGCCGCAATGGCATGCGGGTTGGGACCGATGAACACGATGCCGGCCTTGGCCAGCGCCACCGGGAACGCTTCACGCTCCGACAAGAACCCATAACCAGGATGAACCGCCTCAGCCCCGGTTTGTTTGCACGCTTCGATGATCTTTTCGATGATCAGGTAGGACTGGGCCGCCGGCGCCGGGCCGATATGCACCGCCTCGTCCGCCATTTCGACGTGCAGCGCCTCACGGTCGGCATCCGAGTACACGGCCACCGTCTTGATGCCCATTTTGCGCGCGGTCTTGATGACGCGGCAGGCGATCTCGCCGCGGTTGGCAATCAGGATCTTCTTGAACATCGCGGATGCAGTCCCGTCTTGGTTTTTTTAGGGCTGGAATAAGGGGAGACAGACGGCTGTTTCTAGACGCCTCGCAACTGTACGTAAACGGGCAACATGGCGCGCCTGTACCGGGGTTCGCGCGCCCCGTCCGGCCTGAAACCATTAACAACTGCAATGGCGGGAATGAGCCCCGCCAATCAAATCCTTTCGATAGCAAAAGCCCCGGCGCTCAGCACCGGGGCCCAACAAATGATCGCTTAACGGTCTGATCAGGGTCAGGCAGCACTCGTCCGCCGTACGAGATCGACGAGTGCCGGATGCAGCATCGTCGCCTCGCGGCGCAGATAATCGATGAGCGCCAGTTCGGTCGGCGTCAGCTTGTCGTCCCGCGTCAGCCGCTCAACGAGCCAGGCAGCCTCACCCTCGGTGATCTCCTCATTGGTGATGATCTCGATGCGCTGCCGCTCGAGTCGAGCCAGGGCCCGCTCCTCCGAACTTTGTTCGCAATATGCATTCCAGACGCTGCCGAGGCTGTTCGACACCATGGCACCGACAAGGTTCGAGGCCGATAAGTCGCCCCGCGACTTGAGCCACGCATCCGATCGCAGCGCCTCTTCCCGGCTCGGTGGGGCATAGCCTGAGGCCGCCAGAATGACGTTGGCCATCGCCTTGACAAACAGATCCGTCCAGGCCGCACTCGGCGTGCCTTCGGCAAGGCTCTCTTCGATCGCGATTAGAACTTCGGCCTCCGCGCGCGTGATGGCGATGTTGCCGTCGCCGCCAAAGGCATAAAGCACCCGCCGCACCAGCTCGACTTCGGCGTCCGTGATTTTGCCCATCGAACGCGTCCCATGGGCACGCAGTGGGCCATCGCCCTCCACGACCGCGCGCCGGACCTCCTCCAGCGCAAAGCGCACGAGACGTTCCGGCGACCAGCGCGCCGTGTCCAAAACGTGCAGCAATAGATCGAGTTCGGTTTTCGTTCGCACCTCACCCTCCGGCGCGATCACTGCGATCAGCCAGTCGGCGTTGGCGGACGTGACGTAGCCTTCCGGCTCGGCCTGATTGACGATGAAATCGGACATGGCTTGCACGAAAAACGGCGCCCAGGCCGCGTCCTGAACGGGACAGGCTCCATTGAGACGGATCAGATTTTCCGCTTCATCGCGGCCAATCAGGCCGTCGTCGTAAAACGACTGGCGCATCCGCACAACGTCCTGTTCGCGAATGCTGCCGCGGCTGACCATGTCGTCCACCGAAACCGACCGCAGGATGCTCATCACGTTCCCCATAACCAGCAATAACTGAAAACCATTGCAGGGAAACGCTACCGGCCGGGGCTTACCAAACTCCTAAGCCATGTACCGGTTTGCGCATGCCAGCCGCGGTTGTTGCACATTTGCATTCCGCGTCTGATGTGCTGCCCAACGCAAAAAAGGCCGCCCGGAGGGGCGGCCTTGAGTTTCGGGAGGAGCAATAGAAGCAATCAGTTGCCGACGCGTGGCAAAAAGCCGAGGCGGCGACGGCTATCAGTCTTTTCGGCATAGATATGCGACCGGGCGTCGTTCTGCAGGTTCCTCAGAATGCGCTTGTCGCTCGTTGATAGATGACCGTCCGCCTTGAGCACCTTTTCCAAGCGCATAATGCGCTGTTGCTCGGCGCGCAGGCGACGGCCTTCCAACCACGTGATGCTCCCGGTCTGGCGACCTTCCTCAATGGCAAGACGCTGATTGATCGAGCGCTGCTCGAGGGTGTGGGCCGATGCGATGGCCGTGCCGGCAGCAAGAAATGCGGCGGCCAAGGCGAAGGTACGGGTCAGTTTGGTCATGACGGTCTCCGGTGGATCTTGAGGCGGAGCCATTTGCCCCGCCATGTCCAAGACCCTAGGAGATCATGGCTGAACCGGTTCTGAACTCCGTTTGCAGCCGCCGTTCATCTTACAACAATCCTGTACTCAGCTCAGCGCCGCACCATACTGATCGTCGCAAAACCGGCGCTTCCCGTGAGGTAGATGGTCTGGCGCTTGCCGCTGAGGATCACTCGGATGCGGCCGGTGACGCCGAACTCGGGATTGTAAAACGTGCCGCCAAAGCGAGTCGGCGTATTCTGACTGAGAATCGCGGTTTGCGAGACCTTGGCGGCGGCCGTCGCGCAGGTTGCCGACATGGCGTAAGAGCTCCCGCCAGCGTGACTATAACTGGCACGGCACCGAGCTTTTTCCTTCGCACCGTTCGCCAATGTCACAGTGCCACTTCCACTCCACGTACCGGCCAGTTCACCGGCCGCGGCGGCCGGCACGGAGGTGGCGACAGCAAACGCCGCGACCACTGCACTCCCAACCGCAAGGGCGGCTGAACGAATGGCTGCGGGCCTGCGCGAAAGTCTTGTGGAGCATGCAAACATCGGAATTCTCCCTAGCTTCCGCGACAAGATCGAGACGCGGGCTTCCCAGATAAGATAGGTACGGTCGCGAGGATCTGCGACCGGCCGGCGCCCTAAAAAAGAAAAAGCGCGCCGCATTTTATTATGCGGCGCGCTCACCTTAGCGCGAGTCGCACCATCCGGCGACGAGCCGCTGGCTATGGACTACTCATCCTTCTTGCGCGGCACGCCCGGAACAGAACCGGCCAAACGTGTGGGCCTTTCCTTTTTGTCCTTTGGACCGGGCAGGGCCTTGCGCGGCGCATTGTCCGCCAGTGCCGTTTCCGGCTCATCGTCGTCGTCCGCACCCGATTCTGGCTTGCGGCTGCCGGGCTCGGCGGGAATGAACTCGAACGCCAGGCGTTTTTCGAGGCCCATGCCTTCAAGATCGATCTTCACCGTGCCACCGTGCTCCAGCTTGCCAAACAACAGTTCGTCGGCAAGTGGCTTCTTGATGTGCTCCTGGATCACGCGGCCGAGCGGTCGCGCACCGAACTTCTCATCGTATCCGATTTCGCCAATCCACTTGCGCGCCGCGTCCGTGAGTTCGATCGTGACGGACCGTTCCGACAACTGCGCCTCGAGCTGGAAGATGAACTTGTCAACCACCCGTGCGATCACGTCCGCCGGCAGGCCGCCGAACGCAATGACCGCATCGAGCCGGTTACGAAACTCTGGCGTGAACATACGGTTGACGGCATCCGTGTCCTCGCCTTCGCGGCGGCCGCGCTCGAACCCCATCGGAGGCTTGGCGAGATCCGATGCGCCGGCATTCGTCGTCATGATGAGAATGACGTTCCTGAAGTCCACAGACTTGCCCGAGTGGTCGGTCAACTTGCCGTGGTCCATGACCTGCAGCAGGATATTGTAGAGATCGGGATGGGCCTTTTCAATTTCGTCGAGCAGCAGCACCGAGTGCGGGTGCTGATCGACGCCGTCGGTCAGCAGTCCACCCTGATCGAACCCGACATAGCCGGGAGGCGCGCCGATGAGGCGGGAGACCGAGTGCTTCTCCATGTATTCCGACATGTCGAAGCGCAGCAGTTCAACGCCGAGCAGATTGGCGAGCTGCTTGGCAACTTCGGTTTTGCCGACGCCCGTCGGACCCGAAAACAGGTAGCAGCCGATCGGCTTCTCCGGTTCGCGCAAGCCCGCCCGCGCAAGCTTGATCGCCGAAGCCAGTGCCGAGATAGCCTTGTCCTGGCCGAAGACGAGCCGCTTCAAATCCTTTTCTAGATTGTGCAGCACATCCGAGTCCGTCTTGGATACGGTCTTGGGAGGAATGCGCGCCATCGTGGCAATCGTCGTCTCGATCTCCTTTACGGTGATCTTCTTCTTACGCTTTGCCTCCGTAACCAGCATCTGCGCCGCGCCCGTTTCGTCGATCACGTCAATCGCCTTGTCGGGTAGTTTGCGGTCGTGGATGTAGCGCGCGGACAGCTCCACCGCGGCTTTGATCGCCTCGTTGGTGTACTTCAACTTGTGATACTCTTCGAAGTACGGCTTCAGCCCCTTCAAGATCTCAATCGCATCGGCCACGGTCGGCTCATTGACGTCGATTTTCTGGAAACGGCGAACGAGCGCGCGATCCTTCTCGAAATGCTGCCGGTATTCCTTATAGGTGGTCGATCCAATACAGCGCAGCGCGCCCGACTGCAGCGCCGGCTTCAAGAGATTGGACGCATCCATCGCACCGCCCGATGTCGCCCCCGCACCGATGACGGTATGGATTTCGTCAATGAACAAAACCGCGCCCGGATAGGCTTCGACCTCCTTCATGACGGCTTTGAGCCGCTCTTCGAAATCGCCGCGGTAACGCGTTCCGGCCAGCAGCGACCCCATATCGAGGGCAAAGATCGTTGCATCGCGTAGAACTTCGGGCACTTCGCCGCGAATGATCTTGCGCGCCAATCCTTCCGCGATCGCGGTCTTGCCAACGCCGGGATCGCCGACGAGCAGGGGGTTGTTCTTCTGGCGGCGGCAGAGCACCTGGATCGTGCGCAGCACCTCCGGCTCACGGCCGATCAACGGATCGATCTTGCCGTCGCGGGCCTTGCGATTGAGGTTGACGCAATATGTATTGAGCGCGTCCTGCTGGCCCTTCTTGTCGTCACCCGTTTCCGTTTGCTCATTCTCCTCTGCCCCACGCACGACCCGCGGCTCCGACATGCCGGGCCGTTTCGCGATGCCGTGGCTGATATATTGGACGGCATCGAAGCGCGTCATGTCCTGCTCCTGCAGGAAGAACGCAGCATGGCTTTCGCGCTCGGCAAAGATGGCGACGAGCACATTGGCGCCCGTCACTTCCTCGCGGCCGGATGACTGAACGTGCACGACGGCACGATGTATGACGCGCTGGAAGCCCGGCGTCGGCGAGGCTTCCGACACGGTCTTGGATGTGATCGCGGTGAACTCGCTGTCGAGATACTCCGTGATGCGGGCTCGCAACCGGTCGACATCGACGTTGCATGCTCTGAGCACGGCCGCCGCGTCACGGTCATCGATCAACGCGGCGAGCAAATGCTCCAACGTCGCGTATTCGTGTGACCGCTGATTGGCGAGCTCCAATGCGCGGTGGAGCGAAATCTCTAGATTTTTCGAGAAGGACGGCACGTCTGACCTACTCTTTCTCCAAAGTACATTTGAGAGGGTGCCCGTGCTGGCGGGAGAAGTCCATAACCAAAGTTACTTTGGCTTCAGCGACTTCGTAAGTGAACACACCACACACTCCGACACCTTTTCGATGCACGGTCAGCATGATGTCGGTCGCTTCCTGGCGACCTTTTTGAAAAAACTTCTCAAGCACGTGCACGACGAATTCCATCGGCGTGTAGTCGTCATTCAGCAGCAGAACTTTATAAAGGGATGGCTTCTTGGTCTTTGGCCGTGTCTTGGTGACAATGCCCGTTTTGCCCTGCTCACCATTGCCACCCTGGCCCTGATCCTTGTCGGATCCAGCTCCACGTAACTGTCCCTGGATCGTCTGCCGCCCGTCAGCCATGCCCTCGATCGTGCCCATGTTCGCGGCCTGCCGGCCAGCTCTCCGCAAATAAGATAGCGCTCCGTCAACGGCTGGCGCAGCTGTTCGTTCAATTCGTCCCGGCGACGGCGCCAATGACTTGCAGCCGGCCGATCCATACACTCTATTATACGCTTTCCAGGTCCCTACTGGATGCGACACCCACTCAGCATAGCTATCGCAATGTGGGAAGACACTGCGACGCAAAAAAGGCCCGGATGCTGGACCCGGGCCTTGACGAATCGGCAATCAGCGGGTCGCCTGGCCGTTCAGCGGCTGCCTGGGAAAACGCCGGGCTTGAAAGCGTCTTTTGCGAGCGACTGATACATCGCGCCGATCTTGGACATCTGCTGCATGTAATCTTCATAGGCACGCTTGGCATAGGTCGTCTGTATCTCGAGCGCCTGTTCGACAGACTTTGCCGAGGAAAGTTTTTCGAAAGCGGCCGTGCCATCTTCGAAGGCGCGCTTGGAATAATCCGTCATTTCACTGGCGATCGCCTGCCAGCTCTTGTTCCAATCACCCATCATCTTCATGTAGCCATCCATTCCGGTCTGGCTGAGCTTTTGCATATCCTGGAAGTTATTGATCATGCGGGACCACCTTTCTGTTTTAAGGCCGGGCCGGGCACTCGAAATCGTTGCACCGCGTCTAGCCGAGCAGGACATCCAATATAGCTGCAGCGCAGCACAACAAAAGAGCAAATATCGCAATGCAGCAAACCATGTTGGTTATGCATTGTGTTTACCCTAATGAAGGCGTTTTGCGCTAGCCTCATTTATTCAACTGAGGGCACTCGTCTCGAACCGGCCCCAAAGCCGCCCATAAAAGCGAGCTTAATGAGGGAACGGAGGGATAACCCGGGCCAAGCGGATCATCCGCAGGCACGGCGATGACCCCCGGCTATGACAGGCTTAGGTATTCGAGGCGTCAAATCGGTGCGTTGGAATTCGCAGTTGAGTTTTGCTCGCGTGCTGTGTGCCGGGCTGGCCATGCTGGCTTGGACGGCAGCGCCGGCAACGGCCGTCGAAAAAGTGTCGGCCATGGTCATCGACGCCAATACCGGCCGCGTCCTGCACGATAATGCGGGCAGCGAACCCCGGTTTCCTGCGTCGCTCACAAAGATGATGACGCTTTATCTTGCGTTCGAGACAATCGAAGCAGGCCGCTTGAAGTTTTCGACCCCCATAACGGTGAGCGAACACGCAGCCAACGCCGCTCCGTCCAAGCTCGGGCTGGAGAGCGGCTCTGAAATCACGGTTCGTGATGCTATCAAGGCTCTGGTTGTGAAATCGGCCAACGATATGGCCATCGCCATGGCCGAAAAAATCAGCGGCAGCGAAGACGCATTTGCCAGGTTGATGACCAAACGCGCCCGTCAAATCGGCATGCGCGACACGACATTCCAAAATGCCTCCGGCCTTCCCGACCCCGAGCAGATCACCACGGCGCGCGATATGTTGACCCTCGCGATGCGCCTTCAGGATGACTTCCCGCAGCACTCTCGTCTATTTGCAACGCGAGCCTTCACCTATGGAGGCAAAACCTATCGCACGCACAACGCCTTGCTGGGCCGCTTCCCCGGCGTCGACGGCATTAAAACCGGCTATACCCGCGCCTCGGGCTTCAACCTCGTGTCGTCCTATCGAGCCGGCGGCAAACATGTCGTCGCCGCGGTATTTGGCGGTGCCAGTGCCGGACTTCGCGACGCCCACATGCGCATGCTCCTGGCGCGCGCCATCGATAAGGCATCGACGGAGCGCTCGCGTCAGTCGGCACCGCAGCTGATCGCAGAAGCCCAACCGGCCAAACGGCCCGCAATCAAGGCACCAGTAAAGCTGGAACCACGCAGCGCCCCGGCGCCCGCTCCCATTGTCGTCGCTGCTGCCGAATCCGCCACTCTATCGATCAGTCCTCGCGCAGTCGCCTTACCGCCAGAGCAGACACCGGTCACCGCCGCGCCAACGATTGTGCCAACGATTGCCATTGCCAAGGTCCGGACCGTTTCAGTTTTACAGCAAAACGAGTCCGTCGAACCTGCCTCACTCCAAATCCAACCCCCGGCGACAACGACCGCGTCGACGGTGGCAGGCCCACCGGCACCCGCCGCGCTGACCTTCGCCGGAACGTCCACCCGGCCAGATTTTGCGGCCCTCAAAGCCCAACTTTTGGCGCGTGCCGCTGAGGCTTCCGACGCGGAAGCGGCTGGCTCGGGATTGCCGGCGGCAAGTCCCGCGCTTTTTGCCCAGCCCACGCCAGATGCAGCAGACGTGATCGCCGCCAAGGATGACCGCGCGCGTCCTCCCTCCACGCTGCAAGCGCAGCTGGCAAGTTTTACGGCTGAACCCGCTCCGTGGAACGCCACTCCGACAGGCGCCAAGCCGGCCCTCCGGTCCGCCGTCGCCGAAATGCCCGCCCCCGTCCCCGTGCCCGTGTCAACGGGCATCTCGCGCCCGTCCGCTGCCCCCGCACCGGCCTCAGGTTTTCATGTCCAGATCGGTGTCTATAGTTCACCGTCCGACGCCGAGCGTGCGATGGCCAACGCCCGCGAGCGGGCCGGCCGTGTTCTGGCCGACCGTGCTCCCCTTGCCGTCCCACTCAACAAGGGCGACAAACAGCTTTATCGCGCACGTTTCGCTGGTTTCGACAGCGCATCTGCCACGAGCGCCTGCAACGAGCTGCGCCGCAATGGGCTCGATTGTTTCGTCGCCCGCCCCAATTGAGCGTCAATCTCCGACCAGCAAGGCCTTGGCCTCGTTGATCTTCGACGCGAGATAGTTCGATCCGCCACGGTCGGGATGCACCTTCTTCATGAGTTCGCGGTGCGCGCCGCGCACAGCCTCGGCATCCGATCCTTCGTTCAGTCCCAGAATTTCCAGCGCCTCCGCCCGCGTCATGCCACCCGTTCGCGGCGACGAAGATTGGTGGGCTGAACCGGCATCGCCCGCCGGACCGCCTTGCCGTTCAACATCATCGCGCCATGTCGGATGTCGCCGGTCGAGGTAGGCTTCCAACACTTGTCCCGACTGGGGATCGGTGAAGGCATAATCTTGCCACAGCAAAACGACGTCTGCCGGCGATAGCGCCTCGATATCTTGTCCCGCGAACCGGCCCTTGCGGATCGCGCCACGGATCGCACCCGTGTCGTGATCGAGTTCCATTTCCAGATGATCCGTGACGATCCGCGAACCTTGGCCATCACTCGGCGTCGATTGACCCCACCCGCCGCGGCCCCACGGCAGCACCCCGCGCCCCATCAGCAGGCCCCAACCGGTGAACCCGAGAAGCAGCGCAATATCGATGCGGCCGCGCAACGCCAGCCCCGCGGCAATCGCCATCAGAACCCCACCACCCAAAAAGCGAAGCTGGCGCGCAATAATCGCGGGATTGGCGTTGGTAAAGCCACGCACGACCATGAGCCCTGCAACCAGTAAGGCCAGCCCCGCCAGAAAATACAACATGGTCTTCTCACTCCTGCGGTTTCATCTGAGCCAACAGCCGCCGCGCGCCCGTTTCGCCCGATCCCGCACTGAGTGCCAGAAGTGCCTTGCGGCCACCCGAGGCGTACACCGCGACGGCCCGTAGTAACGCGCGCAACTGCTCAGCCGACCCGGCATCGAAGCGGCACGTGGCCCCTTTCGTCAGGCGCGCGATCTCAGTGTAAGCACGCGTCACATCTGGATTGCCGCCTTCTTGAAACATGAAGACAGGCACGCCAAGAAGCCCGAGGGCGCCGGCCTTCGCGCACACGGTGTCGATTTCTTCTTCCATCGCATCGCCGACGAAAACGACGGCGTTGACCCGTCGCCGGCCGGTCTCTTCGGCGGCATGCGTCAGAACTCGCGCCAGTTGCGTTAACCCGCCCCGGCACGACACGGTCGTCATCAACCGCTGCAGCTCGCCGGGATCCGACACCCAGCGCGACGCGCGACACTCGGCTGTACCGCGAAAAAAAACGAGCTGCACATCCAGTCCGCCGATGTCCTTGACCACCACAAACATGTCGGACTGCAGCGACAGCGCCATGTCCCACGTCGGCTGCCGGCTCATCGTGGCATCCATTGCGAAGACGAGCCGCCCGCGTTGCCCGGTGACGGCCGGCGCCATTGTCTTCATTTTTGCAATGAAGTCCTGAACGTCGCCCGCCGCTTTCCGTGCCTGAATTGGCGCGGTCGCGCCATCGGGCCGCACGACCGCCCCCTTGTCAGCGGTAGGCGCGGCATCCCGGTTCGGCGTTGGACGCTTATCCTTCGTACTCATGACCATATTTTGGGGATCGTACGCCTTGGCGGCAAGGCCGATCTCAACTGTCGTCCTTAACCGCGAGCGTCAGCAGCTGCACGTTACCCCCCGTCGCCGTGATGTCGGTCGTCCGAACCCGCTCGGTTGCAAACCGTTGCACATAAGACGGCCCACCCGCTTTCGGACCGCTACCCGACAAGCCTTCACCGCCGAAAGGCTGCACACCAGGCACGGCGCCGATCTGGTTCCGGTTGACATAAAGATTGCCGACGCGCGCTTCCCGAGCCACCTGGTCGGCCACCGCCTCGATCCGGCTATGCAGGCCGAGCGTCAAGCCATATCCCGTTGCATTGATCGCCTCGATGACCTTGCCAAGCCCGCCGCGCGAAAAACGAACCACATGCAGGATGGGCCCGAACACTTCTCCGGAAAGGAGCGACAGGCGGTCAATTTCGTAGCATGCCGGCGAAACGTAGGTGCCGGTGCGCACGCTTTGCGGCAACGGCAGGTCGATCAGTTCCCGCGCGTGATCCTGCATCCGCAGCTTATGCGTTTCCAGCGCGTCCTGCGCCGCCTCATCGATAACAGGACCAATGTCGGTCTCGAACGCCAGCGGATCGCCGATCTTCAGCGCCGCAATGGCGCCGGTCAGCATCGCTATGGTCTTGTCGGCGATATCGTCCTGCACAAACAAAACCCGCGCGGCCGAGCAGCGCTGCCCCGCGCTGTCGAACGCGGAGCGCACGGCATCGCGCACGATCTGCTCGGGCAGCGCACTGGAATCGGCAATCATCGCATTGAGCCCGCCGGTCTCCGCAATGAATGGCACAATAGGCCCCCGCCGATCCGCGAGCGCCTTTTGAATGGCCCAGCCGCTGTCGTTCGACCCGGTAAAGACAACGCCCTTGATCCGGGGATCCTTGACGAGCGCGGCCCCGACATCGGCGCCACCTGGCAGAAACTGCAAAACATTGCCCGGCACGCCGGCTTCATGCAGCAGTTTGACGGCCATCCAGCCGACGATCGGCGTCTGACCCGCCGGCTTGGCGAGCACCGGATTCCCCGCCGCAAGCGCGGCCGCAACTTGCCCCACAAAGATTGCCAGCGGAAAATTCCACGGCGCGATGCACGCAAACGGCCCGCGCGCGCGCCACTCGATTGTGGTGATTTCCCCAGTCGTGCTGGTGAGCCCGATTGGTTCGGCAAAGTGCTTCCGCGCCTGGAAAGCGTAGGTGCGCAAGAAATCCGCCGTTTCGCGAACCTCGGCCAGCGCATTGGGAATGGTTCGCCCCGCTTCCCGAACGAGGACCGCCATCAGCCGCGATCGGTCACGCTCGATGAGATCGGCTGCCTGGTCGAGGATTTTTGCGCGCGCTGGACCGCCGGCCCGGTCCCAGGCAAAAGCGGCGGCGGTCGCCGCATTGAGTGCGGCATCAATCTGAGCCGCCGACGCCGGACGCACCGTTCCGATCCGTTGACTGCGGTCGTGCGGGCAAAGAACGAGGCTGGCGGGCCCCGCACCGGTCTCGACATTTTGAGCGACGATGGCGGCGGCCTCATAGCTGGTGCCGAGCGCCGCGTTCATGTCCGCTAGAAGTCCGGCCCGAACGACTGAGTTGTCGAGCGCCACGCCGGCCGAGTTGCGACGCTCCGGCCAGAACACATCGCGCGGCTTGACCAGCGATTTTGCGGTATCGGCGCCCCCGGCCCGGTCGCGCTCCGCCTCCTCCACCGGATCACGAATGATGCGCGAGATCGGCATGTCGTCATCGGCCAGACGATTAACGAATGACGTGTTCGCACCGTTCTCAAGCAGCCGGCGAACAAGGTAGCCCAACAGATCTTCATGATCGCCCACGGGCGCATAAATGCGGCACGCGCGTGCCTCACTTATCCCCGGCCCTGCAGACCCCGCCACGATGGTCTCGTAGATCCCTTCGCCCATGCCGTGCAGTCGTTGGAATTCGAACGGCGTATGCCCGCCAGCCACCATCGCCGCCGCGATCGTGTGGGCGTTGTGCGAGGCAAACTGGCAGATGAATTGATCCGGATACGTCAGCATCAGGCGCATGCAGGCCAGATACGAGACGTCCGTGTTCCGCTTGCGCGTGAAAACTGGGTAGTCGGCAAGCCCACGCTCCTGCGCCCACTTGATTTCGCTATCCCAGTAGGCCCCTTTGACAAGACGAACGGGAATACGCCGCCCCCGCTCCTCAGCGATCCGCCGCAGCCACCGCAACACAGGCACCGCCCGGCGACCATACGCTTGCACGGCAATCCCAAGCCCGTTCCACATGCCCACCGCCGGATTGACGAAAGCCTCGCCGAAAATCCTCAGTGTCGGTTCCAGCCGATCCTGTTCTTCCGCATCGACCGTCAGGCCAAGACCGCGCGACTTGGCGTGGTGCACGAGTGCATTGAGCCGCGGCAACAGTTCCTTCAACAAGCGCTCATCCTGTCCGGCCTCAAAACGCGGATGCAGCGCCGACAGCTTCACCGAAATCGATGGGCGCGGGATGATGGCGTCGGCGTTGACGGCATGCAGCGGCCCCACCGACAGCCCGACCGCGTCGATGGCCGCGACATACCGCTGAAAATAACGCTCCGCATCCGCCTCCGACCGCGCCGCTTCGCCCAGCATGTCGTAGGAAAAGCGATAGCCCTTCTGCTCGAATGATTTCGCCCGTGCGATCGCATCCTCGATGGTGCGGCCAAGCACGAACTGCTCGCCCAACAGTTTGACCGCCTGCCGGATCGCCTGCCGGATAAAAGGTTCCCCCGACCGGGCCACAAGCCGTTTCAATGCATCGATCGCATTCGATGATGGGCTGTCTTTCAGCTTGACGAGCCGCCCGGTCAGCATCAATCCCCAGGTGGACGCATTGACGAACAGACTGTCTGAATGCCCCCGGTGCTTGTCCCAATTACCGTGCGCAATCTTCTCCGCGATGAACGCGTCCGCCGTCTCGGAATCGGGAATGCGCAGCAACGCCTCCGCGAGGCACATCAGAATGATGCCTTCGTCGCTCGACAGGCCATATTCGCGCATGAAAGCGTCGATGCCGCCGTGCTGAGCCTGGCTGGATCTGGCATCCTGAACCAGGCGCCGGGCGATCTCGGCCGTGCGGCGGCGCTCGTCTTCGGTATAAACAGCCCGTTCGATCAACCCACCAACCAAACGATGTTCGTCGATCAGATGGTGCGCGGCTATTTCGTCGATGGAGGGTAGCCGTCCGAACGTGGACCGCGCGGCTGTCCCCGCTCCTGCGGCCCCCGTAACCGGTGACTTGCGTACCGCGACCATGATTGCCGGTCCCACCGCTGACGCCCGCATTGGGCGATTCGATCCAGTTTTCAGAGTAGCAGATCAGCGCGCGAAATACGGCATCTCACAGCCCCTTGACGCCGCCGCCCGACAACGGTTCTGTCCTCAGGCGAATCTCCCGTTCACGCACTGAGGAGCCGATGCCACCGCCCCGGATCGTCCGTACCGTCAAAGCTTTACGCGCGACCGTTCACAAGTGGCGCAGCGCCGGCGAAAGCGTGGCGCTGGTGCCGACGATGGGCGCGCTGCACGACGGCCATCTGTCGCTCGTCACCCTTGGCCGGCGCAAGGCAACCCGGACCGTCGTTTCAATTTTCGTCAACCCGACCCAGTTCGGCCCTGCCGACGACCTCTCGCGTTATCCCCGCGACGAAGCGGGCGACGCAAAGAAACTCGGAGCGGCCGGCGTCGATGTCATTTGGGCGCCCAATGCGGACGAAATGTACTGCGAAGGCTTTGCCACAACCGTCACACCGATGGGCGCGGCGCTTCCGCTCGAAGGCGAATTCCGGCCGGGTCACTTTGCCGGCGTCGCAACCGTGTGTACCAAGCTCTTTTCGCAAGTTGGTCCCGACATCGCGATTTTCGGCGAAAAGGACTACCAACAGCTATGCGTCATCCGCCAAGTGGTGCGCGATCTCAACATTCCCATAAAGATCGTCGCCGCACCGACGTCGCGCGACCGTGACGGTTTGGCACGCTCCTCGCGCAACGCGTACTTGACTCCGGTCGAGCGCGCGGCCGCCCCTGCTCTCCACCGGGCGCTCAAGGGCGTCGCAGCCATCGCCGCGACAAGCGGTTTGATCAACAAGGCCATCGAAGTCGCAACCCATGATTTGCTCGCCGCCAGCTTCGCCAAGATCGATTACCTGACCATTCGCGATGCGCAAACGCTTGGTGCCTACGAGCCCAATGCCGGCCGATCCGGTCGCGTACTTGCCGCCGCGTGGCTCGGCTCGACGCGATTAATCGACAATATCGCCGTTTGAGCCGTGGTTGCCGCTACGACCGTGCACGGGTCTTTAACGCGGCCGGGGCATGATGCGGTTCCTTGGCATTTTGGATTACATCGGATGTTCGAACGCAACCGCGTCGATAATGCAAATGATCCGACGGTGGCGATCGAGATCGGTCTGGCCGACGGCACGACCATCACCGGCCGCGCCGCGCTCGGTAAAGGAAAGCCCCTGCATCGCCTGCTCGACGGCGACGAGAAGTTTGTATTCGTCGAATGCTTCGAAGGCGAAGCGCAGTTTATCGCCAAATCGGACATCAAGTCCGTCAAGGTGATCCCGACCCAGCGCGCGCGCGCACTCACGTTATCTTTGCCCGATGCCGCGAGCTTCGATCCCCATCGTCTTCTCGGTGTCACTAAGGGCGTTCCGTGGGACGATGTCCGCGCCGCTTACCATCGCATGACAAAACTGTACCATCCCGACAAATTCGAGAGCGTCGATTTGCCGGACGAAGTTCGCGCCTACCTCGTCGCCATGACGAAGGAAATCAACACCGCCTTCCGCACGCTGCGCTCGGCGGCCAGCGGTGGCCGCGCCGCTTAGGCGCACGCACTCCACGGCTCGCATAAACCTGCTAGTGTCTTCCAAAGCGGCGCTCCGGGGGGAGAGCATGACGGAACATTTGCAGGGGCTGATCGGCCTCCTCGCTATTCCACTGATCGCGTGGCTCGTCAGCGAACGGCGTTCTGCGCTGTCGCCGGCCGTCATCGCCCGTCTGACGGCGGTGTCCGTCGCCATGCAGTTTGTCATCGCCGGCACGCTTCTCAACGTTCCTCTTTTACGCAGCCTGTTCGAATGGCCAAGCCGTGCCATCAACGCCCTCCAGGCTGCCACACTCGACGGCGTCCGCCTCGTCTTTGGCCATCTCGCCGGCGGCCCGGCGCCCTATGATATTGTGCGGCCCGAACAGAGCTTCACGCTCGCTTTTCAAGCGTTGCCGCTGATCCTTCTCGTCAGCGTTATATCGAAACTGCTTTATCACTGGGGAATTCTGCAGCGGGTCGTACACGCCTTCGCCTGGGCGCTTAATCGCACGATGGCCGTCGACGGCCCTGTTGCAACGAGTGCTGCGGCCAACATCTTCGTCGGAATGGTCGAAGCCCCCCTACTCGTCAAACCCTACCTGCGCTCCATGAGCCGCTCCGGCTTGTTTGCGACCATGACAGTTGGAATGGCCGGCATCGCTGGTACCGTGCTCGCGCTCTATGCCAGCGTGATCGGCAACAGCGTGCCGGGCGCGGCTGGGCATCTCATCGTCGCCTCCGTGATCAGCGTCCCCGCCGCGCTCCTTATCTCAGCCCTCATGGTGCCAGGCGAGGACACCGGCATCAATCTGCCCGCCGACATCGTACGCGACGCTGAACCGCAATCAGCCATGGAAGCCGTCGCCGAGGGCACGCGCGAAGGGATCAATCTCCTGGTCGGCGTCACGGCCATGCTGATCGTGGCCGTGGCCCTGGTCTCGCTCGTGAACATGACATTCGCGGCGATTGGTAGCCCGTTTGGAGTTGACCTGACGCTGCAGCGGATTTTGGGATGGGTGCTCTCTCCCCTCGCATTCGCCATCGGCATCCCCTGGGCCGAAGCCGCAACTGCCGGCAGCCTCCTCGGCATCAAGACAGTCCTCAACGAGTTCGTCGCCTATTTGCAGATGGCGGCCCTGCCGGACGGCGCGCTGTCGGATCGCTCACGGCTGATCATGACGTATGCGCTTTGTGGGTTTGCCAATTTCGGCAGCCTTGGCATCATGTTGGGCGGCCTGATCGCCATGGTTCCGCAACGCCGCGCCGAAATCACGGAACTTGGCCTGCGCACGATACTGTCAGGAACGCTGGCGACGCTCCTGACGGCCGCAGTGGTCGGCCTCGTGTCGCCACTGACCGGACCATAGCGATATTTGAAATCTATATCGACGGAGACCTGTTCATGGACGTTCCCAAGAAGTCCCCCAACACCTTTGTCAGCCAATCGATCCATTACGCCGAGAACGCTTTCCTGCTCGTCATCGGCGTGTTCACCGTCGTCGCGATGGCGCAGGAGATCTGGATCATCATCGAGGGCCGCTCCGTCGCCCTCAAGGACCTGCTCTTGATGTTCATCTATGTCGAGGTGCTGGCGATGGTCGGCGTCTACTACGACAGCAAGAAGATCCCGATCACGCTGCCGCTCTTTATCGCGATCACCGCGCTTGCCCGCCTCGTCATCCTCCAGGGCAAGGAGCAACCTCCGGTCAATCTGCTCTATGAAAGTGGTGCTGTTTTGTTGCTTGCACTTGCGTGTGTGGTCATCACCTATAAGCCCGGTGGCAAAAACGACGCCGAATAAGCCGATCAGACGCGCGCGGCGAGTTGCAGGCCGGCAAAGAACGTCGCGAACGTATGCGCGAGAATACTGATGTTACCCATGCCCTCGATGGTCCCATCGGTCTCGTCGAGATCGGGTTCGCGTTCCTGGTCCCAGAAGTAGACCTTGCCGCGCGCGTCGCCCGCGATGCCAAGGCAGATCGCATTGCCGGTGCTGTCGTCCATGATCCAGATGAGATCGCGAGGAATGCGCGCCAGCCAGTCCTGATAGGTGGACCGCGCCGTTCGCAAATCCATGTGCGGCTCGGCCCGCAATCCGCCGATGTGATGCAGATCGGAATCGATGGGTTCCCCGTCCGCGGTCGTGCCGCTGATCAGCAGCGCCCCGCCGACCCAGCCGCCGTTCACCGCCATCAGAAATGCGCGGTAATCTTTCGGCAGCTCGATGCCGATCTCCTTCTCGAAACCTACGACCTCCGCTTCCGACAGCGGCGTGCCTGGCTTGGCAAGATAGGTGCGAAATTCATCGAGGGTCATGCGGGGCAATACTGTGGTTGTGTTGCAAAGCTGCCGGTTCAGATAGCAGACGGCGTCAAGATTTCTTCCAATCAAGCCTTCAGAGGATTGAAGTTTTTGCCGAATAACATTCCGTATTCATGGGGCAGGGCGGCGAGAACTGCGATGGACATAGCGCCGAGGACCACGAATTTCTGCCGGCGCAATAGGTCGCCGTAGTGATAGTTTTCTTGCCAAAGTCGCAAGTTGTAATCTTCAATTGAGACCTTGCCCGCCATCAACAGCCTCGTAGGGACCTCCAGCTTTTCAAGATCGCTAGTTCGAAGTTCTTCTACATCTCTATGAGCGAAGTCGTTTCGCACTTCATCAATTGCTCTGGCAAGATCGATCCGAGGGCCCTGAAAGCCGAGCGCTTCTAAACGGTCTAGTTTTGGGCTAACGCGGGTGGCACCAAGCTTTTTCGGCGAGCGAAAGTACTTCGCCAGCACATGTGACAGGCAACGATCTAGCTCATAGTGAGTACGAATGACCGCACCCACATCGTCAGATGCGGAAAATGCTCGCTGCAGCCGCTGCTGATCCAAAGCGAAATCAAACGTTACGGAGTCTGTCAAAAAGTTCCCTCACAGCGGAATGTTGTCGTGCTTCTTCCAGGGGTTTTCGAGGGTCTTGTTGCGCAGCATGTTGAGGCCACGACAGATGCGGCGGCGCGTGCCGTGCGGCAGGATCACCTCATCAATATACCCGCGCTCGGCGGCAACAAACGGATTGGCGAAGCGCGCCTTGTACTCTTCGATGCGCGCCGCAATCTTGGCCGGATCGCCGATGTCGGCGCGATAGATGATCTCGGCGGCACCCTTGGCGCCCATGACGGCGATTTCAGCGGTCGGCCAGGCGTAGTTGAGATCGCCTCGAATATGCTTGGAGCTCATCACGTCGTAGGCACCACCGTAGGCCTTGCGCGTGATGACGGTGATCTTGGCTACGGTCGCTTCGGTGAAAGCAAAGAGAAGCTTGGCGCCGTGTTTGATCAGCCCGCCGTACTCCTGCGCGGTGCCGGGAAGGAAGCCCGGAACGTCGACGAAAGTGATGAGCGGGATTTCGAAACAGTCGCAAAAACGCACAAAGCGCGCCGCCTTGCGCGAGGCATCGCTGTCGAGAACGCCGGCCAGTACCATCGGCTGATTGGCAACGATACCGACCGTGCGACCTTCCATGCGGGCAAAACCCGTCAGGATGTTTTTTGCGAAGTTCTCTTGGATCTCCATGAAGTCAGCTTCATCGACGACCTTCAGGATCAGTTCCTTCATGTCGTAGGGCTTGTTCGGGTTGTCGGGGATCATCGTATCGAGCGAGCGGTCCTCGCGATCGGGGCTATCCGACGTCGGCAACTCCGGCACGCCCGACTTGTTGTTGGAGGGCAGGAAATCCATCAGTCGGCGCATCTGCAGCAGCGCCTCCAGATCGTTCTCGAAAGCGCCGTCCGCAACCGACGATTTCGACGTGTGGACCTTAGCCCCGCCCAATTCTTCCGCTGTCACGGTTTCGTTGGTCACGGTCTTCACAACGTCAGGACCCGTGACGAACATGTAGCTCGTGTCCTTCACCATGAAGATGAAGTCGGTCATGGCGGGCGAATAGACGTCACCGCCCGCGCACGGACCCATGATGACGGAGATCTGCGGAATGACGCCCGAAGCCATCACGTTGCGAGTGAAGACCTCGCCGTAACCGCCCAGCGCGTCCACACCCTCCTGAATGCGCGCTCCGCCCGCATCGAAAAGTCCAATGATCGGCGCGCGATTCTTCAGCGCCATATCCTGGATCTTCGTCATTTTGCGCGCGTGGCTCTCCGACAGAGAGCCGCCGAGCACGGTAAAGTCCTTGGCGAAAACATAAACGACGCGGCCGTTGATGGTGCCCCAGCCGGTGACGACGCCGTCGCCCGGTGTCTTGTTCTTCTCCATGCCGAATTCGTTGCAGCGGTGCTCGACGAACGTGTCGAACTCTTCAAACGAATTCTCGTCCATCAGCAGCTCGATGCGCTCGCGCGCCGTCAACTTGCCCTTGGAATGCTGCGCGTCGATACGTGCCTGACCGCCGCCCAGGCGGGCGTTGTCGCGGCGACGCTGCAGCTCTTCGATGACGTCCTTCATGGATGTTCCACCGTGCTTGAGATGACCCGGAATGTCTGTGATCGGGTTCCAATAGCACGGTGGAACGGCAGCGCAACCGCGACGAAGTGGGGTCGAACGGCGGGCAGGGGGTCTTGATGGTCGGGCGGCGTTGCGGCTGGAGCAGGCGATCAGGTCCGCCGGTTGCATTTCCAAGGCGCCGGGGCGGTCGTTGCCACCCCAATCATTGGGGACGGTCAAACGCTGCGCGGCAAACGTCTTCACATCTATCGCAAGTGCGAAAAAGTGGCCGCCGCCGCGCGGAAATCGCGCTCGCGCAGGGCCCGACGAGCCTCTGCCTCCTCGTCAGTGCCCCACAGTGAAATCTGCCAATCCTCGTCGACATGGGCGGCGGCCCAGGCCGCATCGGCACCAATGAGATTGTGCGCCAAGGCAATGGCCAGCACCGCCGAACCCGTCAGCGTCGTGAGCAGTTGCACCGCCGCCAGCTGCAGCTCGGACAGTCCCTCGACAGCGTCCGCCACACGCTCGGCGACGGCCGCGGGTTGCGTGACATGAACGATACCTTCCGCCCGCACGAACCTGGCGCCGATCCGAGCCTCGACGGCGGCGAGGATCGGGTCCCAGATCTCCGCCTGCCGGGCGGCGAGACCGGACGGGTTGGCAGCGCGATAGCAAAGCAGATCGCTGCCGGCGTAGGCGATAATCTCCGCAGCCACAGCCGCGCGGCTATCGGTGACGGTATCGGCAGCGCTGTTGGCAAGCCGCGTGGCCGGCATGGTCGCTGGATCGATGAATTCCCCTTGGCCGGCCCACTCGGACACCACGAGATCGGCGAAGACTTCATCCGTAAGACGCAGCACCCGCTTCAGTGGCGTTCGCACCGGCCGCCCATCGAGTGCAATCTCGAAACCACCCTGCTTCTCGATACGGGCCGCGTCTTTGTAGAACCGCTTCGGCAACGGCCCGCGCAACGAATCTTTCGGCGGATTTTTCGGTCCACCCTGGCTTCTTGGAGCATTCGTATCGTTGTCGCCCATCGCTTTATCCCAGCTGTTGCAGCTCGCTGCGAAGCGCACTGGCCAGCGTCAAACTGTCGGCAAGCACACGATGCGCACCCGCAGCTTCCAGATCGGCGACCGGATGGTAACCCCACCCCACGCCGATCGCGCGTGTTCCTGCTTCGCGTGCCATCGTGATGTCGTAGGTGGTATCACCGACCATCAACGTCCGGCTGGCGTCCACGCCCGCCTCCGCCATCGCCGCCATCAGCATCGCCGGATGTGGCTTTGAGGGATGCGTATCGGCCGTTTGTAAGGTGACGAACAGGTCAGCTAATCCCTCCCGGTCCAGAACCGCTACAAGTCCGCGCCGGCTCTTGCCTGTCGCAACGCCGAGAAGCGTTCCCGGTTGGCCGGCAAGCGCCAGCAGCGTGTCTCGCACGCCGGGATAAAGCGGTTCCTGATGCGCGCGATCGCGGCGCAAGTCGCCGAACGCGCCTTTATAGGCTTCTGCCAGCGCCGTAACGTCTAGCGTGTCGGCGGTCGGAACGAGCCGGCTGACAGCCAGCTCCAGCGACAGCCCGACAACCGAAAGAATGGCGCTCCGCTCGGGCGACGGTAGCCCGAAACCTGAAAAGGCCTGCTCCATCGCCGCCACGATCATATGCTGGCTATCGACCAGCGTGCCGTCGCAGTCGAATACGACGAGCCTCAACGCTGCCCCTCCGCCCGCCGCTCCAGCCGGCCGATGCGCGCCTCGCGCATGTCGACGATCCGGGACAGAAGCTGCGTCCGACGCGCGCCTTCGGCGGCCGCGTCGGCAAGGATCTTCCAGTAGGCGCGTCCGAAAGTGCCGCGCGTCTGTCGCGCCGTCCAGCGCAACACGCCAAGAGCGATGGCTGCCACAGCCCCGGCAAACAAGAAGCTGAGCAATCCGCCTGTGGTCATCAGCGTGATCCGCCACCACCGCTGCCGCCGCCCGATGACGAACGACGCGTCGTTTCGAGCCGCTGCAGTCGTGCTTCCTGATCCTGCACGACTTTCTCGATCAGATCGTTCTGGCGCTTTAATTCAGCGACGTACTCTTCCAGCATTTCGCCATGCGTCTTGCCGCTGCGACCGGTGTAAACACCTTGGCTACGCTGGACGAAATACACGAACACGCCAACCAGTGCCAAGATTGGCAGCCAGCTCAACAGAAGTTGCACGAAATCTTGGCCCATCGATATGTCCTTTAGGGTCAGGTCTCGCCTGCAGAATACTTGCTCGAATCCAATCCTAAAAGGTCCCAGGTCCGAACCATATGGGGAGGAAGGGGGGCCGAGACATCGATTTTGCTGTGTCCAGACGGATGCGGGATGATCAGCCGCCGCGCATGCAGGTGCAGCTTGTCGTCCATGTTTTCCGCCGGCAGATCCATACCACCCTCATACTTCGGATCGCCCACGATCGGGTGACCGATGATCGACATATGAGCGCGCAGTTGGTGTTGCCGTCCGGTAACCGGCTTCAGCGACACCCATGCCGCCTTCCGTCCAACCCGGTCAATGACCGAGTAATGCGTCGTCGCATGCATGGCTTCCCTCTGCTCGCCGGGCTCCGCCTTGCGAACCCGGTCTCCGTCCGGGCCTGCCGCCTTCACGAGCGCGGCTTCGACCTTGCCTTGCACGGGATGGGGAACACCCTTGACGAGAGCCCAGTACGTCTTTGCTGCCGATCGCGTTTGGAACGTCCGGCCGAGCTTGGACGCAGCGTTGCGAGTCTTGGCCACCAAAAGCACGCCCGATGTATCCCGGTCGAGCCGATGCACAAGACGCGGACGCTCGCCGCCGAAGCGATCGGCCATGCCGGCCAGCATCCCGTCGATGTGCCGTTTGGTGCCGGTGCCGCCCTGCACCGCGATGCCGGGCGGCTTGTTAAGTACGAGCACCTCGTCATCCTCAAAGAGGATCATTTTCTCGATGATGTCGCGGTCGCCCTTCGACACACCGGGCGGCGCTTTGAGACCGGGCTTTGACGTTTTCGGCTGACGGATCACGGCGGGGACGCGAATTTCCATTCCCGCCACAAGGCGTTCGTTCGCCTGCGCGCGCTTACTATCGACACGCACCTGTCCCGATCGCAAAAGCTTCTGCAAATAGCTGTAGCCAACTTCGGGAAAGTGAACGCGGAACCAACGATCCAGACGCATCTCGCTGTCCGCCGCCGCGACGGTGATCGTCTCGACCTTCGGTTTGACGGCCCCCGTCGCGCCGGTGTTTGCGTCTGCGATCTTTTCCTTTGTTCTCGTCATGTCAGTGTCCAACGAGCCAGAGCGACACCGGCGAAAAGAGCCGCAATCGACAACACCACGGAGCCGGCGATGTAGCCCGCCACCGCCACGAGCGAGCGGTTGGCAAAAAGATCAAAAACATCGAGCGAAAAGGCCGAGAACGTCGTGAAACCACCAAGAATGCCGGCCATCACGAAGGCCCGCAGTTCCGCGGAAGCCTCAAAACGCTCCAGTATTGTCACGGTGGCAAGCCCCATTAGGAACGATCCTGCCACATTGATGGTCATCGTCGCCCACGGAAACGCCGGCCCGTCGCGCGCCACGATTGATCCAGCAAATAGTTGATATGTCAAAAAGCGGAGGGCTGCTCCGATGGCGCCACCCGCCGAAACAAGGAACAGCAGCTTCATCGCTCCCTCGAACTCGGTAATCGCGGCTTATAGCCCGGCGACGTTCCTTAACGCAAAGGCTCAATCGTCGTCGGGGTTGGTGGAGAAACCGCGGCCCAGAGCCCAACCAATCGTCCAACCGATCAGCATGGCGAACAGGTTAACACCCAGGAATATTGCCGAGTGAAGGTCCGCGACCTGATCGGGACTGTCGAATTTCAGTTTATCGACGATCCACGACGCAATCGGGGTCGCCAAGAACACAGTCGTCACGGCAGCGAAGGCCGCAGCAAAAATCATGGCCACCAGATAGCGCATGTGGTTCTCCCATTCTTGTCGTTTGGCGGCACACGCCGGCGGCTTACTTGACTTCCCAGAACCAGATTTCACCGGCTCCGGCATAATTTGAGTAGTAGCCGATCCAGGAGAACCACTCCATCAGCCACTTGGCGGACGAGCGATATCCGTTCCACACGTCGATATGATCGCCGGTGGCGCGGCCCTGATCCGTCGAGCGATGCCAGTAGTCTTGGATGTAGATGATGCCGGTGCGGCCGAAAATCTTGGGGTAGAACTGCGCCGCCTCGGCGCCGGTGAACTTTTCAATCGGGCCCACCCCCGCGATGTTTGCCCGCGCGATCGCACTCGCCAGCTGGCTGGCATTGATGAAATGCATGTCTTCGCGCGGATGCACAGAACAGTGCGAGCATCCCGCAATCTGCGCCGGCTGCACTCCCGCGCGGCGCAGCGCGACGCCCATCCGAATTGCGCACTGGTTGGAGAAAACCGGAAATGCGGTTTTGATCTGCCGACCTTCGAGATTGACGAGATCCCGCGGCGCCAGACAGGGCGTCTGCACGCTCTCGTTGATCGGATGCCCGTACCAAAGATCCTTGAACACGATCATTCCGAACGTACTCCCCCAGGGTTCCCGTTCGATCGGGCACCCAAGCACCGCCCCCCGCGACGGCCGACTATAGCATCGGCGGCGAACCGCGCCAGCGGGCGGCGCACCGCCCCTCTCTTAGCTGCGCTTTTTGCGCAGCGCTGCCCAATAATCGAGCCTCTTTCGGATCTCCCGCTCAAAGCCTCGTTCCGGCGGATCGTAGAAGTGCGGCCGCTTCCTCATTTCATCGGGAAAGTAGTTCTGGCCGGAAAAGCCGTCGGGCGCGTCGTGATCATACTGATAGCCTTCGCCGTACCCCTCTTCCTCCATGAACTTGGTCGGCGCATTGAGAATGATCTTGGGCGGCGACAGCGAGCCATGTTCGCGCGCGGCCCGCATCGCCCCCTTGTAGGCAACATAGTTGGCATTCGATTTCGGCGCGGTCGCCAGATACAGGACGGCTTGGCTCAAGGCGAGTTCGCCTTCCGGTGAACCCAAAAAATCATAGGCTTCCTTAGCGGCGTTGGTCACGACGAGCGCCTGTGGATCGGCAAGGCCAATGTCTTCCACCGCCATGCGCACCAGCCGGCGGGCGAGGAACAGCCGGTCCTCGCCGCCTTCGAGCATACGGGCAAACCAGTACAGCGCCGCGTCAGGGTCCGATCCTCGAACGGCCTTGTGCAGGGCGGATATGAGGTTGTAGTGCCCTTCGCGGCCCTTGTCGTAAATCGGCGCGCGCCGCTGCACGAGGCGCACGAGGTCTTCCCGTCCGATCGGTGCCGCATCGGCAGCAAGCGTTGCAAAGACATCCTCGGCCAGATTGAGAATGGCGCGGCCATCGCCGTCGGCCATCTGCAACAACGCCACGCGAGCATCCTCATCGAGCGGCAGGCAACGTCCAGTCTCAGCCTCCGCACGCCGCAACAATCCTTCGAGCGCGGTTTCATCGAGGCGGTTGAGGGTAAGAACGATGGCTCGTGACAGGAGAGCGGCGTTGAGTTCAAACGACGGATTTTCCGTCGTTGCGCCAACGAGCGTGATGGTTCCGTCTTCAACGTGCGGCAGGAAGCTGTCTTGCTGCGAGCGGTTGAAGCGATGGATTTCATCGATGAAAAGCAGCGTGCCGCGACCCTGCTCGCGGTTGAGCCGAGCCTTATCGAAAGCTTTGCGCAAATCCTGCACACCGGAGAAAATCGCCGACAACTGTTCGAACGCGAGGTTGGTTTCGCCGGCCAGGAGCCGCGCGATCGTGGTCTTGCCGCAGCCCGGCGGCCCCCACAGAACGAGGCTCGGCAATCGTCCACCTTTAAGCAGCCGCGTCAGCTTGCCCTCTGGCCCCACGAGATGGTCCTGCCCGGCGACCTCGGCCAGCATCTGCGGACGCAAGCGATCCGCCAGCGGGCGAGGCGCACTTTTCTCCAGCCCGGCAGCTTCGAACAAATTCGTCATCGCAAGATTATAGGCCGCCGGCAGCAAAGACGAAACCGCCCGAACGGTGCTGGCCGGCTCAGCCGGGCACCTGCAGCAGCATCGCCTTGCCTCCGCGGCGGATACCGACGATCCAAATCCCCTTCCGCGTCGCAAGTGCCTGCTCTAGGTCAGCGATTGCAGCGATGGGCTGGCGCTGCAGTTCCGTAATGACATCGCCCGGCTGAAAGCCAAGCCGTTGCGCCAGCGAACCCGGCCGCAGCGAAACGATCGCAACGCCGTCGCCTTCATCGATCCCCAGTTCATCGGCAAGCCCGGGTAGAATGTTCGAAACCCGCGCCCCGTCGAAGGGATGCGCGCCGGCGAGGTTGCGCACATCGTCCTTGCCGGGTTGCGGGGGAGCGGCGAGCGTCAGGTTGATGGTCACGGGCCGGCTGTTGCGCAAAAGGTCGATCTGCGAGGAGTTGCCCACGCCGCGCGTCGTCATCCGGTAGTAAACGGCCCTAGGATCGGCGACCTCAAAGCCGTCAACGCGTGTGATGACGTCGCCCGCCTGCAACCCCGCTGCAGCACCCGGCCCACGGTTCGACACCCGCGAAACGACTGCACCCGAGATACGGTCGAGGCCCAGCGCCTCGGCGATTTCACGGTTGACCGGCTCAAGCAGCGCGCCGAGCCACGGCCGCTCGACCTTACGGCCCGCAGCAGTGCTCTCGGCATAGAGCCGGACAAGGTTCGAGGGAATGGCAAAGCCGATCCCTTGTGAACCTCCGGACTGGCTGAAAATCATCGTATTGATGCCGATCAGCCGGCCGGACATGTCGATCAAGGCACCGCCGGAATTGCCCGGATTGATGGCCGCATCCGTTTGAATGAACACCTGACTGTCGGATTTGCCGATTTCCGTGCGAGCCAGCGCCGACACGATGCCCGACGTTACGGTCTGGCCGACGCCGAATGGGTTGCCGATGGCAAGAACCAGATCGCCGACCTCAAGCGTGTCGCTGTCTTCGAAGGCGATGACGGGAAACCGGCCGGTGCCGCCCTCGATTTTCAGAATGGCGATATCGGTCTTGTCGTCCTGCAACAGAACGCGCGCGTCGTATTCCCGCTTGTCAGCCAGTGCAACGCGAATTTCGGTTTCGCCCCGTCCCTTGATCACGTGCGTGTTTGTAACGATCGTGCCGTCATCGGCGACGATCACTCCAGATCCCAGCGAACTTTGCACGCGTTCAGAGGGTCGTCCGAAGCGGTCCCCGAAAAATTGTCGGAAGAAGGGATCGTTGGCAAAAGGCGACGAAAACGCCTGCACGCGCCTGCGGACATACACGTTGACTACGGCGGGCGAAGCCTTGCGGGCAATCGGCGCAAACGAATACTGCACCAGTTCGCGCGACGGCGGCACTTGCTTTTCAGCCAGCTTTTGCTGCGCCTGACTGTCCGAGCTCGCCGCGAAGCCGAAAACGGCGGCGCCAGCAAAGAGCCCGGCAAGACCCATGACCCAGGCGATGGCTCGGTTTCGCATCAAGATCCTCGACGGCTTCGGCCTTGGCATACTGAGACATGCTTGCCAGCGACGATATAGGCGATGTGCCCGACAAGACAAAGGCGCGCGGGCTCCGCCGCGTCAAAATGCAAAACGCCCGCCGGGTTTGATCGGCGGGCGCCTCGTCAGGATCAGAAGGGAAAGGCTTAGACGCCAGCCTCTTCACGAGCGGCGACATCGGCCTCGTGCCGGGCCTTGTCGTCGGCGCCCTTGACGCTCTCGTCACGGTCAACCAGTTCGATAACGGCGCGCGGCGCACTGTCTCCATACCGGAAACCGGCTTTCATGACGCGGGCATAACCACCCGTGCGAGACTTGTAGCGCGGACCAAGCACGTCGAACAACTTCTTGACCATGTCCTCGTCGCGCAGGCGCGCAGCGGCCAGACGACGGGAATTGAGATCACCCCGCTTGGCGAGTGTGATGTACTTATCGATCACACGCTTCAAGTCCTTGGCCTTGGGCAAGGTTGTGACGATCTGCTCGTGTTTGATAAGGGCCGCCGCCATGTTGGAGAACATGGCTTGACGATGGGCGCTATCGCGGTTGAACCGCCGGCCCAGACTTCCGTGACGCATGTCGTTGTCTCTCTTTTTCGCTGCCGGTTATTACGGGGAGGTTCTACGGCCTCGCCTCGTCATCATTTGCGCATGGCAACTCCGCTCCGCGGAGCCGGCCGCCATGCGCGGTTGTTCTTAATATTGGTCCTCGAAGCGCTTGGCCAGTTCTTCAATGTTGTCTGGCGGCCAATTCGGAACTTCCATGCCCAGATGCAGGCCCATGGAGGCCAGCACTTCCTTGATCTCGTTGAGCGACTTGCGGCCGAAGTTGGGCGTCCGCAGCATCTCGGCTTCCGTCTTTTGGATCAGGTCGCCGATGTAGACGATGTTGTCGTTCTTCAGACAGTTGGCTGAACGCACCGACAATTCCAGTTCGTCGACCTTCTTCAAAAGCGCGGCGTTAAACGCCAGCTCCGGATGGCGCGTCTCTTCTTGCGGCTTCTTGGGCTCTTCGAAGTTGATAAAGACAGCAAGCTGGTCCTGCAGGATGCGGGCCGCCAGGGCGACGGCATCCTCGGCGCGAACCGAGCCGTCTGTCTCGACCGTCATCGTCAGCTTGTCGTAATCGAGGATCTGGCCTTCGCGGGTGTTCTCTACCTTGTAGGAAACTTTCTTCACCGGCGTGTAGATGCTGTCGACCGCGATAAGACCGATCGGCGCATCATCGGGACGGTTGCGCTCCGCCGGCACATAGCCCTTGCCCATGTCTGTTGTGAACTCCATCCGCACCGAAGCGCCCTGGTCGAGATGGCAGATCACGTGCTCAGGGTTCAGGATTTCCACGTCGGAGGAAACCTCGATGTCGCCGGCCTTGACGGCCCCCGCGCCTTCTTTCTTGAGCACCATGCGCTTGACGCCGTCCGAATGCAGACGCAGCGCAATTTCCTTGATGTTCAGGATGATATCGGTGACATCCTCGCGCACGCCGGTGATCGAGGAGAACTCGTGCAGAACACCGTCGATTTGTACCGTCTTGATGGCGGCACCCTGCAGCGACGACAGCAGAACGCGCCGGAGTGCATTGCCGAGCGTCATGCCGAAACCGCGCTCAAGCGGCTCGGCGATGACCGTCGCCAGACGCGTGCGATCCCGGCCCGGAATGATTTCGAGCTTTGTCGGCTTGATCAGGTCTTGCCAGTTTTTCTGAAGAACGTTGCTTGTCACGTGGTGGCCTCTCTCAGGTGTTGAGCACGCATCTCGCCCAAAGGCGCGGCTCCTTTACCCAGGGGTCTATCGTCCGTGCCACATCAGGGGGCAAATGTGCGGCCGGAACGGCATTTCGGACGCGCAGACCCAGGGAGGCCACAGCGTCCGGAGTGAAACAAATCAGACGCGACGGCGCTTGCGCGGCCGGCAGCCGTTATGCGGGATGGGTGTCACATCGCGAATCGAGGTGATCTGAAAACCGACGGCCTGCAGCGCACGCAGCGCGCTCTCACGGCCCGAGCCCGGACCGCAGACCTCGACTTCGAGCACCTTCACACCATGTTCCTGGGCCTTTTTGCCGGCATCTTCAGCCGCCATCTGAGCGGCGAACGGTGTCGACTTGCGCGAACCCTTAAAGCCCATCGTTCCCGACGACGACCAGGCGAGCGTATTGCCCTGCGCATCCGTGATGGTAATCATGGTGTTGTTGAACGACGCACTCACATGCGCGACGCCCGACGTAATATTCTTCTTTTCGCGGCGGCGAACCTTCGCGCGGCCCTGGGCCTGTTCCTTAGCCATCGTCTCTCAAACTCCTGCGCTCCCGGAAGCGGGAGCTCGTTTTCTGTTCGTGACCGCGACCGACTGCCAGCCCGCACCGACGTGCGAAGCGGGCAGGCTGGCCGCGAAAGCGTTAGGCCTTTTTCTTGCCGGCGATCGGCTTAGCCGGACCCTTGCGGGTGCGAGCGTTCGTATGTGTGCGCTGGCCGCGAACGGGCAGTCCCTTGCGGTGACGCAAACCGCGATAGCAACCCAGGTCCATGAGACGCTTGATGTTCTGCGAAACTTCGCGGCGCAGGTCGCCTTCAACCATGTAATCGCGGTCGATGGCTTCTCGGATCTGGAGCACTTCGGCGTCCGTCAACTGGCTGACGCGGCGCTCGGCGGGAATGCCCACGCCGGTACAAATCTTCTCAGCAAACTTGGGGCCGATCCCGTGGATATACTGAAGCGCAATAACGACGCGCTTCTGGGTCGGGATGTTCACACCTGCAATACGAGCCACGATCTTCTCCTGGGCTTTCTAGTCCGTGCCGCCGGGTACTCCGCTAGAGAACCAAGCAATTGTTTGCGCCAGCTAAAACGAAACGGAACCAGCCTTGCGATATTTTTTCGCCCGACCAATCCCATCAACCCTGCGTCATGAAAGCGCGGTGTTGTAGCTCGGCACTGTTCCTCAGTCAATCAGCCAAACAAACGTGTCACACCAGAATAGTCTCAGCTTTAACCCTGACTAATCCCGGCACATCACGTCTTTGCCGCCTCCAAGAGGACAGCTTCGATCTGCTCGGAAACGGCTTCGATCGGGGCCATGCCGTCGATCGTCCTCAATTTCCGATATGCGTAGTAATAACCAATCAGTGGTGCCGTCTCACGGTAGTAGGCCATGAGACGGGTCTTCAAGGCCTCGGCATTGTCGTCCGCCCGAACGGCGCCCCCGGCGGCGAGCGTTTCGCTCGCACGGGTCTCAATGCGCGAAACCAGGATAGTATCGTCGACCTTGATCTCGATAACGGCATCGAGATCCTTGTCCTTGGATGTCAACAAACTGCCGAGCGCGTCGGCCTGTTTTAAAGTGCGTGGAAACCCGTCGAGGATAAAGCCTCTGGCGCAGTCGGGTTGTTCGATCCGGTCGGCAATGATGCCAATCACGATCTCGTCCGATACCAGCCCGCCATTCTTCATGATGGCTTCGGCCTTGCGGCCGATCTCGCTACCGGCTTTGACAGCGGCGCGCAGCATTTCGCCCGTCGAGAGCTGCACCAGTCCATGCTTTTCGGCGAGCACCTGCGCCTGCGTTCCCTTGCCGGCTCCGGGCGGTCCGAGAAGTATAAGCTTCACCGGCGGCCCCTGTTACTCGTGGCCCCGCGCAGCTTAGCCTTCTTGATGAGACCTTCGTACTGATGCGCCAGCAGGTGACTCTGAACCTGGGCGACCGTGTCCATGGTTACGGACACAGCGATCAGCAGCGACGTACCACCGAAGTAGAACGGCAGCGCGGCATAAGACACGAGGAATTCCGGCAACACGCAAACAGCGGCCAGGTAAAGAGCGCCGACCGTTGTGATGCGCGTCAGCACATAATCTATGTATTCCGCAGTCTTTTCACCGGGACGGATGCCGGGTAGGAAGCCGCCGTATTTGCGCAGATTGTCGGCCGTTTCCTTCGGGTTGAAGACCAGCGCTGTATAGAAAAAGGCAAAGAAGATGATGAGCGCGGCAGTCAGCAGCATGTGCACCGGCTGCCCCATGCCCAAAGACGCAACAACAGAATTCAGCCACTCGGTGCCAGGTCCGCCGCCCGAGCCCATGAACTGAGCCACCGTGATCGGCAGCAGCAGCAGCGACGAAGCGAAGATCGGCGGGATAACGCCGGCAGAGTTCAACTTGAGCGGCAAATGCGAGGACTCGCCTTGCGACATCCGGTTGCCGACTTGTCGCTTCGGGTACTGGATGAGGAGCCGCCGCTGGGCCCGTTCGATGAAAACGACGGCCGCGACGACCGAAAGCATCAGCAGGATCAATCCGAACAGCAGCGGGGTTGAAATCGAACCCGCCCGCGCCAGTTCGAACAGCCCGGCCAGCGCCGTCGGCAGCCCGGCGACGATGCCGGCAAAGATGATCAGAGAAATGCCGTTACCAACGCCGCGCTGCGTGATCTGCTCACCAAGCCACATCAGAAACATCGTCCCGCCGACCAGCGTAATCACCGTCGAGAACCGGAAGAACCAGCCGGGATCTTTGACAATTGCGCCTGCCTCTCCCGAGGACGATCCTTCCAAGCCGATCGCGATGCCATAAGCCTGCAGCGTAGCCAGCAGCACCGTCAAATAACGCGTGTACTGGTTGATTTGCTTACGGCCGCTCTCACCTTCCTTCTTCAGCGCTTCGAGCTTCGGCGAAACCGAAGTCATGATCTGAATAATGATCGACGCCGAAATATACGGCATGATGTTCAAAGCAAAGATCGCCAGCCGCTCGATGGCGCCGCCTGCGAACATGTTGAACATGCCCAAAATGCCGGACGATTGCGCCTTGAACGCCGCGGCGAAGGCATCCGCATTGATGCCCGGCATAGGTATGAAAGTGCCCAGACGATAGACCAGCAGCGCACCGAGGGTGAACCACAGGCGCTGTTTCAGATCCTGCGCTTTCGCGAAGGCCCCGAAATTCAAGTTCGAGGCAAGCTGCTCGGCAGCGGATACCATCGTGCTCTCTCCTGACCTTCGCCAGCCGGGCGGCGCTGAAACAACGCCATGGCTGCAACGACCGCACATCCCATCGTGGACAGACCGGAACACTGCAATCCGGCGTCGACAAGTTATGGGATGACAGGCGCAGCCCTGCCAGACTAGTCCTCCGACTTCGCCGCGGACTTGCCCGAGCCCGCCTTTTTGGCAGCCGTCTTCTTGCGCTTGATTTCGTCGGCTTCCAGCACCTTGACCGCAATGATCGACAACGAACCGCCGGCGTTCTCAATGGCAGCCTTGGCCGTTGCCGAAGCGCCGTTTGCTGAAACCGACAGTTTGGTCTTCAGTTCGCCTGTACCCAGAACGCGCAGGCCATCTTTCTCGCGGCGCAGAACCCCGGCCGCGATGAGAGCTGCCACGTCGACCGTCTGACCGGCCTTCAGCTTGCCATCCTCGACCGCTTTCTGCAGCGCGCCGACGTTGATCTCATTGAAGTCCTTGGCGCGCCACTTATTGAAGCCGCGCTTGGGCAGACGCCGATGCAGAGGCATCTGGCCACCTTCAAAGCCGCCGATGGCGACACCCGAGCGAGCCGTCTGGCCTTTGCCGCCCCGGCCACCGGTCTTGCCGCAGCCCGAACCGATACCGCGGCCGATGCGGACGCGCCGCTTGCGCGCGCCAGCGTTGTCGTTGATCTCATTGAGCCGCATGGACGTGGCGCTCCTCAAACCTGTGTAAGTGCCTCAGGCCTCGTCGACGACGCGAACGAGGTGGGGGATGGAATTAATCATACCGCGCACGGACGGAGTATCTTCCAGCGTGCGGCGGCGGTGAAGTTTGTCGAGACCCAGACCGCGCAAGGTCATCGTCTGCTTTTCCGGGCGACGGTTCGCGCTCGCGTATTGCTCGACCGTGACGGTCTTCTTCGTGTCAGCCATGAAAGCGTTCCTTCGGATAGGCGCGACCGTTAAAGGTCGGCGCCAGCCTCTGCGGCGACCGAACCATCGCGGCGGCGAGCCACGATGTCGGAAACCTTGAGATTGCGACGAGCCGCGACGCCACGCGGATTCTCCTGACCCTTGAGGGCGTCGAAGGTGGCGCGCACGACATTGTACGGATTGGTGGAGCCGAGCGATTTGGCAACGACATCCTGCACGCCGAGCATCTCGAACACGGCGCGCATGGCGCCGCCCGCGATGATCCCGGTACCAGCCGGCGCCGAGCGCACGACAACCTTGCCTGAACCGTGCCGGCCCTCGCTGTCGTGGTGCAGCGTGCGGGCATCGCGCAACGGCACCCGCACGAGATTGCGGCGGGCCGCTTCCGTGGCCTTGCGGATCGCCTCGGGCACTTCGCGCGCCTTGCCGTGGCCGAAGCCAACGCGGCCGCGCAGATCGCCGACGACCACGAGAGCCGCGAAGCCGAACCGCTTGCCGCCCTTCACGACCTTCGCAACACGATTGATGTGCACGAGTTTGTCGGTGAATTCGCTATCGACTTTTTCGCGATCGCGATCACGTCCGCGCTTTTCCTGAGGTCCACGTGCCACGGTCAAATCCTTTTCATCAGAATTTCAAGCCGCCTTCACGCGCGGCCTCCGCGAGCGCCTTCACGCGCCCATGATAGAGGAAACCGCCGCGGTCGAAGACGACCGTTTCGATGCCGGCCTTGATAGCTCGCTCGGCAATGAGCTTGCCGACGACCGCCGCTGCCGACACGTCGGCCCCGGTTTTGAGCGAGCCGCGCAAGTCCTTTTCCAGGGTCGAAGCGGCGGCGATCGTCTTGCCGGCCGTATCGTCGATCACCTGCGCATAGATATTCTTGCCCGAGCGATGCACCGAGAGGCGCGGCCGGGTTCCGGAGTGCGCCTTGAGCGAACGGCGCACACGCGAGCGGCGCTTGTCGAAAATTGTGTCGTGCGTAGCCATGGATCGAGTCCTTACTTCTTCTTGCCTTCCTTGCGGAAGATATATTCGCCCTGATAGCGCACGCCCTTGCCCTGATAGGGTTCCGGCTTGCGCGAGGAGCGGATGACGGCGGCCAATTCACCGACGGCCTGCTTGTCGATGCCCGATACGGTCACCTGGTCCTGCTTTGCCCCACCGACTTTCACGTCGACGCCAGCGGGAACCTTGATGTTCACGTCATGGCTGTAGCCGACCGCGAGCGTCAGGGTGTCCTTGCCCTTCATCGACGCCTTGAAACCGACGCCGTGAATTTCAAGCGTATGCGAGTAGCCGTCCGTGACGCCCTTGATCATATTCTGGATCATTGTGCGCGACATACCCCACATCGAGCGGGCAGCCTTGGACTCGTCGCGCGGCGTAACCTCAATGCCCTCCGCCGTCGTCTCGACCTTGATCTGCTCCGGGCACGTGAACGACAGTTCGCCCTTGGCGCCCTTCAGTTTCACGGTCTGACCGCTGACCGTCGCCGTGACCGCGGACGGGAGAGCGACCGGCTTCTTACCAATGCGTGACATGGGTTCGACCCCTTGAACCACCCGGCTGCCCGGGCGCCTTCATTAGAATATGTTGCAGATGATCTCGCCGCCAACGTTCTCTTCGCGGGCCCGCGAGTCCGACATGACACCCTTCGGTGTCGACAGGATCGCGACGCCAAGACCGTTGCGCACGTTCTTCAATTCCTTGACCGGCGAATACACCCGGCGGCCGGGCTTGGACACGCGCTCGATTTCGCGGATCGCCGGCTGTCCGTTGTAGTACTTGAGCTCGATCTCGAATTCGGCCTCGATGCCTTTTTGTTCGACGCGAGCGTAACCGCGGATGTAGCCTTCCTCGGTCAGAACGTCGAGCACGCGCGCGCGCATGTTCGAAGCAGGAGTCGAGACTTTCGGACGCCGGCGGAGCTGCGCATTGCGGATGCGGGTCAGCATATCGCCGATGGGATCGTTCATTGCCATCTTCTTCGTTCCCTTACCAGCTCGACTTTACGATGCCCGGAATGCGGCCCTGGCTGGCGAGTTCACGAAGCTGGTTCCGGCACAGCTTGAACTTGCGATAGGTGCCCCGCGCGCGGCCGGTCAACTCGCAACGATTGCGAATCCTGGTCGGATTCGAATTGCGCGGCATCTCGGCAAGTTTCAGGCGCGCAGCGAAGCGCTCTTCCGCCGGCCGCTTGAGATCGTTGGCGATCTCCTTCAGGCGCTTCCGCTTACCCGCCGTTTGGGCGGCAAGCTTGCGACGGCGGTTGTTCTTCTCAATCGAACTGGTCTTGGCCATTCAAATCCTCCAAAGGCCTTTCGGGCACATGTAACGGGACACCCGAGGTCCTCTAGCTGCGGAAGGGAAAATTGAAGCCGCGAAGGAGTTCGCGGGCCTCGTCATCGGTCTTGGCGGTCGTCACCACGATCACATCCATGCCAAGGACATTGTCGACCTCGTCATAGTTGATTTCCGGAAACACGAGGTGCTCCTTCAAACCGCAGGCATAGTTTCCGCGACCATCGAAGCTCTTCGGGTTGAGACCGCGGAAGTCTTTGACGCGCGGCAGCGCAATCGTGACGAACCGGTCCAGGAATTCATACATCCGATCGCCGCGCAGCGTGACTTTGGCGCCGAGCGTCATCCCATCGCGCACCTTGAAGGTCGCGATCGACTTCTTGGCTTTGGTCATCTGCGGCTTCTGACCGGCGATCAGGGCGAGCTGGGCCGCGGCGACTTCGACCTTTTTGCGGTCGGCGGTCGCTTCACCCACGCCCATGTTCAGCACGATCTTTTCGATGCGTGGAATCTGCATTCGGTTCTTGTATTCAAACTTCGCCACCAACTCGTCGCGCACGGTCTTTTCGTAGTGCACTTTCATGCGTGGCTTGTAATCGGCCGGACGCGGCTTGGCCGGAGCGGCAGCCACGGGTGCTGCAGCCTTCTTGGGGGCCTTGACCTTACCGGCGGGAGCCCCGCCCTGCGGCTTGCCACCCTTTTTATCGTTCTCAGCCATGGCTTACTTCTTCTCCGGAATGACTTCGCCAGAGCGCTTGGCAACACGCACCTTGCGGCCGTCGTCGAGCAACTTGAAGCCGACGCGGGTCGGCTTTCCATCTTTAGGATCTTCGAGCGCCAGGTTCGACAGCTGGATCGCGGCTTCTTTTGAAATAATGCCGCCCTCCTGCTGGGCTGTCTGCTTCTGGTGCCGCCGAACGACGTTGACGCCGCGCACGACCGCGCGGCTCTCCTTCGGACGCACCTCGATAACCTCGCCGTGCTTACCTTTGTCGCGGCCCGTCAGCACGATGACGTGATCGCCCTTCTTGATCTTCTGAGCCGACATCACAAAACCTCCGGCGCGAGCGAAACGATCTTCATGTGGTTCTTGGCGCGCAGCTCGCGGGTCACCGGCCCGAAGATGCGCGTGCCGACCGGTTCGCCCTGAGCATTGACGAGCACCGCGGCGTTGCGGTCGAAGCGGATCAGCGATCCGTCCGGCCGGCGCACACCCTTTGCGACGCGCACGATAACGGCCTTCATGACCTGCCCCTTCTTCACGCGCCCCTTCGGGATCGCCTCCTTCACCGACACGACGATCGTGTCGCCGATTGTGGCGTACTTGCGCTTGGAACCACCCAGCACTTTGATGCACTGGACGCGGCGAGCGCCCGAATTGTCGGCGACGTCGAGATTGGTCTCCATCTGGATCATCGCGGTCGTCCTTCCCTTGCAGGTCACCCTTCAGGGGACCAAATTCTAATCTTCGTCCGGCTCGTCCGATAACCCGCGCCGTCAGCCTCAATCAGCAGCCCGGCGCCTGGTTTTTAGACTTTCGCCAGAACCACCCAACGCTTGTTCTTCGAAATCGGCGCCGCTTCCTCAATGGAAACCTTGTCACCAATCTTGAAAACGTTCGTCTCATCGTGCGCGTGGTACTTTTTCGTACGACGCACGGTCTTCTTCAAAAGCGGATGGGTGAAGCGGCGCTCCACCTGAACCACGATCGTTTTGTCGTTCTTGTCGGAAACGACCACACCCTGCAGAACGCGCTTCGGCATCGCTCAATCTCCTCAAGCGCTCTTCTGCGCACTACCCGCCCGCTTGGTGCGGGCAACCGTCATCACGCGCGCGATATCGCGGCGAACCTCGCGGATCCGCGAGGTGCTCTCCAGCTGCCCGGAAGCCCGTTGAAAGCGCAGGTTGAACTGCTCCTTCTTCAGCTTCACCAGCTGGTCGTCGAGCTGGTCGAGGGACATGCCCTTAAGCTCAGTAGCCTTCATCGTTCGTCCTCACTCATTCCTTGTCTGCGCGCCTCAGCGGTTAGGCGAGACGCGTCACGATACGGCACTTGATCGGCAGCTTGGCGGCGCCGAGTTCGAGCGCTTCCTTCGCGATTTGCGGATTGACGCCACCGATCTCGAAAAGTATGCGGCCCGGCTTCACGCGCGCCACCCAAAGCTCCACACTGCCCTTACCCGAGCCCATGCGGACCTCAGCGGGCTTCTTCGTCACCGGAACGTCCGGATAGATGCGCAGCCAGATGCGTCCCTGACGCTTCGTGTGACGGGCGATCGCGCGGCGCGCCGCTTCGATCTGGCGTGCGGTGACACGCTCCGGTTCGACGGCCTTGAGGCCGATCTCGCCGAAGCTCAGCGTCGTGCCGCTCTTCGCAGCGCCGTGGATGCGGCCCTTGAATTGCTTGCGGAACTTTGTGCGCTTTGGTTGCAGCATGATCTTTTCCTGAGTTCCTTAAGCCTCGGTCGGCGTTTCGGGAGTGTCGGCCGGACGTCCAGCACCCGCTCCGCCACCACCACCGCCGCCGCCACCACGACCACCGCGCGGACCGCCACGACGATTGTCGCGACGCTCGCCGTCATCGCGGCGCGGACGTGGACCGGCCTGATCCTGGGTCTCGAGCGAACGGCGCTCTGACGCCATCGGATCGTGCTCAATGATCTCGCCTTTGAAAATCCAGACCTTGATGCCAATGACGCCATAGGCGGTCTTGGCTAGGCCGTAACCAAAATCGATGTCGGCGCGCAGCGTATGCAACGGAACGCGGCCCTCGCGGTACCATTCGGTTCGCGCGATTTCCGCGCCGCCGAGCCGGCCGGCGACGTTGATGCGAATGCCGACCGCGCCGAGGCGCAAGGCCGACTGAACCGCCCGCTTCATGGCGCGGCGAAAGGCGACACGACGCTCAAGCTGCTGGGCAATCGATTCCGCGACCAGTGTCGCATCGATTTCCGGCTTGCGCACTTCGACGATATTGAGGTGCACTTCCGACGAAGTCAGGCGAGCGAGTTCACCGCGCAACTTCTCGATGTCGGCGCCCTTCTTGCCGATCAGCACGCCAGGACGCGCCGAATGCACGGTGACGCGGCACTTTTTATGCGGGCGTTCGATGACGACTTTCGAAATACCGGCCGTGCGCTGGTGCTGCATGATGTGGTCGCGCATGACCATGTCTTCGTGCAGCAGCCGGCTGTACTCGCCGCGAGCCGCAAACCAGCGGCTGTCCCACGTGCGATTAATGCCAACGCGCATTCCGACGGGATTGACTTTTTGACCCATTACGCGGCCCCCTTCTTGGGCTGAGCCGCTGACTTGGCGGCCGGCTTGGTCTTTTTGGCCGCTGCCTTCGGCTCGGCCTCTTCAGGCTTCTGCCGCACGACGACCGTGATTTGCGAAAACGGTTTCAGGATCTGGGAGCTGCGACCACGGCCGCGAGCCGCAAAGCGCTTCAAAACCATGTTCTTGCCCACATAAGCTTCGGCGACGACGAGTTCGTCGACATCGAGCCCATGATTGTTCTCAGCGTTCGCAATCGCGCTCATTACGCACTTGCGCACATCCTGGGCGACGCGCTTGCGCGAGAATTCCAGGTCCGCCATGGCCTGGACGACCTTCTTGCCGCGGATCAGTTCCGCGACGAGGTTCAACTTCTGGGGCGAAATGCGAATGTTCTTCGCAATCGCTTTGGCCTCGTTGTCCGCGAGGCTGCGCTCATGGCTCGGCTTGCCCATTACTTCTTCACCGCTTTCTTGTCGCCGCCGTGGCCAGGGAAGGTCCGCGTTGGTGCAAACTCACCGAACTTGTGACCGACCATGTCCTCCGACACGGAGACAGGGATGTGCTTCTGGCCGTTATGGACGCCAAAGGTCAGCCCGACGAAGTGCGGCAGGATCGTCGAGCGGCGGCTCCAGATCTTGATCACTTCGTTACGTCCCGACGCGCGCGTCTTCTCGGCCTTCTTCAGGATGTAGCCGTCAACGAACGGGCCCTTCCAAACAGAACGTGTCACTGCGTTATCTCCTAGCTCTGTCTCAGGCCTTACTTCGACTTGTGACGGCTGCGGATAATGTACTTGTCCGTCGCCTTGTTTTTACGCGTCTTGTAGCCCTTCGTCGGCTTGCCCCAGGGTGTCGCCCAGTGCTTGCCGCCGTTGGTGCGACCGCCATTGGGATGGTCGATCGGGTTCATGGTGATCGAGCGCACCGTCGGGCGGGTGCCCTTCCAGCGCGTGCGGCCGGCCTTGCCCGTGACCTTGTTCATATGGTCGGGGTTCGACACAGCGCCGACAGAGGCCATGCAATCGGCGCGCACCTTGCGCGTCTCGCCCGAATTGAGCTTGAGCACGGCCCAGCCGGCATCGCGACCGACAAGCTGCACGAACGATCCCGCCGACCGCGCCAGCTGACCGCCGCGAAGCGGCTTCAGCTCGACGTTATGAATGATCGTGCCGAGCGGCATGGCCGACAGCGGCATCGCATTGCCTGGCTTCACGTCCACCTTCGCCCCGGCCACGACCGTGTCACCGACGCCCAGACGCTGCGGTGCGAGGATATAGGACTGCGTCCCGTCCTCGTACTTGATCAGCGCGATGAACGCTGTCCGGTTCGGATCGTACTCGAGCCGTTCGACCACAGCCGGCATATCGAATTTGCGCCGTTTGAAGTCGACGTGGCGATAAAGCTGCTTATGACCGCCACCGATGTGACGCGTCGTGATGCGGCCATCGCTGTTACGCCCACCCGTCTTGGTCTTACCCTCGACGAGCATTTTGATCGGTGAGCCCTTCCACAGGTGACTGCGGTCCACCTGTACGAGGTGGCGCATGCCTGGCGACGTCGGGCGGTATGTTTTTAATGCCATGACGTTTTCCTTTAGAGGCCCGTCGTCACATCTATGGAGTGGCCGGCCTCCAACGTGACGATTGCCTTCTTGGTGTCGGAGAGCAGCGCGCGGCGGCCCTTGAACACCTTGATCTTGCCCTTGCGGACGAGCGTATTGACGGCCTTCACCTTGACCTTGAACAGGCTTTCGACGGCGGCCTTGATGTCCGTTTTGGTGGCCCCCGGAGCGACCTTGAAGATCACCTGGTTGGCTTCCGAAACGAGCGTCGATTTTTCCGTGATCACCGGAGACAGGATCACGTCATAGGCTTTCAGCTTCACAGTCATTTAAAACGGGCCTCCAGAGCCTCGACCGCGGCCTTCGTCAATACGAGCTTCCGGCGACGCAGAATGTCGTAGACGTTGATGCCCTGGATCGGCAGCAGATCGATATTTGGAATGTTGCGCGCCGCGCGAGCAAAGCCGACATCGAGCTCGGCGCCATCGATGATCAGCGCGTTGTCGAGCGACAGCTTGGCGAACTGCATGCGCAGAGCGCCCGTCTTGCCCTCCGACGAGGAGGCCTTATCCAGCACGACGATATCGCCAGACTTGGCCTTCGCCGAGAGCGCATGACGCAATGCCAGCGCGCGGACCTTCTTTGGCATGTCGACGGCATGGCTGCGCGGCTTGGGACCATGCGCCTTGCCACCGCCGCGCCACTGGGGAACCGACTTGTCGCCGTGACGGGCGCCGCCGGTGCCCTTCTGTTTGTACATCTTCTTACCCGTGACCGTGACTTCCGAACGGTCCTGGGCGTGATGCGTGCCGGCCATGCGCTTCAGGAGCTGATAGCGCACCATGCGGTGGATCAGATCGGGGCGCGGCTCGAGGCCGAAGATCGCATCGGCAAGTTCGACCTCACCGGCCGTCGTCGCATCCAGCGTGGTGACAGAGGCTTTCATCACGCCTGCTCCTTCTTGTCGGCAGCCACGCGAGCCTTGAACGCACCAGGCTTGGGCGTATTGGCATGTGCAGCCTTCTTAACGGCGTCGCGAACGATGACCCAGCCGCCCTTCGAACCAGGAACCGCGCCCCGGATCATGATCAGCCCGCGGTCCGTATCGATCTTGGCGACGATCAAATTCTGGGTGGTAATGCGCTCGTCACCGAGGTGACCAGCCATTTTCTTGCCCTTGAAGACCTTGCCAGGATCCTGGCGCTGACCGGTCGAACCGTGCGAGCGGTGCGAGACCGATACGCCGTGCGTGGCACGCAGACCACCGAAGTTCCAGCGCTTCATCGCACCAGCGAACCCCTTGCCCTTCGAGGTGCCCGTCACATCGACGAATTGCCCCGGAACGAAGTGGTCAGCCGTGATTTCAGCGCCGACCTCAATGAGATTGTCGGGCGAAACTCGAAACTCGGCAAGCTTGCGCTTCGCCTCGACCTCGGCGACAGCGAATGTGCCCTTCTCCGACTTGGTCAGCCGCGACGGCCTGCGAGTCCCGGCGCCGACCTGCAGCGCGGTATAGCCATTTTTCTCGGCCGTGCGATGCGAAACCACCTGCAGCTTCTCCAGCTTCAGGACAGTCACGGGCACATGCTCCCCGGCATCGGTAAAGATGCGGGTCATGCCGACCTTCTGTGCAATCACTCCGGAACGCATTGCGCGCATTCCTTCCTATCTTGGGATCATGACGCCGGCCGGTTGCCTGAACGTCAGAGGATCCGAAACCTCTAGAGCTTGATCTCGACATCCACGCCGGCGGCGAGATCGAGTTTCATCAACGCGTCGACCGTTTGCGGGGTCGGGTCCACGATGTCGAGAAGCCGCTTGTGAGTGCGAATCTCGAACTGTTCGCGGCTCTTCTTGTCGATGTGCGGCGAGCGGTTGACGGTAAAGCGCTCAATGCGCGTCGGCAGCGGGATGGGTCCCCGTACCTCGGCACCGGTGCGTTTCGCCGTGTTCACGATCTCACGCGTCGACGCATCGAGTATGCGATGGTCGAACGCCTTGAGCCGGATTCGGATGTTTTGGCCGTTCATGATTGAGACCTACAAATAGGAGGAAGCGCCGAAGATATTCGAACGGCGCTACCGCCAACCCTCTTGATTACTCGACGATATTACTCAACGATCTTCGTCACGACGCCGGCGCCGACGGTGCGGCCGCCTTCGCGGATGGCGAAGCGAACTTTTTCTTCCATGGCAATCGGAGACACCAGCTCAACGTCCATCGACACGTTGTCGCCCGGCATCACCATTTCCGTGCCTTCCGGCAACGTCACCACGCCCGTCACGTCCGTCGTGCGGAAGTAAAACTGCGGACGATAGTTCGTGAAGAACGGCGTGTGACGGCCGCCCTCGTCCTTCGTCAGAATGTAGGCTTCCGCCTTGAACTTCTTGTGCGGCTTCACCGAGCCCGGCTTGGCCAGAACCTGGCCGCGCTCAACTGCTTCCTTGTCAATCCCGCGCAACAGGCAGCCCACGTTGTCGCCAGCTTCGCCGCTGTCGAGAAGCTTGCGGAACATTTCCACGCCCGTCACAACCGACTTCTGCGTATCGCGCAGACCCACGATCTCGACTTCCTCGCCTACCTTGATCACGCCCCGCTCAATGCGCCCCGTCACAACCGTGCCGCGACCCGAGATCGAGAACACGTCCTCGATCGGCATCTGGAACGGCTGATCCTTCGGACGATCCGGCAGCGGGATGTACGTATCCAGAGCCTCATAAAGCTTGAGGATCGCTTCGTCCGCCAGCGGACCCTTCTCACCGTTCAGCGCCTTGATCGCAGCGCCACGGATGATCGGCGTGTCGTCGCCCGGGAACTGGTACTTCGACAGAAGCTCGCGCACTTCCATCTCAACCAGGTCCAGAAGCTCTTCGTCCTCCACCACATCGCACTTGTTCAAAAACACGACGATGTAGGGCACGCCAACCTGGCGGGCCAGAAGGATGTGCTCGCGCGTCTGCGGCATCGGACCATCAACCGCCGAAACAACCAGGATCGCCCCGTCCATCTGTGCCGCGCCCGTGATCATGTTCTTCACGTAGTCGGCATGGCCCGGGCAGTCGACGTGCGCATAGTGGCGGTTCGGTGTCGCGTATTCAACATGCGACGTCGCAATCGTCAGGATCTTCGTCGGATCGCGACGGCCCTGGCTTTCAGAAGCCTTCGCGACTTCGTCATACGCAATCGAAGTCGCCGTCCAGCCGCGGTCCGCAGAAACCTTCGTCAACGCAGCCGTCAACGTCGTCTTGCCGTGGTCAACGTGGCCAATCGTGCCGACGTTGCAATGCGGCTTGTTACGTTCGAATTTTGCCTTCGCCATCGTCGGCTCTCCACTTCAGTTGTCGTTCTGGGGCTCATACGCCCCGATGATCCAGATCCATTTAACCCTGGCGCCGGTCTCAGGCACCGGCGGCCAAGCGGGGCTCTCCAGCCCCCTCGTTCGTTCAGGCGTACTTCGCCTTGACTTCTTCAGCCACGTTGCGCGGCACGTCGGCATAATGGGCGAACTGCATCGTGTAGGATGCGCGACCCGTCGACATCGAGCGCAGCTGACTGACGTAGCCAAACATGTTGGCCAGCGGCACGAATGCGCGAATGACAGTGGCGTTGCCGCGCATCTGCTGATCGCGGATCTGGCCACGCCGACCGTTGATATCGCCGATGATGCCACCAACGAAATCTGCCGGCGTCACAACCTCCACGTCCATGATCGGCTCGAGGATCTTGATGCCGCCCTTCTCGCAACCTTCCTTCATGGCCGCGCGGGTCGCGATTTCGAATGCGATCGCAGACGAGTCCACTTCGTGAAAAGCGCCGTCATAAAGAGTGACTTTGGTATCGACGATCGGGAAGCCGATCAGGACGCCATTTCCCCAAACCGAGGACACGCCCTTTTCGACGCCGGGAATATATTCCTTCGGCACGGTGCCGCCGACGACCTCGCTCTCGAACTCATTGCCCTTGCCGGTTTCGTTCGGCTCGAGGCGCAACTTGACGCGTGCAAACTGGCCCGTACCGCCCGACTGCTTCTTGTGCGTGTAATCAATTTCGGCGCTGCGCGCGAGAGTCTCGCGGTACGCCACCTGCGGCTGGCCAACATCAGCCTCGACGCCGTAGGTCCGCTTCAGGATGTCGACCTTGATGTCCAGATGCAGTTCGCCCATGCCCTTCAAAATGGTCTCGCCCGACTCCTGGTCGACGGAGACGCGGAACGAAGGATCCTCGATCGCCATGGTGTTCAGCGCGATCGCCATCTTTTCCTGATCGGCCTTGGTCTTGGGCACAATCGAGAGATTGATGACCGGCTCGGGGAAATCCATCTTCTCGAGAATGACTGGCTTGGCGGGATCGCACAGCGTTTCGCCCGTGCGAACATCCTTCATGCCCTGCAAAGCGACGATATCGCCAGCGAACGCTTCCTTGATTTCTTCGCGATCGGCGGCGTGCATGAGATACATGCGGCCGGCACGCTCTTTCTTGTCGCGCGAAGTGTTGGTAAGCGCCATGCCCTGCTCGAGCTTACCCGAGTAGATGCGACAGAACGTGATCGACCCGACGTGCTCAAAGCTCATGATCTTGAACGCGATCATGGCGACGGGATCTTCATCCAGCGGCCGGCGCGGCGACTCGTTGCCGGTCTTGGGATCAATGCCGCTATATGCTTCGCGATCCGAAGGAGCCGGCAGGAAATCGACGACCGCGTCGAGCAGAAGCTGGACGCCCTTGTTCTTGAATGCAGAGCCGCACATCATCGGATAGAAGGTGCGTGTGATCGTCGCCTTCCGGATGAGCCGGCGGATCGTGTCTTCGTCGGGCTCGACGCCGTCGAGGTAGGTTTCCATGACCGAGTCGTCCATTTCGACGGCGGCTTCGATCATAGCGGCGCGGAATTCAATCGCCTTGTCTAAGAGATCGGCGGGGATCTCACTCTTGACCATCTTGGCATCTTTGCCATCGCTGTCCCAGGTGATGGCCTTCATCTCAATGAGATCGACAACGCCTTTAAAGTCAGCCTCGGCGCCGATCGGAATCTGCAGCGGCACCGCGCGGGCGCCCAGCTTGTCCTTGATGTCGGCAAGGCACATGAAAAAGTCCGCGCCGGTCTTGTCCATCTTGTTGGAGAAGATGATGCGCGGAACATTGTACTTGTCGCCCTGGCGCCAGACGGTCTCGGTCTGCGGTTCGACGCCCTGATTGCTATCGAGAACACACACCGCGCCATCAAGTACGCGCAGCGAGCGCTCGACTTCGATGGTGAAGTCGACGTGGCCAGGCGTATCGATGATGTTCAGGCGGCGCTTGCGGCCGTCGCGACCGGGCCAAAAACAGGTTGTGGCCGCGGACGTGATCGTGATCCCGCGCTCTGCTTCCTGCTCCATGAAGTCCATCGTCGCGGCGCCGTCATGGACTTCGCCGATCTTGTAGGACTTGCCGGTATAATAGAGGATCCGCTCGGTCGTGGTCGTCTTGCCGGCATCAATGTGGGCCATGATGCCGAAGTTGCGGTAGTCCTCGATCGCGTATTGACGGGCCATGATGGTCCTCGAAATCTCAAAAGTCGAACGGCCTTACCAGCGGTAGTGCGAGAAGGCGCGATTGGCGTCGGCCATCTTGTGCGTGTCTTCGCGCTTCTTCACGGCAGAGCCGCGGTTCTGCGACGCGTCGAGCAGTTCGCCCGAAAGACGGTCAACCATCGTGTTTTCGTTGCGGCCACGGGCAGCGCTGATAATCCAGCGGATGGCAAGGGCCTGCCGCCGCTCGGTGCGGACTTCGACCGGCACCTGGTAGGTCGCGCCGCCGACTCGCCGCGAGCGGACTTCCACCGCCGGCATGACGTTTTCGAGCGCCTGATGGAACATGGCGAGCGGCTCGGACTTGGCTTTCTTTTCCATCGAGTCAAGCGCACCATAAACGATGCGCTCAGCCGTGGACTTCTTGCCTTCCTTCATAACCGCGTTCATGAACTTCGAAAGAACGAGATCAGCAAACTTCGGGTCAGGATTGACCTCGCGCTTCTCGGCTTTGTGACGGCGGGACATAGCTGTCTTCCCTTAGATTCGAACGATCACTTCGGACGCTTGGCGCCATACTTCGAACGGCGCTGACGACGGGCGGAGACGCCCTGGGTATCGAGCACACCGCGCAGGATGTGATAGCGCACGCCCGGCAAATCCTTGACGCGACCACCGCGAATGAGCACCACGGAGTGCTCCTGCAGGTTATGGCCTTCGCCGGGGATGTAGCCGATCACCTCAAAACCGTTGGTTAGACGGATCTTGGCGACCTTGCGCAGCGCCGAGTTCGGCTTCTTCGGCGTCGTTGTGTAGACACGGGTGCAGACGCCACGCTTTTGCGGGCAATGCTCCATGTGCCGCGATTTCTCGCGGTACGTTTTGGGGTGCCGGGGCTTCCGGATAAGCTGTTGTATCGTCGGCATTCGCCTCGTCCGTCGTTGGGCGATTGTCGGCAATGAGCCGCGCAAACGCCAAGCCGATCCTGCCTGGCCACGCGGCATGCGCGGCCTGACACGAAAAAACCAGAGGATCGTCCAGCCCGCCATGACAGCGCCCCGGAGATCTTGGTCCAGAAATGTCCTCTGCTTAGAGACGACAGTGTTTAGGTCCGTTATGAGGCGCAGATAAATGCGCGAACGGCCTACGACCTACCGTGAGAGTGGGCTGTCTATATACAGAGCCCAATGCGCGGTCAACACCCGGCGGGCACGCCGTTGCACTTTTTTGGCAAAACACGCCAACCCAACGCGTCATTTCGCAGCCAACCCGCTGCGGCAAAAGGAACGGCCGCTCCGTGGAGCGGCCGTTCACATCTCAGCGATCAAGCCGTTGGCACGATCCCTATTCGGCCACGCGGCGGCGACGACGGGCCGCCACCCCACCCTCTGAAGGGCCGGCAAGGGCGCCGCCGGCATCCGACCTCGCCTTCTCCTTGGCGATCAGTTCGTCGCGCCTGGTTGCTTCGCGGCGCAGGCGCCGCAGCATGCCGCCCGTGCCCGCCGGAATGAGCCGGCCGACGATGACGTTTTCCTTGAGGCCTTCCAGCGTATCCGACTTGGCGATAACGGCCGCGTCGGTGAGAACGCGGGTTGTCTCCTGGAACGAGGCAGCCGAGATGAACGACCGGGTCTGCAGCGAAGCCTTCGTGATCCCGAGCAAAACCGGCGTACCGGTCGCCGGACGCTTGCCCTGCTTCTCGATCTTGACGTTGATCTCGTCCATTTCGATCCGGTCGAGTTGCTCGCCCTTGATCAGGCCCGTTTCGCCCGGATCGGTGATCTCGACCTTCTGCAGCATCTGGCGCACGATCACCTCGATGTGCTTGTCGTTGATCATCACGCCCTGCAGACGATAGACGTCCTGGATCTCGTTGATCAGGTAGTTGGCCAGCTCTTCCACGCCCTTGACCGCCAGAATGTCGTGCGGCGCCGGATGCCCGTCATAAATGAAGTCGCCGCGTTCCACGTGGTCACCGTGCTGCACGGAGAGGTTCTTGCCGCGTGGAATGAGATATTCCACCGGTTCGACGCCCTCTTCGTCCGGCGCGATCGTGATGCGCTGCTTATTCTTGTAGTCCTTGCCGAACTCGATCGTACCGGAGACTTCCGCAATGATCGCGTGATCCTTCGGCCGCCGCGCCTCGAAGAGTTCCGCCACGCGCGGCAAGCCGCCCGTGATGTCACTCTGCTTGGCGGATGCGAGCGGGATGCGGGCGAGCACGTCACCAGCCTTCACGTCGGTACCCGGTTCGACGGAGAGCACGGCTTCTACCGGAAGCAGATAGCGCGCATCGCCGCCACGCGCGACCTTGATCGGCTTGCCCTTCGAATCCTTGACCACGATAGCCGGCTTCAGATCCGCACCGCGCGGCGTTGCACGCCAGTCAATGATGACGCGGTTCGTCGTGCCCTTCATTTCGTCGGTCTGTTCGCGCACGGACGCGCCGTCGATCATGTCCTCGAAACTGACCGTGCCCGACGCTTCGGTGAGGATCGGACGCGTGAAGGGATCCCACTGCGCCAGACGCGTACCGCGTTTCACCTCATCGCCCTCGTCGACATGCAAACGTGCGCCGTAAGGCAACTTGTGGGTCGCAAGCTCCTTTCCGGACTGGTCGCTGATGATGATCGACATGGTGCGGGCCATGGCGACCAGGCGGCCTTGACTGTCCTTCACCACGGCGCGGTTCTTGATCTTGACGGAGCCGTTGAAGTTCGAATCGACGAACGACTGGTCGACGACGTTGGCCGCACCCCCGATGTGGAACGTACGCATCGTCAACTGCGTACCCGGCTCACCGATCGACTGCGCGGCGATGACGCCCACCGCCTCGCCGATGTTGACCGGAGTACCGCGAGCCAAGTCGCGGCCGTAGCACTTGGCGCACACGCCCGAAACCGTCTCGCAGGTCAAAACCGAGCGAATGCGGATTTCCTGCACTTCGTTACGGCCGATCAGATCGGCATGACGCTCTTCGATGAGTTCGCCGAGCTTGACGAGAACCTCACTGGTTCCCGGAACGACGATTTCTTCCGCCGCCGTGCGGCCGAGGACACGCTGCGCCAGCGAAACGATCACCTGGCCGGCATCGACCACTGCCTGAACGTTGATGCCGCCGTCGGTGCCGCAATCATCCTCCAGAATGATGGCATCCTGCGCGACGTCGACGAGGCGGCGCGTAAGGTAGCCCGAGTTTGCTGTCTTCAATGCCGTGTCCGCGAGGCCCTTGCGAGCGCCGTGGGTGGAGTTGAAGTATTCGAGAACCGACAGGCCCTCCTTGAAGTTCGAGATGATCGGCGTCTCGATGATCTCGCCCGACGGCTTGGTCATCAATCCGCGCATGGCCGCAAGCTGACGCATCTGGGTCGGCGATCCGCGCGCACCCGAATGGCTCATCATGTAGATCGAGTTAATCGGACGTTCGCGGCCGTCTTTGTCCTTGCCCGCGTTCGAAATGCGATCGATCATTTCCTTCGCGATCTGATCGGTGCACTTCGACCAGGCGTCCACGACCTTGTTGTATTTCTCAAGCTGGGTGATGAGGCCGTCCTGGTACTGCTGTTCGAACTCGAGCACGAGATCATTCGTCTTCTCGACGATCTTCGCCTTCGTTTCCGGGATCTGCATGTCGTCCTTACCGAACGAGATGCCAGCCTTGAAGGCATGATGGAAGCCGAGCGCCATGATCCGGTCGCAGAAGATCACCGTCTCCTTCTGTCCGCAGTTACGGTAGACGGCATCGATCATGCCGGAGATGGCCTTCTTCGTCAGCAGCTGGTTGACGAGTGAGAATTTCACGTTCGGACGACGCGGCAGCACTTCGCCAAGCAGCATGCGCCCGGGCGTGGTGTCGTGCAGCTCGATGACTTCTTCGCCATTGGGACCAACGGCGCGGAAGCGGGCCTTGACCTTGGCATGCAATGTCACGACCTTGGCTTCGAGCGCATGCCGGATTTCGCCGACAGACCCGAAGATCATGCCTTCGCCCGGCTCCTTGTCGCGCTGGATCGAGAGATAATACAGCCCAAGCACGATGTCCTGCGACGGCACGATGATCGGCTGACCGTTGGCTGGATGCAGAATGTTGTTGGTCGACATCATGAGAACGCGCGCTTCCAGCTGCGCTTCGAGCGACAGCGGCACGTGCACGGCCATCTGGTCGCCGTCGAAGTCAGCGTTGAACGCCGCGCAAACGAGCGGGTGAAGCTGGATCGCCTTACCCTCGATCAGTTGCGGCTCGAACGCCTGGATGCCGAGACGGTGCAGCGTCGGCGCGCGGTTCAAGAGCACCGGATGTTCGCGGATGACCTCATCGAGGACGTCCCAGACTTCCGGCTTCTCTTTCTCGACGAGCTTCTTGGCCTGCTTCACGGTCGCCGCCTGGCCAAGCGTCTGCAAGCGCGCATAAATGAAGGGCTTGAAAAGTTCGAGGGCCATCTTCTTGGGCAAGCCGCACTGATGCAGCTTGAGTTCCGGACCAACCACGATGACCGAGCGCCCCGAATAGTCGACGCGCTTGCCGAGCAGGTTCTGCCGGAACCGGCCCTGCTTGCCTTTGAGCATGTCGGCCAGCGATTTCAGCGGACGCTTGTTAGCGCCCGTGATCACGCGGCCGCGACGGCCGTTATCGAACAGCGCATCGACCGCTTCCTGCAACATGCGCTTTTCGTTGCGGATGATGATGTCGGGAGCGCGCAGCTCCATCAGCCGCTTCAAGCGATTGTTGCGGTTGATGACGCGGCGGTAGAGATCGTTCAAATCCGACGTGGCAAAGCGGCCGCCATCGAGGGGAACGAGCGGACGCAGTTCCGGCGGGATGACCGGCACGTGGGTCAGGATCATCCATTCCGGACGGTTGCCCGAATCCATGAATGCCTCGATGACCTTCAGCCGCTTGCCGAGCTTCTTCGGCTTCAGCTCCGTCGTCGCTTCCGCAATTTCCTGGCGCAAGTGGTCGCGGATCTTGGGCAGATCCATGGCCGAGAGGATCTCGCGGATGGCTTCGGCGCCGATGCCCGCGGTGAAGCTATCCGCACCATGCTCATCGAGCGCCGTGTTGTACTGCTCTTCCGTCAGGAGCTGGTGCTCCTTGAAAGGCGAGATGCCGGGCTCGATAACAATGTAGTTCTCAAAGTAGAGGACGCGCTCGAGGTCCTTCAGCGACATGTCGAGAAGCAGACCGATGCGCGACGGCAGCGACTTCAAAAACCAGATGTGAGCAACGGGGGCGGCCAGTTCGATATGGCCCATGCGCTCGCGCCGCACCTTGGCCAAAGTGACTTCGACGCCGCACTTTTCACAAATGAGGCCCTTGTACTTCATCCGCTTGTACTTGCCGCACAAGCATTCGTAGTCCTTGATCGGTCCGAAAATACGCGCGCAGAACAGGCCGTCGCGCTCCGGCTTAAACGTGCGGTAGTTGATCGTTTCGGGCTTCTTGATTTCACCGAACGACCAGGAAAGGATGTCGTCGGGCGACGCGATCGAGATCTTGATCTGATCGAACGTCGGCACCGGCGCCTGCGTCTTGAAGAGGTTGGTGATCTCGTTCATCGGCTCTTGTCTCCTCGGGGAGCGTTTCAGGAAAAACGCCCCGGAAAAATCGGGCAGTGCACAGGCCTCTTCCCGTCGCAACGGGAAGAGGCAGGTTCTCGCGCTTATTCTGCCGCCTGAGGCGGTAACTGCGGCTGCGGCTGCGGCTCGGGTGTGTCGGATGTCGCTTCGGGCGGCACGACCTCAGTGTTCAGAAGCTCCACGTTGAGGCCGAGCGCGCGCATTTCCTTGACCAAGACGTTGAAGCTTTCCGGCACACCGGCCTCAAACGCGTCGTCACCGCGCACAATCGCTTCGTAAACCTTGGTGCGACCGGCCACGTCATCGGACTTGACTGTCAACATTTCCTGCAGCGTGTAGGCAGCGCCGTAGGCTTCCAACGCCCACACCTCCATTTCGCCGAAGCGCTGGCCACCGAACTGCGCCTTGCCGCCCAGCGGCTGCTGGGTAACGAGCGAGTAGGGACCAATGGAGCGAGCGTGGATCTTGTCGTCGACAAGGTGGTGCAGCTTCAGGATGTACTTGTAGCCGACCGTAACTTTGCGATCGAACGGCTCGCCGGTGCGCCCGTCGAACAAGGTGACCTGTCCCGACGAGTCAAAGCCCGCCTGCTTCAGCATCACGACGATGTCGGGTTCCCGCGCGCCATCGAAAACCGGCGTCGCGATCGGAACACCGCGCTTCAGCAGATTGGCCGCCGCAACGAGTTCATCGTCCTTGATGTTCGGCTTGATCTCGTCACGGCCGTAGATCTTCTTCATCTCCTCGCGCAGCGCATCCGTTTTGCCCGAGGCGTGGAACTCCTGCAGCGCTTCGTCGATCAGGCGGCCAAGACCGCGGCACGCCCAGCCCATGTGCGTCTCCAGAATCTGGCCGACGTTCATGCGCGAAGGCACACCGAGCGGGTTCAGCACCACGTCGACATGCGTGCCGTCTTCCAGGAACGGCATGTCTTCGCAAGGCACGATCCGCGAAACGACACCCTTGTTGCCGTGCCGGCCGGCCATCTTGTCGCCCGGCTGGATCTTGCGCTTCACGGCAACGAAGACCTTGACCATCTTCATAACGCCGGGCGGCAGCTCATCACCGCGCTGCAGCTTGTCGACCTTGTCCACAAAGCGGCGCTCAAGGCTCTTCTTGGCCTCTTCGTACTGCTTGTTAATGGCTTCAAGTTCAGCCTGCGCCTTCTCGTTGGCAAGCCCGATTTCCCACCACTGGCTGCGTGGGATATCGTCCAGGATTGCGTCGTCGAGCTTGGTGCCCTTGCGAGCCCCACGCGGACCCTTCGACACTTCCTTGCCCAGCAGCGCTTCCTTGAGACGCGCGTAAACGTTGCGGTCGAGGATCTGCATTTCGTCGTCGCGGTCTTTCGCGAGACGCTCGATCTCCTCGCGCTCGATCGCCATCGCGCGCTCATCTTTTTCAACACCATGACGGTTGAAGACGCGCACTTCGACGATCGTACCCGACACGCCCGGCGGCAGACGCAGCGACGTATCGCGCACGTCGGACGCCTTTTCACCGAAGATGGCGCGCAAGAGCTTTTCTTCCGGCGTCATCGGGCTTTCGCCCTTCGGCGTGATCTTGCCGACGAGAATGTCGCCCGGATTCACTTCCGCGCCGATGTAGACGATGCCGGCTTCGTCGAGGTTCTTCAGCGCCTCTTCCGACACGTTGGGAATGTCGCGCGTGATTTCCTCAGGACCAAGCTTCGTGTCGCGGGCCATGACTTCGAATTCTTCGATGTGAATCGAAGTGAAGATGTCGTCCGACACGACCCGCTCCGAGAGCAGGATGCTGTCCTCGAAGTTATAGCCCATCCACGGCATGAACGCGACGAGCACGTTCTTGCCGAGTGCCAGATCGCCGAGGTCTGTCGAGGGGCCATCCGCGATGATTTCGCCCGCATCCACCCGATCGCCCACGTTCACCAGCGGCCGCTGATTGATGCAGGTGTTCTGGTTCGAACGCTGAAACTTGCGCAGACGATAAATGTCGACACCCGGCTTCGACGGATCGGCTTCTTCCGTCGCGCGGATCACGATACGCGTTGCGTCCACCTGGTCGATGATGCCGGTGCGTCGCGCTGCGATCGCGGCACCAGAGTCACGCGCCACCACTTCTTCCATGCCCGTGCCGACGAACGGCGCTTCGGCACGAATGAGCGGCACGGCCTGACGCTGCATGTTCGAGCCCATCAGGGCGCGGTTGGCGTCGTCGTTTTCGAGAAACGGGATCAACGCCGCGGCGACCGACACGAGCTGCTTGGGTGACACATCGATGTAGTCAACCTTTTCGCGCGGCACGAGCAGAACGTCGCCCGAAAAGCGGCAGGTGATCAATTCGTCGACGAGCTTGCCCTTGGCGTCGAGTTCAGCGTTCGCCTGCGCAACGTGATGGCGCATTTCCTCCATGGCGGAGAGGTACACGACCTCGTCCGTCACCCGGTTGTCCTTCACGCGGCGATAGGGGCTCTCGATGAAGCCATACTTGTTGACGCGGGCGAACGTCGCCAGCGAGTTGATGAGACCGATGTTGGGACCTTCCGGCGTCTCGATCGGGCAGATGCGCCCGTAATGCGTTGGATGCACGTCGCGAACTTCGAAACCGGCTCGTTCGCGCGTCAGACCGCCCGGGCCAAGCGCCGAAAGACGGCGCTTGTGGGTGATCTCCGACAACGGGTTCGTCTGGTCCATGAACTGCGATAGCTGCGACGAGCCGAAAAACTCGCGCACCGCTGCAGCCGCCGGCTTGGCGTTGATCAGATCCTGCGGCATCACCGTGTCGATATCGACCGACGACATCCGCTCCTTGATGGCGCGCTCCATGCGCAGCAGACCCAGGCGATACTGGTTCTCCATGAGTTCGCCGACGGAGCGCACGCGGCGGTTGCCGAGATGGTCGATGTCGTCGATTTCGCCGCGACCGTCGCGCAGGTCAACGAGCGTCTTAACGACAGCGATGATGTCTTCGCGCCGCAAGACTCTCATGGTGTCCGGCGCATCGAGCTCAAGACGCATGTTCATCTTCACCCGGCCGACCGCCGAGAGATCATAGCGCTCGCTATCGAAGAACAGGCTGTGGAATAGCGCCGTGGCGGCCTCGATGGTCGGAGGCTCGCCCGGACGCATCACGCGGTAGATGTCCATCAGGGCTTCCTGATGGTTCGAGTTCTTATCGATGTGCAGCGTATTGCGGATAAACGGTCCGATATTGACGTGATCGATATCGAGGATCTGGAATTCCTTGATCTTCTGATCCTTGATCTCCGCCAGCAGCTTCGGATCGAGTTCGTCACCGGCTTCCGCGTAAATCTGTCCCGATGCCAAATCGACGACATCTTCGCCGATATAGCGCCCCGACAGATCTTCCGGCGAAACAAGAATTTCCTTCAGCCCGGCTTCCGCGAGTTCACGCGCCTTGCGTGCGGTGATCTTCTCGCCGGCCTTGGCGACGACATCGCCCGACTTCGCATCGATCAGGTCGCCGAGCGGCGTCATGCCGCGAATTTTACCGGCGTCGAACGGCATCTTCCAGCCGCGCTTGGATTCCTTGACGGGGATCTGTCGATAGAACGTCGAAAGGATCTGCTCGTCGTCAAGTCCGAGCGCATAAAGCAGCGATGTCACCGGCAGCTTGCGCCGGCGGTCGATACGCACATAGACCACGTCTTTCGCATCAAACTCGAAATCGAGCCACGACCCGCGATAGGGAATGATGCGGGCAGCAAACAACAGCTTGCCCGAGGCATGCGTACGACCCCGATCATGGTCGAAGAATACGCCCGGCGAGCGGTGCATCTGCGAAACGATCACGCGCTCGGTGCCGTTGATCACGAACGTACCGTTCATCGTCATCAAGGGCATTTCGCCCATGTAGACGTCCTGCTCCTTCACGTCCTTGATCGACTTGGAACCGGTTTCTTCGTTCACATCGAACACGATCAGGCGCAACTTGACCTTGAGCGGCGCCGAAAAGGTCATATCGCGCTGCATGCATTCGTCGACGTCGTACTTCGCCGGATCGAACTCGTAGCGCACGAACTCCAGCGTCGACTTGCCCGAAAAGTCGGAAATCGGGAATACCGACTTGAACACCGCCTGCAGGCCGTGATCGTCTTTGCGGCCACCCGGCGGCTCCTTGACCATCAGGAAGTCATCGTAGGAACTCTTTTGAACCTCGATGAGGTTCGGCATCTCCGCCACTTCGCGGATCGAACCGAACTGCTTCCGGATGCGCTTGCGGCCGTTGAACGTTTCAGCCATGTCCGCTCCTCGTTTCATCTTGCGCGGATCGCGATCCCGCGCTTCATTGCTTCATCTGCACGTGGGGCCCGCCGGCCCCGTGCCGAAAACCGCTTCTTAAAACGGCTCACCGGAAGGCCCGCTGCGCGGCTTGCGCCCCGCAAAGACCCTCCGGAAAAACGTTTTTAGTCGTGCCCGGCGACACCGCTCCGCGGAGCCGGCCGCCAGGCACTATTTTAAGTCGTGCCGGGCGACACCGCTCCGCGGAGCCGGCCGCCAGGCACAATTTTAAGTCGTGCCGGGCGACACCGCTGCGCGGAGCTGGCCGCCGGACACGGGAGCGCTTACTTCAGCTCGACCTTGGCGCCCTGATCTTCGAGCTGCTTCTTGAGCTTGGCAGCTTCGTCCTTGGAAACACCGTCCTTGACGGTCTTGCCGCCGGCCTCGACGAGGTCCTTGGCTTCCTTGAGCCCAAGACCCGTGATAGCGCGGACTTCCTTGATGACGTTGATCTTCTTGTCGCCGCCCGCAATGAGAATGACCGAGAACTCGGTCTGTTCTTCAACGGGTGCAGCGGCCGCAGCAGCGGGAGCCGCCGACACGGCGACGGCAGCAGCCGCCGAAACGCCCCACTTCTCTTCGAGAAGCTTTGCGAGATCTGCGGCTTCCAGAACGGTAAGCGACGACAAGTCGTCGACGATCTTTTCAAGCTTGGACATTCAAATTTTCCTTCCGGTTTGAACTTTTGAGCGCGGGCTTTCGTCTGAAGAACCCGCGTGGATTTCTCATTTGACCACTTGCCTAGGCAGCGTCGCCCTGAGACGCCTTGGCCTGAATGACGCGTGCGAGCTGGCCACCCGGCTCCTTGATCGTGCGGGCGATCTTCGTCGCCGGCGCGTTGAGGAGACCGATCAGCTTGGCACGCAGTTCATCGAGCGAAGGCAGCTCTGCGAGCGCTTTCACGCCCTTCGCATCAAGCACCGTCTTGCCCATCGCGCCGCCCAGGATCACGAGCTTGTCGTTACCCTTGGCGTAGGCGACCGTCGCTTTCGCGGCGGCGATCGGATCCTTCGAAAAGGCCAGTACGGTCGGCCCCTTCAGCAAATCCGAAATATCGGCAGTCGGCGTGTTCTTGATTGCGAGCTGCACCAGCTTGTTCTTGGCCACCTTCACGGTACCGCCCGCCTCTTTGACGACGCGACGGAATTCCGCGGATTGGGCAGCCACCATGCCGGTGTTGTGGGCGACCACAACCACACCCGTGTCGTTGAACACGGTATGGAGACGGTCGATGAGCTCACGTTTCGCGGCTCTATCCACTGCTCACTCCTTGTTGCGAGATCGACCGGAATGGCCGTCTCGCGGGTTGCACCAGCTGCATGCGTCCGTTTTCCAGACCCATGCAGCGCTTTGTCTGTCCTGCCGCGCGTGCCTTCGAGCGAAGGACGACACGGTGCTGACCCAGAAGTTTCAAACCGGAATGGAATGCGCTTGCGCACGTTCTTATCCGGGTCGCTTCTGTCTCATGCGGGCCCGCTTCGAAAAGCGGTTCAATACGGTCTCCCGTCACCCACAGTCTCGGACAGTCGAACCGGAGCGCTCGGCGATGAAGCCATCCCGCTCCGGGCCACCCGGACTTTGATCCGGATGCAGTCAGGGTCAGGCAGCCTCAGTTGGCCGCCGGTCCCGAAGACACAGAAGACGTCTCGATCTTGACGCCCGGACCCATGGTCGAGGACAGCGAGACTTTCCTCACGTACGTTCCCTTGGAGCCGGCGGGCTTGGCCTTCACCACGGCATCGACGAATGCCTTGATGTTTTCGACCAGCGCCTTCTCCGTAAAGCTCGCCTTGCCGACGCCGGCATGCACGATACCGGCCTTCTCGACACGGAATTCCACCGAACCACCCTTGGCGCCCTTCACGGCGCCGACGACATCCATGGTGACGGTGCCGACGCGCGGGTTAGGCATCAGGCCGCGCGGTCCCAAAACTTTGCCCAAACGACCAACAAGACCCATCATGTCTGGCGTCGCGATGCAGCGATCAAAGTTGATCTGCCCCTTCGACACCGTCTCAACCAGATCCTCAGCACCAACGATGTCGGCGCCTGCCGCTTTCGCCTCTTCCGCCTTCGCCCCACGAGCGAACACGGCGACGCGCGCCGTACGGCCCGAACCGTTCGGCAGGTTGCACACGCCGCGAACCATCTGGTCGGCATGCTTGGGATCGACGCCGAGGTTCATCGACAGTTCGATTGTCTCATCGAACTTCGCCTTGGCGCGTTCCTTGATCAGCTTCACCGCCTCGTCGATGCCGTAAGCCTTCGACGGATCGACGCCCTTGGCGATTGCAAAGGCGCGCTTGCCGCCTGCAATTCGAGTGGCCTTCAAGTCGGCTTCATTCACGTTGCTCTTTGCCATCAGATTACTCCACCACCTTGAGGCCCATCGAACGGGCGGAGCCTGCCATCGTCTTGGCAGCCTGATCGAGATCGTTCGTGTTCATGTCCTTCATCTTCAGCTTCGCAATGTCGCGCAGCTGCGCCATCGAGATCTCGCCGGCCACGTCGCGGCCGGGATTCTTTGAACCCGATCCTGGCTTGCCGGTCGGCTTCATGCCGGCGGCCTTCTTTATGAGGAAGGTTGCCGGTGGCGTGCGCATCTCGAACGTGAACGAGCGGTCGGAGTAAACCGTGATCTTCACCGGAATCGGCGTGCCTTGCTCCAATTCCTTCGTCTTTGCATTGAAGGATTTGCAGAATTCCATGATGTTCACACCGCGCTGACCGAGCGCGGGGCCGATGGGCGGTGCCGGATTGGCGGCGCCGGCAGGCACCTGCAGGTTGATGTAGCCGTCGATTTTCTTTGCCATGTATTCCCCTGGAACTTACCGGATAGCGGGCCTCTCCCGTCATCCGAGGGTTAGCGGTCGAGCGAGCCTTCTACGCTGATAACAGCGGTTCAGGCTCTCCCGCGGGTATCCGCCCTGCTGGTCAAAACAACCGGCGAGGCGGGTCTCATCCGGCGCACGCGCCGGAAGCCATTAAACCGCTCTCGCTTGAGAACGGCTGTGTTTGTCTCTAGCTGGCGACCTTCTCCACCTGCTGGAACTCGAGCTCGACCGGCGTCTTGCGGCCGAAGATCGAGACGCCGACCTTGAGCCGCGAGCGCTCGCCGTCGACTTCCTCCACCTCACCCTGAAACGACGCGAAGGGACCATCGATCACCTTCACCTGTTCGCCGATCTCGTAGATGATCGACGGGGCCGGGCGCTCCACACCATCCTTGACTTGGTTGAGGATGCGCATGGCTTCCTCTTCGGGGATTGGCATGGGCTTGTTGTCTGCGCCTAGGAAGCCCGTCACCTTCGGCGTATTCTTGATCAACAGAAAGCCGGGGTCAGTCATCTCCATCTTGACGAGCACATAACCCGGGAGAAACTTCCGCTCGGCGTGAATCTTGCGGCCGCGCTTCACTTCGATGACATCTTCCGTTGGCACCATCACTTCGTCGATGAGGTGCTCAAGACCCGATGTCTTCGCCCGCTCCTTGATGGCATCCGCCACCTTGCGTTCGAAATTCGTATAGGCATGGACAATGTACCAGCGCTTGGACATGTGTCGCGTGTTCTCTCGTCTCAGTGTGCGGAATCGAGCTAGGCGTTACGAAACGGTCAACGTCCGAGACTGAGGACCATCTTAATGAACCAGCCCAAGATCTGATCGGCGGCAAGAAAGAACAAGGCCGCCAGCGTCACCATAAAGATGACCATCAGCGTGGTGACCCACACTTCCTTCCAGGTTGGCCAAGTGACCTTGGCGACTTCCTGCCGAACCTCTTGGATGAACTGCAACGGGTTATACATCGCCATCGAAGCTGTCTTCACCGGGCGCATGCGACAAAACAGCACAGCGCCGCCGGAGTTCCCCTCCAGAAGCGCCGTCCCATCAGAACCGGCCCGGCGCCCTCGCCGCGAGCCCGCTCGCAATTCAAATGGCAGGGGCGGCAGGTCTCGAACCTGCGACCTTCGGTTTTGGAGACCGACGCTCTACCAATTGAGCTACACCCCTGTAGGTCCATCACCACCTTAATAAGGTAAGGATGCACCAGGGTGGCCACCTCTAGCGGAAGTTTTCGTTCTTGTCACCGTTGGCGTGTGGTCTTTTTTATGACGCCTATGCCACAGGCTCAACGACGACCGCCGTGCCATACGCCAGCACCTCGGTCACAGCCGCGGCAATCTCGTTGGCATCGTAGCGGAAGGCGAGGATGGCATTGGCACCCATTTGCTCCCCGTTCTGAATGAGCAGATCGAAGGCTTCCTGGCGCGTCTGCTCGGCCAGCCGCGTGTAGACGGTGATGTTGCCGCCGAACAAAATCTGAATGGAAGCGCCGATATTTCCCACGACGCTGCGCGATCGGACGGTCAGCCCCTTCGCTATTCCCAGCGTGCGAACAATGCGATAACCGGCGAGGTCGTTGGTGGTCGTGACGATCATGCGCGCGCTCCCTTGTCCGGTTCATAAGACGATGAAGCCGGAGGTCTTGTCGACCCCCGGCTTCACGACTGCAGGATTTTAACGACCGTTCTATTCCACGGGCCTCGTCACGGCTTGCCGATTTACTCAACGATCTTCGTCACGACGCCGGCGCCGACGGTGCGGCCGCCTTCGCGGATGGCGAAGCGAACTTTTTCTTCCATGGCAATCGGAGACACCAGCTCAACGTCCATCGACACGTTGTCGCCCGGCATCACCATTTCCGTGCCTTCCGGCAACGTCACCACGCCCGTCACGTCCGTCGTGCGGAAGTAAAACTGCGGACGATAGTTCGTGAAGAACGGCGTGTGACGGCCGCCCTCGTCCTTCGTCAGAATGTAGGCTTCCGCCTTGAACTTCTTGTGCGGCTTCACCGAGCCCGGCTTGGCCAGAACCTGGCCGCGCTCAACTGCTTCCTTGTCAATCCCGCGCAACAGGCAGCCCACGTTGTCGCCAGCTTCGCCGCTGTCGAGAAGCTTGCGGAACATTTCCACGCCCGTCACAACCGACTTCTGCGTATCGCGCAGACCCACGATCTCGACTTCCTCGCCTACCTTGATCACGCCCCGCTCAATGCGCCCCGTCACAACCGTGCCGCGACCCGAGATCGAGAACACGTCCTCGATCGGCATCTGGAACGGCTGATCCTTCGGACGATCCGGCAGCGGGATGTACGTATCCAGAGCCTCATAAAGCTTGAGGATCGCTTCGTCCGCCAGCGGACCCTTCTCACCGTTCAGCGCCTTGATCGCAGCGCCACGGATGATCGGCGTGTCGTCGCCCGGGAACTGGTACTTCGACAGAAGCTCGCGCACTTCCATCTCAACCAGGTCCAGAAGCTCTTCGTCCTCCACCACATCGCACTTGTTCAAAAACACGACGATGTAGGGCACGCCAACCTGGCGGGCCAGAAGGATGTGCTCGCGCGTCTGCGGCATCGGACCATCAACCGCCGAAACAACCAGGATCGCCCCGTCCATCTGTGCCGCGCCCGTGATCATGTTCTTCACGTAGTCGGCATGGCCCGGGCAGTCGACGTGCGCATAGTGGCGGTTCGGTGTCGCGTATTCAACATGCGACGTCGCAATCGTCAGGATCTTCGTCGGATCGCGACGGCCCTGGCTTTCAGAAGCCTTCGCGACTTCGTCATACGCAATCGAAGTCGCCGTCCAGCCGCGGTCCGCAGAAACCTTCGTCAACGCAGCCGTCAACGTCGTCTTGCCGTGGTCAACGTGGCCAATCGTGCCGACGTTGCAATGCGGCTTGTTACGTTCGAATTTTGCCTTCGCCATAAACGTCTATCCTCGAATCCTGGTTCAGGGGCACGAGGAACCGCAGCCTTTAGCGCGGCTCCCGTGTTCGGGCGTGTGTCTAGTGTCTTAAAAAGGGGAGTTCAAGCCCTAAGCGCTGAACCCTTCGCCGCGCTTTGCCTGACCTTGCCGGCTTCCCACAGAAGTGCCGCGAACGGCAATACGGCTCGACACATACATGGGGGCAGCCTTCCTGGGGCGGAACCCCCTGGGCGGCCCAACGTTGGCAACTTTTCGTGTAGGGAACGACACCCCCGTTGATGTCATGGGAACGTTCAGTTCCCTATGCCGCCGGTAGGAACACGGGCGGGCTGGAGCGGACGATGGGAATCGAACCCACGTATGCAGCTTGGAAGGCTGCCGTTCTACCATTGAACTACGTCCGCAGACGGCCGCAGCCGTCGCCCGTTTGATAGCCGCTTCACGAGCCGCTGTGAAGAGCCGGCCATGTAAGCCGAAAACGGCTGGATAAAACTGTACCCCCGATGCTTCCGCAGCCGGGGTCACAGCACGTGATGATCAGCCCGCGGAGCGGCCTGCAAGATCGAACCGGTCTGCATTCATGACTTTTGTCCACGCCGCCACGAAATCAACGACGAATTTCTCCTTCGCATCGTCTTGCGCATAGACCTCGGCCAGCGCACGCAGAATAGAATTCGATCCGAACACCAAATCGACACGCGTGCCGGTCCATTTGATTTGACCGGACGTGCGATCACGGCCTTCAAAGACATCAGCCGACTCTGACGTCGCCTTCCACTCGGTCCCCATATCGACGAGGTTGGCGAAGAAGTCCGTTGTCAGCGTGCCGGGCGTCTTGGTGAAAACGCCGTGCGAAGTCCCGGCATGGTTCGCCCCAAGGACGCGCAATCCGCCAACGAGCACCGTCATTTCCGGCGCCGTCAGCCCCAGCAACTGGGCTTTGTCGAGCAGCATGTCTTCCGCCGAAACGGTGTAGGTCGCCTTGGCATAATTGCGGAACCCGTCGGCTTCGGGCTCCAGCACATCGAAGGAGTCGATGTCCGTTTGTTCGATCGATGCGTCCGTGCGACCGGGTAAAAACGGAACGTCAATGGCGTGTCCGGCAGCCTTGGCCGCCTTTTCAATGGCCGCACCTCCAGCCAGCACGATGAGGTCGGCAAACGAGACCTTCTTGCCGCCGGTTGCTTCGGCATTGAACGACGCCTGGATGCCTTCCAGCACGCCAAGCACCTTGGCGAGCTTCTCAGGTTCGTTGACATCCCAATTCTTCTGCGGAGCAAGCCGGATGCGCGCACCATTGGCGCCGCCACGTTTATCCGAGCCCCGGAACGTCGACGCCGAAGCCCAAGCCGTCGAGACGAGTTCAGACGTCGTCAGTCCCGACGCCAGGATTTTCGCTTTAAGACCCGCGATATCGACGGCATCGATCAGCGCATGATCGACAGCCGGAACGGGGTCCTGCCAGATCAGGTCTTCGGCGGGTACTTCCGCGCCGAGATAACGCGCCTTCGGACCCATATCGCGATGCGTCAGCTTGAACCACGCCCGCGCGAACGCATCGGCGAATTCGTCCGGATTGGCATGGAAGTGACGCGACACCTTTTCGTACGCGGGGTCCATCTTCATCGCCATGTCGGCCGTGGACATGATGATCGGCACGCGCTTGGTCGGATCTTCTGGATCCGGCGCCATGTCCTGCTCTTGCAGGTTCTTCGGCGCCCACTGCCAGGCACCCGCCGGGCTCTTCACGAGATCCCAGTCGTATTTGAAGAGCACATCGAAATAGCCCATGTCCCACTGGATTGGGTTTGAGGTCCATGCGCCTTCCAGACCACTCGTAATCGTGTCCCGGCCCTTGCCGCTGTTGAACGTCGACAACCAGCCAAAACCCATCGCCTCCAGTGGCGCGGCTTCAGGCGCCACGCCGACGTGCGCGGCATCGCCAGCACCATGCGTCTTGCCGAACGTGTGGCCGCCGGCCGTCAATGCCACGGTCTCGTAATCGTTCATCGCCATGCGCGCGAAAGTCTCGCGAATATCGCGCGCCGACGCCAGTGGATCGGGATTGCTGTCCGGGCCTTCGGGATTGACGTAGATGAGACCCATCTGCACGGCCGCGAGCGGATTTTCCAACAACCGCTCACCGGTATATCTCCCGCCCGGCTTGTCACTGGTCGCCAGCCATTCCGTCTCAGCACCCCAGTAGATGTCTTCTTCCGGTTCCCACACGTCCTCGCGGCCGCCCGCGAACCCGAACGTCTTGCCGCCCATCGATTCGATCGCGACATTGCCCGCCAGGATCATGAGATCCGCCCACGAAATCGCGTTGCCGTATTTCTTCTTGATCGGCCAAAGCAGACGTCGTGCCTTGTCGAGGTTGCCATTGTCGGGCCAGCTGTTGAGCGGTGCGAAGCGCTGCGTACCAGAGCCCGCCCCACCGCGTCCGTCTGCCGTGCGGTACGTGCCGGCGCTGTGCCAGGCCATCCGGATGAAGAGCCCACCGTAATGTCCATAATCAGCGGGCCACCAGTCCTGGCTATCGGTCATGAGTGCGGTGAGGTCAGCCTTCAACGCTTTCAGATCGAGCCTGCTGAATGCCTCGGCATAGCTGAACCCCCTCGGCATGGGATTGCCGGCCAGCGGATTTTGATGCAGCATTTTCAAGTTCAGCTGATTGGGCCACCAATCGCGATTGAGCCGCGCACTGAACCTGCCCTTGGCGGGCGTTCCATGCATTGGGCATTTGCTGATCTCGTTCATGTCGTCTCCTCACCGCACGCTCAGGTGCGCTCTGCTGGCAGCACGACTTACTCAGACTACTAGATAAGGTAAAGCACTTCCTTTTTATAACTCCGATCAGCCCAACTGATTGTTCCTGATCAAACGAAAGCAAAAATTGTATGACGAGGTGTCGAGCTCGCAGTTGTATAAACTTCCGCTTGCATGTAGCACGTCGTAGAGCATCGGTATGCGTATGTTTGTATAGCTGAAAACATCAGCACAACATGTGCCGCGTCACACCCAAACGAGCTAAAGCGAGAGGCGCTGGATTGATGAGCGAAACCCTCGACGCGAGCGCACAGGATGCGCCAACGGCCGCCAATCACGCCGACTCCAGCGAAACGATCCTGTTTGCAACAGGCACAGCCACTCTCGGAATGGTTTTAGTGGCAGCATCGTCGCAAGGCGTCTGCGCGGTTCTGATCGGCGATGACGCGGATACACTTTTTGCCGATCTGCACCATCGATTCCCGACAGCGCGCCTCGAGCGCGGTCCCGCCCCATTGGCTGACGTACTTGCCGCACTCCGCCACCCGGACCAGGCAGCAAGCCTTCGCCTCGACCTCCGCGGGACAGTGTTTCAAAAGCGCGTCTGGACCGCCTTGCAGGCGATCCCGGCGGGAGAGACGTGCAGCTACACGGAAATTGGCGCATTGATCGGCCAACCGACAGCGGCTCGCGCCATCGCGGCCGCCTGCGCAGCCAATCCGATCGCCGTACTCGTCCCTTGCCACCGCGTGGTGCGGGCGGATGGCGCGCTATCGGGGTACCGCTGGGGAACGGCACGTAAGCGTGCCTTGCTTGCGCTTGAAAGCAGGAATATTCGCGCTGCCTAGCCCTGATGCCATCGGCCATTGCACAGCGACGGCGTTAGAGTTTTTTCGTCCCCACCACATCTCCTTGCCGCCAGGCTTCAATCCGCTCCATAAGCCAACTCCACGCTTCGCGTTCGCGCTCGCCCGCTGTTTTGTCGATCGCGATCTGGAGATAGCGGAGTTCGTCTTCGATCTTCCCGGCCGGCAACATGCCAAGCCGAGTCGAAAGAACCGCCAGTTCGAGCACGGCCGCCTGCGCGCGATTGAACCCTGTCCACGGCCGGTGTGATGCGGAGTGTGCGATCTGGCAATGAAAGCGTGGCCGCTGTTCGTGATCCGTCAGCCGATCGACCTTCAGTTCCCAATGCGAAATTGCGCTTTCAAGCCGGACGCCGTTGACAATGTCAGCCTTGACGAGCGGCCAGTCGCGTCGACCGGTGATGCAACCGGCGAACACGCGCACGTCGTCCGTATGACTGGCGACCGCAAACGGGTTCGACATTAGATTATCGAGCGTCCGCGAGGGCCGGAACGGCGCCACGATCCACCCGGTTTGTTCGTCGTCAATAAGTCCCAGCGGGGCAATATGCGCCTCACCCTTCTCGTTCAGGGTCGTCACGATCGTCTCGACGATCCGCGGCATCCCGCCTCTCCTTTTGTGCTTTGCGTTTCGCTTCGCGCGCGGCCGTCACGGTCGATGCTTCGGGTGCATGCCGGATCAGGTCCTCGCTCTTCCGGTCGGCGGCGATCCCCCAGTCGAGCGGATTATCTTGCGCATAGCGCTTGCCCAGTGCCCGGGCGATCTCGGCTTTCGCCAGTTCATAGCCAAGATAGAACGCATGACTGCCGTCGGCCTCCACGCCGAGCTTCGGAAAAAGTTCAAATGGGTCGGTCGCGACGTTGTGGCCCTCGCGGTTATAAATATGAATACCGTCTTCGGCCGCCTCGATACGAAAATTGAGATCCCGCACCTCGCGCGCCCATTTCTCGATTTCGTGCGTGGTGGAGGCATAAGGCCTCAAATCATGCAGCGACAGCAAATGTCCGCCCAGACCCTTGGGCAGGCTTTGATCTTCGCGGGCGCGAAACATTAAGCGGCGGGCAGCGTCGTGCTCCTCGATGGTCCGCCGCGTGTGCAATGACACCTGCACGATGAGCACGTTCTGAATTCTGAGCTCGGACGCGATCCCCAGCAGCGTCGCCGTGAGACCCTGGCTATCGACATCGGTCAGTTCGGTCAGATTACCGGTGCCCATCAATATTTCGACGTCGGGACGTTGCCGGCGTAGCTCCGCGTAACGCTCGATCGATTGGGTGAAACCGAAGTGGATCGGATCAAGGATGGGATCGGCGATGTGAGGGATGCCCTTCTCTCTCGCCAGGTCGATAGCGCGGATGAGAGACGCAAGATCGCCGTGCGGCTTCGGCACGAGGATCGGCACGCACGCCGTTCCCGAGACGGCATCAAGCGACGTCTCATCGAGCGACAGCACGAAGTCAGCGCCGGCCTTTGCCGCACGCGCAAGTTCCCCAACGTCACCACTATCGACGCTGACCTTGAGGCCGCGCGACTTCAATGTCGTGACGATCTCTTCCAGATTGGCGAACGGCACGTCCGGCTGGCAGCCGATGTCGATGACATCGGCGCCCTTCTCGGCATAAGACAGCGCCCGCGTAACAATCTCATCGACCGAAAGTCCCGGCGCATCGATGATCTCCGCGAAAATCCGCAAATCGTGCTGGGAAAGATCGGGCGGCATGCCGCCTTTACCCAGATACGCCGGCAAGTCGATCAATTCGTCGGGTCCACGCTCGAACGGCACACCGTAATGCTCGTTGAGCACCTCGAGATTCATGCGCACGCGGCCAGGAAGAATGACGCGATCGGCTTCGATGGGCCCTTTAAGCCGGTTGCGAATGATCGCGTCTGTCATCAGCGCCGCAACCTTGATGCCGATGTTGCGGACGCGCCAACTGCCCTCTTCGAGACCGATGCCTCGGATCGTCTCGACGAGGCGGGGCTCGGCCAGATGGCCGGTCAGGAAGAGGAGCCGTTCAGCCATTTCTGCCGCGCATCGATTGCCCGTTCGAATTCTTCGACCGTTTCGACCACGGTCGTATCCTCAAACGTCTTGAGCTTATCGGTATTTTCCAGGTCGATGCGGCGCGGATAGACCTTCACCATGCCTTTCGGGGCTTCGGTATCCATATCTGGCGCCGTATCGCAGGCAAAGACAATCGCCGGCACGCGGCACTTGCCGGCCTGCGCAAAGACGTTGGTCGCGAGATTGTCGGAGATGCCATACACGCACTTCGCCACCGTATTGGACGTCGCCGGCCCCAGGATCAGAGTGTGATAGACGCCATAATAAAAATTGCCGACCGGAGCCGCACTGGCCGTGCGATCCCTGTAGATGCGCGATCCTTCCATCAGCACAAGCTCCTGCTTGTACATTTTCAGCACCTCTTCCGCTGCTGAGGAAACAAAGAGGTCGAGATCGGGCAGTCGCTTGATGATCGCAAGGGTCTCCTTCACGAAGTGTCCCGAGCCGGTCAGCGCCCATCCCCAACGGGGAGTTTTGACGTCGTCTTTTGCCATGCCGTGGGCCCTAACACGGGGGCTCTCCCGCGTCGATGGGGCTCACCGTGAAAAGTCACTGGCTTGAGCCCGACGCGCCAACGAGACGCGCGAGCCTCGCATCATCAGCTACGCCCAGCACGGACCATGTCAGACCGTGCCGCTCGACGTAGCCGCCAAACAGCGGATCGACGATACCCGCACCCGTGAGCTGCTCGATCGACGCGGCTGGATCGACAGCGCAGGATTTGACCAGCGCCACGTCTTTCGCTCCGACCTCGCCGGCGAGCCAGGCAGCCAGGCTGTCTGACGTCATGTCCCAGGTTTTTGGAAGCGTTGCGTCCGCGCCGGCCATGGTACCCGGCACCCAGACCGGGACCAGACCGTTGACCCCAGCCAGCCCGATGTCTTCGCGCGTTGCTGCCGGTGCAAAGTGCGGCGATCGGGCCGCAATGACATTGGCCATCTGTTGCATCGCAAAGAGCGCCAGTCGGTGTGCGCTCTGGTCATCAAAACCGTTGACCAACTGCGATTGGCGCACTTGGTCGGCAAACCGTCCCCCGCCCGGCACAACGATAACCGGCCGCTGTCGCTTGGCGATCACGTCGAGGACGCCCGTCAGGCGACCGCTTTCGAGCAGGCTTCCGCCCAGCTTGAGGACCAGCAGTTCAACGGCCATTACGGTGCGCGCGTGCGGATGATTTCGACGCCGCGGACAGGACCGCGCTCGAGCTTTTCGACAAGCACCCGAACGCCGCCAATGCGCATGTCACGCAGGAGCATGGTCGCGATCTCTTCCGCCAGCGTTTCGACGAGATTGATGTGCCCGCGACCAATCAGATGATCGATGGCGTCGATGATGTCCGTGTAGGACGGCACCTCGACCATTTCATCAACGGTCGAAACCACACCCGGCGCGAGGTAGGCATCGACCGTCAACCGGATCTGCTGCGTGACGCCCTTTTCTTCGGCGTAAATCCCGATATTCGCGTCCTTGATGTAGTCTTTGACAAAGATCTTGTCGTCGCTGTGCGCGATCGTTGCGGGAGCGGGGTGCATCGTCGCGGCTCCCTTGCGGCGGTCGGTCATGGCGTGGCCTCAAGGCTGGCGTGACGCGCCGTCGGGCGGCGTCCAAGCAGGGCTAATTCGCGGGCAACGGCGCGCACCGCTCCTTCTTCTAGCGGCCCCTCTCGGCGCCTGCCAGCACACAACGCGCCGCGAAAACCCATAACGTCAGGACCAAACGCGCCGACACGAGCGATATCTGAGATGCTTAACGACCCGGCGAGGCCGGAAAAGAGATTGCTATCGCGGGCGAGCGTCACGAAGTCGGCCAGCCGCGACGGCGCCATGACTTCGTAAAGCCCGCGGCCGTCCTTGGATGCGGTGTCAAGCATGACACCGGCAAAACCGGCCGCGGCCATGTCGGCGACGAGCCCGAAATCCGGATCGCGATCGGCAAGCAGCAGCCCGACGAGCCGGACCGGCCCCAATTCGAGACGGCCGAGCGCGGCGATGCACGCTTTCGCGTCTCCACCGGCGAAAAACCCGATCTTGATGAGATCGACACCGGTTGCGGCCATGGCTGTCACGGCTGCCGTCAAAAGTCGCGGGTCGGGCACCAGATCCCCGACTGTTGCGCTAACGGGCACGCGGTGTCCGACTGCGTCGTCGATGGCCTTGACGGTCGCATGCGGAAGCGCGCCGAGCGCACCATCCGCTGGGTTCTTGCAATCGATGATTTCCGCGCCCGCCGCCAATGCGGTGATTGCTTCCTCAGCGCAGGTGACGCTGGCGAGGAAGCGCGGGCGGCCCGTGATGCCGGCCGGCATTAATTGATCAACCTTGTGAAACACCCGCACCGTTGTGATCGGCCGCCGGGCTCTCGAAGATGCGCTTCAGTTCCGCCTGCACCTTTTCGCGGTCGGTGCGCTCGGCCGGGCTCAAGCGCACCGTCTCGTCGGCAACGATACTCGCAGAGCCGGGTGCCAGGCGCAAGATTCGGGTGCCAAGCATAACGGCCTCCGTGCGGTCGTGCGTCACGAACATGACCGTCGTCGGCCGGCTGTTCCACAGATCGACCAGCAATTCCCGCAAGCCATGCGCGGTCGGATCGTCGAGCGACACAAACGGCTCGTCCATAAGCAGAATATCGGGTTCCTGGATAAACCCGCGGGCCAGCGCCGCCCGCCGCTGCATGCCCAGCGACGTCCGCTCCGGATAAGCGTTCTTTGCCTCCGTCAGTCCGACACGGTCGAGGATGGCATCGACGCCGTCCTGGCGACGATCCCCGTCGGGCAGTGACAGCATCAGATTTTCGCGAATAGTTCGCCAAGGGAGCAGCCGCGGCGTCTGAAAAATAAACGTCATCTGGGGACTGCCCGACCCAAGGTCGATGTCGCCCTCGTAGTCCGTGTCGAGGCCCGCCACGATATTGAGAAGCGTGGACTTGCCACAGCCGGATGGCCCAGTCAGCACCACGAACGACCGCGGCGCCACGTCAAACGATACATCGGTGAGGACCACGTTCTCGTCGCGCCCGCCGATCGCCGCAAACGACTTGCGTTTGACCCGGACCCGGACCGGACTGCCAGACCCACTCACCGGCGCCATTTGTTCACCCGCGCCTGCAACGGTTGCAGTACACCAAATTCGACGATTTGAATGACGACGATGAAAGCCAGCGCATAGGCAAGAATCGTCGGAACATCGTAATTGCCGAACGCGGCGTGGATTTGATGGCCAACCCCGGTCGCATGACCGCCCAGCGCTTCGACCACGAGCACGATCTTCCACACGAGCGCCAGCCCTGATCGGGCGGCAGCCGCAGCGAAAGGCGCCAACTGTGGCAGCGTCACGTGACGCAACGTTTTCCAGGGGCCGAAATTATAGACGTGCGCCATCTCCGATAGATCACGCGACAACTGCCGCGCCCCCTCGCGCATCTGCACGGCCACATTCGGGATCTTGTTGACCGCCACCGCGAGGATCGCCGTCAACTCAGTCGTTCCAAGCCAGACATAAGACAGCGCGATAATGACCAGCGCCGGCAGATTGAGAAACAACACCAGCCAGCTATCGAAAAATTTATCGGCGCGCCGATACGAGCCGAGGAAGATACCGATGACCGTGCCGATCAGCATCGCGAGAAAAAACGCGCACGCAACCCGCACCATCGTAATCGACATATTGGACCACAGTGCGCCGCTCGCCGCTTCCTGCCCGAGGACTTCGAGCACCTTGTCCGGCCCCGGCAAATGCCGGCTTTCGGAAAGTGCCGCCGCCATCGCCCATAGAGCGACGAAGGTCGCAAGGGAAGCAATGGTCCAGGCAAGGCGTTCGATCGTGGCGCCCGCGGCGGTCGTCTTACGCGCCGGGAGCATAGAAGGCCTTTGGATCGAACTTCGTCCCCTTGCCGGCAAGCTCGGCATCGCCTGCCGCCAAAAGAATGGCCATGATCTTCTCCGCCGACTTCATGTCGGCTTCACTCCAATAGCCGCGAATGCCGGAACGGTACCCGGCCTTGAGCGCCACGAATTCTGCGTCGTTGGCCGCTTTCATGATCGGCCGCAACCGCTCCCAGGGCGCATCGCTGTTGGCCAAAAGTTCGTTGCCCTCCCGCGCCGCCGCCAGAAGGCTGTTGATCGCGGGCAGCAGTTCGGCCTCCGCGCCTTCCTTCCAGATGAACCCGACCAGCGCCGGCTGCGGATCAATGCCCAGCGCCGTCATGACATCCGACATCGAAATCACTTGCCGGAATCCCTGCGCCTCGAGCCGTGCGGTGAAGGTCCAGAAGTTGAGCACCGCATCGAGACGGCCATCCTTTAGTTGCTCGGTCAGCAGCGGGGCGGCGCCGTATTGCGGTAGAACAAGGTCGGCGAGATCGGCGCCCATCGACTGCTTGGAATGCGCCCGCAAAAGCAGCCAACTCTTATCGGTGGACGACCCTGCGACGCCGAGCTTTTTGCCCTTGAGGTCCGCCAGCGACACGATCGGGCTGTCGCCCGGCACGACGACCGCGCCCAGTGCGCCGGAGAATGGAGCGAACTTGACTGGCTCGCCCATGGCTCGCTGCCGCAGCGCCCACGGCCAGTCGGTCACCACCACGTCCGCGCTGCCGCCGTAGAGCGCAATCGGACTTGATTGATTGGTTGCGGTCTCGACGATCTGAAGAGACAGATTGTACTTATCGTCGAGCTTCTCCGATTTGATGGTTTCCAGTAGCCAAGCCAGTGTTCCAAATTTGACGGACGCGACCCTGAGTTTGCGTGCCTGGGCGAACGCCCGGTTGGAAAAAGCAAACGAACCCACTGCTTCGCCCGCCAGCGCACCCACTGCAACACCCATTAGAGCGCGACGGGACAGATTCATGGCGCAGCCTCGGACTTCTTCGCCGCCGGCACAGCGGCGGGCAGCTTGTTCTTCATCAACCAACGCACGCCGCGCAGCCACGCTTCATCCGTGTTGCCTTGAATGACGACATTGCCGGCGCGCTTCAATTCGCCGGTCGCAACATCGATTTCCATGATGCGCATGTTCAACAGCGTTTCGGACGCTTTATCGACCAGCCCGGTGTACAGCACCTCGCCGTTGAGCTTTTTCGCCAGATCGACCTCGCAGCCATTGCAGTCGACGAACGGGCCGGCGGCCTCGATTTCCTTGGCCAGAGAGGGGGTGGTCGTGTCGATCAACTCGTGCGTTCCATCCGCTGCAAGAATGGTGCGCAGTTCCTGATTAATGATCTGCAGGCGCGCCTGCTCCGTCGGCGACGGTTTGCCCGCACCAATGTAGAAATCTTCTTCCTTCTTCTGCAGAATGAGATCGAAGGGCAGCACGACCGTTTTTTGTGCCGCTGCCGCAGTGCCCGATAGTCCGGCCGCCGCCAACAAGGCGATAACGGCTCCCGCAAAGGCTCTCATCGTTGCTCCCGGTCGAATGGCGTCTGGCGCATTCCGGTCACCTGGAATGCGTGCGCCTTGCTGTCCTGCGACTTTAACGTGGCAATGGTCCGCGCAGATTGCGAGTGTGGGCCGCCACGTCCACCATCAAATGTTATAACATTCCCGCGACCCGTGACGGCCGAGGCTTGACTTTTAGCCTGCGATGGCGATTTCAGTACGGTATAAAGTAACAAAATGGAATGGACCGTGCAGCCAATCGCCACCAACAGCGCTCTGCGTCTACTTGAAAGCTCTATGGGGTTCAACACCTTACGTGCAAGTCGTCCGGTGCTGCTCGCCGTTTGGGCGTTGTTGGCAGGCCCATGCGCCCTCCAATCCAGCGCGTTCGCCGCCGCACCCCCGGGGGTTCCGAGCCAAACAGCCCCGGACGCGCAACAGACCGCTGATGTCGCGAAACTGACCGTCTTGTATGTGCGGCAGCTTCGTCCGAAGCGGCTACCTCCGCTCTCTCTTTTAGATATCCCGCCGAAGGACGATGGTCTTTCCGGCGCCCGGCTGGCTATCGACGACAACAACACAACTGGCCGCTTTCTGAAGCAGAATTTCTCTCTCGAACTTATTGAAAGCGAAGATCCGGCCGAACTCATCGCAGAAACCCTGAAGCGCGTTCAGGGTGGCCTCGGCTTCGTCGTAAGCGATCTGGATGCCAAAGCCACGCTTGATCTTGCCGATGCCCTCAAAGGTCTTGATGCAGTCATCTTCAATATCTCCGCGCCTGACGAGAACATCCGCGAGGAAGACTGCCGCGCCAACCTCAAGCACACAGCTCCCTCACGCACCATGTTGGCTGACGGCCTGACCCAATACCTAGCTTGGAAGCGGTGGGGCAATTGGGTGATGATCGTCGGCCCCGCGCCGGAGGACAAAGCATATGCCGCCGCTCTGCGCCGCAGTGCCCAGCGCTTCGGCATGAAGATCCTGGAAGAACGCGAATTCAAATATGATCCCGGCAGCCGCCGTTCGGATGGCGGCTTTGAGCAAATCCAGCAGCAGATCCCAGCCTTTACTCAGAAGTTGCCGGCGCATGATGTGCTCATTGTCGCCGACGAAGGCGAACTGTTCGGCGACTATTTCCCCTACCGGACCTGGGACGCGCGGCCAGTGGCTGGAACGTCCGGCCTGTTCGCGACGAGCTGGCATCCGGCAGTCGAATTGTGGGGCGGCACGCAGTTCCAGAATCGATTCAAGAAACTGGCCGGCCGCAACATGCGCCCTCTCGACTACCAGGCATGGATGGCCATCCGCTCGATCGGTGAAGCCGCCACCCGCAAACAGTCGGTCGAGCGCAAGCCCCTGATCGATTACATGGTCTCGCCGGAATTCGAACTGGCAGCCTTCAAAGGACGCGCACTGTCTTATCGCTCATGGAACGGCCAGCTTCGCCAACCCATCGTGCTCGCGACCGGCAAGATGCACGTCACCGTTTCACCCCAGCCCGGGTTTCTGCACCAGTTCACCGAACTCGATACCTTGGGTGTCGACAAGCCCGAAACAAAATGCCGGTCGTACACGAAATAACTTCGCACCGCCCGCGCCGCAGTTGATGTCACCAGCCCCATCGCCCTTGAAAAGAGATTGCCAATGACAGCCATCAAAACCACCGCCGCCCTGGCCGCTTTAGCCCTAGCAGGCCTCGCGCTCGGCGCCGGCCCCGCTGCTGCCTACAAAGTGTTTATCTCCAACGAAAAGGAGAACACAGTATCTGTCATCGACAGTGAAAAGCTGGAAGTCGTCCACACCATCAAAACCGGTAACCGCCCGCGCGGCATCATTCTCTCCAAAGACGGAAAGTGGGTCATCGTCTGCACGTCAGATGACAACCGCATTCAAGTCTATGACGCCGAGACCTTTGCTTACGTCAAAGACCTGCCGTCAGGTCCCGATCCCGAATTGCCGATCTTGCACATCTCCGGCAACCCGCTCTATGTGTCCAACGAAGACGACAATCTCGTCACCGTTGTCGACATTTTCAAAGGCACCATCATCACCGACATTCCCGTCGGCGTGGAACCGGAAGGTATGGGCATCAGCCCCGATGGGAAAATGCTCGTCAACACTTCTGAAACCACCAATATGGCGCACTTCATCACGACCGATGGGTTTAAGAACGTCGAGAACATCCTGGTCGACAATCGTCCGCGCGTCGCCGAATACAAGTCGGACGGGTCCGAAGTCTGGGTATCGGCCGAAATTGGCGGCACCGTCAGCGTGATCGATCCAGTGTTGAAGAAGGTCACGCACAAGATCAACTTCGAAATTCAGGGCATCACCAAGGATGCCATCCAGCCGGTTGGCGTGCGCTTCAATCAGGATAACTCCAAGGCGTTCGTCGCCCTTGGTCCGGCAAATCGTGTCGCGGTCGTCGACGCGAAGACCTATAAAGTTGAAAAATACATACTCGTCGGTCAGCGCGTTTGGAATCTCGGCTTCACGCCTGATTTCAAACTCTTGTTCACGACCAATGGCACGTCCAATGACGTGACGGTCATCGACGTCGCGTCGGAAAAGGCAATCAAGTCGATCAAGACCGGTCGGTACCCCTGGGGCATCGTGTCCTCGACGATGCCGATGAAGGCAGCCGATAACGGCAGCGGAGAGAACGCGCGCTGACGTAACGCGGCGCCCGATCCTGCGCGCCGCTCAAAAGACGAGGAAATTGTTTGATGACAGTCCTGACCAAGGACACGACCGCGACGGCTCCGATGTCAGCAGGTGCCGATGCCCTCGTCGTCAGCGGCGTGAGCCACCGGTTCGGCGACAAGCACGTCCTCGACAACGTGTCTTTAACGGTGCCGCGCGGCGCCTTCACGGTGCTTCTTGGTCTCAACGGCGCGGGCAAGTCGACACTCTTTGCTCTCGTCACCCGTCTCTACGACAACGTCTCGGGGGAAATTCGCATCCTCGGCCATGACGTGCGACGCAAACCGACGGCCGCGCTACAGCGCCTTGGGGTAGTCTTCCAGAGTCGCACCCTCGACAGTGACCTGACGCTGGAACAGAACCTCTATTATCACGCTGCCCTGCACGGGATCCGCAAGTCCGACGCCCGCCAGCGTGCGGTTGAATCATTGACCACCGTCGGCCTTGCCGACAGAGCCCATGAGAAAGTTCGCAATCTCTCCGGCGGCCAGGCCCGGCGTGTGGAAATCGCCCGTTCCCTGTTGCACCGTCCGGGTCTGCTGCTGCTCGACGAAGCGACCGTTGGTCTCGATATCGGGTCGCGCGAAGGTGTGCTCGGCATCGTCCGCGGTCTCGTCGAACGGGAGGGCATGGGCGTGTTGTGGGCGACGCATTTGATTGATGAGGTTGCGCCCACGGACCGTGTCGTGGTTATGCACAAGGGCCGCATTCTCTACGCGGGTTTTCTGCCGGGGCTGCTCGAAGTTACAGGTAAATCCGACGTTCGCGAAGCCTTCCGGTCCATGACTGGCGCGACGGCTACGGCGGAGGCAGCATGAACGTGGAAGCTCCTATTCGTCCGCTCGATGTCGAAGCGCCGCGCCGCCACGGTTTTGGCGCGTATGTTGCCTGTTTCCGCGGCATCGTCTGGCGCGAAGTTCTGCGCTTTCTCTACCAGCGCGAACGGTTCTTCTCCGCCCTCGTCCGACCGCTCGTCTGGCTGTTCATTTTTGCCGCCGGCTTCCGGCAGGTTCTCGGCGTCTCGATTATTCCGCCCTACACAACCTACGTACTGTACGAGACCTTCATCACGCCGGGCCTCATCGGCATGATCTTGTTGTTTAATGCCATGCAGTCGTCCCTTTCGATGGTTTATGACCGGGAAACGGGCTCGATGCGCACCTTGCTCGTTGCACCCTTTCCGCGATCGTTCCTGCTGTTGTCGAAGTTGATCGGTGGCGTCGCCGTTGCTGTTCTTCAGGCCTACACGTTTCTGGCTGTCGCCTATTTTTGGGATATCGTCCCGCCCTGGCACGGGTATCTGACGGTTCTTCCAGCCCTCGTCCTGTCGGGTCTGATGCTCGGCGCGATGGCCTTGCTGATGTCCTCGCTGATCCGCCAGCTCGAAAACTTCGCGGGCGTCATGAACTTCGTGATCTTCCCGATGTTCTTTGCATCCTCCGCGCTGTATCCACTCTGGCGTATCCGCGAAGGCAGCCCCTTCCTCTACGAACTGGCGCGGATCAATCCGTTCACCCATGCCGTCGAGCTCATCCGGTTTGCCCTCTACGGTGAGATCGGCGCCACGATCGATCCAACGCTGACACCCGTTTCCCCCGGCATCAGCCTGGATGGCATATTGATCCCGCTCCAGTCGGGGCAACTGCTCGACATTACCCACCTCGTCGTCGTGGTCGGCTGCACACTGCTTTTCCTCGGCGCCGCAGTCTTTGCCTATAACCCCTCAAAGGGACTGATTGCACGGCGCGGCGGTCCAGGCGGCGGCAACGCCGGCTAAACGAAGCGTAACGATTTCATTGTTGAAAGCGCTCGACCCTCGTGAGAATAGCTGACCGCACGCAAGTCCGGGCGAACCGGCGCCTGTCTGAAAAGTCCAAACGAGAGGAACTGTCCCTGATGAAGCGTCAAACCATCAAGGCTGCATTACTGGCGGCCGCCGGCGTCTTCACCTTTTCGGCCACCGCTTGGTCCGCCGCCGACCCGAACAATCCGGATTGGCCATGCGTGCAAAAGAAGGTCGAGAACCTATCGGCGAACTCCATTTGGGACGGCCCTTCCCTGGACGAACATAAACAATGGTTCAATGCCGAGAAGATCCCCGCTCTCGTGACCAAGTTGGCCTCTCGCCGGGTGCCGATCGAGAAGGCCACCGCCGCCATCGACAACTACGCCGCCTCCGTTCCGCAAGCCGACCGCGATAGTCAATTGACCAAACTTTTTACCGGACTTTTTGAGACGGTGAATAATCAGCGGCGCTCCATCATCGGCGGCATCGAAAAATATCAACGGTCGCAGAAGTCGCGCGCCGAAGAGCTGGAAAAGCAGGGCGTCGATATAGCCAAGCTCAAAGGCGACATCGTCGTTGACGACACCGCTGCCGTGCCGGAGAGCGAAGAGGAACAGAAGCAATACTGGGCTGGACGTATTTTCCAGGAGCGGCAGGCCAACATCCCGATCGCCTGTGAACTCCCAGCAGTACTGGAAGAAAGACTGTTCGAGATCACGCGCCACATCCGTTCAAAAATGTCTAAATAAGCGTCTGAATTTAGCGTTTCCGGCCGGCTCCGCAAAGCGGAGTCGGAAACGCCAATGCCCAACACCTGCGTTTCCGGCCGGCTCCGCCAAGCGGAGTCGGAAACGCCAATCATCATGGCACAGGCGTTGCCGGCACAAGGTCGTTGCCGATCGCCTGCCAACCGTCGGTTCCCTCGGGAAACCACAACACCGACGTGTAGCCCCACGCCAGCGCCCGCTTGGCGGCGTTCCACGACATCCAGCAGTCCTTCAAACAGAAAAATACGATTGGTTTTGACTGATCCTGCCCAGTTAGTTTTTCCAGACGCGTTTTAAAGTAGGCTTCGAAGTCGGGCGATAGCACGCCATAGCCGACGTTCGGTAACCAGTGCGCATCAGCAATTGTAGAATGCGGGGGATCTCGCCACACGGTTCCGGCTGGAAGATTCGGTGGCTTTGGCGCGCGCGGGTAAACGTCGAGGAATACACTAGCCTTTTCCGCCAGTAGCTTCTCCGCCTCGTCTGCCGTAACCACCCGGGCGCCTTTGAGAGTCCGCGGAACCGGCATTCGATAATCATTGGTCCGATAGCCGTCAGGCTCGGGCACCTCGCCGGTCGAAGGCGTCGGCGTGATGGATCGTGGATCAGCAAAGCCGCTTTCTGCGACCGCGGAACTATCCGGCCCCACCGTAAGCAAAGCCAGCATTGTCCATACGAGAAGGCGGCCGGTGATTGCAATCGCCGGCCGCGCTGTCCAACACAAAGCAAAGTTCATCATCGATACCGCCGCGATTATTTGCGCGGTGCCGTAAGCGGCTTGAGGTCCTCATCGAGCAGCGGCACGTTGAAGCTCAGCAGGATTTCGTCGATATCGCCCTGACGCTTCTTGATGATATCGTTGAGCTGGCGCTTCCAATTGCTCTCGTTGGCGCGCACACCCATCGTGATACGATAGTCGGGCTTGGCCGTTCCGGGCACATGCTCGGTAATCGCGTGCACCGTCAGCTTTTCCATGTGCGGCTTTAAAAACCAGCCGGCAAACGGCCCCCACAGAACACCGACATCAATTTCGCCCTTCAGCACGTCATCGATGATTTCCTGCTCCGGATTGACGTACCGGCGATCGACGTTGATGAGATACGATTTGGCATTCGACATAAGGCCTGCCTTTGCGATCTGATCGCCGATGGGGCCACCCTGATTGCTAATGCGCTTGCCCTGCAATTTCGGATCGGAAAACGAAGTGACACCTTCGAGTTCACTGCCCTTCTTGTAAAACAACACGTACGTCGTGTGATAATAATGATTGGTATTGAGCGTGTACTCATCCGCCTGAACGGTGCCCAAAACAATGTCGCACTTTTTGGCGGCCAGCGTACGCCGGATCAAGCCAAAGCCGCCCGGATACCAAGTGTATTCGACCGGCACTTTGAGTTCATCAGCGACCACCTCCGCGATTTTATTCTCGAAGCCTTCACCTTTGTCGTTCGAGTAAGGCATGTTTTCGGGAATAGAACAGACCCGCAGCACCTTACGGTTGACGGCATCCGCCAAGTTTCCGTCGGCGGCGTGAGCGGGCGCCAGAGCACCAAGCGACACGGCCAAAACGGCCAGAACAATTTTCTTCATCGCACTCTCGTTGTTTCCATGACACCGCCGCGTGAAGCAGAACCCAACGCGATGTCGTTGCTTTGTTATTTTTCGCGCACGCTTACCGTATCGAGCAGGAAGTATCCGGACGCGTCACGTGACATATACGGGCCGAACCACCGATCCGCACATGAAGTTCTTGTCATGGATCGGCGTCATTGGTCCTCATAGGCGATGCTGCAAGTCCGGAATGAAAAACGCGGCGGTCGCCGGGACCGCCGCGTTCACGAAGGCAGATCGAACCGTCGGTTCACTCGCCGATGCAGGACTTTTCGGCTTCCTTGGCTTCAATTGGCTTTTCGGCGCGCTGATCAGCGCTCAGTCGACCGCCCGGCAGCACATCCGTCGAGCGCGCCCGCAGGTAAACGTAAAGATCATCAACGTAGCACATGACGTTCTTGTTATCGCCGAAAGCAGGCATGATGTACTTCGTACCCGCGACGTCACGGATTTGGCCGGAGGCCACGACCTGAAGGAACTTAGCGTAGTCCATCGTCTTCAAAGAATCGTGCAGGGCCGGAGCGAACGACGATCCTTCGGCATTCGGACCGTGGCAGACGTGGCATTCGGCGTGATACCGCCGCCAGCCGGAATACGTCATCCAGTCGACCTTCTTGACGACGTCGGTGTTATCCGTGCCGCGCTCAACATTGAACGTCGGTGAGCCGTCGGGAAGCACCCAACGACCGGCTTCCCACTTCTTGCCCTCTTGAGAGGCGTTAAAAAGTGCAACATCCGGCAGCTCACTTACAGCGCCTGCCGTCTTCTCAGTTGGCGGCGGCGGGGCCAATGCCGGAGCCGGCGACGGTTGGCTAGCGGCCGGAGCGGGTGCAGGCGCGGGCGCCGCTTCTGCCACGGGGGCCGGAGCCGCGGGCGCTGGCGCAGCTGCCGGAACTTCCGCTGCGGGCTGAGGCGCAGGTTCAGGTGCCGCAGCTGGTACGGCAGCTGGCGCTTCAGCGGTCTGGCTGGGTGTAGGGGTTGGTGCTGCCTCGGGTGCAGCCGCCGGTGCCGGCGTCGGCTCAACGGCAGGCGCGGCGGCAACGGGTGACTCGGACGGCTTAGGAGCCTCGGCCTTTTTTTCCTCATCGCCGCACGCACTAAGCGTGAGCGCCAAAGCCAATGCGGCTGCCATCGTGGTGCACCGCGAAAGAGTGGTCTTCGTCATGTCTGCAGCTCTCTCCCTGGAGTGACACCGCTGACCGGCGCCTCTCTATTTTATTGCGACAGTATGATCAGAAAATCTCCGATTGAAATAGCCGCCGCTCATGTTTTTTCCATAACCGTAAAGACATCGCCTTCAACCAATCCGGCGGTCCCGTTAAGGACCGCCGGAATTGCAATTTAAACCACCGGGGCTATTCACCGATGCAGGATTTTTCGGCTTCCTTGGCTTCAATTGGCTTTTCGGCGCGCTGATCAGCGCTCAGTCGACCGCCCGGCAGCGCATCCGTCGAGCGCGCCCGCAGGTAAACGTAAAGATCGTCAACGTAGCACATGACGTTCTTGTTATCGCCGAAAGCAGGCATGATGTACTTCGTGCCCGCGACGTCACGGATTTGGCCGGAGGCCACGACCTGAAGGAACTTAGCGTAGTCCATCGTCTTCAAAGAATCGTGCAGGGCCGGAGCGAACGACGATCCTTCGGCATTCGGACCGTGGCAGACGTGGCATTCGGCGTGATACCGCCGCCAGCCGGAATACGTCATCCAATCGACCTTCTTGACGATGTCGGGGTTGGCCTCATCGCGATTGACGTCATAGGTCGGCGAACCGTCGGGAAGCACCCAGCGACCGGCTTCGAACTTCTTGCCATCCTGCGCCGCCTTATGCGCTGCCGGATCTGGCAGAGCACTTTTATCACTTTCGGCTGCAGCAGCCTGACCGGCAAAGCCAGCTGAAAGAAGCACCAGAGCGGCAGCGCCGATCATTCCATACCCAAGGCTCTTCACTCGTTTCCTCATTCATTTTATCGATCACTCAAGATCGGTTTCGAATTGCCGATTAGCTCGGTTTTTTTTGGCGTCCCATCAGGATTCCCCGCGGGCGCTCGACCTTGCGTTGTCGAGGTCGGAGCACTGATACATCAGCAAATAATGCGCACTCCAGCACCGAAGCTGCATTTTGCAAATGATGCGACAATACGCACGGAGACTTTGCTGAGCGACATGCGAGCGCCGCTAACGAAGAAGGCCGGCGCGGAAAACCGCGCCGGCCTCTTTTTTAGAGTCGACAGACCACCGATTAGGGCAGCGAGTAGACCGTGAGCGTGCCACCGAGATCGGTGTAGGACTTCAGACCGGCGTAGTTACCGACTGCGCCCAGACCGTCCGTCGGCTTGTCGAGACCAGCGGCGAGACCGATGCCAGCCCAGCCACCAACGCCCGAGTACAGGCCGAGGTACTGCTTGCCATCGATGGCGTAGCTGAACACGTTACCGATCGAACCCGACGGCAGACGATGCTTGTACAGCTCTTTGCCGTCCTTCGCGTCGCGGCACTTCAGGAAGCCGTCCAGCGTACCGTGGCAGGCGAGGCCGCCAGCGGTTGCCAGAACGCCCGACCAGACCGAGAAGGGCTCGTCATGCTGGTGAACGATTTTCCCAACAGCGCCATCCCAGATCGTGAAGTGACCCGTGTTCGTCTTGCCTTCCGGCGGGAACATGGACAGCGTGGCGCCGACGTAAGGCTGGCCAGGCGTGTACGAGACCTTAAAGGGTTCGTAGTCCATGCAAACGTTGTTGACGGGAATGTAGAACAGGTTCGTCTGCGGAGAGTACGCAGCCGGCTGCTGGTCCTTGAAGCCAAGGGCAGCGGGGCAGATGTTCTTCGTGTTCACGTCAGCGCCCTGAATGAAGGTCGACTTAGCGTCGATAACCTTCGGACGGCCGTAGGTCGGCGAAGACTTGTCGAGATCCACGCCCGAAGACCAGTTCAGATCTTCGTCGTAGGGCTGAGCGACGAGCGGCTCGCCGGTGATGCGATCGATCGTGTAGCCGAAGCCGTTACGGTCGAAGTGCGTCAGAACTTTGCGATCAGCGCCACCGATCTTCTGGGTGGTGAGGATCGACTCGTTCACGCCGTCATAGTCCCACTCATCGAACGGGGTCATCTGGTATGCCCAGGCGGCCACGCCGGTGTCGGGGTTACGGGCGAAAATCGTCATCGACCACTTCTGGTCGATACGCTTGCCGTCCGGTCCAGCGCGCTGCGCCGGGTTCCAGGTCGAAGGGTTGCCCGTGCCGTAGTAGAACAGATTGGCCTCAGTGTCATAAGAGTAGAAGCCCCAGGTCGAGCCGCCACCGATCTTCCACTGGTCGCCAGTCCACGTCTTGAGCGACGAGTCCTTGCCAACCGGCTTGCCGAGCGACAGGGTCTTTTCCGGATCGACGAGGATGTCGGCATCCGGGCCCATCGAGTAGGCGCGCCAGAGCTTCTTACCATCGGCGAGCGAGTAAGCCGTCACGTGGCAGCGAACGCCGAACTCGGCGCCCGAGGTACCCATGAGGACCTTGTCGTTGATGATGAGAACGTTGCCGGTGTAGGTTTCACCCTTCTTGGGATCGCCGTTGACCTGCTTCCACTTTTCCTTGCCGGTCGTCGCGTCGAGAGCAACGATCGTGGTGTCAGCGAGACCCATGATCAGTGTGTTACCAGCGATCGTCGGACCGCGGTTCACAGTATCGCAGCACATCACGGGGATAACAGACGGGTCCTGCTTGGGCTCGTACTTCCAGAGAATCTTCGGCTCAACGGGGTTCTCGAGGCTGAGCTTGAAGACCTTGTTCGGGAATGCCGAGTGCAGGTACAGGTCCTTGCCGATCACAAGCGGCGAACCCTCGTGACCGCGCAGAACGCCGGTCGAGAACTGCCAAGCAACCTTCAAGTCCTTAACGTTCGTCGTGTTGATCTGGTCAAGACGAGAGTAACGCCAACCCTCGTAATTGCCCATCTGGACAGCCCAGTTATTCGGGTCTGCGATCGCCTTCTTAACGTCGTCATTCGCCAAAACAGGCGACGCCGCCGCAGAAGCTAGCAGTCCGATAGCGAGTGCACTTTTGCGCATCGCGCTTCCTCCTTGAGGTTTTTGCCACGCTTGCCGGATGATCAGCCACGGGTTTTTCCGGGCCGGCTGCTGGACGAGGCTTTTGTCCCCTTTCCAGTTCCAACTCAGGTGGGAAACGCTCCTCCGAACGTCGCCCCCGGGTCTCATCACCGCCGCGGCATGTAGACACTTTCTCGTGAGGACCGCAAGACAATCCGTGAGATCATTTTTTCAGCAACACTCGCGGCTGCAATCAAATTCACGAACTTTTTGCCTCTATATCAGCATGTTGTGACCGTTTATTGCCTACTTGTGCAGCGCACGCCTAGTTTAAGGCAGCGCACCGCACCCATCCCGGCAATTGACATTCGATTTCAAATGTGAAAAATATTCCTCCCCTAAAAAATTTAATACTCGCTCCTGCCTGGATATTCCATAAAAAAATAAAGCTTTTCAGGGGTCTAGCCGTCCCGGACTTCCGATTTCTATGTTGACGACATATATTCACCCCATAGACGAGTTCCGCCGCACCCATATTTTACTTCAAGTTGCAGAACGAAGTATGCCCAGAGGAATGACCATGGAGCTTGACCGCCGTGCGTGTCTGCAGGCTGGATTAGCGGCCGCAGCGCTGCCGGTGCTGCGCGTTATTCCTGTTCAAGCAACCGGAACGTTCGTCCACGAAATCGCTCCGGGCGTTTTCGTCCATCGCGGTCAGCACGCAGTATTTTCTCCCGAAAACGCAGGCGACATTTCGAACCCCGGCTTCATCGTCGGGAGCGACGCGGTCGCGGTCATCGACACGGGCGGTAGTCCCGTCGTTGGTCGCAACCTTAAGCAAGCCATAGAAGCGGTCACCAGCCGTCCGGTCCGCTATGTCATCAACACCCACATGCATCCCGATCACGTGTTTGGAAATGCAGCGTTTGCAACCGACGGCGTCGTCTTTGCCGGCCACCACAAACTCGAACGCGGCTTGACGGCGCGCGCCGATCGGTATTTGGCGATCAATAGTGTACTTCTCGGCCCCCGCGTCTTCGAGGGCACGAAGATCATCGCACCGTCGCTGAATTTCGACGGCACCGGGACACTCGACCTCGGCAGCCGCAAGCTGGAGTTGACGGCCCATCCGACAGCTCACACCGACAACGACCTTTCCGTGAAGGACACCACGACCGGCACCGTGTTCATGGGCGACCTCCTGTTCGTCGAGCACATCCCCACGATCGATGGCTCAATCAAGGGCTGGCTCGCCCTGCTTGACCGTGTGGCACAGGACCCACCCGTTCGTGTCGTTCCCGGCCACGGTCCTCCCGCTTTGACATGGGCCGATGCCGCAACGCCGCTTCATCGCTACCTGTCGACGGTCGCAACCGACGTCCGGGCTCTCATCAAGCAGGGCAAGACGCTCAGCGAAGCGACGGAAACTGCCGGCCAGTCGGAAAAAGATGCATGGGTCCTGTTCGAGGAGTATCATAAGCGAAACGTTACAGCGGCATTCGCCGAACTCGAATGGGAATGAGCTGACCCGGCAAGCAGCTCGCCCCCCCCGCAGCCAATGAGAAATGACGACCACCGCCAGACGGAGATGACCTGAAATGCAACCTGCAAAATCTGTCGTGACAAGCATCCTGACCGCTGCCGCGTTGGTCCTCGGCGCGAGCCTGATCGGCGAACCCAGCGTCGCCGCCGAACCGGTCAACGGCAACGCGCTTCTGGAAGCCGATCTTTGGCCGGCGCTGCAAAAGGATGTGTTCGGCGCCAAGCCGGTGAACGAAGATACGTCCATCCTGACGCTTCAAGCGCCCGTACGGGCCGACGACGCCGCGCTCGTGCCGGTGACGATCCGGATTCCCGCAGCGGTCGCCTCACGCGTGACGAAGCTCACGCTCATTGTCGACAAAAATCCGGCCCCCGTTGTCGCCGAATTCGAGTTCGGACCAGCAGCCGGCACCGGCGATCGCGTGCTCTCGACGCGCGTTCGCGTCGATATGTATTCCAACATCCGGGCCGTTGCGGAAACCTCCGACGGCACGTTGCACATGGCCACCCAGTTCGTGAAAGCGGCCGGTGGATGCTCAGCACCGGCCTTGAAGGATACGGATGCGGCACTCGCCGACGCCGGTCGCATGATCGTGCGGACACTGGAGACGGCCGACGCTGGCGGCAGCCGGCAAGGCCAGCTGATGATCAAGCACCCGCAGTATTCCGGCCTGCAATTGAATCAGGCGACGGGTTTCTATATCCCTGCCCGCTTCGTACGCGAGATCGACGTCAAGAGTGGCGACAATCTCGTTTTTAGAATGATTGGTGGGATTTCAATCTCGGAAGATCCGAATTTTCGTTTCACTTATGCGCCCGGCGGCGATGGCAGCCTCGATGTCACTGCCGTTGACACCGAAGGTAAGGTTTTCACAGGCCGGACCGGTGCGAAAGGATCGTGAACCGGCTTTGAGCCGCACGAAAAAGAACGGACCGACAAGAAAAGGGCGCCGTTTCGTAACGGCGCCCTTATTGCGCGATGGTACGACGTTCGTACTTTAAAAGCAGCGCAGTTCGCCCTCGATCTGCGCCTGCTTCAACTTCTCCACGATCGCCAAAGCCTCCGGCCGATTGAATTGCGCGACGCTCTCACCACCGCGCTGACGGATCGACAAGATCGTTTCGGCCTCCTCGTAGACCTTGAACGGCAGGATACTGGCAATCGCGTCGATCGAGCACGCGCAGCGCTCCAGCGCCAGCCGCGTGTTGCCGTTGACCTGCATGCAGCCGAAGACATAATCGGCGCGGGTAAACGTCGGATAGTCATTCGCCACGTCCGCATCCAACTCCTGTGCACCGGCGGCATGAACGCCGAGCGAGACGGTAAGCGCGACCGTCACGGCCGATAGCCATTTGCGCATCACTTTGTCTCCACGAGAACGAGCCGATCCGTCAGCTTACCGGTACCGGCCTGGGTGCTGAATATTTCGGCGTTGAGTTCATAGAAATAGCCCGGAATGTCTTTGCTCATCACGAACGTGAACTTCGAGTTCTCGAAGCCCTGCATCTTGCTCTTGTTGGGGTCCTGTTCGAACGGCACCATCGTCACCTTATAGCCGTCAACCGATTTGCCGCCGAAGTCGACCTTGACCGGTTCTAACTTCGCCTTGTCGAGAAACGCATCCCTGATACGCCCCTTGAGATAAGTATGTTTGCCGCCAGACATCAGCCGATAATTGTCAACGAGCTTATCCAAGAACCAGATGAAAACCGGATTGATGCTGACGCCGTCGAAATTTTGAATCGGTCGCTGCCGTTCACCTGTAAAGACGGTCACAATCACATTTCGCTGCCCATCGGGCGTCACGTCCGACACGGCGACCTTGATGTCATCGGTGAACGGCTTGCCCAACAGCTTCTCGTCGCTGACGGAATGCTCGAACTTATAGCCGACCGCACCGCCTTTTCCGACGAGATCGAGGTGGCGCGCATTGAAGATGAGGTCAACCGGCTGCGGCTGATCCGCGGCCGCCACGGCACCGATCGGAAGCAGCAAAGCAAGAGCCACGACAGGGGCAAGTCCACGCACGAAGCGCAACATTCTCAAGTTCCTCCTATTTCCCTGCAGGCCATCTCGGGCTCACGGGCGGGCCGCTTTTTAAGACAGCGACGCCCGGCAGGGCAATGTTTGTTTAAATGCCGGTTGCATGCCCGGGTGCGCCGGAACCTAACCAAAGGCAGGCCACCCGGGCAGGCAAAAATGATCAGATTGCGAAGATTTAAGGTTGCCGGGCCTCGCGCTCCTCGCGAGCACCCCCAGCTCAGTGGAGGAAACGGCCGAACGCCCGCGGACCATTCCCAACCGGAACGCGAACAGTAACTGTCAGCGTTGCCACGTCGACCTTCTCCAGCGTATTGGCATCCCAGCAGGCGACCCAAACCGCTTTTCCGGAGGGATCCGCTTCGATACCTTCCGGAAAACCGCCGACGCGGATCGTTGCCACGAGCGCAAGGGTCACAGCATCGATCACGGACAGAGATTCATCATGCTGATTGGTCACGAAGAGCCGATCGCCGGCCCGCGCCACGGCATAGGGCCGCAACCCAACGGGAACGTCACGCACTCGCATGCGGGATTTCAGGTCGAGAACCGTGATCGAGTTCGAGCCGACGTTGGCCGTGTAGATACGGCCCGCCGTGTCGTCGATGGTCACTCCGAACGGACGTTCGCCGGTCGGAATCGTTCCCGTCACTTTGAATGTCGCCGCGTCGATGATCGACAGCTGGTTGCTATCCCGGTCGGCGGTGAAAATGATCGCGCCATCGGCCGTCACGGCAACCCCTGATGGCGATTGCCCCGTCTCGACCGTGGCTTTGATAGCCAATGTCGCCGGATCGAGGGCAAACAGCCGGTGTTGGTACCAATCGGCAACGTAAACGATGCCCGTTCGCGGATTGACGGCGATCCCTAAGGGGCCCTGCCCCACAGCGGCCCGCGCAACGACGGCCTTCGTGGCCGTATCGACAAGGATGACCTCACGGCCATCAGGTGCGGCGACATAGGCCCGCGCGCCGTCATGCGAGAGCGCAATGCCCGCTGGTTTGCCGCCGATTGAAATCTCGTCCGTTTGCTTGCCGCTCGCCAGATCGACAATGGAAAGGCTATTTCCAAGCTGATTGGTCACATAAGCAGTCCGCGCAGACCCAGTGGCCTTTTCGCCTGCGTGCGCCAGATTCGCGGCCGGCGTGCACAGCAGCATCAAGAAAACAAACTGCCCGGCACGCAGCCGGGCAGAGTGAATGCGGGTATCTCCGGCAACGGTCACGCGATCAACCGCCCTCGAATTTCTTCTTCAGCGCACCAAGGCCGCCCTGAACGATGTCGGTCACAGCTTTGACGGCCGCTTCATCTGAAAGTTCCGGCGGCGGATCGTTGTTGACGAATCCACGATAGAAGGCGGCCCGCCATTCGACGATCGTCTTCTCGGCCGTGCCCGATACGTTGATCTGCGCGGCATAATTGGTGACTGGAAGAACTTTAACGTCGACGTCGGTGATTTCGTAGCCCATGCCCCGCTCGGCGGCGGAGTATTTCGTCAGCTTCTCGTTAATTGCGCCACCCGACTTAAGCGTCAGCGTGCGGGTTGCTCCAACATCATTGCCCCCAGTGCCTTCCGTCTTCGCAACTGCGGGATGCCAACTCATATCTTGGAAGTTGCCTATCACAGCCCATACCTTGTCGGCGGGCGCGTTGATTTCGATCTTGGAGACGACCTTTTGGCGCGAAGGGCCATGCGCGTTGGCGGCAGCAGGCAGAAGCGCCGCGAGCGCGACCAGAAAGTATGCCAGCATTCTCACCATAAAGTCTCCTCCACAACCAATGCTCTGCGGCCACTGCTCGGGTCCCGCGGGCGCGCACCATAGTGAGCGACGATTGTGAGCGCAATTGGATGCTTTTCCCAAGCTGTCAATCTGCGCTTTTTCGCCGCCTGACCGCGGCCAAGCCACCCGACCAACGCAGTTGTCAGCGACAGGCGTCCATGCTTTTGTGCGCCTCCAACTAAAGAACGAGCCCCAGCCAATGACCGCTGTCCAAGCGGGTGCTCAGACAGCACCGGCGTCCGCTTCACAAACACATGCTCACGTGACCTGCCCATTCTGCGGCCTGCGTTGCGATGATCTCGAAATCGCTCGCGCCGGCCAGACCCTCAAAGTGACCCGCAACGGCTGCGATAAGGCCAAGGCAGGATTCGAACGTCCATTGACGCAACCCATGCCGCGCGTCGGCGGCAAGGAGGTCTCGCTGCCCGAAGCGATCGCTGCCGCCGCGGCATTGATCGGCAACGCGCGGCTTCCCGCATTCGGTGGCCTTGCGACGGATGTCGACGGCATGCGCGCGATCATGTCGATCGCCGACAAGTCACGCGGGGTCGTTGACCATGCCTTTAGCGAGGCACAGGGCCGCAACATCAAGGTGTTGCAGACGAGCGGCTACATCATGACGACGCTGACGGAAGCCCGCAACCGCGCCGACCTGTTCATCATTGCAAGCGACGTCCACACGTTCCACCCGCGCTTTTTCGAACGCATCGTCTGCAATGAGAAATCGATGTTCTCCGAAGCGCCGCCCAAGCGCACGATCGTCTTTCTTGGCGAAGGCTATGACACTTCGGCAGCCGTTGGCACGCGCATCGGCGACGTCATCCAGATCAACTGTGCCAAGCAGCGAATAGGCGAGATCGTTTCCGCTCTGCGCACCCTGCACAAGGGCGTGCCGCTGCCGGCTGGCGATATTGCCGGTGTCCCCAGATCCCAGATCGAAGATCTGCTCGCCCGCTGCCACAAGGCCGACTACGGCGTCGTCGTTTGGGTGCCGCCAGATCTTGATTTTCCCAACGCAGACCTGACCGTCCATCAGATCTGCGAGTTTGTGAAAGATCTGAACGTCAAGCAGCGCTTCGCGGGATTGTCGCTGGGCGGCAACGAAGGCGCGAGCACGGCCGTGTCCGTGTGCACCTGGCAATCGGGCTACCCCCTGCGCGTCAGCTTTGCGACCGGTCAGCCCAAGTATGACGCCAACCTGTTCGCAATTCCAAAGCTCATCGCATCAGGTCAAACCGACTGCTTGGTCTGGCTTTCGACCTTCACCGCAGATCTCTCCCCGCCCGCGACGGATATTCCCACCGTCGTGATCGGCTCGCACGACCTCAAGCTTGCCAAGGAGCCGGCCGTTTACATTCCAGTCGGCACGCCCGGCATCGACCACAAGGGTCAGCTCGTGCGCTGTGACAGCGTCGTGTCCCTCCCGCTTCGCGATCTGGAACGCGCCGCGGGTCTGCCCCGCACGGTCGACGTTCTCGCCGCCCTCGAAGCCGCTCTTTGAACCGCGAAAGACAATTGCTCCATGTTGATCAAGTTCACCGGCGGTAAGGTCTACGACCCGGCCAACGGCGTCGACGGCGAAATCCGCGACATCCATGTGCGCGACGGTCGTATCGTGACACCAAGTGCCGGCGAAACCGTGCATCAGGAATACAACCTCGCCGGCAAAGTCGTGATGGCAGGCGGCATCGACCCGCACTCGCACATCGGCGGCGGCAAGGTCACGATTGCACGCATGATGCTGCCGGAGGATCATCAGGGCCACGAGGTTCAACGCGGAGATTTAACGCGTTCGGGCTGTGGCCATGCCGTCCCCTCGACGCTGACCGCCGGCTATCGCTACGCCGAAATGGGCTATACCGCCGCCTTTGAGCCCGCGATGCTGCCGGCCAACGCGCGCCAGGCGCATATGGAGATGGCCGACACGCCCATGATCGACAAGGGCGCGTTCGTCATGCTCGGCTCGGACGATTATTTCCTGCGATTGCTGACGCGCGGCGCGCACAAGGATGAGATCAAGGATTATATTGCCTGGAGCATGCACGCGGCCCAGGCGCTCGCCGTCAAGGTCGTCAATCCCGGCGGCATTTCGGCGTTCAAGTTTAATCAGCGCGCGCTCGACCTTGACGAGAAGCATGTCTTTTACGGCGTCACGCCCCGCGACATTATCTTGACGCTCGGCCGCTCGCTGCAGGAATTGGGCGTCCCCCATCCCATCCACATCCACGGTTGCAACCTGGGTGTGCCCGGCAACAAGGATACGACGCTCGCCACCATCCGCGCCTCGGAAGGCACGCCGATCCACCTCACCCACATTCAGTTCCACAGCTACGGCACCGAAGGCGATATGAAGTTTTCGTCAGGCGCCGCCGAAATCGCCGAACTGATCAACCAATACACGAACGTCTCCATCGACATCGGCCAGATCCTGTTCGGCCAGACCTGCACCGCGTCGGGCGACTCGATGCGCCAGTACGGAAACACCAAGAGCGCTCACCCCAAGAAGTGGGTGGTCATGGATATTGAATGCGACGCCGGCTGCGGCGTCGTGCCGATGAAGTATCGCGACAAGAGCTTCGTCAACGCGCTCCAATGGGCGATTGGGCTGGAAATGTTCCTGCTGGTCAATGATCCCTGGCGCGTCTTCCTGACGACGGATCACCCCAATGGCGCACCCTTCACGACCTATCCGCATCTGATCCGCCTGCTCATGGACAAGACGTTCCGCAACGAAATGCTGCGCCGGATCCACCCCGGCGCCCAGGCGGCGACGATCCTCGGATCGCTCACCCGTGAATACTCGCTCTATGAAATCGCCATCATGACCCGCGCCGGCCCGGCCAGATCACTCGGATTGAGGGATCGCGGACATCTCGGCCCCGGCGCCAACGCCGACATCACCGTCTATGATGACAACCCGGACCGCGAGGCGATGTTCACGACACCGCTTTTCGTCTTCAAGAACGGCGAACTGATCGTGCGCAACGGGCGAATTGTAAAAGTCGTCACTGGCGCAACGCACGTCGTTCGCCCCGAATACGATCGCAAGCGCGCGGAAAAGCCGTTGAAAGATTACTTCGACAGCTATCACACCGTGCAGATGGAGAACTTCCGTCTCCACGACGACGAAATCATCACCGCCGGCTGCGGCCACGCGCCCGGCACCTGCGGATGTCTCGTGGTCCACCCGACCGGGGCGCGCACATGACACCGAGCCAGAACATGAAGGTCAACGGCGTCGCCATCGACGATACCTTTGCCGAGGCATTCGGAATGAGCGGCACCGCCCTCATCATCACCGCCGACAGCGCCAAATGGGCGATGATCGCGGCCACGACGATGACGGGCTTTGGCACGTCGGTCATCGGCTGCGGCGCCGAGTGCGGCATTGATTACGAGATCCCCGCCTCTGAAACGCCCGATGGCCGCCCCGGCGTGCGCGTTCTCATATTCGGCTTCTCTCCCGACGCGATACTGCCGCAACTGAAAAATCGCGTCGGACAATGCGTCCTGACGAGCCCCGGCTCGGCTTGCTACAATGGCCTCGACAGTTCCCAGCGGCTGGCGCTTTCCGCCGGCCCCCGTTTCTTCGGCGACGGCTGGCAGATGTCGAAGCGGCTCGGCAAGCGCCGCTTCTGGCGCGTTCCCGTCATGGATGGTGAATTCACCATCGAAGATAACGTTGGCGTCACGACCGATGCAGTCGGTGGCGGCAACTTGCTCATGCTCGGCCGTGATCGTGCTGGCCTTCTGGAAACCGCAGAAGCTGCCGTCGCAGCGATCGCGAGGGTGCCCGATGTGATCACCCCGTTCCCGGGCGGCATCGTGCGCTCGGGTTCGAAAGTCGGTTCCAAGTACAAAGGCGCTCTCGCCTCGACCAATAACGCCTTTTGCCCAACCCTGCGCGGCACGACTGAGACCGAACTCGACCCGGACACGATCGCCGTGCTCGAAATCGTCATCGACGGATTGACGTCGCAGGCCGTGTCGAATGCCATGCGCGTTGGCCTCAAAGCTGTGACCGACATCGGCGCTGCGAAAGGTGTCACGCGCGTTTCAGCCGGCAATTACGGCGGCAAGCTTGGCCAGTTCCACTATCACCTGAAGGATTACGTCGCATGAGCGGGCTCAAGCTGCGTCTGAGATCCGTCCCCGTCGGCCGGCTCGACCTTTCCTGTTTACAGCCAGCGCAGCTGACCGCGCAATCGCAAGAAGACGTCGCGCGACTGCCTTTCGAGGGCGGCACGCTCGGCGATCTGTTTGAAATCACGTCCACGAACGACGCAGGCACGCTTGTGTTGGCGCAGACGACACTGGCCTGCGACGGCATCGGCGATCACTTGGCATCCGGCACGCTCATCGTCGAGGGCGATGCCGGTCAGTACGCCGGCCGCTACATGAAGGGCGGACGTCTCGACATCCGCGGCACGGCCGGAAACTATCTCGGCGCCGGAATGAAGGGCGGCCTGATTACCGTTGCCGGATCGGCCGGCGGCTATGTTGGAGGTCTGCTGCACGGTGAGAAGTTCGGCATGGCCGGCGGCATCATCCACGTTGGCGGAGATATCGGCGAACGCGCTGGAGATCGTATGCGCCGGGGCACGATTGTCGTCGCGGGCAAGACCGGAGCGGCGGCCGGTTCGCGCATGGCCGGCGGGACAATCTGGGCCGAAGGTGGCTTTGGTCCGGGCGCCGGGCCGCTGATGCGCCGCGGCACGCTCATCGGTCCGAAGGCAGACGACATGCTGGCGACTTTCGCCGATTGTGGCCTGCACGATATGGTTTTTCTGCGCCTGATCAGCCGTTTTGTAGCGGCCGAATTGGGCCCGCTGGCCCCGGCACCGCTACCCTCAAAGGTCCGTCGCTTCGCTGGCGATCTCGCGTCCATCGGCAAAGGTGAGATGCTGCTGACCGGATGACCGGCAAATCCCAGCAAGCCCGAGCCGACATATAATAACGCCCGAACTCGACTGTTGATCCGCGCCAAAGGTGCAGGCGTAAGTCATCTTATGCGGCGTCGGCTTCGGCCGGCGTGGCCTCGGGGGTCTAGCCCGCACAAACAAAACCGGGAGAACAACGCCCAATGCTGACGATCATCATATCAGCCTGCATGATTGCAGACCCATCCAGCTGCAAGGATTACACCCTGCCCGTGGACGGCGACATGGACACAATCCAATGCGCGCTACTCGCTCCGCCATTTCTCGCCAACTGGCAGGAAACGCACCCGCAGTGGACGGTCAAGCGGTGGAAGTGCCAGCCAGCGACCATGAACGATACCTGATCGCTAGCCCGCACAAGTCCCTCGATACGCGAAGCGGACTGGAATCAGTCCGCTTTTGCGTACCGAGAGGCCGGAGTGGTGCCGCTGATCTCGTTGACGAACTTCTGCCGGATGGCACGTTCGAAGTCGCCGAAACCCTTGGCCGGCAGAACGAACGCGCCGGGCCCTCCGATGACGTGTTCGGAATACCAACCTTCCAGCGACGGGCCATCATCGCCCTCCAGGATCGGCAAACCGTTGATAATGACGCCCGAGTTGACGAGTTCGTCGCGCACGATGTCAATCGGCTCCTCGCGGTTGCAGTTGTCCTTGCCGTCCCCTGACACATCGACCACGATGCGTGCCGCCTGTGCTGGAATTTGCGTGACGACCTTGTCGGCCACCATGCGCATCATGCCGGACATGCAGGTAAACTCCCCGCCCTCTCGCGGCAGGCGGCGAACCTGTTGCGCCACCGCCGCAGCGTCCTCTTTCGAAGAAATGCGCGTCCACGGAACGGAGATCTTAGGCTTGTCGGCCCACATGACGAGCGAGATCATGATGCTGCCGCGGCTCCCGGCCAGTATCGCCTCGACGACACCATCATCTTCCAGCGCCTTGGCAATCCCCTCCAATTGCAGCCGGTATCGAGTTGCATCGACGGAATTCGACACATCGACGGACACGACGAGCGCGGTGTCGACTTCCGGATAATCTTGCGCGTAGGTGGCGAACGGAACCGCAAGCGCCAGCGCAAGAGCCAAGTATGCGGCCCAGTTGCGAACGTGGGCCATCAGCGGCGTGGCAATCGGCATGCGAAACTTTCCAACCAGTCGGTTAGCGCCGTTATCTCAGCGCTTTATCCAAGTTGAGAGCTAGGCCCAAACCCTTGGCGCTTTCAAGACCTTTGACCTGCCTCAAATCGGCATCTGCCAGATCAGCACCTGTCAGATCCGCCCCGGTCAGGTCAGCCCCCTTGAAATCGACCCGAGACAGATCGGTGCGCGTCAGCCGCGCACCGGCGAGATTGGCGCCAGCGAACGAGGCCATGGCGAGCGACGCGTCATCGAAATTCGCGCCCCTCAGGATCGCTCCATCAAACCGGCAACCGCGGCAGAAATTGCGCGGCAGGAACGAAATGTCGGCACGCGGATCGTGGGGCGAGAAATCGAAGCCTGAAAGATCTGCGCCCTTGAACGATGCCCCATCGATACGGCCGGTAAGACGCACACCGCGCAGGTTTGCGTTGTCGAACACCGGCGCCTCGCGCCAATCACTGCGCAAATCCGAATAAATGGTCGGCCGCATCAGGGTTGCGCCCTCCAGATTGGCACCAGAAAAATTCGCAAACGTCAGCACGGTTCGATCGAGTCGTGCCCCGGCGAGATCGGATCGCGATAAGTTGGCCTTCGACAAATCGGTGCCGAAAACATCCGAACGCGTCAGCCGCGCGCCTTTGAAATCGAGGTCCGACAAATCAAGGTGTTTCAATCCCCGGTGGGAAAAATCAACGACTGTTCCGGTCTTGCTCGCCCGGAACAGAGCCGAGGTCACCTGCCCCGCAGTCGTATCGTTGGCCAAACCCTCGGCGGCGCGGATTTCCATCGTCGTCGGATCAGGATGAGGCTCAATCGCCGTCAAGGGTGCGCGGGGCAGGCTCAGCACCACATCGGCAGCTCTGGTCTCGATAGACGACAAGGCGAACAACGGACAAATCAACAGAACATAGCGCCATCTGGCGCTGCTACCCGTTTTTGTCCGCCCTCGCATCGCTACTCACGGCCGCACGGCCGCGCCCCTCGATGTTGACCCGTAAGATAACCAACGGATAACCAGCAAGAGTAGATCACAGACCCGTCACGTCCTCCACGGCTCAATTGAGCTTGATGGAGCCGAAGAGGCGCACATTGGCGCCGGGGAGCAGGACATCTTCGCGACGCTTGAAGGAGGCGTGATTCAAAATCTCGTCATCCGCAAGGTTCTCGCCCTTGAGGCCGATGGTCATCTCCTGGGGGTGACTGCCGAGCCCGGTCATGCGCGCGGTGTAGCTCAATTCGGCGGACACGAGGGTATAGCCCGGGGTCGCGATCTCCTCGAATTCGCCGGCGAAGCGGTCCTGATCAAAAGCATGCAGGACGCCAGCGCGGGCGAACCAGCTGAGGTCGCGATAGTAGAGGCCGCCGCCCAGCCGGTGCGGCGGGATGCGAGGGACGTTATCGCCGTTGGAGAACTCGGCGTTGACGAAGTCGTACTGGCCTTCGATGCCCCAGATGCCTTTCCAGACCGGCGCGACATCGTATTGAGCCGCCAACTCCACTCCGTAGAACGTGGCGTCGCGCTGAGCAAAATCGACCCGCGCAAATTCCTCGGCATCGGGATCATCGACGCAGCTGCCAATCGTTACGCCGCAGCTTCCTGTGATACCTTTGAAGATGAAGCCATCATATTCAGTGTAAAACGCGGTCGCGTCATAGCGCAACGATCCAGTCGCTTTGCGTAACCCGGCTTCGATTGTTGCGGCTTTTTCGACATCGAGATTGGAGTTGCCGATCTCGAATGTGCCGGTCGCCTCGTGGACCCCGCCAGAGAAAAGCTCCGCAGCGTCGGGGGCGCGCTCGACATACTGACCGTTGAGCGACGCGACATGCGCACCGGGCAATCTGTACAAACCACCGAGGCTGACGCTGAAGGGTGTGAAGTCGCGCCCCTGTGACTGGAGGATACTCGTGTCCAAACCGGTTGCTATCCGCTCGAACCCGTCCACATCGGTGTGCTCAATACGTGCTGCGGCTTGGAGCGTCAGCGGGTCAGTGACGTCCAGTTCTTCGAAGAGGAAAGCTGCAACACTGTCCGTTTCGACGGGTGCCAGCAGGCTATCGCCGTCTTCGAGAAAACGGCCCTCAGTCTCGCGGTTGAATGCCTGCACTCCCAGCGCGCCGCGCAATCTCCCAAGCGAGGTGACGATCGGCAGGTGCTGGCCCTCAATGCGGCCTTCCCACTCTTCATTTGTGAAGAGCTGTCCAACTACGAAGCCGTCACCGTCCTCGTTGATGTTCTCGGTGTGCTGGTAGTCCGACGCGCCGAACCAGACGCGCAGGGCCTCAACTCCGAAATCCTGCACGCGCCATTCGCCTTTAACCTGGAGCTTGTCCTGCTCCAGATCGATGCGCGGCCTCAATTCCGCGGCTTCCTCGCCGGGGATGCCATAGAGACTTTCAAAGCGCGAAACAGAGACGCCCAGGAAACCGGACAGGCCGACCATGGAAATGCCCAGCGCGCCGCCTTCGCTATCGACGAAGGTGTTGAGTTGGCGGCCGCGCGGCGTGTCATAGTCCTCCGTCTGACGTTTGAACCCATCGGCGTGGACGGCGACGCCGTTCGACCCGGCTGTCGCGCGGAATGCCCCGTCGCGACCTTCGTCGACGGACGATAGGCCGCCGCGGATTTCACCGGAGAAGCCGCCATTGGGAATGGCGGAGGGAATGCGATCATTCTCCACCGCTACGACGCCGCCTATGGCCTGGCTGCCGTAGCGCAGCGTCGCGGGTCCGCGCACGACCTCCACACGGGACGCCGAAGAAGGATCTATCGGGACTGCGTGGTCTTCTGATAGTGCCGCGACGTCGCCGGTGCCGAGGCCGTTCTCCTGGACGCGAATACGATAGGTATCGAGACCGCGAATGATCGGGCGATTCGAGCCGGCGGCGAACGTGGTGCCGGAGATGCCGGGCTTCGTCTGCAACGTCTCGGTGAGGGTCGCGCCGTTCGTGGACAGGATTTCGCGTTCGGTTGCAACCGTGACCGGCACGAAAGCATCGTCGACAACAACGAGTATCCCTGGGATCGGCGCGCTGCGCGTTGCGGGCACGGAAATCTCGTCCGTCGGTCCAACCGGCTCGGGCTCGGCGGAAGCGGCCGATTGCGTGGCTTGCTGCTGGGGTCCGGGTGCCGTCGTGACCTGCTTTTTCTTGGGCTTTGCGACCGGGCTTGGCGCCGTGACCACGACTTCGGGAAGTTCGGCGGATACGGCTTCCTGGGCAGACGCGGGCCGAGACGCCGGCAGCCAAACTGCGGCGACGGCGGCGGTAGCAACCGTCAAAAAGAGATGCCGACGCAAAAACCGCTGGGTCAAATGACGCTGTGCTAGAGTCACATGGTGACTGATCATCGACTGCTTTCTGGATGTTATACTATCTCATCCAGAGATGGCGGATAATATCCAGATCAAGCAAGCAATCACTTCGGGTCCGACGCAAAAGAAGGACCGTGTGCGGCATCCCGGCAACACGGCCCGGGATCAAGCAATTGGGGTTTCGCAGCGCGCACACGTACCGCGCAATTCCAGCGTCATCTGGCGCAAAACAAAGTGCGAATTTTCAGCCCAATTTACTAATGCATTCAGCGCTGTCGGCTCGTCGAATTCGTCCACGCCGCCACAGCGATCGCAAATTGCAAAAATGGCCGTGCCCTTATGCACCACGTGGCTGCAGGCAACGAACGCATTGAGGCTTTCCAGCCTGTGTGCCGCGCCCGAGGCGATCAACCGGTCAAGAGAGCGATAGACCGTCTGCGGCGCCAACGTCGCCTTGTCCCGCACGCTGTCGATAATCTCATAGGCGCTCACCGGGCGCCCGGCATTGCGCAGCGCGTCGGAGATCAGGCGGTCCTGCTCCGTCGAGGCGCGTCGTTTGGCGGGTTTTTTGATCACAACGATGCTTGTCCGGCATACCTAACCCGTTCGCAAGGCAAAGTTGGGTGAAATTGTCGGCAAAGTGCGCCAGCTGTCCGGCATCTGAGGCCAAAGAGTTGTGGTTGCACTTGTCGGCCGTTGCGCGGTGGTGGGTTTGAAGGCTATAAGCCCGCAATCTCAAGCAACCGCGTGAGACACTGCCCGGCACCCTTGGAGGCCGGTTCGCAGCTTTTTCTACTTGGAGAACTCGTCATGGCTTCAGAGATCATTGCTCTCAAAGCCACGGCGCGCCCGCGTGCAGGCAAGGGGGCCGCACGCCAAGCTCGCCGTGAAGGAAACGTACCCGCCGTAATCTACGGCGACAACCAAACTCCCGAAACCATCGTCCTCGAATACAACGAACTCTGGAAGCAGATCCTCAAGGGTCATTTTACGGCGTCGGTGTTCGACATCGACATCGCCGACAAGGGCAAAATCCGCGTCATTCCCCGTGACGTGCAGGTCGATCCCGTGAAAGATACTCCAATGCACGTGGATTTCCTGCGCGTCGGCAAGGATGGCATCATCCGCGTTGCCGTCCCGATGAAGTTCATCAACGAAACGCTCTCGCCCGGTTTGAAGCGCGGCGGCATCCTCAACATCGTTCGTCACGAAGTCGAGGTATATTGCCCGTTTGATCGCATTCCCGCGTCCTTTGAAATCAACCTCGAAGGTCTCGAGATCGGCAAGTCGATCCATATCTCCTTCGTCGAACTGCCCGAAGGTGTGCGTCCGGTGATTGGCGACCGCGACTTCACCATCGCCACCATCGCCGGCGTGCGTAAGGAAGAAGAGGCCGCGACCGACGCGACCGCTTCGGCCGCTCCGGCTGCCGCCGCGAAGGGCGCTCCGGCCGCCGCCAAGGGTGCGGCACCTGCGGCCGGCGGCAAAGCCGCTCCGGCCGCTGGCGGCAAGGCTGCCCCGGCTGCTGCCGCGCCGAAGAAGAAGTAACACGACACGGCCGGCGCGCTGTCGTCCGCGCGCGCCGGTCACCCCTTCTGCCGTGGATTTTTTGCCGCCATGAAGCTCTTTGTCGGTCTCGGCAATTACGGTGAGAAGTACGCCCGGCAGCGGCACAATATCGGCTTCATGGCCGTCGAGCGCCTCGCCGAATTGCATGGCTTCGGCCCTTGGAAGATAAAATTCAAGGGGCTTGCTGCTGAGGGCGAAATTGGCGGCGAGAAGGTCCTCCTTCTCAAACCCGAAACATTCATGAACGAGAGCGGGCAGAGCGTCGGTGACGCCGCTCGTTTCCTCAAGATCTCCGAGAGCGATGTCGTGGTTTTCCACGACGAACTCGATCTGCCGCCTGGCCGCATCAAGGTCAAAACAGGCGGCGGAAACGCAGGCCACAATGGGTTGCGGTCCATCTCGGCGCATTTGGGCAACGAGACCGTGCGCGTTCGTCTCGGCATCGGGCATCCCGGATCGAAGGACGCGGTGGCGCAGTACGTGCTGAGCGATTTCGCCAAGGCCGATCGGATTTGGCTGCCAGACCTTCTTGACGCCGTCGCCAAGGCCACCACCCATCTGGCCCGTGGCGATGCGCAGCGATTCCAAACCGAGGTCGCGCGTCAATTGCAACAGAGCGTCGCCAGCGGCCGAATCGACGACAGTGAAACCAACGAAACGCGCGAACGTTCGCCGCGTCCCGTCGCATCGGGCGGCCCGCCCGGTGAACGGCAATCGAAGCGCGCCGGTGCTCTGGCCGAAAACCTCGCCAAATGGCTCTCAAGACGCAAGTCCAAGGACTGACGGGGTAGCACGGGCGTGGTGGACGGACCACAGCCAGCCCGCGATTTGCAGAATGCCCCTACTCTTGCCACGCTGGCGCGCGCTATAGCGATCCTGACCTGAGACGCAGTCCTTGCAACTGGGGTTTCAGGCCATTGCGCCCAGGATTTTGTCATGACCGCAACGCTGCCCGACGACGGCCCACCCCCGTCCAAAATGCGCCGCCGCGCCATGGCGGCCTATCGCTGGTCGGATCGCTTCCAGTGGCTGACCTCACTGTTCAAGACGCCGGCTGATGTTGGCTTTGCCATCGCCTCCACCGCGGTTGTCGGCACCGTTTCGGGCATGACCGTTCTCGATGCCATTGAATCGCGCGCCAACCGCCAGTTGACGCCGCACGTGGAAGAACGCGCGCGCACAACTGAGAAATCGACCATGATCGAGATCATCGGCCACGATAAGGCCGGTCGGCGCGGGGTGTTCGAAGTCGTCGTGCTCAACAAGGATTTCATGTGGGTGCGCGCGAGCGCCGACGCATTGGAACGCCAGGGCAAGACGATCGCCGCCACCGAAATCGCCGCGACCTTGCTCGACGCCGACACGCGCGTATCGCTCGCCCAAGCACGCGAGATCATTGCCGTTGGCACAGCATCTCAGGAGGGCGAGGCTGCTGCCGAACTGGAGCGCGCGCGCAAGCGGGCCCTGCGCACGGCTGAAATCGCCGGCGGTCGGGCACCGGATTGGGTGCCAATTTATACGCTCACGCTGGGGCAATACCGCGAACAGTGCGCGGCCTGCGAAACGACCGGCACAAGCTGGCAACGGCCTTTTATCTTTATTTCGGTCAAGGATCTGCAGGACGGCACCGTCCTAGCCGAAGCCCTGTCCGACGCCATGACGGGCCGGGAAAACCTGCCGAGTCCTTCGAGTTATTCGGCATTCGAGCTGGAGAAGTTGCGCTGACCGGCCGCCATCTGCAGCAGCCGGCCACCCCGCGTCGCCATCCCCGGTTGATCCTCAGCGCGTAGCGTTGTAGCCCAGCGCAAACAAGAACCAGGGACAACTCGGATCATGGGTTTCAAGCTCGGCATCGTCGGCCTGCCGAATGTCGGAAAATCGACGCTCTTCAATGCGCTGACGCAAACGGCGACGGCGGAAGCGGCAAATTATCCGTTCTGCACGATCGAGCCCAACGTCGGCGAAGTCGGCGTTCCCGATATTCGCCTCGACACGCTCGCCAGGATTGCAGGTTCGGCACAGATCATTCCCACCCGCCTGACGTTCGTCGACATCGCCGGTCTCGTACGCGGCGCGTCGAAAGGCGAAGGCCTCGGCAACAAGTTCCTGTCGCACATCCGTGAAGTGGATGCGGTCGCCTACGTGCTGCGCTGCTTCGAGGACGATGACATCACCCACGTCGAAAATCGCGTCGATCCGTTGGCCGATGCCGACGTTGTCGAAACCGAACTGATGCTCGCCGACATGGAAAGTTTGGAAAAGCGCATCGGCCCGATCGAGAAGAAGGCCAAAGCCGGCGACAAGGACTCAAAAGCACAGTTCGCCCTGATGGAGAAAATTCTGGTGCCTCTGCGCGAGGGGAAACCGGCACGGACGGCCGATATCACTCTCGAAGAACAGCCAGCTTTTCGTGCCCTGCAACTGCTGACCGCCAAGCCCATCGTCTACGTCTGCAATGTGGATGAGGGCTCGGCCGCCGCCGGCAATGCATTTTCCGCGCAAGTCAAACAGCGGGCCGAGGCCGAAGGCGCGGTCAGCGTGGTCATCTCGGCAAAAATCGAAGCGGAGTTTGCCGGATTACCCGCCGACGACAGGCAGGAATTCCTGTCCTCCATGGGCCTGGAAGAACCGGGCTTGAACCGGCTCATTCGCGCCGGCTACGCCCTCCTCGATCTCGTCACCTATTTCACTGTCGGTCCCAAGGAAGCCCGTGCTTGGACCATCACGCGCGGCACCAAGGCGCCGCAGGCCGCAGGCGTCATTCACACCGATTTCGAGAAAGGCTTCATCCGCTCCGAAACGATCGGCTACGACGATTACGTTGCCGGCAGTGGTGAAGCTGGAGCCAAGGAAGCCGGCAAGATGCGCCTTGAAGGCAAGGACTATGTCGTCAAGGACGGCGACGTGCTCCACTTCCGCTTCGCTAACTAGGATGACCATCATGTCCGATGCACCGCCCGACCGCCTCTCCGTCGACCCGTCAAGCCCGCACTACAATGAAGCCGTCCTCGCCCGCGACGTCGGCATCCGCTTCAACGGCATCGAAAAAACCAACGTCGAAGAATATTGTGTCAGCGAAGGCTGGGTGAAGGTCGCCGCCGGCAAGGCCAAGGACCGCGCCGGCAAAGCAATCACGATCAAATTGAAAGGGACCGTCGAGCCCTATTTCAAGGATGCGTCTCCCGCCACGTGACAGCGTTACTTCGCGGACCGTGACGTGGCGCTCCAACGGTACTAAGGTTAGGCCCGCGCACCATAAACGGGTAAAAGAGACCCCATGCTGCAAAGGCCGCCAGCCTGGATCGTCGTCAGCACGCATCCGCATAAGGAAGCGGCGGCGATCGGCAATCTCACCAATCAGGGGTTTGGCTCGTATTGCCCGCTCGTCAAAAAGCATGTCCGCCATGCCCGTAAGACGACGAGCGTTCTCCGACCACTTTTCCCAAGCTACCTTTTCGTCGAACTGCCATCCGACGACACGCCGTGGCGGCCGGTGCTCTCCACGTTCGGTGTCCGCTCGGTCATCCGCAGTGGCGATGAACCGAGCCGGCTGAGCGGAGAATTTATTGCCGCCTTACGCGCCCGCGAAGAAGACGGCGTGATCGTCGCCCCGCCGCACCCCTATGTCGTCGGACAACAAGTCCGCATCGCCGGCGGTCCGTTTGACGGCACCGTCGCCACCATCATCGGGCTCGGAGAAAAAGATCGACTGACCGTCCTGATGCAGCTTTTGAATCGGCCGGTCCGCGTGGCGGTCGATGCGCGCCAGGTAACATCGGCTTGAAGAAACTTACCGCACTGGCCGTTTCGGCCCCCCGTCGGACTGCAGATGAATCTGCATGTACGCTTTCAATTCGCGGATCGCTGGAACCGGCTTGAACTCCGGAAGCACCATGGCGCGAACGAACACGCCATCGAGGTAGGTCGAGATGAAGGTCGCCGTCTGCTCGGCATCGACCCGCCCGAACTTGCCGGACGCCACACCCACCTCGATCGCCGACTGCAGCACCAGCCGTTCCTCGTCGTAGAACGTGCGAATAGCGCGATCGATGCTGGCCTTGCGTTCGGCCGTCGAGACGTAATCGATCGACAGCTTGATCAGCTTGGCAATGGAATCATAAGCGCGGATGTGGTTGTCGATCCATGCAAAGATGAGATCGGCCGGCTCATCGAGCGCCGCTCTGGTCATTCGAAACGATTGCAGCGCTCGCTCGATCGCCAGCGCCAGCGCCAGCGCCCGTCGATACAGCTCTTCCTTGTTCGTGAAGTAGTAAAAGATGAGCGCTTGATTAAATCCGGTCACCTTCGCGATATCTATCGTGCGAACGGATGAAAAATTCTTGGCCGCGAAGAGATCGAGCGCCGCCGATAAAATTGCGGTTTCCGCTTCCACCGTGTTGCTGCCGGCTTTGGGCCGTCCCACACTGTGCGCTCGCTTCGCCATTCACTGCCCGCCTTTCAGGCGACAATTCCAAAACTTGTACGAAACTTGTGCAAGTCCAGTGTATTTTGCACTTTCCGTCTTAAATTAATTGCGTAATTAATTACGCCCACGATGCCACTCTTGCAAGTCCGATCACGTTGCCAACACCACGACCGAGGAAAAAACATGAGCTCCGCTGCTGACCCATCCATCAACGAACTCGCCGGACGCCTGCGTTCCGACGGCGTGAAGTACATGTTCGCAAGCTACGTCGACCTGCACGGCGTATCGAAGGGCAAAGTGGTTCCCATCGATCACCTTGGCCGGATGATGAAGGGATCAGAATTGTGCACTGGCGCGGCACTCGACGGCGTTCCGCAGGACGTGTCCGATGAGGAAGTGGCCTCACACCCCGACGCGAATTCCGCAATCGTGCTGCCCTGGCGCAAGGACACCGCGTGGTTCGCCTCCGACCTGTGGTTGAAGGGCGCGCCGTTCGATGCCTGCAGCCGCAACATCCTCAAGCGCGTTCTGGCCCAAGCAGCTGGTATGGGCTTCACCTTCAACCTCGGCATGGAAGCTGAGTTCTTCGTCTTGAAAGACGATCCTGCACATCCCCTCGGCTTCGCGCCGGTTTCCGACCGCAAGAACCTCGAAAAGCCCGCCTACGACGTGTCCCGGATGCTCGACAACATGGATTGGATGAACGAACTCGTCTCTGCCATGAACGGGCTCGGGTGGGATGTCTATTCATTTGACCACGAGGATGGCATCGGTCAATTCGAAGTCGATTTCAAATTCTTCGATGCGCTCTCCATGTCTGACCGTTATGTCTTCTTCCGCATGATGGCGCACGAAATTGCCCGCAAACATGGTGCGTTCGCGACCTTCATGCCAAAGCCCTACGTCGATCGGGCAGGCTCGGGCGCCCACTTCAACATGTCGCTGGCCGACATCAAGACAGGCAAAAACCTCTTTGCAGCCGACGACGACCCGCGCGGCTGCGGCTTGTCGAAACTCGGCTATCAATTCATCTCCGGCGTCTTGGCCCACTTGCCCGCGATCTGCGCCGTCGTCGCCCCGACCGTGAACAGCTACAAGCGTCTCGTTCTCAAGGGCTCGATGTCGGGTTTCACCTGGGCACCGATCTGGGGCTGCTACGGCAACAACAACCGCACCAATACGGTTCGCATTCCGCTCGGTGGCGGCCGCGTGGAGTTGCGCGCCGCCGACAGCTCGTGCAACCCCTATCTCGGCGCGGCCCTCGTCCTCGCAGCGGGCCTGGAAGGCATTGCCAACGGCAGCGATCCAGGAGACCCACACACCGAGAACATGTACCTGAAATCCCCCGAGGAGCTGGCCAGCCTCGGCATCAAGCGCCTGCCGCAGACATTGGGCGATGCCGTTGAAGCTTTCGCCGCCGATCCGTTGGCTAAGAAAGTGTTCGGCGACGGCATGTATGGTGCCTGGCTCGACTACAAGCGCGACGAGTGGATCAGCTATCTGAACCACGTCTCCGATTGGGAGCGGAGCCGCTACCTAAAGTTTTTCTAAGACCCCGGCAGCCGCGGACAATTGTCTGCGGCTGCTCATTGTCAAGCGATGACCGGTTTGCGGCCGATACTGTAGTAGGTGAACCCTCGCCGAAGCATGTCCTCGGGCCGGTAAATATTGCGCAGATCGACAACAATGGGCGCCTTCAAAAGGGACTTGATGCGGTCGAGATCGAGCGCGCGAAACTGTTCCCATTCCGTCACGAGGCAAAGCGCGTCTGCCCCCTCGATGCATGAATAGGCGTCCTGCATGTATTCGACGTCGGTGAGTTCGCCCCTGGCCTGCTCGATCCCTTTCGGATCGTAAGCCTTGATCCGCGCGCCGTTGTCCTGGAGGTAGCGGATAATGGCGATCGACGGCGCATCGCGCATGTCGTCGGTATTGGGTTTGAATGTCAGCCCCAACACCGCAATTGTCTTGCCACGAACGCTTCCGCCGCAAGCCGTCATCACCTTGCGCGCCACGCCGCGCTTGCGCTGATCGTTGACGGCAATCACACTTTCGACGAGCCGCTGCGGCACCCCGAAATCCTGCGCGGTCTTAGCCAGCGCGTTGGTGTCTTTTGGAAAGCATGAGCCGCCATACCCAGGCCCAGCATGCAAAAATTTGGTCCCGATGCGATTGTCGAGACCTATCCCCCGCGCCACGTCCTGAACATTGACGCCGACCTCTTCACACAGGTCCGCGATTTCATTGATGAATGTGATCTTAGTGGCAAGAAACGCGTTTGAAGCATACTTGATCAGTTCGGCCGCCCGACGCTCGGTGAACATCAGCGGCGCCTGGTTGATAAACAGCGGCGAATAAAGATCCGACATGACCGCGCGGGCCTTGTCATCCGTCACACCGATGACGATCCGGTCCGGCTTCTTGAAATCCTGGATTGCAGCACCTTCACGCAGGAATTCCGGATTTGACGCCACCGAGACATCGGCATCCGGCCGCACGTCGCGGATGATGCGTTCGATCTCATCGCCCGTACCAACCGGAACCGTCGATTTCGTGCACACCACCGTGAACCCGTTCAAGGCAGGGGCAATATCGCGGGCAGCCTGGAAGACGTACGCAAGATCAGCATGATTGTCGCCGCGTCGGGACGGAGTTCCGACCGCAATGAAGACGACGTCAGCTGCGGCTACCGCCTCCTTCAATTCAGTCGTAAACGAGAGACGCCCATCACGGACGTTGTTGGCGACAAGAGCATCTAGACCTGGCTCATAAATGGGAATGATGCCCTTGAGGAGGGCAGCGACCTTCTCCGCGTCCTTGTCCACGCACGTGACCGAGTGACCGAAGTCTGCAAAACACGTTCCAGATACGAGACCGACATAGCCCGATCCGATCATAACCACGCGCATGAAAGTCCCCCACCCTCGCTTGGCCGTTGACGTGTCGGGTAATCGGCTGCACCGAGTCCGTCAACCGCTAAGCGGTCGCGGGATGCCGCCCGTCCCGCTGAAGGCGCTCAAGACACCGCGCCAGCCCATCTGGCCACGGTGGCAAGCGCAGACCGAAAACTCGATCCAAGCGCGAGCAGTCAAGCCGCGAATTGGCCGGACGCCGCGCCGGCGTCGGATAGGCGCTGGTCGCAATGGGCTTCACCAGCGGTGCCTTTCGGCCAGCCGCGGCTTCCAATCGGAAGATTTCACGCGCCAAGCCGCACCACGAAATCTCACCATGGCCTGCCGCATGAAAAACGCCGAACAACTCGCTCCCAGCGGCAGCATCCGGCAGCCGGGGCGCGATGGCCAAGATCACATCTGCCAGATCGGGAGCGTATGTTGGACCACCGATCTGGTCGTCCACCACCGCGATTTCGTCCCGCGTCTCGGCCAACCGCAACATTGTTTTGACGAAGTTGCTGCCGAACGGACTGAAAACCCAACTGGTCCGCAAGATCACATGCCGCGCCGTGCCGGCAGCGACCTCTTCCTCGCCCGCGAGCTTGGATTGGCCGTAAACGCCAAGCGGATGGGTGCTATCGGTTTCGACATAGGCCCGCGAACTCGACCCGTCGAAGACATAATCGGTCGAGATATGGATCAGCGGAATGCCAGCAGCATTGCAGCACTGCGCAATACGACCCGCCCCGCGCGCGTTGACATCAAACGCCTCGTCAGGCTCACTTTCAGCCTTATCAACTGCTGTGTACGCGGCAGCATTCACGACAACGGCAGGCTCATGCCGTTCGATTGCACGGCGGACGCTGTCGGGCTGCTTGAGATCGACCTCTGGTCGTCCGGCGGTTACCACTTCGACGACCGACTCGTTCTTCTCCGCCAAGCACCGGGCCAATTGGCCTGCTGAACCAATAACCAGCAGCTTCATGTTGCAACGTGATCCGCAGCACTTTCAACGTCGCTCGCCAAGCCGAGACGTTGCCCCGCATATACTTTTTTGCGCAACGGCCCCCACCACGCTTCGTTGTCGAGATACCAGCGCACGGTTTGTTCAATCCCACTGTCGAAATTTTCTTCTGCCTGCCAGCCCAGTTCGCTTTCGATTTTCGATGCATCGATGGCGTAGCGCTGGTCGTGTCCGGGCCGATCGGTCACATAGGTGATCAAGGACGCCCGAGGAGTGCCGGTCGGCCGCAGGCGATCGAGCAGTTCACAAACCCGGTGCACGACGTCGATGTTGCTGCGCTCGTTGCGTCCGCCGACGTTATACTTCTCACCCAGCCGTCCCCGCTCCAGTACGGTCAGCAAGGCCCGCGCGTGATCCTCGACATACAGCCAGTCACGGATATTGGTGCCGTTGCCGTAGACAGGCAGCGGCTGCTCATGGAGTGCATTCAGGATCATCAAAGGAATGAGTTTTTCAGGAAACTGGAACGGTCCGTAATTGTTCGAACAGTTGGAAATCAAAGCCGGAAATCCATAGGTGCGGTGCCACGCCTGCACGAGATGATCGGAGGCGGCTTTGCTGGCCGAATAGGGCGAACTGGGATCGTACGCCGTGTCTTCGCGAAAGAGACCCGCCTCGCCGAGCGAACCATAGACTTCATCCGTTGAGATGTGCAGAAAGCGAAACGCGGCCTGGGCCGGCTGCGGAAGGCCACTCCAATAGCGGCGCGCCACCTCCAGCATGACGTACGTGCCCACGACGTTCGTCGTCACGAATGCACCGGCGCCCGTAATCGAACGGTCGACATGGCTCTCGGCTGCAAGATGCATCACTGCGTCGGGCTGGAAACTCTCGAATGCCGCCGCCATGGATGCTTGATCGCAGATGTCCGCCTTCAAGAACCGGTACCCTGACTGACCGGCAACCGATGCCAAACTATCGAGATTGGCGGCATACGTCAGCTTGTCGATATTGAGAACCTCAAAGCCCTTGTCGCCGACGAGATGCCGGCAAACCGCCGATCCGATAAATCCCGCGCCCCCGGTCACGATAACCCGCATGCACCCTCCCGGCGCCGACTGAATTAGCCCACCTGATCAACCATCTTTGAACTGTTATGCAAGGCGAGACAAGCCGTGGGAGACGCGCAGCCAACCGCCAGGTTAGCCAACTGGCCAACCACCACTGAGCAATCATCACACAATCACGAAATGATGGTCCAAAAAGCTCACAACGGTGGGTTCGTGGACATTCGCCAGCACGACCGCTTCCCAGAATTTTCCATCCAGGTCTGCGTTCACGGACACCAGCGTGCCTGAAATGGTGTCTTCTAGTCTGACCAGATCGGCGATCGGCAGTTGCGGTGGCGAACTGAACAAGCCGCTGAAGTCTAGGCGGTCACCGACACCAAAGTCCGTGATCTTGTCGAGACCAGCCGAACGACCGTTGGCGTCGATCACATCTTCTCGCAACCAGATAAATGTGTCTTGGCCAGCCGACAGCGTATTCCCGGACTGCCCTCCAGATAGGGTGTCACTTCCCGGCCCGCCGCGGACCACATCATTGCCGCCGTCACCGAAGATGATGTCGTTACCAATTCCTCCGTTGATCCGATCGTCGCTGCCTCCACCGTAAAGGCCATCATTGCCCGCGCCTCCATCGATGACGTCCACCCCGGCGCCGCCGTTGATCAGATCGACGCCGTCGTTTCCATTGAGGGTGTCATTCCCGTCCTGCCCGGATAGCGTGTCATTGCCGGCGCCGCCGGAAACAATATCGTCACCCGCCCCCGCGGCCACCGTGTCGTTGCCGCCACCGGCGTCGATGACATTGTTTCCGGCATTCCCAGTGATGGTATTTGCGATATCATTGCCGACCGCTGCAATGTGTCCGCCGCCGATCAGCGTGAGTTTTTCCACGTGCGACGGCAACGAGTACGAACCACTCGCGCGAACTTCATCGACGCCCTGCCCGGCGAGCTCGCGGACGATGTCGTTGGGGCTATCAACGATGTAAGTGTCGTCGCCGAGCCCACCGGCCATCGTATCGTTACCCGCGCCGCCATCGAGAACATTCGCACCGTCGTTGCCGGTGATGAAGTTATCCAAGGCGTTGCCTGTTCCCTTTAGGGGGGCTGACCCCGTGAGAATGAGTGACGTGTCATTGGCACCCAACACGGTATCGACGGACGCCACGACAGGTTTTGGGGCGGCATTGATGACGCCCTCCACCGTCGCACTAGATGTTAAGTCACCATCGCTGATCGTGTAGATGAACGCAGCCGGACCATTTGCATCGGGCGTTGGCGTGAACACCAGCTGACCCTGCAAGAGCCCGACGCTGCCGTTGCCGACCCTCACATCGGTACCGCCCTCCGTCAGCGCCTGACCGTCCACAGCCGTCACTGTGAGCACCCCGCCATCAATGTCATGGTCATTCACAAGCACATTGATTGAAACACGCCCGTCCTCATCTACGACGAAGCTATCGCTCGCCGCGATGGGAGTGGCGTTGACAGAGCTCTGCCCAACGTCCAGCGGCAACTCGCCCTGTTCAATCGGTGCCAGGTCGACATCTGAGTTGATTATTTTGGCGTTGCTCGGCACCGGAAGAATCGCAGTGACGTCTCCAACGCCGCGCACAACGGCATCGCCGACCAACTCGACCAACACTGCGGGAGCCGCGTCCTGAACGCCCGCAATGTCCATCGTCACCGGCGCAATGTCAGTTGCATCAAAAAGCTTTAAGGGTGGCGCAAGAACATGAGCGCTGAGATCGGCGTTATGGCTCGTGTCAGCCGACGCCACCAAAGCATCGATCGATTGCGAGTTTATTGCGTCGACAGCGCCCGTCGCAAGTTCGGCCAGACCATGTTCGGCCACCAACTCCGGGGATCGAAAGCCAAACAACGACCCGAATGCAAAGACCGCCGGCGCAACAAGGCTAAGAAAAAAATCCGCAAAACGCCGAGACATGTCTGTACGCCTACGCACTGAGTTACTAAAACTTAAACTTAACCAACTCTAAATTGGTAAAGAGAAGCTTAACGCTTACCCGCAGACGCGCGGCCATGGGCTTTGTGATGTGCGAGGCAGGCGCTCAATCGCGCGAGTTCAGACGCTGTAATAGCGCCGATACCAGTCGACGAAATGCGCGACACCTTCCGTCACCGGCGTCGCGGGCCGATACTCGACAGCCTTTTCCAGGGCGCTGACATCGGCAAAAGTGTCGGGGATATCACCCGGCTGCAACGGCACAAGCTCTCGAATGGACGTCCTGCCCGTCGCCGCTTCAATCGCAGCGATGTAGTCAGCGAGCGCCACAGGTTGGCCATTGCCAATGTTAAAGACGCGGAATGGTGCGGAAGAACGCGACGGATCGGACGCCGCGCTGTTCAAGCTCCCGTCGGATTCCGCAATCTGATCGGATGCCCGAACGACCCCTTCGACAATGTCATCGACATACGTGAAATCACGCGTGTGGAAACCGTTGTTGAACAGCCGGATCGGCTCGCCGGCCAAATTCGCCTTTGTGAAAACGAACAGCGCCATGTCCGGACGCCCCCACGGGCCATAGACGGTGAAAAATCGAAGTCCTGTTGTTGGAAGCCGGAACAGATGACTATAAGAATGCGCCATCAGTTCGTTGGCGCGTTTGGTTGCGGCGTAGAATTGCAACGGGTGATCGACACCGTCGTGCTCGCTGAACGGCAGCTTCGTGTTGCCGCCATAAACGCTCGATGTCGAAGCATACGTCAGATGCGGGACGCTCGCGTGCCGGCATGCCTCAAGGATGTTCGTGAACCCGACGAGGTTCGAGTGGACGTAAGCGCCGGGGTTCTCCAGCGAGTAGCGCACGCCCGCTTGTGCTGCGAGATGGACGACTCGGTCGAACCGATGTGCTGCAAAAAGCCGGGAGACCAAATGTTCGTCGGCGACATCGCCGCGCACAAATGTCCACGCTCCGAGTGAGTTGTGGGACAATCGCGCAAGCTCGGCGAGGCGAGCCTCCTTCAACGTGGGATCGTAGTAGTCGTTGACATTATCGAAGCCGACGACCTCATCGCCACGCCCCATAAGCGCCTTCGCAGTGTGGAACCCGATGAAGCCGGCGGCACCCGTGACGAGAATTTTCATGACCATCTCTGTTGCGCGGGTTAGGCCCGCGTGCGACATCGGCGGGATCGCCGCCAATGACGGTGCCCACTATTCTCGCCGCGACTGATGTAAGGCGGATACCCCGTGGCTTATGTTTTTATCAATCGATTTTTTTATCCAGACCATTCCGCAACCAGTCAACTTCTGACGGATTTGACTGTAGCCCTCGCTGCATCCGGCAACACGGTTACCGTTATAACGTCCCGCCAGCGCTACGACGATCCGAACATCCAGCTACCCGCTCGGAGCCGACACGAGAACGTTGAAATCATACGCCTGTGGACTACACGGTTCGGCCGCTTGAACCTCGCAGGCCGCGCTATCGATTACCTGACGTTCTACTTCTCAGCCATCTGGCAACTCCTGCGCCACGTCCACAAGAACGATGTCGTCATCGCAAAAACCGATCCACCGATGCTCTCGGTCGTGGCCGGCCCGATCACTTGGTTGAAGGGCGCCAAGCTCGTCAATTGGCTGCAAGACCTCTTCCCCGAAGTCGCCATGGCCGCCGGACCGGGAAATGACGGCGCAATGGGACCGCTCTATCGAGCGATGAAAGTGTTACGCGATCGATCTTTGCGGGCCGCTGATATGAACGTCGTGCTCGGCGACCGCATGGCCGTGCGGGTCGCGAACTTGGGTGTCGAACCTCACAAGATCCGGATCATTTCCAACTGGGCTGACGCTGACCTCCTGCACCCGATCCCGCACGCCCAAAATGCGCTGCGCCAAGACTGGGGGTTACATGAGAAATTCGTCGTGGGCTATTCCGGCAACCTTGGTCGTGCCCACGAATACGCAACCTTTCTCGATGCTATCGCCGAGATCGAGCGCCAGCCGCAACGCAACCTACCCGTCGTGTGGCTCTTCATCGGCGGCGGGGCTCTCTATAAGGATTTTGTCCGCGAAACGGTACAGCGAGGGCTCACCTCCGTCGTCTTCAAACCCTACCAGCCGAGGGAAAGATTGTCCGAGAGCCTCAGCGCGGCCGACGTGCATCTCGTCTCTCTGCGTCCTGATATGGAGGGGTTGATCGTGCCGAGCAAATTCCACGGCATCACCGCTGTGGCACGTCCTGCAATCTTCATCGGCGACGCTGACGGTGAAATCGCGCGCCTCATCGCGCGCTATCACTGCGGCGCCATCGTCGCGCCGGGCGACGGCAAGGCACTCGCCCGCACAATCTCCGCCTTAGCCGAAGACCCGGCCCGCCGCGTGGAACTGGGCCGCCATGCACGCGCAGCGTTCGAAGCTGCCTTCGAGAAAACGATGGCAGTCAGTCAATGGCGGGAACTCTTGGCGTCGGTTGCAGGCCGCCCCTAATCGAGAAGTCTTCTACGCCACAATCAATTGCCGGCGATCGCGAACTCTGCGCACGTTTTGCTGTCACTGGGGTAGGCCTCCACGACGCGTCCAGGCGTGTCGCCCAACACGATGATACCGTCAAGGCGCGCGATACTTAAGTTCGCCGCTGCGACGCGGTCATCAAGCCCCCGCGCCACGGCGCCAGTCACCGATTGGTCAAGCCGCGGTGAATGGAGAATGAGCTGCGAAAGAAGCAGCAGCCCGGCCATGGGCAAGGCTGTCGTCGCAATTAAAAGAACCGCGGGCCGCAAGACGCCGGTACGCAAAATGGAACGCACTGTGGAACGAGGGACAAAACGCGCGGTCCGTATAGTCCGGAGCGGGAAAACAATTGGTTAATCAGCTTCATCAGGGATGATCACGCCCCCCTCTGTGTCTTCACGGCCATGCCGCTGAATATGCACTGTTCAATAAATCCGAATGCTTGCATCCCCGTAACTAAATCTCCGATAACTGCGCCGTGTGAGGAGAGTTTGTCATGACATGGCGTGGTTGGGTGCTGGCCGCTCTGTTCGCAACACTACCCTCGTGGGTTGCGGCTGGGGACCAAATCGGAACGGCCGTTCGCATCGTGAACAAGGTGACGGCGGATCAGGCGCCGATTGTAACCGGCGATGGCGTTACACAAAACCAAACCATCGACGTTGCCGCTGATTCACTCGGTGAACTCAAGCTCAAGGACGATACTCTCGTAGCCTTGGGCGCCGGCGCCCGTCTGGTCCTCGACAAATTCGTTTATGATCCCTCGACCGGATCGGAGAACATTGCCGTGCGGCTCGTCGGGGGCGCGTTCCGCTTCATCACCGGCGTCGCCTCCAAACGCGCCTACAAGATCAGCACGCCCTCGTCCGTCATGGCCATTCGCGGCACGATGTTCGACGTCTACATCGCACCGAACGGTGTCGAGTGGTTGCTCCTCCATGTGGGGTCGCTCGAAGTCTGCGACACGCGCAGCACAGGGCGGGGCAGCTGCCGTGTGCTCAAAAATCCTTGCGATGCGCTGCGCATCTCACCTGACCAGGGTATTGGCACGCCAGGCGTGTTCCGCACGGCATTCGGTGATGCCACGGTGCCATTCGAAGTGGCCTTCCCATTTGTCGAGACACCGCCCTTTGCGGCCGACGACATTTTGCATACGCGCCAACAGATCGAGCAGGCCCAGTGTCCACGCCCCTATGAACCGCGCGCCATTCGTGCAGACTACACCGTGACGCCTCAAGGTGCGACGCCCGCGTCCGCGCCGCCCGCAGCCCCCGGAGTGATCAGCGTCTTGCCTTCAGTTGCGATCGGTATTGCCGCGGCCGCCGCGGTCCTCTCTGACGACGACAAGCCAGCAAGCAATTAAGTTTGCTTCCGGCTAAAACACTTCTACGACTTGCTCGAACAAAAGAACGGGGTTTCGGCCAAGATGGCCGTCCGGCTTGAAGCCGACCTTGGTCCTTCGGCTGAATTCTGGATGCGTATCCAGACCGCGCTGACACGTCTAGCGCATCTTTAGAACCTCAAGCCAAGCGCGTGCTTTGGTTCGGCCCTTTTTTAGTCTTGATGACAATCAACTTCTGCGCATGCACTCGCGCCGGGCGAGGTCGGCAATCATCGCCATGTCGAGATTCACGCCGTCAATAGTGCATGGCCTCGACGGTGCAATGTCCAGACCGGCATCGCACAAAAGGCTATCAACGCAGATATGCCACTGCTACGATACACAGGTTCCAAGTTGCCAACTTACCTGCTCCTTAACATTAGGAGAGTGCATGATGGACAGAGATGACCTCCTCAAACTCGCCCAAGAGTTTGAAGAATTGGCCAACAACACCAAAAATGATGGCACGAGACAGAAGTGGTATTCCCATCAAGCCGAAAACTGCCGGCGAATGGCGAGCGGATTACCCGAACCCAAAGTTGATAGCCATCACACGCAATTTTATTGGACTGAAGGACGATCGCGCGCCTCAGCGGGTTCGATCGTCCGCTGAGCGACGCTGATCATGCCGGGTCGGCTCGACTTGATCCACCTCACCGCAGTTCGTAGCAATTGACATAGACACGTGGCGTCCGCTGCACATCGTAGCCGGCCAAACATTGAACCAGATAGCTCTCACTCGTGTGCTTTAACAGGATCATGGCCGAGCGGTTATCAAAGGTGCTCGTATAACCCGCGACTTGCCAACCCGATTTCAACAGCTGCTCGATCGAGGGCTTGTCGTCGTCGGTCTGGGCCTTTGCTGTGTCCAACCCGCAGACGCTCATGGCCATGCTCATCAACAGCACACTTCGATGTCGGCTCTGATACATGACAAGCCTCTGGGCCAGGGTGAAACCGCTGCGGCGCGACGGAAAACCTCGGCGCCAGGTTCGCCCGGATGGCACCGGTCAACACTCTCGCACCCGGTTCCCTACCGCTCCCTGAACGCCCTGGTGATCTGGTCGGACAGTGGCTTCATCAAATACGACAGAGCGGTTCGATCCTGCGTTTTGATTTGAATGTCGGCCGGGATTCCCGGCTGCAGCTTATTAGACCCGAGCTTGGTCAGTTCGGCCTCGGGTAACGCAACGCGCGCGGTAAAGTACGATTGACCCGTCACCTGGTCCCGGGTCAGGTCGGCCGAGATACTGATCACTTCTCCCGTCACCTGAGGCGTCGTCTGCTGGTCGAATGCTGAAAAGCGGATGTACGTGCTCTGGCCGACGAAGAGCTGATCGATATCCTGCGGCGCAATGCGCGCCTCGATGACCAACAGGTCACCTTCGGGAACAATAAGAAGGATCTGCTCCCCGGGGTTAATGACACCCCCTTGCGTGAACACGGCGAGCTGATGCACGACGCCCGACTGGGGCGCACGAATATCGGTGCGGCGAAGCTGGTCCTCGGCCGCGACCCGACGCTCGCGCAGATCGGCGATTTTCGATTGCACCTCGCGCAGCTCTTTGACGACTTCGGTTTTCAGTTCCTGTTCGAGGCGCACAATTTGCAGCGCGATCTCGGCCTTGCGTCCGCTTGTTTGCGCCGCCGCGGCCTCGTGTTGTCCGAGCTCACCCTGCAGCCTTGCCTTTTCCCGCTTCAGTGCGGCGACTTTTGTCGTCGTGACGAGTTGCTTGGCCTCAAGAACAGCAAGACCTTCGAGTTCTTCAGCGATGAGGGCAAGCTCCTGACGCTTGGCGGCGATCTGGGCGGCGATCCCCTCGGCTTCCTTACCCATTTGCAGGCTGCGCTCTAGGAGTTGTGATTTCTGCCCGGTCATCGATTCCCGCCGGCTGCGGATCAGACTTTCCTCGCCCTTGAGCACGTCTCGGATATCGGGCTCCCCCGTTCGGGCAAGCAGCACATCGGGAACGGCAAAGCTCGCCGCATCATCTCGTTCAGCCTTCAGCCGCGCATCGCGGATCAGCAGCTCGTCCAACTGCTGCGTGATCATCTGGACGTTCACCCGGGTCGATGTTTCATCCAAACGGATTAAGAGATCGCCCGCTTTGACCCGCTTGCCGTTCTTCACATAGATTTCGCCCACAACTCCGCCGGTCGGATGCTGGACCTTTTTGACGTTGGTTTCGACGACCACGACGCCAGGCGCCACCACCGCACCCGCGATCTGGGTCGTCGAAGCCCAGACGCCCAGTCCGCCGACCAGTCCGAACATGACGACAAGTCCGCCAAGCATGTAGCGGGCTACGCCGGCATCGACGCCACGTGGGGCTGGCTTGGTCATGGATTGCCTCCCACGTCCCGATCGGCAACGACCTTGAGGCCCGTAACAGTGCCCCACGGCATGCGAACAGTTTCCGGAACCGATGGCGCAGGCGATGAAGGTGCCGGATGGACCATGGGCGCCGCCTGCAGAACCTGCCGCAGGACTTCGCTCTTGGGTCCGAATGCCTGGACTTGGCCTTTGGCCATGGACAGAACCTTGTCCACCGCTGCAAGGGCAGCAGATCGATGGGCGATGACGATAGCGATCCCACCGCGCGCCCGAACCGATTGGATGGCTTCCGTGAGAGCCACCTCACCGGCGGAGTCGAGGTTGGAGTTGGGCTCATCGAGCACGACAAGGAAGGGGTCGCCATAGAGGGCGCGCGCGAGTGCGATGCGCTGACGCTGCCCGGCAGAGAGGCCTGCGCCGCCTTCCCCCACCGTCGTCTGATATCCATCTGGAAACTGCACGATCAAATCGTGCACGCCGGCCGATTGGGCCGCGGCAAGGATCGCATCGCTCGTCGCATTCGGATCGAACCGCGCGATGTTCTCAGCGATGGTGCCGGCAAACAATGCGACGTCCTGCGGCAGGTACCCAATATGACGCCCGAGATCGTCCGTCTCCCATTGATCGAGCGTGGCGCCATCGAGCCTGATGCTGCCTCCCGTGCGCACCTGCATCAACATCGGCTGCCAGATGCCGACGAGAGCCCTAGCGAGCGTCGATTTACCCGATCCACTTGGACCGATGACACCTAGCCCATCGCCGGCGTCGAGCGTAAAGCTCACGCCCTGAATGACAGGACGCTGATCTCCGGGCGGCGCCACAGAAACACCTTGCACCGCCAATGAGGATTTTGGCTTGGGCAGAGCAACCGTTGCGACCGGGTCTTTAAGACCGAGTGATCCGAACAGGTCGATGAGACGGCGATAACCCTGGCGGGCCGCCACGAAACCGCGCCAATGGGCAATCGTCGTCTCGATGGGCGCCAGCGCCCGCGACATGATGATGGAGGCCGCGATGATCGTGCCGGCGGACACTTGGCCTTCGATGACGAGATAGGCGCCCAGTCCGAGGATACCCGACTGCAGGAACAGCCGCAGCACCTTCGACACCGTTCCCATGCCCCCGGCCGCATCGGAGGCCACGAGTTGGTCGGTCAGATGCCGCGAATTGAGAACCTCCCAGCGGTCCTGCATCCGCTTCTCAAGGCCGAAAGCGCGAATAAGCTCCGCATTGCGACGCGTCTCTTCCCCGAATGCCAAACGCTGGGAACCACTCCGCGAGGCTGACTGCATGGGAGCCGTCGTGCGCCGCTCCGTCAAAAAAGTCAGAAAAATAAGAACCATGGCCCCCGCTAGAGCAAAGAGACCGAGCAGCGGATGCAGAAGAAATACGACGCCGAGATAAACTGGCACCCACGGCAAATCAAAAAATGCCGTCGGCCCCATCCCGGAAAAAAAGCTGCGGATCTGATCGAGGTCTCGGATCGGTTGCAGACCATCGCCGACCGCGCGTGCTTTGAGCGGCAGCAGGTGCAAGGCCTGAAACACCTTTTCGCGCATTTCATTGTCGATGCGAACGCCCACCCGGCTCATGACCCGGACGCGAAAGAAGTCGAGCAAACCGTTGGCAACAAACAGCGCCGCCATCAACACGGTCAACCCGACGAGCGTTGGCACGCTGTGCGAGGGCAGCACGCGATCGTAGACCTGCAGCATGTAGAACGAGCCGGTCAAGGCCAGAAGATTGATCGCGCCGGAAAAAAGTCCGACGCTGAAGAACAGCGCTCGGGAGCGGCGAAGGGCTTGAACAATCGGGTTAATTGCTCGCGAGTTATCGATACTCAACTGCGCCATTGGACTTACTCTTACTCACACAACGCGAATACAATTTCACACAACGAAATGCTCCGTGGCGTCACCAATTCACGGACCGTGCCAACAACCGATTGGCGTAATTAAACCCGATTCAAATCATCGATATTTTGACATTGGTGGCCACCAAGTCGCGTCTTTGTCTTGTTATGCTTTCCCCCTAACTATAGTATTATTAAAGTCTGAATGCAGCAGTGAATTGTGTGATCTCTACTTGTGATCTCTACTAAAGCAATCGCGGTCCCGAATTGTTTCTCGGTTTCAGTAGCAGACACGCCGTTCTGACCGCCGTTTACCAACTAATATCTCGGTTTCGCTTTGTGTCTGTATCTGTTTGCGTTGAGTAGATTCAAATGACTGAGCTGATCGCTCCCGCCGCCCGCAATCCGTCCCATTTTCGAACTGCCCACCGAATGAAGCGCGACATCGAACGCGCGTCTTCGAACCAAAACCCATGTCTCGACTTCAAACCGAATTCAATCGGGCGGGGGGCTTGCCATGACAAACCAGGTCACTTGCAATCCGGCGAACGACGACCGACCACGGCACTTGGTCACGATATTGCAACGCTCTTTTTTGTATCGCGTACTGGGAGTTAACGCCGATGGGAATCGTCGAAGAAAACCTGCTCGATGGCTCTCCACAATCCGAGTGGAAAGTCGCGGCGTTGGGAATTGAAGGCTTCGCCACCGACATCAGCGTGGCGCAAGACGCGCGTGTGGACTTCAAGATCAATGCGGATGGGCAGGGCGGCCGTCCTTACATCATCGAGATCTATCGCCTCGGATACTACGGTGGCGACGGCGCGCGACTGGTCGAGACAATAACAACGGACGCCAACGGCAATCCACTGACGACGGTGGATCAGGTGGCTCCTAACGTTGTCGCGACACAGGCGCGGGATGCCAACGGCAACATTGTCGACCAGGGCACGCTCGTCGATGCCGGCAACTGGTCCGTCTCGGCCGGCTGGGACGTCCCCGCCGACGCCACCTCCGGCGTCTATATTGCCGTGATGAAAACGACGGACGGCACTGACCTCGTGCCAAACTTGACCAACCACTTGCCGTTCATCGTCCGCGATACCAGCACCGGCAATCCGGGCGACCCCAAGAGCGACCTCGTTTTTCAAACGGCCGATACCACTTGGCACGCTTACAACACGTGGGGCGGAGCGAACTTTTACGGCGGCAACACGGACGTCGACGCGCCGGGGTTCGGCGACGGGCGAGCCTACAAGGTCAGCTACAATCGACCAATTACCACCGATCAAACATCGGGTGAGGATTATCTGTTTGGCGCCGAATATGCGGCGATCTATTGGCTCGAAAAGAACGGCTACGACGTTTCCTACATCGCCGGCGTCGATACCGACCGACTCGGCGCCGACAATTTGATTGGCCACCAAGGCTATCTCTCAGTCGGCCACGACGAGTACTGGTCGGCTGGGCAACGTGACAACGTCGAAGCTGCACGCGACGCGGGCGTCAATCTCGCCTTCATGAGCGGCAACGAGGTCTATTGGAAGGTCCGTTGGGAGACCAGCTCCTTTACGAACCCCGACGGCACCATTGCCACCTATCGCACGCTCGTTTGCTACAAGGAAACTTGGGCCAACGCCGATGTCAACGCCCAGATCGATCTCGATCCAAGCGACATCTGGACCGGTACTTGGCGTGACCCGCGCGGCGTCAACCCGTTGGGCGTTGCAAGTGACGGCGGTCAGCCCGAGAACGGTCTGACGGGCACCATTTTCGGCCCGGATGGCAATAACACCGGCGCGCCAATCACGGTGCCGGCCGAACTCGCACAACTGCGCGTCTGGAACAACGTCGAAAAGAACCCCGACGGCTCGATCACCTTGCCCGACGGCATCCTGGGCTACGAGTGGGACCTCTCACCCGAGACAGGTCCCTATGCCTTGTTCCGGCCTGAGGGGCTGATCGAGCTGTCACGCACAACGGCCGATTGGCCGCGCATCCTCACCGATTATGGCAACACGACCGCCCCGGGAACAGAGGTCCACAATCTGACGCTCTACCGCGCGGAGAGTGGCGCCCTCGTGTTCGGCGCCGGCACCGTGTTCTGGACCTGGGGCCTCGCCAACGCACTCAACACCGCACCCTACTCGAACCCTGCCGAAACTGACATCGTCAGCCCGAAGGTACAGCAGTTCACCGTCAACCTGCTCGCCGAGATGGGCATTCAGCCTGGCAGCCTCGAAGCCGGCCTCATCCTCGCCACGGCATCTGCGGACTTTACACCAGCGACTACCACCTTAGCCGCCCTGCCGGACACCGTCGCAAACCTGTCAACGGTGGTTATCACGGGCACGGCAACCGACGTCGGCGGCCAAGTCGCCCTGGTCGAAGTTTCACTCGACAACGGTGCAACCTGGAAGGTCGCGCAGACCAACGATGGTTGGGCGACGTGGAGCTATTCCTGGCGACCGACCGCCGAGGGGACTTACACGGTCCAGGCCCGCGCCATCGACGACAGCCTTAATGTCGCGAACGTCGTCGCGGCCCGGGATACGGTCACGGTGACCGCACCGACGCCGCCCGCCACCTTCAGCCTATTTGATCCGCAAGCAACAGTTACCGCCACGCAGGCCAACGACAACCAAGCGACCGAACTCGGCATGAAATTCGCCGTTGCTCAGAACGGCGAGATCACCGAATTGAAATACTACCGGGGTGCGGGCGACGCGAACGACACCGATGTTCGCGATGGCCACCTGTGGCGAGTCTCGGACGGCGCACTGCTCGGCACCGTGACCTTCACGTCGACCAGCGGTCAGTCTGGCTGGCAGGTTGCGTCACTCGACGCGCCGGTCGCCATCGTCGCCGGCGTGGAATACATCGTCTCTTACCGGACGCTGAACAACTACGTCTCCACAAACGGCTTCTTTAGCCCGGCCAACGAAATCACCTACGACGGCCTGGACAACGATGCGTTCAGCGACCCATTCGATGTCATCCGTGCGCCGCAGAACTCGGTCGTTGGAGACGCAGGCGTCGACGGAAATGGTGTTTACGAATACGGTGCGCCGCTGGTGATGCCCAACGAGACGTTCCGGTCTTCGAACTACTGGGTGGACGTGACTTTCGATCCCAGTAACGATCCGAACGTTACGCCCGTGATCAACTCGAACGGCGGCGGCGACACGGCCGCAATTTCGATCGCGGAGAATACCACCGCAGTCACCGATGTGGATGCGACGGACGCCAACGCTCTGACCTATTCAATCAGCGGTGGCGCGGATCAGGCCCGGTTTACGATCAACGCGACCACCGGCGTCCTGAGCTTTGTCACGGCGCCGAATTTCGAGGCGCCCACCGACGCGGGCGCCAACAACATCTACGACGTCATCGTCCGCGCCTCAGACGGATCGCTTTCCGACACCCAGGCCATTGCCGTCACCGTCACGGATGTCAATGATCCAGCGCCCGCCGGATCTAGGATCTTTGACGGCCAGGCCGCGGTGTCGGGTTCAACTGATCCCTCCGACTATGAACTGGGGGTGAAATTCTCGTCCAGCCAGTCCGGAGTTATCACCCAGCTGCAGTATTTCCGGGTCGCTGGCGACTCCGGCGACACCGATGTGCGCACGCTGAACCTTTGGACCAGCGCGGGCGTCAACTTGGGCTCTGTGCAGGTCACCTCCGCTCCGGGTGCCACCGGCTGGCAGGTCGGCACGCTGACCACGCCGATCGCCATTCAGGCAGGTGTTACTTACGTCGTGTCCTATGGCTATGATTTCGACGGCACCGCAGAAGAGTACGCTTTCACGGGCGGTTTCTTCACGGCACCCGACAGCAGCCCTGACGGCATCCTGACGGCACCAGCGGGTGCTACATCGGGCGGCAATGGTGTGTTCTCCACCAGTGGCCCCGGCAATTTTCCGACAGGTTCGTTCAACAACGCCAATTATTGGGTCGACGTTGTTTTCGAGGCGGGCGCGGGCAATCCCAACTCGGCCCCGCAGTTCACCTCGAACCCGCTATTCACGGCGGCTGAAAACCAGGTGCTGATTGGAACCGTCACCGCAACCGACGCGAACAACAACCCGCTCACCTATGCGATCGTGCCCGGCGGCGATGCCGCGCTGTTCCAGATCGACGCCACGACTGGTCGCATCGAATTCCGCAATCCGCAGGATTTCGAAGGCCCCGACGGGCAGTTCGAGGTCACCGTCTCAGTGTCCGACGGCATCGCACCAGCGGTGACCCAGGCGCTCACGATCAACCTCACAGACGTCGATGAAACCGTAGACGGTACCGCCGCATTCACCGGCGCGACCCTCACAGCGGAATACGTGTTCGGAACGACCCCGACAGAAATCTATTCGGGCGCGGGCGCAACCCAGACGGCCGTCGTCGGCGCAGGGGTCGAGTTTCAGAACTTGCCCAACGCCGGCCCTGACGTTGGCAACGGCCCATTTGGTCTCGCTTCTGTCGATATCGGCGCGCAGACCATCCGCGTGGAGTTCCCGCTCGACAGCGCCCAGTTCTCGAACTTCCTTCGCTTTGCGGGCCCGGTGGACGGTAGACCCTTCAACGGCGTTCGCCTTGCCGACACCACCAACGGTCTGGCAACCATCCTGAGCGCCACGATCATCGGCCAGGAAGGCTTTACCACTCAGGCCGGCACACTACAGCAGCTGACGAACTCTGATTTGACGGTTACAGCGAGCGGCATCTTCCTCAACGTCTCCAACAAGGGCCGCCTGGTCGACGTCGACGGCGACACCGCCGGCTCACAAGCGGCCAATGTGACGATCCTGGTCGATCTCAACGACGCCCCCGAAATCGCCGGCGGAGATACCGCGACAGCGATCGTCGCCGAGAACACCACTCTTGTATCGACCCTCGCATCGACCGATGCAGACATCGGCCACACTGGCACATTCACACTCAACGGCGGTGAGGATGCTGGCCTGTTCCAGATCGTCGGCAATCAGCTGAGCTTTATCTCCGCGCCGGATTTTGAAACGCCGAACGACGGCGCGACCCCAGGCTACCAGGTCACCGTTCAGGTTGCCGACGGCTTTGGTGGGATCGACACGCAAAACCTCACGGTCACGGTCACAAACGTCTCGGGCAACATTGTCGGCAACGAACTCGACAACGTCCTCAATGGCACGAACGAAGAGGACACGATCAGGGGCTTGGCCGGTAACGACACTCTGACCGGCGGTTCTGGAGCGGACACGTTCGTGCGCGATGCCAACGACACAGTCGCGCAATCCGACACCATCACGGACTTCTCGATCGCGGGAGGCGACAGGATCGATCTGGGCCCGACGGGGCCTGCAAGTCATGAAGCACTCGTCAACTACCTACTTCGGTCCAATGGTTCGGGTCACGCGGTGTTGACGGGGCTCTGGAATGGCAACGCCCAGCTGATGACCCTCACGGGTGTGGCCGCTGCAGCTCTAAGCGCCAATCAGTTTATTTTTGACACCTCGGCGACGCCGCGCATCGTCGATGGCACCGCCAACGCCGACCTGATCTTTGGTGGGCTCGGCGATGACACTCTCAACGGAGGCGACGGCAACGACACCCTCGTCGGTGATGCGGGTGCCGACACGATGACCGGTGGGGCCGGCAACGACACCTACGAAGTCGACAATCTGGATGATCTTGTCATCGAGCGCGCCAGCCAAATTGGCACGGACCTCGTCAACGCGACCGTTTCCTTCGATGCCTCAGGGACAGAGCAGGATGGGATCGAAAACATCATCCTGCGCGGAACCGCGGCCATCAACGCCACCGGCAATGCGCTTGCCAACACCATCCAGGGCAACGACGCCGCCAATGCGCTCATCGGCAACGGCGGCAACGATCGCCTGTTCGGCAATGGCGGGGACGACATCCTGACGACCGGAGCCGGCAACGACACACTCAATGGCGGAACCGGGGCCGACACGATGAC